>NZ_CP072648.1:107500-1383270 GCF_018304825.1 Chloracidobacterium validum
AGAGTGTAAAGGCATAAGCCAGCTTGACTGTGAGACAGACAAGTCGAACAGAGACGAAAGTCGGGCTTAGTGATCCGGCGGTTCCGAATGGAAGGGCCGTCGCTCAAAGGATAAAAGGTACGCCGGGGATAACAGGCTGATCGCCGCCAAGAGTCCACATCGACGCGGCGGTTTGGCACCTCGATGTCGGCTCATCGCATCCTGGGGCTGAAGAAGGTCCCAAGGGTTCGGCTGTTCGCCGATTAAAGCGGTACGTGAGCTGGGTTTAGAACGTCGCGAGACAGTTCGGTCCCTATCTGGTGTGGGCGTTGGAAGTTTGACGGAGGCTGACCCTAGTACGAGAGGACCGGGTTGGACCAACCTCTGGTGTACCTGTTGTTGCGCCTAGCAGCACCGCAGGGTAGCTAAGTTGGGTATAGATAAGCGCTGAAAGCATATAAGTGCGAAGCTAGTCCGGAGATGAGACTTCCCAATCAGGTTGGTAGAAGACTACTACGTTGATAGGCGAGAGGTGTAAGTGCAGTAATGCATTCAGCTGACTCGTACTAATAACCGATCGGCTTAACCACAAAATTTGTCGAATATGAACTAACCCCGATGGGGTCAACACTTTCGGTGGCCATATCGCGGAGGACACACCCGTTCCCATTCCGAACACGGAAGTTAAGCTCCGTAGAGTTGATGATACTGCGTGGGCAACTGCGTGGGAAAGTAGATAGCTGCCGGATCCATGGGCGAGGCCTAACCAGCCTCGCCCTCTTTGCATTTGGCTAGCAAAGAAAGCATCAAATGTATCTGATGCTGGTTGCCTTGCCTGCGAACCTTGACGTGCGCCGTCATGCGCGTGGCAACCTTCTCGCCCTCTACAATTTGGTCATTGACTTCAAATGAGTCCTCGTCATAAATGAAAGGGTTGTGAAAGTGCAGGATGCTCTGTCGGAATCCTTCAAGGTCGCGGTCACCTGCGGATGCGTGACCGACGTAGTTCGGAGCGAGCACCTCATCCAGCGCGGATAAGTTGCCGGCTGCATAGATATTGACCAACCTACGAAACACCGCCTTCTTGGACTTGGGTGTGTCGTTCGCTGCTTGAGTGCTCACGGATCGCTCCTTGGAGAGTGCCCGCACATCGTAACGTTGGTAACACACGCTCATCGCCAATTCGCGCAGCATATGCCAATTCCAGACTACCAAGCCATAATGCTCCCATTGCTCCGGTTTGCCGGTGACGGCATAGAGCATTCGTTGCGCGACGCCATCGAGTCGCTGGCTGCCGAGTTCAAGCTTTCAGACGGGGAGCGACGCGAGCTGCTTACCAGCGACCAGCAAGAGGTTTTCGCCAATCGTGTAGGCTGGGCGCGCACCTACATGAAGAAGGCTGGTCTTTTGCGCTCGACGCGGCGAGGATTTTTCCAGATTACCGAGCGTGGACAAGCTGCCCTCGTACAGAAAGCAGCCCGGATAGACAGCAGGTTTCTCAACCAGTATCAGGAATTCAGAGCTTTTAGGGCATTGCGGAAGCTGCCCACCAACGGCGAGCCGGAAGATGATGAGCAGACGCGAACGCCGGAGGAGGCATTGGAGCGGGCCTACCAGAGTTTGCGCACTGACTTGGCCGCTGACCTCCTCACGCAAATCAAGCAGAATCCTCCGGCACTTTTCGAGCGTCTGGTCGTCGAGCTTCTCGTCAAGATGGGCTACGGCGGCAGCCGGAAGGATGCCGGACGGGCCATCGGGAAGAGCGGCGATGAGGGGATTGATGGCATCATCAAAGAGGACAAGCTCGGCTTGGACGTCATTTACATTCAGGCCAAGCGCTGGGAACATACGGTCGGCAGGCCCGAAATTCAGAAGTTTGCCGGAGCACTTCAGGGACAGCGAGCGCGGAAGGGCATTTTCATCACCACTTCCGATTTCTCGCGGGATGCACACGACTACGCTTCACGGATTGACAGCAAGATTGTGCTGATTGACGGCGAGCAACTTGCTCAGATGTTGATTGACCACAACGTCGGCGTCGCCGTCATCGCCAATTACGAGATCAAGCGAGTGGACTTAGATTACTTCACCGAACCCTGAGGCCTAACAAGCGTGCTGCACGAACCAGGGCCACGCCAGTTGCCACCTCGGGCGCGATTGGGTGCCCGCGTCGGTGAGCTTGGTCGTTCGGCCCCATAGAGTGGAGCGTTGTATGACATCTTCCGCTGCAACGCTGCCATCGCTGTACTCACAACATCGAGTCCAGTAGTCGCAAAAAACGCCCCTATGATCCGCGCTGTTTGAACAATCCGTAGTGCCAGTCATCCCGATAGCCGATGGCTTGATGAAGAAGCAAACCTCCCACGGCCGGTCTTTCAAGCCTTGTGATCGGTAGGATATAAACAATCGCCGCGCCTCGTCCCATCGTTGTTTTGGTTTTGCTCGGAACATCTCACTGCGCTGATTGCCTACCGTGGGTTCCCTCCACAAGTTCGACCTGCACACGCACATTTTGCCGCCGCGCTGGGAAAACCTGCGTGACAAGTATGGCTACCCTGGCTTCCCGCGACTGGAATATGTCAACTCGACCTGTGCGCGGATCATGATTGATGATCGCTTTTTCCGTGAAGTGCAGGAAAATTGCTGGAACCCAGAGGCCCGTATCAAGGACTGCCAGGCGCAGGGCGTCACGATGCAGGCGCTCTCAACCGTTCCCGTGATGTTCAGTTACTGGGCCAAGCCCGCCGATGCCTACGATCTGGCGCGCTTTCTCAACGACCACATTGCCGAAGTCGTCGCCCGTCACCCGGCGTACTTTGTGGGGTTGGGGACGCTCCCGATGCAGTCGCCCGAACTCGCTATCCGGGAACTGGAACGGTGCACGCAAGACCTTGGTTTTGCCGGCGTCGAGATCGGTACGCACATCAACGATTGGAATCTGGACGCCGCCGAGCTATTTCCCTTCTTCCAACGCGCCGCCGAACTCGGCGCAGCCCTGTTTGTCCATCCCTGGGAAATGGTCGGCCGCGAACGCATGCCAAACTACTTTTTGCCCTGGCTTGTCGGGATGCCAGCCGAAACATCACTGGCGATCTGTTCGATGATCTTCGGCGGCGTGCTGGAGCGCCTGCCCCGGCTGCGCTGCTGTTTTGCCCATGGCGGCGGCGCGTTCCCTTTTACGTTGGGGCGCATCACGAAAGGATGGGCCGCGCGACCGGATTTGTGCCAGCTCAACATTACGCAGCCGCCACGTACCTACCTGCCGCAAATGTACGTGGATTCACTCGTTCACGATGCCGATGCCCTGCGCTACATCATCAAGGTCTTCGGCATGACGCGCGTCGTGCTCGGCAGTGATTATCCCTTTCCACTCGGAGAAGATGAACCCGGACAGCTCATCTGCGCGATTGATGAGTTCTCCGATGATGATCGGATGCGCCTGCTGTGGAAGAATGCCGTTGAGTTTCTTGGGTTGGAGTCCGGCCACGACTGGGGCGATGACGCCGCACTCGCCTGAAACCGCGCCTGAAACGGTGACACCGACCTGTCCGGGCAGCGTCACCGATCCAGGACTGGCAATAGTAACGACGCCGGCTTCAAGCGGACTGGTTCAGACCCAACCAGTCCTGGGGTGTAAAAAAGGTCATGGCCTCGGCTTCACGCGAGCCGGGCAATGGGCGATGGTCATAAACCCACTTTGCCAGCGGCGGCAGTGACATCAAGATTGATTCGGTGCGTCCGCGAGTTTCAAGTCCAAAGACTGTCCCGCGGTCATACACAAGGTTGAACTCGACGTACCGCCCGCGCCGAATGAGTTGGAATTCGCGCTCGGCATCGCCGTACGGTTCTGCCTGCCGCCGCTCAACAATCGGTAGGTAGGCCGGCAGAAACGCCTTTCCGGCCGTCTGGACGAAGGCAAAGACAGTCTCCAGGTCGGTTTGCTCGTCGGCCTTGAGGTAGTCGAAGAAAATTCCACTCACACCACGGGTCTCATTCCGGTGCGGGAGAAAGAAGTATTCATCGCACCACTGCTTGAAGCGCGGATAGTAGTCTGGATGATGCTGGTCACAGGCGGCCTTGAGCGTCTGGTGGAAGTGAACGGCGTCTTCCCGGTACGGGTAGTAGGGCGTCAGGTCCGCGCCGCCGCCAAACCAGGCGCTGCTGCCTTGTTCAAGGTAGCGAAAGTTGGCATGCACGGTTGGCACCATCGGGCTCCGTGGATGAATAACCAGCGAAATACCGGTTGCGTAAAACGTTCGCTCTTCACCCGGCATCATCCGGGCTGCCAATTTTTCAGGCATGAGTCCGTGAACAGACGAAAAGTTGACGCCGCCCTTTTCAAAAATCCGGCCGTCCGCCATCACGCGGGTACGTCCGCCACCACCGCCTTCCCGTTCCCAGAGGTCTTCGTGAAACTTGGCGGCACCGTCGAGCTGGTCGAGTGCCGCGCAAATGTCATCCTGTAGGGACTTGAAGAAAGCTTCTGCCCGCTCGCGTAAGGTGGCGCTTGCGGTTACGGGCGCGCCACTTGGTTTCAACTCCGTAGCTATCATTCCAAATCAATCCTTTCCCCGTTGAGGTGCGACTCCTTCTTTTGCCAAGCTACACCACGCGCTAGGCTTACGTCAGACGAAAATCACGCGCCGAACAGGTTTTACGACAACCCCTTATGTTTGACCTTGAAACACAAGCTGCCGCCCCACCCACCACCGCCCGCCGAACCATGCTGCTCATCGTGGCCGTGACGTTCTGTCTGGTGTCCGTGGCCGTCGGATTGGTGATGTGGTGGGAAAAAAACAGCCGTGAAACGGCTGCCATCAAAATGGCCGAGGGCATGCTGCGAGCCGGAGCACCGGAATTTGATGACTACCTCCGGCGCGAAGGCGTCAGCCTGGTGACATTGGATCGCCTGGTGATCAATGGCGAAACCAGTGACCGCTACGAATATGTCTGCCGCATCGAAAATCGCGGTGACCGGACCCTTACCGGCCTTGAGCTACGGGTGTATTTGATTGATATGGAAGAAAAAACCATCGCGGAAAAGCTTGCCTATCCGCTGGCCGCTCAAAACGTCAAGCAACTTGCGCCAGGGCAATCCATCACGGCTCGCCCAACCATGACTGGCGTCAAAACGCCGGAGAGTGAAGTCCGCGACTTCTTCTGCGTCATCAACGGACTGCGCTTCGCCAAGCCATGATGATGCCACACACTGATAGCTGGCAGCCGGAAGTCGTGGTGATTGGCTCTGGGATTGGCGGTCTTGCCACGGCGGCGCGCTTGGCGCGGCAGGGCGTCCGGGTCTTGGTGCTGGAGCAGCACAGCGTACCGGGCGGCAGCGCATCGTACTTCACCCGCGCCGGGTACCGTTTCGACGTTGGCGCGTCATTGCTTTATGGGCTGGGCACGGAAGGCACCATCAACTTCGTGGCGGAAGCCTTGGCCGAAGTCGGAGAAGCCGTCGAGACGCAGCGCGATGACGTGCAGATTCACTACCACCTGCCGGATGGGATGGAAATTCGTGCGCACTATGACCGTGAGCAGTTTCTTGATGAGTTGACCGGCTATTTCCCACACGAACGCGCCGGCATCCGCGCTTTCTATGACGCCGCCATGGCGGCGTACCGAGTCATGGCCCGGGTGCCGCTGATCGCGCTCGATGACGTGCCGGGGCTTGTCCGGGGCGTGGCCACGGCCCCGTTTGACGCCCTGCGCATGAGCCAGGCAGCGTTGACCACGCTTGGCGATCTGGCGCGCCGGCATATCCGGGATGTGCGTCTGCGGCGGTTCATTGACATCGAGACCTTTTGCTGGGCGCTGACCGGCGCGAGCGCAACGCCGCTGGTGAATGCCGCGCTGGTCTTCGGCGACCGTCATGTGAACGGCGTGCGCTACCCGATGGGCGGGTGTAGCGTCATTGCGGAGAAACTGGCCGCCGGCATCGAGCGCCACGGTGGACGGGTTCGCTACGGGAGCCGCGTGAGCGCCGGCATCCTCGACCGTGGGCGCGTCCACGGCGTCAAGCTGGCGACCGGCGAAGACATCACAGCCCGCGCCGTCGTCTCAAACGCAACGCTGTGGGATACCTTCGGACGACTTTTCCGCCAGCATCCACTGGCCGGCGTGACGTTTCGAGAGCAGTCGTTGCGTTATGCCCAGGCCGATAGCTTCACGAGCTTGTTTGGCGGCGTCGCGGTGGCAAACCTGCCATGCGAAACGGTTGTCCACCACATTGTCGTCAATGACTGGGAAGCCTACGACCGGCCGCGTGGCATGCTGTTTGTCTCGCTGCCATCACTACACGATGCAAGTCTTGCTCCGCCGGGCTACCATAATGTCCATGCTTTCATGGTGGATCGCTATGATGACTGGTCGGCGCTGACGCAGGCCGGCGCCAATGGCGGTGGCCTGCGCCGGACGCCGGCCTACCGCGCTGCGAAGGAAACCGCTGCACAGCACATGCTCCAGATGCTTGAGCGGGTCATTCCAAATGCTGTGGAAACAGTGAATGTCGTGTCGGTTGGGACGCCACTGACCAATGAACGCTACTTGGCGCGTTCCCGTGGCACGTACGGCCCGCTTTTGCGGCGGGGTCCAGACGTGCTGCTCAAGCCGCAGGGTGGCTCGCTGATTCGCGGACTGTACTGCGCCGGCGATAGCTGTTTTCCAGGGCAAGGGGTGCCCTCGGTGGCGGCGTCGGGCTTGAGTTGCGCCAGCCGCATCCTCCGAGCGTGGTAAAACCTGAGCATCGGTTTGATTGTGTCCGACCGGATGAAGCGATAATGTGCGCGCTTGGAAGTTGCTTCGCGCCTCGAATTTTTCAACGAAAGCCATGCCGCCATGAAATTCGGTGTTGTCGTTTTCCCCGGTTCCAACTGCGACCACGACACCTATCACGTCATCAGCAAGCTCATCGGGCAGCCGGTGCGCTTTGTGTGGCACGCCGAAACCTCGGTTGCCGACTGTGATGTGGTGATTTTGCCCGGCGGATTTTCCTACGGTGACTATTTGCGCTGTGGAGCGATCGCAAGCTGCTCGCCGGTGATGCGTGCCGTGCGAGAGCATGCGGCTGGGGGGGGGTACGTGATTGGTATCTGCAACGGCTTTCAAATCCTGTGTGAAACCGGACTCCTGCCGGGCGTCTTGCTGCGCAATGTCAGCTTGCGCTTTTGCTGCGACTTGGTGCGCGTGCGGGTGGAACGTGCTGACACCGCGTTTACGCGCGCCTACGCCGCCGGTGAAGTCGTTACCCTGCCCATCGCGCACGGCGAGGGAAACTACTATTGCACGCCGGAGGACCTGGCCCAACTGGAGGCCGATGGGCGAGTACTGTTTCGATACGTGGACGCCCACGGCGCGCCAACTACGGCCGCCAATCCCAACGGGTCGCTGCACAATATCGCCGGTATCCTCAACGCCGAAGGCAACGTCCTGGGCTTGATGCCCCACCCTGAACGAGCCTGTGAAGAATCGCTCGGCAGCGGTGATGGCTTGCGGTTCTTCCAGTCGCTGATGCTCACGCTGCACGATGCCGAACGGCGACGCCGGGCCGGGGCTATGGCGACAATTTCAAGCTGATGTCCGCCGCTTTGACGCTGTGGGTCAACGCCCCGACTGAAATGAGGTTAGCTCCGGCTTCGGCATAGGCGCGAACGGTGTCGAGCGCCATGTTGCCGGATACCTCGATGAGGGTTTGGCGTCCGGGTGGCTCAAGTTCGCGGACGAGCGCTACGCACTCGCGCACTTGGTCCACGGTCATGTTGTCAAGCAAGATAACGTCCGCCCCTTCCGAAACGGCTTCGCGGGCTTGGTCGAGCGTACTGACCTCGACTTCAATTTTGAGCAAGTGTGAGGCGTTTTTCTTCGCCCGGCGCAACGCCGGCTCGATGCCGCCGGCCAGCGCAATGTGGTTGTCCTTGATGAGAATCCCATCATCGAGGCCAAAGCGGTGGTTGTGGCCGCCACCGACGTGAACGGCATATTTGTCGAGCAGGCGCAGCCCCGGCGCGGTTTTGCGCGTGTCGGCAATGACGGCTTCCGTTCCCTCGATGGCCTGGACGAAAGCGCGGGTCAGGGTGGCAATCCCGGACATCCGCTGGAGCAGATTCAGCGCCACCCGCTCTCCGGCCAGCAGCATGTGCGCCGGCCCGACAATGCGCGCAATCTCCTTGCCGGCGGGTACGGTGTCGCCATCCAGGTAGAAGGTCTGGATTTGAATTTCAGGGTCAAACCACTGAAACACCATTTCAGCGACTTCAAGGCCCGCAAGCGTCAGGTCTTGCTTGGCCAGAAAACGCCCACGGGCTTTGACGTCCTGGGTCAAAATGGCGTCAGTCGTGACGTCGCCGCGTCCCAGGTCTTCAGCGAGAAACTGCGAAATCAGGTTTTCAATAGCAATTGGGTCAAGTCGCATCGTGTCTTCTATGGGAATCTGTGGGATAGTCACGGGACAGCCAGGCGACGGTTGCTTGCGATAGCCTGCCCGCGCATAATTGCGCACTTCGCCTGAAAATCAAATGGAAGTGGAGGCAATGTGACGTGGAATTCTCGGTCGCTAAAGCTGATTTACTCAAGGAACTCGCCTTTCTCAACAATGTCGTCGAAAAGAAAACCACCATCCCGATCTTATCCAACCTGCTAATTACTGGGGCGTCAGGGGGGCAGCTTTCCCTGGCCGGGACAGACCTCGATGCGACACTCAAGACTTCCTGCCCGGCAACGATCAAGCAGGGTGGTACGATCCTTCTCCCGGCCCGGCGGTTGTTTGACATCGCGCGCAATCTCCCCGATGCCGACATTCATTTCAAGAGCGACGGCAGCGGCAACATGAACCTTACCTGTGAACGCTCGCGGTTTCGACTTTTCAGCCCCACACCGGAAAACTACCCATCGCTGCCTGAAACACCGCCGTTGCCACTGGCGGTGTCAGCCGGGATTTTGCGGACGATGATTCCGCGCGTGCTCTTTGCGACCTCACAGGAAGAATCGCGCTACCAGCTCAACGGCGTCCAGGTTGCGGTCAATGGCCGGCTCCTCCGCATGGTAGCAACGGACGGCCACCGCTTGGCTTTCATCGAGAAACCAGACAGCCTTTCGGTGGGGGAAGCTGGCAAGCCCGTCAACCTCCTCATTCCAAAAAAGACCTTGGCTGAAGTCGCGCGGCTCGCCGCGGATGCTACCGATGCCGACATTGCCTTTGGTCAGGATGACCACCACGTGTTCTTCCAGGTTGGCGCGCGAACCTTTGCTTCGCGGCTACTGGCCGGGCAGTTTCCAAACTACGAAGGCGTCATGCCTAAAAGCAATGACAAGAGCATCGTCTTTGAAACCGACCGGCTGGTGGCGGCATTCAAGCGGGTTGGCGTTGTCGCGGACGAGACGACGCATGCGGTCAAGCTCCACACGGCGGAAGGCCGGGTCGAGATTACAGCGCAGTCGCCAGAATCGGGTGAAGCGGTTGAGACCCTCAGTGTGGATTATCCAGGCCCATCCATGACGATTGCGTTCAATGTGAGCTACATGATGGATTTCCTCACGGCTGCGCACAGCACCCAAACGCGGTTTGAGTTCAAGGATGAAATTTCACAGATCGAACTGCGCCCGGTGGATGGGGATGGCTATACCTACCGGTATGTGGTCATGCCGATGCGGGCCTGAGTTTGCCGCCGGCTAATCATCCACGCTGAGCAACAGGCTTTTCAGGTAACTTCCCTCTGGATGAAAAATGCTGACCGGGTGATCGAACGCTTGCCGGTGACGGTGCAGCACGCGGACTTGCCGCCCAGTCTCGCCAGCCGCTTGAAAGACAATCTGCCCGAACAGTTTTTCATCCACGAAATGGGAGCAAGAGCAGGTCAGAACGAGTCCGCCGGGCGCAACGTTGGCGATGGCGAGTCGGTTGAGGTCTTTGTAGGCCCGTCCGGCGCGCAGCACATCCTCTTTTTTGCGCGCAAAAGCGGGTGGGTCGAGAATGATGACATCAAAGGCCCCAGTATCCGTTGTCCGCAGATAAGCAAACATATCAGCCTCGATGAAGTCGTCCAGTGCGGTGGAAAAGCCGTTCAGGGAAACGTTGGCCTGTGCCAGCTTGAGCGCCCCATCTGAGCTATCCACGGAAACTACCTGCCTTGCCCCGCCGCGCCGCGCGTAAACCGAAAACCCACCGGTGTAAGCAAATCCATTGAGAATGCGCCGGCCCGCCGACAGTGTTTCAAGCAGGGCGCGCATGTCCCGCTGGTCGAGAAACAGCCCGGTTTTCTGCCCACGCTTGATGTCAACGTGAAAGCGTAGTCCGTTTTCAGTGACAATCAGGGGACCGAAGTCGCGTCCGTGAAGCAGTCCGACAACATCGGTCAATCCCTCTTCGTAACGCGCGGCCACGTCGGATTTTTCGTAAACGGCGCGTGGCTTGACCAGTTCAACCAGGGTTTCGAGCACGAGCGGCTTGAGACGCTCCATGCCGAGCGTCGAAATTTGAACCACCAGCACATCGGCATACTGATCCACGATGAGGCCCGGCAGGTTATCACCTTCGCTGTTGACGAGCCGGACGGCGTTGGTTTGGTCTGGGTTGAAGTGCCGGTGACGGAGCGCAACGGCGCGCGCGAGGTGTTCCCGAATGGCAGCGTGCGGCTCGGTATCTCCAAACGAGACCATGCGCGCTGCCAGTGAGCACCGGCGATTGACGTAAGCATAGCCAAGGTGATCGCCGTTGTCCGCGACGACGGCCGCGAGTCCACCGGCTTCAAGGCAGTTGGGCCAGTCCGCGATGGCCCCGGAGAAAATCCAGGGGTGACGGTTGCGGACGGATTTATCCCGATTGACGCGCAATCGAAGGGCTGGGAACAGGGTGGTTTGGGTACGCTGGGTTGGTTGGTTGACGTTCGGCATTCGGGCGCGCTCCACGGGAACTGCTGGTTAGATTCGGCGTTTCTCAGTTAGCATACTTGGGCCGTTACGCCTTGTGGACCAACCCGTGCAAGCGCAAGGCGAGGAAGCCTCGACTAGAATGTACCTGTTGGGAGGGAAGTTATGAACGATTATCGCTATGATCAGTTCGACCGGCAGTCGCCACCAGCTTATGGTTTTGGCAGCACGCTGGCCGCGGCCGATGCCACCCTGGCCGCGCGCATGGGCTTTATCCGCAAGGTGTATGCGCTGTTTCTCGGCGGTATCTTCTGCGCCATCGCTGGCGTGGTGACCGCCATCGTGACCGGAATCTGGATGGCGATTGTCCAGTACTACTGGCTGGCGCTGCTTTTGCTCATTGGCTCGGTGTTCGCGGTAAGTGCCGTTCGCCGCGTCCGGGGCGTCAACTTGGCGGCGCTCTTTGCTTTTACCTTCTTTGAGGGCTTACTGATCTCGCCGCTCATCCTGTTTGCGCTCGGACGCAATCCGCTGTCGCTTCTGGCGGCGGGCGGGCTGGCGGTGGCGGCCTTTGGTGGGCTGACGGCGTACACGTTCGTCACTCGCAAGGATTTCAGCTTCCTGGGCGGTTTTCTTTTCACCGGTCTGATCGTCATTCTGATTGCTTCACTCATCGGTATTTTCGTTGGGTCAAGCGTGCTGTCACTGGCGATTTCTTCAGGCGCGGTGCTGCTGTTTGCCGGCTATGTGCTCTATGACACATCAAGCATCATGCGCGACCTGCCGACGGATGAATATGTAGCTGGTGCGTTGAGCTTGTTCCTGGATTTCTTTGGCATGTTCATTCACCTGCTCAACATCTTCAACATCCTGGGTGGGGACGAATAGTCCCGCCAGTTGCTGCTGCTGGTGAAACCGAGGCTGCCCTTCGGCGGCCTCGGTTTTCTTTTTTGGGCGTGCGCGGGGGATGGCGCTGTTTGGTGTGGGCACAGGCTTGCGTGCCACGGTCGGCCGGACATAAAACTTCAAATCAACCTGGCCAACACTTCAGCTCTCCACCCCGCGGAACGTCTATGCGCGACTTACTCACCGATTTTGAACGCGAGGAAATCGTCTTTGAGCGGCTCGATGCCTGGGCCCACACCTCACCGGATGCCGTGTACTTCTATTACGGTGAAGATGACCGCGCGCTGACCTTTGGCGAAGTGGCGGACATCACCGACCGGATTGCCGGAAACCTGACCCGCCTGGGCATCGGACGGGGCAGCCGGGTATCAGTACTCCTGCACAATCCGCTGGTAACGACGCTGGCGATGTTTGGCATCTGGAAAGCCGGCGCGGTCTTTTGTCCGATCAACTATACCTTCACCGGAAAGCTGCTTGCCTACACGCTCAACGATACGCAACCGGACTTGTTGCTGACCGAGCCAGGAATAATCCCGCGCTTGGCGGAAATCACCGCCGAACTGGCGCGGCCGCCGCGGGCCGTGGTGTATGACGCGCCGGACACCGCTCACGACCACGTGCCACCGTCCGAGCGTGTGCCGCTGCCGTCCGAGTTTCCGGCCTTGGACTGGGCGGAATTACTGGCCCCGGCCCCGCGCCCGGACCTAACCGTTCGGTACACCGATCCGGCCAGCATCGTCTATACCTCGGGAACCACTGGGCCGTCCAAGGGGGTCATCCTGCCCTTCCGCTGTCTGAACCAGTATTGCTTCCTGGCGCGCAAGTTGTTGACCCGCGAGGATGTCATCTACTGCGACCTGCCGATGTATCACATTGCCGGGGCTTTTGCGCTCATCGCGCGCGCTGCGTGGGTTGGGTGCGAAGTTGCCGTGTGGAATCGTTTCAGCCCACAGGAGTTCTGGGCGCGAATCGCAAAGCGCGGCGCAACGACGGCCATCTTGCTCGATGTCATGACGCCCTGGTTGATGAAGGCCCCACCACGCGCTGACGACCGCGCCACGCCGTTGGCGAAGGTGCATCTCCAGCCGTTGCCACTCAATCATCAGGAAATCGCGCGCCGCTTCGGATTTGACATTGTCACGACCGGCTTCGGCCAGACGGAGTCTGGCTTGGGGTTGTGCCTGGTCATCGAGGAAATGCCGGAAGGTGAAGGAACGCCACCCGAACACTGGAAAGGCGCGACCCGCGCCCACATCCGCCAAGTCGCCGAACGGTTTGGCGTGCCGGTGGTCGCGGGCGCGGCCGTGACGACCAAAGGGGCCATGGGCCACCCGATGCCCTTTCATGAGGTTGCCATTCTGGACGCCAACGGCTATCCCTGCGCGCCGGGCGAGCTGGGGGAACTCTGTTTTCGTCCCAAAATTCCGGGACTCCTGTTTGACGGCTATCTGGGCAAACCGGAGGCCACCCTCAGAGCCTTTCGCAACCTGTGGTTCCACACGGGCGATGCGGCCTACGTGAGTGCCGACGGTGAATACTTCTTCGTTGACCGACTGGGCGACCGACTCCGGCGACGTGGGGAAAACTTCTCCAGCTATGTTGTCGAAGACCTGCTGCATCAGCACCCAGAGATTGCCTTGTGCGCCGTGTTCCCGATTCCTGCCGTGGAAGGCGATGAGGACGATATTGTGGCGTTTGTCGTCCCAAAGTCGGATGGTGCGCTCACCGAGGCACAGCTTCTGGCGTGGGCGAATGAGCACTTGCCCAAGTTTATGCAACCGCAGTATGTGCGCCTGGTAACGGAGCTACCGCGCACGCTGACCAATAAGGTGGAAAAGTACAAACTGCGCGCAGCCGTCCTGCGTGAGCTAGGGCGAGCGTAAAACACTTTGTTTCCTACTTGGCGACTGTGTTACGAACGAACCGCCGCCAAGGCGCAGCTTGTCCCAGGAAGGTTCATCACATGCCGCAGTCGGATGTTATTGATTACCGTATTGTTGGGGATGATTTGCAGGGCGTGATCATCACCCTTGACCCAAATGAGCAAGTGCTTGCCGAAGCCGGCGTGATGCTCTACATGACGGACGGCATTCAAATGCAGACGACCATGGCGACGGATAGCTCCAAGGGCTTCTTCGGCAATCTGGCCAAGGCCGTTGGGCGCGTATTTTCCGGCGCAGGCTTTTTTATCACGACCTTTACCAACTACGGTCAGGCGCGGGCCGACGTAGCCTTTGCCGCGCCCTATCCCGGCAAGATCATCCCCATCGATCTGGCCAAGTTTGGCGGCGAAGTGCTGTGCCAGAAGGACTCGTTTCTCTGCGCCGCGCGGGGGACGGACATCAGCGTTGGCTTTCAGCAGCGACTTGGCGCAGGCTTTTTTGGCGGTGAAGGCTTTATTCTCCAGCGCCTGCAAGGTGACGGATTAGCCTTCATTCACGCCGGCGGGGCCATTATCTCCCACACGTTACGGCCAGGCGAAACCCTGCGCGTGGATACCGGCTGCGTCGTGGCTTTCCAGCCGTCGGTGCAGTTCAATATCCAGTTTGTGGGTGGCTTCAAAAATGCCCTGTTCGGCGGTGAAGGGTTGTTTTTGGCGTCATTGACAGGTCCCGGCTACGTCATGCTCCAGACGCTACCGTTTAGCCGACTCGTCGGACGAATTGCCACGACCTTGCCACGCGCTGGCAGCACGTCGAGCAGCCTGTTTGGCGACGACAACTAAGGACGCCAACGAAGTTAGCGCGCCTTTCAGGACTGAGTGCTGGTTGACTGGGGAGCCGGGGTCTCGGCAGCTTGGGCCGGAGTCTGGTCGAGCGGCTTCAGGTTCTGGTCGTCAAATGCCGCCGGCAGCAGCGCCGCCAGCGACCACTCGCCCGTTACACCCTGTGGGTTGGTGCTGACGATGCGGATGTCGCCGCAGAATTCCCACAAGACCTGTCGGCAGGCGCCGCACGGCGGCGTTGGGGTCGCGGCATCAGCGGCAATGACAACCGCGCGGAAAGCCCGCTCGCCTTCGGAAAGCGCCTTGAACAGCGCCACGCGCTCGGCGCAGACCGTGAGTCCAAACGAGGCGTTTTCAATGTTGCAGCCGGTGTAAAAGCGTCCGTCGCGCGTTTGAATGACCGCCCCAACGGAAAACTTTGAATAAGGCGCATGCGCGTGCCGCCGCGCTGCCTGTGCGGCGGCAATCAGTGCCGCATCGCTGAGGTTCGTTTTCGGCTCTGGCTTGACCGGGTCGGTCGTGGCTGATTCAGTCATGATGGTGGGCGCAGGAGCTTGCTGGCGATTACCTCGCGCACGGCGCGGGCAGCCTCAGCCGTTACTTCCTTCAAATCGCGGTCATTGGCTGAAAAGTACATTGGCGGGTGAAAGTGAACCCTGATTTTGCCTGGCCGGGGGAGCTTGCGGTACATGCTCCACGCTTCAAATCCGCCGTTGAGCGTGACCGGCACAATCGGCACCTGCATTTTGACAGCAATTCGAAAGGCCCCGGCTTTGAAATCCTGTAGGTCGCCGTGGGGTGTCCGTCCGCCTTCGGGGAAAATCATGACAATCTGGCCAGCGCGAAGCAGGTCTTGTGTGATCTTGAGCGCGCGTTTGTCGAATGGCTTGTCGTGGTCAACTGGAAAGCACTGGAAATAGCGCAGGAACGGACGTAAGTACGACACCCGAAAGACACGGCTCCAGGTCATGAAATGAATCGGACGGCGAATCGGCAGCCCAATCCAAAACGGGTCGGCGTAAGCCTGATGATTCGGCGCTAACAGCACGGGGCCGGTCTTCGGCACATGCTCGACGCCGGCGTACGTCATCCGAAAGAATGGGTGGAGCGCCAACCGCAAGGCCGGACGGGTCATATAGACGATAGTGCGCTGATGGAAATTCATGGCTTGTTTGGAGCCAGCAGTCATCCACCGCAACGGCATGCGCAACGCCCCCGCCAAGCTCGGCGAGGGCGTGAGCAATAATCCGACGCTGTGAACAGGCAGTGCTGCGGAAACCGTGTAAGCGTCTATTCACCTCGGACGCCCAGCGCCCGCGCGATGTTGAGGCGTCCACCCGTTACCAGTCGCCCGTCGAGTGCAGCAACCGGTGTTACCGAGCGGAGCAGTTGGGCTTTGAGCTGCTTGACCGACTGCTTTGGGTCCCGCGCCAGCACCAGGGCCGCTGCCCCGGCGACGTAGGGCGTTGCCATCGAAGTGCCTGAGAAGTGCTTGTAGCCTTGCCCGAAGATGTGGACGGGGACCGTGCTGTACACATCCACACCCGGCGCGGCCAGGTGAACCGTTTTCGTGCCATAACAGGAAAACGACGCCAGTGTGTCATTGGGCGCGAGTGCTGCAACCGAAAGCACATTGGCGACGTTGTAGGAAGCTGGGTAGTGTGGCACTCGGTCATTGTTGGTCCCGCTGTTGCCGGCGGCTGCCACGAAGAGGATGTCGTTCGCATTCGCCGTGCGGATGGCGTCTTCCAGTGCCCGCGAGTAGCCGCCGCCACCCCAGCTATTCGAGAGCACGCGCAGGTTGACACCACGCTGCTTCATTGCAATCGCGTAATCAATGCACTCCAGGGCGTCGTTGAGCGTGCCGCGCCCATTGGCATCAAGAAACTTCAGCGCCATGATGCGGACATCCCAGTTGACGCCGGCAATCCCGGCCCCGTTGTCACCTTTTGCGCCGATGACGCCCGCGCAGTGTGTGCCATGACCGTTGTCATCCATGGGATTGCCGCTGTTACCCACGGCGCTATAGCCATAGTAATCGTCCACGATGCCATTGCCGTCATCGTCAATCCCGTTGTTGGGGATTTCACGCTCGTTGACCCACATGTTGTCGGCAAGGTCTTCGTGCAGGTAGTCAACGCCTGTGTCAATCACCGCCACGACGACATCACGGTTGCCGGTGGTGACATCCCAGGCCGCGAGCACGGCCGAGTCCACGCCAGGAATCCCCGGACGCCCACCTTTGATGGGCTGCCCATCGTTGAAGTGTCCCCATTGCTCGGCGAAGCCGGGATCGTCGGGCCGCGTGTCGCCAATTTTGTACACGTAGTTCGGTTCGACATACTCCACGCCCGGATGCTTCCGTAGGCGCTCCAGAAAAGCGTCGGTCGCGCCGGCTTCGCTTTCCGGGTACATGCCAAAGGCGAACTGAGGGAGATTGGGGTAGCGATATGGATTGCGAACGTTCATCTGCTCAAGCATCTGCATGATCAGGCTGGGCTTGGCGGTTCGCTTGTATTTGACGATGAAGCCATAGCTTTCGGGGCGTTCCGCAACGGTTGCCGCCGAAGGCGGCTGGCTCGGCTTGACTTCGACTCGGCAAGATTTTATGCCACGCGGCTTCGGCGCTGGCAGGCGGCGCATCAGGCCAATCCCGCCAGCCGCTGCAATGACCGCGCAGCCAAGGGCAAGATGCTTGAGTGTAGATGGACGCATGACGTGATCTCCCATGGCGGAATGACAGCCGCGTAGCATCGAACGCAGCCCGTAATGGTAGAAAAAACGCTACACCTTCGTCGGCGCGACGGCAAGCGGGTCGTGGTAAGCCTCGGCGGATTGGCCGGCGTGAAAGCAGGTGCGGCCAGGCTTGTCAGACACCGCGCATCTCAGCCGGCCAAATGAGCTTGTGTAACTGCGCCTGAAACCGAACCTGAAGACCGTCGGCTAACAGACGCTCAACGATGGGTTGCCGCTCGACGCCATGCACTGTTGAAAACAGGACGTTCGTCCGCTGCTCCAGCCGGTAAATGCGGAGGATTTCGCGTGCCCAAAAGTAATCCGACAGGTCGGCGAGCACAAACTTGACCTCGTCGCGCCGGGTGATGTAGTCCAGATTTGACCACAGGTTTTTTTCCACCATGCCGCTGCCGGGGCACTTGATGTCGAGGATTTTGACGATCCGTGGGTCAAGTGCGGAGACATCCCGGTGTCCGCCGGTTTCAATCAGCACCGTGTAGCCTTCGTCGAGTAACTTTTCGGCAAGTTCGTGAATGTCTTTTTGCAGCAGTGGCTCACCGCCGGTGAGTTCGACGAGGCGGGTCGGGTAGGCATGCACCCGTTCCAGAATCGCTTCGACCGACATGTGCGTTCCGCCGGTGAAGGTGTATTCCGAGTCACACCACGTACACCGGAGGTCGCAGCCGGTCGTGCGCACAAACGCGCAGGGCAGTCCGGCATAGCTGGATTCCCCTTGGATGCTGAAGAAAATCTCGGTAACGCGCATGGGGAAAACGGCTCACTCCGAAAGCAAAGCTGACTCAGACAATCGGCTACTTCAGCACTATCGTTTCACGGATTGAGCTTCCTGAAATGTACGCCAGCATGCCACGTAGGTGCGCCAGTCCCATCATCCACCGGAAGCCAACGGCATGCTTGACTGCGGCGAGCACCAAGCGAAGTATCTCTGCCGTTGAACGACGGCGACGATTGGAGGCTTCGTCACAGAGGATGGCGCACAGGCCATCCGCCAGCCCGATGGCGACAAACAGCACCAGGAGCGCCACGAGTTCGCTGAAGGTGAAGCCCCCGGCAAGGGCCGCAATGTCCACCAACAGGATGGCGAACCATTCCCAGATAGGCGCGGCGATAGATGCGACAATAAAAATCGGTAGCGCCACCCGCGCGCGCCAGTCACCCTGCCCGCCAAATGTCAGGCCCAGATGGCGGACGATGACGCCAAAGGTTTCCCGCGTGGCAACGGCCCGTGCCGTCATGGCGCTATCCAGGGAGCTGGCAGGTGGAATGCGGGCCATGACTTCCGGCAAAAACAAGACCCTCCGCGTTTCTTCCTGTTTGCGCGCGGCGTAAGCCGTCAACAACAGGTC
Source organism: Chloracidobacterium validum (assembly GCF_018304825.1). Classification (NCBI taxonomy): domain Bacteria; kingdom Pseudomonadati; phylum Acidobacteriota; class Blastocatellia; order Chloracidobacteriales; family Chloracidobacteriaceae; genus Chloracidobacterium; species Chloracidobacterium validum. The sequence goes on from NZ_CP072648.1 coordinate 126,077, forward strand.
GAGCGTATCGGCTGCGCGTCCGGTTCGGTAGCCACCCGCTGCCACAATCTCAGTTTTCTTCAGGAGCGACACCACACCGGGCAGCAGCGCCATGTTTCCAACCCCGGCGCGGAGAAACCACTGGGCGTGAAACTGGGCCGCCCGGTCAACGCGTTGCAGGTCATCGAGCGGACGCGACGCCGGCGCGGTGCTCACCAACCGCTGCGTCATCACGTAAGACGGCGCGATACCATCGGCCGATAAACGGATGTCGGAGCTGCTTGGCGTCGAGGTGTCGCCTGGAAACTCGGCCAGGCAGCTCACCGCGACGGTTTGCGCTACCTCCTCGATAAAGCCTCTGGCAAGTTCAATGAGGGCGTCGGGGTCAAGGGTAACTTGCGCGTCGAGTGCGCAGATGAGCGGGTAGCGTGAGAGGTTGAGTCCGCAGTTGAGGGAATCTTCCCGTCCGGTTTCCGGTTTGGCGACAACTGTCAGATTGGCATGCTTGGCCGAGGCGTAAAGCGTCGGCTCGGCCTTCATGGGGACGCTTTGCTGAATGATGCGTGAGGTTGGGTGGAGTAAAAATGCTTCTTGCAGGCAAGCCTGCGTGCCATCCGTCACCCCATCGTTGACGACAATCACCTCGAAGCGTGGGTAGTCCAGCACCAGCAGGCGATCAATGGTTTCAACGGCTTGTTCCCGCCCTCCGGACAGCCACAGCACAATCGAAATCGGTCGAATCCGTTCGGAATTTGGTAGCGTCCACTCCATTTCAACGGCGCGCCGTTTCCGCCGCCGCCAGATTTCAACCAGCGAGCTGCCCATCGCCACGAGGCGAAGCCCCAGCGCCACCAAACTGGCTAGCACCAGTGCGGTCGCTCCACTTTTGAAACCGAGTTGAAACTCGAATCCAATCCCGCCCGGCGCGGCAACCACGAAGAAGGCCAGAAATGGCAGTATCCACCAAGTGAGGAGTAAGATGGCGAGCGCCTGCCCCAGCCGGGTTGGTGACGTGGTGGATGCCGTGGATGGACGTGTGACCGAGGAAACTGGCGGAGCGTCAAAAATCACAAGGTAACTCCTGCCGGCGCGGGAAACACCTGGCCAACGGCTTCTTCGCTCACTTGCCATAAGCGCGTCTGCGCCACTTGGTCTGTTGCGGCGGCGCTGGCGGGCGTGACGCGGCAGCGTTCAAAGTACTTGCCACTGACCCCTTCCACGTCGGTCGAGGTTGCCAAGTACAGCGAGGTCTCGGCGCCGCGCGCCGGAGAAATTCCCACCGCCCATTTGAGTGCTTTGGCCGTCAGCCGAAACCATCCGGTCGTGTTATCGGCAAAGTTTGACGCCACACCGCCCGGATGCAGGCTATTGGAAGTCACGCCCGTGCCTTCCAACCGCCGAGCTAGCATGTGGCTGAACAAAATGTTCATGAGCTTTGATTGCCCATAGGCCGTCATGGCGGCGTAGGGCTTCCTCTCAAACTGAAGATCAGCGAAATCTACCCCGGAAACAAAGCGGTGCGCGGTTGAGCTGACATTGACAATCCGGGCGGGTGCGCTGGCGGTCAGGCGGTCGAGAAGCAGGTTGGTCAGCAAAAAATACGACAGGTGGTTGAGCGCAAAGGTTTGCTCGAATCCGTCGGGCGTGACGCGCCGCGTGTCAAAGATCGCCCCAGCATTGTTGACCAGAACATCCAGCCGGGCATGGCGCGCGCAAAACTCCGCCGCCACGCGCCGGATGTCATCCAGGCGCGACAGATCGGCCGTCAGGGCTGTGATGTCGGGGTTGCCGGTGTCGGCGCAGAGTTCCTGGGCAACATCCGCACACTTTTGATGGTTGCGTCCGACCAAAACAACGGCGAGTCCGGCCCGCGCCAACCCGCGCACCGTTTCCTTGCCGATGCCAGCCGTGCCCCCGGTCACAAGCGCAATTCGTTTCATGTTTCAGTTGATGGCAACAAATTTAGTATGGTTAGGTTATCTAAGAAACTCCATCCGTCGTCAATTATTCTGTGTTTTTTAGACTGAAAACAAACGTCATTGGCGGCTGGCAGGTCGTGAGTGATGGTTAGGTCAGCAGGATCAGTCCCATGCGTTTGGTTGCGCGTCCGTGGACACTGGAACTCAAAGCGCCGTTTACCCTGGCGGTTGGCAGCCGGACGACCACCCCGGCCGTGCTCGTGGAGCTGCACCATGGCGGGTTGATTGGCTACGGTGAAGTTGCCCTGCCGCCGTACTTGGGATGGACACCATCCGGCGTCTGCGAGGCGTTGAGCCGGATTGACTGGGCAGACGATGCCGACCCCCTAAACCTGGATGCCCGGCTGGCGACGGCTGCCGCCGCAGTGGGCGAGCTGCCGCCCGCGCTGGCTGCGGTGGACATCGCGCTCCATGACTTGTTTGGCAAGGTCATCGGACGGCCGCTCTACGTGCTCTGGGGATTTGATCTGGCGCGGATTCCGGCGACGTCGTTGACCCTGGGACTGGATACGCCCGAAGCCCTTCGACGCAAGGCATCACAGGCAACTGACTATCGAATTCTCAAGCTCAAGCTGGGTGGGGCTGATGACCGGGCGCTGGTGCAGGCTGTGCGCGACGTGACTGACCGACCGCTTTCCGTGGATGCCAATCAGGGTTGGCAGGACCGCGTGGCGGCGCTGGATTTCATCGGCTGGTTGGCTGAACAAAACGTCCTGTTCGTTGAACAGCCGTTTTCGGCCGCGCGGGTCGCCGATCATGCCTGGCTGACCGAGCGCAGCCCACTGCCGATTATTGGCGATGAGGCCATTCGGACGCTGTCGGATGTCGTTCGCGCGCCGGGGGTTTACCACGGTGTCAATGTCAAGCTGGCCAAGTGCGGCGGGTTACGCGCCGCCCAGGCCATATTGACGACGGCGCGGGCGCTTGGGCTGCGAACCCTCCTGGGGTGCATGACTGAAACATCCTGCGCGATTTCCGCTGCCGTCCAGCTTTCGCCGCTTGCCGACTGGGCTGATTTGGATGGCGCGGCGCTCATTGCCCACGATCCCTTTGAAGGCGCGCGGTTGGTCAATGGGCGGATGCTGCCCCAGCCCGATCCGGGGATCGGCGCGCATCCCAGAACCAGTCAGTGAGCTCAGTCTGGGTCAGGAAGGCGCGCTGGGCCGCGCGATAGCGCGGAGCATGTCCACATCAATCTCGGCGTCGAGGCTGAGTTCGGTGCCATTGACCGATTGCCCGGCCAGCGACCAGCGTTCATTGGCTTCATAGTCCCGCAGGTCGCCCACGTCCATCACCCGCCCGCGCGTAATATCCGCCGGCGACGCCTGCCAACTGTCGTTGAGGTTGATGGCAATGTCGGCGGTGATTGGCGGAATGCCATTGCCGAAGTCAAGCTTGGCGGACTCAAAAATCAGGTCATAGAAGTGGTTCGTATTGGTGGGAAGCGCTTCATAGGCCGATACTTCTATCTCGTCACATTCGTCGCCGGCAATGGCGTGAAGCGCGCCTAGCAGCAGAATTGTGTTGAGCTTCCGCAGAAAAGCCTTTTCCGGATCATTGCGCCAGCCACCTGATTCGACCAGGACGACGCTCGTTCCCCAGCCTTGCATGGCATCGCCAAAGCTACGCGGCTCATGGGTATCGTCAAAGCGGGCCATGTGGCCGGAAATGTAAGGCGTCAAAAGCTGGACCAGCGCCGCTGCCAGCCGTTTGGCGCGGCGACGGGCGACGTTGTCCTTGCCGGAAGCATCGTGCGCGGGCGCGAGAAACGCCATGGCGGTCAAGCGGCGACTCTCCCCAACTGTGTAGCGTGGGTTTTGGTCGTGTAGGTTGAAGGCGTAGTCCGGGACGAAGGTATCGTGCGTCCGCTTGAGGGTTTGCGCTTCGACCGTCCGCAAGCAACGGGCATCCCGGTTGAGATCAATGCCCTGGGCTGTCCGCCGTTGGAAAACCTCTGCCCCGTCTGGGTTGAGCATTGGAAGGATGCAGACCTGGACTTCCCTGAGCGTCGTATCCAGTGCCGGGTCCTGTCCGAAGTAGTTGAGGGCGCTCAGGATGTCGAGCACGGCCAGGGTGGCGGTCGGTTCGTCGCCGTGCATCTGCGTCCACATCAGAACGCGCCGCCGGCCCTGCCCAACCATCACCCGGTGAATCGGCCGCCCGACGGCTGACCGACCCGCAACATCAACCTTGATGCGCCCGTCTTGAGCCGCGAGGTCTTGCAAGTGAGCCGCCAGCGCCGCCGCCGTCAGGCGGGGCGTGGCTCCCTGAACGACATAACGGTCATAGTGCGCGGCAAGCCGCTCGACAAAGGCGAGGGTTGCCCCGGATAAGCCCGGCATGGCAAGCGCGCTCCAGTCTGGCGCGACCTAGTGTCCCACTATCGGCTAGCGTTCCGCCATGGGGATGTAGTTCGCCTTTTCCGCTCCGGTGTAAAGCGCAAGTGGACGGATGAGCCGGTTGTCACGCAACTGCTCGACCGTATGGGCTACCCAGCCCGCGATGCGGCTGCACGCAAAAATTGGCGTGAACAGGTCTACTGGGATATTGAGCGTGTAAAAGACCGGCGCGGAGAAAAAGTCCACATTGGGATAGAGCTTCTTGCGGTCAAAAGCGAGTTGCTCAATCCGTTCGGCCATTTCGTACCACTTCGTGTTACCAACGTCTTCACCCAACTGCTTGGCAAACTTGCGCAGGACGGTCGCGCGTGGGTCCATCGTGCGATATACCCGATGCCCAAAGCCCATGATCTTCTTCTTATTGGCAAAGAGGTTGTCCACGTAAGCTTCGACTCGGTCGAGTTCCCCAATTTCGAGCAGCATTTCCAGCACGCGCTGGTTGGCCCCGCCGTGGAGCGAGCCGGCCAGTGCGCCAATCGCGCCAGTAACGGCCGCATGGACATCCGACAACGTTGACGCAATCACCCGGGCGGCGAAGGTCGAAGCGTTCAGCTCATGGTCGGCGTGCAGGATCAGGCATACGTCAAACACGCGGGCACTGGACGGATGGGGTTTTTCGCCCGTGAGTCCATAGAGGAAGCTTTCTGCCGTGGAAAGCGATGGGTCTGGTTGGATTGGGTCCAGTCCGCGCCGGATGCGGTCATACGCCGTGGTGAGCGTCGTCATCTGGGCGATGAGGCGCACCGCCTTGCGAACATTGGCCGCATCACTATTGTCGTGTCCGTCCGGATCGTAGGCCGAGAGCGCAGACGTTGCCGTGCGCAGCACTTCCATCGGCGTCGCCGTGGACGGCAACGTTCGCAGCAAGGTGTAGATTTCGGCCGGAACTTCCCGTTCGGTTTGCAGTTGCTTGATAAAGGCGTCCAGTTCAGTTTGCTGGGGTAAAGTGCCGAACAATAAAAAATACGCCGTTTCCTCGAACGTCGAGTTTTCAGCCAAGTCCTGAATATCAATCCCGCGATATGTCAGGCGACCCGCCGCGCCATCAATAAAACAAATGGATGATTGCGCTGCCAACACGCCCTCCAAACCTTTGACAAAGTCCTCGTGCGCCATGTCCGCTCCTTTGGAGATTGAGATTGTAATCTATTCGGCAACCCTGCCGTCATATCTCGAAACTCAACCCGGCCGAAGGGGGATTCCTGTATAAATAAACGTTTCTGGTGGCGGGCTGGTACCGAAGTGTACGAACCATAACAAAGCCTCATGCCGCCGGTCAACGCGCCGGTGGGAGCGCCGAGGTGGCTTGCCCGGCAAGCACTTCTTCCGGTCGGGCGGTCGCCGTGCCCAGTTTGCCTACCACCACACCGGCGGCGCGGTTGGCGATGTGGGCGGATTGGGGCAGGGTGAGTCCGGCACTCAGCCCAAGGGCGAGCGCCGCCAGAACCGTGTCGCCGGCACCGGTCACATCATAGACTTCGCGCGCGGCGGCCGGGATGTGCTGCATCTGCCCCGTGGCTTCATAGAGCGTCATGCCCGCTTCGCCACGTGTAACGAGCACATGAGCTGCGCCAATCATGGCGGAAAGGCATCGGCAGGCCGCTTCCAGTGACGCCTCGTCCGTGATCGGTAGTTGAGCAATGGCCGCGGCTTCGAGGTGGTTGGGCGTCACGACCGTGACCGGTTGATAAGCGGTGAAGCGGGCCGGCTTCGGATCAAGTGCCACCGGCAGACCACGCTGGCGCGCGCGCGTCAGCACCTGCCGCAAAAGATTCGGCGTGAGCGCGCCTTTATCGTAATCTGATACGGCGACGGCGCTCACCTGTGGCAACCAGTCATCAATCCTGGCCAGAAGGTCGGCTTCGATGGCGGTGGAAATGGGTTGCCGGGATTCGCGGTCGAAGCGGGCCAGTTGGTGGGCGTTGACCATCACGCGGGTCTTGCGCGTCGTCGGGCGGCTGGCATCCACGACCAGCCCCTGCCATTCCAGGTGCCAGCGCAGCATGGCGTCGCGGAGGTGCTCGGCGGCAAGGTCGTCGCCAACGACGCCAATCACAAACGGTAGTCCCCCCAGTGAACGGATGTTGGCTGCGACATTTGCCGCGCCACCCAGCGCGTAGCTCTCACGCTCAACTTCGACCACCGGCACGGGCGCTTCTGGCGCGATGCGGTTGGCGCGTCCCCAAAAGAACTCGTCGAGCATCACGTCCCCTAGGACGAGGATGCGCTGCCCATTCAGCGCGGCTAGGGCTGATTCATATTCAGGGTAGGTCGGCCAAGGTGGTTTCGGGAGCATCTGGGAAGTCGGCGAGCGCAAGCGGTTGATGTGACGCCGGCAGCGCCGGTACGCTCAATGGCTTAGTGTGACGAAGACCGCGAAGGGTCGTCAATGGTGGCGTTTGTAGAGTTCACGCGCCGTTTGACCGAGTCCACCGGCCTATTTGGTGGCGCAGACCCGGTTCTTGTCGTTCGCAGGTGGCTTGGGTAGTCTCTGCGGGCGAAATTTCTAAAGGTGGGAAGGTCTGATGAAACCGTTTGCGTTGCCGCGGTTTTCACGGCGGCATTTTCTACACGTTTTGGCGACCTGCTCGCCGTTCCTGGCATTGGCGCGCTCAGTGGCTGGACGCCCGGTTGCCGGTAAGGTCGTCGTGATTGGCGCGGGCATGGCCGGTCTCGCCGCGGGCCGCGCGCTGGCGGATGCCGGAGTTGAGGTCAAGGTGCTCGAAGCGCGGGACTATATCGGCGGACGCATTCACACCGATCGGTCGCTGGGCTTCCCATTTGATTTGGGCGCGGCTTGGATTCACGGCCCGGAGGGCAACCCGATTACCGAGTTGGCAACCAAGGCCAAGGGACGGATGTTTGTGACCGATGATGAAAGCGTTTTGATGTATGACAGCCGTGGCCAGGTTGTGGATGGTCCGTCCATGACCAAGGGCGAGCGGCGCTACCGCGATTTGGTCAAGCGACTCGAAGCTGACGCGCCAAAGCAAACTCGTGATGAGAGCGTCGCGCTGGCGCTGCGCCGAATCGCGCCGGAAGCCCTGGCTGATCCGCTGATGCGGTACTTTCTATCGGCCTACATGGAGTTTGACAGTGGCGGGAGCATCGAACGCCTTTCCGCTGCCGAATGGCAGAATGATGAGAAATATCCCGGCAAGGATGTCTTGATGATTGACGGCTACGATGCCGTGACGAACTGGCTGGCCCAGGGTCTTGATATCCAAACCGAAACAATAGTGGCGAGTATCGCCTACGACGACGAGCACGTGAGCGTGACCGACACGCATGGCGAAACCTATGAAGCCGACGCTGCCATTGTGACATTGCCGTTGGGCGTCTTGCAGTCCGGCGGCGTCACGTTTTCACCCGGCCTCCCGGCCCGCAAGCGTGAGGCGATAGCCCGGGTCAGGGTCGGCGTCGTCAACAAGGTTTGTCTGGTGTTTGGCCAGCCCCACTGGGATGTGAAAACCCAATACTTTGGCTTTCAGTCGAGCGTGATGGGAAAGTATAACTACTTCCTCAACACCCGTACGTTCTGCGATGTCAACGCCCTTGTCACCTTTGCCTTTGACAGCTACGGGCGGACCTTTGAGCAGCAATCAGACGCCCAGATTACGGACGACGTGATGGCGACGCTACGGACGATGTTTGGCGATGTGCCAGCGCCGGAGCGGGTTCTCGTCACGCGCTGGGGAAGCGATGCGTTTGCGCGTGGGGCCTATTCGTTTGCTTCCGTTGGAGCGACGCGCCAGGACTTCGAGTCCTTGGCCGCGCCGGTTGGCAAGCGCTTGCGCTTTGCCGGAGAGCACACGTCGGCGGCCTATCGCGGGACGGTTCATGGGGCCTATCTCTCCGGCTTGCGTGAAGCCACCCGCATCAAACAGTTGTTGAGCGCCTGAGCAGTTGTTGAGCGCCTGAGTGGTCGCAACGGGCTTACCGGTCGGCCTCGCCGTTGGTCACCAAGCGTTCGAGGCTGGCAACGCCAGAAACATTACGGATGGCGCGCATGACGCGCGACAGGTGCTTGGCGTCATGCACGTCGAGCGTGATGGTAATGCGCCCAAATCCATCCGAGCCAACATGCGCATGGGATTCGCGGATGTTGGTTTTGATTTCCGCCACGGCGGTGATCACGTTGGCGAGGATACCGGGACGGTTTTCCGTGGTGGCCGACAAGGTGACGGGATAGGTGGTCGTTCCTTCAGTTTCGATGACCCAGTCCACATCAATCATGCGTTCCCGGTTGATCATCAGGTTGGCCGCATTGGTACAGTCAGCCCGATGAATGGCTACCCCCTTGCCGCGGGTAATGTAGCCGATGATCTTTTCGCCCCGAATGGGCGAGCAACAGCGCGCCCGAAACACGAGCACTTCATCAATCCCACGCACTTGAATGCGGTCTGGGCCAAGACGCAGGTACTTCTTGACGAGGCGACTGACTTTGGCGAGTCCGTTGGCGGGGGTACGGGCGTCGAGTTCGGTCAGTTTGGACGGCGGCACGAATTTGACCAGCACATGCCGCGCTTCGAGCTTCCCGTAACCAACGGCGGCAATGAGGTCTTCGTCGCGCTGGTAGCCATGATCCTGGGCAACCCGATTGAGTTCGCCAGCTTCAAGTAACTTCCGCAGGTTGAGCTTGAGGCGGTCGGCTTCGCGTTCGAGCGACTTGCGGCCAATTTCGAGTGACCGCTGGCGTTCGGTTTCAACCAAATAGCGCCGGATTTTGTTGCGCGCGCGGGCCGTTTTGACCAGCTTGAGCCAGTCGCGGTTCGGTTTGCCATTTGGCGAAGTCAAGATCTCGACGACATCGCCGTTTTTGAGTTCGTATGAGAGCTTGACGATATTGCCGTTGACCTTGGCGCCGACACATTGTTGTCCGACATCGCTGTGGATGGCATAGGCGAAATCAATCGGACACGAGCCACGCGGCAACTCGAGTACTTTGCCCCTGGGCGTGTAGGTGTAAACCTCATTGGGGTAAAGGTTGATTTTCAGCTCGTCGAGAAACTCGCGTGAGTCAGAAACTTCCTGCTGCCACTCGACTAGGCGTTTGAGCCAGGCGTAGGCTTCGTGATCCTCCTTGACGGCAGAGCGCCCTTCTTTGTAGCGCCAGTGCGCCGCAATGCCTTCTTCGGCGATTTTGTGCATTTCGGCCGTCCGAATTTGCACCTCGAAAGCGTGCCCAATATCGCCGACAACCGAGGTGTGGAGCGATTGGTACAGGTTATTGCGTGGAATGCCAATCCAGTCCTTGAATCGCCCAGGAACGGGTTTCCAGATGTTGTGAACCACGCCGACGGCCGCGTAGCAGTCAGCAATATCCTGCGTGATGACCCGCACGGCCATCAGGTCATAGACTTGGTCAATCGAGATCGCTTGCTGCTTGAGTTTGCGGTAAAGGCTGTAAAGCCGCTTGATGCGCCCCTGGATTTCGACGACCTTGACGTTGTGTTCGGGGAGCTTTTCCTGGAGCGTGGCACGGACGTGCGCTAGGTCGGCTTCGAGCGCCGGACGCCGCTGATCCACGATGGATTTCAGGTGACGGTAGTCATCCGGGTAAAGATATTGAAAGCTGAGGTCTTCGAGTTCGCCACGGATCTTCCCCATCCCCAGGCGGTGGGCAATCGGAGCGTAGATGTCGAGCGTTTCCTGGGCTTTCGCCGCACGTTTTTCCGGCGGCATGTGGTCGAGCGTCCGCATGTTGTGCAGACGGTCAGCCAACTTGACCAGCACGACCCGGATGTCATCCACCATCGCCAGGAGCATCTTGCGGACGGTTTCAGCCTGGCGGTCTTCGCGCGAGGTGTACTCGATGTTGGAAATTTTGGTGAGCCCGTCCACCAGATGCGCAATTTCAGAACCGAACTGAGCCTTGAGTTCATCCAGTGTGACGTGGGTATCTTCGACGACATCATGAAGCAGTCCCGTCGTCACGCAGATGACATCCAGGCGCATTTCAGCCAGGATATAAGCCACGGTGAGGGGGTGCATGAGGTATGGCTCGCCGGACTTACGCACTTGGCCCTTGTGCATTTGCGCCGACAGCAAGTAGGCCCGGCGTAGCAGGTCGAGGTCGGCGTTTGGGTGGTAGCGCTCGATTTTTTCGGCAATGTCTTCAAATCGAATCACGGTCGTGCGCCTCGCGGAGTGTCTCAGCACTCGGCAACAATTGGGGACATCACTATAACGCGCCGCGCAAAAATTAGCTGTATGATTTACCTATCAACTTGGGAGATCGCGGATGGCTGGCAGAGCGATACGATACTGGATGGTCTGGGTTGGTTTTCTTCTGGTTGGCGGCAGTGGTCTGGCTGGACTTCCAGTTGGTGTCCAGGCCCAGGAAGACATTGTCCTGCGAAGCAACCTCGTGACCGTCGAAGTCACCGTTACGGATCCCCAAGGTCGCCCCATTGCCGGCCTGCGCCCGGATGACTTTCTGCTCTACGAAGATGATCAGCCACGCCGGATTGAGTTTTTTCAAGCCAACGGCGAGCGGGCCCTGCGACCACTCGCCGTGGTTTTTGCCTTCGATGTCTCTGGGAGCGTGACGCCCGAAGAAGCCGCACTCCAGCGGCGGGCGCTCGAAGCCTTCCTGGTGGAACGCCATCCCGACTCGATGTTCGCGCTGGTGACCTTCAACAACGAGGTGCGGGTTCTCGAAGGTTTTACCAAGGACACCTCCAAACTGTTGTCCAAGCTGGACCGCTTCAAGAATTTTGGCGGCTCGACCCGCCTGTTTGACGCGCTGGATCGGTCGGTCACGCTCTTGAGAAAAGTTCCCAGGCAACGCAACGGACGTCTGCTGCGGCGGTTGATCGTCGTGTTGACGGATGGTTTCGACAGCGCCAGTAACGTCAATCTGGATGACTTGCTGCGCCGGGTCAATGAACAGGAAGTGACTGTTTACAGCGTCACCGCGCCGTCCTACACCTTGACCGTGGCCGGCCGCATGCGCGTGCCGACGCCGCTCGACGCCACCCGTCTCATTTCGCTGACGGGCGGCCGAGACTTTCCCATGACGCCAGGAAAAGATTACAGTGACTCGTTTCGCGCCATCGCCAAGGACGCCGCAACCAGCTACACCCTGGCCTATGAGCCAGGCGATACCCCGGCCGGGCGAACTGGCTTTCGTCGGATTTCAGTCCGGTTGCGCCAGTTGGAAGCCAGGGTCCGCACCAGCCGTGAAGGCTACTACGTGCAGCCATGAGCTGGTGTGGCACTCCAGTTTTTTTCGGTCGCGGAAACTTGGCCTGCCGAAGGTGACACTAGACAAAAAGCGGACGAGTGTTGCCACCCGTCCGCTGCGATTTAGAGTCGTTAGGAAAATCCCAACGGTTCAGCGAAATTCGCCGTTCCAGTCACCCACGATGGGTTGGTCGCCGGCAGATCCAAAGTTGACCAAAAAGTCTGCATTGCCGCTTGTGTTTGAGTTGCGCAGGAAAAAGGCCCCGTTGCGGAAAACACCCACGGAGTCAAACCCTTTGCCGGTCCAATCGCCGGCGACGGGGCGGTCACCAGGCAGGCCATACCTGAACGCGAAATCGGCAACGCCAGAGGTGTTGGTGTTTTTCAGGAAAAACTCACCGTTACGGAACACGCCAACGCTGGTTTTCCCGTCACCATCCCAGTCGCCGACGACAGGCAGGTCTGTCGCTTGACCATAGTTGACGGCGCGGTCAGCTGGGCCGGCCGTGTTGCTATCTCTTAGGAAAAACACGCCGTTGCGGAAGACGCCCACGGAGTCGAAGCCTTTGCCCGTCCAATCCCCAACGACGGGGAGATCACCGGGTGCACCATAGTTGAACGCGACATCGGCGGGGCCGGGTGTGTTGGTGTTTTTGAGGAGGAACTGTGCCGTGGATGGACGGAAAACGCCGATAGTGTCCACTCCGTCGCCGTCCCAATCGCCAGCGATTGGAATATCACCGGGAAGCCCATATGCAAAGGCAGCGTCGGCAGGGCCGGACGTGTTGGTGTTGCGCACGAAAGCAGTCGCTGTCGTTGATCTGTAAACACCAATTTTGGTGACATCGGTGACCAACCGGCTCGCCACAGTCCCCCCGGCTAGCCCAGGAACATCGGGCGAGAACTGCGCCAGCAAGTTCGCGCGGCCGGTCACGAGATCCAAGCTGTAAATCTCGCTTCTCTCGCCTGTGCTCGTAAAGAGCAGTCCACTTCCGCCAAGGACCGGCACATTGCTGGACCGCGTGCGCACGTTCGGTGAAATGTCGAAGCCGTTGATGAAATCAACCGCCAACGGCAGGTTGTTGCTGGTGATGTTGGCCACAAAAAGTTGCGTCCCGGAATTGGGCGGGCTTTGGATGTAAAGGGCGCGACTGACGGCATCGATTGTGTACTGGGTCGTGGCCGTAGCACCACCAAAGGAGTTGGTGTAAGCCGTGGCTGACACCCCGGTTGAACCGGTTGGGAGTCCGTTGATGTTGGCATCGGTTTGCGTGCCAAGTGCGCTCCCATTGCCGTCAATGGGCAATCCATTGTCGGGATTCAGTCGGAAATTAAGTCCACTGTTGGTTGTGACGCGCACGCGATCCACAACCGGATTGAAGTCCATCCCATAACGCCCCGATGGAAGACTGACTGGCGTCGCCCCGTCATCCTGCACGAACGCGACAGCCGATGGGGCGATGGGACTGCAGGCGCCGGTCTTAGGGTCAGCCAAGTACAGCGTACCGTTGTTGGCGCTGCTATTGATGCCTAGCGCATAAAACTGTCCAGTGGCTGGGCGATAGTCAATCCCGACGAGCTGTTCACCGCCAATGACGCCAGAAATCAGGACTTCTTGGGCGAAGGGACTGCCCTGGCTGAATTGAATCAGGCTGGTCCCAGCTTGACTGAGCAAGACGGCAAATTCACCCCCGTCAATCGGCCTGGTCTGAATGGCCAGGCCCTGAACCGGGGTCATCCCGTTACCAACCGGACCGATGAGCCGTGCTGCGCCGGACGGAAGGGCTATTGCATACAGCTGATTGACGCCGTCCACCTGAAGAACAGCAAAAGCCAGGCCGGAGGTAACCGGTGTGCCCGATGAGCTTGTATTGACCCCGTCTGGAACATCGAAACCACCGACGCGGGTGAAGTCGAGAGGGCTTGCATCCACTGTCACAGGAAGCCCAAGGACCTGGGTTCCGCTGTTGGGCGGATTTTGGATGAACATCTGGTCAGTGCCAGGGTCAAGCGTGTATTGCGTGGTGACGGTTGCCAATCCTGCATTGTTGGTGTAGAGCGTGGAATCCACACTCGTCGTGCCGCCATTGATGTTGGCATCGGGCTGGACACCCGGCGCCATCGAGTCGCCATCAATCAACAGCCCCGTATTGGGGTTCATGCGAAAGTTTAGGCCAGTACTGGTCACGATGCGCAGCCGGTCCACCGCCGGGTTGATGTCAATGCCAACCGTTCCGCTCACCGGACGGGGCGTTATCCCGTCGGTGTCAACGAGGCCCTGCGCCGGAGCCAGTGGGGTCGCCACACCGTTTCGGTGACTGATGCAGTAAAGCCGAACCTGTCCGCTGGCATTGACGGCCAAGCCATACATCAGCCCGTTGATTGGGCGGAAATCAATGTCAACCAAGTTCTCACCCATCGCCAACCCAGTAATGGGGATTGGCACGCTCGGGCTGGATGGATTATCGAGACTAAGGGGAATGAGTTGGTTATTTGACAAGGCAAATGCGCCTTTGAGTCCGGTAACGTTGAATGTTCCGGCTGATGCGACGCGCGCGCCAGGTACGGCACGTTCGAGCATCACTTGCGGCGCAAGCGCCCAGCCCAGTAAGGCAATGGCGCTCACAACCAGCAATAGTCTTTGGTTTACGCGCATGTACTACGTCTCCTTATGTAAGATGGAAATGGGAGTTGGCTTGACCTGTCCACAATGTGCCGAGTTCTTCTCGGCAAACCTCTACCTGTCAGAGGTGCAGAAGAGACCCTTACAAGGTTGCGTAGGTGAAACTTTGGCGAACCAATCGTTCACTTTGGCTAAGAGATAATGAACCAAGCTACTTGTCCCGACATTCACTCAATTCAAACCCTAAGTCAAGTGATTCCCTAGCACAGGTTGGGTTTGGTGGCTTGTTTCCACTGGGTTTTCGAGGCCTATGTTGGGTGAGTCAAGTGTTGTTTAGAACAACGTTGCCTGAGCACGGCAATAATGCTCGGCCGTTGCTTCGGAAAAGCAGACGAGCGTGACCTGAAGTGTTGGGTAGGTCTTGGTGAGGTCCGTCCAAAGTGTTTGGACGGCAATCCGGCTGGCGCGCTCGACGGGAAACCCATAAGCCCCAGTGGAAATAGCCGGGAATGCTAGGGTTTGGAGGCCATGCTGAGCCGCCAGCGCCAAGCTGTTGCGGTGGCAGTCGGCCAGGAGTTCCTCTTCATGATGCTGGCCGCCGCGCCAGATTGGTCCAACCGTGTGGATGATCCACCGGGCCGGCAGGCGATAGCCACGGGTGATTTTGGCTTGTCCGGGTAAGCAGCCGCCAAGGGTGCGGCATTCGGCGAGGAGTTCGGGGCCAGCCGCGCGGTGAATGGCCCCGTCTACCCCACCGCCGCCAAGCAGGGAGGGGTTGGCGGCATTCACAATGGCGTCACCGACAAAGCACGTAATGTCACCAACGGTGACAAGCAAACGGTCGCGGTCCATCTTGGCGTCAGACTCCCAGAATGGTGAGCTT
The DNA here is from genome assembly GCF_018304825.1 of Chloracidobacterium validum. Lineage (NCBI taxonomy): Bacteria > Pseudomonadati > Acidobacteriota > Blastocatellia > Chloracidobacteriales > Chloracidobacteriaceae > Chloracidobacterium > Chloracidobacterium validum. The sequence goes on from NZ_CP072648.1 coordinate 141,128, forward strand.
GTGGCGGTTGGCCAGGGCGACTGCCGCCTCGCGGTCAAACATCAACGTTTTTCCGGCTGTCACCGCCAGTGCCGTTGCCCCAGCGGCCAGCATCGTTTCAATCGTCGGCAGTCCGACAACCGGTACATCGAAACGCATATCCTGTTGTGGCTTGGCGACTTTGATGACGGTCAGTTCACGGCGGTGGGCAAGGTCACCAGCGCGAAGGATGGCGGCGTCAGTGCCCTCCATGGCTTCAACGGCCACCACGGCTCGGTTGCGTACGACAATGGTCTGCCCAAGGTCAAGCCCGCTGATGACTTGGGCAACTTCCAGCCCATAGTCGATGTCAGCTTGTTCACGGGCGTTTGGCCGCCGTTTGGTAAGGACTGCCTGAGGAACTAACAAGTGTGGGACGAACAGCGTCGAGTCCACCAGTTCAATGCCATCGGCGGCGAGTTCGGCAACAACAGCCCCGAGTAGCGAATCGGTGTTATTCCGTGCCAGCTTGAGCAGCATGGTCGCCATGCGCCAGTCGGGCAGTGCCCCACTAAAAATCTGGCGGTGTTTGACCTGTCCGGCCATGATGGCACGTCGAACGCCTTCCCGCCGAAAAAAGCGAATCATTTTGCCGAGTTGGCCAAGTCCACACCATTCAACCTTGACCCCGGACTGGGCAATGGCCGGCGAGGTCTCTTCCCGAATGGCCGCCACCACCAAGCGGACACCTGCCGCGCGCGCGCCATCCACGACGTAGAACGGAAACTGCCCATTACCGGCAATGAGTCCGTAGGTTTCCTGGCTAGCTACCGGCAACGCAAGCGAATCTGACATAACAGCCGCCGTTGTCTTCGGATTGAGTTTTCACCGGCTTCCCTCGGCTGGCTTGGTTTCCGCTGGTTTGGTTTCGGCTGGTTTGGTTTCGGCTGGCTTGTCCGCGCTGGAGTTGGCCTCCGGCGGTGCAGGGGCCGTCTCCGGCTTGGGAAGCAGGGCCGAACCAGCCGGACGGGCCGAGCCAAAGTTGACCGGGTTGTCCAGAATGCGCTGGGCGAGGTAGTTTTCGATGCGCGCATCATTCGTTGCCGAGGCCTGGAGCGCAGCCACCAGGATTTGTTCCCGTTGCTGGCGAATGAGGTCAACGATGCGTTTCCGAATTTCAGGATTGTCCAGCTTGGGTTCGATGGTCTCCGTCCGTTTTCCGGTCAGTTTGAAAATGTAGAGCCGGCCGTTCGAGCCGGGGATTGGTTCGGTAACTTGTCCTTCAGTCATCCCAAAGAAGCGTTTGGCCAAGGCTTCGCCAAAGGTTTGACGCAGGACGTCTTCCGGGAAAAAGCCGGCGTCGCCGCTGTTCTGAGCCGTCTGAATATCTTCTGAGACCGTCCGTGCAACAGTTGCAAAGTCATCACCCGCTTTGAGGCGTTCGGCGATTTTGGCAATTTTTTCTTTGGCCTGGGCTTCACCGATGGCGTCATTCTTCAGCCCGTTATCCGCTGGGTCCACGGCGATGATGCCCAGCGAAACCCCGCGGTCAAGGCGAAACTGTTCTTTGTTCTGGTTGAAAAACTCTTCGATTTCCTTGTCGGAAGGGGCCGGAACCTTGGCCTTGAGCTTTTCCTGAAGCTTGCTGACCAAGAGCGCCTGCCGGGTTTCAACCCGAAATTCTTCCTCGGTCAACCCAGCTTCCTTGAGCTTTTTACGGTAGTCTTCCTCCGACAGCCCTTCATCCGCAATCTGCCGCTTGACGGCCTGGTCAACTTCGGCATCCGTGACCTGGATTTGCTCGCGCTGCGCGCGCTGAAGCAGGATTTCTTCCCCGATGAGCGCGTCAAGGGCTTTGAGTTGGGCTGCCGCCAGTTCGATTGGGCTGAGATCGCTGAGTTTGGCGTTGGGTTGTTGTTGCTTGATGCCTTGCTCGATGCGGCGGTTGACTTTTGAAAGCGGAATGACAACCGCATTAACTTTGGCAGCAATCTCCGCCGTTCCGCCAGTTGCGCCATCAGTTTTATCGCAACCGGCCAGTAGTCCGGCGCTCCCGCCGGCAAGGGCGAAGGTCAGAATAAATGGGGCTAAACGCTTCACGAATGACTCCTTGGAAAGGCAACACAGGTTTGACTCGCCTGACCCAATTCTGGTACAAGAACGAGTTTCGCATACTAAAGGAAGACGAATCGAAGAGCAATCTACCAACCATCTGGCGCTCCCGTTCGTTTTGCCCGCATCGTTTTGGAGGGGACATATTCGTGGCACTCAGCGTAGAAGCTAAAAGCAGTATTTTGCAGGAATATGGGCGACATGCGACCGACACCGGCTCGTCGGAAGTGCAGATTGCCCTGTTGACCAAACGAATTGAAGAGTTGACACTTCATTTCAAAACGCACGTCAAGGATAACCACTCACGGCGCGGTCTGCTCAAACTGGTCAGCCAGCGGCGGCGGCTCCTCAACTACCTCAAGCGTCAGGACGCCGAACGTTACCAACAGGTTATTTCAAAACTTGGTATTCGGAAGTAGGTCTACTGGCTTCCGGCCGTTGGTGTGGCGTGCTGTGGCAGGTGCGCCACGGGCGTCTGGAAGTAGATTGTCAGGGGCGGTTCCGGCCGAGCCCGTCACCCGTCGAGCGTTCATACGCGCGACGTAGGTGGCGGGCTTGTCTTTTGGCGGTGTTACCGAGCCGGCCCACACGGGGTTATATCTGGGTTGTCGCTGATTTGATGGATGCAAGCCGTGAGGTGTTGCCATAGGAATTTTTAGGAATAGCACTAGCGTTTTCTCATGGGAGAAGGGAGATAAAAGGTTTATGTATGTCAAGCAAAGCATAAAAGTCGGTGGGCGCGAACTCTCGCTCGAAACTGGAAAAATCGCAAAACAGGCGGATGGCGCAGTTGTCATGACGTGTGGCGAAACCGTCGTTCTGGTCACGGCGGTTGCCGCCAAGGAAGCGAGCGCGCGGGGCTTCTTTCCACTGACGGTTGATTATCGAGAGTATGGATATGCTTCGGGACGCATTCCAGGCGGCTACTTCAAGCGCGAAGGTCGTCCGACGGAACGTGAGATTCTGACGTGCCGCCTGATTGACCGCCCACTTCGTCCATTGTTTACCGAAGGTTACGACAGCGAAACCCAGGTTATCGCGCTGGTCATGTCGGCTGACAAACAAAACGATCCAGATGTGCTGGCGATTACCGGCGCTTCAGCGGCGCTCTACATTTCTGACATCCCCTTTGAAACACCGATTGCTGGCGTTCGGGTTGGGATGGTGGACGGTAAACTGGTCATCAATCCAACCTACCAGGAGATGCGTGGATCGAACCTCAACTTGACCGTTGCCGGCAGTGAGGATGCAATTGTCATGGTTGAAGCTGGCGCGAAAGAAGTCAGTGAAGAAACCATGGTTGAGGCGCTGCTCTTCGGTCATAGCGAAATCAAGCGCCTGTGCGCGCTCCAGCACGAGCTGCGCGCCAAGGTTGGGAAACCCAAACGGGTGGTTGCTCCGGTTGTGCTGGATGAAGCCATGCTGCAATCGCTCACCGCCGACTACACCGACCGCCTGCGGGCAGCGCTCGACGTGCGCGGACGTGACAAGTTGGCGAGCTATGCCGAAGTGGATGCGCTTGAAAAAGAGGTCGTCGAGCGTTATCCGGCCGAGGCGCCAGACCAGCGCGCCATGGCGCGGCGGGTGTTTGAGTATCTAAAAGAGAAAATCTTTCGGGATGACATCTTGCTGAATCGGCGGCGTCCTGACGGGCGCAAGTTTTCTGAAATTCGGCCCATCGAGATTGAGGTGGGCGTTTTGCCGCGCGCCCATGGCAGCGCCTTGTTCACGCGCGGCGAAACCCAGGCCATCGTCACCGCAACGCTCGGCACGAGCCAGGATGTTCAATATCTGGACGACCTCGAGTCTGGCGAGGTCAAGCGCGACTTCATGCTGAACTATAACTTCCTACCGTTTAGCGTTGGTGAAGTTGGGCGCATGGGGAGTCCGGGGCGGCGGGAAGTCGGCCATGGCGCGTTGGCCCACCGGGCGTTGCAGGCCGTCTTACCGACCGAAGATTTTCCCTATGTCACGCGCGTCGTCTCTGACATTACAGAATCAAACGGCTCATCCTCAATGGCAACGGTCTGCGGTGGGGCGTTGGCCCTGATGGATGCCGGCGTGCCGATCAAAGCGCCGGTGGCTGGCGTCGCCATGGGGCTGGTGATGAGCGAGAAGCGATACGCTGTCCTGACCGATATTGCCGGCGCGGAAGATCACTACGGCGACATGGATTTCAAGGTTGCCGGGACGCGGCATGGCATCACGGCATTGCAGATGGACATCAAGGTCAAGGGCCTCAATGCCCAAATCCTTGCCGACGCCCTCCAGCAGGCCAAGCAGGGACGGCTTTACATTCTGGACAAGATGCAAGCCGCGTTGGCTGCCCCACGCCCGCAAATCAACGCGCTGGCCCCGCGTATCCTGACGCTGCAAATCCCGGTGGCCAAAATTCGGGATGTCATCGGCAGCGGTGGCAAGGTCGTGCGTGGGATTGTCGAAAAAACCGGGTGCAAAATTGATATTGAAGACTCCGGGCGCGTCATCATTGCCGCGGCTGACCAAGACGCCGGCCAGCGCGCGCGGGCAATGATCGAAGCCATCATCGAGGAAGCCGAACCTGGGAAGACCTACCTTGGCACAGTGACGCGCATTGCGGACTTTGGCGCGTTTGTCGAAATTTTCCCCGGCACGGAAGGGCTGCTTCACATTTCGGAAATTGCCAACTACCGGGTTCGTTCGGTGGCTGATGAGTTGCGGGAAGGGCAGCAATTGATGGTGAAGTGCCTCAGTACGGACCCGAGCGGAAAAATTCGGCTCAGTCGGCGGGCGTTGCTCGATGAGAATGCATCGGGCAATGGCGAAGTTGACCCATCGGCGGAACGTTCCTCGACGCCAGAGCGTTCAGCTTCGCCGGAACGGGAAGGCGACCGTCGTCCACGGCGTCGCTGACGTCACCGTCGCACAAGTCGCCACAGCGGGAAAAAGCCTGGCCTGACTCCAGGCTTTTTCTGTGAACTGGTTTCTGTAAACTGAACGTTTTGGAAGACTTGCCGAAGCTTCACGACTCTGCTAGCGTCTTGGCTATAAGGCGTATTTTTGAATCCTGAAGTATTTCATCCACAACACTGATTCCCACGTTCAAGGGCTGGAAGAGGCTGACCATGACGAAAGCCGAACTGGTGGAAGCGGTGGCGCGTGCTGCCGACCTGACGAAAAAGGACGCCGAAGTCGTCGTGGACGAGGTCTTCGCTGCCATTATCGAGTCCTTGAACCGCGGTGAAAAAATTGAATTGCGCGGTTTTGGTTCGTTTCGCATCCGGCAGCGCAACTCACGGCGTGGGCGCAATCCCAAAACTGGTGACGCGGTGGACATTCCAGCCAAAGCGGTTCCTTATTTCAAGCCAGGCAAGGAGTTGCGGGAACTGATCAACCACGAAGCGCATTAACCCTGAGCTGCCCTGGTGCTGGTCATCCGCTCTGGGCGGGGGACTGGTTTGGGTCTGGATGTTCGGCGCGGGGGCATTGGAGGCTGGCGTAGAAGCCCAATCCCTGGTCAGCCCTAGCCAAGGAGACATCTTGTGGACGTACTATGGAGTCCGTGGCGTTACCGGTACATTGCGGGCCTTGATCGCCAGGATGATCTCGTTGTGCCGCCTGACTGTCCCTTTTGTCGTATTCCGGCTGAGTCACGGGATGTGGATAACTTCGTGCTGTATCGTGGGCGACATAACTTTGTCATTCTCAACATCCACCCGTACATCAATGGTCACACGATGGTGGTACCCTATGCGCATGTCGCCACACTCGGCGCGTTGCCGACCGAAGCCGGTTATGAAATGTTTGATTTGACGCGGCATCTGACGGAAATTCTCACCAAAGAGTACCGTGCCATGGGGTGCAATGTGGGCATGAATCTCGGTCAAGCCGCCGGGGCCGGGATTGCCGACCACCTGCACATGCACATCATGCCGCGCTGGCTTGGCGATGTGAACTTCATTACGACCATTGGCGAAACGCGGGTGCTCCCAGAGGAGCTGGCGACGACCTACGCCCGCCTCCGTCCGTACTTCGACCACTACGTACCTGCTGACCAGTCGCCAAATGCAAGTTAGGTTTGGTTTCTCCGAAAGGCAGGGCCTCGCGCCTGTGAGCCTTTCGAGTCCTGATTGAGCTAGCCGCCATGCGCGAGATTCTTGAACCGATTGCCCATCAGCTTCAAAGCCCACAAGACCTGGATCGGGTGCTCTCTTCGATTGTGCAGCGGGCGGCGGAAAGCGTCACCGCTGTTTGTGCGCGGCTCTGGCTCATCCGGCGCGGCGATCTGTGCCAAACATGTCGGTGGGCAAATGACTGCCCAGACAAGCGGCGCTGCCTGCATTTGAAAGCCAACTTTGGCATTCCCGTGGACGCTCCCTACCGGCGCGCGCCGTTGACGGTGCTGTCCGGCGAACAGTTGGCACGGGGTGGGGTCGTGGCCTGGACGCCACCGCCTTCGGCCGCGGCCATGCTCCTTGATCCGCGGTTGGCCGACGAGCAGGGGGTGGTGTCATTTATGGCGCATCCGTTGCGAGTTGAAAATCGCGTGCTTGGACTCCTTGCCGTGTTCGGGGCGCGAATGTTTACGGCCGTGGACTTTGAGACCTGTGCTGTACAGGCGGCGGCGGCCTCAGCGGCCATACGGGTTGCCGAGCTGGCCAATCGCGTTCAGCGAGCTGATGCCACCGTCCGCGATAAAGCCCGCGAATCCGAGCAGCAGTCGCGGCTGCTCACCGCCGTTCTGACGCATTCATCCGACCGGGCAATTGTCATTGAAGACCTGGATGGCAACATTTTGGCCTTCAATGAAGGCGCGCGGCGTGCCTATGGCTACGAGCCTGAAGAGGTCATTGGACGGGCGACAGCAGAAAAGCTCCATGCGCCGGATGATTGGCGGCGTGGCGAGGTTTCAAAAATCTATCAACACGCGCTCGAACAAGGAACCTACACCGGGGACATTCGCCGGCGGCGGCACGATGGCCAAGTCTTTGTGGAGCGCACGACGCTAACCACCTTGCGTGATGAAGAGGGCGATCCGGCTGGCTTCATTGCTATTGCTCCTGTGGCGCCAGAGCCGGCGGCGGCGGTGCTGGCCGCGCTCGACGAGGTCGCTGCGGTCCGGCGGTTAGAAGACTTCGCCCCAGAAACTCTGGCGCAGATGTGTCAGTTGAGTCAGGCGGCGGGCGCAGCGCTGTTCGCGCTCGACGGAGGGGCCCTGTCCGCCCGTAGCCTTCACGGTGAGTCAGCTTTCGCGCCCGGTTTGCTTGGACAGAAATTGTTTCCAAGTGATGCGCCAGAATTATTCCGGTCGTTGGAGCAAGGGCAGGTCGAGTCGGTGGGCGCCACGGTGGGGCGGCTTCTCGCTGATGCTTCAGGCGGGGCCTTGGTGATTCCAATGCTGCGCCAACAAGTGCAAGCGGTGGTCGTGGTGGCGTCTCCACGTCCGGGTTTTGAAATGCCGCTACTCCGTTTGGCGCGTGGCGCTTCGGCGTTGCTGCGGTGGCAACTGCTTTCGGCGGACCTGAGCGCGCGTGAGCAGTCCCTAGCGGAGGCGGAGGCCGCCCAAACCGCCCGCTATGAGGCGCTTGTGCGCGACCGTGACATGGCTTTGGCAAAAGTGGCTGACCTAGAACAGCAGGTGCAGTCTGCGCAAGTGGCTGTCCAGCAAGCAGCCACGGCGCGACAGATCACTGAGGAACGGGCGGTGCAGCTCGAATCGAAGGTAGCTGAACTCGAGGCCGAGTATGGGCGACTGCAAGAAGTTTGCCGGCAGTCTGAGGTGGCGGCTGAACAGGCGCGCCAGGCAACCACTGAAGCGCTTGCTCGCTGTGAGGCGCTGAATGCTGGACAGGTGACGGCCCTACGCGAGCGTGACCTGTTCAAGGCGCGCGTCGAGTTGCTTGAAGCAGATTTGCGCCAAACCCGCCAGCGGGCGGAGCGTTCAGCGCACCAGCATGCCGAGGCGCTTGTGCGCATTCATGAGCTTGAAGGCCAGCTAGCAGAGCTTGCCCAGAAACGCCACGAGGATGAGCAGACCCTGGCGGAGGCGCAACATCACTATGAGGCGGCCCATCGCCAAATGATGGAGCGTTCGCTGCAACTCGAAGCCATGCTGGCTGAGTCACAACAGGTGCAGTCGGCGCACGAAGCCGAGATCGCACAGTTGGCAACTCGCTTGACTTCGCTCGCAACCGAGGTGACGGCTGCCCAGCAGGAGCGCCTCGATGCTCAACACCAGGCCGAGGCGCTGCGCCAGGACCTGGAAGCAACCCAGCAGTTGCTCACCGAAGCCATGGCTCTGCGTCAGGCGGCCGAGCGCGCTGTGGCTGAAATTGAAGAGCGGGCCGCGAAGCTGTTATCCGAGGTCATCGTCTCACAAGAAGAGCAAGCTCGACTCATCAAAGAGTATGAGCACTTGGAAGCCGAGCTGGCATCTGCCAAGTCCGGGATGGAGCAGCAAGCTCAAGCCATGGCGATGTTGGAAGGGCACATAGACCTGCTTGAACGCTCACTGGCGACCAGCGAAGTGGCGCGCGCTGCCCTGTCACAGCGCATCGAAACCCTTCTAGAAGAGCGGACGGCCTGGCGTCAGGTGATTGATGGACTGGAGGCTCGTCTTACGGCACTATCCACCACAGACCGGTCGGTCGAACACGGAACGCCCTCCACTGTGTCGGAAGCGATGGCGGCTCAGCTCACAGCGCTGCAAGCAACGCTTACCCAGCGTGAGGCTGAAAACGCCTCTCTGCGCCAGCGGCTGGCGCTGCTACAGGGCACCTATCGGGAAACGGTTGAAGTCCTGCAATCGCGCCTTGACGATCTCACCAAACTCTCTGCCATCACAGGCGCGCATCGCAAGCTCGAAGATGTTTTGCTGGGCACTTCGTCCGCGATGGAAGCTTCACCGGTCATTATCGTGGCGTGTGACGACGAACCATTTCGCGCGACCTTGAGTGGCTGGTGCCAGCAGTCTGGTTATCGGGCAAGTCCGGTGAGCGACGGAGACGCGGCCTTGGCGGCGCTCATGCTTGATCTGCCCCACGGTATCGTTCTGGCCGGCGATCCAGTCCATATCAGCGAGACGTACCGCCGGGTACGCCGCAACCCAGACTGGCGTAACCTGCCGATTGTCGTTGTAACGCCGGAGTCCTTTACCGGCGTTTCGGCTTCGCCTTCGACAACGACATTGGCGCAACACTCTGCTTCACCGACTGCCTTGCACAAAGCGTTACGTATGCTGGTCACTGAGCGAACGCGCCATCCATCAGTGCCCGGCTGATCCAAGGGTGCGGATGAGTCGAATGGCCATGGTCGGTCGAATACCATGGGGAAGCGTTCGCTCAACGCCAAGCCCAAATTGAAACGAGTACCGCCGCCATTCAACGTGGGTTTGGGGGAGAACCACCCAGTCGGCTCGGCGTCTGGCACCCAGCGCCAGGTTGGTCTCCAGTCCAAGCACGAGCCGGTCTGACACTTCCCGAAAGACCGTTGGGTTGAAAACGCCTTTTACGGCGCGTTGTTGTGCGGTCCGCTTGAACCGCGCGCCCTGCATGGTGAAAACCGACCAGCGTTGGCCGATGCGGTGCCCTGCCAAGTGCAGCATATCGAGCTGGAGGTCTCTGCCCAGCCGCGCCCGCTCAACAAGTGCCTGCCAGCCATGGATGGAGCGATGCTGGCGGAAGGTGCCAAGTGTGCCTTGAAGCCCAAATTTGAAAGCTTCCAACTGTCCGTCCTCAAACGGCAATTCAAATTCCACGGTGTGGCCGGGGGCGAAGGCAAACTCGATTTCTGGTGCCCAAGTCACGCTTTGTCCACGGCGTCCGACCGGTGGGCGCAGGAGCGTGTTGACTTCCAGCTCGCCGCGCTCCGCGCCAAGCGGGCGCATCAGGTCAAAGAGCAGTGGCTCTGGCATCCTGGGGATGTGGCTTGGCTTAACGGTCACTTTCTCTTGGTAGCGGCTTGGGGCACTATCCAGGTCGCTATCCGGCGTGCTTTCATCCCCGTTGCTCCGGAGATTGGTTTCGGAGGCGTCGTCCTGCGGCCCACTCGTCCGCGCGTCTCGGTGGCGCTGTCCGGTGATGGTGGGCGGCTCGGCTACAAGTGGAAGGTGTTGTCCGTGACTGATGGCCGGTGCGGCGTACAGCCCGCCGTACACAGTGAGCACGGCTGTGAGTCGTAAACCAAGACGAGTCAGTTGCGGCGTCAATTTCGGCATGGCGACATCCTTCAGGAACTGCGTTGCAGTCAAAGCTGGCTCGGACAAGCTCCGCCGAGCTAGGTGGGTGGACCGGCGGTGAAGCCGGGCCAGACCATCGGCAAGGTGATTTGGACAGGTTGAAAATGCGCGACTGCGTTCCGGCTAGCGCTTGAAGGGAGGGCCGCGAGAGGGCAGGGGAGCGAACAGGCCGCACTTCGCTTCAGCTCGATACTGGAGGTACTGGCAGGCTGGAAAAGCTGTTGCCGAAGCTACCAGGGCGGCAAGCTGGTAGTTCAAAACAATGTCTGGTTGAGGGGGGCGGGTTGCCTTGCTTGAAAGACTCACCGCCGCGACCGTTTCCTCTGGAACCGGTCCTGACCAGTGGGTTGGCTCGACATCAACGCGCGAGATGAACTGCCCGCGCCCATTGTTTTCGAGCTTGGTGAACGAACCGCCAAGCCCCTCCGCGACGAGGATGTCTGGAATATCGTCGGCGTTGACATCCTGAACGGCAAAACCAATGCCGTTGGCTTCGATAATGAGTTTGCTTGGTCGGCTGCTCAGGCAAACTTCAATACGGTAGCGTCCGTTGGCAACGGCTCGTCCCGCCGCGTAGTCTGGCAGGTGGTCTTCATCAAAGTGAGCGACAATTCGCCCCACTGGACCGGTAGGTTTGGATTGGCGTGCCGTGATGTCACGCCCCAGCGTTTCCGCGTAGTCCGCTGTTACTGGTAGGGGAGCCGGGTTGGGCGTCCCACCCCAGCCGACGCAAGTCCAGCCGACGAGCGCTAGACAGAGCAGCAAAACCAGCGAGCGTTGACGGAAGGAAAGCATGATTCGCTCAGTGCAGCGCAGGCGTATCAGTAAAACTTGACGGCACTTGACCAACAGCAATCATCGGCCATAGTGGGCCTTGATGTTTGTTAGGTTTTTCACATCTCCCCAGACTAGCGTCCGGGGATTTCAGTTGTGGACTGTTCCTCCGGCCCTTAGTACTTGTCTGAAAAGTCCCAACGTGGCACAGGCCTGCCTCCGAGCAGGTGGACGGCTGGCTTGGGCTGTTCCAATGGTCGCGTTTCTCGCATCCGATGTGTCGCGTTTCTCGCAGCTCGCCGCAACGGTGGGTAACGGTCCTCTCCGCTAGCTGTGGAAACATGGTTAGAAAAGGGCTTTTTCCTCGTTAGACCACGTGAGGGGCACGGATGTTGGCTCGAAAGCACTTGCTGATTTGCTCGGTTGCGCTATGCTTGGAACTTTTCCAAATCCCGCAGTGCATCGGAAGTTCACGACATGCGCGAAAATGTTCTCCAACGGGCCATTGTCATTCTGGTTGTGACGTTAGGGTGTTTGTATGTCACGCTGATTGGCTGGCGTTCCCCACGCCTCGATGACTTCAAGTCGTTTGATCAAATCAAACAGAACCTTGCGAACAACATCAAACTAGGTTTGGACCTCAAGGGCGGTTCCCATCTTGTGATGCAGGTGATGGTGGATGAGGCGCTCAAAAAACTAACGGATGACAATGCCGAGAAAGCCAAGAACCTTCTGGAGGGCATCGGCATCTCGGTCAAGGAAACCAAGACCCTCTCTCCGACTCAGCTTGCCATCACGGTGGCGGACGCCGGGCGCATTGGTGAGGCGCGTGACAAAGTACTGGAAGATTTTGGAAAGTCGGAGTGGGTCGCCACCCTGAGTGGCGATACCGTGACATTCTCGCTCGTTGAGCGGGTTGCCCAGGAGTATCGGCAGCGGGCGGTCGAGCAAGCCATGCTCATCATCGAGAACCGCATCAACGCTTTTGGCGTGGCCGAGCCGACGCTCCAGCGGTATGGTGGCGAGCAAAATCACCAAATCTTGCTCCAGTTACCTGGTGTGGATGATCCAGAGCGCGTCAAGAAGACCCTTGTTCTGGAGTCGAACTTGGAGTTGCGTCCGGTGGATGGCACATACCGGACATACGCGACGCTCGAAGAGGCGCGCCTGGCCGTGGGTGGCCGGACCGATGTTGAAGCTTTGCCGCTGGATGAGCGCGATGACGATGAAATGCTGGATGAGGAAGGCAATCCGGTCGCACAGCGTAAGTCGCGACCCAAGGCGGATGCGCCAACGCAGTATTTGCTCGTCCTGAAAACGCCAATCATCGTTGGGCGTGACCTGCGTGATGCGTTTGCTTCGTCAGGCAGTTTGGACGGTGAGGGCGACTACCGCATTGTCTTCAAGCTCAAAGATGAAGGAGCGAAAAAGTTTGCAGACTGGACCGGTCAAAACATTGGCAAAGGTTTGGCGATTGTTCTGAACGGTCGGGTTAAGTCAGCCCCAACCATTCGTGGTCAAATCCGGGAAACCGGTGAGATAACCGGGAACTTCACCAAGGCTTCAGCCGAGGACCTCGCCCTGGTGTTGCGCTCCGGTGCACTGCCGGCACGGATTGTTTACTTGGAAGAGCGAACGGTTGGCCCGTCCCTGGGGGCGGACTCGATTCGGCAGGGCGTGGCGGCGTCAATCGCCGGACTGATTTTCATCATGGTCTTTATGGTCGTGTACTACCGGTTGTCGGGCGTCAACGCCATCATTTCCCTTATTCTCAACTTGGTGATGTTGTTGGCGGTGATGGTGATGTTTGGTGCGGTGCTCACGCTCCCTGGCATTGCCGGCGTCATCCTCACGATTGGCATGGCGGTGGATTCGAATGTGCTTATCTTCGAGCGGATTCGTGAGGAACTACGGTTGGATAAACCAGTTCTCACTGCCGTTGAGCTGGGTTTCGACAAAGCGTTTGTGACCATTCTGGATACGCATGTCACAACGGTTGTGTCGTCATTGATTCTGTTTGTTTTCGGTACGGGACCGATTCGGGGTTTCGCCGTCACACTCTTAGCCGGGCTGTTGGCGAATATCTTCACGGCCACCTTTGTATCGAAGACGATGTTTGGGTATGTGTTGTCGCGTTCAGAGCGTCCATCTGAGCTCAGCATCTAGCGATTTCTCGGTTCTACCCGGGTGGAATGAACTTACCGGTCGGTTTCTCACTACAGCGTCATCATGATTGAACTATTTCGCAATCCTAGTTACGACTTCCTTGGCAAGGCCAAGTACTTCATCATCTTTTCGGCGATCGTTCTGGTCGCTGGGTGTATCTCGATGGTGGTGCGTGGCTTCAACCTCGGCGTGGACTTCGCCGGCGGCACAAAGCTCACCGTGCGCTTCGTCTCGCCACCTGATGAGAACCAGATTCGTGACGCCCTCCGCAAAGGCGGTTATTCGCCGGACAAAGTCGTGATTCAGCGAACGGGCAAGCAGTTGAGCCAGTCTGATCGCAATGAGGTCTTTATCAATACGCCCCAAACCGAGGCAGACGTGGATGGCGATAAGCGCAAAATCACCGAGGCGTTACAGCAGCACTATGGGACGCCGGTTCCGGCTGACAAGCTTGACCTCAACTTGGTTGGGGCGTCTACGTTGGCGGCCCGTTTGACTGAGCAAGACTTGCTAGAACTGAAGAAAACCCTGCCGCCCGGCGAAGCCGAAAAGGAATATCAGCGGTTTGCCGAGCAGGTAATTCAGCAGCGGGACGCGGCCGGCGGAACGCTGTCTGACATCAAGCGGATTTCACTTGCCAGCTTTGATCCGAAAATGGCCGAAGCCCTCGAACAGGTCGCCGCGATCGGTAGTTTCAATGTCGTCAGCGCCGAGATTGTTGGTCCACAAGTCGGCAAAGACCTGCGCAATCGCGCCATCATTGTAACCATCATCGCCTGCTTTGGGATGCTGCTTTTCATTGCTTTCCGGTTTGAGTGGGTTTACGGCGTAGCTGCCGTGATTGCGGTCGTTCACGATGTCCTGATTACCTTGGGACTCTTTTCGCTGTTCCAATGGGAGATTTCGTTGACGTTCATTGCGGCGATGCTGACGCTGGTCGGCTACTCGATGAATGACACGATAGTCATCTTTGACCGAATCCGCGAACAACTCGCCCAGCGACGACGCGAGGATTTTGCGGCGGTCACCAATGACGCCATCAATCAGACCCTCTCGCGGACGGTTATTACTTCTGGTTTGACTCTCCTCTCCGTTCTGGCCCTGGTGCTTTTCGGTGGTGAAGTGCTCAAGAGCTTCTCGTTGGCACTGCTGGTGGGCATTTTGTTTGGAACCTACTCATCCATTGCGATTGCCAGCCCGGTTCTGCTCTGGTGGAAGCGTTATTTCGAGCAGCGCCAGCCGATAGCGGCGCCGGCCGAGTCACCCTCATCCTCCGCCAGCAGCAAGAAGTCCGCCAGTCCGCGGGCAAAGTCAGCGCCGACTCGCTAATGACAAGCCAGGGCGACTAGCCAAGCTACGAACCAGGCGGAAAATGCCTAAGCCCGCCGGAACTTTCCTACGCCACACGTGTCAAAGACATGGAGAGAACAATTCAACGTGGCCAGTCCGCCTTGCTTGTCGTGCCTGGTGGTGGGATGGGCTGGCCGCTCGATGTGGTTTTGGTCGGGAAAAGCAGTACGAGGAAATGCTTGATGTTGTGGCGTGAGAGCTGAGGAACGGAAAGTTCTTGACTTAATCCCGCACTCGAAAGTAATGTCTGGCGCACTCACTACACGCCAAAAAGCGATGTGATAGTACTGCCGACAGGTTCGCTATTTCGGTTTAGCATGTCGAGACAATTGACTGAATGCTGATGCCGAGGCAATGCTACGGGGTTGCTCACACGCCTGATATTTAGATCGTACAATCTTCAACTATGCTTTACGGCCGACTCCGTCACTTGGGAACAAGCCGCCTGGTCACAGGGGGTATGTTTCTGGTTGCCTGTGGAAAATGAGGTAAAACATGTTCGACACGATGGTTGAATCCACTTCGCAAGTCAAAGATGCTGGTCGGCGCTCGGCCTTTATGGCTGTAACTTTCGTCATCTGGGTCGTTGGCTTTACCGGCCTAGTCATTTGGCAGGTTTGGACGGCGGCGGCTGAGTTGAGCCAATCTGCCAATGATGTCACCCTGCTCGCCCCGCCACCGCCACCACCGCCGCCGCCACCACCACCACCGGCCGCGACGACATCGGTGCCGCAGACCAAAGCGCCGGTCGTGGATGACACGTTTACGGCACCAAAGGAAGTGCCGAAGGAAATCAAGGAAATTCCCAAGCAGGCGCAACTTCGCTCACGGGTTGGTGATGCCAGCAGCAGTGATGCGGCTGGGATGGTTGGTGGTGTCCCAGGTGGTGTGCCGGGTGGTGTGCCGGGTGGTGTGCCGGGTGGTGTGCCGGGGAGCACTGGCGAGGCTGCCCCGCCACCGCCGCCAGACCCCCCGAAGGATGCTCAGGTGCCAACTGGCCCCGTACGCAAGAGTGAAGGGGTTCTCAAGGGGAATGCCATCAACCGTGTCCAACCCGATTATCCTCCGGTTGCCAAGTCGGCCCGGATTCAGGGCGCAGTGGTGGTTGAAATCGTCATAGACGAGAAGGGAAATGTCACGAGCGCACGTGCTGTGAGCGGCCCGGCCCTCCTACAGCAAGCGGCCGTCAGCGCTGCGCGCCGGTGGACATTCAAACCAACGGTTCTCAACGGTCAGCCAGTGAAAGTGGCCGGAGCGATTACATTCAACTTTGTACTCAACTAAGCTGATTGAAGTTGCCGTAGAGTCTAGTAAAGATTTTTTGGCGACAAGGTCACTCTGATGAGATTGATGGAATGGAGCGGGAGGTACTTGATTGCCTCCTGCCTGCCCAGTTCGGCGAATGTAAACCCCCGGACAATATCTTCGAAGCTCTCTCTCTATCTGGAGGATGACATCTCATGACGTTGCTTTTGACAAAATTCGGCTTGCTGGCAATGCAGGCGCTCATCACGTTTGCCCAGGAAGGCGGCAAGGCCGAAACGGAAGACTTCACCTTGCTCGGCATGATTCGGAAGATGGGTCCAACGGCGCTGGCTGTTGCCATCATCTTGTTTCTCATGTCGGTCTATTCCATCGCCATCATGGTTGAGCGGTTTCTGACCTACACCCAAGCCAAGACCCAGTCCCGTGAGTTTGCGCCAAAGGTGGCGCAAGCACTGAAGAATGACCGCATTGAAGAGGCGATCAACATTGCTGATCAGCATCGCAAGAGCCACCTGGCCGTTGTCGTCAACGCTGGGTTGCAGGAGTTTCGCGCTCACCAAAATGATACCCAACTTTCAGGCGATGTCATTGAAGCTTCCAAGCGGGCCCTCCAGCGTGCAGTCGCCGTTAAGATGGCTGAATTCAAGAAGGGGCTTTCAGGATTGGCCACAATTGGTTCAACGGCGCCCTTTGTCGGCTTGTTTGGTACGGTCATCGGTATCATCAACGCCTTCCAGGGTATGAAAGAAGCCGAAGGGGCTGGGATTGGAGCTGTGGCTGGTGGTATCTCCGAAGCCCTCATCGAAACCGCCTTTGGGTTGCTCGTGGCGGTTCCGGCTGTGTGGATGTTTAACTACTTTACCAGCAAGATTGAAGCCTACAACGTCGAGATGGAAAACTCATCGTCTGAGTTGATTGATTATTTCCTCAAGCGGCGAGGAGCGCGCTAAGCCATGGGAATGTCTGCTGGTGGTGGTGGTGGATATAACAGCGATATTAACGTGACGCCGATGGTGGATGTCATGTTGGTGCTGTTGATTATCTTCATTGTTGTGACCCCTCTGCTGTCTCAGGGTGTCAACGTCAACCTGCCGGAAAATGACAACCCGGATGAAGACCCGAATATCACCAAAGACACTTCGGTTGTGGTCTCGATTCCTGGGGCCGGACAGTACTTTGTTGGACGCGACGCTGTTCCCCGTACTGAGTTGGTTGAGCGCATCAAACGCTTGATGCGTGAAAAAGCCAAGAAAGAAGACCATGTGGTTTACATCCGGGCGGAAAAGACAGTTCCCTATGGTGAGGTCGTCATGACGGTTGATGCCATTCGCAATGCTGGTGTTGACCGAATTGGTCTAGTCACTGAAAAACGTAAGAAGAAGTGAAGCACTAAAACCCTGTCGCTGCTCGGTGTGGAGATGGGGTCATTGTGCCTTGAGCCTTATGGAGGGTATGCGCCATGGCTATGTCAACCGGCGGCGGACCAAGTGGTAGCGACACCAGCGGTCCACGTCCTGATGTCAATATTACGCCGCTTATAGACGTCTTGTTGGTGATGATCATTATCTTCATGGTCATCAAGCACAAGGATCCACACCGCTTTGAAAGCAAAATTCCAGAAAAACCTAAGGAGCAGCAGCAAACGCCGAGCGATACCATCTTTCCGGTACTGACGATTGATCGCCAGGGGGTCATCAAGTGGAACTCGCAAGAAAAAACTGAAGACCAACTCAAGCGCGAGCTAAAAGAGTTTATGGAGAAACGTCCATCAGACTTACGAGCTGCTTTCATCAAAGGGCCGCGGGATGTTCAGTATGAGCGCGTCATCAAACTCATTGACATTGCAAAGGGGGCGGGCGCGGCTCCGATTGGGTTACAAATTGATAATCTCGACTGAGTAACTTCACTATGACAATGCCGACACAGCCTGGCTATTCACATTGGTTCACTTCAGCCCTCCGGAAAGCACTACCGCTCGGTGGTGCACTTGTTTTGTCAGTTGGGATGGCGGGGTGCAATAAACTCATTGCTAAAGATTTACTGAACCAAGGGGCGCGTGAGTACAACAAGGGGCGCTATGAAAAGGCTGAAGCAATTTTCAAAGAAGCCATGGAGCGCGATCCGGATTTCTTGCAGGCAAAACTGTTCTATGCCACGGCCATTCGCTCCCGTGTCAGTAATGAAGACGGTGAAGAGCAAATCAAGACTGCCAAAATGGCGATTGAGGCCTACAAAGAATTGCTCAAGCCTGAGAATGAGCCACGGCTCAAGGAACGTGATCGTGACCAAACCTATGCTTTTATTGCTGACCTCTACAAAACGCTGGATGATCAAAAAAGCTATCAGGAATGGTTACAGAAGCGAGCTAACCTTCCAAATCAAAGTCCAACCACCAAGGCAGAGTGTTTATACTCAATTGGCGTGACCTATTGGAACGAGGCCACAAAGGTCTCGAAGAAATATGAAACCCAAGTTCCAGGCAAACTCCCGGAAGTCGCCAAGCCAGACAAGTGGAAGAAAGAAGATATAGACGCCCTGATTCAGGCCGCCCAGACTGGGCTGAAGTACATCGAGCAGGCCATTGCCGCCGATCCTAAGTATGCAAACGCATATAGTTACAAGTCTCTTTTGCTCAAGGAGCAGGCCAAGGCGACTGCCGATGCGCAGCTTGTCAGCCAACTCGAAAAGGATGCGCAGCTTGCGGTCGAGAAGTTTCAGGAGCTGAACCGCGAGGCAGCCGCGGAATTATCAGGTGGTAGTTAGGCACTTGCTTTGGCGCTACGTGGCGGTTTAGATCGTCGTTGACCGTAGCTACTACTGGCTACGGTCAATCTTTTTCCCTCATTCTCAACATTTTCTCAGCTCGCTTTTTTTCCGAATGCTCACTGGGGCCGCTTGGCTAAAGCTTCGCGTATGGAATCGTTCTTTGATCGGCAAGAACGTCTCGGTTGGTGGCGGCAGGATGTGCTTCGGTCAGCTCGTATTCTGGTAGTTGGCGCTGGCGCACTGGGTAATGAAACGCTCAAAAATTTGGCGTTGCTTGGCGCACGCTGGATGCTGGTTGTTGACCACGATGACATTGCGCCTTCCAACCTCAGTCGGACTGTGTTTTTTCAGCCAACTGACATCGGCCGTCGCAAGGCGGTGGTTGCTGCGGAGCGGACGCAGGCACTTTGCCGTGAAACATCGAGCACCGTCCGTGCGCTTGATGCTGACTTCGTTTGGGATATTGGGCTGGGCGTCTTTCGGCGACTTGACCTCATCCTGGGTTGCGTGGACAACGATGAGGCGCGGCTAGCCATCAATCGCGTAGCGCGCGCGGCTGGCGTGCCATGGATTAACGCTGGACTCTATGAGCTGACCGGGAGTGTGACTGCTTTCTCGTCGGATGAGGGGCCATGCTTTGAGTGCACGATAACACCGGATCAGGTGGCCGATGCTCAGTCGCGTTATGATTCCTGTGAGCAGGTGCGCCGCCGCTACTTGATCGAAGAACGCTTGCCGACCATTCAGGTAACATCGGCACTGACATCGGCGCTGCAAGTTCAGGAAGCGCTCAAAGTCCTGCATGGTGAGCCGGTCGCCTTTGGGGTTCGGCTTATCTATAACGGTCAAACCCACGGTTTTCATGCCATCCAACTACCCTATGATCCACACTGTTTAGCGCATGGTCGCCTTGGGGAAGTCGTTGAGCTACCAATTGGCGTGGACGCCTCGCTGGGGCAAGCCCTAGACGTGCTCGAGGCGCAGCTTGGTAGTGGTGTGACGGTACATCTCGGTCGGCGCTACATCCGCCGCCTCGCTTGTCGTCAGTGTAGTCGCCCGCTCACGGTTGAGCGGCCGGCCCATGCCCTTTACGAGGATGAGCTGAGATGTACATATTGTTCACCCTTAGCCTCTTTGGCGACCCAGGCGACCCTCCCAAGCCACGCTGTCACCGAAGGCTATATTGAAGTCGTGACTCAATTTTCACGAGCCCGATTTGGAGATGCACCCATGACGTGCGAAGATGAAAAGCGAACGTTGCGTCAGCTTGGGTTGCCGCCGTTGCATATCATGAGTGTGGAAGATCGCCATGGGCGTAGCTGGTCGTGTGAGCTGACTGGCGATCTGGCGCTCGTCCTTGGTGACTGGGGGATGGCATGAGACCACACCACCGCACTGGGCGGATGAGCCGCTAACGTACCAGTCTTTGAGCGTTTTTTTGAATATGATAAGGCAGCTTAGTCAAATTTCGGCTGAGGAAGGGGGCGAGCTTTATGGAAGGTGTGGCGGTTATGGGTTCGCTCCTATTCATGCTGATTTTGATTGTGTCTTGTGGTTTTGAATTCTATGAGCTCTACCTAGGGCGTCGGGAGCAGGAAGAGCGCGGTCGCTCTAGTGAGAGCTTGCTGTTCCCGCGTCGCTATTATGCTGACCTGCATCGGCGTAATTATGAAGCCCCCCTTCCACTTGATACGGGCAGCACATTTTTGGTCAAGCGCTCGGAGCGACCAGTCCGGTGCGAAGTGTGTCACCAGGATGATTGCTTTGAGATAAACACCGGACGTTGTGCCCGCTGCGACCATTACACCCTGTAATCTCACGTTACAAATTAGGAGTCGAGGTTGTTCCCATGTCGGATGTTGACATTACCTTTCGCAATGAAAACAACGGGAAGGAAGTGGAAGTCACAGTTTCTGACGACATGACCGCAGACGCCATCTTGCGAAACCTTGTTGAAGCAGGTGTGATCCCGAACATACCGGGCACGACGCTGGTATTTCGGAATATACAGCTACGTCCCGGTCAAACATTGGCTCAGGCTGGCGTTGTTTCTGGGGATGTAGTTGGGATTTTTCTCAATACACGCGGCGGGCAGAAGCTGTTTTCGCTATCCAGGGCGCTTGTTTAGGGCAATCGCCTTTACTGCACAGCCACCGCCGGGTCGGCTTGCGGTAGCACACGTAGCTCCTGCCGGATGTAATGCTCTTGGATGCTATTGCGAATAGCATCAATATACTCATCCCGATAAGTCCAAAATCCTTCGAAACGCCGCCTTCCATTGGTGTGTCCATTTTTGCCTGGAACTATCGGGGGTGGTCCCGGGTGCGGCCGCTCGCGGGCGAACAAGGCAATGCGGAATCGCGGGTCATCGCTCAGGACGATCCAGTAATCCCGGCACGCTTGGTCAGCGGGGCGGAAAAACTGGACGCTGTCAGCCAAAAAGGGTGGTAGGACGTCTGGCTCACCAATAATCCAGACGTCTTTTGAAGTTTTGGCAACGGCTGCGTAGCGCTCTTGCTGCGGTATGAACAGCGAAAGCTTCTGAAACGATGCAATAAATAGCCCAGAGAGCCGTTTTTCGATGAAGCGGTCTTCAATGTAGTGTGAAATACTGAGCATCAGTGAAAAGTTGAGCGTCCGAAACGTATCAGTCTCGGTAACCGGTAACCCTCCCCCATTCTGCTCCGCGCGCGCATCGAGGTGGTTTACAATGTTGTCGAATGTTGTGGCGATGGGTGCTGACATGGCGAAACTCCCATGGCAACCGCGCCCCCATCGGCGACCGGCGGGATAGGCTGCCGGGGACGTAACTCGTCGGAGCAAGCTTGGCATCTGCGACGGTTAAGTTTATTTTCGTACACTTTTCGATACAACACAACCCCTGTTCGTCAAAAAGTGTGCTTTTCTTCACGTTAGTATGATCGAGGGTGTGATCAAGGCTGGTGCCTAGTTGCCGAATCATGCAAAAGGCTTGACAAATTGGTCAGTGGGTACCATTATCCCGAATACCCGTAGGTTGCTTGGGGGCGATTGCGGGAGTAACTCAGTGGTAGAGTGCAACCTTGCCAAGGTTGAAGTCGCGAGTTCAAATCTCGTCTCCCGCTCCAAGTAAAGCACTGAAAAGACGACGAATGTAGTCTGATTCGTCGTCTTTTTGTTTATGATGCTCATGACTGCTTGACATCTATGAGGTGCGAGATGTAGAGTCACAGGCTTCCACAAGCACAACTTTAAAAAAGAGATTTCTGAACCCATGGCAGATAATGTGCAGCCGTCCGGCCCTGAAGGCGTGACCATCACGCCGCTTCGTGCGCCGGTCGTTACTTCTTCACCAGCACCGGAAGAATCCATCCCCGATGCGGAATCCACCGTTGCATCGGCCGGAGAAGCTTCGGATGACTCCGATTTTGCTTCAATGCTCGATGACTACGAGCAGACTTCGGCCACGGTTTCGCCGGGCGACATCGTGGTTGGGCAAGTCGTATCAATCACCGAGCGTGGTGTCGTCGTGGACATTGGCTTCAAATCCGAAGGACTGGTTCCGAAGGAAGAGTTCACTGGGCCGGATGGCGAGTTGACCATTGCCCGTGGGGCTTCGGTTGAGGTGATGGTCAAGCAAATCGAGGGTGGCGATGGGTATGTCGAGCTTTCCCATGCCGATGCGCGTCGCCATCACATGTGGGAAGTTATCGAGAAAGCCTTTACTGACAATCAAACGGTTTCTGGCAAGATAACGGAGCGAACCAAGGGGGGGCTACAGGTCGATTTGGGCGGCATCACCGCTTTTTTGCCCGGCAGCCAGGCTGACATTCGCCCACTGCGCAATTTGGATGCGCTCCTGGGCCGTGAGATGACCTTCCGCATTTTGAAACTCAACAAGAAGCGCAACAATATCGTCCTGTCGCGCAAAGTTCTGCTTGAGGAAGAGACATCAGCGCGGAAGGCTGAGACCCTACGCTTACTTGATGAGAATGTCATCGTTTCGGGGCAGGTAAAGAATCTGACGGATTATGGGGCATTTATTGACCTTGGTGGGATTGACGGGCTGCTGCACGTGACGGATATGTCGTGGGGGCGGCTGCCAAAGCCTTCCGACTTGTTCAGCGTCGGCGATACCGTCCAGGTCAAGGTGCTCAAGTTTGACCGTGAGCGTGAGCGCGTCAGCCTTGGTTATAAGCAGCTTCTCCCTGATCCCTGGGACACGGTCAACGAGCGCTTCCGTCGCAACGACATTGTCAAGGGGCGAGTGGTTTCCGTGACCGATTATGGCGCTTTTGTTGAGCTTGAAGATGGGATTGAAGGCCTTGTCCATGTATCTGAAATGACGTGGTCGAAGCGCATCAAGCATCCATCCAAGCTGGTATCGGTTGGTGATGAGGTCGAGGCGATGGTTCTGGAAGTGGATCAGTCCAATCGCCGGGTCAGCCTGGGGATGAAGCAAATCCAGCCCAACCCCTGGGACTCAGTTGCCCAGCGCTACTCAGTTGGCTCACGGGTTTCTGGAAAAGTTCGCAACTTGACCGACTTTGGTGCTTTCGTCGAAATCGAAGACGGGATCGATGGCTTGATTCATGTCTCCGATTTGTCCTGGACCAAGCGCGTCAAGCATCCTTCGGATGTCCTCAAGAAAGGACAGATCATCGAAGCCATTATTACGAGCATTGATACTGTCAACCGGCGGCTCAGCCTCTCTATCAAAGACCTTGAGCCGAATGCTTGGGAGCGATTCTTCCAAAATCACCGGTTGGGAGATGTCGTAACGGGCAAGGTCGTGCGGATTGCTGGATTTGGTGTCTTTGTGGAGATCGAGGAAGGCATTGAGGGGCTTTGCCACATTTCCGAGCTATCCGATCAACGGATTGATCGGGCCGAGTCAGTTGTCTCCGTCGGACAAGTTTTACCATTCAAGATACTCAAGCTTGACGAAGCCAATCGGAAAATAGGTCTGTCGGCGCGAGCGGTCGGCAAGGAAAATGACCCAGAGGATGTCAGCAACTACCTCAGTAGCGAGACTATGACCAGCCTGGGTGAACTGGCGCGTTTTGTGCGCAATGAGAAGGAATCACGCTAGGCGTAATCCAGCAAGGGTGCGGCCCTGCTTGGCGGCGCTCATCTGATCAGCATCGGTGCCAAGGCACGCGCTGTGTTGTTTCCCAGCCCATCGTTTTCTCTGGTGTATCAGCATGGGAAAGCACCGAGTCTTGATTTTGGGGGGTGGGTTCGGAGGCTTGTACACAGCCCGCGCCCTGTGCCGTTCAGCAGCAGCACCGGCCGTGGAGGTGACGCTTGTCAGTCGGACGCCGAACTTTCTTTTCCTGCCGCTTTTGTATGAGATTCTGACCGACGAAGTCACCGACTGGCAGATTGCGCCTCCGCTCACGGAAGTCCTGCCGTCCAACTGCCGTTTCATTCATGGGGATGTGGTTGGCGGGGAGTTCAGTGCGGGCCAGTGTCGGGTCCGCGTCCACCAGTCAGACAGTGATCTGCTGCTCGAAGCCGACACACTGGTGTTGGCGCTTGGTAATGTCTCGGACGACTTCGGGCTGCCTGGCGTCAAGACGCATACCCGTCCTTTTCGGTCGCTGGCCGATGCTCACGCGCTCAAGTCGGCGGTGGAGGAAGCTGTCCGGCGCGCAACCGGATCGCGTGAAACGGCGGCATTCGCCATCATTGGTGCCGGTCCAAGCGGCGTGGAACTAGCGGCCGTTGTGGCGGACAAGCTGCATGCCGAGTTACGAAAGGTTGGGTTGCCACCAACCCAGGTACACCTGCATTTGGTCGATCGTCTGTCTGAAATCTTGCCGCAGTATGCTTCGGCACTACGCCACTTTGCCGAGCGGGAACTGGCCCGGCGGGGGGTTCACCTGCACCTGGGTGTTGGTGTCGCTGCCTGTTCGGCCTCTGGAGTCGAGCTGGAAAACGGAGCGCACGTTGCGGCCGATACCATCGTGTGGACGGCCGGCAGTCGTCCGACACCGGTTCTTGCGGAGTTCCCATTTGTCCGCGACCGGCGGGGGCGGATTCCAGTTGCCCGGACGCTTGAGGTTCCCGGTTTTCCCGGTGTCTATGCGTTGGGGGATATTGCGGCGAGCGCCGCCGCGCCGGCAACGGCGCAGGTCGCCGTCAGGCAAGCGTTGGTAGTGGCTGACAATATCGCTGCTCGTTTGCGGGGTGCGCCGTTGCGGGAATACCACTATGAATCGCTCGGAGAAATGATGACACTCGGTCGTGGCACCGGCGCGGCAAATATCTTGGGACTCGCCTTTGATGGCGTCACCGGCTACTTGACCCGTCGTCTCGTGTATTTGCTCGCCATGCCTGACACCTGGCATGCGACACGGGTTGGACTAAGTTGGCTGGGACAATCCATTGAGGAAGTTTGGCAGGCTTGGTCGGTGCCGGCTGCGACGGATTGAGCCGATGTTGCGCTGGCAGCCAGCTTGACAAAGCCGGACTTGCCAGCTTATATCTAGAGTCAGTTTGCGGGTCGTTAGCTCAGTTGGTAGAGCAGCTGACTCTTAATCAGCGGGTCGTAGGTTCGAGCCCTACACGACCCACCACAAGCTCGAAAAAGGCAGGCAGCTCATTGAGCTTGCCTGTTCGCTTTTTAGGAAGCAAAATCCGCCAACGCTTTTCAGTCTTGTCTCAAAGGCTTACAGGTTATAGCCGGGCATGATTGCTTATCTTGTTGCGTGGCTTGGCTTGTCAATCCTGTGCGTGATGATTGGCACTTCGGTGGTGCGGCTTTTCGGTTGTCCGACAAGCATCGCGCGTCCAGCCGATCGACTAATCGCCTCACTTTGGGTCGGTTTGTTGACGTTGGCCAGTGCCCTACTGGCTACGTCACTGGTTGTTCCTCTTCGCCCAGCTTGGTGTTTGCTCGTTGCCTTTGGACTTTCCCTGCCAGCTCTATGTTCAAAAGACTCGACGGATACTCTATGGGACTACGCGCAGTTCCTGACGTTGCCTTTGATGTTGAGTGGCGTGGCCTTGGCTTTAGCGATGGCTTGGTTTGTCTTGCGTGGCACGCTCTTGGAAGATGCGCATATTTATCATATTCCTCGAATTCGTTGGTATAGCGAATATGGCACTGTCCCAGGTTTAGCTCTTCTGGAACCACATTTAGGCTATGCCAGTAGCTGGCACGCACTGACCGCCCCTTTTGATGCTGGTTTTTTGTGTGGGCGTGCTTATGCGCTTATCAATGGATTTCTTTGCACGCTATTTTCAGCCAATTTCATTCTTGTTGGCTGGAGATTATATCGAGCAAAGATGCAAGTTTCAGACTGGTTTTTGGCAACCGCATCTGTTATTTATTTTAGCACATGCTTTAGGCAATGGACTCAAATTATTTTTTCGCCTTCACCAGATATTGCTGTCATACTCGTGACCGTCATGATCGGCTGGATGTTGCTGGTTGAAGGTAAGCGGTCAGAACCTAGGCCACGAGCTGCCTTGTTTTGTAGTCTGGGTGCACTGAGCCTGAAACTTTCACTCGCCCCAGTCGTTGCCATCGTTACACTAGTTGAGTTATGGCAGCTTCACGTGTCGCCGCGGCAGCTCGTCCGCTTGTCGTTCGTGGCGGTTGGCTACGCGCTTCCTTTCTTGCTGGCACAGTTTATATCAAGCGGATTTCCACTTTATCCGATAACAGTTCCCAATCTTCAAGTTGATTGGGGAATTGATTTGATGACTGCTGAACTTGAGGCCAAATTGCCAGCACTTACTGTCCCTTACGGGTTTCATCCAACCTCTCCTTCAAACGCACCATCAGATTGGTCTGAAATGTTTTCAAATCTTTTTCACAATCAATCTTACTTGATGCTTTTCTCTACCGTAAATTTGATGATTTGCGGGGCGCTTGCATTTTCAACTCAAAAATTGAGCTCGATTAAAACATTGGCATGTATTGGACTGATTGGAAATATATTTATACTTTCCTCAGCTCCTGATATCCGTTATGGGCTTTGCTATGTTCACGTGGGACTCTCAACACTTGTCGCTTTGTTTGCATCTGAATGGCTCGGGAAAAAATTGCTCCTTGCCAACAAAGGTCTGCGTGTCAGAGTGTTTTACATATACTTGCTGGCCATTGCTCTGGCCTTCTTCCCCTTGAGAATTTCCGTGACGGTGCTCTTGCTGGCCTGGGTCGGGAGTATGGCACTCCTGTTTCGGGCAAGTCGCTTGGAAGCCCGGTTACGAGCGCTGAATTTACCGCTCCGGTGGACGCCGGCAGCGGCGGCGTTGACCGTCGCCGGTTGTCTGACGGCTACGTCCTATGCCAAAGATGCAACGGAGATGGTCATGGCATCTTACGCTGGCGCCGGCCTCTTCAGACTGCCGGATAATTCTGTTCCGAAGTGGTTGCTCCCACCTCCGACGGTACGTTACCGTTTGACTGTCAAGGGTCCAGAAGCCATTGTCCCGGTCAACGCCCGGTATGAGACCAAAATTGTCGGCGGGCATCGCTACCTATATCCCATAGTCGGGTTTTGCAGCGACGCTGAACTGCCATGCGGCTCGTATGGTATTCGTTCCGATATTCGGTGGCGTGATCCCCGGCGGGGATTGGCCGGTGGATTCTCACGCTCCAGATAGCGCACGGCTGGCGTGTGAGTGTCGTGCCTTGCCCTGAGTGCGCACTCCATTTGCCAGGATGAGCTGCCTATGCGTCTTGCCTACCTTCGCCATGCCTTGCGCCCCTCACCTTTCACGGCGGTGGTGGTGAATGACCTTGCTGTGGATGTCAGCCACACGCTGGCGACGCCAGTAGATAGCTTTGCCCTGGACCAACCCGCTCGCCAGGACTTGATGGAGCGCGCGAACGAAGCAGCCTGCCACCGGGAGGACGGGGTCGTACCGTTAGCGGAAACAGTCTTCTTACCACCCGTCCCGCGTCCGGGCAAAATCGTCGCCGTTGGGTTGAACTACCGCGACCACGCCGCCGAGCAAGGCAAAACGCCGCCAGCGGCGCCGGTGGTCTTTGCCAAGTACGCCAGTGCGTTGACGGGCCACGAGTCGCCCATTGTCTTGCCGCCCAACAGCCGCGAGGTGGATTACGAAGCCGAGTTGGCGGTCGTCATTGGGCGTCCAGCCCGACAGATCGCCCGCGAAGCAGCTTATGACTACGTTGGTGGCTACACCCTGCTCAATGACGTGAGCGCCCGCGACATGCAGCGCCAAGATAAGCAGTTTACCCGCGCCAAGTCCTGCGACACCTTTGCCCCGATGGGTCCGTGGTTGGTCACGGCCGACGAAATACCCGCTCCTCACGCGCTTGACATTCGCTTGACGCTCAATGGACAGGTGATGCAGTCCTCCAGCACGCGCGAGATGATCTTTGACATTCCCTACCTCATTTGGTTTTTGTCGCAGTCCATGACGCTCGAGCCAGGGGATGTCATTTCCACCGGCACGCCGGGCGGCGTCGGTGTTTTTCGCCAACCTCCGGTTTTCCTGAAACCCGGCGATGAAGTCGCTGTGACCATCGAGGCGTTGGGTACGTTGAAGAACCATGTCGTTGCCGCAGCGGTTGCCTGAGCGTGCGCGCCGGCTGCGCGCCCTGCCGTCTGTCGAACGCTTAGCGCAGACGCTCGATGCCGAGACCTCACTGGCAGGATTCACCGCCGCCGAGCGCCGCGCGGCCGCCCGTCAGGCCATTGCTCAACTGCGTACTGAACTGCAAAACCAGGCGCTTGAACGAAGCGCTGCCGACCTGTTCGCCCAGAGCCTTGCCGCGGCCCGTGCTTGGTTGGCAGCCCGTGGGGGCATGCGTCCGGTCATCAACGCAACCGGCGTTATCCTACATACCAATCTGGGACGTGCTCCCCTAGCGCGTGCGGCGCTCGAAGCACTGACAATGATTGCTGGCGGCTACTGCAACCTTGAGTACGACTTGGCTACGGGCCGACGCGACCGGCGCGACCGGCATGGCGAAGCTCACTGGCAGATGCTGCTGGGCTGTGAGGCGGCACTGGTGGTCAACAACTGCGCCGCGGCCGTCTGGCTGGTGCTCGATACCTTTGGCCGTGGGCAGACGGCGCTCATCTCGCGGGGTGAGTTAGTCGAAATCGGCGGTGGGTTTCGGATTCCCGACATCATGGCCAAAAGCGGCGTGACGCTGTGCGAAGTCGGGACGACGAATCGTACCCGCCTGGCAGACTACGCAGCCGCCTTGGAAACACTTTCCGATGCACGGCTCATCGTGCGCGTTCACCAGTCAAACTTCCGCCTACTGGGCTTTACCGAACGCCCGTCCCTAGCGGCGCTGGCCGTGCTGGCACGCCAGCGCGGCCTCCTGCTTTTTGATGATATTGGCAGCGGACAACTGACTGACTTGAGTGCCTATGGCGTGTTGGATGAGCCATCCCCAGCGCGGTCGTTGGCGGACGGCGCCGATCTCGTTACCTTCAGCGCCGACAAGCTCCTGGGCGGACCCCAGGCCGGCGTCATTGCCGGTCGCCGTGACCTCATTGAACAGCTCCGCCGCAACCCGCTTCTGCGCGCGCTGCGTGCCGATAAACTGACCTACGCGGCGCTCGAAGCCACGCTCAAGCTGTACTGCACCCGTGCGCCGGAGGCAATTCCGACCGTGGCCATGATTCGGCAAACCCCGGATGCCATCCGGCGGCGTGCCCGGCGATTGCGCCTTCAAATCCAACGCCGGTGTCCGGCTGAAACCCTGGCGGTACACCTGTCGCCAGGGCATTCCGTCATTGGCGGCGGCTGTGCCCCACAGGTACAACTGCCGACAACGCTTGTCCGGCTGACCTCGACCACCGTCGCCGCCGATGAACTGGCCACCCGGCTGCGGCAGCGGTCGCCGGCCATTGTGACACGCATCGAAAATGGTTGTGTCGTGCTTGATCCGCGGACGATTCTACCGGCACAAGAGCGCGCTCTGCTCCAGGGTATTGTCGAAAGCCTGGCATGAAGCGCCAGCGCGGGCTATCCACGGCGACGGCCAAGCCCATTTCGGCTATGCTCGCCACACCATCAAATTGTCCCGCTGTGACTTGCCATGCGCCTCGTTTTACCCGAACGCTTTGCGCCACTTTTCTCGTCCACGGTGATTGTCTCGGCCCTTGGCTACTTCGTGGATATTTATGACCTGCTGCTCTTTGGCATTGTGCGCGTGCCGAGCTTGCAGGCCCTTGGGCTGACCGGACAACGCCTGCTGGACGATGGCATCTTGCTGCTCGATGTTCAGATGGTCGGACTGCTCCTGGGTGGGATTCTGTGGGGCATCATCGGCGATAAGCGCGGGCGACGTTCGGTGCTGTTTGGCTCGATTCTGCTCTACTCCACGGCCAATTTTGCCAATGCCTTCATCATCGAACTGGCTGCCCTGCTGCCCGGCGGCGTCACCCCTTTTCAGCTGTATGTCATCCTGCGGTTTCTGGCCGGCGTCGGGCTGGCCGGCGAACTCGGCGCAGCCGTGACACTCGTCAGCGAAAGCCTTCCCAAGGAACTGCGCGGCTACGGAACGGCCATCGTCGCCGGGGTTGGCGTGTCGGGCGCGGTCGTCGCGGCGACGGTCGGTAAGTACTTCTCGTGGCAGGTGGCTTACATGACCGGCGGCATCCTGGGATTTTTGCTCCTGGCGACCCGCGCAACGCTGCTAGAGTCACGCATGTTCCACGCCCTTGAGCGCCAGGATGTTTCCCGTGGCAACTTCTTCGCGCTGTTCACCAACGGCGACCGTTTTCGGCGGTTTTTGTGTTCGATTCTCATTGGCGTACCGCTGTGGTTTGCCATTGGTATTCTCATCACCCTCTCGCCGGAGCTGACCCGTGAACTGGGGATTCCAGGGATTACGGCCGGCGAGTCCATCAAGTATGCCTACGCCGGGTTGGTGGTTGGCGATCTAGCAAGCGGAATCCTCAGTCAGTACCTGCGCAGTCGGCGGCGAGTCGTGTTTGCCTTTCAGACCATGACGCTCATCTTGACGTTCGTGTATGTCAGCGCGCGGGGCATCTCGCCGACGTATTTTTACGTCCTCTGCTTCCTGCTCGGTGTTGCCGCCGGATACTGGGCGGTGTTCATTACGATTGCGGCTGAGCAGTTCGGGACGAACCTGCGGGCCACCGTGGCGACCAGCGCACCGAATTTTGTCCGGGCCTCGGTTGTGCCGCTGACGCTGGCGCTCCAGTGGCTGACGCATCACACGGCGCTTGGGCTACTCTACAGCGCGCTTGCCGTGGGGATTGGCTGCACCGTGCTGGCCTATCTTGCCCTAGCGCTCCTGGAGGAATCCCACGGCAAGGCCTTAGATTTTGTTGAGGCGACGTAAATGACCAAACCAAAACGTTTTCTTTCGGGGATTCAACCGTCGGGCAAGCTGCACTTGGGGAATTATTTTGGCGCGATTGCCCAGCACATCGCGCTTCAGGAGGAAGGCGAAGCCTTTTACTTCATAGCTAACTACCATGCGCTGACGACCATCAACGACGCAACCCGCCTGCGCGAACTCACACGCGAGGTGGCGGCAACCTATTTGGCGCTGGGTCTCGATCCACAGCGCGCTGTGCTGTTTCGCCAGTCGGATATTCCTGAGTTGCATGAACTGGCCTGGCTACTGGCAACCGTTACCGGGATGGGCCTTCTGGAACGCGCCCATGCTTACAAAGACAAGGTGGCGCGTGGCCTTGCCCCGAAGGTTGGGCTGTTTTACTACCCGGTACTGATGGCGGCCGACATTCTCGCCTATCAGTCGGACGTCGTTCCGGTTGGGGCCGACCAAGCGCAGCACGTCGAAATGACACGCGACATGGCCGGTTTCTTCAACCACACCTATGGTGAGGTGTTTGTCTTGCCGGAAGCGCGCGTCAGTGAAGCGGCCGGCCTCGTGCCAGGAACCGATGGGCAAAAGATGAGCAAGTCGTATGGGAATGTCATCGAGCTGTTTGCCGACGACGCTACGCTCAAAAAAGCCGTCATGGGGATTGTGACCGATTCCGCGCCGGTTGAAGCTCCCAAGGACCCAGAACGGAACACCATCTTTCAGCTCTATGCCCTTGTGGCTTCACCTGAAGAAAAGGCAGCGATGGCAGAGGCTTTTCGGGCCGGCGGGTTTGGCTATGGAGAAGCCAAGAAGTTGCTTCTGGCCAAGTTGAAGACGCAGTTTGGGCCGGCGCGAGAGCGCTACCTCGCGCTGCTGGCGCGCCCCGACGAGATCGAGGATGTGCTTTTAGCCGGCGCGAAGCGTGCCCGCGCCGAGGCGCTGGCCACGATTCAGGCGGCGCGCACCGCCTGCGGACTGGCATGACACACCCGGCACCACCGGCGGCAACGTTGGCGGCCAAGTGGCAGGGACGCGCCCAGCGTCTGCGCGTTCCGCTCGGGTTCGTCACGGCCACGCTGTTTTTGGTCCTGGCGCGCCCAACACCGCTTGGCCTGACGGTCGGCGCCGGCATCAGCCTGCTTGGTCTTGGCTGGCGGGCGTGGGCGGCCGGCCATATCCGCAAGGATGAAGTACTGACGGTGCTTGGCCCCTATCGCCTGACGCGCAACCCGCTGTACTTAGGAAGCGCACTCATGATGCTCGGCTGTTTGGTCGCTGGTGCGCCCTGGCCGGCCGCATTGGCGCTTGCCACCTTGTTTGTCGGCATTTACTGGCCCGTCATGCAGGCTGAAGCCAAGCATCTAGCCAAGCTCTTCCCTGATGATTACCCGGCTTATGCGGCACAAACACCCCTTTTCGTGCCGGACTTGCGGCGATTTGGCGCGGCCTGGCGCGACGGTTTTGACTGGACTCGCTACCGACATCACCGTGAGTACCAAGCCGCGCTCGGATTACTGATGGTGTTTGTCCTCCTGGCGGTCAAGCTCTGGCGACAGGGCTGAAGGGGAAGGTTGGCGGGTATTCGGGCGCAAAACCATCAATCGAGTTCTGGGCAATTGGGTTCCGGGCGTCCAGATGATGGAAAGAAAAAACGAGCCGAGAACAAAGAATAGGCCGTAGTGACCAAGGCCTGGCGCGCCAATGGCGTATCCGCAGATGCCACCGTATGCGCGCAAACCAAGTGTGCTACTTTCCCACTGATGACCGACGCCGCCCACCACAACGCTTACGACCAGGCGTTCAAGTATCTCGCCGACGCCGATCCCTATGCCCTCCTCGTCTTGCTTGGCGTGCTCCCGGTCAATGTCCCAGCCACCATCACCCCGCTTGCCAAGGAACTCATCACCTCAACCCGTATCCCGGACGAAATCTACCTGATTGAATCCGGCCAGGACCGCTGGATTGCCCACATCGAGGTCCAAACCCGCTATGACCCGGAAATGCCGCGGCGGTTGGTGGATTACGCCGACCGGCTGCGAATCGTCCACGACGACTTGCCGGTGCGGGCCTTTCTGGTGTTGCTGACGGCGCGGGGCGCGCCAGACCCGGTGCCAACGGAAGCGACGCTGGAGCTTGGGCGGCTGCGGTTGAGCTTTGGGTACACGGTGGTGAAGTTGTGGGAGTTGGCGGCGGAGGCGGCGTTGGCGACAGAGCAGGTGGCGTTGCTGCCGCTGGTGCCGCTGATGCGTGGGGAGCGGTCGGCATTGGCACAGGCCGCAGAGCGATTGCAGGCAGTTTCAGACGAAGCGCAGCGACAGGAGCTACAGTTGCACTTTTTGGTGTTAGGTGGACTTCGGTATGATGTTGGAGAGTTGATTGGGGCGTTGGGAGGAACGGCAATGATTCGATTGGAGCAGCTTCGGGAGTCGAGCGTGTATCAGATGATTTGGCAAGAGGGTCAAGCCAAAGGACTGGCCCAAGGGTTAGAGCAAGGGTTAGAGCAAGGGTTAGAGCAGGGTTTGGAGCAGGGTTTGGAGCAGGGGTTAGAGCAGGGGTTAGAGCAGGGGTTAGAACAAGGCCTGGAGCGCGGGCTGGAGCATGAACGCCTATTGATGACGCGCTTGTTGCAGCGCAAGTTTGGCGTTTTGCCACCAGAAGTCATAGCTCGCGTGCAGACGCTGGGGTGGGAAGCACTCGAACAGCTAGCCGACGCTCTTTTTGACCTTGCCGATCCGAATGCCCTCACGGCTTGGCTCAACCGCACTGAATAGGTTGCCAATGACGCGGTGCATGTGGAGCGCCGCCAACTGTCAGGGCTTGAAGCGGGTAGTTCCGGGGGTCAGGACTTTTCAGATGCGCACTCGGAAAGGACCAACTCGAATAGGTCGCTCGGCTGTCGCACGCATCTTCCGGCCCGTCCTGTATAAGTTCTGGGGCTGATTAGCGTGGGGCTAGAAGATCAATGCCATTGGCTTGGGTGTATTCGCGCAACGCCACCGGCCCTTGCTGGGTCAGCACGAAGCTTTCGTATTCCGTCAGCGGAATGACGTAAAGGAGCTTGATCGAGCCATCCACGTCTTCAAGCGTATCGGGGTCGTCATCGGCAAACGCCGGATGCAACCATACTTCCTGGCAGCGGGCAAAACCGGGGACGCCCGCTGCCACTTGCGCGCGCGTTTGCCAGTCGAAGGCCGCGGCCGGCTGCGCGGCAGCGGCGGCCAACTCAGCTAAAAACGCAGCGGCCAGGGCCTGTTCGCCGGTGGAGAGCGCTTGCTTGACCAACCAGTGGAGTTCAAAGGGGCGTCCGTCGGCCGCGCGGGCAACCTCCGACAACCCAAGAGTGTTGAACGCCGTGGCTCCGCCGGCTGGGTCTTCCCAAACGGCAACGTGCAGCGCCGCCTGGACGTGCGCCGGTGCCGCCACGCGGGTCGGTGTCCCCCACCGCTCGGTAAGCTTGAAAAACAACCGGCGCATCCGGGGCGTTGGGCTGTTGGGCGTAGCAGGCGACATCAGGCGTTATGACTTCGGTTGGGGCAGGACGGCTTCAACGACGCCACTCCGAATGACGACCGAGCAGGTGGCGCCAATGCGAAATTGCGAAAACAGGTCGGCTGAGACAGAATGCTCATACACTTTGGCACTTTTGGACGACCGAACGCGCACGACATAGCGTTCGGTGCGCTTGCCGGCACGGTAGTCCGGCCCAGGTGGTAGTTCGGGCCAGCGCGGGTTTGGCGTCGCATCGGCTTCAGTCAGTTCACGGACCGCCACCCACCGTTCACCGGTTTCACCGGGCAGCAGCGGTTGGCGTTGTTCAAGCTGAATCGTTCGCTCCCATTCAAGGCCAACGACCGTCATGGGCATGGTCTGTGGGCGCGTAGCGTAATAGAGCAGGCCGGAAAAGACGACGACAATCAGCAATGTCACGCCGCCCACGGCGAGCAGGAATGACTTGAGTGGAAAACCGGCATCGGTTTGGGCTACCGGCGGCAGGGTTGAATCAGGTTGTGTCATGAGTCGTTTTTTGGTCAATGTCCACATCTGCCGAGGTCCACGGTTGACGTTCTGACAGAGCAGGCGCTTTCGATTTTGTGTGAACATGGTGTCCTAGGTCAAAAGCCGCTCCCTCACCTTGCCGAACGGCGCGTTGACGCTGACGGCTGGGGCGGACTATCGTCCGGTGTAGCGTTGCGTTTTTTGGTTTTATGGCTCATCCAGCACAGCGACTCCATCAGCTTACACACCACGAACTCGTTGAGAT
The DNA here is from genome assembly GCF_018304825.1 of Chloracidobacterium validum. Lineage (NCBI taxonomy): Bacteria > Pseudomonadati > Acidobacteriota > Blastocatellia > Chloracidobacteriales > Chloracidobacteriaceae > Chloracidobacterium > Chloracidobacterium validum. The sequence continues at coordinate 176,279 of NZ_CP072648.1, forward strand.
TTTCACACGCTGGCAGCAGTTCATTGCGCCGCGCGCGCGGCTGCCACGTGCCATTCAGGTGGTGTTTTACCCTTACGTGGGGATCAACAACACCATTCGTCTGCGGGATGGCGTGATGCACGTCCGGCTGTCGGACATGCTCACCCAGGCGCCAACACCGATTATCGAAGCGGTTGCCGGCATCCTGCTGGCGCGCTTGTTTCGCAAAGCCGTCCCGGCGCGCTGCACTGAGCTGTTCCGCGAGTACGTGCGCTCAAAGCCCGTGATGCGCATGGCAGAACAGCGCCGCCGTGAACGGGGTTTCAAGTTGGTTTCTGGCGCGCGTGGGCGGCACTATGACCTCGAACGGCTGTTTCAGTATCTCAACCGGCGTTACTTCGACGGACGCTTGGCGCACCCGGCGCTGACGTGGAGCCAACGCCGCACGCGCCGGACATTTGGCCATTACGACGCCGCGCATCACACCATTGTCATCAGTCGGACGCTTGATGACGGGCGTGTACCCCAGATGGTCGTTGAATATGTGCTGTATCACGAGATGCTTCACATCAAGCACGGCGTCACCCACATCAACGGACGGCGCTGTGTTCACACCCCGGCCTTTCAGGAAGATGAACGGCAGTTTGAAAGCTATGATCTGGCGTCAGCCTGGTTATGCAGATTGGCGGAGGCGTTGAGCGTCACCCGCCGCTCGTCCAAACCAAGAACGCGCAGCCGCCTCCCAGACTAGCATCTGCCCTGAGTCTGGCGGTCGCCCTGAGAAGGAACGATGATGACTGTGGACGAAAACGTAACTGGCGATAATGGACTGCTGTCAATGATCGGTTTGCTCTGCTGCGTGGTGTGTCGGGTTCAAGTTGGCTTGACGCCCGACCGGCAAGGGGTTCAGTGTCGGCGCTGCGACCGGGTGTACCCGATTGAGGATGGAATTCCCCAAATGCTCATCGAAAAGGCCAAGCTGATTGCTGAAGCGGCGACCGATGGGACGCCGCCCGCAACCACCTAACACGCCCCGCGCCTGATGGGCGTCAACGCATCCTGGAGTGCAAGCGAGGAGGTTAGACCATGGGATTCGCCACAGACGTTATTCACGCCGGTCAAGCTCCGGACCCGTCCACCGGCGCGGTCACCGTGCCGATTTACCAAACCTCGACCTACGTCCAGGATGGGCTGGGGCGCCACAAAGGGTATGAATACGCGCGCACCCACAATCCGACACGCGCCGCGCTTGAAGCCAACTTGGCGGTTTTGGAAGGTGGCGTTGCTGGGTTTGCCTTCGCCTCAGGCATGGCGGCCATTCACGCTGTCATGACCGCGTGCTTGAAGGCTGGTGATCACGTTGTCGTCTCTGACAACACCTACGGAGGTACCTACCGGCTTTTCGAGCGGGTTCTGACGGATTTCGGCTTGACGTTCGATTATGTGGACGCCAGTGAACCGGCCCAGGTCACGGCGGCACTGCGTCCGACGACGCGCATGGTGTTTCTCGAAACCCCAACCAATCCCGTCATGCGCCTGTGCGACATCGCAGCCATTGCACAGGTCGCGCGACCGCGCGGCATCCATGTGGTGGTGGACAACACCTTCATGTCGCCTTACTTTCAGCGTCCGCTGGCGTTGGGCGCCAACATCGTCGTTCACTCGACGACGAAGTACCTCAACGGCCACAGCGATAGCGTCGGCGGGGTGGTGGTCGTCACGGAACCGGCACTGGCCGAGCGGCTGGCTTTCGTCCAAAATGCGGCTGGCGCGATTCTGTCGCCCATGGATGCGTGGCTGACCTTACGCGGCATCAAGACGCTCGTCGTCAGAATGCAGGCCCATGACGCCAACGGACGCGCCATTGCCCAGTTCCTGCAAGAGCACCCTCGCGTTGAGCGCGTTTACTACCCTGGCTTGGCCGAACATCCCCACCATGCGCTAGCAAAGCGCCAGATGTCTGGCTTTGGTGGTATGCTGGCCTTTGACGTCGGCCGGCTTGAGGCAGCCCGCAAAGTGCTTGAAACGTTGAGCATATTTGCTCTGGCCGAGTCATTGGGCGGCGTGGAAAGTTTAGCCTGCCACCCAGCGACGATGACTCACGCCAGCGTTCCGCCGGATGAGCGGCAGCGCTTGGGGATTACCGATGGGCTTGTCCGCTTGTCCGTGGGCATTGAGGACCTAACGGACCTGCTTGCCGATGTTGATCGCGCACTGGCGCAAGTGTGAACCCTGCCCAGTCCGCCCCAAGCCACGGACAGACGTCGTCTAGACTCGTTTGTTACGTGGATTTACCCCCTAGTCGCCCTGCCCAGGTTAACTTATACTGCTGTATCCGTTCTTGCGATGAGCAAAACTATTTGGACTGACCGAGCCTATGTCGTCAGCTCGTACCGCAGGCTTACAACGTCGCCAATGGATAGTCACTGGCAGAGGCCGGCATCACGTTCTTGGCGTTGCCCTGGTGTCGGTGGCAACTTATGCTTGCGGCACGCGCTGGAAAGAAATGGTTGTGATTGAGACGATGATGACTCATGCGTTACGGTTCGGCGCCTACACTTTATGGAAACGATCCATTACGGGAATGAAAAATCCTTGTCACATCACGATGCTATGACCACTGCGACGACCGCCAATGGCTTGAGAAGAATCGAAGTCTATGCGCTAACCGATGTTGGTGTGGTGCGCCCGCACAACGAAGACAACTTTTTGATTGTCAATCTAGAAGATGGGCAGAGCTGGACGGCCGAAAGCCAGTTGCCAGACCATCCGTTGGTCGTGGAATTACGCCCACCTGATCAGGGTGTGCTCCTGGCAGTCTCAGATGGTATGGGGGGCGCGCTGGCGGGCGAAGTGGCCAGTCACCTGGCGGTGACGCAAGTTTGCGATAGCATGATGCGTCTTCAGAAAGCCGAGGAGTTCAAGCGCTTCGGTTTCCATGAGCACCTGCGCTTTGCCATCGAACGCGCCAATTTGTTTATCAATAGCCAGAGTCAGCGCAGTCCAGAATATGCCGGCATGGGCGCGACCTTCACGGGTGCTGGTTTGGATGGCACCATGCTGTACTTGGCTCAAGTGGGGGATTCACGCGCTTATCTATTCCGCCATGACCTCGCCGTCCAAATCACGACTGACCAGTCGCTCGTTGAGCAGTTGATTCAATCCGGGCACATTACCCGCGAGGAAGCGGAAACCCATCCCTACAAAAACGTCATCCTTCAGGCGCTGGGCGCCACGCCCAGTGTGACGGTCACGGTTGATAGCCTCCCGGTGTGCCGGGATGACGTCTTGCTACTCTGTAGCGACGGCCTATCTGGAAAGATCAATAGTGAAGACATGCGCAATATCCTGGCCGCCGCGGAGGGCAACCTGCGCGCTGCCTGTCAGCGCATGGTAGAACTTGCCAATGAACGGGGCGGTGAGGACAACATCACGGTTGTGCTACTGCGATTCACGGGCGATGGCTTCCCGGCACGCGGTGAAGTCGCGGGCGATGATCGTATCACCCCAATTGACCGGGACGATGAACTGCCCCACCCAACCGAGAGTAGTCTTGGGCTGGGTGACGAGCCAACCCAGGATGAGCCGGAGTCTTCGCCCACCATGGAACTTACGTCGGAAGGTGAGCCGGCTCGGGGGCCAACCCCAGCCGAACTCGCCATTACGGGGGGACTTGGGCTGACTCGTCAATTTTCGGCTGTCAGTTCACCACCAGCGGACTCGCCCGCGTTGTCTATTTCCAACGGGACCCCCACTGTCCCGCCGTCCCAATCCCCCACGGCGCACTGGTCTGGCGGCGGGACATCTGACGATGGGTTACGCACGTACCGCTTGGTCGCGGCGAGCCTGCTCGTAATTTTGTCAGTTTGCGCGCTCATTTGGACATTCTTCAATCGCAAGGCTGGCGTGCCGCCTGACGGGCCGGATCCGCCGCGCAACCAAACCCACGTCGCCGCCCGTCCTCCCTCCTGCTAGACTTTGCCTAAATCTGCTGCCGTTCATGTCCACTGCTTCACCCGAAGCTTCTACTACCGAACTCACGATTGTCATGCCGTGCCTCAACGAGGCCGAAACGCTTGAAACCTGTATTCGCAAGGCCCAGGGGTTTCTCGAACGATACGGCATTGCTGGTGAAGTCATCGTTGGAGATAACGGCTCAACTGATGGTTCACAGGCAATTGCCCAGCGGCTTGGTGCGCGCGTCGTCAACATCCCGACCCGTGGCTATGGCGCGGCCTTGTATGGGGCCACGCTGGCAGCACGTGGGCGCTACGTCATTATGGGTGACTCGGACGACAGCTATGATTTCTCCAATTTGATGCCTTTTCTTGAGAAGCTTCGGGCCGGTTATGACCTTGTCATGGGCAACCGCTTTCGGGGCGGTATTCGACCGGGCGCAATGCCCTGGAAAAATCGCTACATTGGCAATCCGGTGCTGACTGGAATTGGGCGCTTGCTATTTCGGTGTCCGGCTGGTGACTTTCACTGTGGTTTGCGTGGCTATTCGCTGACTGCCTTCAGGCGTCTGGACCTGCGGACGACGGGCATGGAATTTGCCTCTGAGATGGTCATCAAAGCCACGTTGATGGGGCTGCGAATTACGGAAGTTCCAACCACATTGTCGCCCGATGGGCGGTCGCGTCCGCCACACCTTCGGCCGTGGCGTGACGGTTGGCGGCATCTCCGGTTCATGCTGCTGTACAGCCCGCGGTGGCTTTTTCTCTATCCGGGCTTGCTGTTGATGGCGATTGGGTTGGTCGTCGGGGCGTGGCTCCTGCCCGGCCCACAGCGTTTGGCGGGCATCGTCTTTGACATCCACACCTTGCTTTATGCGGCGCTGGCCGTCCTGATTGGTTTTCAGTGCGTGACGTTTGCCCTGCTGGCGAAAGTGTTTGCCATCAACGAGGGTTTGCTACCTGAGGACTCGCGCCTCAATCACCTGTTTCGCTACGTCACGCTTGAAACCGGACTCGTTCTAGGCACACTTTTGGTACTGGGCGGGCTGGTTGGGTCTATCGTGGCGGTGGCTTCCTGGAATGAAGTGGACTATGGCCCACTCGATGCCAGCCGGACGCTTCGCTTGGTGATTCCCGCCATGCTGTGCCTGATGCTTGGCTGCGAAACTATCCTGGCCAGTCTTTTTCTGAGTATTCTCGGCTTGCGGATACGGCGGATGTGAACACTTTTTGGCTGCGCAATGAAACCCCTTGACTACCATCTCCAAAACTGGCGCATTGCCGTCGTGCGCCCGCATCTTTCCGCCACGGATCGTATCCTCGACATTGGCGCATTCGATGGCGCGCTGGCACGGCAGGTGCGGGAGTTCAGGGCGTATGTTGGGATTGATCCGGAGGCCGACCCGGCGCAGTCCACGGCGCGGATGCATTTCGTGCGAGGTCGCTTTCCACAGGATTTGCCGCCCAGTGAAGAGCCTTTTGACGCCGTGACCCTGCTGGCGCTGCTAGAGCATATCCCGGACACCGAGCTGGGCGCGTTTGCACGGGCATGCGCCGACGCCTTACGACCCGGTGGAAAGCTGCTCATCACCGTGCCGCATCCGTTCGTTGACCGTATTCTTGACATCCTGATGGCATTGCGCCTACTCGATGGCATGGAAACCGACGCGCACCACGGCTTCGACGTGGCACGCACCCGCGACATCTTTGAGCAGGCCGGGTTTGAACTCACCCTGCATCGCCGCTTCCAGCTTGGCCTCAACAACTTCTTTGCCTTCCGCAAAATCTGACCTTGCATTCTGCAAAACCTGACGCACAGCGGCGATGGTCGTCGGATTTTTTCGTCGTGCTTGGGCGCGGCCCGATATAGGCTAGTCTAGTAGTATTTGTAACTTTTCACACGGTTGACGCTCGCATGAATCTGACCGTTCCCACTACTCGACTCGATGCCGATCTCATCATTGGTTCCCGTGGCAGTGCTCTGGCGCTTTGGCAGTCTGAATGGGTGAAATCCCAGCTTGAGCAGGCGGTACCAACCCGCCGCGTCGCCATTCAGATCATCAAAACCACGGGTGACGCCATACTTGACGCGCCACTCTCCAAGATTGGCGGCAAGGGCGTTTTTACCAAGGAAATTGAAGAAGCGCTGCTGGCTGGTGTTGTGGATTTGGCCGTTCATAGTTTGAAGGACCTCCCGACGCGCCTTCCAGCGGGGCTAACCCTGGGATGTGTCACCCGCCGGGAGGACGTGCGGGATGCCCTGGTCGCGCGCGAGGGGGTTCAATCACTGGACGATCTCCCACCCAAGGCCGTGATTGGGACGAGCAGTCTTCGGCGGCAGGCGCAGCTTCTGGCGCGGCGTCCTGACCTCGAACTTGCCGACTTGCGCGGCAACGTTGGCACCCGGCTGCAGCGCGTTGCCGAAGGCCGCTATGACGCCATCATTCTGGCCTCGGCTGGACTGGTTCGCCTGGGCTTTGAGTCGCGGATCGCGCAGCGCATCCCGACCGACGTCCTGCTGCCGGCCGTTGGGCAGGGGGCGCTTGGGATTGAGATTCGGGAACACGATTCGGCAACGCAGGAAGCCGTACAAGTCATGGCTCACCAGACGACCTGGCGTGCCTGCGAAGCTGAACGAGCGTTTCTGCACGGGTTGGGCGGTGGTTGTCAGGTGCCGATTGCGGCCCATGCCGTGGTGGATAACGAAGGTCGCTTGCGGTTGCGCGGCCTCGTGGCCCGTACGGATGGGACGCGCATCATTCAAGACGAACTGACCGGTGACGCGCGCTTTGCTGAGGATATTGGCAAGGAACTCGCCGAGCAGGTGCTTGGGCAGGGCGCGGACGAACTTTTGGCGGAACTCGACGCCCACCCGCACTGAAAATCTGCCCTAAAACAGTAACGCCGTTTCGTTGTTGTCCAGCAACGCTTGACGGAGGCGCGCGGCCTTTCGCACGATACTGGCCTGGGCGGTCGTTCAAGCCGCTCGATGGAAGGAGTGTTCACTATCATGCACCTGTGCCGCCATGTTTTCTGGGCAAGCAGCTTGTTAAGCGCCTGCCTTGCGCTTTCATCCACGCCTGGCTGGGCGCAGACTGGAGCTGGTACGCCCAAGTCGGTCAAATCCAGGCCGGCGAAAAAACCAGCCAAAACCCCCTCGTCCACGGCTGCGGAGACCCCCACGCCGATCAACCCAAATGAGCTGCCGCTCGGTGTTCAGGACAATCTCGCTGAAGCCAAGCGGTTGCAGGAACAATATCAGCGTGAGGCGGCGGCGCGGCGGCGCGCGGAAGCTGAAGCTCGCAAGAAGGGGTTGCCCTGGCCGCCGCCAGAGGAAGTGAACCCAGAAAACCAGTCGCCACCAGCCGCGCCGGCGAGTTTACCAGCGTCGCAGCCAGCACCACCGCCTCAAGACACTTCGCCGCCACCGGCTGACCCACCAATGGAAAGTCAAACAGGAACACCCCGAAACACCTCAACTGGTGAGAATACTCAACCTGTAACTGAGCCGCCGCCTCCCCCGGCTGGTGGAAAAACAATCATTCGGACGTGGCCACAGGCGAAGAAGCCCAACCAGTCAAAATCGCCACAGTAAACAGTCCTGTAATACCCCGCGCGTATAACTGTGTAGCTCGGTTATCGGCGAGGCTACGGCGCGTCGCCACCAAGATGAATGGGCTTTGAACGATGGAAAAAGGAGTACGACCATGAGAGCTTTGAAGTATGGCATTTGGGGGTTCACCTTTGGCGCATGCCTGGTGTTCACCACGACCGATGGCCTGGCGCAACGGTTGCGGGTCGGACAGCAGCCTTCAAGCCGTGTCACCCCGTCCGCGAGCGCGCCAAAGCCGGCACCAACGGATGTCAGCGACTTGCCGATTGGCGTGCAGCAGGGGTTGTCTGATGCCAAGCGTTATCAGGAACTGCTCCAGCAAGCGCTCCGCCAAGGCCAGGCACCGCCGCCATTGCCTTATGCAATGCCACCTGTCCTCCCGCTGATGGTTCCCGGCTATCCACCACCGCAAGCGTCGGGTTCACCGGCGGGTGCGGCCCAGCCCTGGCTCATCTTGCCGCCAGGTGCCCCGTTTCCGGCAGAGACGCCACAGCCAATGCAACCGCTTCAGTCACCAACCTCTGGCCCGGTCAGCTCAAGCCTTACCCTCCGTCAGGTATCCCCGCCGCCACAAACTCCGGCATTGTCACCGTCCCTTCGGCAGCTACAAGAGTTGCAGCAGTACTTGGATGCACTGATGAATGGGCATGCCGACAGTGGCATGTGTGGAGATGGACAAGTGGTGGTGCCGAGCCAGCCCCTGCAACAGCCGCCACAGGGCGGAGGCATTCGGATGTCACCTCCAGCGCCGCAAGGGGTTCGACTTGGCACCCGTCCATAATGTTTTTAGACATAGATAGGGCACAAGTTTTGGGAGCGTGGGTATGCTACCCGCGCTCCCAGGCATTATGGCCGAAAAACCTTATGGCACGGAGACCGGCGGCGGTTTGGGTTGCCCATCCCAGTTCCCGATCAACGGCACATCTCCAGGCACGCCGTAGTTCACGCGAATGTCCGGCGGTCCGCTCGTGTTCGATGTCCGCAACTGGAACTGAATCGTCCCGTTCAGGTTCACCACCACCCCGACCGCCGCGAAACCCTGCCGCGTCCAATCTCCAGCTACCGGACGCACCACTGTCCCACTCGTTGTCACCGTGAAGGTCGCATCCGCTGGGCCGCTCACGTTGGCATTCTTCAGGAAAAACTGCCCCGTCCCCGGACGGTACAACCCTAGCCCGGTCACGTTGCTCGATACCGTCCACTGCCCGGCAATCGGCACGTCCATCGCCTGCGCACCCGTGATCACCACCGTCAGGTCGGGATTCCCCGCCGTGTTCGTGTTTCGCAGGAAAAACGTCTGCGCGCTCGGACGATACACCCCGCACGTCACCGTCCCGTTCCCGTCCCAGTCTCCCGCAATCGGCACATCCCCGACCCCACCAAACGCGAATGACACATCCGCGAACCCGCCCGTGTTGTTGTTGATGAGGAAAAACGTCATCGTTCCATTGACATTCCGGTAAATCCCCGGTGTGTCAACCCCGTCGCCGTTCCAGTCACCAGCAATCGGCGTATCCCCGGCCAGCCCATAAAAGAAGTCGTTGTCCGCGAAGTCTGAAATCAGCCGATTTTTCAGGTACATATACCCGTTCGACGGTCGAAACATCGCCATCGTCGAGCCGATGGGCGCACCCGGCCCGCTCGACCCAGCCTGCGTCACCGTCACGAACTGCCCGGCGACGAAGAACGTCCCCGCGCGTGGCGTCGCGCCGGGATTGCGCCCTACAGCAAAGGTTAACGTCGCATTGCCGATTCCAGAAATCGCCAGCCGTCGCGCTTCATCGCCAAGGTTGGCAACCATCCGGGGCGTGATGACTTGTCCACTGGCCAGTTGAGCAGAAATGAGCTTGATCCACGGCGCGTCAATGTTGCGGACGCGCGCCTCCCAAGCGCAGGTTGGGCCAGTTGTAATCGTCAAGGTTGCATTTGAAACGGCATCCCCACCAACGTTGATGCTGGTCGGTGTCACGGTAAAGGCACAAGCGCCTGCCTGAACCGTCACGGTCAGCGTTTGATTGGCAACGCCGGTGCCGTTGGTGGCTTGAATGGAGAGCAAAAACACGCCGGTCGTTCCGGCTGGTGGTGTCCCCACGAGCACCGCGCTGCCATCGCCACCGGTGAAGGTGATACCTGGCGGCAGTGTTCCCCCAACCAACGTGATAGTTGGGGTCGGCACGCCGCTGGCCGTAATCAAGAAGCTGGAGGGCTGCCCAGGCGTGAGTGTGACGTTTGGCGAACTGGTAATCGTCGGAGCCACATCGGCTGATCCGCTCTGCGTGATCGTGAACGTGTTGCCGCCAGGACTGAGCGTCAGCGTCGCCGTACGCTGTGCGCCCGGGTTCGCCGCCACCTGAAAACTCACTGTCGTCAATAAGTTGCCGGCTGCTGGAAAGCCCGTCACCCAATCGGGAATCCCCGATACTGTCCACGCCCCGGTTGCATTGATGGTAACGGACTGTGGCATGCCGGAGCCACTGGCCGGTAGGCCTACCCCTGGAGCTGAGAAAATCGGGTTGACCGTCCAACCGATGTCACGAAAGAGATTGAGCGTAAGGTCTTGCGTTCGCGGCAGGCGCGGCGTAATAGCCGGTTCCATGAGCAGCCGCGGTCGCACGGTGCTATCCCAGTGCGACACTGATGACCCCGCCTGGCGTGGATTCGGCGCAAACATCCGAATCCGCCCGTTGGTGGTGCCGGCCGGGCGCGTCGGATCAAGCAATAGCGTTGCCGTCACGCTTCCACTTGATAAAAAGTTGCGCAGTGTTGCGCCATCCGCCTGCGAAATGCCGACCACCGGAATGGTGATGTTGGGCGCCGTGCCACCTGGACTGAAGCCACCGGCGATGTTGTTGGCAATGATGAGACCTTGCGCGCCGGCCTGTTGCGCATTGGCGGCTTTGTCCACGAATGGGCAATCGCCCCGATCCACCAACGCGAAGTTCGTATTGACCGCGCCCGGATTGGATAGCGGCCCACAGGCCAGTGGCGGTTGGGCCGCCACGAGCGGGCGCGTCAATCCGCCTAGCGTAATCGCCCCCCCAAAGCTTGCCTGGTTGACTGCAATGAACTCCGGCGGCGTGCGCTCGACGCGCAGTACCGGGGCCGGGTCCAGGGTAAGCGGCAGTGCGCTCTGGGTCGTTGACCCGGTCCAGGTGAGGTTGCCGGTGTTGATAGCCGACGCTTGTCGCTGGTCGGCAGTCATTTGATTCCAGTTCAGGTTGAGATTTTCATCCCGTAGCAGGCGCGCATAGCAATCCGTAAAGCCACCGTTTGGGTCGGTGTCGGATGCGCCGTTGTTCCGTCCGTTGGCCGTATTGACAAAGGTGCTGAAGCCTAAGCCGTGGGAGAACTCATGCAGGACGACGGTCAACAAATCTACCTGGTCGGGCGGGGCATTGTTGTCCAAGCCAAGGTAAAAATTGGAGTTTGTGCTGAAGTTGGTGTTGATCTGCGAACGCGGAGGGTCTTGTACGGATAAATCCTGGCTCGCCAGTGCATTGGCGAGCGCATAGTGATACCACGTGTCCGTGAAGGGGGCATTGGGAAAGTTCCTGAAAATCACCGTTGTTCCGGCCGAACCAAGCACACCGCTGGGCAGCGACGTAAATTGACCGGCAATCACAATCGGCACATTGCTCCGCAGGGTAGCGCCCCAAATTTCAGCCGCGCGCTGAAAGACATTGAGCCGCTGCTGTCCAAGCGTTGTCCCGGGGTTGCCGCCGACCGGCGCAGTCGGTGTGGGATCGTTGAATCCGACACCGGGTTCGTTGGTGTTGCGAATGACAAAGGTCGAACCCTGGGCGTTCTCGCGGCTGGCGGCTGGGCCGGTGGCAGCGCCGACCTGCATGCGGTCCGGTGGCAGGACGAGGTCACGACCAGGGGACAGCTCCCGGTCAAAGGGATGGTCATGGTCAGCCGGATCGTCATGGGTTCCGTTACGTTCACCGCGCAAGAAGGCCTCCGCTTCGGGCAAGCTTCCAACGCAAGCGACCGTCACGCGACCATCTGGTTCCGTCCGCGCCAGCGCCACGTGCTGAAAACCATCTCCCAAATCCATCATCACCGTTCCATTTTTGAGTTGGCGAATGGGCTGGCCGTCTGCCTGCCGCCGCGTCACGTGCGCCACGAAGTCAAGCGTTTCACGGTATGGGTCGTCAGTGCGGCCGGCTGTGGCCTGGGTTGTCCCAAATGAAAAGGCTGAAGGCAGCCCACAGAGGGTCAGGAGACCAATCACAAAGAACACCCCAATCCGTGGGGCACGCGATGGCGTATGGGATTGCTGACGCATAATAGACTCCAGCGATGTCAAACCATCAGACGTTGATGGTTAGCCATGGTGATGCAAAGGCTCAATCAGAGGCATAACATAATGAGACCAAGCCATTTCAACAAGTGCGTCCGTGGACGAAAGAACGCCATTGCAGTCAAGTGAAGTCAGGTTCAAGCCAAAGTCCAGAGGCTTGACAGAAACCCCTGCTCGTCACTAGACTCCGGGCTTTGCCTAAAAGGTCGGGACTTCCGTGTTTGTCGGCGACGATTATAGGTTTATTGGAAAGCAGGAGATATGTCATGCCTTACGCCATTGTGACTACAGGTGGGAAGCAGTTTCGGGTTGCTGAAGGGGATGTCGTCCAAGTGCCAAGCTTGGAGGCTGAACCTGGGAAAACGGTAAGCCTCGAAGTGCTCGCCATGCACACCGGTTCGGAATTCAAAGTGGGCGCGCCCCGCTTGACAGGGGCAAGCGTGACAGCCTCGGTCATCGGGCATGGACGCGCCAAAAAAATCATCGTCTTCAAGTTCAAGCGGCGGAAGCAATACCGACGCAAGCGTGGCCATCGCCAGAACTTCACGGCGTTGCACATTCAGAAAATTGAACTGGCTGCCTAGTGGCGTCTCAATCGAATTTATACGCGAGGTTAACGGGTCATGGCTCATAAGAAAGGCGTTGGGAGTTCTCGGAATGGACGCGATTCACACTCAAAGCGACTGGGCGTCAAGCGCTTTGGCAATCAGTTTGTCAAGGCGGGGGAAATTCTCGTTCGGCAGCGCGGCACACGCTTCAAGCCCGGCCAGAATGTTGGCATCGGGCGGGACCATACGCTCTTTGCCTTGAAGTCAGGTCACTTGCGTTTCCGTGACCGTGGGCAGCTTGGTCGTTACATAGAGGTCATTCCGGTGGAAGCGCCGGTTTCCGCAGCCACGGCCGCGGCCTAGGCCGTAGTTAGCAACCGGATACAGTTCGGCTTCACGGCGGTGATACGTCGTTCCAAAGCCCAAGGTCGGTGGCCTTGGGCTTTGTGTTTTGCCTATGTTTGTTGATGAAGCCATCATTTACGTCGCTGGTGGTCAGGGCGGCAATGGGTGTATGGCGTTTCGCCGTGAAAAATTCGTGCCACGGGGTGGCCCGTCCGGCGGCGATGGCGGCGATGGCGGCACGGTCTATCTGCGGGCGAGCCATCACCTGAACACGCTGCTGGCGTTTCGTTACAACCCGCGCTATGCCGCCGAACGCGGCGGCCATGGTGAAGGCAGCAATCGCCACGGCCGCAATGGCGCGGATTGCACGGTTGACGTTCCGGTGGGGACGCTCGTCTATGATGCCGCCACCGGCGAGCCACTTGCCGACCTCACCACGCACGGGCAAACCGTCGCCGTTGCCCGCGGTGGACGCGGCGGGCGCGGCAACGCGCGTTTTGCCAGTTCGGTCAACCGTGCGCCGCGTCGCCACGAGCCAGGCCGTCCCGGCGAACAGCGCACGCTGCGCCTCGAACTCAAACTCCTCGCGGATGTCGGCCTGCTTGGCTACCCTAATGCGGGCAAGTCCACATTGATTTCAGCCGTCTCGGCCGCGCGTCCCAAGATCGCTGACTATCCGTTCACAACGCTTGTGCCGAACCTGGGCGTCGTTGGGCTGGACGACTACCGGAGCTTTGTGGTGGCCGACATTCCCGGCATCATCGAGGGGGCGCATGAGGGGCGCGGCCTTGGCTTGCAGTTCCTGCGGCATGTTGAACGCACGCGCTTGTTGCTTCACTTGGTGGATGTTTCAGTCCTTGCTGAACGCGACCCGGTTGCTGCTTATGACGCAATCGAGCGTGAGCTGGCGCTCTACGACCCGGAGCTGGCGGCGCGTCCCCGTCTCGCCGTTGCCACCAAGCAGGATGTCGCCGACCCCGACCGCGCGGCCGCACTCACTGCCCACTGCGCGCGGCTGGGCGTGGACTGTTTTCCGGTTTCGTCCGTCACCGGCGAAGGCCTCAAACCGCTCATTCGGCGCATTGCTCAACTGTTGTTCGACGAGCCATGAGCTGTGTCCGCAAGCACCGCCTGCGCCGCTGCCACGCCGGCGACGTAGCCGCTGGACCAGGCCCATTGAAAATTGAAGCCGCCGATGCGGCCGTCCACGTCGCAGATTTCCCCGCACAGGTACAGTCCCGGACAGCGCCGTGAGGCCATGCGCGCCAAGTCAAGCTCGCGCAGCGGAACACCGCCGGCCGTCGTCTCCGCGTAGGTAAATCCACGGTCGCCGATGACCGGCGCAACCCACTGCGTCAAGACACTGACAAGGGCCCGGCGTTCAGCGCGGGTGAGCTGCGCTCCGGTTCGGGTCGGCATGACTTCCGCCAGCAAAAGGAGGCTTCGCGCCAGACGTTCCGGGAGGCGCTCACTCAAAAAGCGCAGCACCGTTGACCGCCCCAGCGTCTGGAGCGACTGCTCCACATCGGCGTCTGGCAGAGCCGGTAGCCAGTTGATGACCAAATGCGCGGCTGGATCCGCGAGGCGTGCTGCCAGCCAGTGGCGACTCATATCGAGCGCGACCGGACCGGATAGCCCGAAGTGGGTACACAGCAGCGAGCCGGTCGCCGACGCCAGCGTTTTGCCCGGTCCAGACCTGACCCGTAGCGTGGCTGGTGTGGTGATACCGCCGAGTGCGCACAGGGGATGGTCTGGCGGCAGGACGAGCGGAACCAACGCCGGAAAGGTGGACGTTACGGTATGCCCCAAGGCTGCTGCCAGCCGGTAGCCGTGGCCATCCGAGCCGGACTTCGGCAGGCTTTTCCCACCCGTCGCCAGGATGACGTGCCGGGCCGTGAGCGCGCCCCAGTTGCCACACACGAGAAAACCATCGTCGGCACGCCGGATGGCTTCAACACGGCGTGGATGGGAGCAATCCACACCAGCGTCAGCCGCAGCTTTCAGCAGGGCATCGCGGATGGTGCGCGCTTGGTCGGTCGCTGGAAACAGCTTGCCGCTGGCTTCGCGTTTGAGCCGTACGCCCAGCGCCTCGAAAAAGGCAACGACCGCTGCTACATCAAAGCGCCTCAGCACGCGGCGAATGGCTTCCGGAGGCGAGCCGGCAAAATCCGTGGCCGTTACCCGTTCGTGAGTCACGTTGCAGCGCCCCCCACCGGCAACCAGAATCTTCGCGCCAAGGCGCTGGGCGCCATCGAGGGCGACAATCCGGGTGCGTGGTGCCGTTCGTCCGGCCCAGATGCCGGCCATGAGTCCGGCCGCGCCGGCCCCGACAATCACAATGTCGGCATCCCACCTTGCCATGGTGAGCTACGTATCCATCCGGGGCGCGGGCCGCAGGTCACGCAGCGTGTCCAGGGCCAGCAGGATGGCCCCCAGCGTGATGCAGCTATCCGCGAGGTTGAACGTTGGGAAGTGCCAGCTCCCCCAGTGGAAATCGAGAAAGTCAACTACCGCGCCGTGAACGACCCGGTCAACCGCGTTGCCCACGATCCCGCCAAGCAGGCAGACCAGCGTGAGGCGCAGGAGGCGGCGCTCGCCGGGTGTCCACCACAGATACAGCCCGACGCCCAGTGCGGCGCACAGGGCAATTGCCAGCAATGTGAGTCGCATTGTGGGCGTGCCACTGTCGAACAGGCTGAAGGCAATGCCGGGGTTTTCAGCGTAGCGCAAATGAAAAAAACCCGGCAGGACACGCACCACCGTGTCTTCTGGCCGCAGCGCCCAGTAAACCCACCACTTGCTCAACTGATCGAGTAGAACCAGCCCACCGGCTGCCAGAAAATCGCGGTAGGGCGGCCTGGCACCGCGTGCCGAAGGGGTCGTCACGCCACCCGGCGCTTGTAGTAGTAGTCATCCAGCGCCCGAACCGTAAAGTTCAGAATTTGGGCAACGTTGCCGTCTTCACGTCCGCCTTCCTTCGGATCGGTGTTGAGGGTTGCCACGATTTCGCCTTGGTCATTGGCCTGGCAGTCCACATTACCCAGCTTGGTTTTGACTTCAACCAGCGCCCCAAGCACATCCTGGTTGACGACGACAACACAGTCGAGATTTCCGAAGGCGTAAACAAGTTCGTCCCCGGCGCGGGTCGGGGAGGTTCGGTGTTCTTGCCACAGACGCTCGATGAGTTTGTAAAGCTGTTCGAGCACTTGGGCATGTTCGCCGCCAAACCGGCAGCTCGCAGCAGATTCAACGACAGGCACGATGGCTTAGGCTCCTTGCAAGACAAGCATTCCACATCGGTTCGGGATTATGGGAAGCCCTCGGCTTCACGACAAGGCCGGAATGGCGGCTCAGTCCGTTTTGGATCAGTGAAGCCAGTCAATCGGCAGGCTGAACACGCGCTACCCCACGCGCCAACGAGACAAAAAAAACGGTCGGACTCGCTCAAGTCCGACCGTGAGGTTGTGGATGATGCGGTTGTGGATCAGATGCTCCAGGCGGAGCATCTGATCCGTGTGGCGTTTGCCAGGCGAAGCTTTAGCGCCGGCCTGGGCCGGTCGCTCCGCGCGGCTTGGCTGCCGTATCCGGTTTGACGCGCGGCGCTTTTGGCTGGGCTGGGTCGAGTTCGAGTTCCAGCGGCTGCATCGCCAGGGCCGGCGTTTGCTTCGTCATCACTTCTGAGCCGCCGGTAACGCAGCCCAGAACGTTGACGAAGAAGCGGAAGCGCCGGACCGATGGCATGGCAATGCGGAAGGTGACATTGATGCTCTGGCCAGGCGTCAGGATGACGCTTTGCGGCAACGACTGGACAGAACCAACCAAGCCACCGCTGGTGCAGGTTGCCCCATCGGCGGTGAGGAGCCGGAATGGCACCGGTGGCACCGGCCCGCCCGATTCCTGCAATTCAGCGACCTGGAAGCCTGCCAACGACACCGTCTGCGTGCTGATGTTTTGGAACACCGCATTGATGAGGAAGTCGTTGGCGTAGCCTTCGGGCGCGCAGCTTGGCGCAACCACCGTGCTCGACGTGACATTGAGCGACACGCTGGAGTTGATGACCGCCGGCGTGCAGGCCGGTGTCGCCGTGCCGCAGATGACAAACGGCAGGTCCACCGGCAAGCCGGCTCCGGTATCCACCACGGTTGCCCACGCTGTGCCATTGCGCTGGCGCGCGTTTTCCGTGCCGTTGAAGACCGCGCGCGGTGGATAGAAGAGGCTGCCAGATGGTGGTGTCAGCGACCATTCGAGCCAGTACGTCCCTGGCGCGAGCGTGGCCGGGAAGGACGCCGGCCAGTTCGCCGTGACGGCAAAAAGCGGGCGTTGATTGTTGGTTGGCGTTGACTCCAACACCCGATAGACGCCGCTGAAGACGTTGGTTGTGATGGTCGCCGGCGTCAGCGCGGCAATCACGTTCCCACCCGCGCCGGGCGGGCCATCCCAAAGCTGGAGGCTTACGGCGCTAATGGGCGAGATCATAATCCCGGAGTTGGTTTGATAGGCATAGAGTGTGACCGCCGAGGGCGTCCAGGTCGAGCCACCAGGAACCGTGAAGTTGTCTGCCAGCGAGAAGGTGGGCGCTGTGACCGTAAAGCCAAAGACCGAGAATGGCGGTGCCAGCACGCTAATCGGCGCGCCGCCAAAGCCACCGGTGGGCAGGCTTTCGATTCCACCGTTTGTGAAGATTGGGGTCGTACAGGCCTGCGGCGGCACCGGCGGCACTGCGCCGGCAATGACCTGAATCACGTAGCTCCGGTCGGTAATGCAGCCACCGGCATCGGTGACCCGAACCGTGAAGCTATACAGCCCCAAAGCGGTTGGCGTGCCGGAAATGACGCCTGTGGTTGGATTCAGTGTCAGTCCTGGCGGGAGCAGGCCGGTTGTGACCGCAAACGTGTAGGGCCCGGTTGTCCCACTGGCGCTAATCGTTTGGGTGTAAGCCGAACCGATGACCGCGTTGGCCACCGTCGGTGGGTTCACGGTTGGATTCGTACAGCAGCAGACAAAACCATTGTCGGTGGTGGTCGTAATCGCCAGCGACCAACCGCCGGCAATCGTGCCACTGTCGCCGCCCACAAAGTCCTGAACAAACAGTTCCCAGGTGCCGTTCGGACTGGTGCCGTTGAACGTGGTCAGGAGGCTGTTGTACGGCGGCGCCGGCAGACTCGTGAAGGCGCGGGTTCCACCGTTATTGTTCGGCCGATAGGTGCCACTCGGTGGGAAGCCGGTCGTCGGCAGTACCGTCGGGGCATCCTGGTCAAAGGTGTAGGTGCGTCCCGTCACGCCGCCAGAGCCGCCAATGGCGGCGTTGAACAAGACGCAAATCTGCCCGCCTGGTCCGCGCAGCAGCACGCCGACATCGCTGGGCCAGGTATGGCTGAAGTTGTTGATGGTCACCGTTACTTTCGTGATCGTTCCGGTCAAGCCGGATACGGCGACGTTGGATGGATACGGTGTCGCGGTGCCCGAAGCCGGAATGGAGATACTGGCTGGATTGCTAAAGGTGGGCGGGTTGAAGAGGCCGAGGCGGAAGGTGTATGGGATTGGCCCATAGGTATTCACACCATCGGTCAGCGTCAGGTTGAGGGTGAGCAGATCGCCACAGCTTGCCGAAACGGTGAAGCTGAAATCAACCGTGCCGGTGCCACCCGGCGCAATCGAAGGCACGCTCTGGCTGGATGGCGTAATGCCTGTGGCGCCGCTGCTGGTCAGTGTCGCTGTGAGCGCTCCCGACGCTGCGCCACCACCGTTTTCAACAACGAACCGCACGGTCGCCGTTTCACCTGGGACCAGAATACCGTTGGCTGGCGTGCAGCTTTCCGCCAAAATCGTCGCGCCGCCGTTGCCGAGGATAGGCACCCCGGCTGTCGTCGTCGCATTGTAGATAACCAGCGCGTAATCCTGGTCGAGCGGGTCACTGTCACCCGGCAC
The DNA here is from genome assembly GCF_018304825.1 of Chloracidobacterium validum. NCBI lineage: Bacteria > Pseudomonadati > Acidobacteriota > Blastocatellia > Chloracidobacteriales > Chloracidobacteriaceae > Chloracidobacterium > Chloracidobacterium validum. The sequence continues at coordinate 194,951 of NZ_CP072648.1, forward strand.
GCCGTCACCGGCGATGTTGAAAGCCCGGACCTGAATTGTCACCGGTGTGCCAGGCGGGTAGGTGCCGGCCGGAATGAAGACACTTTCCGCATTGTTGAGGCGATCAAAGGAACCGCCGGTAGTCGAGTTGGCGCCGGAGAAGTTATTGCCACGGTAGATGTCGCTCACCGCGGCCACCTGCAAGTCAAGGTCATTGACCAAACGCGGTCCGCTACCGGTGGTCGCGCCGGGTACATCAGTCCAGGCAAGGGTGACACGCAACGGCCCGGAAGCCGGGAACGCCACCGTTTGCACTCGAATCTGCCCGCTGGCCGTGAACTTGTCGGCAGGAACCTGGTCGCGGAGCACCCGCGGCGCGCTGTCAAACGCCCGGTTGAGCGCCATCCGTCCCATGCCTTGGTTGTTTGACCAGAGGGTATCGCCCGCGCCCGTGCCGGTCATGTACTGGGCGGAGTTCATCAAATAGGCCTTGGTCATGGCCGGGCTGGGCGCCGTGCCGTTGAAAGGCGCGCCCGTGTTGTCGAGGAAGTATTGACGCAACAGCGCCGCGCCGCCCGATACGGCCGGGCAAGCAAAGCTCGTCCCGGTGGAGGAGCGGTAGTAGCCGGTTGTCCCAGCCAGGAGTGGGCTGGTCACACACGGGTCGGCGCTGCCCGGTCCGGTTGGATTTGGCGTGCCAATCTGAAGTACGCCACCGGAGACGGATGTCGCTGGAGCCAGGACTTCCGGTTTCCGTCGCCCATCGGCGCACGGTCCGCGACTGGAGCTGCCATACATGTTTTCGGCGTTTTCACCACCAATGCGGGTGTTTTGGTTGCCGCCAACGCAGATGACATTTTTGCCGCTGGCCGGTGCGCCAACCGTGCCGGCGCCAGGCCCACTGTTGCCGGCTGCAAAGACAATCACCATTTCCTGATTGCCAGGGGTGGGAAAGACGGAGGTGGCGCTTTGGGCATCGCGCACGAGGAAGTCATAGGCTTGGGCATCCGGCGTGTAGGCGCCGCTCACCGGCGCGCCCCAACTGTTTGAGCTGATGCGTGCGCCATATTGATAGGACCGCGCCAGCATGTCGTTATAATTCGGGTTGGTAAAACCACTGGTCACGCCGTTGTTACCGAAAATAGCGGAGCTACCAATCCGCACGAAGGGCGCGACCCCCAAGCCGTAATAAAAGTTAGGTGACGCGCTTTCCGCATGGGGTAGCGCGCGTGACAGCGACGACGGCACGTTGCCGCCGATGATGTGGGCGCAGAGCGTCCCGTGACCGATGCGGCAGCCGCGTACGTCAACCGCCAGCGGCGTTGGGAAGGTGGTACTTTCCCACTTGGCATAGACCAAACGGCTTGGTTGGAGGATGTCACCGGCGCGGTAGAGCGCAAAGTGCGTCGTGTTGAGTCCGCTGTTGGTATGGTTGGGCGGCCCACCTGGCGGCGCCGTGGTTGAGCCGGCAACGGTGTTGCCGATGTCCACCATTTCATCGCCGACATCCACGACGAAGTCCGAGGTAAATGTTGAGTTGAGCGCCGGGAAGCCGGCCGCCGTCAAAAACGTTGCATAGGGCGTCGAGAGGTTCGGAATGCCCCCGGTCAGGCTGTTGATGAGAATTTGGTTTTGCCGTTCATCGAGCAGTGTCGGCTCGGTGTAGGGCATGATCGAAATGACGTCTTCCTGTGCCGCCAACGTCTGCAATGCACTGGGGGGGAGTTCGACGATGAAGTTCACAAAGTCGGCAATCTGGTATTTCTGGACGGCCGGTTTGCGGCTAAAGCTTTCAGCTAGCGACACCGTCGCATCATTCGTTCCGGGGTCGGCGACAAGCTGCACGGCATAGCGCTGGGATGGTTTGTCCGCTACATCGGCCGTGCTTGGGTCAAGCTTGAACGCGCCAAGATAAGGACCGTCCCACTGCTTGAAGCTACCGCTGCCGGTCGTGGTGTCCGCCGTCTGGGGTGTGTCTTGTCCAAGCCGGCTCACGCGCTCGATAACCGTGGCATCGCCATAAACGAGATAGGCGTTGTTCGGTAGGTAGTTGATAACCCGAACGCCCGTGCGCTGTAGAGCCTCAAACCATTCACGCCGCACCGGCCCGGCAAACTGGACGACATGCAAATGTTTGCCACTTCCGCGCAGGCGTTGCTGGGCAAGCTCCCGCGCGCCACGCGAGGTCGTGTTGATTGGAACATTCAAGTGGACGACGTTGAAATCGTCGGCCAGTTCGAGTCCATCAACCTTGGTCAATGCCGAAACGTCGGAACGGTTCGTACTGTAGAGCCGAAAGGTGCCGTAGTCGGCCACCAACGTCGCCCCGAGTCGCTCGGCTTCCTGGTGTGCACCGGTAGTGCGGGTGATGAACTTGTGACCATGGGTATCAGTGGCGAAGTCATACGGCGCGGCAAGTTGGAAGCGCCGTCCTTTGTCAGTTTCAGTCGAGCGGTTACCGCCGGCTTGCACCAACGGTAGCGCCGTGAGTCCGGCTAGCGCCGTTGTGGCGACCAGTCCGGCCAGCCAACGCGTGCGCCTGGGACGCCGTGGTGGAACTGAGGCAGGTGAAGGTAAGGACATGTTTGATGCTCCATAAAAGTGATTGGGTTGAGGGTTGGTCCGCCACGCATCGCTTGAACTCGGCGACAAGGGGCAGCGGTAAAACCAGGTCTGTTTCCACGATTTCACCAAGTCGCTGACGCGCCGTGACAGGGGTGTAATGCGAAACTCAGGTAGAAATGAACTTGATGGTTCAGACCAGACTATTGAAACAAAGCTTTATTGTTCATGCAACTGACTGGGCTGTAAAATCAAAGGTAGCACAGGCATTCCGGCCTGTAGCACGCTGGTGTCATACCCAAGGGGTAGCACAGGCATTCCTGCCTGTGGTGCGCCGTGGGGTTGGCTAGACGCCTAGGCGGCTAGCAAAGCGTAACCGATTACCGTCAGGGTCGGTGATAACCATCTCGCGCATGCCCCACGGCATGGCTTCCGGCGGGCAGGTGGTGATACCGTTTGCCGTGAAGCTCCGGTAGCAAGCGTCAACATCGGCGACCTGGAAGTACACTGCCCCGCCGACTTGGCAGTCGTCGGCGTGCTCGGTGAGAAAGATGGTTTGTCCGTCACGGGTGAGTTGGCAAAACAGCGGGGAGCCCGGCTCAAACTGATGCTGCCAGTCAATCTGGAAGCCCAGCCCCTGCGTGTAAAACAGAAGCGACCGCTGGGCGCTCAGCATACGAAGTTGTGGAATGACCGTTTGTGTCATCTGGATGCCTCTTGACTAGATGCCTTTTGATCTGGACGCCACCTGAGTGTGACCGGCAGGCGAGTGCCTGAAACGCCGCGCGGGAACAAACGCTTACAGGTACTACCTGACACGAACGGCGGCCGGTGAGTTTCCACTCGACCGGATCGCTGTGGCCGACGGCACAGGTAACGGTTGCCCAAGTCCACACCACCGCGTTTTGTCAGCGCGGTGAGTATCGCCTTGAGCCAAGCTGTACCAGTACGCATTGGGGCTGAATTTTTGCTACACTCTCTTTGCAGGTTGCGAAGTGAGTGTAGTTGTCACGCTGCGCGGTTTGGCGCACAATAGGACGCTCTCCCGCACAAGCTAGAGCAGTTTCGTGGAGACACCAGACCTTGACAACGATCCCCGATCCCTTCATCGGTGTCACCCTCGACGGCAAGTATCGCCTCGATGCCAAGATCGGCGTCGGTGGCTTCGGCGTGGTGTATCGCGCAACGCACCTGAACCTCAACCGCCCCGTCGCGGTCAAGGTGCTGCACAACAACGTCCACAACACCACGCCGGAAAATCTCGAGCGGTTTCGCCAGGAAGGCGTATCCGCTTGCTCGGTCTCCCATCCCAACGCCGTCGCCATTTTGGATTTCAGTATTACGCAGGATGGCTACGCCTACCTAGTCATGGAACTGCTCGATGGGCGGCCACTCAGCGATGAGCTTCAGGAGCGGTTCGTTCTGCCCCTTGAACGCTGCGTGGAAATCATCGTCCCCGTTTGTGACGTGCTGACCGAGGCGCACGCTTCCGGTATCGTCCACCGCGACATCAAGCCCGACAACATTTTCTTGCACAAAACCCGCCGCGGCGAGATTGTCAAGGTGCTTGATTTTGGGATTGCCAAGCTGGCCCGTCCGCCCAAAGAACCGGGCCAGCGCAACCTGACGGCAACCGGCATCCTAATGGGCACGCCGGAATACATGTCGCCGGAGCGCATGCGGAACAAGCCTTATGACGGTAAGGCCGATGTCTATAGCCTGGGCATCATGATGTATCAAATGCTCTCTGGAAAACTGCCCTTCGAGTCAGCCGACAACGACTTTGTCGCTGTCATGTGGATGCAGGTCAACGATCCGCCGCCGCCCATCCGGGCCTACAACGCGGCGATTCCAATCGAGGTCGAGCGCGTGATTTTGCACGCGCTCGAAAAAGACCCGGCAAACCGACCGACGGCTGAGGAACTCTCCCAGGAGTTGCTTGCCGCCATGGGAGAATCGTCATTTGGCTATTCGTCAGGAAAGTTTACGCTGGGAAGCGCCACGCCCACATCGCCCGCCTCCGCGATGAAGCTGCCGGCCCTGACCGCGGAGGGTTCATATACCCCGCTGCTGTTTGATTTGACCTCGACGCTCGAAATCGTTACCTCACCGCTCGCCGAAGTTTCTCCGGCAGTCACGAATGGTGCTGACCGGGATGCGCCACTGGAAGCCAAGTTATTGCCAGCCCCAGCGCGAGTTGCCGAGAAAGTCGGCGAGATTGCGGTCTTCACGGGGCATGCCTATCCCAACAGCATTGCTTTCTCGCGTGATGGGCGGTTTTTCCACTCGGCGCGGCGCGACCAAACCATTGGCATGTTTTCAACCGAAGATGGGCGAGAGATCACCCGTTTCGCTGCCGGGCGCATGTTTCCGGTGCGGTCTGTGGCGCTCAGTCCTGACAATCGAGTTGCCGTGTTCAGTGGTGCGGATGACAGTCTGCGTCTGCGTGATGCCCAGAGTGGGGGAGAACTGCGGCGGCTGTTTGGCCATGCGCATGTCACGACGCTAGCCTTCTCGCCGGACGGAAGGTGGATTGTGACGGGCGGCCAAGACAAAACGGTACGGCTCTGGGAAGCCGCATCGGGACGTGAGCTACGCCGTTTCACCGGACATGCCGATGAGATTGCTTGCGCGAACTTTTCCCCAGATGGGCAATCGGTCATCGTCCTCACGGTTCGGGGAGATATTCACCTCTGGGACGCGCAGGTGGGCCGCCAACTGCTTTATTTGCCGCCGGACGAGACGACGTACGACGCCCTCAGCGTCGCCATTTCCGATGACCGCCAACGTTTGGTGGGAAGCGAGTTCAAGCAGGTGAAAGCCACTGAAAACGAAGCGCGCCGCCGGATCAAACGCCTCGATGTGGGGCAAATTCCCTACGGGTCGTCGCAGTTCGTCTTTACGCCGGATGGACGGCAGGTGGCCTCGGTCAATCTCGATTCCACCATCCGGCTCTGGCAAGTGGACGACGGCAAGCCCCTCCAGGTGTTTGTCGGGCATGGCAACTACGTCAACAGCCTGGCGCTTTCGGCTGACGGCAAACGCCTGTTGTCCGGCAGCGATGACCGGACGATTCGGCTCTGGGATGTTGAAAGCGGTCACGAGATTATGTGCTTTACGGGTCACACGGATCGTGTCCACCATGTGATGCTGCACCCAGACGGTGTCCATGCCCTGTCTTGCGGGCCCGATGGCACGGTGCGTCGCTGGGGACTGCCGCCGGCGTAATCTTCCCCTACCCTGAGAGATAAGGCTGGCTTGTGTTCACCAGTTGATGAGTTTGGCGTTGTCGCCATCCAGTTCACGGGTGAACTCTTTTTCGAGTCCGTAGCGGCGGCGCTTGAGGATGAGTCCCTGCCGGGTGAGGCCTAGTTCGCGCGCGGCATGGGTGACGTTACCGTGGTGGCGCTCGAGGGCGCGGCTGATCATCTTGCGCTCAAGGGCTTCTACTGCTTCGGAGAGCGTCTGTCCGGCAGCAGCCGGCGGCTCCGGCATCGGGGCCACGGCACGGTGGCTTCCGCTTGGCATTGGCGGCGCGGAAAGCCACAACTCTGGTGAGAAGTGATCCGGGGTCAGGATGTCGTTCGGTTCGGCCAACGCCACCGCCCGCTCGACTTCGTTTTTGAGCTGCCGGACGTTGCCCGGCCACGGCAGCCGACTGAGGCGCTCAAGCGCTGCTTCAGAAAGGGAGACCGTCTTCCCTTCGCGCTTGGCGCACTCCCGGAGCAGGTGGCGGGTCAGGGCCGCGATGTCTTCCCGCCGTGCGCGGAGTGGTGGGACGTGCAACCGGACGACGTTGAGTCGGTGGAACAAGTCTTCCCGAAATCGGCCGTGGGCAACTTCGGCTTCGAGATCGCGGTTGGTCGCCGCAATCACCCGAACGTCCACGCGGATGGGCTGTTCGTCCCCAACGGGGTGAATCTCACGCTCCTGTAAAAACCGCAGGAGCTTGGGTTGAACGTGTAGGGCAAGCTCGCCAATCTCATCCAGAAACAGTGTGCCTCCGGCCGCTGCGCGAATGATGCCCAGGGCGTTTTTGTTCGCCCCGGTGAACGCGCCTTGGCGGTGTCCAAACAGTCGGCTCTCGACCAGTTCAACCGGAATGGCCGCGCAGTTGAACGGCAAAAAGACCCGGTCGCGGCGGCGGCTGGTGGTGTGCAGGGCGCGCGCCACCAATTCCTTGCCAACCCCCGATTCACCGGTGATGAGCACGGTGACATCCGATGAGCGAATTTTTTCGATGCGCTCCAGCACGGCCAGCATCGCCGGTGATTCCGCCACCAATCCGAGGTGGGCAAACCGATTGGTGGCTGAGTCGCTACTGACGACCGACCGTGTGGCACGCACCGTATTTCGCAGGCGGTGGTTCTCGAGGATGAACTCCACGACGTGGACGAGCGCCTCGAGGGTGGTGACCACATTGGGCGGCATCCGGCCCGCAACACAGAGAAAAAAGCGCCGCATGGGGGACAGTTCCGCACCGGGGCGCACGTCGTTGAACAGGCGCACCGTCAGGTCGTCTGGGAAGGAGCGCTCGTCATGCAGGCTGCTTTCCAGCGCGCGCCGCATCCGTTCTGCCTGGGGCGCGCTGCCGGCGTGCAGCCGGATGCCATCGGGCGTCTGCTCGAAAATCGCGGCGCTCAGGCGCAGCTCATCGCGGAGTAGAATCGCCAACTCGCGCAGAAGTAAGTCTGGCGAGCTGGACGCGGCAACCAGGCTCTCGATGAGCAGGGCATCCAGGCTGGGCGCTGCCGATGGAGAGGCAAGTGCGGCCGCAACCGGTGGGGTTTCAGCGAGGAGCTTTGCCGCCTGCGCTTCCCACCGCGCCGCACCAAGCTCGGCAAAGATCCGCTGTGCTGACTCCAGGTGCATCCGCGCCCGCGTTCCATTGGCCAGGGCCAAAAATGCCCGTCCTGCCCCCAGGTGACTACAGGCGGCATCATAGACGAATCCGGCGGACTCGAAGATGGACAAGCTTTGGGTGAAAGCCGCCACCGCTTCACTTGGGTTGTTGCGGGTGAGGTGCAGTTCACCGTCCAGCCGGCAAGCAAAACCCGTGGCATGCAGCTTGGGTGAATCGCCAAAGAGTTCGCGCGCGCGGCGCAGGTGTGCTTCGGCGCGGGTGGCATCGCCGGCTGCCAGGCAGGCTTCGGCCAGACGCAAGTGGCTGACCGGCAAGCGCGCAATCCGATTGATCTTGGCATTGATCCGCGTGGACTGCTCAAAGAGTGAGATGGCCTCCTCACTGCGCCCCTGCGCGAGCAGCACTTCGGCTAACGCCTCCCAGCCACCGGCCTCGGCTGCCGGCCGCCCGGCTGCCAAGGCCCGCTCAATAGCCAGCCGCGCCTGCCGTTCGGCTGCCTCGAGGTCGCCTTGCCAAAGGCGGAGCCGGCTCGCGGTGCGCCGCACCAGGCTTTCCGCTGCTTGGTCGGCCGCGACCAGGGACATGGCTTGCCCCAGGGCCTCTTGCGCTTCCCGCCACTTGCCGGCATACATCCGCACGTCGGCCACCAAGTCATAGGCGCGGCCCAACGCCAGTTTGTCTTCGGTTTGCGCCCAGTGCGCGATGGCTTTTTCCAACAGCGTCAAAGCTGCTGCCAGCTCACCTGACTCAAAGGCGACGAACGCCTGATGGTCAAGCAACTGTCCGATGAGTCCAATTGTTTGGGCTGGCAATCCACCGGGGAGGGCTTCCAGCAGCGCCAGGGCCTGCGCCGCCGCTTCGCGTGACTCAACGCCGCGCCCTTCGTGCTGGTTGATGACCGCAAGCTGCCAGTGACATTCGGCGACCCCGTGGATGTCACGCAGGCGTTCGAGCCGGCGCAAGCCCCGCCCTAAATGCTCACGGGCGATAGCGTACTCATCAATTGCGGCATAGATGCGCCCCAGTAGGGCTTCAGCCCGACCCATCAGGGCATCCGAACCCCGTGACTCCCCCAGCTTGAGCGCCAGGTTGGCTTCGTGGATGGCGCGTGGGATGTTGTGTTGTCGAAGGCACAGGTCTCCCCGTTGGAGGTTCACTCGCCCCACCAACTCAGTCTCCGGGGCGCGTTCCACGATGGCGTCCAGCACCTGCGCCGCTTCCTCAAAGCGTTGGTTATCGGCCAGCACCTCGGCCAACTCGAAGCGCCGTTCGAGTGCAAGCGGCGAACCCTGTTGGTCAAGCGCCTTGATTTCAAGCTGAAGTCGCGTCGCCAGCCACTCCTGGCGACCAAGGTGGGATGGCTTCACCGGGGTAAAATCAGGCATCGCGGCGACAGGGCAGCCTCCGAAACCATTGTGAAGATACTTGCTGTCAATGACGTTGACGGCAAGTCGTTTGACACGTTAGTGGCCATTGACGGGTTGGCGTGAGAGCGTATGAAGGTAATGTTAAGTCGCTTTTTTCTCAAGCCCGCGCCTCGTCCATTCCCATCGGGCCGGAGAAAATCTTTGAAAACACAAGGGTTCCGTTTGGTCGTGGATGCCCTGCGCGACGCTTGGCGGCACGGTTGGCAGGCGCTGCGCCGAGAAACGTCAGGTTTGGCACGCAACTTGTCTTAGGGTCAGAATGCGCACAGTGCATTCATCCACCTGCGCACCACAGATATTTCCGCTCAAATCATACGGAGGAATCCCGGTCGTGAAGAAGTCTCTCGTTTATGCGTTTGCCCTACTGTTTGCTGGAAGCTTGACGGCGACCACCTTTAGCCAAATCAACCGGCCACTGCCCCCTTCGGCAGGTGGCAGCACTGGCGATGAGTATCCGGTAGATGTGGAAGGCGAGCCGCGCTATGTCGCCAATCAAATCATCGTTCAATACTATGAAGATGCTGATGAGCGCAGCCGGATGCAGGTGCGGGCCTTGGTTGGCGCATCGCGGGCAAACACGCTGCTTTCGGCTGAGAATCGCCGCACGCTCGAAGCCGGGACGCCGCTGCGTAACGGCGGGCGCGCGGCTGGTGAAGTTGAACTCGACACCTTGCCACCAGGCCTGAGTGTCAAAAAGGCCTGTGAAATCCTCAAAGACAACCCGGCTGTCAAATCGGTTGAACCAAACTGGATTTACACGAAGCTGCAAGCGGCGCGCCCGAACGATCCCCTGTTTTTGAACGGTTCACTGTGGGGCATGTACGGCTTCAACACTGGCTCGGGCACGAGCAACCAGTTTGGCAGCGAAGCGGCGGCCGTCTGGTCAACCTCCGTTACGAACGGCACCGGCTCGCGCAATATCTTCATTGGCGTGATTGATGAAGGCATCCAGGTCAATCACCCAGACCTACAGGCCAACATGTGGGTCAACCCGTTTGATCCGGTTGACGGGCGTGACAACGATGGCAACGGCTACGTGGATGACACGCATGGCTGGGACTTCGCCAACAACGACCGGACGGTTTATGACGGCCCGGCCTCTGGTTCAACCAACGTTGACTCGCATGGGACGCACGTTGCCGGCACCATTGGCGCCGTTGGCAACAACGGGATTGGCGTGGTTGGCGTCAACTGGCGTGTGACGATGATTTCCGGCAAGTTCCTTGGCACGCAAGGTGGTACCACGGCCAATGCGATTCGCGCCATTGACTACTTTACCGACCTGCGCGTGCGGCACGGCCTCGACATCGTTGCCACGAACAACTCCTGGGGCGGTGGCGGCTATTCACAGGCGCTGTTTGATGCGATTTCGCGGGCGCAGGCGCGGAACATTCTGTTCGTCGCCGCGGCCGGCAACTCATCGAATAACAATGACACCCGCCCGTCGTATCCGGCCAGCTACTCGCACAGCCACATTATCGCTGTAGCCTCGATTACGAGCACCGGTGCGCTGTCATCCTTCTCGAACTACGGTCGCACCAGTGTTGATCTGGGTGCGCCAGGCTCCAACATTCAATCCACGCTGCCGGCCAGCCGTTACGGCTCACTGAGCGGCACATCAATGGCAACCCCGCACGTCACAGGCGTCGTGGCGCTTTACGCGGCTCGGCGTTCAGCCCGTGGCTTGACCATCAAAAACAACATCATGAGCAGCGTCTATCGGATTTCCTCGCTCAACGGGCGTTGCGTGAGCAATGGGACGCTGGACGCCAACGCGCTGTTTCGCAACTTCTAAACCAGCTTGTTCTAGACAAGCCGACGCATAAGCGCACTTCACGTAAGGCAACGAGGCGGACAAGCCTGTCCGCCTCGTTTCGTTTTGCTTTGACTTTTCAGATTGGCTCGATGTGGAGCGGGCGATGGGACTCGAACCCACAACACCCAGCTTGGGAAGCTGGTACTCTACCATTGAGCTACGCCCGCGCAGCCTTGTTGGACAGAGCAGAACATACGCTGCCATCCACCGCCTGTCAACGCCGTTCACAGGTCGTAGAGAAACTCGACCTTCGCCTCGATGTCGGGATGCAGGCTGTGGTGGACCGGGCAGGTCAGGGCCGCCCGTTCGAGCTTTGGACGGGCTGCAGTCGGGATGTGTCCCGGCAAGTGGAACGTAATCGGCAGGGCCGCCACTCGGCGCGGTGAAGTGGTTTGCATGTGCTTGACAACGCGGAAGTGCGCGCCGGAAAGATCAAGGCTGTCGCGCTGGGCGACAATGCCCATCAGGGTCATCATGCACGAGCCAAGGGCTGCGGCCACCAAGTCGGTGGGCGAAAAGCTGCTTCCATCGCCCTGGTTATCCGTTGGGGCAACGGTTTGAAGCACGGCTCCCGACGGTCCGTGGGTCATTTCGACGCGCAGTGCGCCAAGGTATTTGCCGGTGATTTCAACAGACATGAACGCTCTCCTCTATACAACGAATTCATCAGTCAATGCGACAAGCAACACCAAGCTTGGCCCGCCAATCGCCTGGTAGTCGGCAACCAATTCCCAATCGGGGGAAGGACTGGTATCGTGCCGCCCAATACCTAGTTTTGCACACAAGGGACTGCTTCAAAGGATATGCCTCTCACACTTGACATCGTTACGCCCGAACGGGCCTTCCCCTCGCAGGTGGTGGACGAAGTTGTATTACCTGCCCTGGATGGTGAAATCGGCGTCCTCCCCGGTCATGCGGCGCTGATGTCGCAACTTGGCGTGGCCGGTTTGTTGACGTACCGGCAGCAGGGCAAGGAAACGCTGGCCTTTGTCGCCCAGGGATTTGTCGAAGTCTTGAGCGACCGGGTGACGGTGCTGACCGAACGGGCCGAACTTGCCGAAGACATTGACATCGAAGATGCCCGCGCGCACTTGCGGGAAGCCGAGTTGGCGCTCAAGCAGGCTGAGTCGGAGCGTCCCAATGAAGACCTTTCGCGCCTGCGCGCCGAACTTGAATCTGCGCTGGTGCGGGTCAAAACGGCTGAGCGTTACCTGTCGCGTTAGCCTGAATGACGCCCCATGAGCTTCCCTTACGACATTCGGTTGCCGTGGGGCACCATCCCAATCCACCTTGTCTTTGAACTGTTGGCCTACGCCATTGGGTTTCGGCTGTACCTGCGCGCGCGTCGTCGCGCGCCGAGCGAGCTGACGACCGAGCAAGCGGTTTGGATCCTGGTGGGCTGTCTGGCCGGCGCCTGGCTTGGCTCAAAGCTGGTGGCCTGGTTGGAGCTGCCGACGCTGTACTGGCGCTTCCGTGCCGAGCCGCTGGTGTGGTTGCAGGGAAAATCCATCGTGGGTGGGCTGCTGGGCGGGTGGGTTGGCGTCGAGGTGGCGAAGACCCTGACCGGCGTTCGGCAGGCAACCGGCGATGCCTATGTCGTGCCGCTCATCGTCGGCATGGCCATCGGACGCCTTGGCTGTTTCTTCACCGGACTACCCGACGGCACCTGCGGCATTGCCACCAGCCTGCCGTGGGGCGTGGATTTCGGCGACGGGCTGCGCCGCCATCCGACGCAGCTCTACGAGATTGCCTATCTTGTCTTGCTGGGCCTCGCGCTCGAACATCACCCATCGCGCCCAGCGCCGGCCGGCGCACGTTTTCGCTGGTTTTTGCTGGGTTATTTGGCCTTTCGGTTCGTCGTAGAGTTCATCAAGCCCCGGCCGTTCCTGTATCCCTTTGGACTGACAGGAATCCAGACCGTGGCGTTGATGGGGATGGCGGCGGCAGCCGTCAGCCTGTGGCGGCAACCGCATCGTGCTCAGGCCACGCCGACTGTGGCCGTCGAAGGAGGCTCACCCCGTGGCTGATCGTCCGTACCTGTTCTATGAACTGACCAACGCCATCTGCTCGACGTGCTACCGCAAGGTCGAAGCCAAGATTGTCATCGAAGGCGAGCGCGTCTTCATGCACAAGTTCTGTCCCACGCACGGACGCGAACGGGTGCTGATTTCAACCGACGCCGCCTTCTACAAGCAGCAGCGCCACTTTTTGAAACCCGGCCAGCTCGTCAAGCAGTTCAACACGCCGATTCGCTACGGCTGTCCCTACGACTGCGGCATCTGCCCCGACCACGAACAGCATGGCTGCCTGACGATTGTGGAGATCACCGACCACTGCAACTTGACCTGTCCGGTGTGCTATGCCGACTCCGGGCCGCACCGGCCGGCCTACCGCAGCCTGGAGCAGGTGGCGTTCATGCTCGATTGTGTCGTCCGCAACGAAGGCGAGCCGGACATCGTGCAAATCAGCGGCGGCGAGCCAACGCTCCACCCGGCGTTCTTTGAGATTCTCGATGCCGCCCGCCGCCGTCCCATCAAGCACCTGATGGTCAACACCAACGGCATTCGCCTCGCCCAGGATGAAGCCTTTGTCGAACGGCTGGCCGGCTACATGCCGGGTTTTGAGGTGTACTTGCAGTTCGACTCGCTGCGCCCAGAGGTCCTGCGTGACTTGCGCGGCATGGATTTGCGGACCGTCCATGACCGCGCGCTCGAACGCCTCGACCGGTTCAACATTTCCACCACGCTGGTCGTCACGCTCAAAAAAGGCCTCAACGACGATGAAATCGGCGCGATCGTCAACGTTGCCCTACAGTACAAGTGCGTCCGGGGCGTGACCTTGCAGCCCATCCAGGTTGCCGGGCGAACCGAACGGGTTGACCCAGCCCGCGACCGCCTCACGCTGGGCGAAGTGCGCCAGCAACTGCTCCGGCAGGTGCCGTGGCTCAAGCCGGCGGATGTCCTGCCCGTGCCGTGCCATCCTGACTGTCTGGCGATGGCCTACGCGCTCAAGCTCGGCGGCGAAGTCATTCCGCTGACCGGCCTGATTGATCCCCAACTGCTGCTCGATGGCGAAGGCAACACGATTACCTACGAGCGCCAACCGGCGTTTCGGGAGCACTTGTTCAAGACCTTCTCAACCGGGCATGCGCCGGCATCGCAGGCGCTTTCGCTGAAACAGTTGCTGTGCTGCCTGCCGTTGGTCGGCGTCCCGGAAACACTCACCTATGAAAATGTTTTCCGGTTGCTTATCGTGCAGTTCATGGATGCCTACAACCTCGACATCCGCTCGGTGAAGCGGTCGTGCGTCCACATCGTTCACCCGGACGGGCGGATCATCCCGTTCGATACCTTCAACCTGTTTTACCGCGATGAACGGGAAGCACGGCTGGTGGCGCTGCGCCGCGGCGTGCTTCCCGACGCGGCAGCACTGCCGGATACCCCATCAGCCGAATATGTCTAGTGTCCGTGGCTTGCCGATGCCTGAAGACGCGGCGGCGGTCGTGTCGCCCGTTCGCGTCCGATACGCTGAAACCGACCAGATGGGCGTGGTCTATCACGCCAACTACTTGGTTTGGATGGAAATCGGTCGCACCGATTACTGCCGCGCCTGCGGAGCCGCCTACCGCGAGCTGGAAGCTGCCGGGTTGCGGCTCGTGGTCGCCGCAGCGCAGGTGCGCTACCACGCGCCCGCCCGCTACGATGACGACCTCTGCGTTGTCACGCGCCTGGTGGCGCTGCGCTCGCGGCAGGTAACTTTTGCCTACGAAATTTGGCGAACTGCCGACGGCACGCGCCTGGTGACAGGTGAAACCACGCACTTGCCAACCGATCCCCACGGACGCATCATCCGCTTGCCGCCAAGCGTGCAAGCCGCCTTGGCGTCCAAACTCGCGCCCGGCCATGGAGGCGACTAGTTTACTGCGATGCTCAGCGAACGCTACGACGAAGCTCTCCTGTTTGCCCACCACCTTCACCGGCAACAGAAACGCAAAGGCGGCACGACGCCGTACATTGCGCACCTGCTTTCGGTTTCGGCCCTTGTGCTGGAACACGGGGGAACGGAAGACCAGGCCATTGCCGCGCTGCTGCACGATGCCGTGGAAGACCAGGGCGGCGATGCGACCCGCCAGGAAATCCGGCGGCGCTTTGGCGCACAGGTGGCCGCCATCGTGGATGACTGCACCGACAGCGACCAAATCCCCAAGCCGCCGTGGCGCGCGCGCAAGGAAGCCTATCTGGCACACCTCCGTACTCGTCCGGCCACCTCACGCCTGGTGTCGCTAGCCGACAAGGTTCACAACGCGCGCGCCATTCTGGCCGACTACCGGGTGGTCGGTGAAGCCCTGTGGTCGCGCTTTGAGGGACGGCGCGACGGCACGTTGTGGTACTACCGGACGCTGGTCGAAGTCTTTGCCGGCAGTCAGCCAGCGGCGCTGGTCAATGAACTCGAACGCACGGTCAGGGAACTGGAACATCTGGCATCGTCCACAGCGCCCCAAGCCGAACCTCGGCCCTGAGAACACACCATGGCTGCTCCCGCTCCACAACCAGAAACCCGGCGTTGGAACCGCGACGACTGGGTACGCGGCTACACGTCGCTCACCGAAGAACGCGATTACTGGATTGACGACATCGAAGGAACGCTGCCGCCTGATCTGCGCGGCACGCTCTACCGAAACGGCCCAGGACTGCTCGAACGGGGTGGACAGTCTGTCCAGCACCCTTTCGACGGCGACGGCATGGTCTGCGTGTTTGACTTCACCGGCGATGGGCGCGTGCGGTTTCGGAACCGGTACGTCCAGACCAAGGGTTTCGTTGCCGAGTCCAAGGCCGGACGGTTCTTGCAGCGGGGCGTGTTTGGGACGCAAAAACCCGGCGGCTGGCTGGCCAATGCGTTTGACCTTCAGGCCAAAAACATTGCCAACACGAATGTCGCCTACGCGCCCAAAAAGCTGCTGGCGCTTTGGGAAGGCGGTAAGCCATACGCGCTGGATCCACAAACCTTGGAGACGCTTGGTGAAGATGACTTGGGTGGTGCTCTGGCTGGCAGCGCCAACTTTGCGGCGCACCCACGCTACGACCGCCGAACGGGGCAGATGGTCAACTTTGGCATCCAGCCGGGGCTTTCTTCCACGGTGACGCTCTACACGCTCGATGCCGACCTGGAGGTGACGGCACAGCATCGGTGGGAAGTGCCGGGCTTTGCGTTCATCCACGATTTTGCGCTGACCGATGACTACGCCGTGTTTTTTCAGAACCCGGTCACGGTCAATCCCCTGCCGTACTGGTTCGGCTTCCGGGGCGCGGCTGAATGCCTGGTCTTTCAAGCCAGTCGCCCGACGAAGATTCACCTGCTGCCGCGCGCCGGCGGGCGGATGCGCACCTATGAAACCGACGCCTGTTTTGTGTTCCACCACGTCAACGCGCACCTGGCGGATGACATCCTGACCGTGGATTCGATTGCCTATGAAACCTTCCCGTCGCTTGAGCCGGGGACAATGTATCGGCAGGTTGAGATTGAAAAGATCGCGGCTTCGCAGCTTTTCCGCTTCACAGTCAACCTGGCGACTGGTGAAACCAAGCGCGAACGTTTGATGGAACGCGCCGTGGAGTTTCCGAGCGTCCATCCCAAGCGCGTGGGGCAGCCGCATCGGTGGGCCTTTATGGCCATGGCGGACGCGCCGACCGGCAATGCGCCGCTCCAGGGCGTTTTGGCCTACGACACGAAGACCGGCACAGCTCAGACCTACAGCTTTGCGCCGAAGGGGTATGTCGGCGAACCAGTCTTCGTCCCGAAGCCCGGCGTGGCGGAAGACCAAGTAGAAGAAAATGCCGGTTACTTGCTCCAGATGGTGTTCGATGCGCCGCGCGCGACCAGCAGCCTGGCCGTCTTCGATGCCCAGAACCTTGCCAACGGGCCGCTGGCGCGACTGCATCTGCGGGACATCGTCCCCTATGGCCTGCACGGTCAGTTTGTCCCGGCACGCAACCCCTGACGAGTCCAGAACGACCGTCACGCTTCGTCGTCGCCCTCCAGGAACTGGCGTAGCGCGCGACTGCGAGCCGGGTGCCGTAGTTTGCGCATGGCGTCTGCCTCGATGCGCCGGACGCTGTCCCGCGGGAGCGCAAAAAACTGGGCGACTTCTTCAAGGGTGTAAGCTCTCCCATCCCGGTCTAGCCCAAAGCGCATCCGCAGCACCTTTTCTTCACGGGCATTGAGGGATTGGAGCGCCGCGTCGAGGTCTTGCCGGAGCTGTCTCCGCGCCGCATCGTCGAGCGGATTGGCCGCATGGGCGTCCGCGATGAAATCGCCAAGGGTGGTCTCTTCCTCGTCGCCAACCGGTGTTTCAAGGCTCACCGGTGGCTGCGCCAGCCGAAGCAGAGACTGGACTTTTTCGAGCGAAAACCCCAGCGCCTGGGCCAGTTCGGTCTGGTTGGGTTCACGGTGAAGCTGGAGCGTCAAACGGTGCATGGCCTCCAGCATTTGGGTGAGTTCGGCGCGAACGGCGGCTGGCAAGCGGATGAGGCGCGGCTGTTCACTGAGCGCCTGCGCCATGGCGCGCCGAATCCACCAGGTGGCATAGGAAGCGAAGCGTTCATTCCGTTGCCCGGTAAACCGCTCGGCCGCGCGCAACAGGCCCAGATTGCCCTCTTGAATCAAATCGGTCAGGTTCAATCCCCGGTGGTTATAGTGCCTGGCGACGGACACGACCAGCCGCAGGTTGGTTTCGACCAGCCGTTGGCGTGCCGCAGTTGCCCGGTCGAAGGCTTGCCGCGCGCCCTGCAACCACTGTCTGACGACCTCTGGCGTTGCCGCGACGACCAACCAGGGGGAAGCGGCGCGGTGCGCTTGTTCAAGCTTTTCGAGCAGCGCAACGTAGCCCACGCGCGACAGGGGCAGCCGTTGAACCAGGCGCGCCAAGTCAATTCGCGCCCGCGCCAAGCGCCGCCGCTGCCAAGCCGCCGCCGCTGGAACGTCCTGCACGGCGGCCAAACTGGCGTGCTCCTGCTGTACGGTTTCAAGGGCTGCGCGAAGCTGCGCTACCGCGTCTGGCCAGGCCACGAGTGGCGCGGTTTCAGTTGCCGGCGCACTGTCGGTCTGTGAGTCCTTGTCAGTCGGCGGCGTCCGCGGATCAAACCACACGGACGCACTGCCCGTTGAATCCTCGGCTTCGGCTTGCTGGAGAACCTGTCCGGCCGCGGCGGGAATGCGCGTCAGAAGCTTGCGAAACCTGGCATCGGCGCGCTTCAGCCCGGCGAGCAGCGCCGCTTCGTCTTCGGCGGACAGCTTGGCAATGCGGCCCATGTCTTGCAGGTATGGGCGCAACGGGTCTTCAAAAAACGCCGTTGGCGAAGCCGGCCCAGGTGGCGCCGGCGGGGCTTCACGCGCCGGTGAGGCAGCGGTTCGTGATGGGCGTTCGTGTTCTTCTCCGACGCGGACGCCACGCTGTTCCAAGGTCGCCAGCAGGTCTTCAATCAGCGCCACATCGGTGATGCGCGGCGGCAAGAGCGCGTTGAGTTCATCGAACGATAGAAAGGCCTTGCCGCGCGCTGCCCCGGCGATCCGTGCCAGAATGTCGTCGGTGTTGCCGTCCATCATCTTTGCTGCCGCTCCCGGAAGGCCGCCAACTGCGCGCGCTTGAGCTGCAATCGCTCGTGGGCATGGCGCAGGGCCAAGTCTCCATCATTCGGTTCAGTCTCTCGGACGCGCTGGTGGAGCGCGGCGCTCTGTCGCTCGATGTGCTGCTGCCGAAGCATGAGCAGCCCATCGTCCAACACGGCCCGGTAGCGGGCGGCCCTTTCTTCATCTTCCGGCGGCTCGGCGCGCAAGAGCAGTTCCGCCACGTAGTTTTCCATCTCCAGGTCGAGCGGCGTGGCGACGGTTGGCCCATCGGCAAAAAAAACGAATTGCCCGTGCGGGTCGGCCTGGGTTTCGGCCCGCTGCCACCGGGCGACGGCCGTGGCCAGGGCGGCATAGGTGAACGGCTCGCCGCGCTGGTAAACTTCCCGCACCGCCCGAAAAAACACGCGCCCCGGCAAGCCATCTATCAAGTCATCGCTCAACGCCGCAAAGGCCACGGCGCACAGTGGTGGATGCGCCAGCACCGCGCACAGCACGTCACGTTCGATCAGGGTGAGTTTGCCGGTGACTTCGATGGTTTCGGGCTGGATTTCCGCCCGTCGCTCACGGGCCGAGCGCCGCAGTTCATCCCGAATCAGCGCGGCGTCGAGCCGCAGCCGATCTGCCAGCCGTTCTGCCGCTAGGTCGCGCTCGATGGCATCGTTGATTTTGCTGATGTAGGGCAGCACAGCGTTGACTGCCTGCGCCTGCCCGGCCGGACGTGACACATCGTACTCAAACCGCGCCAAGTCGGTCAGGTACTCGATGAGCGGCTGCGACTGCTTGAGCCGTTCGCGGTATTCGTCCGCGCCACGCACGCGGATGAAATCGTCCGGGTCTTTGCCTTCAGGGAGATACAGCACGTTGACGCGAAAGCCTTGTTCCAGGAACAGCTCGAAGCTGCGGCGGGTCGCGGCCTGGCCAGCGCGGTCGCTGTCGAAGTTGATGACGACCTTGGGCGTTTCGAGATAGCGCCGCAACTGGCGTACTTGGGCTTCGGTGAGCGCCGTGCCGAGGGTCGCCACGACGTTGCGCACGCCGGATTGATACAGCCGCAGGAAGTCCATGTAGCCTTCTACGACGATGGCAAAACCGGCGCGCCGGATGGCTTCCTTGGTCAAGTGCAGCCCGAAGAGGTGCTTGCCTTTGACGTACAGCGGCGTTTCGGGCGAGTTGAGGTACTTTGGCTCGCCATCCCCAAGCACGCGACCGCCAAAGGCGATGATGCGTCCCTGGGCGTCGGCAATGGGGAACATGATCCGTCCACGGAAACGGTCATAATGGCCGGGGCTACCTTCCTTGAGCGTGACGAGTCCGCTGCGTTCGAGGTCTCCGGTGGTGGCGCCGTGTTCGCGCAGGAACCGGCTGAGTGATTCCCACCGATCAGGCGCGTAGCCGATGCCCAGGGCCGCAGTGGTGGATTCGTAAACCTCGCGCTGGGCAAGGTAGTCACGGGCGGCATAGTGCTCTGGCAAGGCGAGTTGGTTCTGGAAAAACTGGGCGGCCAGGTCGTGCAGGCGCAGCAACCGCTCCCGCTCTTCAGCCTCCCGCGCGGTATCCGGCGCGACGGCGCGGGCTTCCGGTGGCGGCAAGCCGCAGGCTTCGGCCACCAGGCGGACGGCTTCGGCGAAGCTGACGCTTTCCATGCGCATGACAAACGAAAACACGTTGCCTCCCACGCCACACCCAAA
Organism: Chloracidobacterium validum; assembly: GCF_018304825.1. Lineage (NCBI taxonomy): Bacteria > Pseudomonadati > Acidobacteriota > Blastocatellia > Chloracidobacteriales > Chloracidobacteriaceae > Chloracidobacterium > Chloracidobacterium validum. Next base: position 214,913 of record NZ_CP072648.1, read on the forward strand.
GCACTTGAAGACCTGCTTGCCGGGATGCACGTTGAAGCTCGGCGTTTTTTCGTGATGAAATGGGCAGCAGGCCAGGTAGTTCGCACCGCGCTTGCGTAGCGTGACATAGTTCGAGATCACGCGCACGATGTCGGCTTGAGCGCGAATATCATCTACGGTTTGACGGTCGAGCGGCATGGCAGTGCGATCGGTTTGAGCTGCCCATGGCTACTCCGCCAGTGGCGGAGATGCAAGCCTCTCCGTCCGGTTCCGGCAACCGGTTGGTGGGCCGGATTGACCGGCGCGCGCGGGCTTGCCCTTGTCAGATGGATTGGGCTTGGCTACAAGGCACAACGTCATGAAGGACCTCACGCTCACGGTCACTGAAAACCGCACTTTTGGCAGCTATGGTCACTTGACACTGGTGACGGAGGAAAAAATTGCCTTTACGCCAGGGCAATTCGCCATGCTCAAGCCGGCCGGCGCGCTCGAACCTCTCTGGCGGCGCGCCATGGCCATCTATCGCGTCCGCGCAACGACCCAAGCTGCCGTGTCAGGCAGTCAACTCGAGTTCATGTACCAAGTTTTCGGGCGCGGCACGCAGTCCCTACAACGCTTGCACGCCGGCGATGCGGTGCGCGCCCTGCTCCCGCTCGGCAAAGCGTTCGACACGGCGCCGGTGGCCGTCGGGGGACGCGAGGCCTTGCTGGTCGCCGGCGGTGTGGGCAGCGCCGCCTTGCTAGCCCTGGCCGAACGACTCAAGCGGGAACAGGTACCAACCCGGCTTTTTCTCGGTGGGCGCTCGCGGGTGGATTTGATCGGGCTGGAAGATTTCACGGCGCTGGGGGTGCCGGTTCATGTGGCGACGAATGACGGCTCGCAGGGCGTGACCGGGTTCGTCACCGTGCCGTTTGAGCGGTTTTTGCGCGAGCATCAGGCGGACGTTCGCGCCGGAAAGTTCGTGGTCTATGCCTGTGGACCGCATCCGATGTTGGCCCGGGTGGCAGCGCTGACGGCCGGGGCCTGCCTTCTCACCTACGTTTCCGTTGAAGAGCGGATGGCCTGTGGCTTTGGCGTCTGTGTTGGTTGCGTGGTGGCCGTGCAAAGCCAGGCGGGCGACGGCGATTACCGGCGGGCCTGTGTCGAGGGCCCGGTCTTTCGGGCCGATGAACTCAACTGGACGGCGTAGGGCGTCCGCCTGGTGGCTTACCCGGCGCGTTCATCCGGTCCTATGGTCTCCAAAAAGAGTGTCTCCAGCGATGGGCGTTGGACGCTTGCGCTGTGCACGCTCGCGCCCTGATTGACCAGCCAACGGATGATCTCCGGGACGCGGGACTCATCCGCAATCCGCATCCACACGTCGCGTTCGGTGGCATTGAGCACCGTTCCAAGGGTTGTCAGACCCTGGATCAGGTCATCCGAGACGCCGTCGAGCGTGAGGCGTAACTCTGGGGCAACGCCATCACGCAGTGATGTTTCATGGATGACGCGGCCGCGCTTGAGAAAAACGACCCGGTCGCAGACGGCTTCCACATCGCCCAGGATATGCGAGTTGAAGAAGACCGTGACGCCCTCGCTGCGGAGGCGCAAAATGAGGTCCCGCACGAGGATGCGTCCGATTGGGTCAAGGCCCGAAGTCGGCTCATCAAGAAAAACCAGCTTCGGCCGGTGGATGAGCGCTTGCGCCAGGCCAAGCCGCTGTTGCATGCCCTTGCTGTAGGTATGCAGGGGGCGGTCGGCGGCATCGGTCAAATCGACGTCGGCAAGGAGCTGGGTCAGGCGCTGGGCGCGGGTTGGGGCGTCGAGGCCGTACAACTGGCCGTGAAAGTCGAGCAGCTCGCGGCCAGTCATCCACTCGTGAAAACGGAAGTGCTCGGGCAAAAACCCAACCTCCCGGCGCGACTCGCGTGAGCCGACCGGGTGGCCCATGACACGCCCCGATCCACCGGTCGGGTGGACAAGACCTAGAAGCATCTTCATGGAGGTGGTTTTGCCGGCTCCATTCGGTCCCAGGAAGCCAAACACCTCACCAGCGGCCACTTGGAGCGAAAGATCGGCGACGGCAACTTTGCTTCCAAAGGCCTTACGCAGCCCTTCGGTTTCGATGACCCACGTGTCGTTCAAGCCACTCACGCACAGTCCGTTTGGACGCTACTGCAAGGCATTGGCAATGGCCAGGGCGTCCGACTCGGTCAGTCCACCAAGGAGGATCAAGACCTGGTTGCCTTCGGTCCACATCACGTTGATGACTTCATCATCCGGCCGCCGGCGCCGTCCACGGCGCGGTTGCTCCTCGTCCGTACTCAGGGAACGCGCCGACGAGGAGAACAGGAAGCCAGGTTGGCCGCGCACGATGACCTGCCGGATTTGTTGCGCCTCCGCCGGAAAGGGAACGACTAGGGTCGAACGCCAGTCGGTCGTGGCAGCGATTTGGTGAGCCTGCGCCGTGTCGAGGCCCAACATTCGCAAGTAGGCGTAGCCAATGGGGGTCAGGGACGCGCCTTCCGGGAGGGTGACTTCGGGCAACTGCCCCTGTAACAGTAAAATACGGTGCTTCCCACGGGCGATGGACGTTTCCACGCGGCTGCCCAGCTTGACTGCCACCGTTTGGCCGTCCATGGAGGTGGGTAGCAGGGCATCGTGGAGTCCCAGAAAATCCAGCACTTGGTTGGCAAAAGCCACATTGGCCTTGAACTGCACGGCTCCGCCGTCCGCCTTGACGGTGAGGTGCTCGACCGTCGCGCCATCGGGCAGCCACGTCGGCGTGCGAACGTGCACGCCCGCCAGGCGCTCGGCCTCGCTCGACGAAGCAACCTTGACGGACTGCGCCGCCGATGCCTGGACGGTCACGTTTTCGCCGATGAGTGCCGCCAGATCGAACTTGGACTCTATCTGGTTGAGACGCGCGTGCAGCCCTGTGAGCTGCTGGTTAGTGAGTCCAATCGCCGTCACGCGGGGCGCCCGAAAAGCCTCGAGAAACGATTGACCAACGGCACGCACGGTTGGCGAGAAGAAAACGGTCGTGACCAGCAGTCCGCCGCCCAGTGCGGCGGCCAACCGGAGGCGGTGGCGGGCTGAAGGATTGGCTTCTGACATGGCTCAAAGGCTCCTGACGGCGCAGAGAATGGATAGAACTGCAAAAAATAATAAGGATTTATGACACAGCCTGCGCTTTGTGGCAAGCGTCAACCGGGCCGGCCGGTGAGCCGGGCAACGGCATCGGCATACAGGTCGCTGATGGACCGGCGCCCGCGCAGCGCCAGCGTGAAGCCTTCGCGCCGACGTTCCCAAACCGCTTCCCGTAAGGCGTCCATCCGTTCGGTGAGACGCGCTTGCAGGTGGTGGGTCAGGGTCGTGATGTCCCGCGCGGCCAGGTCACGCCCCGCCTCGCCCGCGCCAAAATCAAGGAACACTTCCGGGCGCGGCTGGTCGTCAAACTCGTAGCGAATAGCTGCCGGAATGGCGATGCAGTCCGGCGCGCGCCGGACAACATGGGCGACACCGGGAAAGAAGGCGACCGGGCGCTTATCAGGGGGCACGATTGCTCCCTGGGGAAACATCCAAAGCGCCGTTGCCGGGCCGTCCAGCCGTTCGCTGGCATAGCGGATGGACTGCGCGACATCGCGGGCGTTGGTGCGGTCCACCGAAAAGCCCCCCATCCATCGAAAGAAGCGAAAGGTGCGCAGCGTCTTTTCCTCGCCCATCATGTAGCCATCCCGCTCCGTTCGCCGGACGACGAAGAAGGCGAGCAGTGGGTCCCACCATCCCGGATGATTGGCATAGATGAGCAGTGGGCGATGCGGTCGTGTGGTGAACGCCTCGATGCCGCGCCACCACACGGCATGGAAAGCGCGGCGCAACAGGCGTCCGTTGTAGTAGTGGGCTACCCGTTGAAACAGGGGCGATGGCTGCGCCGGAAGCACGACCGAAAGGAACTATGCCTCGTTCAGCGGACGATTGGCAGCATCCACCTTGACCACCCTGGGCGTGAGACCGCGCGCTTCCTCGTCCGTGAACAACCCATAGGAAATGATGATGACCAGGTCGCCGGGCGTTCCCAGCCGGGCCGCCGCGCCGTTGAGGCAAATGACCCCCGACCCGCGCGGCCCGGAAATGGCATAGGTTTCAAACCGTGCGCCGGTATTGATGTTGACGACCGATACTTTCTCGTTGGGCAGGATGTCGGCCGCGTCGAGCAAATTCTGGTCAACCGTCAAGCTGCCCGTATAGTTGAGATTGGCTTCCGTCACCGTTGCGCGGTGAATTTTCGATTTGTGCATCAAGCGAAACATAGGCAATCACATCACTGAGCCGGCGTCCGCCCGGTCGCCGCTCGGCGTCAATGGTCAACGCAGGAAAATATCAACGTAATCGGTTGCTGTGTCGCAGGGGTTTTGCATTTGCTGGAGTCGCCAGTAGCGGCGCTTGCCGGTGATGGCAAAGGTCATGTCGCCCTCGCGCGTACAGGGGTTGCCGCCGTTGATGTAGCTGACACGAGTCACGATTTTCCCCTGAAAGTCAAAGGTTCGGTCTTCTACGCGGGTCACGATGCCGTCAATTTCGATGTAATCTCCGGTCTTGCGATCACTGTACGCTCCCTTGATGACGAGCTGTCCGGCTTGGTTGGTAACTGTCAAGTCCCCAAACGTTTTCCATTCACCCCAACTGATCCAGTGCAACTGAAACTTGTGACGCCCCAGGAGTTGTTGGTGGCCGACCGGACTGTTGACCACTGTGCGGCTGCGGTCGTCCACGGCTTGGGCGTAAGTCCCCGCTGCCAACAGCGCCGTGACCAGGAGCGCCGACGCGCCAAGTTTTGACCAAGCTGCCTGAAGTGCGGAGTTCGGCATCGTTTTACCTTTCGTGGTGGCCGGTGGTTCGATGTGGCACATCCGAAATATCGAGTGGCTCGGACGCGGGCGGTTCGGGCTCCGATTGGGGCGGGGTCAGTACGACGCTGTCAATGAGGCGCGTGTCGCCAAGCCGGGCCGCGATGGCGACCAGCGCCGGTTGAACGATGTCGGCAATCGGTTCGAGCGTTTGCGCGTCAACGACCTCGACGTATTCAATCGAAGCCAACGGCTCGCTGAGGAGACAGTCCCGCACACGCGCTTGAATGGCGGCCGGGTTCGTTTCTCCGGCGGCGAACTGTGCCTGCGCCAGCTCCAAGGCGCGCGGCAGGATGCTGGCGGCGCGGCGTTCCTCCGGGGAAAGCCGAACGTTACGTGAACTCATCGCCAGGCCATCGGCTTCCCGAACCGTGGGGCAAAACACCAAGTCGGGCGGAAAGTAGAGGTCACGCGCCATTTGCGCCACGACCCGGCACTGCTGGTAGTCCTTCAGCCCAAAGTACACCCGGCGCGGCAGCGTAATCATCAAGAGCTTGGCCACGACGGTCGCCACGCCGCGAAAGTGTCCGGGCCGGTTGCCGCCGCACAGCGGTTGGGAAACCCGCGTGACTTCAACGAAGGTCTGGGCGTCAGGCGGATACATGGCCGCGACACTCGGCATGAAAAGGATGTCCACCCCAACGGAGCGGGCGATCTCCAGGTCGGCGGCTTCGTTGCGTGGGTAGCGTTCCAAATCCGCCGGGTCATTGAACTGGAGCGGATTGACGAACAACGACACCACGCACACATCGTTTTCGTGCTTGGCGCGGCGCATCAGGGAAACGTGACCGTCGTGGAACGCGCCCATGGTCGGCACGAGTCCGATCCGGATGGCTTTGTCTCGCAGCGTGAGCGCGGTCTGTTGCATTTCGTGTGGCTCACGAATGATTTTCATGCCTGACCAAACGCCTCCCAAGCCGTGACCTGCGCCAGGCGCGGCGCGTCCACGTTTCAAGGATAAAGGCGAGACATTACGCGCTGTGTCACGCCAGCGCAAATGTTTTCCACGTTGTTATCACCGAACCGACCTCAACGAAAAGCGTGACTTGGCTATGTTTGGCTATGTCAAGCGTTTGCCGCAATTGCTGCACCGCAAGTAGTCCTCACGAACCAGTAGTCCAATCCAAAACAGCGGCCAGCAAAGCAGCAACAGAATCGCCATAGTGATCCAGCCACCAGGAGCCACCCGGCTTCGCATGTGCGGCGGTGAGTTTGTCTGGCAATGGGGGCAGATGACGCTGCCGCCGACCCCCACTGTGGGGACAATCAACATAGGTTGTAGCACTACCGGCGGAGTGGCCTGGAAGGGCTGGGATAGCGGGTCAGTCGGTTGTGGAGTGTGTGCCGGCGGTGGCGCGGCGGGCGCTACCTGGGAAGGAGGGGGCACTTGAATGCGCGTCGGCGGATCAGTTGGCGGCGGGCTGACCGGCCGTGCATCTGACGGGTTGAGGTAACTCGGAAGCTCAAAAATGGATGCTCCGCAGCGCAGGCAGCGACTGGCCGCCGTTTCGTTCATCTGCCCGCAGTTGACACAAACAATCATGCTCCCTCACCCCGTCAAGATGCGCGACCAGCTCACGATGCGGTGGATGCCGTCCGCAGTTCATCAAACGAAATCTTTGCGACGACAGCGCCGGAGGCGGGTTGTCCATTCCAGGCGAAGACAACTTCGGGAGACGCCTCGCGCACCATCCGCCGTCGTCGCTCCGGTGCTTCCTTGCCATCCGCCACCCCATCGCCTGGCTCAATGACGGCCAGCAGACGCAGCATGTCGTGGGTGTGACGCGGCGTATTGCCAAACTCCGTGGTCGCGTTGGGCGTCACGAGGCGCACCAGTGTCCCGGACTTCGCCAGCCGGGTAACCAGTGACGCTGCCTGCGCGACCCCGGCTTCAAACGCCGCGCGGTCATCGGCAGTAAGCTCCCGCCCCGGACACGGATCAAACCGAATCGTCACGCGCCGGTCATCTTCGCGCATGCGGTCCCGCACCATCAGCTTGCGGGTCTTCGCCGTGGCTTTCCAGTCAATGTCACGCCGCCGGTCGCCATCGCGGTACTGCCGAATGGCGTACAGGTCAGCGCCCAGTCCCCGCTGGTTCGTCTCGCGCGCGCCAAGCGCGTCGGAGAGTCCAGCCGGCAGCGGAACGGCGGCGTCCACGGCTGGATAGACCGTAATGACGCCCGACGCCGCGAAGCGGCGCGTCTTTTGCAGGAAACCAAACGGGAACTTCGTCGTGATGGTAAAGCCGACAATATCGTACTGTCCACGCGCCGGAAAAGTATGCTCAACGGTCTGCCGGACCTTCGCCCGCGGCCCGGCAATGACAAAGTGCGCGAGGTTGTCCAGCTTGCTTGGCGCGGCCTTGGGTTTGCCCCACCACCGGCGCTGCCCGCGCTTGTCCGTCGCGGCGACTGGCGCGCCGGCTTTTTGCGTCAGGCGCATGCCGACCGTCAGTGACATCGAAGGCACGAGGTACTTTTCATTGGCCACGCTCACATCGAGCAACGTTGCCTGTCCGGCGTAGATATGCTCCGGGAAGCGCAATCCGACGCTCAGGCCGCGCAGCATGCTTTCAGAGACAATGCCCGAAGCAACAATGACGCTGATGAGCACGGCAAAGATCAGATAGAGCAGGTTGTTGCCGGTGTTGAAGGCCGACAGCGCCACGATGACCGTAATCAGGACGAAAAATGCCGTCTCCTGGGTTGGGGCGTAGCTAATGTCCAGCCGGGATAGTTCCATGCGTACGCGGCGGGCAAGCTTTGGAACGATGTAGAGTCCGCCGAGCAGCGCCAACACCAGCGACGCAATGAAAAGTGCCTGCGCGATTTCGTAAACCCAGAGGAACTGAGCCGTGAAGGCCAGAAACAACGACAGGAACGAACCGCCGAACAGCAGGCTGGTGATGACAAAGGCAACCGCCGCCTGCTTGAGTTCGGCGCGAAAGCTTGGCGTAGCAAGACGGTCACGAAGTCGGTGCAACATGCGAGCGGGGATGCCTGACCGGCTGTCAATCACGGAAACCGTGGCGTTGAGCGGATTCACCGCCGCCACGCAACAATACGGGCGACCATAACCCTGCCGGCCCGGCGCCGGCGCGCTAGGCCGCCTGTGAGCCTCCAGCTTCTGGAAGCAGCGCGCGAATGGCCCGGACAACCCGCTGCACTTCGGCTTCGTCCTCGAACGCCAGCATCACGAGTTCATAGCCGGTGTAGATGCACATCAGTCCATTGCCAAACAGCCAAACGGTTTCGAGGACCGGATTGCCGCCCAGCACGATGCTGATGGGAAAGCCAACGATGCGTCCGGGTGAAAGGATTTCCGCCCAGAGGGTCGCGCCCAAGGCGATGTTGAACGCGCCGAGCAACGGCGCGCCAACGTAGCGCGCGGCTTGGCGTTGGAACGTCACCCGCGCTTGGGCGGCTTCGTCGAGCTTACCTTCCGCCATCAACGATTCCTGCTCACGAAGGAACGCCACATAGTGTTCGGCCAGCCGCTTGGCCCCATAGGCGGCAAGCCCGCTGTGGAAGAGCCAGTGCCGTGATTGCCCCAGTACGATGCGGTCGAGTCCGGGAAAGGCCGCGCCCAGCCGGAAGCCCACCAGCGCCGAAAGCCCCATGAGCGCGGACGTGCCGGGATTGGCGAGCACCCAGGCGCGCGCCTTGCGGTAGCCGTCCCGGGTTTCCACCGTCGCGTGAAAGACGCGCGCGCCGAAGTCGTAGGCCTCCTCGGCGCGCGCATAGTACTCACGCGCCGTCTCCCGGACGGCCTCGAACGCCTCGCCGGCCCGCCCCACCACTTCCGAGGCTTTTTCACTGCCGCCACGAATGGCGTCCGACCCGACTTCGGCAACCTTGCCGGCGACCTTCTCGGCGGCCTGCTTGAGGTTTTCCGTGACGTGATGCTTTTCGTCGAGGTGCTTGAACTCATCGCGGACGGTCTCAACCACGTGGGAGACGGTGCTCGTCACCTCGCGCGCGTCCGGCAGCCGGTCGGTAACGTCCTCGATGACCTCCGTGACTTCCTGGACAACCTCCCGTACCACGTCCGGCGTGCTTTCCGCCGCGCGCTGGACATTGGAAGATAGCCGGCTCGTCGTCCGGCGCACTTCCTCGGCGAGTTTTCCGGTTTGCTCAACGGTTTTCTCGACCGTCTTCTCGATGGTTTCGGATAGCCCCAACTGTTCGTCAACTTCCTGGGCTTTTTTCTGAATCTTGCGCCGCCACTCACTGAATCGGTCGAAATAATCTGCCATGACGCGCCTCCCTGAAACCTGCCTCGTGAAACGGTCGCCCCGGTCAGCGCCGGAACATGACGGCGGTGACTTGTAACGCCACGGCCTGATTTTCCGCGCCCCGCAACTCAACCTTGTCGTCGGTGATTTTGAGTGAAAATCCATTCGCTGCCGCGATGGTCATTTCGTTGCCGGCCGGCAGTCGAACGGTGAGCGAAGGCGTGCCCTCACAGCCAAACGTGCAGGCGAGCGTGTCGCCGCCCTTGGCGATGAGCGCCTTGCGGTCACCGCAGGGCATGTCCAGCTTGTTCTTGCGATACTTGACGCGCGCTCGCGTCGGCTCGACGGTTGCCGTCAGGTCGTCGCGCAGCACTGGCTGAAAAGCCGTGTGGAAATACTTTTCCCGATAGTCGGAGTGGCTAAAAATGAGTTCAAAATTGCGTAGCTCGCGCCCAGCCGCCACTTGAATGGTGTAGTAGCCCTGGGCGTCGGTCAGGGTTTTGTAATTGTCATACTCGGTGCGCACATGGACTTGCACGTTGGTCAGCGGGCGTTTGGTTTGAGCTTCGAGCACCTGCCCGCGCACGGTCATCGAACTGGCCGTGACCGAGAACTGCGCCTGCGCTTCTGGCGCGCCCAGACCGTCCACCCCTAACCCTAACCCAACCATCAAGCCAAAGCGGAGCATCAAGCCAAAACGTGGGTGGTTCATAAAATCCAGTTACTCCTCCAGCGATGGGGACGTTACCATATCCGCTGCCGGCAGTTCGATGCGTGTGATGCGCCGTTGCCCGGTCAACCGGATGTCAACGTCGAGGGTCAGATCGCCCACCGGCTGACCCTGCCGGGCACGCGGTATCTCAAAAAAGAGAAATCCCTCCGCCTGCCCTCCGGCCGGCAGTCCGCCCGTCGTCGGAAAGCCTGAGCCATCGTAGCGCGCGCGGAACGTCCGGTAGCCATCCACGCTGTAGGCGCGGATGCCATACGACTTCATCAACCGCTTTTCAGACTGCCGGACTGACAACTGCCGCCAAGGCTGCCCACTTCGATCGCGCAGCCGAAAGCGAACCAGCTTCAGGTCAATGGGGATGGCGCGGGCATCCAGCCACACATAGACCGGCAGCATGCCGGCCGTGAGATGGTTGGCGTCAAAGCGATCCACCAGCGCGTTGCCATCGCGCATGGCGCGGGCGCGCACTTCGTAGTCGGCTTCGGCCACCACACTGGCCGGCGCCGCCGACACCGGCGGATCGGTCTTGGGGCGAACCCGAAACGGCTCACGCGCGCAAGCCGCCAGCGCCAGCGCCAGGATGACCACCGCAGTCAGTCGGCGGCCGGCCGCGCCGGTTGTCGGCTGACTTGGTTCAGGGCTGAAACGTAACCCAAACGCCATAGGCCATAATCTCACAGGTCTGGCTGACCGCCCCCAGGGCATCGCCGGTGATGCCCCCAAGCTGCCGCCGAAAATACCATCCGGCCAGCAACGTCAGTGTCGCGGCGAGCGCCAGCAACAAACTACCGAGCCGGCCACCGATGCCCAGGACAATCGCGCTGCCGATGAGCGCCGCGCCGAGCACATGTCCACCGTGGAGAAACATCACGAACCGCCCCTTGCCGCCCTCTGCGCGGGCATAGGGCAGTTGCCAGGCCAACCACACGATGGTCAGGCGGGCCAGGCAAGGCGCGACGATGAGCGCCCGGCACAGGGATTCAACCTGCTGAAAGCTTTTGAGCGCCACGAACTGTGCCAGCCCGGCAAGCACCAACGCCAGGACGCCGAACGTCCCGATATGCGGATCCTTCATGATTGCCAGGCGTTGCTCCCGCGACCAGCCGCCACCGAGCGCATCCACGGTATCGGCCAACCCATCGTAGTGCAGCGCGCCGGTGACGAGGACACTCGACGCGATGAGCAAGACGGCCAGCGCCTCCGGCGAAAGCAGCGGCCAGAGCGCCAGTGCGCAGCCGGCTTGTCCAAGCCCCAACCCGGCTCCAACCAGCGGAAAGCACGCCATGGCCGCCGCCAGCGTCTTTGGATCGGGGTGCGCCCAGGCCGGCACGGGAAGGCGCGTGAGAAACGCCACCGCCGCCAGAAACAAGCGTAGTCCCATCATGGATGCAAGCTCACGATGGTCGCGCCGTCCCCACCCTGTCGCCGGTCAGCTCGCGCAAACCGCTCGACATGCGGGTGATGGGTTAGGAACGCTTCTACGGCCTTGCGTAGCGCGCCGGTGCCAATGCCGTGGATGACGCGCACCTCGGTGAGTCCGGCGAGCGTCGCGCGGTCGAGGTAGCGGTCGAGGGCTTCGGTGGCTTCATCGGTTGTCAGTCCAATCAGGTTGATTTCAGGCGTGACGTGGGCGCTTGGCGCGACATCGTGCATGGCCACCAGGGTTTGCCGGGCGGGCGGCGCGGCTGGCGTGGCTTTCGACGGCGACGGCGGAAGCTTGCCGAGGGTCGTGGCATGCACCCTGAGCCGTAGCGCGCCACTGGTCACGGTCACTTCGTCGCCGGAAATGGCCTCGACCTGCCCCAGCGTGCCAAAACTCGTTCGCACGCGGTCCCCCGGACACAGCTCGGAAGCCGATGTCACCGGCTGCGCGACAGCCGTCTCCGGGAGCGGCGCGCGACCGGACGACTTGGGCTTTGACGGACGTGATTCGGTCTGGGCTGGGGACACCGCGCGCTGAAGGTCGGCAGTTGCCGCAGCCAAGTCGCGCATGGCTTCCCGGCGGAGCCGTTCGCGGTTTTCGGTCAGCTCGATTCGTTCCAGCCGGGCCGACAGGCGCGCCTCGAAATCAGCCGCCAGTTGGCGCGCGCGCGCTTCAAAGTCAGCTTGCCGCGCCGCGTCGCGGGCCGCGAACTCCCGTTCAAGCTGGGCATAGCGGTGGGCCAGGGCCGCGCGCTCCTCGTCGAGCGCCGCGGCTGCGTCGCGGGCTTCGGTGACCCGCCGTTCGAGTTCGGCCACGTACCGCGCCAGCGCGACGTCCCGTTCGCCGAGATATGCCTTGGCTTGCTCAATCAGTGACTCCGGCAACCCAAGCCGCCGGGCGATGACCAGGCCGCTGGAGCTTCCCATCGTGTCGAGGCAGAGCTGGTAGGTTGGGGTCAGGGTTTCCAGATCGAAGGACACCGCCGCGCTGACGACGCCTGGCGTCGTGTCGGCGTAAATTTTCAGCGCGTTGAAATGGGTCGTGGCCATGACGTAGGCCCCGCGCCCTCGAAAGTACTCGATGAGTGCCTGCGCCAGCGCCGCGCCTTCGTCCGGGTCGGTTCCCGTGCCGACTTCGTCGAGCAGCACCAGCGCCGGCGGCGTCAACGTGGCGGCGATACCCGCCAGCTTGGTGATGTGGGAAGAAAAGGTCGAGAGGTTGGCGGCCAACGACTGCTGATCGCCAATGTCGGCGCGGACTTGGGCCAGTGCGGGTAGTTCGGCGGCCTGAGCCGGAACGAGCAACCCCGCTTGCATCATCAGCACGCAGAGGCCGGCGGTTTTGAGCACGACCGTCTTGCCGCCCGCGTTCGCGCCACTGATGATGAGCGCCCGCCGCGCTTCATCGAGGGTGAAACTCAACGGAACAACCTCGCGCCCCTGTGCCTGAAGCGCGAGCATGAGCAGCGGATGGCGCGCGGCGACCAAGTGAAAGCGTCCCTGTTCGGAAACGATGGGTTCGACGGCCTGCAACCGTTCGGCAAGGCGGGCTTTGGCGGCGACGAAGTCAAGCTCGGCAATGGCTGTGACTAGCCGCGTGATGGCTTCCCGTTGGTCGCGCAGGTAGCCCGAAGCCGTTTGCAGCAGGCGCGTGACTTCGGCCTCGGCCAGCTCTTGCAGCCGCGTGAGTTCATTGTTGAGCGGGATGGCTTCCAATGGCTCGACAAAAGCTGTCATGCCACTGCTGGAAAGCCCGTGCACGACGCCTGCGACCTTGCCCCGGTTGTCATCGCGCACCGGGACGACAAACCGGCCGTGGCGCTGGGTGACGATCTCATCGGAGAACGCGCCTTCCAGGTCGCGCCGTTGCAGCAGGCGTTCGAGCATCCGCCGCAAGCGGGCATGCTGGATGCGTTGTTCGGAGCGCAGCCGCTGTAGCTCTGGACTGGCGCTTTCGTCGAGCTGTCCATCCGGCGTGACGATGCGGCGTACCCGCGCCAGGGTATCCCGGAGGTCGGGCATGGCGTCGGCGATCGCGCCAAGTCGTGGAAACCGCTCACGCTGCGGACGAAGCGTGGCACGAACGTGCAAGCCAGCGTCCAGCGTCCGGGCCAGCGCCTGGAGTTCGTCAACCGTAAGGGTGGCGTGCTCCGGCTTGAGGCGGTCGAGCAAGGGGCGCACATCGGGCAAGTCGCCAATCCCAAAGCCGCCCTGCTCGGTGAAAAACTGGCGGGTCTCGGTCGTTAGCCGCAGTCGCCGCCGAATCTCGGCCGGGTTGGCGCTGGGCAAGAGTTCGCTCGCCAACTCACGTCCATAGGGCGTGCGGGCTTCACGCGCCAGATGGGCGCGGATCGCGTCAAACTCCAGTGTCTCGAAATCAGCAACGAACGTCGGTTCAGGCATCACGGTGAGGTTCTCACGGGCCAGGACTGGCGGCAATGCGACTTCTGACCAAACCAGGGCCGTCTGTCAACCGTTTGGCGTGAAAGCTGAAGGGACCGGGCGCGCTGCCGCGCGGCGAACACCCACTGGCGCGCCCAAAGCGGCGCGACCTGCCATGACCGAAACCCAGGAAGCGAACTCAGGCGTTGAGGTAGGTCTCGGCGCAGGCCTCGACGGCGCGGGCCGTATCGAGCGTCAGCGCCCGTGCCACGAACTGTTCGGCGTCGCGTGCCGACAGTCGGCGCAACGTGGATTTGAAGCCCGGCAAGGCTGCCGGCGAGAGACTGAAGCGGCGAATTCCGAGTCCCAGAAGAGCAAAGGCGCAGGCCGGTTGAGCTGCCATCTCGCCACACATCGTCAGCGGCTTGTTGGCTGCGCCGGCCGCGGCGACGATGACTTTCAAGCTTGCCAGCACGGCCGGATGGAGCGATTGCTGCAAATAACTCACCCGTTCGTTGCCCCGGTCGCTCGCCAGCAGGTATTGGACTAGGTCATTGCTCCCAATGGAGAGAAAGTCGCTTTCCCGCGCCAACCGGTCAGCAATGAAAACGGCCGCGGGGGTTTCGATCATGGCGCCAAGCTCGATGTGTTTGGTCGGCAGGCCGACCATGCCGAGCGACGCGAGCGCCTCGTCGAGGAGTTGGCGCGCGGCTTGCAGTTCGCTCAAGCAGGTCACGCGAGGGAGGAGAATTCGTACCCGCCCAGTTTCGGCTGCGCGGATGATGGCCCGCAGTTGGGTGCGGGCCGTTGCCTGATGAGCAAGCCACCACCGGACGCCATGCAAGCCCAGAGCCGGATTTGGCTCAACCTCCCGGATGTCACTTGGCAAGGTGTCGCTGCTGAAGTCAAAGGTTCGAATCGTAACGATGTGGTCTGGCGATGCCGCCATGACTGCTTGGTACGCGGCGCATTGGGTGTCTTCATCCGGCAGGGCGTCGGCGTCGCTCGGCACGATGAATTCCGAGCGAAACAGCCCAATGCTCTGGGCCCCACAGCGTTCGATGCCGGGCAGTTCCGATTGAATTTCGATGTTGGCGAGTAAGTGGCAGGTGACGCCGTCGCGCGTGACGGCCGGCAAGCGGGCCGCGGTCAGTCCGTCCCGGCGCAGGCGCTGCTCGACCGCGCGGCGGCCAAGGTAAATGGTTTGGGTTGCGCGCCGGGGGTTGAGAATGACCTCGCCCTGCGAGCCATCCACGATGCAGGGCGTTCCGGGAACGCCATGATCGAGCGCCTCGCGCGCGCCGAAGACGGCCGGAATGCCAAGGCTCCGGGCAATGATGGCCGCATGCGTCATCACGCCGCCAGCATCCGTGACAATGCCGCTCAGGTTCGTCGGATCAAGCTCGGCCAGCATGGTCGGGAGCAAGTCCTCCGTAAAGAGGACGGATGGCACATCGAGGCTTGGCATCCGCATTGGCTGACCCGATAGAATCCCGATCAAGCGTTGTCCGACATCCCGGATGTCATCCCGCCGCTGACGGAGATAGCCGTCCTGAACCTTTTCAAAAGAAGCGAGCAAGTCCTCCACGGCCCGTTTGACCGCCCATTCAGCGTTGATCCGGTGGTGGCGGATGTTGTCTTCAATCGCCTGCGTCAAAACTGCGTCATCGAGCATGAGAATGTAGGGATCGAGCAAGTAGGCCGAACTTTGGCCGGCTTGCTCCCGAAAGTGCTGCTTGACGCTTTCCAGATGGCGCCTGGCGCGCTGCATGGCGCGCTTGACGCGCTCGATTTCCAGGGCGACCCGATGTGGTAAGACGTTGATAAAGAGCGGGGGACGATGCTGTGGCACAAGCCGCGTGACTTGTCCAAAGCCGACGCCAGGCGCGGCCGGCGATCCCGTAAATTGGAGTTCGGCGTCAGTTAGCGGACTAGAAGACATGGGATGACTCCTGGGTTTCCGTAAACAGCGCCACCACGGCCGCCAGCGCCGCCCGTTCATCTTCCCCTTCGGCGCGGATGACGAGCCGTGTTCCGTGGGACGCGGCCAGGAACATGACGCTCAGAATGCTACTGGCGTCCACAAACGACAGATCATCCATGCGCCGAATGAGGATGCGGCTTTTGAACTGACTGGCGACTGTCACGAGCCGGGCTGACGGACGCGCGTGCAGTCCAAGCGGATTGCTGACGGTGACAAGGCATTCGAGGGACATTGGGGCGATCCAGACGCGGCCGCAGGTGGGGACGCAACGATGCAGGGAATGAAGTGGCAATCAACTGGCGAAGCGGAACCTAGTTGGCCTGTGCCTTGACCAACTCACTCGCCAAGTGGATGTTTTTGCGTCCTTGTTCGGTGACGCAGCGGGCAATGTCGAGCAGCCCCCAGTCAGAGGGAGAGGTTGCCAGCTTGATCACCATCGGTAAGTTGACGCCGGTGACGATTTCGACCCGCGTCGCTCCGGTATAGGTCATGACCAAGTTCGTTGGCGTGCCGCCGAAAAGGTCGGTCAGCAGCAGCACTCCGCTGCCTTGGTCGGCTTCTGCAATGGCGCGTTCAATGACGCCGCGGGCCGTGTCAACGTCATCATGCCAGTCAATGGAAACGGCGCGGACGTGACTGATGTCGCCAACAATCATTTCCGCCGCGTGAAGCAGCTCGGTGGCGAGTTGTCCGTGGGTAATGATGACACCGCCGACACGGGGCATGGCAAAACCATCCTATGTTGTTCAGGAAATATCGCGGCCCGGAAAATAGCAGCCGGTAAAACCCATGACGCGGGCCACGCTCAGTAACGACGCGCCACGAAGAAGGCTTTATATAGCATAGCTTCACCGCCTTGACGAGTCCGTTGCCGTGTCGCTGGTTTCAAGGCAGGGTTTCTGGCATCGCGCGTAGGGCCTGCGCGGCGCGGTCGTCTGACTGGCGCTCCAGTCCCAGTCGGGCGGCCCGGCGCACGACTGGGGAGGCGTCACGGATGGCATCCAGTAACAGCGGCAACACATCCGGGTTGCCGTCTTCGCCAAGCCGCTGAAGCAACACGGCCCGGACGGCCGCATCACTCCGCGTCACGGCCTGACGCAACAGGTTCCGGCCCGGATCGCCGCACGCCAGCAGCGCGTCGGCTAGCTCGTCCAGGGTGACGGTGAACTCACCTGCCTGGCGCGCCAGCAGGGGCGCCAGCGCCGCGACATCGCCAAGTCGTCCAAGGGCTTCGACGGCGGCCGACCGCACCTGCGCGTCGGCATCGGCCAGCGCCTCACGTAAGACGGTTCGGCTTTCGGGATTGGGTGGCAGCCAACCCAGAACCCGCATGGCGTCCGCGCGCAGCCGGGGCTGCTTTGAGCGGGCGCGTTTCACGGCACTTTCCCGTGCCGTCTCGCCAAACGTGCCAATCGCGCGCGCCAGCCACCACCGGGCTGAAAAACGGTTTTCGCTGTCCAGTCGCCGCAAGAGCGCGTCAAGCGTTGGTTGATCCTGGTAAGCTGGCAGTAGCGCGGCCGCCAGGGCGCGCGCGCTGGGATCGGGCGCATCGAGCTGCCGGAGGAGTGCCTCGCGCGCCGCCTCTGGGGCTAGCTGCTGCAAGACCTCGTAGGCCCCATACCAACCGCGCGGCTCCCGCCGTTCAACCAGCCTCAGCAGCGCATCGGTTGGTGCGGCAGCCAACTTCAGGAGCGACTGCCGCGCATAAAACCGAACGAGTGCCGAGGCGTCCCGGAGCGCTAGGGCCAGCGCCGGTGGAATGCGTGCATCATTGCAATCCCCAAGCGACCGGGCCGCCGCCGCCCTAACCCGCCAGTCCGGGTGCTCCAGCGTCGTCAGCAACGGTGCCATCGCCGCCGTTGACTGTGTCTTGGCCAGTGCGGTGACGACCTCGCTCACAAGCAGGGCATCCCGCTCACGGAGCAGCGGCAGCAGCGCGGCTGCCGCCCGTTCATCGCCAACCTCACCCAGCGCGGTCGCTGCTTGCAACCGCAGGGCCGGCTCCCGGTCTTGCAACAGTCCGGCCAGGAACGGCACCGCTTCCGCCCGACGCATTCGCCCCAGCGCTGCCGCGGCCGCCAACCGCACCACGAGCGGTTCGGTATGCCGGAGGCGGGCCGCCACCGGGTCCAGGGCCGAGGCATGGCCAAGGCGTCCCAAGAGGCGCAGGGACTCGACGCGCAGCCC
Organism: Chloracidobacterium validum; assembly: GCF_018304825.1. NCBI lineage: Bacteria > Pseudomonadati > Acidobacteriota > Blastocatellia > Chloracidobacteriales > Chloracidobacteriaceae > Chloracidobacterium > Chloracidobacterium validum. Next base: position 232,720 of record NZ_CP072648.1, read on the forward strand.
GATGTTCGGCGAATCCAGGTTGGCCAGGAGTCGCGCCGGCGTTACCCCAAGGCGCTCCAGCGTGGTTGCCGCCGCCGCCTGGATGGATGGCGTATCGTCATCGAGCGCCTCAAAAAGCAGTTCGACGGCGCGCGCGTCGCCAAGTTGACCAAAAGCGGCCATGACGGCGTGCTGGGTTGGTTGGTCGCCGGAAGCAAACAACTGCCGCAGGGTTTCAAAGGCCTTGGCGTCGCCCAACTGTCCCAGCCGAAGCGCCACGTCCACCCGTGCCAGCGGACTGAGTCCGGGGTCAGCGAGCTGGGCGTTGAGCGCGTCGGTCGTCAGACCGAGTTTTTCCAGTGCTGGCTCGATGGCCGGGACGCGCGCCTGCCGTGCCGCCAACAACAAGGGCGCGACCTGATCGCGGTCAAGCGACGCCAGAACCTCCACGTAGGCCGCCCGCGCAGCAGCCGGCGGGTCACCTTTCAGCCGCTCGATGATGGCTTCCACCGTTTCACGGGTTGGGCGCGCGCGCAGGGTCGCCGTGAAAAAGGGCTGAATTTCGGCATCCAGGAGCGGCAGCGCATCGAGGGTCTCTGCCAGTGGGGCCTGCGCACCATAGGCCGCCCAGGCCTCGGCTGCCGCCAGCCGGTGCAGCGGCGATGCCGACTGCACCATCGTCAGGAGAACGGCGCTTGCCCGCGTTTCTGGCACTTGTGCCCAGTCCTGCAAAAGCCGCAACTGCGTTGGCGCATCAAAGCGTGCGAAGTCTTCAATGACGCGCGCGCCAAACGACTGGTCGCCGGTGCGATACCAGGCTAGGGCAAGGCTACGGTCAAGTTCTGCGTCCTGCCCAAACCAGCCCGCCAGCTTGGAAACCAGTGTTTCCAGCCGCAAGCGCCCCACGTGCCTGGCCACCAGCCGTTTTTCATCGAGCGTCAGGGGCTTTTCGATGAGCTGCGTCAGAACCGGCGCAACCAGCGTGTCATCGAAGCCCTCCAGCGCACCGAGCGCAACGGCGCGGAGGACGCTGGGTTCAGCTTCGGTTGCCCGTGCCACGAGCGGAAAGCCGGCCGCATCACCGACTTGCCCAAGGGCAACGATGATCCGGGCCTGGTTATCCCAGTCTTCGCGGTCGAAACGCGCCACGAGCGCCGGAACGGCCGCAGAACAACGCTGTTGCCCAAGCCTCTGAATGGCGCGCGCGCGAACGTACCAGTGCGGGTCATCCAGGGCAGCGGGCAGCGCTGGAGCACATGGCTCGGTGTCCGCCAGGGCGGCTGCCCGCTTCGGCCAATCATCTAGGTCGGATGCGACCTGGGCCGTCACCGGACCGGCAAGCCCAGCGGTGAGTCCGAGCAGACCCCAGGCAAGTACCCATCGGCTACGCATGGCGCAATCCATCCACCGGATGCAGCGTGGCCGCCCGCCAGGCTGGATAGATGGTTGCCAGCAGGCTCATGCCAAGCGCCACGCCGAGCACGGTCAAGGTATCCCATACCGAGAAACGAAACGGCACGGATGAAATGGAATAAATCCGCTCATCGAGCTGAATGAGGGCATAGTGATCGCAAACAAGCGCCGTCGCTGCACCGAATGTTCCCCCCAGCAGCGCGCCGGCCAGCCCTAGGGCGAGTCCCTGGGCGACGAAGATGAGCAGCACGGCGCGCGGCGTCGCCCCCATCGCCCGCAGAATGGCGATGTCGCGGCGCTTTTCCGTGACCAGCAGGACCAGCGTCGTCACGATATTGAGCGCAGCAACCAGAATGACCAGCCCGATGACCACGGCAAAGGCCAGGCGTTGGAGGTTGAGTGCTGCGAAGGCGGTCCGGTTCAGCGTCGCCCAGTCTTCAATGACGTAATCCGCGCCAAGCTGGGCTTGCAGGGCGGCGGAAACCTGGCGGTACGTCTGGAGGTCGTCCAGCATCACCTGGAGCACGGTGCCTGGTGACGCTTCACCGGTGAGCCGCTGGGCGGCGTCGAGGGAGATGTAGGCCCACGCGGAATCGTATTCATACAACCCAGACTCAAACAATCCGACGACGCGGAAGGTGTAGGCGGTGGGCAGTCGTCCAAATGGCGAAAGCTCGCCACGGGACTGCGGAAGCAGTGCCTCGACCACATCGCCCACGTGCAGGTTGGCTTCTTGCGCCAGGCGCTTGCCCAGAATGACGCCATCCAGTTCGGTGCCGTCCGGGCCGCGGGTCGGGGCAAGGTCAGCCAGTCGGCTGCCGTCGCGCAGCGTCCGCGTCAGCTCGAGTGCGTCGGGCGACTCCGTGAGGTCAACCGCCTTGAGCACGCTGGCGGCTGACCGTGACCCGCTCGAAAGCAGCGCCTCGCGGTAGGTGGTCACCGTGGCCGACCGCACTCCCGGTAAGCGCGTCACCTGGATTTTCAAGTCGCCCGGGTTTTCGAGCGGCCGTCCACCGCGCCGCAGCACGTTGAGGTGGGCGGTGCCGGCCAGGATTTTGGCCTGTAGTTCGGCTTCCATCCCACTTTGAAAGGCCAGCACGGCCGTGAGCGCCCACACGCCAACCGTGATGCCAATCACGGCCAGCCCAGCCACGATGGAAAGCGCAGCTCGCCGCCGTGCGCGGGTGTAGCGCCACGCGATGAACCACACATAACCCATGGGACGCCCCTCGTGTGCCGCCCTTACTTTGTCTCCGCCGTTTGATCGCGCTGGAGCTTCGCATCAATCCGGTTGATTTCTTCGGGGTCGGTCGCCAGGCTGCGCGCCAGCTTCCACTGCCGCCGCGCGCCTTCCAAGTCGCCCATGCGTTCCAGCACATCGCCTAGGTGGTCGTTCAGGGTGGCGTTGCGCCGGTCGTAGCCAAGCGCCTGTTCGATATACTGCTTGGCGAGGTCAAGCCGGTTCTGCTTGAAATAGACCCAGCCCAGGCTGTCGAGAAAAGAACTGTTGGTCGGCTCGATGTTGACGGCGCGCTGCACGAGTGTCAGGGCTTCATCCAGGCGCTCGTTGCGCTCGGCCAGAAAGTAGCCCAGGTTGTTGAGCGCCGTTGGGTTGTCCGGGTCGAGGGAGAGCGCCGTCCGCAACAGTTGCTCGGATTCGGCGTATTGCTTACGGCGTTCGAGAATGGAACTCAACGTGACCAAGTAGGCAATGTTTTTCTCATCGTAGCGAACGGCCTGCCGCGCGGATTGCTCGGCATCCTCGAAGCGGTTGGCGTCACTGAGGACGATGGCTTTCATCTGCGCGACTTCGCCGGAGTCCTCGACTTCTTCGGAGAGCTTTTTCAGCTCCTTCATCGCTTGGTCAACCTGTCCTAGACGGGAGAGTACCTGGGCTTCGAGGTAAGCAAACTGCCGCTCGCTGGGAAATCGCTGCCGAGCGCGACGCACGGCCTTGAGCGCATCTTCGTGCTTGCCTTCATTGCGCAGCCCCTCGATGACGAGGAGATCGGCGAGTGTGCTCTCCGGTCCCAGCAGTCGCCGCATGCGCTCATACGTGGCGTTTTCCTGGTCGGGCTTGCCGGCCGCTTTGTGGGCCGCCGCAATACGCATCAGAATAAGCTCGGCACGCTCACGCTGGCTCTCGCTCACCGAGTTGTCGGGGTTGGAAACACTGCGCAGCGCCGCCTCATAGGCGTCAACGGCTTCACTCATGCGACCTAGTTCAACCAGTGTTTCAGCGAGCGCGTACTGTTGGGCAAGTGTCTCGGTGACATCTTGACCGGCCAGCGCCTGGCGCAGGGTCTTGACCGCTTCCTCGCGGCGGCCACTGCGCCGCTGCACCTGAGCCAGAATCGAAAGCGCTTCTGGATGGTTGGGGCGCTCAGACAAAATTCGCCGCACCTGTTGTTCGGCGTCAGCATAGCGCCCGCCACGCATCAACGCCTCGGCATAGCTGAGAATGAGCCGAAGGTTGTTACCGTTTTCTTCGAGCAACTCCTTGAGGACTTCAATGGCTTCCGTCGTTTGCCCGGAATAGAGCAGGGCCTGGGAAAGCTGGTAGCCCCACTGGGGATTTTCACCGCTCAGGATGTAGGCCTGCCGGGCCGTGCTGGCGGCGTCCCGGTAGCGGCGTTTGCGAAAGTAGAGCTCCGTTGCTGCGGCAAACTCCTCCGGCCCACCCTGATTGGCCCCGATCAACTTGGCATAGGATGAAAGCGCGTTTTCCGTATCATTCAAGTCCCGGTAAAGCCGTCCCAGCAGGCGGTGCACATCCAAGTTGAGTGCATCCAGCTTGGCGACGGTTTCAAAGGCAGCGACCGCTTCACGTGCTTTTTCTGGATTGAGCGAAGCGCCCAGCGCCTGAGCATAGAGCAAGCGCCCAAGCAACCAGTGCGCCATGGCGTCCTCTGGATCGAGCGCCACGGCCTGCCGGGCGTGGACTTCGGCTTCACGCAAATTTCGCCCTTCAAGGTAAAGATTCCCTAACTCGACATGGGCGGCAGCCGCGCCAGGGTCAAGCTTCAGCACCTCTTTGAATGCCTCAATTGCGTTGAGCGGGTCTGCCTGCGCAATGTAGCGCCGCGCCTGCAAAAATTTCTCATAGGCCTGAATCCGCTGCTCGCGCGTTACCTCCGTCCCTGACTGGTCTGCCGTCCGCGACTTCTCCACCGGTGGCTTGGGTGACGGTTTGGGAGACTGTTGGGGCGCGGCCAGCACGGTCATCGAACCGGCCGTAATCAAGCAGCTCGAAAGCAATCTGGTGATAAATAGAACGGGCATGGCAGTGAAGCTCCGAGAAAAGTGGAGAGAAAACAGGGGCGAACAAAACCGTGAGTCCGTTGACTCCGTAACGCCATACGGCGGCGTGCCGTTGCGGTTTATAAATCTAACCGACTTGCCGAAGCATGGGAATGACTCAACGTGGGCTTGGCCGAAGAACTGCTCAACGGCGTCGCCCGCATCCCGAACAGGTCATGACGCCCAAAGCGGTCGGTGGTTCAGTTTTCACGGTCTCGACGATTTTCCGAAAAGCGATGACCGTCCAGGTCTAGGCGCGGGGGGCTAGTCAGGTCCTTGGCACGAGGCCAGGCGGACACTTCACGACTGCGTATCAGATATGCGTATCATCAGATATGCGTATCAGATAGCGGAAACATCAGATGGCGGAAACTCGCGCCGAATATACTCAAGAAAGTCCGCTAACCCCAGAGCGTGAAAGTCGTGGGTAAAAATGTCGTGAACCTGGGGGTCGGCAAAGGCCGCGCCGCCAATAACGATACGTGCCGCATGCTGGCGCGCCACACGGTAAAAATGCCCGTAGTCGCGACGCAGCCGCTCCAAGTCGTGAACGATGGTCGCTGAAATACAGACCAGTTGGGGCGAAAACCGCTGTACGGCATCGGTAAAAGAAAACAACGGTGTGTTCGGGCCAAGCGAGAGGACGCGCCAGCCCTCGGTCTCAAGCACTTCAACCACCAAGTGCAGGGCGATTTGGTGCAAATCGCCCTCTGGACACCCGCACAGCGCCAGTCTCCCGTGACTGGGGGCGCGTGGTAACTGCCGGTGTAAATGTTCGGTGGCGGCAAGGGTCACTTGCGAAGCCAAGTGTTCTTCCCAGATGTTGAGTTCGCCACGCCGCCAACGCTCCCCAATCAGGTGCAAGACCGGCGTCAGGATGCGCTCGCTTAGCTCGATGGTGGAAATCCCGCTCTGGTAAGCCTGCTCCAACAACGCCACCCCGGCGGCTTCGTCCCCGGATACCGCCGCGTCATAGTAGAGGGTCTGCAATGCCGGCCAATCGCGTCCGGCCAGGGCTTGCGCGAGCTGGGTCAGTCCGGCCGTCGCTTGACTCCGACCTGCGCCGTCCGCGTTCTGGAGCAGTCCGCCGGCTCGTTGGAAGTCGAGCAGGGCTTGCAGGGTAAAGCGCCGGTGGCCGCCAGGGGTGCGCACACAAGACAGTAGCCCACTGTCGCTCCACCGTTTGACCGACGACTCGCTGACCGCCCACATCTTGGCGACCTCTGCGGTGGAGTACGTCTGGCTCTGACTCAAGGTCGGCTCAGTAGCGCGTTTTGGACGAGGCACGAATAACTCCCTGATCTTGACAAGATGGGCGTTTTGAGCGTTTCAGGGGAAGTGGCTATACTGTAAGTTACTTGGAGAACTTTGGTCAAGTCATCGCTAGTATTTAGCTTTTATTTTACAAATCACTTGTTTTGTTAGTTTTAGCTTTGAGAGTCGCGGTCTTGTAGGTTTGTCTCGGTAAAATTTTCATCAATTGGCTTGACTGTTTTGGTCGTTTTTCTGTATGCTTCCGATTGTAAGCCAAACCACGGCGCTTGACGCCGGCAGGAATGGCTCAGGTATTTGAGAGCTTGGCGCGCATCGCTCTTGTTTGGAGGCTTGGAACGACGACTCCGGGGGGAGTTTTCAGGTCTCTCGACGCTTGGGGGGTTGCGGTGCGCGTCAAAACTTAGGGAGTCAGCCAAAGGCTGACTTGGCAAGCTAGGGTTATCCAGACGACATAGCCCTAGCGGCGCGGAAGCAAGCCGCTCGTTCGTCGTAGCTACACTTGGTTTGGTGAGCTTGCTTCATGTAGGATGGCACAACAGGTTCCCGTACGGCCAGTCTCCAAAGGCATGCTCATGACATCACTCAAGCTTCGGGCGGCAGCCGCCGCGACGCGCTTTGCTCTGCGGTATCCACGCTTGACTTGGTGGGCCGCGCGGCGGATTGCGCCGCTGGCAGCCTGGTTGTTACGCCGCTTTCGGCGGTTTCGCCCAGCGCCAGAGGCACACTTGGTGGCCGAACTCACGCAGGAACTCAAACAAGCCACGGTGGGGGGCGACATTGATTGGCAGGACGTGCATACGCTCGGTGAGTTGTGTATTCGCCAGCGCGACTATGCGGGCGCTGCTCAACACTTTCAGCGCATTGCGGCCGCGGCCGCCGTGGATCGTGAACTCGTGGACCGTGAGCTTCAGCGTTCAGCCGCGTCCTGGCTTGGGCGAGCACTGGAGTACGCAGGCGACACCCAGGGCGCGCGCGTCGCTTATTACAACTACCTACGCGACTTTCCTGAGATAAGTAGCTTTGAGCGACAGCGGTTGGAACGTCGCTTGGCTGACTTGAGCGCGCTGCCACGCGCTCTTGATGCAGGCGCGGTCAATGACCGACTCCCCCTGGCGACGGCGTCGACATCGGACGACCGTCCAAGCCGAATTTCTGTCGGGAGACGTACATCATGATATCAGCGCCCGCCAATCTGGCGACCGCCAACGGCCTTTCCATCGCCTCAACCGGAACCACCATACCGGTGGCTTTTGCGCCACTCGTGGAGCGGGTTCACGCTATCGCTCAAGTCATTGACGCAGCAATTGCGGACGACCTGGAAGAAGTCACCCAGCCGGAGCTGCGGCAGGCAGTCACCTATCTCTTCGAGGGTAAGGGCAAGCGCCTACGCCCATTTTTGGTCATCACGACGGCCGAGGCCGCTGGGGGGCGGTTTGAAGACGCGATTCCTCCGGCGCTGGCGGTCGAGTACCTTCACAATCTTTCCCTCATCCATGACGACATGATGGATGGCAGTACCGAGCGGCATGCGCAGTCCACACTGCACACGCGCTTCGGACTCAATCTTTCACTCTTGGTGGGCGATCTGCTCTATGCCAAGGCGGTCGAGCAGTCGGCGCGGATTCGCCGTCACGCGCTGCGGATGGTTCACGTGCTAGGGCAGACGGCCAAGCAGATGTGCTACGGGCAGTTTGATGACTTGAACTTCGAGCGACGGCTTGACCTCGATGTGGAAGATTACCTTCGGATGGCATCCCGGAAAACGTCTGCGCTGTATCGCGCGAGTTGTCTTTTCGGCATGCTGACCGCCGACGCTGACGAGGCAGACCTGCTCGCCATGGCTACCTTCGGAGAAAAAATCGGTACCGCGTTCCAAATTTGGGATGACGTGCTCGATTTACAGGCTGACCCACTGCGTTTGGGGAAGCCCATCGGACTTGATATTCGGGACGGTAAAAAGACCCTCATTGTCATTCACTTTCTCAAGCATGCCAGCCCAGCCGCGCGTGGGCGGTTCCTGAAACTGCTCGGGAAGCGCGATCTCAACGGTGAACTGGCCGAAGCCATTAGCTTGCTTGAGGAAACCGGCTCGATTGACTTTGCCCGCAAGCTGGCAATTGACCATCTTATCGAGGCCAAACAGCACCTTGCCGTCCTGCCAGACAGTCCGCATCGGGTGTTGCTCAACCTGTATGCCGATTTCATGTTGCAGCGCCGGCACTAGCGCGGACTGAGCCAATCATCACCTAAACCAAGGCGGGGCTTACTTGGGTGCCAGTCCAGGTAAGCCCCGCCTTCTAGGTTATAGACCAAAGCCGGCACATGCCTAGGCCGGCGTTGCGTTGAGCCGTGTTGGGCGATACAGCCCCAGCAGGGCCCGGGTCAGGTGATAGAAGTTCTTGCTCATGATGCGGACGCCATCCAGCATCGGCATGCGCACCAGTGTCTTGTACATGTAGGACTGGAAGGTAAGGTCCTGCACGCCACGGTCGCGGCAAATGGCAACGAAGGCTTCCCGGCGAGCGTCGTTCTTATAGTAGATGTTTTGCATCAGCTCCAAAAACCGGAACGTTGCCCCATACTTTTTCAGAAACGCTTTTTGATACGCTCGGTAGAGTTTCGCCGCCCGCAAGTCGGACCGGCATTCGAGCAGTGCCTGGGCCGCCATCTCGCCGCTTTTCATGGCGTAAAAAATGCCCTCGCCTGAGCTTGAAGCGACCAGCCCGGCTGCGTCGCCGACCAGTGCGACGCGGTTCGTAACCCACCGGTCATAGGGCCGCAGTGGAATGGGTGCGCCTTCACGCAGCGTTGGACGCTCTGCAATGCCGAGGTGACGCTTGAATGCTTCAAGGTGGCCCTTGAGGTTGGCGCTGCGAATTGCCGTGCCGGTACCAATCGCCACGTGATCAGCCTTGGGAAAGACCCAGCCGTAGAAATCGGGCGAATACTGTCCATCGTAGTAGATTTCGCACCGTTCATTGAGACGGCGCGCCGTTTCTGTATCGAGCGCAAATCGCTCTTGGACGGCTGCCGCCACGAGTCCGCCGCGGTGCAGGTCGAATGTTCGGGCGACGAAGGAATTGGCTCCATCCGCGCCGATGATGGCATCGGCAACCAAGGTTTGGCGGGTTCCCCCGGTCGTGGTGCAGACGACGGTTGCGCCGCGCTCGGTCGCGTCCACGTTTTCGACGCGGCCTTCGATAACCAGCGCGCCATGGTTTCCGGCGCGTTGGCGGAGGAAAGCGTCAAACGCTTCGCGGCAGACCATACCAACGTAACCATTCTGGATGTCCATGGTCACGGCGCGCCCGGATGGCGCATAGACGGCAACGGCTGAAACTCGGCGCTGGATGAGTCGCTCAGGGATGTCGAAATCTCTCACCAACACCGGGGGGATAGCTCCGCCACAGGGCTTGATGCGGGAAAAGCTCTTTTCGATAAGGACGGTTTCGACCCCGGCGCGGGCCAGGGTGTCTGCCGCTGTCGCTCCGCCCGGGCCCCCTCCGCACACAATCACTCGCATAGTTGCTTCCCCCAGACCTTGGAGATATGAGCTGACCGCCGCCGCCGGATGCGTCTCCCGGTTCGGCAAAACAGCGCCGCGGAGACGACTCAACGTGTGTAACGCCACAGAGAAAAGCGGTTGAAAGGCGCAACGTACATTTGCTCGTTCCCACTCAACTCGGACACGTCATCGCTCCCAAAACAAGTCAGACGCTTTCTCGTTTCACAGCTTCATCCAATTTGCAGGGAAGGAAGCGTCTGCTTGCTGCGTCCCCACTCAACAAGGACACGCTCCTCCCTGCAAACCCGGCCGCACTTGCACGCTCTTTGAGCCAAGTGCGGCTGTTTTCCGCAAGTCAATTTGCAGGGAAGGAAACGTCTGCTTGCTGCGTCCCCACTCAACAAGGACACGCTCCTCCCTGCAAACTCGGCCGTATCGGGTGCGCTCAACCAGCGCGATACGGACTTCATCTCATTGTCAACGCGCGCGCTTTCGTTAGCTTGCGCTGACAGCGTCAGCCAGATGCTCGACGCCGTGGCGGTCATCCCGCCGTTTTTGATTTCGCTGAGGCGTCGCCCGCCCCATCAACAACAATAGGCAGGCGGTGGCCACCAAAGCCAAGGCTTCGAGTGCGAAAACGCCTTGGTACGCTAATCCGATTTTCCCAGTGATGAGTTCCAGTCCGGCGCGGCCTACACCGGCGGTCAACCCGGCCACCCCTTGCGCGACAGCCTGGGCAATGCCCCAGACCCCAAGGTAGGTCGCGGCTTGTCCAGGGCGGGTCATGTCCATCATCATGGAGAGCGCCCCAACCGCAAAAATGCCGTTTCCCATCCCTAGGGTGAAGACCCCTATGCGCAGCATCCCGGTGCCCAGATCGGCGGCGGCGATCACCAGTCCCAGTCCCAGCGTACTCAACACCGCGCCAATCAATGCCATGTTTTTCTGCGAGAGTTGGTGGGCCAGGATAAAGCCAGCCAAGAGCATCGAGATGAGGGTTGCCCCACCCCACATGGGCTGCAAGCGGGTGGTGTCGGCCAGCGACATCTGAAGCACTTGCGCGCCATAGGGTTCGAGCAGCACGTCCTGGGCGTTGACCCCAAAAATGCCAAGCGTGATGACGGCAAAGAACAGCTTCGAGTCACGGTCAGCGGTCATGATGGCGATGGTTTCGCGCAGCGTTGGCGGTGTTTCGTCGTCCGTCGCCGCTTGGTGGTGGCGCGGCTCCATGCCAATGATGGCGACCGCTGCCAGCACGATGGAAATGCCAACAACGGTGTAAAATAGCCTTCCAAGCACTTGGTCAAGGGCCGCCGCGTCCAGGGTCGTCACATCCGTGGAAAGCTTCGACAGGTTCAGATCAAAGTACTTGGCAATGACGATACCGGTGGTCACGATCCCAAAGGCCACCATCATGAACCAGGCAACCGAAATCGTCCGCGCGCGGTATGGACCAGAAAGGTCGCTCATCAGCGCCAAGTACGGGACAGACGCGGTGTTGAGTCCCAGTCCCCAGAGCGCAAACGCCACCGCGCACGCGAGGCTGCCCCAGACCGGCTGGGTGCGAATCCACTGCGCGCTGTGCAAGATAAGGATGAGTGAGCCAAACGCAACGGCCATGCCCCCGACAATGTAGGGTGTCCGCCGGTATCCCCAGAGCGGCTTGGTGTCTGACGCATACCCGGCGAGTGTTCGCATCGGGCAGACGACATAGTGCATGCACACAAACAGGCCAACCAGCGCCGCATTGATCTGCCACTCACTAATCAGCACCCGGTTGAGTACGCCAAAGACAAGTAGGGCGTTCATGCCAACGGTGACATTGAGGAGTCCCAGTCGAATCGTAGCCAGTAACGACAATGGTGGTCTAGCCGGAGATGACATTCGTTCTCTGCTCAGCCCTTTTGTTCGGTGGAGGAAACATCAACCATCTGCTACCAACCTACTTTCAACTTGGCATAAGTCAAAATGAAAGTGTGTTCTTACGCACAAAGCTTTTCAGCGGCGACGTTCGAGCTGGTTTCTTACTGGCTGGGGTTTCTGGAGCAAGTGTCTGCCTACGCACTTGAGTTATGGAAGGCCTTGGCGTAAGAAAAAAGCAACTGGATTGTCTCCAGTGGTTGCTGCGTCCTCGACATTTTCTGAAGTCCTGCCTGGGATGTTCTGACCTATGGCCGTTACGATTGAACTTTCATCCGTGTATCTCCCCTTGACTGAAAACAACCGTGCTGTTCCGGTTGAAGCGACGACGGTGGGCGAGGCACTCCGAAAACTGACCGACAAGTACACCAAGCTCGGCAAAGAGATTTACACCGGACGCGGGCTTCGTCAGCCGACCGTCAGCATTTATGTCAATAGCCGTGACATCAACACCCTGGAAGACATCAACACGCGCCTCGAAAACGGTGATGTCGTTACGGTTGTGCCTTCGGTAGGGTGGAAGCGCCCCTACGGCACAATTTGAGGTGTGAAGTCACCGGAAGTGCGTGCCGGGTGGCGTGACGCCCTGAGATCACACCTGAGATCAGAGTTGGGCAATGCGCTCAAGGAAGCTTTGGTCAGCAAGCCTGCTGGTTGGGCTGTTGGGTTGCGTGACAAATGGTTGCGCAACCAACGCCCCACGCCCTGTGGTGTCTTCTCCGCCGTCGCCGGTGGGCGCGCCGTCGCCCACTTCGCTGCCCGCAAATCCGCTTGACGATCCGGCGGCGCCGGTCGAGGTCGTCGCGCGTGCCGTGGTCGCGCAGCGGCAAATGAAAGACCGGGCTTTCAAGGAAGACGAAGATTCTCCGGTGCCGGCTGACCAGCGCGCAACCTTCACCGGCTTGGCCTATTTTCCCTTCGATGCCAAGTACCGCTTCGTCGCAACCCTTGAACCGTGTCCCCAGCCCGAGGTGATTGAAACGGAAACGACGCGCCCGGATGACACGCGGCGCTACCGCTGTGCCGGGGTATTTCGCTTTACCGTGGATGGCGTGGCGTGTCGGTTGGTGGCCCTGACACCAGACTTGGGCGTTTCAGATGCCGCGACGGACCTGTTCATTCCCTTTCGGGATACGACGGCCGGCACGCAGACCTACCCGGCCGGGCGCTACCTGCAACTCAAGCGACGCGGTGACAATGCGTACGTGCTTGACTTCAACCAGGCGTTCAACCCCTATTGCGCATATGGCGGCAACTACAGTTGTCCGCTTCCGCCGCCAGAAAATCACCTCACGGTTGCCATTCGCGCCGGTGAGATGCGCTGGAAGTAGGCCGGGCCGCACTACGCCTCATCCGCTCCTGCGGCTACTGCCAAGACTTCGGGCAGGTGTTCCCGGATGGCAGCGATACAGGGTGACAGGGGCGCATCCTGTTCGAGTGGCGGCACAAGCGTATGCAGGAAGTCCTCGACCCGCTGAAGCACCGGACTGGTCCGGCGCGGACGCAAGAAGGGGAGCGCCTGCGCGGCGGCCAACAGTTCGATGGCCAGGATATTGGCGACGTTTTCGGCAACCGTGCGGAGCTTGAGCGCGGCCGTCATGCCCATCGAAACAACATCCTCCTTCGCTGCGCCAGTCGGTAGCGACCCAACCGAGGCCGGGTGCGCCAGCCCCATGTTTTCATTGCACAGCGCGGCGGCCGTGACCTGCGCCATCATCAGCCCGGATTGGGTTCCGGGCTGGCGGGAGAGAAAGGCCGGCAGCTCGGACAAGTCTGGGTTGAGGAGGCGTTCGATGCGGCGTTCGGCGATGCCACCCAGCGTGGCCGCGGCCATGGCGCAAGCATCCAGCGCCAAGGCAACCGGTGCGCCGTGAAAGTTGCCGCCGGAAAGAACGTCGTTGTGGTCGGTGAACACCAGCGGGTTGTCGGTCGCGCTGTTGAATTCGGTTTCGAGTGTCTGGCGCGCGAAGTTGAAAACATCCCGGACGGCGCCATGCACCTGCGGCATGCACCGTAAACTGTAGGCGTCCTGGACACGTGGACAATCGCGGTGCGACGCCATGATTTCACTTCCGTTCAGGAGTCCGCGCAGGTGTGCGGCCACGGCACGTTGTCCGGCATGGGGGCGCGCCGCGTGGATTCGCGCATCAAAAGCGGTAGCCGTTCCGTGCAGCGCGTCGAGCGAAAGCGCCCCGGCCACATCGGCAAGTTGGGCCAGTTGAAGCAGCCGGGCCAGGGCCAGCCCTCCGACGGCGCTCATGGCTTGCGTCCCGTTGAGTAGCGCCAGCCCCTCCTTGGCTTCAAGGGCAATGGGGTACAGGCCGGCGCGGCGCAGCGCAGCTTGTCCCGGAAGACGTTCGCTGCCGAAGTAGGCTTCGCCTTCGCCAATGAGAACGAGCGCCAGATGCGCCAGTGGGGCGAGGTCGCCGCTTGCGCCGACCGACCCTTTTTCGGGAATGACCGGGTGGACGCCGGCATTGAGCATGGCTACGAGCTGCTCAAGGACGACCGGCCGCGCGCCGGAAAGTCCGTGCGCAAGCACATTGGCGCGCAGCAGCAGCATGGCGCGGGTTTCAGCTTCGGAAAGCGGATTGCCAACCCCGCACGCATGGGAGCGGACGAGGTTGACCTGAAGCTCGGCCAGGGACGTCGCCGGAATCGTAACCGACGACAGCTTGCCAAACCCGGTGTTGACGCCGTACACGATGCGCCCTTGGGCGATGATGTCGGTCACAACGGCCCGTGCCGCGACCAATCGGGCTGGCACGTCTGGCGCGATTTCGACCACCGATCGGCGGTCATGCGCGACCGCCGTCAGGTCGTCCAATGTCAAATCATAACCGGTCAGTTGCATGGGCGAGTTGCTCCTCAGGGCCAAGAAATCAAGTTCAGCGATTGAGCCGGACGGCATAGGCAAGGCTGGTGGTCGTGAGCGCCAAATTGGCGTGAATGCCAAATTGACGAAGGCGCAAGCAACCGGCTACCGTCACGTAGCTTGTGGCGGCGCGAGCCGCCAAACACCATCCCGCCTTTGCGACACAACCGTGGCAACTCTACTCGATTTCGACATTGACCGCTTGCATGTGGCTTTTCAGGCACGCGACTGTTCCGCGACGGAAATTTGTCAATCCGCCTTGGATACGATTGAACGCCGCAATCCAGAACTCAACGCCCTGCTGTCAACGCTCCCGGAGCAAGCGCTTCGCCAAGCGGCGGAAACCGACGCCCGCCTGGCGGCCGGCGAGCCACTGCGTCCCCTCGATGGCGTTCCGGTCGTCATCAAGGACAATCAGTGCCTGGCTGGGACGCGCACGACCTGCGCTTCAAAGATACTGGCCAACTACACGGCGACCTACACCGCGACGGCCGTTGCCAGGCTCGCGGCCGCTGGGGCCGTCATCGTGGGCAAGGCAAACCTCGACGAATTCGCCATGGGGTCATCAAACGAAAACTCGGCGTTTGGCCCGGTGCGCCATCCACTTGACCCGACGCGCGTTCCGGGTGGTTCGAGCGGCGGCAGTGCGGCCGCGGTTGCGGCCGGGATGTGTTTGGCGGCAACCGGCAGCGACACCGGCGGTTCGATTCGTCAACCGGCCAGCTTCTGCGGCATCGTCGGTGTCAAGCCGACCTATGGACGTGTATCACGCTATGGGTTGGTTGCCTTCGGGTCGTCGCTCGATCAAATCGGGCCCATGACGCGCACGGTGCGCGATGCGGCGCGGATGCTTGGCGTCATGGCCGGTCACGACAGCCATGACGCAACAAGCTCACTGCATCCAGTCCCGGATTACCTGGCCGAACTCGATGCCGACCTGCGCGGCTGGCGGATTGGAATTGTCCGCGAAGCGTTTGGTGACGGACTCGATGCCGAGGTCAGCGCCGCGGCGCGGGCAGCCCTGAAAATCTATGAGAACCTTGGGGCGACGCTGGTCGAAGTCTCACTGCCGCACTTGAGCTACGCGATTGCCGATTACTACATCATCGCCACGGCTGAGGCGAGCGCCAATCTGGCGCGTTTTGACGGCGTTCGGTATGGCTATCGCGCGCCGGAAGCGACGACGGTCCACGACCTGTATGCCCTGAGCCGCGAGCAGGGTTTTGGGCCGGAGGTCAAGCGGCGCATTTTGCTGGGAACCTATGCCCTGTCGTCCGGCTACTATGATGCCTACTACCTGAAGGCCCAAAAAGTGCGCACGCTGTTGCGCCGGGACTTCGAGCAAGCCTTTGAGCAGTGCGAGGTTCTGGTGACGCCCACATCGCCGACTCCGGCTTTCAAACTTGGCGAGAAAACGGATGACCCGCTCCAGATGTACCTTTCCGACATCTACACTGTCACGCTCAACTTGGCCGGTGTCCCTGGGTTGAGCCTGCCCTGTGGTAAAACCCGTGACGGGCTGCCGATTGGGCTTCAGGTCATTGCGCCGATGTTTGAGGAAAGCCGAATGTTTCAGGCCGGCCGGGCGCTGGAGCAGTCGCTGGCCCAGGCGGCGGTGTGACCCGTTTTTTCAATGAACGGGTCCAGCGGGGGGCGTGCTGCCGCGCCACCGGCAAGCACGTTCGGTGATGCCTTGGCGCGCCGGGCGTCACGCCAGTGGGTTCGGGAGAGATTCGTAGAAGGTTAGGTCTTTGCCATGCTGATACCCTTTTTTTTGAGAAACCGGCTGGTGGCTGGCATCCTCACGGCGGCAGTGGGGCTTTCGCCGACAGTGGTGGCGCCGTCAATCCAGGTAGCGCATGCGTCGGCGGGTGTCTCGTCGCCGCTCGTTCGGGTGCTTGCGTCAGGTAATGACGAGCGCCAGGCCAACCTGGAAGCGGCCCGAATGATTCTGGAACAGGGCCTTACTGAAAGAAACCCCGACCGGCGGAGTGAGGCCGCGATGGCCCTGAGCCTCACGCGGGTCGAGAATAATCCCTTCCCGCTGCTCGAAACGGCCATTGCCGACAAGGATATGTACGTTCAGATCGCCACCTGCGCAACACTGGCCGGGTTGCGCGATCCGCGGGCTTTGCCATTGCTCAAGCAGGCGCTCGCCAGCGAGACCCCCGAAGTTGCCTTTGCCGCTGCCAAAGCGCTGTATCTGCAGGGCGACCAGGAAGGAAAACTCGCTTTGCTCGACATTGCCACCGGTGAACGTAAGGCCAAGTCTAGCTATTTCTCGGCACAGCGCCGCACGATGTTTCGTGCTATGAAGACGCCCGGCGGATTTTTCCGCCTGGCATTTCGCTACGGTATTGGTTTCGCGCCCGTGCCGGGTTTGGGCATGGGACTCTCCTCCCTGGCCGGATTGCTGGCGGACGCCAATCTTTCCGGGCGTGCCCAAGCCATTGCCGCGTTGCCCCCCGTGAAGGATGACGATACCGTAGTCATGCTGCGGGAGGCGCTGACGGATGAAGACTGGACGGTACGCGCCGCGGCCGTTCATGCCCTGGCGATGAGTGACCAGACGGATGTGCTGGGCGACCTCGTGCCCTTGTTTCAAGATAAAAAGGAAGCTGTCCGGTATCGGGCCGCCGCCGCCTACCTCCGTTTGGCAGTTGAGCCAGCCAAACCACCCCGGCAGCGGGATAGAAAGCCGTCCACACCTCGGCGCCGGAGAGATTGACCAAGCTTTGTTGAGGACAAGCCACAGTATAGCCGCGCCCCAAGTTGCTCACCGGCGCGGCTTTTCCGATTCTCCACTGGAGATTCGGGGGTTTGGCCTACGCCAGATTTGCCTAGGTCAGATCGGCAGGGCACGTTATGGTCACGGATGAAACAACCAGTGCTAAGAGCATGATGGGCGACACAGGGTCTATGAGGCGGGCATTGCTCTCTGCTTTGATTGGCGACACAATGGTGACCAAGCCCTTGCGTAAGTGCTTAGCCGAGCGGCGGTGGACGGGTGACTAACCATGGCGGTGGAAACAACCAAAACGCAAAAAATTCGTGACTGTCTGAATCTGGCCGAATTTACCCCGGTGGATTTTGCCGCACTAGGCTGGGAACGTGAACTGCTTCAGCGCGCGCTGCTGACCTATGAGTTTGGGGATATTCTCCAACGCTTGAGTGAGCGCCTGGTCGAGCCAACGCCAGACGGTCACCGCGCTTCGCTGTTGGTCGGGCCGCCTGGGAGTGGAAAGTCGTACCTCCTGCGACTGGTGTGCGCGCTAGCCCAGGCGGCTGGCAAACCGTTTGGGCAAGGTTCGCGGCGGCTGCAAGACATTCATGCCCAGCTTGGGCCGCGGCGGTGGCAGGTTGTGAGCCTGTATGGTGACCAAGTCAACGTGTCTGATCCATCCCTCGCGCCACTTGATTACCTGGGGCGTTTCATCAACTACGCCTTGAAGTCGGACCTGTCATCTTCGGCGAAGGCCACCCCCTCGGCGGATGACCTGTTGTCGGCTTGCCGCTCCATTCCCCAAAGCGATGGCATTGTCATACTCATTGACGGGCTTGATGACATATTGCAGTCCAGGACGCCCCGAACGGCCGGGCTGGTGGTGGAAACACTCGTGCTGTTGAGCCAGCTTTCGTGTCAATTACCGTTGAGTGTTTATGTTTCAGCGACTGACATTTTGCTTGATAGTGTCAAGGGGCGTCGGCTGTCGGCCGACCAGATTGCCGAACTTCTGAAGCACTATCAGATTCAATACCTTGGCGAAAACGCCATTCCAGCCCTCATTGGCGCACACCTGCTGACCAAAAACGCCCGGCAGCGGCATGCCGTGACGCAGGTTCGCGAGCAGCTTCAGGCAAAGTTGCCTGAGCTTCAGCTCGATGAACCACGGCTCATCAACCTGTATCCGCTCCACCCAATGGCCTGGGATATTGGCGCGCGATTGCGGCGCTACCTGAGCGGCTTTTCTTTTCCGGCCTTTGCACTCAAAGCTGCTGAACGCATTCGGAACCGCCCGGCGGAAAGCCTCTTCACGGTGGACGAAATGTTCGATGCGCTTGAGCCGTTGCTGCGCGCTGCGCCTCCGCTCGCCTATGCTTTTGAAAACTACGACCAGGCGATAGCGGCTGTCATTCCACGCATCAGTCAAGGGCAGCGCCTGCACACACGCATGCTGCTCAAAGCAGTATTGATGCACTCGCTCGCCGGCATTCCAGCGACGGTCCGCGACCTGACCAACGGGATTCTCTTTTATGACCTCTATGGTCAGAAACCCACCTACAAACTATCGGCCGCGCTGCTTCAACAAATCAAGGCGTTGACCAAGTCGGTCATTACCATCGGCGATGACCCGAATGAGCGCGAATATCGTTTCGCGTTGCAGCCTGGCGAGGCGCTCGACAATCTCGTTGATGCTCAAGCCAGCACGATAACTGACAACGATCCCCGGATTAACCTGGCTTTGCTGGCCTCCGGCGGCCAGCTCTTCGATGACTTCCCATTTGGACTGGGTGATGGAGGCGACAAGCTCTGGAGTATTCGCTGCGCCCACCTCTGGCATATCATCCGGCAGGATGCGCTAGGGGTTGTGTGGGAGCCGGCGCAAGCCCACCGCGGCAGCGACTACCAGATGCGCGTTCACTTTCCGCGGCGGGTTGGGCAGGCCGACTTTGACCTCGACAACTTACGCGCCGATGAACCTGGGGTGCATTGGCTGCCCGGCGCGCTCGATAATGATGACGTCTGGACACTCAAGCGGCTGGTTTGCCTGTCTGATCCAACGCTGCTTGGCGGCGGTGTTCCGACCGACGACATTGCGCAACAAGTCTCTGATGCCACCCGCCAAGCGGGTGTCGCGCTGTTCCGTCGCAAGTATCTATCCGAAGGCCGTTTTGTCTTCCGAAGCGGCACGGTCAGTGATGTTCCACCACCAACCATGCCGGCACCGTGGCAAATGTGGGAGTGGCTGCTCCCACTCACGTCACCCATTTCGCCGGAAGGCGTACCGGAGGCGCTATCGCTCGATGCGGCCCTGTGGATCGGCCACCTCGTGGCGCCGACGCGCCAGCGCGTCGAGATGTGCATTCCAGAAGACGTGGACCGGGCGCTTTCAGAACTGGGCGCTTATTATCAAGCCTGGCGGCAGCGCGATCTTTCAAAAGCTGTCGAAGCCCTGTCACAAGCGCCTGAGCAAGAGACCGAGATTTGGGAGGCAATCGAAACCATCCGGCGGTTTGACCGGGTTGCGTCCCATGTGCGCCACGCCTTGCTGCGAAAGTCCATTGCGGAAGAGATGGAAGAGGTCATGTTCCTGTTTGACAGCGACCTCGATGCGCTGTGGCGCGACCGCGCCAGGCTGGAGGCGGTCTATAGTTACCGTCAGGCGCAGGCCAGTAGCGAAGCCAAGCTCCGCTACCTCAATGAAAGCTTCCCAACCAATAACCCTGTTGCCGAACGGATTCGTTCAACTTTCAAACTGCGGGGAGCGCCGGCTTGGCAGTTGTTTTACCCAAACCATCGCAAGCAGGTGGACTTGGCCTTCGGGGCTTTTCAGCCGGTTTATGCCGAGTATTACACCTTGCTTCACGCCGGCGCGACGCAATCCAATGTCATCGAGCCACTGTGCACGCGCCTGGTTTCAAGCCCAGAGTGGCGCAACATGGAAATGCTCACCCAGTTGAGCATGAGTCGGCAGGACTTTCTGGTGGATGCGATCAATGAAATTTCCAACCTCTACCAAATGGTCTGCACCGAGCCGGTTGAGGAAATTCTCCTGACGCAGCCCAAATGCCGCTGCGGTTTCGCCCCAGAGGAAGCCGGCCGGCTGAAAGCTGCCGAAGAGCGGGCGCTCGGCCTGGTGCGCCGCGGCCTCGACATTCACCGTGATATTCTTCGAGGACTACGGGATGACATCCGTGAGCGCCTCAAGCGGCGGCGGCAGCAAGTTTCGCCGGAGACGATTCACAAGATTGCGGCTCTTGTTGGGAACGATGAGATGCCACTGCTCGACGACGAGACGATTCGAGTTCTGAATGAAGTGCTCACCGAGTGACGCCCCCGGTCACCCTCGGCGTTGCGCTTGGTGGACGGCTCACCATGGTCAAAACGGAACGCACCTATCTCGGCAAGCTCGGTATGATTTTCAACTCCCGCTATCTTACTCAGACTGATGACGACCGGGTGGAGTATCGCTACATTGCCGCGTGCGGCGAGAGCTATCTGTTTGAAGTCGTCGGGGATGATGTGTACGTCGTGGCGGAACAGGGCACCTTTGATGAGTTCGAGGCCTATGCTCGTCACCTGGCCGAAGAAGTGTACCCAGCTCAGCGGGCGACTTGGGAGACCGTTGCGGCGGAACCCCTGCCGAAGCTGGTAGATGATGGAGAGCCAACGGTATGAAGCTGATTACAGCAATCATTCGCCCAGAGCGGCTGGCGGATGTCAAATCGGCCCTTTTCCGGGTCGGCGTAACCGGTCTGTCGGTGAGTGGGATTCGCGGCCACGGCGGAGAACCAGAGATTGTCGAACACGTCCGCGGTCAACGCATCGTGGTTGAGTTTACGGAAAAGGTTGAGTTACGAATGGCGGTATCTGAACCATTCGTTGAGCCGGCTATCAACGCGATTCTGTCCGCGGCCAGAACCGGATCGGTTGGCGACGGGAAAATCTTTGTCCAGCCCCTGGAGCGCGTGATTCGTATCCGTACCGGCGAGGAAAATGAAGCGGCGCTGACGCCGCTCACGGCAGATGAAGTTCAAGCGCGAGCTTTGCAAGAAACGCCCGGCAAAACGACCGGCAAGCTTGGGAAGACACCATGAACGAAACGGGTATTTCGGCTGGCGACACGGCGTGGCTCCTGGTTTCAGCCGCCTTGGTTTTTTTGATGACGCCTGGTCTGGCGTTTTTTTATGGCGGACTCGTCAACCGCCGGCACGTTCTCAACACCCTGATGATGGCCTTTGGCGCGCTCTGCGTGGCGGCAGTCATGTGGGTGCTGGTTGGCTATTCGTTGGCCTTTGCGCCGGGCGGCGCGCTGGTGGGTGGGTTGACGTGGGCTGGCTTTCAGACCGTGGGGGATGCCCCGCAGTCCGACTATGCGGCTACCGTACCGCATCTGGCCTTCGCGGCTTTTCAGGGGATGTTCGCTGTGATTACCCCGGCCCTGATTGCCGGCGCGGTCGTGGGACGCATGGACTTTCGGGCCTATTTGCTCTTCGTTGCGCTGTGGTGCGTTGGGGTCTATGCCCCGGTCGCCCACT
The DNA here is from genome assembly GCF_018304825.1 of Chloracidobacterium validum. Taxonomy (NCBI): domain Bacteria; kingdom Pseudomonadati; phylum Acidobacteriota; class Blastocatellia; order Chloracidobacteriales; family Chloracidobacteriaceae; genus Chloracidobacterium; species Chloracidobacterium validum. Next base: position 254,247 of record NZ_CP072648.1, read on the forward strand.
GGGTGTGGGGCCTCGGTGGATGGATTCGTGCATCTGGGGCGCTGGATTTTGCTGGTGGGACAGTGGTGCATATTACCGCCGGAAGCGCAGCGCTGGTTGCAGCGGCCCTGGTCGGCGCGCGCGCGGATGTCACGCGGTCGCCCCTGCGTCCGCACAACGTCCCATTCGTGCTGCTTGGGGCGGGGCTGCTGTGGTTTGGGTGGTTTGGATTCAACGCCGGCTCGGCGCTCACGGCCGGGGGGCTGGCCAGTCTGGCGTTGGTGACGACGCACCTGAGCGCCGCCGCCGCGGTTTTGGTGTGGCTAGGCCTTGAGACGATCCGTACCGGCAAGGCCACCGCCGTTGGAGCAGCGACGGCAGCCGTTGTTGGGTTGGTGGGCATCACACCCGCCGCCGGCTTCGTGTCGCCGCTGGCCGCGCTTGCCATTGGCGGACTCACCGCCGCCATCTGCTACGCAGCCATCCAGTGGCGGTCCCGCCTCGCCCTGGATGATACCCTCGATGTCTTTGCCTGCCATGGTGTTGGCGGCATCTGTGGGGCGCTGCTGACCGGCATCTTTGCCCAGCAGTCGCTCAACGCGGGCGGGGCTGACGGCTTGCTGGCGGGCAACCCAAAACTCCTGCTCACGCAGTTGATTGCCGTGGTGGCGACGCTTGGCTACACCCTGGTGGCGACGTTCATGTTGTTGAAGCTGGTGGGACTCATTCTGCCATTGCGTTTGTCACTCGCCCATGAGATGGAAGGTATTGACCGACATGCCCATGGCGAAACGGCCTACCATGAGACAACCGGCGACGATGTATTCGGACTAGGCGCGCCATCCGATGGACTTGACCCAGCCGTGATGTAGCCGTCTCCGGTGAAACGTTGTGCCTGATGTTGCCGTTCACCCAGGCACGTTGACTCGTTTTGTTGATTGACTTTGGTGCAACTGTGGAAAGTATCGCCCGACTCATTCCTGACGTAGTCAAGTTCGCCGACGGGCAAGACGATGTGCTGGCCGCGGCCTGTGGCGCGGCCTGGGCGCTTGCCGTCGGGGATGCCACGCTCAAGGCGAGCCGGGTGGTGAGCCTCACCGGGCGGACGCTCACCGTGGCGACCCATGACGCCCGGTGGAAACGCCAACTCGAAGCAATTGCGCCGCAAATTCTCTTCCAGCTCAACCACATCCTGCGTCAAACGCTGGTGACTCGCATTCACCTCACCGTGGATGAAAAGTTTGTCGCCCTAGCCCGGTACAAGCCACCATCTCCACCGCTGCCGGTTGCCGTGCTGCCAGAAGACCTTGTCTCCAGCGCCAGCGTGATTACGGATGAGTCCATGCGCGCTCAGTTCCTGCGCTTGGCGGCGGCTTGTCTGGCCCGTGACCGCCAAATGGAGTCCGCCAGTCGCCACCCTGAACCGCGGAAGACGTAGAACGGCGGAAGAAGCAGGTGCGCGCCCGAGGCTCACGCAGTAGATTGGCGGCACAACGCTTGAGTGAGTCTTTCGCCGCCTGGCTTTTCGCGCATATTCCACCGTCAGCGGCAAGGCATCAGCATGGCTATGTTCGTTTGCGCTGTTTGTCACTACGCGCTTGACGACGATCTGCGTATCTCTGCTTCGGGAATGTCGCGTTTGTCCCGCGATCTGCTGCATCTCAACCTGCCGCACTGGGATGAACGGGACGCTGTGTGTCGGGACTGCCTCGACCGGTTCACCCACGCCCGTTCGCGGGTTGGCTTGTATCTTCCCTCGCCAAGCAGCACGCCCCCACCGAAGTTCAAGATTTTACCGACCCCTTTACGGCTTGGGGCGAGTCCACGCTACACGGGGCGGGGCATCACCATCGCGTTCTTGGATTCCGGTTTTTATCCCCACCCAGACATCACTCAGCCGGTTAACCGGATTCTGCACTACCACAATGTCCTGACGCGCCGAACCGACCCGGCCGAGTTGGAAGCCCCAGATGATTCGAGCTGGCACGGTTTGATGACTTCGGTCGTTGCGGCCGGCAACGGCTTTCAGTCCAAGGGGCTATACCGTGGGATTGCTTCGAGCGCCAGGCTGGTGTTGATCAAGGTCGGCACGACGCGCCGGATTTACCACGATGACATTCGGCGCGGATTGGATTGGGTGTATCGGCACCACAGGCGATTTGGCATCCGGGTTGTCAACATTTCCTGCGGCGGCGACTACGAAGCTTCCTACCTCACGGATGCCCTCTCGCAATCGGCCGAGCGTCTGGTCAAGGCCGGGGTGGTGGTCATCGCGGCCAGTGGGAACGCCGGACATCAGGCAGCTCACCCGGTTCTGCCACCGGCGAGCGCGCCATCGGTCATTGCCGTCGGTGGCTTTGACGACAAAAACACGCTCGACCCAAACGAACACGATGTGTACCACTCTAGCTATGGCGTGACGATGGACGGCCTTCAGAAGCCGGAGATCATTGCGCCGAGCATCTGGATTGCCGCTCCGATCCTGCCCGGAACCCCGACGGCACAGCAGGCCGCGCTGTACGAACAGCTTACCCGTGTGCCGGATAGCGAACTCAAGTCTGTGCTGGCCCAGCAGCCGGGCATTGACCCAGAGCTGGATACCGCATCCCACCTTGAGCCGTATCAACTCCGCTTGCTCGTCGAAGGCAAAATGCGGAATGAGAACGTGATTTCGGGACACTACAAACACGTGGACGGCACTTCCTTTGCCGCGCCCATCGTCTCGTCCATCGTGGCCCAGATGCTGGAAGTCAACCCGCGGCTGACGCCACAGCAGATCAAGCGCATTCTCATTCGCACCGCGCGCCGACTGCCCAACATCGAGCCTGACCGACAAGGTTGGGGTGTGGTCAATGCGCGCCAGGCAGTGGCGGCCGCCCTCAACGGCGGCGACGTATTCCCGTCAGGGAATGACCTCAACCTCAACGGGCAATGACCGCTCGCTTTCATTCCCGAACACATCCACTGCCGTGACGAAGTAGCGGTAGGTCTTGCCGCTGACGCCGGTTTGGTCCTGAAACGTCGTGCGCTGGATGGGCGTTGGGGTCAGCTTGACCAGGCTTTCATCCGCGCCCCGTTCGCTGCGGTAGATGACATAGCCCCGCAGGTCGCGTTCCGGGTTGGCAGGGAAAAACAGGTTGACCAGCCCGGCGGCTGAAGCCCCGGTCAGGTTGCTTGGGGCGGCTGGCGGGAAGGTATCCACCGGACGCACCTGGAGCGCCGGCGATGGTTGGCTTTCAATGGGCTCCCCGCGCACCAGGCTCACGGCCCGAATGGTGTACACGTATTCCGTCTCGAACACGAAATCCGTGTCGGCAAACTGTGGCGTGGCGAGGGGGGCGTCATTGCGCCGTGTTTCCACCGAGCTGCCGACAACGCGCCGATAGACGTTGAACCGGACTTCCGTCGCCGGCGAAGCGTCAAGATTTTTTTCCGGCGGCTGCCATCTGAGCTGAATCGCTGCCTGGGTCACGTCCGCCCGTACGTCGCCGGGAGCTTGCGCCACAGCCGCGGCCGGATAGGCGACCGCATAGCTCGACAGTGGTGACGGCCGGCCGCGGTCATCCACCAAGCGGACGGCGTAGCGGATGCGCTTGTCGTTCCAGCTTGCGTCCGCCGGGTCAAACCGGTCGGCATAGGCTGGCGTGGTGGGCGTTGCCAGTTCGGCGCCGGTCAGCGAGCCGATGAGCCGCGCTTCGCGCAGGAATGTATCTTCGGGCAACGCCAGCGGGGCGTCGCGTGGTTCGACGCGGCGCAGGACATCGGCCCGCGCTGCCCGCTTGGATGCGGTCTGGTTGGTGGTCGTGAAGCGCACGATGAGCTGGTCGCCGTACTGCGTAACCGTGAGGTCATCGGCCGCGCTCAGGGTGAAGCGTGGCGGCGGGACGGGCGGCCCGACTTTGGCGCAACCAAGCCCACTTGCCGCCACGAACAGAACCCCCACCATCACCCCCAGCCAGCGCCAGGGATGGGCCAGGTTCGGCAAATCTGGCTGCTGTCGCCGCCGCTGACGTGAGAAGCTGCCCCGGCTAGAGGATGTACTTGCTGAGGTCTTCATTCTGGACGATGTCGGCCAGCACCTGACGGACATATTCCGCGTCCACCCGAAAGTGCTTCAGCTCCATGTCGGGCGCGGCAAACGATACTTCGTCGAGGACTTTCTCCATGACCGTATGCAGCCGGCGGGCGCCGATGTTCTCGGTGTTCTGGTTGACGGTGAAGGCAAAATCGGCCACGGCCTCGATGGCGTCTTCGGTGATCTCCAGCGTCAGTCCCTCGGTTTCAAGGAGCGCCACATACTGCCGAATGAGCGAGTTGCGCGGCTCGGTCAGAATGCGCTTGAAGTCTTCCTTGGTAAGCGGGTCGAGGTTGACGCGAATGGGAAACCGTCCCTGGAGTTCCGGGATGAGATCGGATGGCTTGGAAACATGAAACGCCCCAGCCGCAATGAACAGGATGTGGTCGGTGCGCACCATGCCGTAGCGGGTGTTGACCGTCGTGCCCTCGATGATCGGGAGGATGTCGCGCTGGACACCTTCACGTGAGACATCCGGCCCGCTGCTGTTTTCGCGTCCGGCGATTTTGTCAATTTCGTCGAGGAAAACAATGCCGGATTCTTCGACGCGCTCGACAGCGAGTCGGGCAACCTGGTCCATATCCACGAGTTTTTGTTCTTCCTCTTGGACGAGATACTCAATGGCTTCGCTGACCGACATCTTGCGGAGTTTTGTCCGCGCGCCGGGAAACATCCCAGGCAGCATGTCGCGGAGGTTGATGTCCATTTCCTCGATGCCTTGGGGCGTGATGATTTCGATGCCGGAAGGGAAGCCGCGTTCCTTGACTTCGATTTCAACAATGCGGTTGTCAAGCTTGCCTTCGCGCAACTGCTGGCGGAGCTTTTCCCGTGTGCGTTGAAAAGCCGCTTCGTCTTCCGGCGAGACGGTTTCGCCTTCGCGCCGTGCCGGAAGGAGCAGGTCAAGCAGCCGCTCCTCGGCGTTTTGACGGGCCTTTTCCTCCACTTCGGCAATTTTTTCTTCCCGGACGAGATCAATGGCAATGTCCACGAGGTCGCGGATCATAGACTCCACATCCCGCCCGACGTAACCCACTTCTGTGAACTTCGAGGCTTCGACCTTGAGGAAGGGCGAGTTGGCCAGGCGCGCCAGGCGGCGGGCAATCTCCGTTTTGCCGACCCCGGTCGAGCCAATCATGATGATGTTTTTGGGAATCACGTCTTGCGCCAAGTCTGCCGGTAGCTTCTGCCGACGGACGCGATTACGAAGGGCAATGGCCACGGCGCGCTTTGCAGCGGCTTGGCCAACAACGTGCTTGTCCAGTTCTTGGACGATTTGACGTGGTGTGAGGTCGTCAAGGTGCGGCGTGTCTTCGACGGTGCCGGGAAGATAAATGACCATGGAAGTGATGGCGGGGATGCCTCGGAGTGAAGGTATGACGTTTCCGCCGGATTGGCGGCCGCGTGGGTGGACAAGCCACCCAACGTGCACATAATCCGATTGCGATGGCTTGTCAACGGACGAACGGCAGGCGGCGGCACGAGCCAGCGCGGGTGACATTCCGCTTTGCCTGAATGGCCGCCCTTGCCGCCATCGCTGATGCCAAAGGCAACGCTTCACGCGCCTGTCATGGTGGGTTGTTTCCTGTGCCACCGGACAAAACGCGGTGTTCGGCAAAACGTGTGGGCATCCAGCGCGGGGGTTGTCCCCTGGGGCACGGGACAAACTGCCCACGGAATACGGATTGCGACGGATCACTGATTTGGCGTTGGCGGCCGGATGGTTGGCGCTGGTTTGGGCTTGAGTCCGGCGAGGATGGGTTCTGGAAAGACGCCGATGTAGAGCGCAGCGGCAAGGGTCACCGACAGCGCCGTGGTCAGCGCCCAGGGTAATTCCGGCAGTTCGTCCTCGGATGACAGGCGTTCCTGGAAAAACATCGTCACCACCGGACGCAGGTAGTAGTAAAGCGAGGCCGCGCTGTTGAGGACGGCCACGACCACCAGCCACGCATAGCCCGCCTGCCAGACCTCCCGAAAGAGCACAAATTTGCCCATGAAGCCGGCCGTCAACGGCAATCCGCCCAAGCCGAGCAGGAAGACCACCATGGCCACGGCTGCCCCCGGTGCCTGGCTGCCAAGCCCGGCGTAGTCGCTGATCAGGGTTCGGTCGTCATCGTCCCGCGCCATGTAGGCCACGACGGTAAATGCGCCGAGCGTCATCACGGCATAGCTCGCCAGATAAAACAGCGTGGCTCGCCAGTCGCTGATGATGACGCCCATCAGGGCATACCCGGCGTGCGCAATCGAGGAATAGGCGAGCATCCGCTTGATGTCATCCTGGACGATCGCAACGGCATTCCCGATCACCATGGACAGTACGGCGACCGTCACCAGAATGAGCGTCCAAGTTTGGTGAATTGAACCGGCTTCGGCTGGGAACATGCCCACAAACACGCGCAGCATCGCCACGAAAGCCGCGGCTTTCGGCCCCGCTGCCATGAAAGCCGTCACCGGCGTCGGCGCGCCTTGGTACACATCCGGGGCCCAGAGGTGAAACGGCGCCGCCGCCGCCTTGAAGCACAGCCCGACGAGCATCAACGCGGCTCCGGTCAACAGAAGGGGTTGCGAGACAAGCGTTCCGTTTTGAACCACGAGCTGCATGGTGGTCAGATTTGTCGTCCGCGTCGCGCCATAAACCAGAGCCATCCCATAGAGAAGGAAACCGGTTGAGAACGACCCAAGGAGGAAATACTTGATCGCCGCCTCATTCGAGCGGAGGTCATGGCGTCGAAAACCCGCCATGGCGTATGAGGCAATCGAGAGAATTTCAATGCCCAAAAACAACAGGGCAAGGTCGCCAGCGCCGCCGATGAGCAGCATGCCAACCACGCCAAACGTCAGCAGTGCAAAATACTCGCCGCCGCCGGTAGCTTTACCGCCAAAGGTGGGCATGGCCAGAAAAACCGAGAGCGCGGCGACGAAAAGAAACACAAAGGCAAAGGCCGTGCGCATGGCGTCGGTGACGAGCATGCCGTTGAAGCTGGCTCCGGGCGATAGACCAGTCCAGCCCCATACGCCATAGGCCGCCGCCAGAATACCGCCTAGCACCAGCCATCCAGCCCAGTGACGGCTCTCCTTGGCAAAGGCGTCATAGAGCATGACGGCCAGTCCGGTAACAGCTAAACAGATTTCGGGAAAAACTGCGGTATAGTTGATGTCTGGGTTGACGGGCATCGTCGGTACATCGGAAAAGAAATGGGCTTATGCGCGGTCTCACCATAATCACCCACGTTGAGAACGGCAAGCCACAAGCCGTCATGCTTTGTATGTTTCGTTACAGGCAGTGACCTTGCAATCACCTTTTCCTAAGTCTTGACCGGGAAACGTTGCGCCGGTGGTGATTGCAAGGCTTCTTTTGGTTAGCTCTTCGGTTTCGGCCAAAGTCATGACCGCAAAGATTGGCGTGAAGGTTGGTATGACACTGGGGCGCGCCCTGCTTGGCTTATGCCTTCTCTGGCTGACGGCCGGCGGTGGTTATGGTCAGGGCCGCGCGCATACGGTTCAAGTGGCATCCGTCAACGATGAAACCGTTGCCCGCGAAACCGTTGCCGGCTATCGCGGGCGCGGTGTCACCGCGTATTACGTCAAGGTTGAGCTGCCCCAGGGGACGTATTACCGCATTCGGGTTGGACGCTTCACGACAGCGGCTGAAGCGCAACGCTATGCCCGGGCCATTGGCGTCCGTGATGCCTTCATCACGATGTATGACGGGCCGCCAGACGCGCCTGTGACGCGCGCGCCGGAAACGTCGCCCAAAGCCACGGCGTCCAAGTCAACCAATGTCGCTGCGGCCGGGTCCACGCCCTCCAGTCCGACGCTGCCGCCCCCGGTGATGGTCATCAAGCCAAAAGGCCAGCCTGCGCCACTGCCGCCCGCCACCACCCTGCCGGGGCCGGATTCACCCACTGGCCAGGTCGTCAGCCCCGCCGACGCCGCGCCGCCAGCCGCGCCAGGACGCCAACTACCCTGGCGGGCCGAACGCCCAGCCCTGCTGTTTGGCGATTTGACGGCCCCTGCCGCGCCAGCCGGGATGGAGTTTCGCACTGATCCTTCGCCCTGGACCCGTTTGAGCACGCCAACCCGCGCCGATTTGCACTGCGCTCATTTTGTGAATCCACAAATTGGTTGGGTTGGTGGTCGGCGTGGTGTCATCTTGCACACGGAAGACAGCGGCCAACGCTGGATTGAACAAGTCACCGGAACCACCGCCAACGTCACCGGCTTGTTTTTTCTGGATGCCGACACGGGTTGGGCAGCAGTTGGCGGCACGTATGGCCTTGACCCACGGGTGGCAGGGATCGAGCCGGCGATTCTGCATACCAATGACGGTGGCCGGGTTTGGCGTCCGCTGGCTGAACTGGATGTCCGCGCGCTGTGGTTCGTCAATAAACAGGTTGGATTTGCCGTTGGGAACTACAGTTCCGTTTTCCGCACGACGGATGGCGGCGCAACCTGGACGCCCTGTGAGGGAATAGCGCGGGCCATCGAGCGCCCGGAAGGGCTACCCGACGCCGTCTTGACCTTTACCCAAGTGCAGTTTCTCGACGAACGCCGGGGCTGGGTTGCCGGTAACTTTCTCGGGCGTGGTGTCACCCGCCCCGGCGGCGTATTTTTCACCTCCGACGGTGGCACGACCTGGACACGCTGTCCCATTCCATTTGCCGCCACCAGCGCCGACATTACTTCGATGCGGTTCATCGGCGCCCGGCGGGGCTTTGTTGTTTCAGAACTGTACCGAGGCGATGCCCGCTTTGTAACGTTACACTTCACCAACGATGGCGGCGCGACGTGGAGTGAGCGCCGCACGGCCGTGCCCGGCTTTCACGTCACGCACTTTCTGGACGAGCGCACCGGCTGGACGATGGGGGCGCTCCTGACCCGCGAGGGGTCGGCGCCACCCTACGAAGTTGGCATCTGGGTGACGCGCGATGGCGGCCGCACTTGGCGCGAAGAAAAAACCCTGGCCGGCACGCAAATTTATGGCGCGTTTTTCCTTGATGACCAAACCGGCTGGGCCGTTGGGCAGGGTGGAACCGTACTGCGTTACCGGCCGTGAATCCCTCTGGAGTTGCACCCGTCGCCTTGCACTTACTACTTGAAAACATCTGGCTGGCGCTCATCAATGTCTGGGCCAACAAACTGCGCTCGCTGCTCACCGTGCTAGGGGTTCTCGTTGGAACGGCAACCGTGATTGCCGTCTCGTCGGTTCTCACTGGGGTCAAGGACCGCACCGCGAAACTGGCGGCCCAAGTCGGCCCCGAAGTGCTTTACGTGAGCCGGTTTGACTCGATTGGCCCACGCTTTTCCCGTCCAAGCGCCGAAGAACGCCAGCGCAAGCCCCTAACCGAAGAAGACGCCGAGGCCGTCAACCGGCTTCCTACCGTGAGGGCGGCCACGCCGCAGCTCGTGGTGGGCAGCTTTGGCCCGAGCGCCACCCAGTATCGGCTCAAATTCAAAGGGCGTGAGGCCACCCGTCCGATTGCCTTCGGCGTCTGGGCCAACTACCCGGAAGTGCGCTGGCTGAATTTGCGTGCCGGCCGGTTCTTCACCCCCGAAGAACACAACCGCAAGTTGGATGTTGCCGTGCTCGGGCCGGTCGCGGCCGAGCAGCTCTTTGGCCAGCAGAACCCACTGGGTGAAATGGTGGAATTTGAAGGACGCTCGTACCGGGTGATTGGGGTCGTCGAGAAAGGGCCGACCGGCATCTTTGGGGATACACCGGAAGACCGCCAAATCATCATTCCTTACGCCAACCTTGCCCAACGCTACCCAGAGCTGGTGCGCGACCGTGGCGTCACCATCATTGCCCACGCGCAGGCCGGCCGGCTCGAAGCCATGCGCGATGAAATTACCGAACTCCTGCGCCGCCGCCGCCGGGTGCGCGCCGACCAACCGGACAACTTCGGCATCAGCACGCCAGACGCCATCTTTGCGACGTTCGACAGCATCACCTCGACGCTGGGCGTGATTGCGATTTCGCTGGCTTCGGTCAGCCTTCTGGTCGGCGGCATCGGCGTGATGAACATCATGCTCGTGTCGGTCACGGAGCGCACCAAGGAAATCGGCACTCGGCGCGCCGTTGGGGCGCGACGACGGGATGTGCTCACGCAGTTTCTGATTGAAGCCGTGGTGCTGTCGCTGATCGGCGGGGCGCTTGGGATCGGGATCGGCATGGGCCTGAGCGCCGGACTCAACGCCTTTGTTCCGAGCGTGCCGTCACTCGTTCCGCTCTGGTCGGTGGGAATTGGCTTTGGGATTTCGGTGGCGGTTGGGTTGCTGTCGGGCTTCCTCCCGGCGCTTCGGGCGTCCCAACTCGACCCAGCCGAGGCGCTGCGGTACGAGTAACGGCTTCTCTCAAGAACTAAAATCTTCGACTCGTTGGCTTGACCGACAGGCCTTGCTCACAAAGTGTGATACAATTTGGCGCATTTACAAAACAGCGACCTGCATCCCACACGCCACTCAAAGATGTTACTTGTTGCTTTATTCCATCAAGTGAGTAACAGACTGCGCCTATGCCAACCAGTGAGCAGGATTATGAACAAACTTACGCAACAGCCTTGACGGCCTGGCTAGAGGGACAATCGGTCGCCATCAATCCGTTTGCCGATGTCCACGAAGCTGCCTGGCCGCCGTCGGCCGAGGTTGTCCGCCTACATCACCGCTTTATGGATGCCCGCCGCCGGCAGGGACCGCTCGCAGCCGAGGTCGAAGCCCGCGCCGCCGAGTTTCTTGCCGTGACGCTTCAGGCCTATGACACCCGCTACGGTCAGCTCAAAGGCGAAATAGCAGAAACCGAAACTGCATCAGGTATTGCTACCTGGCGCTACGACGTTGCCCAGCAGCGCCTCTTTTGGTCGCCGTATGCATTGGCGCAGATGGGTTTTGACGCCGCTACCGCGCCGCGCACCCCCCAGGAAGCGATTGCGCACTTCGTTCATCCTGCCGACCGTGACTATGTGTCGAAAATGCTTGGGCTGATACAGGCGGATGGCCAGCCCCGCGAGCTACGGTACCGCTTTTTGCATCCGCAGCACGGCGTGACGTGGCGACTCTGCAAGGCAACGGCCCACCGGGATGCCCAGGGGCGTGTGACCGATCTTCTCATTTTCTCGCGCAACATCACCGAGCTGGTTGAGTTGGAGGAACGCCAGCATCTCTACCAGGCTATTTTCGACCATATCGAGGATGTCGTTCTCGTGACCGAGGCCGAGCCGATTGATTTGCCCGGTCCACGCATTGTCTATGTCAACAAGGCCTTTGAACGGATGACCGGTTACACCGCGGAAGAGGTGATCGGACAGTCACCACGCATTCTTCAGGGGCCAGGCACGTCGCCCGAAACCCGCGCCCAGATTCGCCATGCGCTTCAAACTTGGCAGCCGATTACAGTTGACATCCTCAACTATCGCAAGGATGGCAGTGAGTTCTGGGCGGAGCTTGCCATCACGCCGGTCACTCAGCCAAATGGTTGGGTGACGTACTGGGTCGCCGTCCAGCGCGACATCACGGAGCGCCGGCGCCAGTCCGCGCGCCAACAACACCTTCAGAAAATGCAGGCCGTCGGTGAACTGACCGCCGGCATCGCCCACAACTTCAACAATCTGCTGGCGATCATTCAGGGGTACAGCGAAATTCTCAAGCGTAACGCCCAAGATCAGCCGCAAAGTCAACGTCAAATCGAGACCATCCTTCGCGCGGCGCGGCGGGGTGCGCAACTCGTTCAACAACTCAGCCTGTTTTGCCGCCAGGAACGGTCAACCCCGGTGGTTGTGGACGTGCAGGCGATGGCCGAAGAAACCCTCACGCTGGTCAGGCAGTTGCTGCCGGCTGAAATCAGGGTGGATGAAATCGCCGATTCGGCGGCCACCTTGAAAGACGCCCGCCCGCTGCTGATTGAGGTGGATCGGAGCCAGCTATCGCAGGCATTGCTGAATCTGATCATCAATGCGCGGGACGCAATGCTGCCCGATGGAGGGCAGCTCACGGTGGCCGTTGGACGGCAGCGGATCACGACCGGTACGCTCAACCACCTGGCGGAGCGGGTTTTCTATGACGCTCCACCCGAAGCCGGCGAGTATGTGTGGGTAAGCGTGCGGGATACCGGCATCGGGATGGATGCGTCCACCCAACGGCGCATCTTTGAACCCTTTTTCACAACCAAGCCGCCTGGCCAAGGAACGGGGCTGGGCTTGGCCATGGTTTATGGCTTTGTGGCCGAACATCGCGGGCTGATCACCGTCGCTTCTGCCCCCGGTGAAGGAACGACGCTCACGCTTTATTTCCCGGCTGTGGCGGCGGCGGCTTCTAACGAGGAGTTTTCAGGCGAGTACCGGTACTTGCCATTGTCATTGCCACCCGGAGCCACAGCGCTGGTGGTCGAGGATGAACGCGACCTCTGCGACCTGATCGCGGAGATGCTGACCAAACTCGGATTTGCCACTGTGCATCGCGCTTATGATGGCGCCGCAGCACTCGACTGTTTACGGACACTCGACCAGCCGCTTGAACTGGTGGTGACGGACTATTCGATGCCGCTGGCATCCGGCAAACAGGTGGTTGATGAACTAGCCGCGCGTGGACTGGGCCACCGGGTGCTGCTCACCAGCGGTTTGCCGCTCCTCGACAAGCTGTCATCCTTACCGCCGACCGTCCAGGTCATTCATCTACCGAAACCGGTATCGCTCTCGAAGTTATCCAAAGCGGTCCGTCAGTTACTCGACGACGCGGGCAAAACTGCTTCTGATGGAACGGCAACGCGCAAGCCGTCATAGGCCAGCTCGACCCCGGCCGGTAGCTGTGGGGCGAGTTCGGCATGGCGGATGTCATGGGCCATGTGCGTCAGGTACGCCCGCTTGGGCTGGAGGCGGGCAATGTAGGCAAGGGCGGCCTCCAGGTGCAGGTGGGTCGGATGGGGTTTGTAGCGGACGCAATCCAGCACGAGGGTGTCCAGTCCGAGCAGGCGCTCACAGGCGGCGTCGGGCAGGGCGCAGCAATCGGTCACATAAGCGAAGTCGTTGAGCCGAAAGCCAAGCGTGGTCATGTCCCCATGCGGCAACTCAATCGGCGTGACGTGCAGCCCACAGAGCGTACAGTCGCCGCCAATCGTGTGCGGAACGAGGCGCGGACGACTTGACGGCCCAGGCGGGCCAAAGGCGTAACTAAACATGCGGTAGAGGTTTTGCCAGGTTTCGGCGCTGGCAAAGCAGGGCATGGCTCCCTGCCGATAGTTGAGCGCCCGGAGGTCGTCAATGCCGAACACATGATCGGCATGAGCGTGGGTAATCAACACCGCGTCGAGGGTTTTCAGCCCGGCGCGCAGGGCCTGCTGGCGAAAATCAATCGAGGGATCAATCAGGATGTGCGCGCCGCGATACCGGATCAGCAGCGAGACGCGCAGGCGGCGGTCGCGGGGATCGTCCGACGTGCAGGTTGGGCAGTCACAGCCGATCATGGGAACGCCCACCGATGTTCCCGTGCCGAGAAATTCAATCTCCATGACCTTTTGACAACTGACCTTATCTGCGACACCGCGCGCGGAAGCCCTGAGTCAGCAAAAAGTTTGGCGGCCGGTTGTCCGGCCGCCAAGTCAGTTTTCCGGTTACGCCGCGCTTATTCAACAACTGGACTTTGGGTTCTGGTTGAGCCATCGCCACCGGAGCGGGCAGGTGGACCCTGGCGCATGCCACCGCCTGGACTTGGGCTGATGCCGGGGCCGGCATCGCCGCCGTAGCCCCCACGCATGGGCGCGCCGCCGTAATCCGGTGTCAGACCGCCACGTGTCAAGCCGCCGCGCATGGGCGGTTCGTACCCGGGTTTGCCGAAGCCGCCGTCATCAAATGATGGACGAGCAGTAGGTGAAGGGAGTTCCCGCCGCGGGAGCGCGGGGAGATGGTCGTCATCGGCCATCCCGGCCGCTGAACGCAGCCCTGGATCAAAACGCGGCGGCGTCGGCATCGGACGCGCCGTTGGCATTGGGCGCTGGCGGCCACTCATTTCACCGAGTGGTTCATGTCCGGGCTGGTGTGGGTCGGGATCGGCAGCCGGCGGCGGAGCTGGCGCTGCGGCCGGCGCTTGGCGCGTTCCGGCAGCCAGTGGCCCACTTGGGTTCATTGGGTTGAACAGCAGCGTCGGACGGTAGAAATCCCAGGGCAGTCCCCAGGATGTGCCGTAGGCAAATCCATAGGGCGAGTTCCAGAAGCCATAAAACGGAAAGAAGGTGTAGCCACCCAGTCGCATGTCAAACAGCCAGAGTCCGAAGAACGGCGCGTAGCCAAAGCCGTAGGCCCCGCTTTGCCGCCAGCCGTTGAAGGCCGTCAGCACATCCCGGTCCTTCAAGCGGGCGTTGGCGTCACGAAGCGTCTTGGCGCGGTTGCGGCTCCAGGCGTCAAAGTCATCCTGCGCTTTTTTATCGAGTTTGGCGACGGTCACGGTTGAGGCTTCGAGCGTGACCAGTTGCTTGTCCTTGACCGGGGTGAGGCGTCCGGCCTGGTCAACGGCGATGCGGCCCTTGGCAATGGCAACGGTGGGTGCGCCGTCGGGCGGGACGGTGATCCGGTAGAGGCCATTGCGCGCCAGGTTGACCGTGCCGTTGGGCGTCAGGATGCGCAGGAAGAGTTCCGTCCCATCCGTGCCGGTCACTTCAAACAGCGCGCTCCCGCGCGTGATTTCAATCGCCAGCGCGTCGAGATTGGGATTGGTCAGGACGATTTCCGCTTCGTGGTCGAGCCGCAAGTACGAACCTGGATTGAGCAGTAGTTCGGCACGGCCGGTGGGTCCGGTGCGCAGTCGGTCGCCGGTTTTGAGGCGGTTACCCGTTGTGACGGACTGCCAGGCATCGGTTTGTCGAGCGCGGCAGCTCAGGACTTCCCCTTCAACAAAGTTGATTGTGCCGGCTTTGGCGGAAACGATGAACTGTTCGGGCAAATTGACGGTGTTCGCTCCGCGAATGGGAACTTCGGTCGTTGGTGGCTGGGAAATCGTTTGGGCCGTGACCGGCGCGACACTCAGGGCGCAGGCCCCTGCCAAGAAAGTCACAGTGAGAATAGAACGCTGCATACTCAGAACCTCCGTGGGGTGGGGTTGAGTCTCCCGGAAACCGATGCGCTTTCCAGAGAAAGGTTGCGAGCGACACTCCGAACAAGGTTTTCGGAATATTGAAAGCGGAAGGCCTGAAGTCATGCCACAGAAAACGTCCTAACTCAAGCCAATTTGCCTGGGCGACTTGTCGGGCCTCACTGGTAACGCGCGTTGCCGCCGACCGGCCCGTTGGAGCCACCCTACCCACATCAACGGGATTTGCCCCGGATCGGTTCCTTCCGTTTGGCCAATCCCGCGGCGCGTTGGTCGTCGTCAGACGGCACGCCCCGGCAGGTGAGGCTTGCGGGCGACGAGATCAATTAACGCCGACATCCCCTGGTGGGCAGTGCCTTCGGTGAGGACAGCATCGTAAGAAGCTAGGTGGAGCAGCTCGAAATCGGCAAACGTCTCACGTAACCAAGCTTCCGTGTAGAGGTTCTCAAGGTGTGGCGGTCCACCTGTCCGGTACTGCAATTGCTCTGTCCGGTAGCCTTCCACCAGGAACAACCCGCCCGGCTTGAGCGTCTGTTTGAGGTTGGCGAAAAGGTGGTCGCGGGCCGGCGATCCAACAAACTGGATGAAAATCGCCACGACGACATCAAACTGGTCGGGTGGAAAGGGCGTGGTGAGCAGATCGACCGTTTTGAACGTCACGGTGACACCACGCTGGGCAGCACGTTGGCGCGCTCTAGACTGCGCAACCGGCGATACGTCCACCGAGAGGACTTCAAGCCCCTGTTCCGCTAGCCAGATACCATTGCGTCCTTCCCCGTCGGCAACCGCCAGCGCCTTCCACCCAGGGCGCAACCGGTCGGACTGCGACACGAGAAAGCTGTTTGGCGCTTCGCCAAGTTGGTAGCCACCTTGGTACTTGGCATCCCATTCGGCTTGGTAATCAGATGGCATGACACGCTTCGGTAAGTGCTGGTGGGTTGGGCAAGTCGGCCTAGCGAGCCAGCAACCCGCCGTCCACCGCGAGGTTGACTCCGGTGACCCAGCCCGCTTCACCAGACGCCAGATAGAGCGCCGCATAGGCAATGTCTTCGGGACGGCCGAGGCGTCCCAGCGGATAGCCCACTTCAAAGTCCCGCCGTCGGGCGGCCGGATCGGGTGCGTCGTCAATGAGGTGGCGATTGCTTTCGGTCGGCACGAAGCCCGGTGAGATGCAGTTGACTCGGATGCCATCGCGCCCATAGCGAACTGCCAAGGATTTGGTCAACGTCACTAGGGCACCCTTGGAAGCCGCAAATGCCGGCGACGTTCCCGCCCCACCTTTGACGCCAAGCAGCCCGGCAATGTTGATGATGCAGCCACGGCGTTGCTCCTGAAAGTGCGGCATGGCGTGCTTGGCATAGAGAAACGCGCCACGAAGGTTGGCATCGAAGGTTTCCCGCCAGACTTCTTCGGTTGTGGCTTCGAGCGTCAGGCGGTGGTTGACGCCGGCGTTGTTGACCAGGATATCGAGCCGGCCGTAACGGTCGAGCGTCGCGTCCAGGCTGCGCTTGACGTCGGCTTCGTTGGTGACATCCGCTTGAATGTGAATGGCCTGCCCACCCATGAGCGTCAGATGGGCCACGGTTTCCTGTCCGGCCGACAGCCGCCGCGAGACAATGGCGACCCGTGCGCCAACTTCGGCAAAGAGTTCGGCGATGGCGCGACCGATGCCCTGTGAGCCACCGGTGATGAGCGCCACATTGCCATCCAATCGAAACATGGCTTATGGACGCGACCCAATCAGTCCATCCAGTGGGCTGCTGGCGCTGGCATACAGGCGACGTGGCATCCGCCCGGCGAGGTATGCCAGGCGTCCGGCCTCGATGGCTTGCTTCATAGCGGCCGCCATCAGTGGGGGGTGTTTTGCCGTCGCCACCGCCGTGTTGAGGAGCACGCCATCCATCCCCATTTCCATGGCAATGGCGACATCGGAGGCGGTTCCGACGCCGGCATCCACAATGATGGGGACTTCGGTGATCATTTCGCGCAGAATGCGGAGTGTGGTGAAGTTCTGAATGCCGAGCCCAGAGCCAATCGGGGCCGCCAGGGGCATAATCGCGGCTGCTCCGGCGTCAATGAGCCGCCGCGCCACGACCAGATCATCGTTGAAGTAAGGCAGGACAATGAAGCCTTCCTTGGCCAACACGCGCGTCGCTTCAATCAAACCTGCATTGTCTGGAAACAGGGTTTTTTCATCGCCGATGACCTCGACCTTGACCCACGGCGTGTCGAGTAGCTCCCGCGCCAGGCGTGCCGTCCGAATGGCGTCTTCGGCCGTGTAGCACGCCGCCGTATTCGGCAGGATCAGCATGCGGTCGAGATCGAGATAATCCATCAGCGACCCAGCCGAGCGGTCGGCCAGATTGACGCGCCGGACTGCAACAGTGACGACTTCCGCCCCGGAAGCGCGATGCGCCGCGCGCATGGTTTCAAAGTCGGGATACTTGCCCGTGCCGATCATGAGCCGTGATTGGAATGTCCGACCGGCAATGACCAGCGCATCAGATGTGATGTCAGACATAGTTTACGTGCAGGTGTCTCGGTGAGGTTGACCAGGGCATCATCCGCCACCGACCAAGTGAACAATCTCCAGCCGGTCGCCGTCGGTCAAGGTGACTTCCGCCCAGGTCGAGCGAGCGGACAGTTCACCATTGTACTCGATGGCAATCCGCCGAGCATCTGTCAAGTTGAGCCGGTCAACCAAGTCTGCCAAGGTCAGTGGTTCTGGAACGGTGTGGTGCTCCCCATTGATGATGATGGTCATAGCCAAGACGCGACCAAGCTGAAGAAACAAGTCAAAGAAAACGGTTTCAGCGCACTAACCATACGCTGAAACCGCTGTTGTTTTCAAACCGGTCAACCACGTTCCCCCAGCCGCACGGTGTGTGGCGTCAGGACTGGGGCGCAGCTTCGCCACCCTCTTCTTTCTTCTTTTTGGCCGGTGCTTTGCGCTTCGGCAGCCCCATTTTCTCGCGGGTTTCATTGTTGAGTGTTCCGGTTACTTTCAAACCATTCTGCTCCTGATACTTACGAATGGCTTCTGTCGTTTCGGCATTCTTGTAACCGGTGACTTCACCCTGGTACAGACCAGCTTCCTTGAGTGTGGTTTGAGCTTTGCCGTAGTCGGTGTTGGGGTTGTTGGTACGTGGTTTCTTTTTCTTGGGCGCTGCGCCCGTTTCAGCGGCCGGCGCATCTTGGGCGAAGGTGAATGTCGGGCCGCCAAAACTGACCAACATCAGCGCAACCACCAGGGCGAGCAAGGTACGTTTGTTTGACATGTAACGATGTCCTCCTTGGGTTTAGGAAATCAGAAATGGTGGAGTTCCTCGGTGGCCGAAGCCTCAAGGATTGAAAGGTTGGTAGGCTGACTCTGGTGGCGAAGCTTCAGTCGGTGGAGCCACCAGGATCATCCCAGTCTGCCGACGAGAAACCGTCGAGCGCAACCGATAGCGAAAGCGCCGACAGCGCCGCGCGTAGGTTGGGACGGGATCGGCGTCAAGCACGAACCCGGCCGCATCGGCTTCAAAGCGAAAACTGTAGCCATACCAGCCGTCGCCGATGACTTCACTGGCTGCCACCCCGGCCAGGCGGCGCTCGAACCCATCCAGAAAACCCATGCGGTCAATGAGCTGCTCCCACGTGCCAAACCGCCCATGCGTGGCATGGTAAGCCGTTTGAGCCGTCACCATCGCGTGGACATGCTTGACGGCGCGGCGTTCGGCAACGACAACCATCACCCATCGGTAAGCCAGAGCAGACAGCGCCAGCA
This sequence comes from Chloracidobacterium validum, assembly GCF_018304825.1. NCBI lineage: Bacteria > Pseudomonadati > Acidobacteriota > Blastocatellia > Chloracidobacteriales > Chloracidobacteriaceae > Chloracidobacterium > Chloracidobacterium validum. The sequence goes on from NZ_CP072648.1 coordinate 273,140, forward strand.
AGCTGCCAAGGATCAGCAGGGCAAGCAGGACTTCAACCAAGCTTGCGCCGCGCCCGTGTCCCAGGCCACACAACCGGAGATGTGGGTGGAGCGTTGGGTATCGCATGGCAACAATTTGGCACAGGCCTCGTCAAACAAGGTGTTCAGGCAACAAAAAGTCCGGGCAAAAAGGCTGGAAAGAAGCTTTGGTGATGCAACCTTACTCAAGAATGATTGCACGAACAAGACGAGCTTGTGTTTTTGTAATGGATCGAGAGCGTGGCTTGCGTTTCAGTCGCGTTCAAGCGAATGCTGCGTCCGCTGGCTCACCGGGAGAACAAACGTCAGGCTGCGCCGGCGTAGGTCAAAACGGATCCGAAACGGCCGCAGGGCGGCGCGGCCGAGCAGGGGCGGGGCTGTCGTGTCCGCGCCATGAAGCAGATCGGTCGGAATCTTTTCAAGATACAAGCTTTCCAACCACACGCTGGTTGGCGCAACGCGCGCAACCCAAAAGGCGTTTCCGGCCACATCCTGTACGCTGCGGGACGGCGCACGGCGCGCGTCTTGGATGCCGAAGGTCGCCGCTTTTGAAGCTGGAATGGCAAGGCCAAAACTCGAACCCGTGTCAATCAGGGCTGCCTCATGACGGCCAACCCGCACAAACGGCCGCCGCCCGTTGGATTCCGGCAGCCACCGTAACGGTATGCCGTCCACCTGCGCTTGGCGGTTGAGCGGTGACAGGGTTTGGTTCGGAAAGTCAATTTCGTAGCCTACATCGGCAAAAACTTCGGTTGGGTCGAGAACGCCATCCACATCCGAAGGTAGCCTATCAGCGATGACCATGCGCCCGGTTCGGGGGAGCCGGTTGTCGGGTGTGCCGATGGCAAGTGTTCGGGCCGTGACAAGTGGTTGGGGGATACCCAAGCCGCGCCCGGTGCCCTGGAGCACCAAGATTTGTCCGGTGTCGGTAACGCCAGCACGGCGCGCCACACGCGGGGACAAGAGCGTGACGCCCGCGCCCGTATCTATCACAAAGTTGAACGGCCCGGCGTCATTCACCCAAGCCGTCAGGCACAGTCCCCGCCGGTCCTCGCGCCAGGCGACCGTTGCCGGGAGCGGTGCCGGTTGCGTTGTTGCGCGAGGTTTGGCGGGCTGCCGGTGTGCGGCGAAAGGCGCGGCGCTTGTGGAAGCCAGCGCCGCCAGGAGCGTCGCCACGAGCCATGCGCCAAACATAACCCAAGTGCGTATGAAGGGGAACCCAGACTTCACGCGCACCACCTCCTTTTGGCTGGTCTTTCGCGTTACCGAATTTGGAGGTTCGGTCAGGTTAGTTACGCCGTCGGAGTCCGTACGTGTAGAGCGCCGTTCCGCCACCACCGGCGAGCGCGCCAATCCCCGCACCTTTTTTGCCACCGGCGAGTGCGCCGATGCCGGCACCAAGACCAGTTCCAGCCGCGATGGTCAACACATCACGCCGGTTGCGCTGCCACCAGGAGCCACGCCGCCGAGCAACCGGGGCGTCGTCATAGTTGTAATAGGCGCGCTGAGTCGTAGTTCGGGCGCGTGGCGCGCGTGAGTTCCGGTTTTGGCGAACTTGGGTGACGGGAAGGGTGTCTGTCGCTGGCTGAACCGGAGACGTGACTGGCTGCCCCTCTGGAACCAAGCGATAGGTTTGCCCCTGAATCTGAACCGTGCCCTCGGATAGCGGCACTGGCTGAACCAGCTCTCCGGGTTGAGCCAGTGGCGTTGCCACCTGCGCCGCCGGTGCCGGCGGGGAGGCTGGAGCAGAAGAGGAGGCTGGAGCAGAAGCGGCTGGAGAAGAAGTCGGTGAAGAACTGGAACGTGTCGCAAATGCCCCAATCCCACTGCCCAAAAGCAAAAGCGTTAGCCCGCCGGCAATCAACTTGGGTGTGTGTGGATGCTTCATCAAAGCCTGTGGTGTCATCGTCGTCATCCTCCGTAAGAAATATGCAAGCCACGGTGTGACTCACCCCCGACGACTGACTTCCGTGACAAATACTGTGCCAATCTCGGAAGCTGGTCTGGAAAAAAGTGAGTACATCTGAGAAGAACTTGACTAGAAAATCATTGGTTTTGGTTTTTCTGCTGTTTTTCTAGCCTGGCTAGTGGATGGTGTGGAGGTTGAGCTTCAACCATTTGGTGTAAGGTTTCACGCGCCTACCGGCCTGGTACACGATTTCGTGTAGCTGGTTGGCAAACCACAGGCTGGTATCGGCAGGAGACCGTGAGGCGAAATCTCGGCATGAAGCAGCTACCGTTCTCGGTCAGTGTCGTCATTCCCACGTACGAAGGCCAAGCGTTGCTGGCGCGGTTTCTGCCCTCGGTGATCGTCGCGCTCCAGAACTACACGGCGGCAACCGGCGCGCCGGTTGAAATCCTCGTGGTGGATGATGGTAGCCAGGACGCGACGGTGGGCTGGCTGGCTGCCCAAGCCTTTGCTTTCGTGCGGGTTTTGCCGCAGCCGGTCAATCAGGGCTTTGCTCCGACGTGCAATGTCGGTTTCGCCGCGGCGCGGCATGACCTGATCTGGTTGCTCAACAATGACATCGAAGTGACACCCCAGGCGCTCTTTCCCCTCGTCGGCCACTTCACAACGCCGACAGTGTTTGCCGTTTCCTCGCGCGCGCTGCGTCTGGGGAGCGATGCGATTGACGGCGCCGGACGCCTGGGACGCTGTGTTCGCGGCTACTGGAAGGTCTTTGAAGGATACGACGTACTGATGCAGCAGATGCCGGCCGAGGCCGTCCTGCCGACGATGACGGCCAGCGGTGGCTACAGCTTGTTTGACGCGGCCAAGCTGCGCGAGCTTGGCGGCTTTGATGAGCTGCTCGCGCCGTTTTACTGGGAAGATGTCGAGTTATGTTACCGCGCCTGGAAACGGGGCTGGGAAGTCCGCTACGAGCCGCGCAGTCTGGTGTTTCACCAATCGAGCGCCACCATCAAGGCGCGCTTCACGGCGCAGACGGTCAACGTGGTGGCTACGCGCAACCGCTTGCTCATGCACTGGATTCATCTCCATGACGCGCGCTGGTGGCTGGCGCATCTCGCCATGACGGCATTGCTGGTGCTGGGGGATCTGGTCGCGCGGCGCGGCTACCGCGAGGCTTTTCAGCAGGCGTACAAGCATCGGCAGCAGGTGCTCCAACGCCGAAAACAGGAAAAAGCGCGCCGCCAACGAACTGATCGTGAACTTGCCGCCATCTTTGCGGCGGTACGCCGTCGGCCTTACGTCAGAACATTCCGCAACCCGCAGGAAGAAGCCTTGTTTCGTGCCGCGCAGGCGTGGGATTCAAGCCTCGGCGAGGCATTGACGAATGATGAACCGACAGCATGACGCGCCTTCTGACAGGGCGCACTGGCGGGTCACTTCGGCGTCGAGCGACTCGGAAGCAATGACACAATCGCCATCGCACACCTCTGGGAAGTCGCGCGCAATCAGCAAGACCGGGCAGTGGTGCATGACGACGATGTATTCTTCTGCCGATCCAGTTTCGACCCGAACGAGATAGCCCATTTCCTCGAAGGAGCGAGCAAATGCCTCGACTCGTTTTTTGAGCGGCTTCCCACTCAGGCGGGGCTTGATCCTGGCGGTAATCGTATCGGCGCGGCTGCGCAGAATGGACGTGACGACTTCGCGGCCAAAGCGCTGTTCGATTTGCTGGAGAATCTCGACGCTCAACACGTCATAGGCCTGGGGAAACAGTTCGTCGGCGCGTCTGGTCAAGCGGTAAAGGTGCACCGGGCGTCCGCGCTCACGCCGCTGGATCGTGGATTCAACCAAACCATCCCGGTCGAGCACTTCAAGGTAGCGCCGAACATTGACGCCGGACGTGGAAAGTTCGGTTGCCAAGTCCTCAACGCTCAGGGGCGCGCGCGTTTTGAGTAGAAAAACGATTTTTTCGCGCGTATCTTTTCCGCTTATGGGGTTCGTTTTCATGGCGGCATTTTGCCACACTTGCCCGCTCTGAGAAACCCTGCCCAACCCGGCCTGTCCGCCTGCGATGGTGGCAACCGGCAAACAAGCACCTGGAGTCTCGCCCGATGTATCAAGCCAAGGGACACATCACCAAACAAGCCCACGTTGACATTCCGGCCGGCACGTATGAAGAACAGCATGGACGTGAAGGCTTTTTCGGCCCGGTTTCCCACCTGTATCACCGTCATCCACCAACCGGTTGGACGCGCATTGAAGGGGATTGCCGCCCGCAGGCGTTCCATGCCGACCGTGTGGAAACCACCGGCGACGCGCCAACCACATTGCTCGAAAATGCCGACGTGACCCTTGGCGTCGCCCGGCGACGTGGGACGCCACCCTACTTTGAACGCAATGCCGATGGCGATGAACTGTGGTTCACGCATCGCGGCGCCGGCGTCCTGGAAACCGATTACGGACAGTTACGCTTTGGCGTTGGCGACTATCTGGTGATTCCACGGGGCACCACCTACCGTTTTGCCTGCGCCGATGAATGCTTCTTTCTGGTCATTCAGAGTCTGGGCACGCGCCTGCGCCAGCCGGAGCGGGGCCTGCTGGGCCAGTATTCACTCTATGACGCGACAACCATTCGAACCCCTGACCTGCTCGCCCTGACACGGACGGAAGGTGAATACGAAGTGCGTGTGCGGCGGGAAGGAAAGCTGACCCGCATCTTTTATCCCTTTCATCCGCTCGATGTCGCTGGCTGGAAAGGCGATCTCTACCCGTGGGCGTTGAGCATCCATGATTTTTGCCCGGTGATGAGTCACCGGGCGCACCTGCCGCCGAGCGTGCATGTGACGCTGGTTGGGGAGGGTTTTGTCGTGTGCTCGTTCGTGCCGCGCCCGCTCGAAGAAACGCCCGGCGCGCAGCGGGTGCCCTTTTATCACCGCAACATTGACTTTGACGAAGTGCTTTTCTACCACGCCGGAGATTTCTTCAGTCGTGACAACATCAGCGCCGGCATGGTGACGCTCCACCCGCACGGCGTTCATCACGGACCGCACCCCAAGGCGATTGAAAAGAGCTGGTCACCCGGCAAAACCCATACGGATGAGTATGCCGTGATGCTCGACACCCGCCGACCGCTCCACGCGACCGACGCCGCGCGCCAAGTTGAATGGAAGGAATACTACCTGTCCTGGCAATAAACCACGGCGCTGGTCACGCGAACGTTACATCCGCGACCTAGCGTGCCGGTGGCCGCCACATTGTCTAGTTCTTGCTGATTCTGGCTGAAAGGAACTTTTTTTCCGGTGAGCGATTCTTCTTCGGCAGACTACGGTATTGACGCCATCCGCGAGGCGCTCGAACGGCTCTATCCAGGCGCAGAACCAATCCACTTTGGCACGATCATGCGCTACAGCCTGGGTGGCCCAGACCCGCTCGATGGCATTTCTTTTTACGAACGCGCCACCCCGCTTCCGCATTGGCACTGTATTTCCTTCGGCATGAGTGAGCTATATGCCAAGACGCCCGGCAGTGATCCCAACCTGAGCGGCTGGGGCTTTGAGTTTACCTTTCGGTTGGCGCGCGCCGCTGGCGACACCAACCTTCCAACCTGGGTCATCCCGTTCCTGAACAATCTGGCTCGCTATGTCTTCAACTCCGGCAACCCGTTCCGCCCTGGCCATCACATGGACTTGCGCGACCCGCTGACGCCGGATGTCCCAACGACCTTGCTTTCGGCCATTGCCTTCGTGGACGACCCCGAACTCGCGCCCATTGAAACGCCGAACGGCCGCCTGCACTTTCTGCAAATCGTCGGACTCACCAGGGATGAACTACAGGCCGTCAAGCGGTGGAACACACGCGGCGTGCTGGGACTGCTCGAAGAACGCTGTCCGCTGTGGATTACCGACCTGGAACGCGCTTCCATAACCGACCAAGCCGATGTCGTGGCGCGCATTCGGGATGGCATCGCCGCCGAGGGATCATCGTTGCAGGGGGAATATGTCGAAGTGGCCCGTTGGCGACTGGCCGACCCACCCCGCCGAGAAGTTGAGATTGAACTCGACGCGGACGGGCTGCGTGACTTCGCCGAACTGTTCCCTGCGCGCCTGAAGTTTGACCGCGAGTTTCTCATCTGGGGCGCCAAGCAGACGCTTGTCTTTCGCCCGGCAACCACCGCCGGTTTCCAGGATGCCGGAAGTGGGGTGCTCGTTTTGGACATCACGCCCGACCTGATTGACCAGTTGGCGCAGGCGCTCCGTCCCACGCCTGCCACCCACCGTTTCAATATCGGTGGCGAGGTCGTCGTGACGGTGGTGCCGACCGAAGATGCCGGGTGACGCGCGCCCGATAGGGATTTTCGATTCTGGCGTTGGTGGGCTGACGGTGTACCGCGCGCTCCGCGCTCGGCTGCCCCAGGAATCATTCATTTACCTGGGGGACACGGCGCGCATTCCCTACGGTACGCGCTCGCCGGAAACCATCCGCCGGTATGCCCGCGAAGATGCGGCTTTTCTGCTCGCCTGCGGCGTCAAGCTCATTGTCGTGGCCTGTAATACGGCATCCTCCCTGGCGCTGGCGCAGCTCCAGGCTGAAGCGCCGGTGCCCGTCATCGGGATGATTGAGCCAGGCGCGCAGCAGGCGGCCGCCACGACCCGCACGCGCCGGGTCGGCGTGATCGGGACTGAAGCGACCGTTGCCAGTGCCGCTTATCCGCTGGCCATTCACCGGATCGCGCCTGAAATCGAGGTGGTGGCCCAGTGTTGTCCGTTGTTTGTGCCACTGGTTGAGGAAGGGTGGGCCGCCCATCCGGTGACCGCAACCGTGGCGGCTGAGTACCTTGCGCCGCTGCGGCAGTCCGGCGTGGACACGCTGGTGCTGGGTTGCACGCACTATCCCTTGCTGGCCGAGGTCATCCAGCCGGTGATGGGGGATGCCGTGACGCTTGTGGATTCTGGGTCCTGTGCGGCTCAAGAGGTTGCGACCGTCCTCAGCCGGCGCGGTTGCCTTGCGCCACCCACCGCCACGCCCTGGACTCGCTTTTGTGTCACCGACGCCGGCGACCGCTTTCGTCGCGTTGCCGAACTCTGCCTTCAGGAAACGCTCCCTACGCTAGAAAGCGTGCGCGTCGAAACCTAGACGCCGGCCCCCGGCGGTTACTTCAGCACCCGCTGGACGACATAATCCGCCAGTGTGTAGGGGTCGAGTTCGCGGTTGGCAATGCGCGCGACGGCGTCCTTGAGCAGTCCGTCGCCAAGGACACGTTGCCAGGCATGGCGCAAAAGCTGGTCACGGATGAGTTCAACGAGGCGCTGCTCCAAAATCTGCTGGCGTCGCCTGGCACGGGCGTCGGGATGCTGGGCGACAAACGTCAGGTAGCTATCCAGAGCTTCGGCTAGGGCTTCGAGACCGACCGGCGGCGTCGCTGTCGCAATGGTGCGCACGATGGGCGGATGCCAGCCGTCAGGGCGGACGGCAAGTTCGAGCAGCGCTTCGAGTTCCAGTTGTGTCCGCTCAACGCCGTCGCGGTCGGCCTTGTTGATGACAAAGACATCGCCAATCTCCATGATGCCGGCCTTGATGGATTGCACGTCGTCGCCCATCCCCGGCACGACGACAACCGCCGTGACATCGGCCGTCTTGACAATGTCCACTTCGTCTTGTCCGACACCGACGGTTTCAACGATGACGACATCGTAGCCGGCGGCATCCAGCAAAAGCACGGCTTCGGTCGTTGCCCGCGCCAGTCCGCCCAGGTTGCCGCGGGTTGCCATGCTGCGAATGAACACCCTGGGGTGGGTGGCGAGCTTGGGCATGCGAATGCGGTCGCCCAGGATCGCGCCTCCGGAAAACGGACTCGACGGGTCCACGGCGACGATGCCGACGCGCTGGCCACGGTCCACATAGACTTGCGCCAGCTTGTCGGTCAGTGAGCTTTTTCCGGCCCCCGGTGCGCCGGTCAGACCGATGACGCGCGCCCGTCCCGTGTGTGGGAACATGCGCTTGAGAAGGTCGGTCGCTTCGGGAGCGTTATTTTCGACCAGCGAGATGCCGCGCGCGATGGCGCGTGGATGACCGGCCAGGATGGCATCGGCAAGTGTGGTGGCAGTGTGCGGAGCGGCGTTGGGCATACCGGTACAAAGTGCCTCAGGTGAGGAAAGGGGTTAGCGGCGGTTGGCGAGTTGCGCCAGTTTATGTTCGGCTTCCTGGCGCGCCGCCGCATCAGAATCAACCTCCACTACTTTACGATAGCAGCGCCGGGCCGTCTCTATGTTCCCCGCCGCAACGTAGAGATCGCCCAGCGCCATCCACCACCTCGGCTGGGTCGGGAACTGCTGTAAGGCCACGCCATAGTGATGAATGGCTTCCGGCAAGCGTCCCTGACGACGGCGGATGACAGCGAGTTGGGCATGGAGCTTGCCGTCGGCTGGGGCCAGTCCAAGCGCCGCCTCAAACTCGGCCGCGGCTTCATCTGTCCGTCCGGCTTCAAACAGCAGAATGCCGAACAGCTCACGGTAGGGCATCCAGACTGGGTCGAGTCTCGCGGCCATCCGGGCGGCAGCCAGCGCCGCCGGCGAGTCGCCTTTCGCCAAGTAGGCTTTGGCAAGCACGGCGTGCGTTTCGGCCAGCGGCAGAATGGCGCGGGCGCGGTCAAGCGCCCGAATGGCCTCGTCTGGGTGTCCGGCATTGAGTTGTTCCGTGCCATACGCCTGCCACAACCAGACACTCCGCTGATTGCCGACCGCCAAGGAGCGCGCCAAAACCGTCTGACTGTCACGGTAAAACCCGACTTCCTGCCGGGTTTGCCAGGCGAGACTGCCGATGAGCAGCGCCACCGCGCCGGCCAGCGCCCAGCGCCAGAGCGGGCGGGGCAGGGCCTGCCAGCCGACGCGGAAGCCGGCGGCAAGCGCCAAACCGTAACCCAGGCTCGGCAGGTACATCACCCGTTCGGCAAAGACAAAGCCCAGCGGCCGGATGAAATGCGAAAACAGCGCGGCGCTCCCCAGAAGAAACAGCAATCCAACCCAGGCCGGGGATCGGCGGCGGTAAGCCAGTCCTACGCCGGCGAGAAAAAACGCCAGTCCCAGGCCTGCGCTCCACAACCGCCGATCCCGCCAGTCAACGACCAGCGGCAGACTGTCGAATGAATAGTCCACTTGCAGGGGAAACGGCCAGAGGTGCATCCCAACGTACTTCATCAGCAGCACCACCCCGGTTGCCCAGCGTTCGAGGAGTCCGGCGTAAGCCAGTGGGTTCATTGGAAAGTCAATCGGCGCGAGTGGAACGCCTGATTGAATCCGCTGGTGACAGAACCAGAACCCCAAGCTGGCCAGACCACAGGCCACGCCGGTTCGCCAACCGGCGGCAACCAGCGCGCGCTGCCAAGGTACGGATGCTGTTTGGCCGTTTGCCCAGAGTATGAGCAGCCACAGGGGAAAAAACAGCACGGCCGATTCCTTGGCCAGCCAACCAACGAGCAGACACAGCCCGGCCCCGGCCGCGAGTAACCAGCGCTGCCCACCGGCGGTCGCGTCGGTCAGCGCCAACTTCGCTTCGGCAAGGGCAAACGCCAGCGCGCCGAGCGCGCCGAGCGCGGCCAGCAACTCCGCGCGTCCGACCAGCATGGCCACCGCCTCCGTATGCAGTGGGTGCGCCACGAAGCACAGCCCGGCCAAGCCGGCCATCACGGTATCTTGCAGCCAGACATACATCAGCCAGCAACCAAGCCAGGCGACCACGATGTGCAGGCCGACGTTCACCGCATGCTGGGCGGCCGGCCCAGGCCCAAAACGACGCGCAACGAGTGCGTAGGAGGCTATGGTCAGCGGGCGGTAGTGGAAGTTGCGGTTGAGTTTTTCCGTGGCCTGGACATCTTGCCAGTAGTGTTTTTTGAATAATTGGCGCAAGTCGGTCGTGGCTGCGGCATTGGGGTTGTCGCGCACGATGCCAACGTCATCAACGACATAGCCGTGTTTGATGGTGTTGCCGAAGATCCACCACCCCAGGCCGCCAATCAGGCAACTCCAGATGAGCATCATCTGAACCGGCGACCATGTCCAGGCAATGACAACCGGCTGGTGAGCGGGCATAACTAAGCTCGGAAGTGACGGGAATGCTCGGCGGGAACCTGCCCAAGCCGTAACGAGGGCGCTGGTTCCAGCGACCAGTCGTGACGCTCGCCACGCGCGAGGCGGGCATAGCCGGCGGCAGCAATCATGGCGGCATTGTCGGTGGTGTACTTGGGGTGCGGAACTCGAATCTCAATGCCTTTCCGGTGGGCCAGGTCGGCCAGCGCCTGCCGCAGTCCCGTATTGCAGACCACCCCGCCGCCCGTCACGACCAGGCGTGGATGATAGGCGTCAATGGCGCGTTCCAGGACGCCAACCAGCGTATTGACCACGGCGCGTTGGAAACTGGCCGCCAAATTGCGAATGCTGTCGGGGGCTTGCGCGGAAATGTCTTCTGGATGAATGCCTTCTGGCAGCGGCGCAACCTGGTGCTCGCGGATGTAACGCAACACGGCGGTTTTGAGACCGCTGAAAGAGAAGTCGTATGGCGCATCGGGAATGAGCGGCGGGCGATACACCAGCGGCGCGTGGTCGGGCTGTCCGGCGCGCGCCAACCGGTCGAGGATCGGTCCGCCGGGGTAGCCCAGCCCCAGCCGGCGGGCTGTTTTGTCATAGGCCTCACCCGCCGCGTCATCACGGGTGTGCCCGATCCGTTCATAGGCAAACGGCGCGGCAATGTGAAACAGGTCGGTATGTCCGCCAGAGACAATGAGCGCCAGCGCGGGGTAATCCCAAGCTCCATACTCAAAAGTGGTGGAGAACATGTGTCCTTCGATGTGATGGACGCCGACGAACGGCACGCCGAGCGTCAACGCCAGGGCCTTGGCGTACGACAACCCGACCAGCAAGGCGCCGACCAAGCCTGGCCCGTAGGTGACGGCAATCCCATCGAGTCCCCGAAAGCCATCGTCCAACGGCTCCACGGCACGGGCGACGACGTCCGCAATGGCGTCTAAGTGCTGCCGTGAAGCAATTTCTGGAACTACGCCCCCATAAGCCTGGTGTAATGTCATCTGGGAGGCAACGATGTTGGACAACGCGCTTCGTCCATCCACGACGACGGCCGCGGCGGTTTCATCACAGGAAGTTTCGATCCCCAGAACGGTGCGCATGCTCGAAACGATACTAGGAATCAAAACGGCGGCACAAGGCGACGAAATTCCAATGGTCGTGCTAGGGTGAACGCATGACAGCATGCCGTCTGGCGCGCCCGGCTCGCTTTGCGTTGGCGCACTGACGTATGATTTTCTCCCGTGGAGGACTAACCCCCGATGATGTATGGATTTGACATGGAGCGCGCGCTGCGCGCGATGCGCGCGGAGTTGACTGACCATGGCGTGCAGGAACTCCGCACGCCAGAGGAGGTGGATGCCGTTTTGTCCAAGAAAGAAGGCACGGCGCTGGTTGTTGTCAACTCGGTATGTGGCTGTGCGGCCGGCGCGGCGCGGCCCGGCGTCGTGGAAGCGCTCAAGACGAGTCCGACGTTGCCTGATCACATCACGACGGTCTTTGCCGGACAGGACAAGGACGCAACCGCCCGCGCGCGCGAGTACTTCAAAGGCTTTGCCCCTTCTTCACCTTCCGTTTGGCTGCTCAAGGATGGTGATGTCGTGTTCAAGTTGGAGCGGCATCAGATTGAGCACCGCAGCGCGGCTGACATCGCGGCTGATATTCGCAATGCGCTTCAGAAGCACTGCGCCCAGACCAGCGCGGCAGCGGTCTAACTTGCAAACCTTTCATAGCCCACAAGACGTATGAGTCACTTCCCGGCGCCCGACTTGGTTGCGCCCGTCTCAGGCATTTCCGACGCTGACGCTTCGGCGTCAGCGTCACGTTACGCTTGGTACGTTCTGTTCATCCTGACCTTGGTACAGGTCGTCAACTATGTTGACCGGCAGATCATTCCGCCGCTGCTCAAGCCCATTCAAGATGAGTTGAATCTCAGCAACACGGCGGCCGGGTTTCTGGGGACGGCGTTCATGCTGGTGCATTCACTCGCCGCGGTTCCGCTGGGCATCCTGGCTGACCGGATTGCGCGGCGAAAAATCATCGCCGCCGGCATTGGTTTCTGGAGTCTGGCCACGGCGGGCGCCGGTTTTGCCAATTCGTATGTCCACTTGTTGCTGGCGCGTGGGGCGGTTGGCGTTGGAGAAGCGGCCTATGCCCCGGCGGCCACATCGCTGCTCAGCGACATGTTCCCGGCGCGGATGTGGGCCAAGGTGATCGGTATTTTCAACCTTGGGTTGGTCGTAGGCGCTGCCTTGGGGCTGGTGCTCGGCGGCGTTCTGAGCGAAAAGATCGGCTGGCGCTATTGCTTTCTCGTCGTCGGACTGCCGGGGTTGTTGCTCACGATTGTCGTCTGGCTGTTTCGGGAACCGGCGCGCAGCCACGCCACCGAACCAGCCAAATGGAACGACATTCTACAGTTGCTCCACATCAGATCGCTGTGGCTGGTCATTGCCGGCGCGGCCAGTGTGACGTTTGCGGCCGGAGCGCTCATCCATTTTCTACCAAAGCTCGTCACCGAGCTTTACGGGATTGAGTCGTCCAAGGCGGCTATCCGGTTGACGCCGATTGTGATTGCGGCCTTTTTGGGCGTGATTACCGGCGGCTTCACCGCGGATTGGCTCCAGCAACGACTGGCGGCCGGGCGTGCGCTCACCATGGCGGTGGCGTTTCTGCTTGGCGCACCGTTCTTGTACTGGGGACTCTACGCGCCAACGCTCAATCAGTTTATCTTTGCTGGCTGCATGGCAACTTTTTTCATGAGCTTCTACCACGGACCGGTCGCTGCTATCGTTACCGACCTTGTCCCATCGTCGTTGCGTGCCACGGCCATTGCCTTTTACATGTTTGCCATCCACATTCTGGGCGATATGCCGTCGCCAGTGGTGGTTGGCTTTCTGTCGGATGTAATTGCCGGTGACAACGCCGCGCCGTCAGCCGCGACAGATGCTCTCCGGCAGGCCATGGTGCTGTGTGTGGCGGCAACAGCGCTGAGTGGTGTGATTTTTCTGGCGGTTTTACCTGTGTTGCGCCGCCGGCCGTCGCCAGCCAGTCCGCTGCCCGCTTAGTTCCCCGTCACTGAACCGCTGTGCTGTGCTGTCTGTTATTCGGGGCTATTGGGCAAGTCAACGGTTGTGCCGAATGCCTTGCTAAGACGGGGCAGAGTTTTCTAACGTACGAGTCTTGCCAACGCCGCGCAGCACTGCCGGGAGAGGCTTTAGCTACAACCGATAAGAGCGGTCTAGGAGGTTTTGCCCGCTTATGACGATGCCGTACATGCACAGCGCATGCATCACTCGCCTTTGGCGCGCCGCCTGGCACGCCAGTCTGGCGCTCGGTTTTGGGATCGCTACGGTGCTAACGCCGGCGCTGGGCTATGCGCAGGATGACGCGCAACCCAAGAAGAAAAAACCGCGCAAGATTGAACTCGACAAGATTTATCAGCGTTGGGTCAATGAAGACGTTGATTACATCATTACGCCCGAGGAGCGCGCCGCGTTCAAGAAGCTCCAAACGGACGAAGAACGAGAAGAGTTTATTGAGCAGTTTTGGTTGCGGCGCGACCCTGATCCAGACACGCCGGAAAATGAGTACCGCGAAGAATACTACCGGCGCATTGCCTACGCGAATGAAAAGTTCACGTCCGGTATTCCGGGCTGGAAAACTGACCGGGGGCGGATTTACATCACGTGGGGGCCGCCCGATAGCGTCGAGTCACGTCCGGCCGGGGGGCCATACGAACGCCCAATCTATGAAGGTGGCGGAACAACGTCAACCTATCCATTTGAAACGTGGTTCTATCGCTATCTGGAAGGGGTAGGCTCCGGGATTGAGATTGAGTTTGTTGACCCAACGGGCAGCGGTGAATACCGCATTGCGCGCAATGCCGACGAAAAAGACGCGCTCCTCTTCGTGCCAAACGCCGGGCTGACGCTTGCCGAGCAACTTGGCTTGGCCTCGAAGGTGGATCGTCCGTTTTTCAGTCCGGGCAACCGGAACGGCAACAACCCACTCTACCCAATGCGGACGCAGGACATGCCTTTTGAGCGCCTGGCAATTCTGACCAATTTGCAGCGCGCGCCGTCGGTCCGCTACCGCCAGTTGGCGGAACGGGTTGACCAGCAGGTTGAGTTCGACGTGCTGCCCTTCGATGTGCGAACCGATTTCCTCCGCGCCGGGGAATCGGCCATCGTGACCACCTTCACGCTGATGTTCAACAACGGTGACCTAGGCTTCAAGGATGAAGGTGGAATCCAGAAAGCGCAGCTCAATATCTATGCGCGTGTGTCAGCGTTGACCGGCAAACGGGTGGGCATTTTTGAAGAAGCGCCGATCATCACCTATCAGCAGTCACAGTTTGAGGTTGGGCGCAAGCTCAGCTCGGTCTATCAAAAGAGCCTGATTCTGCCACCGGGGAACTACAAGATTGATTTCGTTGTCCGCGATGTGACGAGTGGTCACACCGGGATTGTGCGGCAGGGCTTTGAGGTTCCCCGCTACTCGCCCGAAGCCCTTTCGACCAGTTCGCTCATTCTAGCCGATCTGGTCGAGCCGGTGACGCGCGTCTCCGGCAGCCAGTTCATCATTGGGGCCAACAAAGTTCGTCCCAGCGTGACCCAGCGCTTCAAGCAAAGTCAGAGTCTGGGGGTGTACATGCAGGTGTACAACGTCCAGATTGACCAGGCCTCGCTGCGGCCGGCTATCGAGGTTGACTATGTCATCACCAATACGAAGACCGGACAGGAAGTGAAGCGGATTCGTGAGGATGGAAAGAATGGCATTTCCGACCTGAGCGGCTACGGGCAGCAAATCGTGCTTGGGCGACTCATTCCCCTTGCCGAACTTGAGCCAGGGAGCTACGAAGTCACGGTGGTCATCACGGACAAAGTTGCTCGGCGCACCTTGTCCCCCAAGACCTTCTTCACGGTTGAGCCGTCCAGGTCATAGCGCGCTGCGCTTCCACCCATGACCGGCGCGATGGGTGGAAGCCGGCTGCGTTTACGCTTCACGCTCCATGCGGCTCATTGATCGCTACCTCATCCGAGAAATCGTCCCGTACGTCGCCACGGTCTTCTTTTTGCTGACGGCCGTGATTTTTCTCCATGAGGCGGGACGTTTCTCCGAGCTTTTCGTTGTTTTTTCGCGGCGCGGGCTGTCGAGCACGCCGCTGCTCATGCTTGTCCTGTCACTCCTGCCCGGCATCGTCATTTTCACGCTGCCGATTGCGTTTCTGGTTGGCGTGACGATGGCGATGGGCCGGCTGTCGGGTGATAGCGAAATCGTGGTGCTGCAAGCGAGCGGGGCTGGGCACTGGGCGCTGCTCCGACCAGTGTTGATGGTTGGCATCGTGGTGATGGGGGTGACGGGATATCACACGTTTTACCTCCTCCCAATTGCCGTCAACTCGCTCAATCAGCTCAAGAAGACACGTTCCGAACTGCTCCTGCGAAGCATCGAGACCTACATCAAGCCAGGCACCTTCACGGAAGACCTGCCGGGCCGGATTCTCTATGTTGACCGCAGCGATGGCGACAACGTCTGGCAGCGGATCTTTATCGCTGAAATGGCGGATCGTCCCGACCAGGAACCAAAAATTTACTCGGCCGAGTCGGGGCAACTGGTCTTGGGCAAAACACTGCAAGAAAGCGAGTTGCGGCTTGAAAAGGCCCGGATTTACAGCCAGGAATCGCGCCAGCCAGATGAGGCGGCAAGCTATTTCATGAACGCTTCCGGGAAGCTGACAGCCAGTTTTTCGCTCGGTCGCGGTGATGAGGCCAACCCGGACCTTCAGGCGCGCCCACCCGGGCCAGAGCTACTGACCTTCCCGGAGCTTTGGGTTTTCAAGCCGACCACGCCGAGCCAGGCACGGGCCGTCGCCACCGAGTTGCATCGCCGGTTGGCTTTGCCGGCGGCTTGCTTGCTGTTCGCGCTCTTCGGGGTTGTTTTGGGCGTGACGACGCTCCGGAGTGGGCGGTCGGCTGGCCTCTTCGTCGGCATTGCGCTGGCGCTGGCTTTTTACCTACTCACGTTGGGCGGCGAGCGCTCGGCCCGAAGCGGTGCCATCCCAGTGGTCGTTGGGGTATGGCTACCCAACCTACTGTTTTTGGGACTTGCGCTGGGCATGCTGGGCGGCATCGGCCGCCGGCTGGGAGCCTGGGCCGGCTGGGGTTGGCTTTGGCGTGGCTGGGCGTGGTGCCGGGGCTTGGTCAGGCGCTTTGCCCTCCCGCTTTGGCAGGCGCGGCCCAGCAAGGAAAAGCCCCGCTGGCTGACGGAGGAAGCTTCTTCCGTGACGAGCCTGACGCCACCGAGACGGCTTGGGTTTCCGCGGATCATTGACGGCTTACTGTTCCGCGAAGCCCTTCGCTACTTTCTGCTGGTGCTGCTTGGGTTGGTGGGTATTTTTCAGGTGTTCACACTTTTTGAGCTGATCAACCCCATCGTTCAGAATCGCATCGGTGCAAGCGTTGTCGTTGGGTATCTGCTGTTCCTTACGCCGCAAATCGTGAACTACATGACGCCGTTTGCGGTCTTGGTCGCCACCTTGATCACCTTCGGATTGCTGGCCAAGTCGGCCCAACTGGTGGTGCTGTATGCCAGTGGGCAGAGTTTATACCGGCTGTCGGTTCCGTTTTTACTTGGGGCGGGATTGGTTGCCATGTTCATGGCGGCGACGCAGGAACTGGTTCTGCCGATGTCGAATCAGCGCCAGGACTACCTGCGTTACCAGATTCGTGGTGGGACGTTGCCGCCACAAACCTTCCACCAACGAAATCGTAAGTGGTTCCGTGGGCGTGAGCACCGAATGTTCAATTTCGCGGTGTTTGACACCGAGCGGAATGAGTTTGCGAGTTTTGGGGTGTATGAACTGCATCCCACGACGGCCATGTTGGTGTCGCGGACCTATGCCGCCAAAGCGCGTTGGGACGCCCTCACTGAAGAATGGGTCCTGACAAATGGCTGGCGACGAACCTTTTCAGCCGACGGACTGGAAACCCGCCGCCAACCCATTCAGGAGTTGCGCTTGAAGTTGAGCGAAACGCCGGATTACTTCAAGCAAAGCGCGACCGACATTGCCAAGATGAGCGTGGGACAGTTGCAGCAGCAGGTCGCGGAACTCACCGCCCAGGGGCTGGATGTCGAAAATCTGGAGCGGGCGATTCAAACTAAAATCGCCGCGCCACTTGCTTGTTTTGTCATGGTGCTCGTTGGGCTGCCGTTTGCCCTGACGATTGGCAAACGGGGAGCGATGGTTGGGATTGCGGTTGGCGTCGGACTGGCCGTGCTTTTTTGGGGCACCGTGAGCCTGTTTGAGCAGTTCGGCAACTACCGGACTCTCCCGTTGTTTTGGTCTGCCTGGGGGCCAAACCTGTTGTTTGGCAGCGGCGGCCTCTACCTTTTACTCTCGGCCAAGACCTGACGCTGACTGGTTGGCGGGCGACTCCCTGGCTTGGTTCGGAAATTTTCCAGAAGTTCAGCAAGACAACCTGGCTTGTCAAGTGTTACGCTTGATACACTCCAGCAGTTGAAGTCACGGACTGCAACGGAAACTTAACTCATCCCCCAATGCTCGGTTCACGTCTCGTCGGGGATTGTGTGGCGAGACGACTGAATGAATCGTCATTCACTACTTGGGAGTGCGCGCGCTTGCCCTATGACCATCAAAAACGCCATCTTCATTGTCTTCTTCTTCGCCGCGGTTGGTTACTTTCTGTTCAATGCCTGGCGACTCATCGAGTACATCCGGGTTGGTAAGCCGGAAAACCGTTTCGACAACCTGCCGCGCCGATTCTGGGATTTGCTTGTCATTGGCTTTGCCCAAACGAAAATCATGCGCCACTGGTGGGCGGGCGCGCTGCACGTCGCCGTGTTCTGGGGTTTTTGTGTCTTGACGCTGGCTTCGTTCGAGGTTGTCCTGGAGGGCTTTCATCCCCAGGCTTCGCTGTATTTCCTGCCCGGCTACGGGCCCTTGACGTTGCTGCAAGACGTGTTTGGGGTGCTCGTGCTGGCCGCTTCCCTGACATTTCTCTTCAGGCGCTATGTCACCAAGCCCAAGCGGTTTTCGGGCGCGGAGATGAAGCCTGAAAGCCGAATGGACGCCACGCTCATCCTGGCCATGATCATCGCGCTCATGGTGACGATGTTTGTTGCCAATGGGACGCATCCGGCGACAAACAGCGTGATTTTCGGCAACCGTCCTATCTCAGAGGTGGTTGGCTTTTATCTCGGCGGCAATCAAAACGAAGTCCTGTTTGAAGTTGCCTGGTGGTCTCATGCGGTCGTGCTGTTTGTCTTCCTCAACTACCTGCCGTTCTCAAAGCACTTGCATGTGATTGCCTCGCTCCCGAATGTGTTTTTCGCATCGCATCAGTCATCGGGCGTTCTCCCCAAAATGGACTTGGAAGCCGAAGACATCGAAACCTTTGGCGCATCAGATGTTGAGCACTTCACCTGGAAGCAGTTGTTCGATAGCTACACCTGCACCGAGTGTGGGCGTTGCACGGCCGTATGTCCGGCCAACAACACCGGCAAGCCCCTTTCGCCACGTAAAATCATGATGGACATCCGCCATCGTGTTGAGGAGAAAGGCGAACTGACCATCGGCAAGCTTGGGGCTTTCACAAAGGGCGTGGCCGCCAATGGTCACGGCAATGGTCACGGTGAAGTCGCGGAGAGCGTCAAGCATGCGCTCGCGCAAAAGATCATCGGTGAAGGCTTCATCACACCCGAAGAACTCTGGGCCTGCACGACCTGTCAGGCTTGTATGCAGGAATGCCCGGTCAGCATCGAGCACGTCCCGACCATTGTGGACATGCGGCGCAACCTCGTTCTGCAAGAAGCTGACTTCCCAGGCGAACTCAATACCCTCTTTACCAATCTCGAAAACAAATACTCGCCGTGGGCGTTCAGCCACGATGGGCGCGCGGATTGGGCGGAAGGCCTGGACATTCCGTTGATGTCCATGATTGAAGCCGACCAGAAGCAGGTCGAGGTGCTGTTTTGGGTTGGTTGTGCCGGCTCTTACGATGATCGTTACCGCCGGGTCGTCCAGTCGGTGGCGCGGTTGCTCAAACGGGCCGGAATCGCCTTTGCCATCCTCGGCAAGGAAGAAAAGTGCACCGGCGACCCCGCGCGGCGGGCCGGTAATGAGTATCTCGCCCAAACGCTCATCCAGGAAAACGTCGAAACCCTCAATAACTACAAGTCGCGCTTCAAGACGGTGCTTACCTCCTGTCCGCACTGCTTCAATGCCATCAAAAATGAATGGTCGCAGTTTGGCGGCACCTTTGAGGTCATGCACCATAGCCAGTATCTGTCGAAGTTGGTCGCTGAGGGGCGTATCACGCCGACGCAGAAAATCGAAGCCACGGCGGTCTATCATGATTCGTGCTACCTGGGGCGCTCCAACCATATCTATGACGAGCCGCGCCAAACGCTGGTTCAGATTGGCGCAAAGCTGACGGAAATGGAGCGTTCCCGCGACAAGGGCATGTGCTGCGGCGCGGGCGGGGCGCGGATGTGGATGGAAGAAGCCGGGGAACGGGTCAACGTCGAGCGCACACGGCAGGCGTTGGAAACCAAACCCGATGTCGTAGCTGCGGCCTGTCCTTTCTGCATGACGATGCTGACGGACGGCCTCAAGGCCCACAACGAGGAGCGGGTCAAGGTCTTCGATATTGCCGAGCTGCTCGAACAGGCTACCGGCGGCGACAAGCGTATCTAGGGCGTGATGGTTTTGGGGAAGGCAATACCCGTGGCTTGCTTCCCCAGCTCACCCGGCCGGGACGGGATCGAAATCGGCAACCTGTCGCGCCGTCCAGCTTTGCGGCGGGCATTCACCCGCCGCTTGAACCAGCCGGAGGATGGTGTCACCGAGCGCCCGATCCGGCGTGGATGCGCCGGACGTTAGTCCGATGTTGAGGCGTCCCGGTGGCAGCCACCCGCTGGATTCAATTTCCTGGGCCTGGAATGCCGGCTTGTGGCGGATCAACTCGGCCGACACGATGCAGTCCGGGGTGGCAATGTGGTAGGTCGGACACACGGCCGCGGCCATTTCACAGAGGTGTCCGGTGTTGCTGCTGTTGTAGCCACCGACAACCACCAGCAAGTCCAGGGGACGCTTGAGCAGTTCGGCTACGGCATCTTGCCGCACTTGGGTGGCACTGCAAATGGTGTCGAAGGAGCGGAAGCGGAAAGGTGTTTCATCCTCGCCATACCGAACCGTCATCGCCGCGCGAAGCCGCTCGGCAATGGCCAGCGACTCGCTGGCCAGCATGGTCGTTTGATTGGCAAGTCCGATCTTGCCGAGATCGCGCGTCGGGTTGAAGCCTGGCGAAGCCGCGCGCGCGAAAAAATCCCGTAGCGTTGCCGCCGGTTGCAGGCCGGTGATGACCGATGCAAGCTGTTCAGTTTCCTGGAGGTCGCGGACGACGACATACCGCCCACCCGGTATCGCCAGCACCTGTGAGCGAGTCGCCGTAGTTTCTTCATGGTCGTGCTTGCCGTGGATGATGGTGGTGAAGCCATCGCGGGCATAGCGCTCGACCCGCTTCCAAACATGAACGACCGAGCCACAGGTCGTATCAACCAGTGTGCAGCCCACGTTGCGCAGTTGCTCCAGGTCGGAGGCCGGCAGCCCAAAGGCCGGAATGACAACGACATCCTGCGGCGTCACGTCGGCGATGTTTTCGAGCTGGTGAATACCCAGCGCCGCAAGTCGGGCGTTGACCGTCGGATTATGAATGATTTCGCCGGTGAGATAGATCGTCCGCCCGGCGAACCGGCGGCGAGCTTCGTAGGCCAAGTCCAAGGCGTCATCCACGCCATAGCAAAAGCCAAACTCACGCGCCAAATGAAAGGTGAGTCGCCCAACCCGCAGCACATAGCCTTGCTGCCGGATGGTTTCGATGACGGGACTGCCAAAGTCGCAGTCCACTGCGCGTCGCGTCGCGGCTTGGACAGGCAGCCGTGCCCGAGACATGGCGACTTCTGATGACCTGACCGCAACCTGACTTACCATGGCCGAACGTCCTTGTCTTGCAGGATGGCTTGGGGGCAAGACCGACGCGATCGCGCCTGGCGGTCACGACGTAACCAGAAATCTAACCGTCCACACCAGGCCCGCCAAGCCAAAAAGACGGAAGCCTTCCGTGGTGGCCGGCATTGCCACCCAGGAGCTTTTTAGGATGCCAGACCCACCACTTGGTCTGAAGCCGGTGGTTCAAATGACTGTCTGAACAGTCAGGTTGGGCCAGTGGCGCAGACAGGAATGCCTATGCCAGGTTTCAAGCCTGCGCCAAGGCTATGGCGCGGCGCTTGACAATTCAGGTGTTTCCAGTTGGGAGGTGGACTGCTCCGTGACCTTCGGGCCGTAGGCAATGGCCAGAGGCGGACGCGGTGCGCCATCGTCCGTAACCGGTGGGCTGCTGTCTTTGGCAAAGCTGACCTTCACGGCCGTTCGGCGGGCCGCCGCCGCGCCCGCCATCTGTCCAGTGCCGTCCACCGTGGCTGGCTCGGTCGGTGGTGCTGGCGAAGGGGCTGGGGTGGCCGGAGTAGGAGCTGGTTTGCCGGCGTTTTGGATAAACGCCAGAAGTTGCTTGAATGGGCTGCCTTGTTCGACCATACGATCAATGGCCTGGAGGAGAAATGCTCTGGCGGCCGGGTTCTCGCTCACGGTGATGAGCAGCTTGTTGAGCGCCTCGATGAGCGCCGTAATTTGCCCGATGTCTTCGACTTTGGGGATCCGGTCCACCAGCTTTGAGAGTGTTTCATCAAGCCCAATGGACTTGCCTAGGTCGGTTGGAAACGTTCCGATGGCGTCTTTGGCCGCCTGCGCTACGCGATACACGGCATAGCTCGTGTTTGAAACAGGGCGTCCGGTGCCAAACGGCGAGTCAAGCGACGGTTCTTTGGTTGCCGCTTCCTGGGGTGGGACTGGGTGTGCCGTTGGCGCCGGGGTCGGCGCTTTGAATGGCGTGCCCCGCTTGGCGTGCGCCTCCTGGACGATGGCTCGGATGCGTTCAATGCGCGCGACGATTTCATCTGGCAAGGTGACTGGGCCGGCGGCCGTGGCGGAAGCCCCAAGCGGCTGGGCTGCCTTCGGCTTGTCAGACTGTCCGGCGTTCCAGGTGGCTAGGGCTTTCGTCAACTCAAACAGCTCCCCAAGGGCGGGGAGGTCCATGATCGGCAGCAAGTCAACCCGCGCCGTGAGTGCCTTGGGAACGGCCGGCGGCGTAAACTCCAGCGCCAACTCACCGTGCAGCGTATCGGCTGCCTTGGCGCTCAGACGCACGCCGCGATAGTCCAGGCGGTCGAGAACATCCGACTGCAAGCCGCGCGCCCAAAGAATAAAGTGCTGGTCGGTCAGAATGACATAATCGTGCAGCGTCAACCCACCGACCCGCTTGCCGTCACCGTCAAAGACGATGCCATCGAAGAGCGCAATCACGACCTCATCTGGTTCACGATGGTAGCGAAAAAACTCTTCGACATGTTTCCGTTCGACGTTTTTGCCGATATAAGGGACAGGCAACTCCAATGCGACGTTGGCCATCGTCGTTTCTCCTCAAACCGCTAGGTCGGGCCGCTGGGTCTGGATGAACGCGGCTCGTGAACGTGGTGGATGGGGGGAGTTTGACGGCGCTGCCAGCCAAGGCCGCGCGCCAAGCTCCCTTGCCCGCGGTTATCCTTCCGCCGTGAAGCGGGAGGCGGTGGTCTTGCTCGCTGCCGGAGCGCCTACGCTGCGCCGTGCGCCGCCGCCGTCATAGAGGTTGTCAAACATGCGGCCCTGAATGCGGTCGAAGTTATAGGCAATGGCGCGGTAAATGTCGCCAACGAGGTTGATGTGACCCTCGAGGTTGATCTCGCCGATTTCGACGATGGAGTCCACGACTTTTTTGAACTGACCCATAGCAACAAGTCCTCCGAAGTTCGGATGGAAAGGAAGTGAGCTGAACTTTGGGGACGTAAAACCTGTGCGCCATCAACCGGCCGTGAGGCCCGTTCAGTCCTCGCCGCCAACCGAACTGGAAGGTGTCCGGTCGGTCAGCATCCCGGTATGACGATTCCCAGGCCGTGCTTCAGCCAACACCGACCGGGGCTTCAAAACAAATACTTAGCCACTCGTTCTGATACTCGGCATGACTTGGCTCCAAGCCAATCATCGAGGTTGGCAAGCCGACCATGCGGCGCTGATTGCCAATCTGGATGACGAGTTCATCTCCAGCAATCCACGTTTCGAGCCGGTCTGGCTCCAGAAACGGCAGCCGGATGCGGATGCGGCAGTCATGCTCCGATTTACACATCTCAAAGGGACGCTCGCCGTAAAGCCGCGCGGCGGGGTCGGTGTCTCCAAACAAGTCTTGGGCGAGCACCCGCAGCCGATCCAGCCCGACGACTTCTGAACCGTACATCGGCGCCCGCAGAATTGGCAACGGCTGAAACGAGTCTTCAATCTCGGACAGATACCGCTGCTGCACCGCTTTCCACCCTTCCAAAAAGCCACTGTTTTCGTTCACGGGCAAGAGCCGGTTGACCACGATGCCGTCCGAAAGCAAGCCGTAGAGGTTCAGGTAGGTCAGCGCACGCTTGGACTCCTTGATGGCCATTTTCTCGGCATTCATCACGAGCCGCACCGTCGTGGTTGTGCCGTCGCACAGAATGTCGTGCATGGCTTCGAGGTTGCGAAACATGCGATCGACTTCTGAAAACACCTTTTCCGAAGCCATGTATTTGCGCAGCCCAGGCGTGGCGTTGGCCAGCGGACGGACAATCGGGCGCACGATTGAAGATTCCAGCCCGCGGACAAGTCGGATGACCCAGCTCATCGTCTGCGGCATCGAGAGCAGACGCAAGGTCTCGCCGGTGGGCGCGGCGTCCACGATGAGCAGGTCATACTCGCCGCTTTCGCGGTATTTGCGGATGCGCGTCAGGCTAAATAGCTCCTCCATGCCGGGGAGAATGGCGGATTCATCTGCCAGGACGCCATCCACGCCTTGACCGGCCAGGATTTCGGCAAAGTGGGTACGGACGACGCCCCAGTTTTCTTCCAGGTCTTGATAGACATTCGTTTCGAGCGCATCGAGTCGGTCCAGAATGCGGAGTGGTTCTGGTCCGAGTGGAATGTCAAGCGAATCCGAAAGGCTGTGGGCCGGGTCGGTACTCATCACCAGCGTTCGCAGTCCGCGCTCGGCTGCCAAGAGCGCCGTCGCGGCGGCAACACTGGTTTTTCCAACTCCGCCCTTACCTGTGTAAATGATGATTCTCATACGTTCCGTGTTCTCATTGCGTGCAAATCGGCGCTCAAAAAGTTTGTGTCAAGCGCGCGTCAGGGGCGTCGTCTGCGCCAGGCAGTTCAGCGAATCGCAATCGCATAGGCCATCATGCCCAGCACGTAGAGGGTTGTTCCCGTTGCGTTGTACCATGGCGCGCGGGCTTCGGGGTCGCGGATGAGCTTGACCTGCAACGGAAGCTGCGCCACCAGCAATCCCATCAGGACGGCGGCCCACAGCCAAGCCCCATACCACGCCAACAAGCCGACGCACAGCAGTTGCGGAATGTTCATCACATAACACGCCACCCGCGCGGCGCGTGGAATGCCAAGCTGAACCGGTACTGAGCGAATGCCCAGCGCCGTATCACCAGGCACGCTCTTGAAGTCATTCAGGGTCATGATTCCGTGCGCCCCGATGCTGTAGAGCACCGCCCCGGCAATGCTGGCCGGAGGAAACGCGCCCGATACCGCAAGGCAGCCGGTTGCCCAGGCGACGCCTTCATAGGCAAAGCTGACGAGTCCATTCCCGAACCAGCCGTTGCGCTTGCCGCGCACCGGCGGCGCGCTGTACAGCAGCGACATGACAAAGGCGGCGACCGTGATGAGCAGCACCGGCCACGCTCCAACCACCCACGCCATGGCAAACGAGGCCACCGTCAGCAATGCGCAGATCAGGATGCCCTGCGTCTCCGTGATGCGCCCCGAAGGAAAGGGACGCTGGGGTTCATTGAGGCGGTCCACCTCGCGGTCGCAGTAGTCGTTCATGACCTGCGACATCGAACACATCAGCGGCCCGGCCAGGATCGCGCCCAAGAAAAGTTGCCAGAGAAAGTCGCCAGTTGGGGCTGCCCCGCTACTGATCGCGCCGCAGAGAAACGCCCACATCGGAGCAAACCACGTGAGCGGCTTCATGAGTTCCAGCACCGCCCGCCAGAAGTCAGCCCGCGAGTTTAGGAGTGGCACGGAATAGGCTTGTGGTGCGTATTGATTGTCCATTGGCGTCAGCAGCCGGTTCTTCATAGGCTGACCGGGAGCGGTGAAGGGTTGAGGTGAGCAGCGTGGTGGGACGTTTCCCTTCCAACTTCGCTCATGGTCGGGCTGACCGCAACGGAAACTTTGCCGGTCGAAAGGTTTTCGCCCGACATGCTAACGTTATTCGTCCGGCGGGCCCGGACCGCGCCTGGGCTAGCCGGGCGTAATCTTGAAATCATTGTGAAGACTTGAGATGCCTAACCAAGCACCGTGGCTGAGGATTGTGGTGGGATTGGCGCTGGCCGTCGGGAGCGGGCTGGCGGCAGGGTTTCCGGCCGAGGCTCAGCGGTCGGGACGCGCGCCGGCGCGTCCGGCGCCGCAACGCGCGGCCCAACCCAAGCCGCCGCCGATTCCGGTGGTGGGTGCTTCCTCGCTTCAGGCGGTGGTCGAGCGCCTGTCGGCCCGTCCGGCTCTCCAGGGCGCGCGGCTCGGCGTACGGATTGAAGACGCGGAAACCGGAGAAGTGCTGGCGGATGTGGCCGGTGAAAAACGGTTCCTTCCGGCCTCCAATATGAAGCTCCTGACGACGGCGGCGGCGCTCGACGTGCTCGGGCCGGACTTTCGGGTGCGGACTTCGGTTTACGTCCCGGCGCTGGACGGCAACGGCACGGTTCCCGGCGACCTCATCCTGGTTGGACGCGGCGACCCAACGCTTTCCGACCGCTACAACAGCGACAAGAAAGACACCCGTTTGACGCCGCTCGAAACCTTGGCCGACCAGGTTGTGGCGGCAGGCGTCAAGGACATCACCGGCGATATTGTCGGGGATGAAAGCTATTTCCGCGCCGCGCCGTTGGGCGATGGTTGGGGATGGGATGACTTGCAGTGGTACTACGGCGCGGAGGTCAGCGCCCTGTCCGCAGCAGATAACCATGTGACCCTGACGGTCGCTCCGACGCGGCCCGGTGAAAAGGTGGCCGTGACGTTCACACCGGCCACGAACTACGTCACCATTCGCAATGAAGCCGTCACCTCGGCCGGCAAGGAAACCGATACCTTTGGCATTCACCGCGGCTTGGCGGACAATGTCATCGAGCTGTATGGGGCGCTGCCGCCGAACGGCGGACGCGAGCTGGGCGTGGCGATTCACGATCCGGCCCGCTTCACAGCCCACCTCTTTCGGGAGATGCTGACCCGCCGGGGCGTGGTCGTGCGGGGTGGTGTCCGGCGCGCCGATGCCAACTTCCGGCAGCGACAGCCACTTGCCACCGAAACCCTCAAAGAAATTGCTTCCATCGAGTCGCCACCCTTGGCGGCCTGGGTGCGGACGACGAACAAAATCAGTTCCAACCTGTTTGCCGAAATGCTGCTGCGGCATCTGGGCAAGGCACGCGGCGCGAGCGACAAAGATACGGATGCTGCCGGCTGTGAGGTCGTGGCCGAGTTTCTGTCCCGTGCCGGAGCGCCGGTCGCCGAGCTGAAGGTTCGGGATGGTTCGGGGCTATCACGCCTCGACAATGTCACCCCGGCGGCGCTGACGGCGCTGCTGCGTTACATGCGAAAGCATCCGGCGTGGGAAGTGTTTTACGATTCGCTCCCGATTGCCGGGCAGGACGGCACGCTCCGCCACCGGATGAAGGGAACGCGCGCGGCGGAAAATCTCCGGGCAAAGACTGGGACGCTGGACGATGTCAGCGCCCTGGCCGGTTATGTCACGGCCGCCAATGGGCGGGTTTTGGTCTTTAGTTTTGTGGCCAATTACCTCAACACCGCCCGGACGGCCGGCGTCACTGCCGGGGATGATTTAGGTCAGGCCATGGCCGAATATACCGGCGCGGCGGCGCCCAAGCCCGCGGCCGAGACCCCTACGGAGCAACCATGAGCAAGCGCTACACTATCGTCCTGCTGGCCGGGTTGGCCTTGCTAGGGATCGGCGGCGGGGCTTTTGCGGCGGGCGTGCTGGCCGGTCGGGAACTTTCGGCCCGCGAGGCCCAACGCGGCATCCAGCAGGCGCTGGGCGGCCGCTATGCCCGGAACAGCATTCATATCCGGCGCGTCTTGCCCGGCTTCTCTTCCAGCGATGCCATTGTCGAGGCCCAGGTCGAGGCGACATTCAAGTTTACCCGGACGGCGCAGGGCTGGCAGGCGACGGAAGTTCGGCTCGCCGACCGTGACTGGCGGAAGTTGGATGTGCTGACCCGTACCTTGGTCGAAAACCAGCCCGGAGAACCCTGAGCATGGCGCACTATCACCTGATTGGGATTTGTGGGACGGCAATGGCCTCGCTGGCTGGGATGCTCCGGGCGCGTGGTCACGACGTCACCGGCTCGGATGCCAACGTGTATCCGCCGATGTCGGACGTGCTGGCTGGGCTGGGGATTCCGGTCTGTCTGGGCTATGCCCCCTCCAACTTCACCCGTCGCCCAGATGTGGTCGTGATTGGCAATGCCATCGCCCGTGGCAACCCGGAAGTCGAACATGTTTTGGAACACCGCTGGCGCTATGCGTCGTTGCCGGAAGTCCTTCGGCAGGAGTTTCTATGGGGTAAGCGCGTCCTGGTTGTGACCGGGACGCATGGCAAAACCACGACCACGGCTTTGGCGGCACACGTGCTGACCGTTGGTGGTCTCGAACCGACATTTCTGATCGGCGGCGTGGCCGAAAACTTCGGCGTGAGTTTCCGGGTGACAGACAGCGACTTCGTGGTTCTGGAAGGGGATGAGTATGACACGGCCTACTTCGACAAAGGGCCGAAGTTCATGCATTACCTGCCGGAAATCGGCGTTGTGAATAACGTTGAATTCGACCACGCCGACATCTACCCAAACCTTGATGCGGTCAAGCTGGCCTTTCGGCGTTTCGTCAATCTCATTCCGCGGACCGGCGTGTGTATCGTGGGCTTCGATTCACCTCATGCCCGTGAGGTTGTGACGCGCTCACCGGCCCCGGTAGAGGGATTTGCACTTGACACCCCTGATGCCCACTGGCGCGCCGCTGACATCGCCTATACCGAGACCGGGATGCGCTTTACCGTTCGGCGCGGTGAGGTTGAGCTTGGGACGTTTACGTTGCCGACGTTTGGCGACTTCAACGTGCGCAATGCGTTGGCGGTGATGGCCGCCGCGACCTTCTGGGGACTGACCCCGGAGCGCATCGCCACCGGGCTGTCCACGTTTCAAGCCGTCAAGCGCCGCATGGAGGTGCGCGGTGAGGTTGGCGGCGTGACGGTGATTGATGATTTCGCCCATCATCCCACGGCGGTGAAAGCGACGCTGGCGGCACTGGCACATCGCTTTCCGGGTCGCCCGTTGACGGCCGTCTTTGAGCCGCGTTCCTGGTCTTCCCGCAAGCGGGTTTTTCAAATCGCTTATGCCGAGGCCTTCGACGCCGCTCGGCAAGTTGTCATTGCGCCGGTATTTGAGCGTGAAAAGGTCGCCGATGACGACTGTTTTTCACCGGAACAGCTTGCCGCCGACCTGATGGCGCGTGGCAAGTCGGCGGCAGTCGTCAGCGGAGCCGCAGCCATTGTGGATTACTTGCTGCCGCGGCTTGGCCCTGGCGAGGTCGTCGCAGTGCTGTCCAATGGCGGTTTTGGAGGCTTGCACGACAAGCTCCTGGCGGGGCTGCGCGCTGTGACCGGCACGCCGGCCTGATGCACGCCAGCTCGATTGTCACGCTGGCCCAATTGCCGTGACGCTGGCCGAGGGTCAGTTCAGTCTGACCAGCCCTGTCCGGTGCCCGCGGTATCGCGCTGGAGCAGGGATTGCGGTATCGTCAGGCATCCGGTGAAATGCTTCCGGGAACGTGAGACGCTTCCGGGAAAGGATGCGGATGGAACGCTTGGCTCAAACTGAACCTCGACCGCGCCGCCACCCAGCCAGTCGCCACTGGCGACGGTGGCTTTTGGGGGGCGCGGTGCTAGTCGGCGTTGGGAGTAGCCTGTGGTTTTGGAGCCGCGCCCCAGTGGAAAACCACGCCGAAGCCACGCTGCGGCAGATTGCCACGACAACCGGTTTGGTGCTCAACGGACGCCTTGCCAACCTGCCATCATCCAAAATGGCGCCGATCCACCGGGGCGACGATCAGGACAACCAGGCGCAGCTTCAGCTCAAGGCAACGCGCCAAGACTTGGAGCAGCGCCTCATCCGTACCCCAACCCCGGCCGGCCACCGTGCGCTGGGGCGGTTCTACCTGGCCGAAGGCAAGCCACTGGCCGCGTTTGCCCACCTCCAACTGGCGGTTCAGGCGTTTCCCTGGGATGCCGGGTTGCAAAGCGATTTTGGGCTGGCCCTGCTTGAAGCCGCGCGAACCTCGCCCGAAGCCGCCACGGAAGCACTGGAAGCCTTTGATGAAGCGTTGCGGCTCCAACCGGATTTGCTAGAAGCTCACTACAATCGGGCCCGCGCGCTCGAAATCCTCGGCCGTCCAACTGAGGCGCTTGCCGCTTGGCGGGCCTATGCCGCGCGCGATGCTCAGTCGGCCTGGGGTGCGGCGGCGCGTGACCGGGCGGCCTTTCTTGAGCGTTATGGCAATGCTCCGGCTCACCCTTGACAGCGCCTGGCGCTTTCCGCGCAAAAGCATGAAGACACTCATTTCACTTGGTTGGTTTGACCGTCTGGCCGGCGCCGGGCCGTTTCTCATTCGGTTGGCCGTTGGCGGCGCGATGGTCATTCACGGTTCGCAGAAGCTTTTTGGCGATCCGGGACGCTTTATCGGCTTCGTCGAAAAACTCGGCTTTCCACTGCCGACCATCTTTGGTTGGGCGGCGATCTTGGCTGAGTTTTTGGGTGGCATCGCCCTGTTGCTCGGCCTCGTCACCCGGTGGTCGGCTATCTTCGTAGCCTTTACCATGGGCGTCGCCGCTTTCGTTGCCCACGCCAACGATGGCTTCAACAAGCAGGAGTACCCGCTCGTGCTAATGCTGGGGGCCTTGTCGTTGTTGGCGTCGGGCGGCGGCCGGTTGTCACTCGATGCCTGGCTCTTTTCCAAGTCCGCCGGCGATGAACGGCTTTGACGGACCGGCGCAGAGCCGGTGGTCTCAAGCTCACCTACTTCACGACTACTTCGCCGTGCTTTGCTCAGTTGAGCGTCGCCTTGCAGGTCATGCCTTCGGTCACCGGCGTTCCCGGCGGAATGGATTGCGTCCGCACTGTGCCAAATCCACTGGCATCCAGGCGAATGCCAACCTTGGCGCACGCCATCAGCGCGGAGCGAACCCCCAGCCCACGCAAGTCTGGCATCCGAAGGCTGTTGTTGATGGTAACGACCGTGGTTGGTTCCGAGCTACGCGGTTGGGCAAGAACGATGTCCGCCGTGCGGGACGCCGCCGGACGGAATGCGCCCCCAGCGTCGCCCCCATCTGGTGTGGCTTCCCGTGGGATGGGCGTGCCGGTGGCCCAGGCGGGGTCTATGTCGGGCGAGATGTCCGGTGGAATTTGGAGCAGGGGAAGCAAGGTTTCGACCACGCGCGCAAAGACTGGCGCGGCAGCATCTCCGCCATGATGGCGGCCGTAAGGCGGTTCATCGAGCATGACGGCAATGGCCAGGGCTGGGCGAGTGGCCGGCGCAAAGCCGACAAAGGAAGCCACATAACGGGTTTCTGAGTATCGCCCACGCTCGACTTTCTTGGCTGTCCCGGTCTTGCCGGCCGTGCTGTAGCCCCGCACGGAAGCGCGTTTGCCGGTGCCTTTTTCGACCACCGCCCGCATCAGTTCGGTCAGGTCGCGGGCCGTCTCCTGGCTGACCACCCGGCGCGTCTTCGGCTTGATGTCGAGCAGCGTGTCACCGGTGGTGGAAACAATGCGTCGGGCAGCGTGTGGCTGCACCCAAACCCCACCGTTGGCAATTGTTGCCGCTGCGGCACACAACTGGAGTGGGGTCACGTTGACGCTGTAGCCCATCGGGACAGCGCCAAGGAGGGCATCACTCAAGTGGCCGACGCCACCGGCTGTTTCACCGGCCAGGCCGACTTCGGTGAGTTGCCCAAAGCCAAAACGTTCGACGTAGCGCAGTAGCCGGTCGCGGCCGAGCCGGATTCCGGTTTTGATGGCAGCCACATTGGACGACTTGGCAAAGGCCTCTTCGGCGGTGAGTGCACCATAGCGTCCGCCGTCGAGAATAGTATGCCCATTCATCTGAATCGAGCCGCCCTGGCAATCAATCCTCTGCTGGCGGGTCAGAAGCTTTTCCTCAAATGCGCCGGCGTAGGTGATGATCTTGAACACCGAACCCGGTTCGTAGTGGTCCATCACAGCTCGGTTGCGGTAACGACGCAGGAGGGATTCGGCGTCCTTGGGTGGGTCATGGATTGGTTCGCCAAAGGAGGAAGCCAGCGCCAGGACGTCGCCGGTGGACGGTTCCAGCACGGCAATGGCGCCGCCTTTGCAACCTTGTTCGCGGATGGCTTCGCTCAAAATCCGCTCGACTTGGAGCTGAATCTGTATGTCAAGCGTGAGCACGAGGCTCTGCCCGACCTCCGGCGATTCTTCAAGGACGTTGAACACCTTGCGGCGCGCATCCTGTTCCACGATAACCCGCCCTGGCTTACCGATGAGATGCTTTTCAAACGCGCGCTCGACGCCGGCCTTGCCGCGCTCTTCGGTGTCATCTTCGCTCAGTCCGACAAACCCGACGACCGATGCGCCCACCAATCCCTGGGGATAATGGCGCTGCATTTCAGTCACCAACTCCACGCCCCGCATCTCAAGCTGTTGGACCGCCTTTTCTTCTTCTGGTGAAACTTTGCGCTTGAGCGCGACAAAGGCACTTGAACTCCTGAGTTTCCGCCAGACGGTCTCACGGTCGAGTCCGAGGATGGCTGCCAACTGGTCTGCCTTTTGGAGGTCTTCACCCGTGAGGTTTTTGGGTGCGACGTAAACCGAAGCCGCTTTGAGGCTGGTCGCCAGCTCACGCCCCTGGCGGTCGAGAATTTTTCCGCGGCAGGGTGGCGTTTGGAAGGTCTTTTGCTGTTGCTGTTCGGCTTTTTCGCGCAGGGCGTCCGCCTGATAGACCTGGAGCTGAACCAGCCGTCCCACGACGATGAGGAGCCATAACCCAAGCAGTCCGCCAATCGAGAAGAGCCGCCACACTGACACCTGGGCCGTGGCGGCCGGCGCGACGGCACGGCGGCGCGTCACCGGCGGCACGACATTGCGCACCGGGGTAGCGATTCGTGTGGTCATGGTTCGGCTCAGGGGCATCAGCGGCGAACCTCCGCGCGTATGATCTGATTCGACCTCGGCAGTGAAAGGTCACGTGGTCGCGCCAGTTCACCCAGGTACATCGGCGAAAGTTTCTGTTGCCGCTCGTTTTCAAGCCGCTCGCGCTCACGGTTCAGCTCACTGAGCTGTTTGCGGAGCAGATTGGTTTCGTAGTTGAGCCGGAGGGCTTCCAGTTGTTGCCAGGCGGCAACACTGAACCCAAGGGCGAGCGCCAGACCAATGAGGCCAGCCAGCGACCACCGGCACAGGGCGCGCCGGTCGAGGGGGCGGCGAACCCGCCGGTTCATCACCGGAGAGACATAGCGGTAGCGGGACATAAAACCTCCCCACTTGCAACTTGAGACTCCCCCCCGGTTCGATGGTTGATTCACCGACTTGCGCGTGTGTGGCTAAAGTCGTTCGGCGCTGCGGAGCTTGGCGCTGCGCGCGCGTGGATTGGATGCCGCTTCAGCCTCGGTCGGGACGATCGGCCGGCGATGCAGCAGCCGTAACCGCGGCGTCGGTGTCAGGCGGCGGCCCCAGAAATCCACCGGAGCGTCTTCGTCCGGCAGTCCGGCTTCCCGCCGCAGCGCATGCTTGATCGGACGATCCTCAAGCGAGTGAAACGTGATCACTGCCAATCGTCCGCCCGGCGCAAGGACGTCAACCGCATCCGATACAAACGCTTCCAGTCCGTCCAGCTCTCGATTGACGGCAATCCGCAGCGCCTGGAAGGTACGGGTTGCCGGGTCAATGCGTTGCGGCCCACGGGTTGGAATCGCTTGCCGCACCAGTGCCGCCAAGTGGTGGGTCGTCGTAATCGGCGCTGTCCGGCGGGTGTTGACAATCGAGCGCGCCACGCGGCGGGCGTAACGTTCTTCACCCCACTGCTGGATGGCTTCGGCTAGTTCGGCTTCGGTCCAGGTGTTCACGATGTCGGCCGCCGTCAGCGATGCGGTGGCATCCATGCGCATGTCGAGCGGGCCATCGTGGCGAAAACTGAAGCCGCGCGTCGGGTCGTCGAGCTGCCAGGATGAAATGCCCAAATCCACCAGCACGCCGTTGACCTGCGACCATCCCATCTCCATCAGCATCCTTTTCAAGGAACGAAAGTCACCGTGCACGAACCGCACCCGGTCGCCGTAACCAGCCAATCGCTCGGCCGCAGAACGGAGCGCGCCGGGGTCACGGTCAATCGCAATCACCCCCCTGGCCCCAGCCCTGAGGATGGCCGCGGTGTGTCCGCCAAGCCCAATGGTGCCGTCCACAAACCACCCCCCGCGTGCCGGTTCGAGGGCGGCTAACGTCTCGGCCAGCAAGACCGGTGTGTGTTGTGGCTCCACGTCGCGCATACCAAGAGCTTCACGCCGTTGCGCCATAGTAGGCAGCCCCAGGGCTTGGCGTCAAGCTGGAGATGAGTTTTTTGCTTGGAATAACTATTCTTTATAGAAAGGTTTAGTCGCTTGAAAGAAGATTTCGGTTGATAGTTTGCCGTGACCCACCCGAAGGTTGCTCAGGACTGCCCCAAGCCAGTTGGACCACGACTTCGACGTGCGCCGTCTGTGGGAATAAATCCAACCCGACCAACTTGGTGAGTTGATAGCCATGCGCCAGTAAAAACTTGAGGTCACGGGCCAGCGTCGCCGGATGGCACGAGACGTAGGTCATTCGGCGTGGGCGAATGGTGACAATCCCTTTCCGGACAGTATTATCCAGCCCGGCGCGGGGTGGGTCCACAACCAGCCAGTCCACGCGCCCGGTAAAGGCCGCTGCCCGCCTCTGAAGCCACCGCCCGCAGTCGTCAGTCATCACCTGGACATTGGTGATGTTGTTGCGTGTGAGGTTCTCGCGCGCGAAGGCTGCCGCATTGGGCGAAGCTTCGATGGCCAAAACTTGTGCGAACCAGCGGGAAAGCGGCAGTGTAAATAATCCAACCCCGGCATAGAGGTCGAGCGCCAGGCCGCCAGGCAGTGGTCCGGTTGGCACGACCTCACGCACAAGCGCGGCTACGAGGTTCGAGTTGACTTGAAAGAAGCAGCGCGCATCGTAGGCATAGACGAAATCACCGATCCGTTGCGTGATCGGAGAGGTTGGGAGTGCGGCGACCGGGGCGGAGGCAGAAAGGGCGTTATCCTCGCCAAGCGCAATGTCGAGCGTTTTGCTGGGGAACGGTGGTGTGGCGCGTTGGCGCAGGATACCGGGAAGTGCGGCTAGCGGTGGCGCCAGGAGCAGGCACGTCTCGATGTCGCAGAGATCATTGGTTCCGCCGGCATAGAAACCTACCCGTATGCGCTCCCCAGTGGGCAGTAGCTTGAACTGTACCCGGCCGCGGTAGGCCCACTCATCGCCAGTAATGATGGGGATGGCTTCGCGCCAGTTGATATGTCCGAGCCGGAGCAGGGCTTCACGGATAACGTCTTGTTTAGCCTCGACTTGCGCTGCATAGTGGAGATGTTGCAACTGGCAGCCGCCGCAATCACCATAGTGTGGACAGGGCGCGCTCCGGCGCGCGGTTGAGGCTTCGATCACCTCAATCAACTGACCCCGGGCAAAGGTTGGTTTTTCCTCAACGATGCGCACGCGCACCAGTTCGCCCGGCGCGACCTGGGGGACGAAAACGGCTCGCCCATCTGGGAGATGGGCGAGGCCTTCGCCCCCAGCGACGAGACGTTCAATCCGAAGTTCAAGGGATTCGACCATGGCGCACACCCCAGGCAAGGTCTGGCTTGAGGTTTTGCGCACCGATTTTAGTCTGATTTGCCGACCGCCATCTGTTCGGCAAGTTGCACAATCGTCCGCACCCCAAACCCAGTTGGGCCTTTTGCTAGGTCGGCTTTGTCGCCGTCCAGCCAGGCGACTCCGGCAATATCTAGGTGCACCCAGGGCGTATCCTCGACGAATTCACGCAGAAACCAGGCAGCCGTGATGGAGCCGGCATAGCGATTGCCCAGATTTTTGATGTCGGCAATATCGCTCTTCATCAGTTCGCCATACTCTTCATCCAGTGGCAACTGCCAAACTTTCTCGCCGGCAGCGCTGGCGGCTTGCGCAACGCTTTCAATAAAGGCTGGCTCGGTGCCCATCAGTCCGGCCCGTTCCTGACCGAGCGCCACCATGACCGCGCCGGTGAGCGTGGCCAAGTCAACGATATGCGTTGCACCCCCATCCTTGCGCGCGTAAGCCAGGGCATCGCACAACACGAGGCGGCCTTCGGCGTCGGTGTCAATGACTTCAATGGTTTTGCCGCTGTAGGCATGGAGCACGTCGCCTGGTTTGTACGATGTGGCCGATGGCATGTTTTCAGCCGCCGCGACGTAGCCATCCACAGCAATCGGCGGCTTGAGTCGGGCAATGGCCTGCATGGCACCGATTACCGCCGCGCCGCCGGACATGTCGTATTTCATTTCCCACATCGCATCGCGTGGCTTGATGCAAATGCCACCGGTGTCAAAGGTAATGCCCTTGCCGACCAAGGCAAGCCGGATGTCACCCGGCGCGGCTTCCGCGGCCGGACGGTAGCTGAGTCGAATGAGCTGAGGTTCTTGGGCGCTGCCCTGTCCGACTGCCAAGAGTGCGCCCATGCCAAGCTCCGTCAGTTGGTCGCGTCCGAAGACGCTGCACGTCAGACCTTCGCGCTCGGCCATGGCTTGCGCGCGGCGCGCCATTTCGAGTGGCGTGAGCTTGTTACTTGGTTCTTGGGCGAGGGTGCGGGCGAAATTGACCGCTTCACCCAGGATCACGCCCCGGTCAATGCCCGGCCGAACCGCCGCTTCATCGGACGGAGCAATGCACAAGGTAACGGTTTCGATGGTTTTCACGTCATCTTTTGGCTTGCGATAAAGCGCCGGGTCGTACAGTCCGGTCAAGATGCCATCCGCCGCCGCCGCCGCGGCCACCGCTGGTTCAAGCTCACCACGAAGCGCAATGGCCAACGTCGTCAACCCTTTCTTGACGGTGACCCGTGCCGCCTGGGCACTGCGCTGGCGCAGGGCGCGCGCATTGAACTGGGCGGATGGCCCAGCCCCGATCAGGATGAGGCGTTTCGCTGAAAGTCCGTTCGGGGTATGGATGACCGCGACTTCACCCACTTTGCCACGTATTTCCGTGCCAAATACGCTGGATAGCAAGTCCGGGAGCGCCTCGTCAAACGGTGATAGGGCTGGGCTGGTAAGGGAATCCTCTTCAAAAACGAATACAGCCAATGCATCGGCGGACACTGTGCGCGGATCGCGCGTCCAAGTTTCAAAGTTCATGCCGTACAAGAGACTCCTTGGCGTGTGGAATGCCTGAAGCTGACCACAGGATGAGTTCGTTATAGTACTTGGCAACGTCTGAGAAAAAAACCATGTTCTGTGAGGATTGCCTTCTACAAACACTTGCGCCAAACACTTGCGCCGCAATCGTGGCGCAAAAACAAATATGGGAGCCGAAGCTCCCATATCATTTTTCTCTGCGTAGGATACGCCGTTGATTAGAACTGGCTGGTCATCACCGCGCCGCTTGGAGGAGTCTCAGCTTTCTTTTTGCGACGACGACGTTTCTTCTTCATAGTCTTCGTGCCAGTCCCACTGTTGGCGGCTGGTTGCTCCTGAGCATAAGCCGTCTCGATGACGCCAAAGGTGGTTACGCCCATGACGAGCGCAACGAACAGCGAAAGTGCAACTTTCTTCATCGTCCTAGAGTCCTTCGTCTGGAATGGGGTTCAGGTAAAAGCGTTCATTGGTGATGAACACTTACCTGAGCACCTATGGGTGCAACCTGCGTGCCAGGGCTTTCGAGATCGTTAGTCAGTCTCCTAAATTCTTGAAAAAAAGCTAGTTGCTCTCCATGAGCGGGAGCTTTGCAACTTTTGACCAAAACTGGATGGGGCAAGCTGGTGAGGCGCTTTGGTCCGAAATGACCAAATTGCCCCAGCGATACCGTGACATCGCCACCGTTAGGTTTGAAAAAACCGACTTTTTGGCCGGTGCCGGCGTCCTATGCCGTGCGTTAGAGACTGACGCGCACGCGATGACTGACCAACGTAGCTGGCCGGGAGAAGACCAACCTGTGGTGGAAGCCTCTGACCTAGAATTGGTTGAACGGACACTAGGCGGTGAAAACCATGCCTTTGAGATGCTGGTTCGGCGCTGGGAGCGTCCGATTTTTAGCCTGGCGTATCGCCTAGTCGGCTCAGACGAAGACGCGCGTGATGTGTGCCAGGAGACGTTTCTGGCAGCCTTTCGTCACCTGAAATCATTTCGCGGCGAGGCTAAGTTTTCATCCTGGCTCTACCGGATTGCGCTCAATGCTTGTCATTCCCGGCAGCGCCGGCAGCCGGCCGAACAACTTTCTTTGGAAGAGCAGGCTGAGGCGCGCGGCTTTGACCCACTTGATGCGTCCGCGTCCGTGGATGAGCGACTCCTGCATGACGAGCGGGCACAACTGGTTCGGCGGGCGCTGGCTGCGCTTCCGCCGGAGATGCGACAGGTCATCGTCATGAAGGAATACGAGGGGCTGAAGTTTCATGAAATTGCCGACGTGTTGGGCCTTCCGGTCAGCACGGTCAAGACGCGGCTTTACACCGGACTCAATATCTTACGGCGGCGTTTGGAAGGGCTTGGCTTGGCGCGTCCGTCTCGGTAAGGAGGAAGTTATGCCGACGAACCATTCGTCATCGGCCGCTTGCGACCGCGGCCCGGACTTAATGGCGTATCTCTATGGCGAGGCGTCACCGGCTGAGCGTGCTGACATCGAGCGCCACCTCCAGACCTGCGCGACGTGTCGCGCTGAACTGGAAGGTTTTCAAGCCGTGCGGACAGCGCTCCAGAGCTGGGAAATGGATGCTATTGCCCCACGGCTTCAACTGACGCTTGCGCCATCGCCGTGGCAGGCCTGGCGCGAGTTTTGGGCAACGCTCCCGCGCTGGAGCCGGCTGGCGGCTGGCGCAGCGGCGATGCTCGTCGTGTGTTCGCTGGTCAACGTACGGGTGACCATTGGCGCACAGGGGGTTACCGTGGCGACCGGTTGGTTTGGCAGGTCTGAGGTGTTGCCGACCGGAGCTGCGGACGTGGCGATACCTACCGTTGAGGCACAACGGACGGCTGCTGCCCCACCATCCAGCCTGGACGAAGCCGCGTTCCGGCGCATTGCCGCGCAAGTGGTTGCGGAGTCAGTCGCCGAGCAGTCCTCCCGGCGAGATGCTGAAGTGGACGCCCGGCTGAAAACCGTACTGGATGCACGCCTCAAGCAGCAACGCGCTGAACTGTTGCGCCTCATTGGTCAGCTCAACCGTGAGCAGCGATTGCAAGTCGCGGCCTGGATACAGGAGAGCGAGCGGCGGACAAGTCCTGACCTGCTCGACTTGGTGAGTACGTTTCCGAGCGCCGAGGCCGAGGGTGACGAATAACGATGCCGGGCGCTGCCAGCGAATGCGGCGTCAGAGCGAATGGCCGGTGACGCGCACGCGCCGGTGTCGTTCGGACTGGGCGGCGGTTGACCAGCCCGAAACGCGACTGTAGCGATTGGTCAGCATCGCCAGGGTCTCGACTTGCGGAGCGCCGCAGGCCGCGCACGCCCGCGCACTGCCCACGGCGACGTGACCGCAGACGCTACAGGCCGTGAATTCTGGCGATGCCATCAGCCCGGTGGTCAGGCCGTTGAACCGGACCTTGTCCACCAATGTGGCAAGTTGTTCCGGCGTCGGCAGTGCGTCGCCCAACCAGACATCCGTGGTGGCGTTGAGCAAACTGCCCTGCTGCACTTCACCTTCCCACTGGGCGCGCTGCCATGGACTGAGATCGGCCGCCGGCGAGAGTTTGGCCCCGTTGACGTAGTTTTCAACGGGATATGCATCATCGAGCGGATAACCATCGGCAGCAGTTCGGGGAAAAAAACGGGCGTCCATGTGGGCAAAGCGTTCCGTCATGCCTTCGGCATGGGATTCAGCCAGAACGAAATGCGTTTTGTGGCGCGACGACAGGCGCGTGGCCTCGGCGGCGAGGTGTGCAATCACCCGCGCTCCAAAGTCACGGGCAACCGACGATTCATGAAGTTGGTGTCCGGTGACGGCTTGCGTCAGGTCATTGAGTCCCACCGGGCACACGCGGTGCGTTGTCCGGCTCAGTTTCAAAAAAGGGCGTCCGCCGCGCCGTGCTGCCAGCAGTGCCAGCGGGCCATCTTCGCCGCGCGCCAGTAACTTTTCCAGAAACACCCGTTTTTCGAGGTGTGACTGTGCGGCAATGTCCATCAGCCGCGTCAGTTCTTCAAACACTTCGACTACCTTCCCTGGAGCTGCACGGTGGGCGGCGCGTGGAAGGTTGATGGCGACGGCCTGGAACGCCGCCGCGCACCATTCATCGGTTGCTGCCTCGGCAAAGCTGGCCGCGTAAGGCAACCCAAACCGACTGAGAAACGCCCGGTCTGGCGTGTGGTCGAAGGCAAACCAAACATTGCCCCGTTCAAGCGATGCCCGACAGGCCTTGACGACCAGCGTCTGCCATTCGGGGTCGGCGTCTTGGGGCGTTGCGTGGAGCACCAGGCGAATGCCAGAAAACGGTAGCTTTTGTCCATCCCCGTCGCGGTAGGCGGCAAACAGCGCCCAGAGAAAGCGCCGGGCAACCGACCGATAGTCTTGGTAGGTCCGCCCAGTGAAGTTACCACCGGGCCCAATGGCCGGGCGCTCGGCAAGGTACGGCGGCACTTGCCAGTCGAGGTGAATGACGCAGGTCGGCAAGTTGCCACCACGCCCAACCGCCGTGGCCGACAACTCGAACATCAATGCCTCAGCAACTTGCAGGAGTTCGCGCTCCCCAAGTCCGTCCAGATAAGGCGCAAGGCTGAAGTTGACGGCGTCCCACTCGACCGCACCGTTGACATAACCCTGGAGCGCGGCCGAGGACTTGACCAAGTGGGCAACGAGGACTTCGGGATGCCGTGCCGGACGCGACGCGGCGAACCGATTCGGCAGGGTGAAGCCGTGACGCTTGACGACATCCGGCGACTGGACGATTGCGTATGGACGGTCAATCGCGCCCAGGTCTTGAATAAAAATGTCACCAACGAGGTGGGCCTCGGCGACCGGCGCCGAAAAGACCGCCAAGAGAGCGTATTCGCGCTTGATAGCTGCCGCAATTTCGAGTCCGGTGCCCTCTGGTGTCAGTGGCAACGGTGTCGTCCGCTGATTGGCTTGTTTGATGATCCGGTCAATGTCGGTAATCGGCAGCCCAAGGCGGGAATGGGCGCGATACTCGGCGTCAAGACCGTACTCGATGAGCTTGGCGTCAATGAGTGTCCGCAGCAGCGACGATGTCACGCGGCGCAGTGCCGATTGCCGGACAATGGCTTCAATGTCTTGCGCAATGCGCTGGGCAAGTTCGGGTCGTAGCCCGGTCTCCAGGCGCAGTGACTCCACAATGCGCCGCGCGTCAAACCCAACGATACTGTCGTCCGAGCGCCGAACAACAATCTCTGTGTCTGTTGCCGGAAGCGGTTCAGTAAGTGGTCCAATGGGCGACGTTTCATTCATGCGCCCCTCTCTAGCCTGGCAGATAACATGCTGCTGGGAAAGACTGCGACATCCTGAAACCTTGCCAAATGGTGATGGGAGCAAAGCCTGTGGCCGGCTCGCCGACAGCTAGGCTAAAACTTTGATAATCCTAGCACATTAGACCACTTGTCTCAAAAAACTGAAGCCTGTGAGCTGGTTCTGAACCGGGCCTGGGTAGCGGCTGGTTGTTCTACCCGCAGACTAGTAAGATTGTGCCAGCCAAACTTCATGATGCCTTTGGTTTATCCGGTGACACAATTGTGGCCTACGATCCGCATCGCCACCATCGCCGTTCTATTCGTCTGAAGGGGTACGATTACACCCGGCCTGGGCTGTATTTCGTCACGCTGTGCACGTTGGACCGGGCGTGTCTTTTTGGCGAGGTGGTGAATGGGGCCATGCGGTTGAACGCCTTTGGCGAAGTTGTGCGTGATGAGTGGTTCAAAACCGCCGAAGTGCGCGGGTACGTGCGATTGGACGAAAGGGAATTCGTGGTCATGCCCAATCACATACACGGGGTGATCGAGATCGTGGGTGGTCGTGGCAACGGTGGTGATGATGGCGTCGGGTCGTCGGTAGGGTCGTCGGCGGGGTCGCCGGTGGGGTCGTCGGTGGGGTCGTCGGCGGGGTCGTCGGTAGGGTTGTCGGTGGGGTCGTCGGCGGGGTCTTCGGCGGGGTCGTCGGTGGGGTCGTCGGCGGGGTCGTCGGCGGGGTCGTCGGCGGGGTCGTCGGCGGGGTCGCCGGTGGGGTCGTCGGTGGGGTCGTCGGTGGGGTCGTCGGTGGGGTCGTCGGCGGGGTCGTCGGTGGGGTCGTCGGCGGGGTCGTCGGCGGGGTCGTCGGTAGGGTTGTCGGTGGGGTCGTCGGTGGGGTCGTCGGTAGGGTCGTCGGCGGGGTCGCCGGTGGGGTCGTCGGCGGGGTCGTCGGTGGGGTCGTCGGCGGGGTCGTCGGCGGGGTCGTCGGTGGGGTCGTCGGTGGGGTCGTCGGTGGGGTCGTCGGCGGGGTCGTCGGTGGGGTCGTCGGTAGGGGCGCAGCGGCGCTGCGCCCCTACAAATACCGTGGATACCGTGGATACCGCGGGTGTCACGAATACCGCGGGTGCCGTGGATGGCACGAATACCGTGGATACCGCGGGTGTCACGAATACCGCGGGTGCCGTGGATGGCACGAATACCGCGGATACCGTGGACGCCACGAATACCGCGGGTGCCGTGGATGGCACGAATACCGTGGATACCGCGGGTGTCACGAATACCGCGGATACCGTGGACGCCACGAATACCGCGGGTGCCGTGGATGGCACGAATACCGTGGATACCGCGGGTGTCACGAATACCGCGGATACCGTGGACGCCACGAATACCGCGGGTGCCGTGGATGGCACAAATACCGCGGATACCGTGGACGCCACAAATACCGCGGGTGCCATGGATGGCACGAATACCGCGGATGCCGTGGATGGCACGAATACCGCGGATACCGTGGACACCACGAATACCGCGGATGCCGCGCGTCCACGGGTCAATCCTGGTTCGATTGGTGCCATCGTCCGCGCATTCAAATCGGCCACAACCAAACGCATCAATGCTTTGCGTGGAATGCCCGGCGCGCCGGTCTGGCAACGCAACTACTACGAACGTATCATCCGCACCGCTAACGCGCGGCACCACATCCGTCAATACATCGTGACGAACCCCGCGCGCTGGCTCCACGACCGCGATAACCCACTTGTGACCCTGTCTGACTTGCAGGACACTTGACGCTGCATTTGATTATCGGCACTTGGCCGACGATACAAGTCACCAGGCGGTTGATGGGATAAGCGGGCGCAATTGGCGCTGTGAATCTAACGGGGGGTTGAACCCCCGTTGGTCGTCAAGCGGTTGATAATGGCTTGACCGTCAGCCGTCGGCGGCAATCCTTCTAGAATCAACACATCCACGCCGCGTCGTTCAATCCGCACGCCGTCGCCAACCATGATCCCGGGTTCCGGCTGCGCAAGGGCGTGGCTTGGGAAACGGCGCATGGTTCGTGCCACGTACGCATCGAAAAACGCCTGGCTGTAGGCTGGCGCATCCCAGCGGGTCACTTGGATCAGGCATAAGTCACCCGTTTTGCGGTGCTCATAAAGCGCCGAGCGGTCGCCACCCCACCCCTGCGCGGCGCGTTTCGCCTGCTTTTCGTCAAGGAATTCACCCAGGATCAACCGATAGCCAAACTCTCCTTGGACGTCGTCCGTCACAAAACGCCAGTCTGCGCCAAGTTCGGCGCCCAAATCCGGTATCGTCACAGGTAGGGGATGTTCCTGAGCAAAATACTTTTCGGGATGCAGCACTTGCTCGGTGCTTTCTGGCAGGTCGGTAAACGTCTGTGAAACGCGCAGCCAGCCGCCCCGGCGTAGCACGGCTTGAACGAAGTCCGCTCCGCCAGCATAGGGAAAGAGCAGCGACTGCTTGAGTGCCTTGGGCGCGGCCGCCAGCGCCGGTGATTGTTTAGGGTCGTCGCTCATAGCACCGAAATTTTCAAGCAGCGTGCCAATGGAGATGGGCAGTTTGCGGATGTCCATACGACCGTCGAAGGCGTAAGCCAACATCGCCACCGTCGCATCCCCTTCAATCAGCGCCCGAATCGCCAGGTCACGGTCGCTGTTGCCCTTGGTTGGTTTCTCGAAGCGGCGCAGATCAAAGTGCTGGTCCTGCAGCGCATGGGTTAGTTCGTGCGCAATAGCGATGCGCTGGTTATCGGGGTCATCGCTCACAAGACTTTCAGTCAAAACAAATTCACCCGTCTTAGGCTGGTAAAAACCGGCGATTTGTTCGGTCAACAGGCGAATCATTTCCTCGCGAAGCTTGTAGTCGCGCGGAATCAGCCCCAAGGCGACGAGCATTTTGTTTTGCGCAGCAAATTCTTCAGGGGTTTGCGACGACTCGAAATCCTGGATGACGACCTTTTCAACTTCCTTGCGCGAGCGATAGCCCGATTTGACCGGGCGCTTGATGGGCAACTCCCGCAAGCGCGAAACATCGCGCAGGATCGTGTTCGTTTCGGCCAGGGCCGCGGCCACCTTGGGGGGCAAGGAGCGGCGCTGGGCAGGTGTCATCCCGACCGGCGTCAAGAGCAGGCAAACGACCAAAGACCACCGAAACCACTGGAGCGCAAACCCCGACGACTTGACCATGACGCAACAGCCCCCTGAAAAAACTCGCCAGACGATAATCGCACCT
Organism: Chloracidobacterium validum; assembly: GCF_018304825.1. Taxonomy (NCBI): domain Bacteria; kingdom Pseudomonadati; phylum Acidobacteriota; class Blastocatellia; order Chloracidobacteriales; family Chloracidobacteriaceae; genus Chloracidobacterium; species Chloracidobacterium validum. The sequence goes on from NZ_CP072648.1 coordinate 317,327, forward strand.
GCGTGAAAACGCCATGCAAACATTGCGGGAAGCTCGCAGGGTGGCCGGAAAAAGTTTTTTTGCGCAGGTTGGCCGTACAAAGTACGTTTTAATACCTACGCTTTTCACCGCCCAGCCCAATCGGGCGGTATGCCGTGGCCATCGCTCGATTCCAGTAGTGCGTCATGTCCGCCCTGACGCGCGGATGATTGGCGCACTCCACTTCCAACCGCTTCAGACTGGAAAGGAGTTTTGCGGCATGAACGTTTTCGCCACACCTCACCTACGCAACGTCGCGCTTGTCGGCCATGGACACGCCGGCAAGACCTCACTGGTGGCCGCCTTGCTCTACACCACGGGCGCGACGCCTCGACTTGGCAAAGTCGCCGATGGCACAACCATAACGGATTTTGACGAAGTGGCGATTGCCCACCAACTTTCAACGCATAGCAGCGTCGCCCACGGGGTCTGGCGCAACCATAAGCTCAACTTGCTTGATACGCCTGGAGCAACGGCTTTCCTCCCAGATAGTCGTCTTGCGCTGCGCGCTGCCGAGACGGCACTGATCGTCCTAGATGCCCACAACGGCGTTGAGATCGGCACAGAGACGGTTTGCCAGTACGCTGCCGAGTTCAACCTGCCGTGCTTTGTTTTCATCAACAAGCTCGATAAAGAACAAACCGATATTGACACCAGCTTGCAGGCACTGGCCGAGCAATGTGACCTGCGCCCAACCCTGTTCCAGCTTCCAATCGGAACCGAGAAGCAGTTTCGCGGGGTTGTGGATGTCGTGCATCAGCGCGCATTTCTTTACCAAACGGATGGCAGTGGCGCCTTTGTCGAGGCGGATGTCCCAGCCACCCTGCGGGATGCCGTCGCCAAAGCGCGGGAAGTGCTCATCGAACGGGTCGCCGAAACGAATGACCAGTTGCTCGAAGCCTTCTTTGAGCAAGGCACGCTGACCGACGAGCAGTTGTTGGCGGCGCTGCCGGCCGCTATTCAGGCGCAAGCGCTGACACCGGTTTTCCTTGGCTCGGCGACGCTCAACATCGGGGTTGCCCAGTTGCTGGATGCGCTCGTGGACCTTGCCCCAGACCCGGCGCATGTCGGCGGTTGGCTGGGAACGTCGCCACTGGATGCCGACCTAGTATCTCCGCGTCATGTCACGGATGATGAACCGTTCGCCGGTTATGTCTTCAAGACGCTGGACGAGCAGTTCAACCGCATCTCGCTGTGCAAGGTCGTTTCGGGCGTGGTGCGCCCGGACACGCTCGTGGCCAATGGTGGACGCGGCACATTGGAAAAACTGGCCGCGCTCCATGCGCCACAGGGCCGCCAACTCGATAAAATTGCCGAAGCCCATGCCGGCGACATCATTGCGTTGACCAAGCTCAAGGATACGCACACCGGCGACACGCTGTGTGACAAAACCGCGCCGGTTCGTTTCGCGCCGGTGAGTCTTCCCGAACCGGCTATTGCCTTTGCCATCGAGCCGAAGTCACGCGCTGACGAAGACCGACTTTCTGGGGCAATCCTTCGACTCATTGAACAAGATGGGACACTGCGCTACGCGCGCGACCACCAGACCAAGGAATTCATCCTTTCCGGCGTCAACCAGCAGCACATTGAACTGACCGTCGAGCGGCTCAAGGTGCGTTATGGCGTGGAAGTCGCCTTGCATGCTCCGAAAGTGCCTTATCTGGAAACCTTCAAGGGACGGGCGGAAGTCCACGCGCGTCACAAGAAACAGACGGGCGGACGCGGTCAATTCGGTGACTGCAAGTGTGTGTTCGAGGCGCTACCACATGGCGCTGGATTCAAGTTCGTGGACAAGATCGTTGGGGGCGTCATTCCGCAGCAGTTTCGTCCGGCCGTCGAAAAGGGAATCGTGGAAGCGGCCGAACACGGCGCACTGGCCGGCTACCCGGTCGTGGATTTTCAGGTTGAGCTGGTGGATGGTTCCTACCATACCGTTGACTCGGATGAGCTTTCGTTCAAGCTGGCCGGTCGCAAGGCCTTTCGGGCAGCCATGGAAAAAGTCAAACTGGTGTTGCTCGAGCCGATCATGCACGCCGTCGTCAGCGTCCCAAACGAGATGGCCGGCGATGCCATGAGCGACCTTTCAACCCGGCGCGGCCGGATTCTGGGCATCACGGCCAAGGGAAACAAGCAGGTCATCGAGGCGCACGTCCCGCTTGGCGAAATGCTGAGTTACGCCACGGCGCTCAACTCACTGACGAGTGGACGCGGGAGCTACACCATGCGTTTTGCCCATTACGACGAAGCGCCATCCCAGGTCGTGCAGCGGGTCGTTGCCGAAGCGCAGGCTTCTGGGCGCGTGAAGGCCCTGGAAGAAGTTTGACCGACCGGCTTTACTAGCGGGTGATTGGACGGCGCCATGCGCCGTCCAATTTTTTGCCGACACGGCCGAGATGCGCCGGTCGCCCTATGGGCGGGGCGGTTTTGTTGCGTGGAGCGGGGCTTCGGTCGGGTTTGGCGTCAGGGCAGGGAGTCCGAGCTTGTTGCGAATGAAGGCTTCAGCTTCGGCTTCAATCAGTTCGCCATTGGCAACCGTGACCCGTTCGGCCAGCACATCCCCGCTGGCCGTCAGGCCAGATGGCTCAAGAAAAACGTTGTAGGGTGAGCCATACGTCCGAAAGTCGCCGGTCATCCGGCGATACAGCGCATGGGGTGTGTCGCCAACCTTGCTGCGGTCTTCGGATTCGATCACCACCGGATAGGGCGGGCCGGCTTCGCCAAAGAAGGCTTTGGTTTCGGCCGTAGAGCCATATTCATTGACCGCGATAATGCCCAGCCCATGGTGATGATACTTGGCGTGCAAGCGCGTCAGTACCTCGGATTCGTAGCGCCAATTGCCGCACCACGGCGCAAAATACACAACCAAAACAAGCTTTTTATCCCTGGCCCATGTTCGCAAGTTGATCGGTTCGCCGTCGAGCGCCGGGTAGGTCCAGTCTTTGTAGTTGAGCTTGACGGATTGGAGCGGTGCATATTCATGACCGTCTGAAACCGCAGAGCGATGCCCGGCAAGGACGTTCGTCCAGCCCAGCGTGATGAGCCAGACGAGGATGACCACGTAAAGTCGGCTGCGCATAGTGAAACCTCTGTCAGCAAGTAGCTATTGTGGGTTGCCGAAGCGAAAACATCGGGCGCGCACCATAGCAGATGGGGTTGCGCGGTTGAAGTTAGAGCTGGCAGCCGGCGCTCTTCGAGCCTAAGCCACGGGCGTACTGGTCTCGCCCGTAAGCTTGCAAGTGAAATGGGTCATTTCGAGTCCCTACGATTTGCCGTTTTTGGCAGGTGCATGCTTTGCTGGTTTGCCGAGCGCCGTAGCCAGGACTTCACTCACCTCGCGGACGTACACAAACTTCAAGCCTTTGATCAGGTCGGCCGCAATGTCTTCGACATCCGGCCGGTTCTTGACCGGAAGGATGATGACCTTGATCCCGGCACGGCGCGCGGCAAGGACTTTTTCACGAATGCCGCCGACCGGCAGCACATCGCCGCGTAAGGTAATTTCACCGGTCATGGCCACCGCGCGCTTGACTGGACGGCGGGCCAGCGCCGAGACCATGGCCGTTGCGAGCGTGATTCCGGCGGATGGTCCATCCTTGGGAATCGCGCCTTCGGGAATGTGAATGTGCAGGTCGTGCTGGGAGAAGACATCGGGTTCGATGCCCAGCTCGCGGGCGCGCGACTTGGCATACGATAGCGCCGCGTGGGCGGACTCCTTCATCACGTCTCCAAGCTTGCCGGTGAGGAGCAGGCTGCCTTTTCCGCGCAGCAGCAGCGATTCAACGTGCATAACGTCACCGCCCACGCTGGTCCAGGCGAGGCCGGCCGCAACGCCAATTCGATCCTGGTCCAAAATGGCATCCATCGTGAACTTGGGAATACCCAGGTAATCGGGCAATGTCGTCGCCGTAATGACCATCTTTTGGGTTTCTCCCTCGGCGACGCGCCGGGCGACTTTGCGGCAGACTTTGCCAATCTCGCGCTCGAGTTGGCGGACGCCTGCCTCGCGGGTGTACTGGGCGATGAGCCGGCGCAGGGCGCTGTTGGTCAGATTGATGTGCTGGCTGGTAAGCCCAGTTTCGGCCATTTGCTTTTTGACCAGATGGCGACGGGCAATGGCGAGCTTTTCTTCCTGGGTGTAGCCCGGCAGTCGAACGATTTCGAGCCGGTCGCGGAGCGCCGGTTGAATGGTGTCCGTGACATTGGCCGTCAGCATGAACATCACTTTTGACAAGTCGAACGGCACGCCAAGGTAGTTGTCCCGAAAGGCGTGGTTTTGTTCGGGGTCAAGCACCTCCAGCAAGGCTGACGCGGGATCGCCGCGAAAATCGTGACCGAGCTTGTCCACCTCATCGAGCAGCATCAGCGGGTTGTTGGCCCCGGCCTGTTGCAGCCCCATGATGATGCGGCCCGGCATCGCGCCCACGTAGGTTCGGCGATGCCCGCGAATTTCAGCTTCATCATGGACGCCGCCAAGCGAAATATGGACGAATTTCCGTCCAATCGCTCTGGCGACCGAGCGCCCGAGCGAGGTCTTGCCGACGCCCGGTGGTCCAACTAAACAAAGCAGAAGCCCCTTGGCATCCGGCTTGAGGCGACGCACGGCCAAGGCTTCGAGAATACGCTCCTTGACGGTTTCAAGGCCGTGGTGGTCGGCATCGAGGACTGCTTTGACTTGTGACAGGTCAATGTGGTCTTCCGAGCTGATACCCCACGGAAGCGCCAGTAGCGTATCGAGGTAGGTACGCAATAGCCCGGCCTCGGCCGCGTCTGGGTGGAGACGTTCAAGCCGCTTGAGCTGCCGTACGGCTTCTTCGCGGGCGCGGGCCGGGAGCTGACCTTCCGCAATTTTTTCCTGATAGCTGGCAACTTCGTCGCCCAGATCGGAAATTTCCCCCAGCTCTTGCTGGATGGCCTTGAGCTGCTGCCGCAGGTAAAACTCCCGCTGGGAGCGGTCCATCTCGCCCTTGGCCTGGCTACTGATTTCCTGCTGAACCGTCAGGACCCCAACTTCCCGCGCCATGAGGTCATGAACACGTCGCAAACGCGCAACCGGATCGGTTTCTTCGAGAATGGCTTGGGCGTCGTCAATTTTGGCTTCGAGGTTGGACGCACACAAGTCAGCCAAGCGCCCTGGGTCGTCGAGCGAGGCCGCAATGGCGAGGACCTCCGCCGAGATTTGCTTGCCGAGCGTGACGATGCGCTCAAGCAGTCCTTTGACCGCGCGGATGAGCGCCTCGACTTCAAGGCTCATCTCGACGGGTGTTTCCACAATCGGGTGGACTTCCGCCTGCAAGTAGCCCGCCTCGTCGGTCACGTTCACAAGGGCGGCGCGAGCTAATCCCTGAACCAGGACACGCACCCGCCCATCGCCCATCTTGAGCAACCGCATAACGGCCGCAATCGTGCCAACCCGATGTAAATCGGCGTCCGTCGGGTCTTCATGATTTGGGTCACGCTGGGTGGCGAGCACGATCAGCCTTTGGTTTGGCAACACGCTTTCGACGGCCCGTTGTGACTTCTCGCGCTGCACGAAAAGCGGCACGATGATGAACGGAAAAATGACAATGTCGCGCAGTGGGAGAAGTGGCAGCTTATCGGGAATTTCTAGTGTCCCCTCGCCGGTTAGCGGGAGATCGCTGGATAGCTCCTGTGTGATTGGTGTTGCCAAATTGGCGCCTAGAATTTTTGATACCATAGTCGTTGCTCCTGCACCGGCCAGAGCAAGTAAAAGTATCGTGTTTTACCCAGGATGTGAAAGTGTATCACCTGGTTTTCCGGCTAGGGTTTTCGCTCTAAGCGCCCTCCAGTCGGAGACGCGAAGCTTGGTGTGGACACATTCAGTCATTAAACAATGATGTCACATCGGCTGCGTACTTCGGTTGTAAGATGAGAAACAACCGAGTTGCCGTTCCTCTATCTGTGACTACGCTGCCCCGGCGTCCCCATCCTTCCACGCCACTAGGCTTCGCGCCTGGAGACACACGGGAGATACACCTATGAGTACTTACTTAGTGAACCCATCAAAAGCCTATCCATCTCAGCCTGCAAACCAACCTTCCGCACAGCAGCCCAACCAGTGGGTAGCGTGGCTCCTCGGCACGGCGTGGCTGGTGCTACTGGGGTGCTTCACCTACGTCATCATCAAGTTGCCCAAGACGGACTTTCTCTGGGGCTACTTGCTATCCTGTCTCGGCGTGATTGGAACACTGTACTTCTTGCGGTACGTGTCAGAACCGGTCGAGGACCTGCCAAAGCTTGATACATCCGACCCATACCGTCTGGCCTATCTGCGCGGGCGGGCGAATGAAGCCTTACGGGTGGCGGCGGCCCTGCTGATCGAGCGCCAGGCGCTGGTGGTTATCCGTGACCAGAATGGCAGCGTGACCGAACTTGTCAAGGCACCTGACTGTGACCCGAAGCAGTTCGAGTTCCCTATTGAGCGCGCCGTGTTGGACTTTTTCACCGTACCACGTCCCTCAGAAGAGATGTTTCAAAAGGACGGACTCAAAGCGCGGGTGGATGATCTCTACAAGGAAGACCTCGTCAACAGAGGCTTCCTCCCGACTGAAGCGCAGGAAACGCGCCGCACGTGGCGTGTGTGCTTTGCGTGGTGTTTCATCGCCGTGGTTGGGCTGACCAAGATTGTGGTCGCGCTGCTTGCCGGGCGTTACACTATCGGCTTCACGATAGTCATTTTCCTGGCGGCTTTCTTCTGGGCGGCTGCGTTTATCGGCGACTATCGGACGCGCCTTGGCGACTACGTTCTGGAGTCGTTGGCTTCGCTCTATGAAGGCTTGCGGCAACAGTCCACGGCGCTCAAAACCCGCGGCGCGGCGGCGCAGCTTGCGTTGGTGGCCGGCGTCTATGGCTTGAGCGCCATGCCGGCCGAGGCATTTCCCGACGTGAGAGAAACCTTCCGGCAGGCATCCTCTGGCTCTTCCTGCGGTAGCTCCTGCGGTAGTAGCTGCGGTGGTGACGGTGGCGGCGGCGATGGCGGTGGTTGCGGAGGGGGCTGTGGTGGGTGCAGCTAACCTCAGCCAACCGACGCCTAGCCGTGATGGGAGATAGTTCATGCGACCGATGGCGCCTGTAACCGACCGGGTTGGTCTTGGATGGCGCGCGCTGCTCGCGGCCGACATCCTGGCCAACCTCGACCGCATAGACGTTGTGGAAGTCATCGCCGACGACTACTTCGATGCGCCTCAGCGCGACCGCCAGGCCCTGCGTCTGCTTGGGCGACAAGTGCCGCTGGTACTGCACGGCGTGTCATTGGGTTTGGCTTCAACCGTTCCGGTGGATGTGGTTCGACTCGATCACATGGCGCGGCTCATCGAGGATGTCGAACCGTGGTTTTGGTCGGAACACTTGGCCTTTGTCCGTGGCGGTGGCGTCGAAATCGGTCATCTGGCCGCTCCGCCACGGACGGCGGCGACCATCGAAGGAACAGCCCGCAATCTGGCAACGACGCGAACCATTGTAGGTAGTGCGCCACTAGTCGAGAACGTATCCACCCTGTTTGAGCCGCCCGGCAGTACGCTGGATGAAGCCACATGGTTGCGCGGTGTCTTGGCCGCAACCGAAAACGATCTCCTGCTGGATTTGCACAACCTCTACACCAATGGGTGTAACTGTGACTTTGACCCGTATGACGTCATTGCCAACCTGCCGCTTGAGCGGGTGGGGTGCATACACATTGCCGGCGGCAAGTGGGTTCAGGCCACGCGCTTTCCAGGACGGCGGCGGCTGGACGATCATCGGCATGCCACACCGCCGCCTGTGTTTGATTTGCTGACCGAAGTTGCGCGTCGCGCCCGGCAACCGCTGGTCGTGATTCTGGAGCGGGACGGCGACTACCCAGCGTTTGACGAACTCCTTGCCGAACTGGATGCCGCCCGCGCTGCCCTGGCTCACGGACGCGCGGCACAATTGGCTAAACCCGATGTCGTCGCCACAATTTGAAGCTTTCTTAGCCCGCCTGTATGCCGATGCTTCCTTCCGTGAGGAGTTCCTGGCGGCGCCTGAAACGGTAGCCAAGGCCTTTGGTCTCTCGGCGCAGGAGTGCGCGGCGGTGGCCACCATTGACTTGACCGGCCTCGAACTTGCCGCGCGCGTCTTCGCCAAAAAATTGGATTACAAGGCAGAGCACCAGCGCCAGCAGGGTTGGCGGACGCGGCTGCGGCGCTGGTGGCGCGACCGGTGGGCAGCCGCGCGGCACTACAAAGGTCGCGCTTGACCACCGGAAGCCACAGCTTGACGCGCTCCACTCAGAAAGGCTTACTCCACAAGGATGGCTTCAGGGCTGAACGCCGCTGCCGGGTCTGTGGGCACATCCGCGAAGAAGTCGGTCAAACGCTGATAGGCCGACCGGCGCCCAATCGCCTGATTGACCAATTCCGTGATCGTTTGTGCACCCTGTGACAAAAACAGCGGCCGCGAAGCAAAAATGTTGGTGAAGTACATGCTTGGGATACCGCGCTCCTTGGCATGGGCGGCCAGCGCCGTGGTGCCCAGCACCAGGTCAGGCTTGAGTTCATCCACGGCAATCACGTCTTGATCGAACGTTTTGCGAAAGACAATGGTCGTCCCCCGCGCTTCCAGCCAGGCTTCATCTTCCTTCGTGAAGGGCGTTTGCCCGATGTTGGTCGAGACATAGGGGACTTCGGCACCGGCTTCAATGAGCAAGCGCGCGACCATGAGTTCGCTCCCTTCATAACCGGCGACAATGATCCGTCCCCGGACCGGCGTTCGGGCAAAGACCTCTGCCACGGCCTGGGATTCGCGTTCGGCGAGTTCTTCGATCAGACTCGGCCGGATGTTAAACGCCTTGCCAATGCGTTCAATCCAAGTGCGCGTGCCTTCTACACCGACCGGTGTGCAACCCATGGAGGGAATCTTATATTTTGCCAACAGCGCACAAGTTTTGGTGTAAAACGGATGGAGCGTCACGTTGACGCCGACACTGAGCACCTTGCGAAAATCACCAATCGTGCGCGCCGGAATATGGGCCACCAGCCGAACCCCAAGCTTGGCCAGCAGTTGCTCCAGATAAAGCGGATCCGCCGGAAACACTTCTCCAATGGTCGAAGCTGTGTCGGTTTGCCGCGGCGGCAGCCCATCCCGTTCCACCAAGCACTTCAAAAGCTGCGAGGTTGCAATGTCCTTGGCTTCGGCATGCGATTTGACGCCATAACCGGGGACATGCATGGGCACCACCAACGGAAACGTCGGGTCATCCTTGGCGCGCGCGGCATAGTCCTTGGCAATGGCATCAATGGCCAACCCGACGGTTTCTTCATTGCACAGGGTGATGAGCGCGATGATCCGGGGGTTGAATTGGGCAATGGTTTCGGCAACGGCAGCGCGCGTCCGATCTTCAATTCGGCCGTTGGTGAGATCGGCGGCAGTGTAAACCGGCGTGAGCACTGACTTTCGCGCCGCATAAAAGTGTGACACGAAGTCGAGTCCATAGACGCAGCCGGCGTTGCCGACCAAAATGGGAACAATCCCCTCGACGCGCATCATGACACGCAGGCTACCAAAAGCCTGACACATCGAAAGTGGGGCGTGCTTGGAGCTACAGGCGTTGATACGCTGAAGAACGTTGAGTTGCATCCGCTTCACATGGCGGGGACGGTGAGCAAGTCTGTGGGGCGCCACCGGCGACCTCTCTTCCAACCTACAGCGCCATCCACGCCAAGCGAAGGGTGACTTTTGGCGTTTTGCCGAAGCTCGCGCCAAGGGCTGTCCACCGGCTTACCAGCCCAGGATGTAGGCAAACATCAATGGCGCGACAATCGAAGCGTCCGACTCAACGATAAACTTCGGTGTTTCAACCCCCAGCTTACCCCAGGTGATTTTCTCGTTGGGAACCGCCCCGGAGTAGGAGCCATACGAAGTCGTTGAGTCGCTGATCTGGCAGAAATAGCCCCAGACCGGCACATTTTCGCGGCGTAGGTCCTGGTGCAACATCGGAACGACGCAAATAGGAAAGTCACCGGCGATGCCGCCGCCAATCTGGAAGAAGCCGATTGAAGCCGCCGCGCTGGTTTCGGTGTACCAGTTGGCGAGTTCAATCATGTACTCAATGCCCGTCCGGACTGTATGGACGTGCTTGACATCGCCGCTGATGCAGTGTCCGGCGTACATATTGCCCAGGGTCGAGTCTTCCCAGCCCGGCACGAACATCGGTAGCTTCTTGGCCTTGGCCGCCAGCAGCCAACTGTGCTTGGGGTCAATCTGATAGTTGGCTTGCAGTCTGGGGTTGTCGAGAATGCGCCAGAAAAACTCATGCGGAAACAGGCGTTCGCCGCGCGCGTCGCAGGCCATCCACTCTTCAAGTATGAATGACTCGATTCGCCGCATGGCTTCGCCTTCGGGAATACAGGTGTCGGTCACGCGATTGAGGTGCCGCTCCAGCAGCGCTTGTTCGTCCTGTGGCGTCAGATCGCGGTAGTGCGGGATGCGTTCGTAGAAGTTGTGCGCGACGAGATTGAAGACATCTTCCTCCAGGTTGGCGCCGGTGCACGAAATGGCGTGAACCTTGTCCTGCCGAATCATTTCAGCCAACGACAATCCCAGTTCCGCCGTGCTCATCGCCCCCGCCAGCGTCACCAGCATTTTCCCGCCAGCCTCGAGGTGACGGCAGTAGGCCTCGGCCGCCTCGACCAGTGCCGCGGCGTTGAAGTGCCGAAAATGATGTTTGATGAACGTCGTGATTGGTTGCTGTGTCTGCATGTAGAACCCTCCCCTGCCATCGCCACGCCCACCGCGGGACTGGCTGCGGTGGGCGGCGTGGTTGCCCGCCGTGACGGGGGCAATGACTCACTACGCGCGAAATCTAGATAAACGCGAAATCAAAACGCTCCTGGTGAATGTTGGGATCGCTATGCAGGGTGACGGGAGTTCCGAAATTCATCTCGATTTCCCGTAACACGCGCTGCTCCGTCCCACGTAGGGCTTCCGCCACCTGTGGGCTTACCCGCAATGTCACCTCGCTGACCACTTGCCCGGATGCCGCTTTCTCTTTGGCCAGGTGCTTGGCATCCGACAGAATTTCATAGCACATGGTTTGCGTGGACTTGATCATACCGCTGCCGCCACAGTAGTGGCAGGGTTCACTGAGAATGCGTTCGAGGCTCTGGCGAACCCGTTTGCGCGTGATGGCCACCAGTCCAAAGTCATTGAAGGCCGTAATCTTCGAGGGCGACCGGTCAGATTTCATGGCTTGTTCGAGAACCTGCATCACCTTTTGGCGATTGCGGCGGTCTTCCATGTCAATGAAGTCCAGGACGATGATGCCGCCCAGGTCCCGTAACCGGATTTGCCGGACAATCTCCGCCGCGGCTTCGAGGTTGGTGCGGGTGATCGTGTCTTCCAACCGGTTGGATTTGCCGACAAACTTGCCCGTGTTGACATCAATTGCCACCAGCGCTTCCGTCTGGTTGATCACGATAAAGCCGCCTGACCGCAGCCAGACCCGTGGCTTGAGTGCCGCCTCGATTTCAGGCTGGATGTTGTATTCCTCGAAAATCGGACGACTCCGTGTGTAGAGCCGAACCCGATCAACGAGCTTGGGCTGGAAGCGGTTGATAAACTCCACGATGTTGGCGTATTCGGCTGCATCGTCCACGCGAATGACTGAAAAGTCACTCGACATGTGGTCGCGCAGCAGGCGCTGCACCAAGTCAAGCTCACGACAAAGAACCGTTCCCGAACGAGCCTGATCGGCGCGACGGCGGATGTCACGCCAGGTTCGCGCCAGATAGAGCATGTCGTCGCACAGGTCTTGCTCCGAACGTCCTTCGCAAGCAGTGCGGACGATGAACCCGCCCGTAATCCCTTCGCGCTCCCGGAGCATGGTGAGTGTCCGCTTGAGCCGCAACCGTTCCTGTTCGGTTGAAATCTTGCGCGATACGCCAATGTGACTGATGGTCGGAAGATAGACGAGGTATCGCCCTGGTAGTGACACATACGAAGTGATGCGCGCGCCCTTGAGTCCGATGGGTTCTTTGGCAATCTGGACGATGATTTCTTGTCCCTCGCGGAGCAACTCGGTAATGACCGGCTGCCGACGGGGTACGTCGAGATCACGGCGTTCCTCCTTGCGTGGTTCATCGCGGCGTGGTTCATCGCGGCGCTCTTCCCGCCCGTGCCGTGCGGCCGGGCGTCCGTCCCGCGGCGCTGGCGTTCGGGATTCAGGGCGTGGGTCTGGCGTCGTTGGGGTCTCGATGAGCGCGAGTGACTCTGGATTGACCGAAATCTCACGCACGACTATCGCCGGCTCCTCGCTGGCGACCACGTCACGGACGTTCTCGACCGCGCCGCCCGTGTCGGCTTCCGTCGCTACATCCGACTCCAGAGCCACCCTTTCCGGTGTCTCATCGTCGGGGCTGTCACTGCGGTCATCTGTGTCGGAAGCTTCATCACCAGATGCGTTGGCGTTGCGTCCACCCCGGCGGCGACTGCGACGACCACGTCGCGGAGGAAACTCGGCCTGCGGTGGACGAACCTGAAGTTGCGCGGTATCGGGGAGTGGGTCGTCGTCCGTGGATGCTGCCACGACTTCATCGGCGCTTTCAGGTTCTGACCTCTGGTTGGCGTTTTCTTCGTGTTCAGGTTCTTTGTGTTCAGGCTTGGGCGTTGCACTGCTTTCAGTCTCGACCGGCTCGGCGTCGCTGGTTTCCGTCAACCCATCCACATCTTCGACGGGCGTGCCCACGGCTGCCTCCGCCGGAGGATGGGGCACGGCTTCAACCACCTCATCAGAGGCCAGGTCGTCCGGTTGGTCATCCGCAATCCGCTCATAGCCAAGCGTCAGGGGTTCAACCGCTGGGGTGTCATCCACGTCGGTGACAGGCGGAATGGGCGCTGGCGCCTCTGGTTTCGTGGCAATTTCGTCAATGCGAGTCTGGGCGATGATTTTTTGCTGGATGAGGGCATCCTTGAGAAAGTCACCCGCTTCTTCGCCATAATCTTCATCGAGCACCCGCTCGAAGTGGGCGTCGGCCGCTGACGGAGACGCCGATGGCTCATCTGTGGCGGACAACAAAGCAACGTCTTCGTCCGTTTTCTTGCCACGGCGGCGCGAAGGTTTTTTCTTTTCCTCACCGATGACTTCTTTCCGTCGTCCGCGGCGCCGGTCGCGCGCCGGTGCTGGTTCGGACTCTTCACCTAACGCATCGCGCTCGATTTCGAGACTATCGTCGGTTGCGGACGTATGGCTATCCGCCGGGGTTTCTCGCTGATGTTCAGGAAGGCGCTGATGTTCAGGAACGCGCGGCGCGTCTTGACTGGCCGGGGCGTCTTCCCAGTCATCGCTAACTCGCTCAAACTTAGATTCCCCACCCTGTTCCAAGAGGGACATCAGCAGCGGTGTTGCTATCGCCGATTCTGTCACAGGTTCTGCGCGCTCTTCGCCGACTGATTCAATGTCGCTTTCAACGTCGCTGGCAGTGTATGGCGTGGGCAGTGCGGTCGTTACCGTGTCAGATTCCCGCTCCGCGTCAGCCGTTACCGTATCGGTGGGGTCGAGCGCAACCGGACGCTCGACGACGGATGGCTCAGGGCGGCGTTCCCGTCCAGTACGTTTTCCATCCGGCTCGCGCCCTGATTCGCGTCGCGGCGGTTCAATCGGTCGCTCGGCGCGCTCACTTCGTTCAGGTCGCGGCCGCGCCACGCTTTCGGCCGTATCCAGGTCTTCCTCGGTTTCCTCGAAGAAGTCGCCAACGTAGAGAAAAGCGTCTCGCTCCAGGCCAATATCCACAAAAGCCGACTGCATGCCCGGCAGAACCTTGCGAACTTTTCCCTTATAGATATTGCCAACGACGGCTTTTGATTCATCGGCGCGCTCGACGTAAAACTCGACAACGACGCCGTCTTCCAGGATCGCAACGCGCTTTTCATAGGCGTTGACGCTAATGATCATTTCTTTGTTCATGTTCGGAGCTATTCCTCAAGTTTTTCCGATACGACCGGTGGATGACCCGGCGCAAAGCTGACGGGTAGGGCAATCGCCCTGCAGGCCGGATCGCTTACGGCTGACGCCGGCAACCAGCCCCTTGTCAAGCCTGGGACAGTCCATACCGAGCGGCTGCGGATATGTATTGCGGATAGCAACGAGAACCGATCAACCCATGTGACAAGCGCCAGAACGCAACCAGAAGCGCCAAAAACCAAGTCGGTCATTATCGTTGGGAGCGCCGACAAGGCAACCGGGGTAGCCCAGTTCACCGCGCGCCATATCCTTGGCGTCTGCAAGATGGTTGGAGGCTAGAGCCAACCCTGGTGTGTCCAGTTATCCAGTCTGGGGGTATCGCGTTTCAATTTGAGAAGCGCCTTCCGTGCACGTTTGCAACTAGGCCCAAGCTTACGAACGTCATCAGCAGCGATGAACCACCGGCGCTCAACAGCGGCAACGGAATACCCATAATCGGGACAAGCCCAACCACCATGCCAAAGTTGATGATGACGTGAAATGCCAGGAGAGCCATATAGCCGGCTAGAACAAGCATTGAAAACCGTTCTCGTGAACGTCCCGCAACGTTTGCAGAGTGTAATATGATGAAAAGAAGCAACGCAAGGACGCTCAGAGAACCCACCAGTCCAAACTCTTCGGCGATGACCGAAGCGATGAAGTCCGAGTGGTGTTCCGGTACAAATCCGCCTTGACTCTGCGTTCCTCCCCGAAATCCCTTCCCCAAGATGCCGCCTGATCCGACGGCAATCATGGACTGTAATGTTTGATAGCCAAAGCCTTCACGTGTTTGACGATCCTGTAATCGCTCTGGATAAAAAATCGCGTTCCAGGTGACGTTGATGCGATCCCGCTGGTACTGCTTCAGGCGCGGCTCGATCACGAACACAAACAGGAGTGGCCCGAGCACGAGGCCGACGATGGCGGAAGCCGTTACCCACCGCCAGGAAAGTCCGCTCAGAAAGATCAGCACGGCGATGGGTGGAAAGAAAGTCAGCGCGGTTCCGGCGTCTGGTTGCCGGAGGATCAGCCCAACTGGCAACAGGACGACCGCGGCCAGCAGCGCAAGTTGCCGCCAAGTCAGGCCATCGGCGCCAATCGGCCGCAATATCCGTGCCGCCAGCAAGATGGTGGCCAGCTTGGCAAACTCGGATGGCTGAAGCGTGCCGAGCGGACCGAGGCGAATCCAGCACCGCTGGCCATTGATCTTGACGCCAACGATCAAGACCGCAATGAGCAGAAGAATCGTCACGCCATACACATAGGGCGCCGCATCGAAAACGCGCTGGAAGTTCAGGCGCGCCACCCAAAAGAAAGCCACGTAACCAATGCCACACCAGGCTAGTTGCTTGACCCAAAACTTCTGATGCCATTCCGTGGCGCCCCCCGGCGCGGCATTGGTGCTGTAAAGCGCCACGATGCTCGCCACGCACAAGAGCGTCAGAGCCGCCAGAAGGGGCCAGTCAAAGTCACGCCACGGACGCTCCTGCATATTGTCTCCTTACGTGCCTGTCTCGACCAAGTCTGCTACGTTCCAAACTAGTCACCGGTTGTTGGTCGCCGCGCCGGATGGGAAGGCTTTGGCGCTTCCGCCCCTGGCGACTCAACTGTCACCGGCAGCCCTTTTTTCTTTCTGAGCCAGGCTTCAAAGACGGCGCGCACATTCGGCGCCGACGCTTTGGCTCCGAAACCGCCATGTTCCACCAGCGAGATGGCGGCGATTTCAGGGTGCTGGCGCGGGCCAAATCCGACAAACCACGAGTGGTCACGCTCTTCGAGCTTCGAGGCCTTGAGCTTGCTCACGACTTGCGCCGTGCCGGTTTTTCCGCACATCTCAAAGCCGGTCTCCGGGTCGCGGATGGCTGAACTGGCTGCCGTCCCCCCGGCATTGACCGCGCCCCACATGCCTTCGATAACGGCATCCCAATACTCGTCCGGCAGCTCGATACGCTTGACCCGCCGTTCAAATGTGACGCGCGGAAGGTCATGCGTTGGGCGTGCTTCACGTAAAAAATGTGGGGTTTGAAACTCCCCCCGCATGGCGATGCCAGCTACCGACCGGAGCATCTGCAAGGGGGTCGGCCGCACCATGGCCTGCCCGATGGAAGCATAAACCGAATCAGCGTCAGTCCACCGATACTGAGCCGGTGTGGCATTGGGCATGGTTCGCCGTACGGTTGCGGCTTTGAGTTCGAGGCTGGGAATATAACCCTTGAACTCATTCGGAAGGTCAATCCCGGTGTACTCGCCCGCGCCTAGCTCCGATGCGTAGGTGCGGAGGTTGTCTAGACCAAGTTTGATACCAAGCCGGTAAAACCACCCATCACAGGACTTGGTGATGGCATAGGAGAGCGGGGGCGATCCGTGGCTACCCATGCAGCGGACATGCCGGCCGCCAACATTGATGCCTCCACCACAGAGGAAGCGGTCCGTCGGTTTGAGAACGCCGGCCCGCATGGCGGCTACCGACATAATGATTTTCCAGGTGGAGCCAGGCGGGTAAATGTCCTGAATCGCGCGATTACGCAGTGGTTTGTGCTTGTCGTTGGCGTAACGCGCATAATCAGACCGGGAAATGCCGGCCGCAAAGAGATTGGGATCGTAACCAGGCATCGAAGCCAGCGCCAGCATTTCGCCGTTGCGTGGGTCCATAACGGCAATCGTCCCATCCAACTTCAATGCCTTGAGCCGGGCTTCGGCAACCCGCTGCAAGTCCAGGTCGAGGGTGGTGACAATGTCCTGTCCTGGCACCGGCGGCACGGTTTCAATTTCGCGGACGAACCGCCCGCGGCTATCCACGATGATCCGGCGGTAGCCGTCCCGCCCCATCAAAATACGGTTATAGGTTCGCTCCAGACCAGCTTGCCCAACTTTGTCGCCAGGGCGGCAGTATTCAAACTCGGGCCGTTTGAGCTGCGACTCGCTGACTTCAGTAACGTAACCCAAGATGTGACAGGCCAATTCGCCATGCGGATACTTGCGCTGCGGGCGTAGCTCAACAAGCAGTTCTGGGTGCTCGTAGTCCAGCACGGCAACTTTGGCGCGGTCCGCGTCGCTGATATTGGACTTGACTTCAACCGGGCGAGTCCTGGCAGCCGGTGACCGCAGTTGCTGGCGGGCATAGTCTGGCGCGACGCCAAACTCTTCAGTCAAGATGCGCAGCGTTTCGGCTTCATCCTGAATATCTTCGCGGTTCACCATAAGGCTGAACGTGGGGCGACTATCCACCAGCACGTTCCCGTCGCGATCGAGGATGTTACCGCGTGGCGCAACGATGGGAATTTTGCGCTCGCGGTTGTTTTCGGCTTGCTTGACATAACTTTCGTGATGGACAACCTGCATGCTCCACAGGCGCAGGGCTAACACCGCAAAAGCCAGGGCCACGCCGGCCTGTAGTGCCAGCAACCGGAGCCGCGGATTGAAGGATGACGGTGGACCAGGAGCGGGAAAGCGTGGCGTCATCGTGAGGCCTACGGTTATGGGTATTCCCTAAAAGGCGCGGGGCGCGATTGGCGCGTCGGTACTGCGGACGGTAATCCACTTGCCTAACCAGCGGTCGGCTAAGGGAAACAACACCAGCCCGGCGAGACTGTTTCCAAGCAGGGACAGCATCCCAACCCGGACGACATCACGAAAGGTAGCGCCCGGCGGCAGTAGGGAAAAGAAATACAAAAAGAACGTAAACACGCCGGTGTTGGTAACGGAAGCGAGCGGCAGGACCAGGAGGCGCGTAGCTTTGCTGTCGAGTGAGAACTTGACGCTGGTGACGGCCAGCGTGTAGCCAATCAGCATCTTCGTGAATCCACTCGCGCCATACAGCACTCCGAGTATCAGGTCTTGCAACAGTCCGCCGGCCATGCCAACCATTGCCGCGCGCAGCGCTCGGGGCTGAACGCCGACGAAGACGGTCAATATCAAGATAAAATCAACGTACTCAAACAGAAAGCCAACCCGTGGCAGACGAACCAGAATGGTTTGCAACGCCGCCATGAGAAAGACCGCAATGGTCACGCGCGCCGTCGGTCCGAGATCAAGCGAGATGAGCTTGGCGCTTAGGCGGCGCTGGGGAAGTGACTGACGCATGGCGTATGGCGAGAGCATGGCGTTTGAATCGTTCTACTCCGTTGCTTGTTTCGCATCTATTTCGCGGGCGATTTCGTCGGGGGCGTTGGCCGCGGCACGTCAGACACCATCATCCGAACGGTTGGGGGAAGCACCGCCACTTCTTCCAGTCGCTCCAATGGCGCGGCTGGACGCACCAAGATGCGGTGCAGTCCGGCCCCGGAACCGCGCTCAACCGACTCGACCGTGCCGACAATCAACCCCTTGGGATAAACGCCGTCGAGTCCGCTGGTCAACACCATTTCACCTTCATTGACTTCCGTGAGTCCTGAGATGTTATCCAGCCGACACAGCCGCGCGTTTTGACCACGCAGCTCGCCGTTGACCCGTGACCCCGCCAGGGTGACACCCATCCCGGCTTGCCCATCGGCAATGGTTTGGACGATGGCCGCGGTCGGCCCAACGGCGATGACTCGTCCGACGATGCCCTGTGGCGTCATGACCGGCGCGTTGATGAGCACGCCGTCCACGGAACCCTTATCTAAGGTGACTTGCCGAAACCAGGGGGTTCCGTCTCCGCCAATCACATTCGCTACGACCGTTGGTGCCGGCGAGGCTTGCTTGAGCGCCAGCAGCTCGCGCAGCCGTTGACCATCCAGCGCTTCGCGCTCCCGTTCGACCAACGCCAGGCGCAGTCGGTCGTTTTCGGCCTGGAGGCGCTGATTGGCGACATACACACCACGCAAGTCAATGTAGCCAGACCAAATGGCGACGACGGTGGTCACCACCGCATCGGCTGCTTTTTGCAGGGGTTGGAGCAGGGTGATGACCGCCGTCCGGGGCAGGCTCTGCCCCAGCGCGCGGGCGCGGGCGTGAAGTGACATCAGCAGAAACTGCGCCAGCAGTAGCCCCCCAACCAGTAGGGCAACGCGGCGCGCCGGCTCAAGCTTTTGGAGGGGCGAAGGCAAGGTCAGCATCCTTCCCTCCGTTTCAGTTGGCGATGATGTGCTTAGCGTATGCGCCGCCCAGGCTCACGCGCTTGAGAAGCTCAAAGTCACCCAGCATCTTGCCCGTGCCAAGCACGACCGATGACAACGGGTTTTCCGCCAGCGTCACCGGCACGCGCGTTTCTTTCATCAAGAGCTTATCCAGCCCCTTGAGCAGCGCGCCGCCACCGGTAAGGACGATGCCACGGTCGGCAATGTCGGCGGATAGTTCTGGTGGCGTTCGTTCAAGCGCAACCCGGACCGCATTGACAATCGTGGCGATCGGCTCGGCCATGGCTTCACGAACTTCCTCGTCCGATATGGTGATCGTCTTTGGAATGCCTTCAATGAGGTCGCGCCCACGAATTTCCATGGTGAGCCGTTCTTCCAGCCGATGTGCCGAACCAAGCTCAATTTTGACCTGCTCGGCCGTCCGCTCGCCGATGAGCAGGTTGTACTTGCGCTTGATGAACTGTGAGATGGACTCGTCCAACTCGTTGCCGGCCACCCGAACCGCGCGGGAATAGACGATGCCCGAAAGGGAAATAACCGCAATGTCGGTCGTGCCGCCGCCAATGTCCACAATCATGTTGCCGTACGGCTCGGTAATGGGGAGTCCTGCGCCAATGGCGGCCGCCATGGCTTCTTCGACCAAGTAAACTTCAGCCGCGCGTGCGCGATAGGCAGCGTCCTCGACGGCGCGCAACTCAACCTGCGTGATTTCACCCGGGACGCCAATGACGACGCGCGGTGACACCCAGGACTTACCATTGTGGGCGCGCCGGATGAAGTGCTGGAGCATTTTCTCCGTCACCTCAAAGTCGGCAATGACGCCATCCTTCATCGGGCGAATGGCCACGATGTTGCCCGGTGTCCGCCCGATCATTTCCTTGGCTTCCTTGCCGACGGCTTCGACTTGGTGCGTAATTTTGTTGATAGCGACAATGGATGGCTCACTGACCACGACGCCACGTCCCTTGGCATACACCAGGGTGTTGGCCGTCCCAAGGTCAATGGCCAAATCATTGGAGAAATAGTTGAAGATAGAACGCAGTTTCATTGACAAAAGAAAGTATAAGTCCCAACAGGCTAGTTCACAGGCAGACGACACGGCTGCCCAATGGCAGTTATCGGCATGTGTTAGAGGCTCAACCCTGACCGAAAAAACTGCTGGTGAAACGTTGTTCACTTTTTACGTGTTGTCAAGAAATGCCGTATCAAGCCACGGAATTTTTCCGATCCGCCGCGGGTAACCCGCCCATTGGGCTGGACTAAACTCGCGAAGCGCCCCATTCGCCGCCCAAAGGCATCGGCGCGTGTGAGGCTATGGTTCAATTCGTGACGATTTTTTCACCGTGCCGTCCGCGGGCGTCCGAGGCTGCGATCCGGAAGGTTTGCCCCGGAAGGACGAGCGAAAATCGCCCGTCGCTATCCACCGGAACCGCACGTCCGTTGATTCGGATTTCCGCGCCTGGCTCGGTTTCCCCGGAAACATTGTGGATGCCAGCCGCCACCCGCGAAACCCGTACATTGCCGATGTAGATGGGGGTATCCGTCAGCCCTGGTTGGCGGGGAACGAAGGTCAACCGAAATTCCTCGCTCCAGACGCCTGGCCGTCCGTCGCGGGCCACAGCGCGCACGCGCCACCAATACGTCCCGCTCTGCGAGTTGACCTGCCAAGCAAATTCGGAGCTATCCGTATCCTTCTCAAAAATCAACGCCCGGTCGAGAAAGTATTGTGAGTCAGCCACTTGTAATTGATACCGCGCGGCTTCCGACACCGTTCCCCAGGAAAACATAACCGGCAGGGGCTTGCCATACTCTAGCGGGAAGACGCGGGCATTGGTGGGGGACGATAAGCGCGGTGGGGCCAGCAGGGTGTACTGCGCAGTTTTTTGATCCCGCTCGTACTCGACGCTCGTGTTGGTGCGAATACTTTCCGTAACGCCCCGGTCAGTCGTGCTGCGGATTTCCCCGCGCTCAACATTGACGCGCACCCGCTCGCCGGCCACGTTGACTTCGGCGCTGGTGTTTTGCGTCACATTGAACTTGATGTTTTTCGAGGCCAGTTCGTTGACATCGTCAGAAGTCCGAATGACGCCCGTGCTGATGTTGACCGTCCCCCCCTCGACACGGTTGCGCACGACTTGTTGGTCAGTTTTTGTGTTTTTGGCGTTTTCCTGAATGAGCACGCTTGAATCGGGTTTCAGTTTGAGAACGCTGCGGTCAACGTACTGAATGACTGCCGAGCCGTCTGAGGCAGTAATGATGATGTCGCCCGGTTCGAGAAGGGCGTTCGGTGTAGCCTGCTCCAGTTGGTTGGTGCGCGCGCGCTTGATCGAGACACTGCCAAGCACTTGCACCAGCCGCGCTGATTGGGCTTCAAACTGTCCGGCCAGGGCGTCTTGGTGGCGTTTCCAGAGGTATAACCCGACAATTGCGGCAACGAGCAGTAAAAACCCAGCTATCACTTGATAGAACGTCCGTCGGGAAATGAGGTACCAATCCAGAAGCGGACGCTTGAATTTGGTTGACGCAGCGTTTTTATTGCCCGGTTGGACGTACATTGAGCATTGTTGCTTGGTTGAACGAATCCTGACAGTTCTGAGACCGTACATGGCGGCCTCTCCACCTGCTATCGCTATAGCACACCCGACTGTGCAAAATCAAAAATCGCTTACCATATTTTGCCTATTCACTCACCTGGAGCCACGCAGTGCCATGACCTTTCGCAACCGTTGTCAGCCTTTTGCTCAGGACACGCTAGACGCGCTCATCATGCCAGTTTTTACCGAGGATGTTACCAACCCCGGTGCGCTGGTTGACTTGCTCCCCATTGCCCGCGAGTGGATGCCTGCCGTGTTGGGAACGGCTGAAATGCGCGGTAATCCGGGGCAACTCCTCACCCTGCACGCTTCGGCCGGGTCCGTTGCCCGTAAGGTGGTGCTCGTGGGGCTTGGGTCGGCCGGAAAGCTCACGACGCAAGCCATCCGCGAGAGTGTCGCCGCCGCCGTTCGGAGCGCCGGGACACAAGGGGCGCGGCACTTTGGGATTGCACCGCGTACTGGTGCGCTGAGTGCGCAGGCCTTTGCTCAAGCGGCAACCCTTGGCGCGCATCTGGCGACCCTTGCGGTGGATAGCTACCGCACCGAGGACACGAAACTGGTTCAGATTGAAACCTTGACATTTCTGGCCACGAATGACGACACCGAGGATTACAACCTGGGGATTCAGCGCGGAACGATTCTCGGAGAGGCGGTCAACTTCGCGCGATTTCTCGTCAACGAGCCGGGCAATCGGATGACCCCCACGACCCTGGCCCATCATGCCCAAGAAATGGCGAATGAAGTCGGTCTGCGAACCGAGATTCTCAACGAAGACAAAATGCGCGACCTAGGGATGGAAGCCCTGCTCGCCGTCGCCCGTGGTTCGGTCGAGGAACCACGTTTGATTACCGTCCACTACAAGCCACGCAACGGAACGAACCAGGAAACGATTGCGCTGATTGGCAAAGGCATCACCTTTGACACCGGCGGTATTTCGCTCAAGCCGGCCGAAAACATGGAAAAAATGAAGTACGACATGGCTGGCGGCGCGGCGGTTCTGGGCGCGATGCGCGCAATCGGCCAACTGCGGCCAAACATCAATGTCATCGGCATCATTCCCAGTTGTGAAAACATGCCCTCCGGCAAGGCGACCCGCCCCGGTGATGTCGTTCGCACCATGCTCGGCAAAACGGTCGAAATCATCAATACCGATGCCGAAGGGCGGCTGATTCTCTGTGATGCCATGGCCTATGCCCGCCAGTTGGGGGCCACCTGTCTGGTTGACCTCGCCACGCTCACCGGCGCGATCGCAGTTGCCCTTGGCCTGCGCTATGCCGGACTCTTCAGCCACCATCCCAAGCTCGCATCAGACCTCCGGGCTGCGGCTCAGGCGGCTGACGAGCGCATCTGGCCGCTGCCGCTCGATGAGGAGTACCGCGAGCTGATCAAGAGTGACATTGCCGACCTCAAGAACGTCGGCGGCAAGTACGCCGGCAGCATCACGGCGGCGTGGTTCCTGCGTGAGTTTGCCGGGGATACGCCCTGGGCCCACCTGGACATTGCCAACGTTGCCTGGAACACCGAAAACAAGCCCCACCTGCCAAAAGGTCCGACCGGCTTTGGTGTCGGCACGCTGGTGGAATTCGTCCTGGCACGCGCCACGGCCCAAGGCGCGGAAGCGTCACCGGCGGGAAACTGACGGTGACCTACAGTCCGAAGTATTTCGCGTAGAACGCCCGCGCTTGGTCAGGGCTGGACGTGCCTTTGATGATTGCCCGTCCGTCCCGGAACAGGGTCGCGTCCAGTCCGTCGGCGGCAAAGCGCAGCACATCGGCGTTATGGCGCGCATCTCCAATGGCAACCAGCCGGGCGGCCAGCGCCACGAAATCCGGCGCGGCCGACCTATCCCGGCCGGGGCTGACCTGGACGGCTTGGCGTCCACATAAAACGGCCGTGAAGGACGCGCGTTCGGCCGTCAGGAACGCGAAGCGTCGCTGCCCACAGCACGGACAATCCGCGCGCCGGCGTTCGGCGGGGAGGGGCAGCCGGGCCTGCCGGTTGGTCCAGACATCCACTTGCCAGAAATCGCGGCGGCAAAGGGCGGCCTGTCCGGTCAGGAGTTTGAGGGCTTCGACGATTTGGGCGGCTGCGATGGTTTGGATGACCGGCAGAATGATCCCGGCCGTTTCGCAGGTCGGCGTGGTTGCGGCATCCGGTGGCTCGTCAAACACGCAGCGCAGGCACGGTGTCTCGCCTGGCAGAATCGTCATCGTCGCGCCCTGGCTCCCGACGGCAGCCCCATAAATCCAGGGTTTCCCATGCTTGACGCAGGCATCGTTGAGGAGGTAGCGGGTCTCGAAGTTGTCCGTGCCGTCGAGCACGACATCGGCCGTGACGACCAGCGACTCGACCGTATCCGGCGTGACATCGGCAATGATGCCTTCCACCGTGATGGCGCTGTTGATGGCCCGCAGCCGTGCCTCGGCGGCGCGCGCCTTGGGGCGGCGCTCGCGGGCGTCAGTTTCATCAAACAGGACTTGCCGATTGAGGTTAGACCATTCGACGAAATCCCGATCCACGAGGCGCACCTGCCCGACGCCCGCCCGGACGAGCATTTCCGCCAACGTACAGCCCAGCGCCCCACACCCGACAACGAGCGCACTTTTGCCTGCCAACCGCGCTTGCCCATCCGCGCCGATGCCGGCAAATAGCCTCTGGCGCGAATAACGTTCGGTCATGCCTTGCTGAGAAACCTGGCAATCCCGGCGCGACAGTCGGCTGTGTGGCGCGCCAGCACGTTGATGTCCGCGCCGCTGCGCAGCGCCGCCTCGAAGCTCAGGCCGTCCATGTGGTAGAGCAAGCGCTTGGTCAAGTGCAGGGCCGAGCTGCTGCGCGCCGCGAGCTGGGCGACGTACGCCTGAAAGCGTTCGTCAAACGTGTCACTTGGCAGCACGCGATTCACCAGCCCCCAGTCCTGAGCGCGTTGGGCAGAAATGATTTCCCCCGTCAAGACCCATTCCAGCGCGCGTTTTTCTCCGAGGTTGCGCCGCAGAATGGCCATGACCATGGCCGGCACGAAACCAATGCCGACTTCCGGGTACCCAAACTGGGCCTGTTCGTCGGCCACGATGAGGTCGCAGGCGGAAGCCAGCCCACAGCCGCCGGCCAGCGCGCGCCCACGCACCCGCGCCACGATTGGCTTGGGGCAGTCGCGCATGGCGGTAAACAGATGCACGAGCCTTTCGGCATCGCCCAAATGCGCCATGACATCCTGCGCGGCCATGGCTTCAAGGGCCGACAAGTCGGCTCCGGCGCAGAAGTCCTTGCCGGCTCCGGTCACGACCAGGACCCGCGCGGTGGCGTCCTGAGCAGCCGACTGGATGGCGGCCCGCAACCCGTCAAGCAAGGTGGCGTCCAGCGCGTTGCGCTTTTCCGGCCGATTGAGCGTCGCGGTGGCGATGCCCTCGGCAACTTCATAGAGAACGGCGTTAGGTAGTTCACTCATGATGTACGGTTTCAAACCACGCCGACAGTCAAGGCCGTGGTCGCTCCTCTGGTTTGTTTCACTGTCCGCCAAATCGGACTTTAGCTAGAGTACTCATCGTGAGCGCATCCTTCCAATCCTCAAAAAGTGATTCCCATACGATGTCAACTTGGTTATTTCTGCGCCGCGCCGGACGGCGCTCGGCACACCTACTGCTTGGTTGTTGCTGGTTCGGCATCTTTGCCTTTTCGCTCGCCGCGCGCGCCCAAACCTCCAAACCGATGATTGAATACAATCTGACGCCGCAAGCGCCGAATTCGCATCTGATTACCGTCACCATCCGTTACAAGCCGATGGAGACGACCAAAGTGGTTGACTTTGCGTTGCCGGCCTGGCGCCCGGGACGGTATCAGATTCAAAACTACGCCCGAAACGTGCGCGACTTCACGGCTACCGACCAATCCGGGCGGACTCTGGCCTGGGAAAAGGTTGATAAATCCACATGGCGCGTGCCATGCGGCGGCGTCCGGGAGGTGCGGGTGGCCTATGCCTACTATGCCAATACCCTTGACGCCGGTTCGACGCTCTGGAACGACGAAGAACTGTACTGGAACGGCACGAACCTGCTGATGTACGTCGTCGGGCAAAAGGACCGTCCGGCGCGGCTGTCGTTGACGATTCCCCAGAGCTGGCAGTGCGCGTATCCGCTCAAGAAGGTTGGTGAGCCGTTTGTCTATGAAGCCCCAGACTACGACACGCTGGCGGATGCGCCGGGGATAGCCAGTCCAACCCTCAACCTAGTCAGATTTGACCACGCCGGCACGACCTATCACCTGGCGTTTCAGGGGCCGGTCAGCCTGCCGTTGAACGAACTGGCCGGGCAGGTCGAGCGGATCGTCGCGGCGACCGTGGCCATGTTTGGGGGCAAGGCCCCGTTTGCCGATTACTGGTTTTTGTATCACTCGCTGCCGGGCGGGCGCTTTCACGGTGTCGAACACTTGAACTCCACCAGCATCACCTTTCCATCGAGCGTTTTCGATGAGCGCCCGCAGCGTTTTTATGCCATCACGGCCCATGAGTTTTTCCATGCGTGGAATGTCAAGCGGATTCGCCCGCAGGGGCTCGGTCCGTTTGACTACAGCCGCGAAGTCCACACGCGCAATCTATGGGTGGCGGAAGGAGTCACGAGCTACTACGACGATCTGCTCTGCCGGCGGGCGGGGGTCATCTCGGTTGAGGATTACCTGCGCGCCGTGGCGACGACCATTGCCTCCCAACAGCGCACACCGGGGCGGTTGGTGACCCCGGTGACGGCCGCCAGCTTTGATGCGTGGTTGACCCCGGATGACAGCAACGTGCGGGTGGACTTTTACACGAAAGGCGCGCTGGTGGCGCTCCTGCTCGACCTGGACATCCGCCGGCGAACAGGTGGGGCCAAATCCCTGGACGATGCCATGCGCTGGCTCTCCGCCACCTATGCCGAACGTGGCGTCGGCTACCCGGAAAACGGCATGCAGCTAGCGGTCGAAGCCGTCACCGGCGCCAGTTATGCGGATTTCTTTGCGCGCTACGTGGACGGCACGGATGAGCTACCGTACGGTGACTACCTGGAGGTTGTCGGCGTCGAGTTGATTGAGTCGCGCCCAGCCAAGCAGCCGAAGGTTTCACTGGGCATCGAGCTGGCCGGCGACGAAAGGCAAACCGTGATTGCCAATGTGTTGCCAACCGAAGCCGGTTTTCAGGCTGGACTGGACCGTGGCGATATTCTGGTGGCGCTTGATGGCGAACAGGCTACGATGGCGACGCTTCCGGCGCTGTTGATGAAGCGGCAGCCGGGCGAGGTCGTCAAGGTGCTGGTGTTTCGGCGCGGCAAGCTCCGGGAATTTTCCGTCACGCTGCAACCAGAAACGCGAACCGATATCCAGTTGCGTCCAGTTGCCGCGCCCAGCCCGACGCAAGCCCGATTGTACCGGGAGTGGCTTGGCTTGATTCAGCCTGAGCCATGAGGTTGAAGAAGCGTTGCCACCCAAACCGGCAACGCCAAGTGACAAAAGTCACAAGGCCAGGTGACAAAAGTCACAAGCCGCTGCCGGGCGGCTTCTGGCGCTAGGCAAAGTATAGCGCCAGGGCTGTGCGGGCGAGGTTCCAGACGCGCGTCCAGTTGAGCCGGCCATTGCGGGCATCGTGCAGACTGGCCCAGACTTTTTCGCGCAGTTGCGCGCTTTCCCGCCGGAACAGGAAATCACGGGCATAAGGCATGGCGACTTCAAGGAAGTTGAAGCGTGGATTCATCGTGATGCTGATGCCTTCCAGCGTCATCAGCGCACGAATGATGAACGTAAATGAGGCCGGCGTTGAAAACGGATAGCGGTAAATGATGTCGCCCAAATCGTAGGTCAGGTCTTTGAAGCGGACTTCGGAAAGGTTGACATCGAGCTTGCGCCGGAAGAGGTCTTCAACCACACGCGCGAAGTCCTCCATGTCGGCTTCGGGCGACAGAAAGCCGAGTCCGACCAAGTCCTGCACGATGCCCGGCGCGTCGCGGTCAATGAGGTGAAAAAAGGCGCTGACCATTTGGCTCTGGAGTTTGGGCGAAATGTGTCCCACCATGCCAAAGTCGAAGAACGCCAGGCGTCCGTCGCGCAGGATGAGGATGTTGCCGGGATGTGGGTCGGCGTGAAAAAAACCGTCCTCAAGCAACTGCTTGAAATAGGTCCGGTACATCAGCTCATTGGCTTCCTTGGCGTCAATCCCGGCTGCCGCCAGCCCATCGAGGTCTGTGACGCAAATACCACGCAGAAACTCCATCGTGATGACCCGCGAGGTCGTTTGCTCCCAGAAAATGGTTGGGACATGAACGCGCGGCCAGTCGGCGAAGTTCTGGCGGAACCGGTCAGCATTCCGCCCTTCGTTACGGTAATCGAGCTCGGCATAGACTGTCCGCTCGAACTCATCAATCATGCCCACCCAGTCGTTACCCTTGAAAAGACGTTGTGAGCGAGCCATCCACCGGGCAATGCGGCGTAGAATGACGACGTCCTCGCTGATGCGCGCCGGGAGATTTGGCCGCTGAACCTTGATGGCAACTTCCTGACCGTCATGCCGGACACCGCGATAGACCTGCCCTAGGCTGGCCGCGGCCACGGGCTGCGGGTCAATTGCGCGAAAGAGTTTCGTGACCGGTTGGCCTAACTCGCGCTCGATGATGGCAAACGCCTCGGTGTTGGGGAACGGCGGAACGCGATTTTGAAGCTTGGCTAGTTCCTGAATGAAAGCTACGGGCAGTAAGTCAGCGCGCGTTGCCAAAGCTTGGCCAATCTTGATGAAGGTTGGTCCAAGCCGGATAAGTTGCTCACGGAGGCGGGATGCCTGCGCTTCAAGCTGCTTTTCGGGCAAGTCCGCCAAGTTGCCACCCGAATGGGTTCGCGCTCGGCGCAGATCGCGGTACAGCATCCAGGCAAAGCGACCGAGCACCCAGAGCACAAAGCAGGTGCGTTGCCAGTGGCGGACCCACGCCCATGCGCCCCGCTTTATGGGAACGACTGGTGGTTGAACAACAGGTGGAATGGAGAAGTCGGCTGGCAAGCTACGGTTCATGGGCGTCTGGCGCTGCCGGCGCGGGGCAACGCCAGGTCAGCTAAGGCCTCAGCCGTTATAGCAAACCCAGGTCAACGGCAAAAGCGACAAAAACCGGTGTGTTCCGTCACAGACAAGCCACTCCGCTTCACTGGAGTCAAGATGTGTGGTCATAGACGATACGCCAGCCGGCTGGAAACCGTCGCGCGAGCAGCGTAAACCGCCCGGCCATAACCTGGTCGGGAAGCGTCACGCGCCAGGCGCCCCGAATGAGGGCCGCGCGCGGTCCGACCGGCTCGATAACCAAGTCGTCGAAGCGGAGTGTTCCCATGGCGCGTCCTTCCGATTGGTAACGCTGGCGATAGCGGGTCAAGGTGGCTTCCCACCCCTTGGTCACCGTCGTGCCTGAAACGAAGGTGAGTTCGGGCGAGCGCCAATAGCCTTCCATGAAGCCTTCCAGGTCGCCGCGGTTCCAGGCGGTGACTTGCGCCTCGAGCAGCGCGCGCACGGCCACCACGGTCGGATGCGGTCGCTCCGAACCAAGACCGCCCCCGGCCAGCAACCAAAGTAAGCAGCCACTCCACAGCACATGCCGGAAAAGGATGGTTTTCATTCGATGATTTTGATGTCGCCTTCAAATTTTCGATAATTTCTGAACTCGCTGATGTTGCGAAATGCCTGACGGTAAGCATCGCTCACCTGGATCGTCTCGGCAGTAAGCGGCAGCCAATAGCGCTGGCCGAGGATCGTCACCCAATCGTAGTCCACAGCCGATTCAACCTGTGACATGGGAAACCCCGGCGGAATGTCGGTGGCAACGTGCTCAATCCGAACGATGCGCTTGGTTTCTTCATCCACCCACATACTGCCCTGATAGCCAACTTGAATGCGTTGGGGGCGACCATCGGAAAGCTTGACGGTCAGGGTATAGCCAGAACTGGCCTGGGGAACCAGGAAGTCATAGACCCAGCAGTTGCGACCACGGTAACGCTCACGTTTGACTTCACTGAAGCGGGTGTTGGTGTTTGGGAGAAAGGGCGCCGAAAGCTGACCAGAAAAATCTCCGACGGACGTTGCTCCCCCAAGCTCTTCAAATCGCCGGTTGGTAGGGCGTCCGTTGATTTTGAGCAGTTCGACGCGCTCGCGGCCGCCTTCGACACGCACCTCCGTTTCGAGCAGGTCGCGCGTCTGCCAGCGACCGCTGTCATCACGGACCAGTCGCCGGATGGTTTGGGTGACGATAAAGTCAGGTAGGTCATCGGCGCTTTGCAGGGCGTAGAACCGGGCCTGCTCAATGAGCGGCATTTGTCTTAGGCGGGCCGGCTCATCCTCGGTTTCGTTTTCTTCTGGGCGGACGTTGGGTTCGACGGCGGACGGCCTGGGTCGGGGCGGGAACGGACCAGACGGCACCGTATCGGTTCGCCTCGGGCGCACGGTCGGGCGTGGTGTATCACGCTGCAAATCGAGTTCAATCAGCGCCGTGATAAAGGCGCTCGGCGCACCCAGTTGGCGCGTGCGCGCCAGGATTTCATCCGTAACCTCAAAGGCGATGCCGCGTTGGCGCAGCTCACGAATGGCGGCTTCGGTAGTCATCTGTTGCTGGCGGAGACGCTGAACTAGGCGATACATCCCTACCTCTGACAAGGGCCCGGTTTGTTCCTCGGTCGTCGCTGGCGGCCGCGCCCGCTGAGGGCTTCCCCCAACCGCTACGCCACCCGGGCCGGAAACCATCAGAAACAGGCTGAAAACGTTGAAAAATTGCTTGAGTAAGGGAGGACTGGCTGCCATATCATTGGGTTCCGGTGTAACGTAGTTGAGCAAAGTCTGGATGCGTCGTGGAAACTACCTGTGATTAAGTCTGACAAATGGATCCTTCGCATGTGCGAAGAATATCATCTGATTTCTCCCTTCGAGCGGCAACTCATTCGCCAAGTCGAGGATCGCCGCATCATTAGTTGTGGGCTATCGAGCTATGGCTATGATTGTCGGTTGGCCAAGGATGAGTTCAAGGTCTTCTCGCCGATTCAGGGGACAGAAGTGGACCCAAAAAACTTCAACCCCAACAATTTGCTTGACATCCCGCTGCGCACGGCTGCTGATGGCAGCCAGTACTGGTTGTTGCCGCCGCATTCTTACGCGCTGGGGGTGACGATTGAGCAGTTCCAGATGCCGCGCAACGTCACGGCGATTGCGCTTGGAAAAAGCACCTATGCCCGCTGCGGCCTCATTCAAAACACCACGCCACTCGAAGCCGACTGGAAGGGGCGGCTGGTCATTGAACTATACAATGCGGCGAACTTGCCCGTGCGGCTCTATGCGGAGGAGGGTTTCGTTCAGATCATTTTCTTTGAGTCGGACGAAGACTGCGCCGTGTCGTATCGTGACCGCGCCGGCAAGTACCAAGGTCAGTCGGGTTTGACGTTGGCAAAGGTCTAGTCGCGCCATGTCGCTTCTCATTCGTAACGGCCGAGTCTGCGACCCTTCCCAGAACCTGGATGCCGCGCGGGATATTTTGGTGACGGACGGCTGCATTGCCGCGATTGGCGATGGGCTAGAAGTACCACCCAATACCGACGTCCTGGACGCGGCGGGATTGGTCATCGCGCCGGGGTTCATTGACGTTCACGTTCACCTGCGCGAACCCGGCTTCACGGCGAAAGAAACCATTGCCACCGGAACGCGGGCGGCCGCGGCCGGAGGCTTTACGGCGGTGTGCTGCATGGCAAATACGTCGCCGGTCAACGACTCGCCGCTGGTCACGCGCTACATTTTAGACCGCGTCCGCGAGTCGGCCGCGTGCCGGGTGTATCCGGTCGGCGCTGTCACCAAGGGCTTGCAGGGCGAAGTGTTGTCCGACATCGGAGGCATGGCCGCCGCCGGAGTTGTAGCGTTGTCGGATGACGGCCACGGGATTGCCAATGCCAACCTCCTGCGCCGGGCGCTGGAGTATGCCAGCGATTTTGGGTTGCCGATCATTGACCACTGCGAAAATCGCGATCTGGCAGCCGGGGGCGTTGTCAATGAAGGGGCCGTCTCCACCCAGTTGGGGGTGCGCGGCATGACCCGCGCCGCCGAGGAAGTTGATGTTGCCCGCGATGTCGTGTTGGCAAGTCTGACTGGCGCGCACATTCACATTGCGCATTTGAGTACGTCCGGGTCGCTGGAAATCGTGCGGCGCGCCCAGTCTGAAGGCTTGCCGCTGACCTGTGAAGTCACGCCGCACCATCTCACACTGGATGAATCCGCCCTGTTGACACTGGGCGCGGCGGCCAAGATGAATCCACCGCTGCGGGAGCCAGCGGATGTCGAGGCCCTGCTCGAAGGCGTCGCCGATGGTACGGTGACGTGCATTGCCACCGACCATGCTCCCCACACGGCGCTTGAAAAAGATCAAGTGCTCGCCCACGCGCCCTTTGGGGTCGTTGGCTTGGAGTGCGCTGTGAGCCTGATGCTCGACCAGCTTCACTGGCGGCATGGCCTGCCGCTGATGCGCATCATCGAGCTGTTTTCAACCGGTCCAGCACGCGCATTCAAGTTGCCCGGCGGGACATTGCAAATTGGCCAGCCGGCGGATATGACACTGCTGGACATTCACGGCGAAGTGACCGTGGACGTGGGACGGTGGCAGTCGAAAGCACGGAACTGTCCCTTTGATGGCTGGCGACTCAGGGGGCGACCGGTCATGACGTTTATCGCCGGGAAACGCTTATGCACTGCCGCACCAGCCGTGGAACCACACACGGAAACGGTTGCGGTAGCGCACCGGACAAGTTAACGTGCGCCGATTTTTCTTGTAGTGGGGTATGTTTGACACATGCCCGTACTCGTCAAATACACAGAGAGAGGATCCATTCGCTCATGGCAGAGCAATCAGTTGAAGAGAAAGTCAGAGCCATCATCGTCGAGGAACTTGGCGTGGATGAAAGCGAAGTGACGTTGGAAGCGAAGTTCATCGAAGACTTGGGCGCCGATTCACTTGATACGGTGGAACTCGTCATGCGCTTCGAGGAGGATTTCGGTCTCGAAATTCCAGACGAGGATGCCGAAAAAATCCTGAGCGTGAAAGATGCGGTTAGCTACATCCAAGCCAAGCTTGGCTAATCAAGCCCTTGGTTTGTTGTATCTAGCAGTTGATTGTATCCAGTTGAACGATGATTGCGGAGGTTTCCCATGATGAAACGTCGTGTCGTCGTCACCGGAGTTGGGATGGTTAGCCCGCTTGGGCTGGATGTTCCCAAAAGCTGGGAGGCACTGCTGGGTGGGGTAAGCGGCATCGGCCCGATTACGCGCTTTGACGCCTCGGATTTTGCCGCCCGGATCGCCGGTGAAGTGAGGGGCTTCGATCCAGCGACATTCATTGAGAAAAAAGAAATCAAAAAGATGGACCCGTTTATCCACTACGCCATTGCGGCCGCCCAGGAAGCCGTGGATGCCAGTGGATTGAGCATTCGGGATGACAACGCAACCCGCGTCGGGGTAAACATTGGGTCGGCATTAGGTGGGCTAACCATCATCGAGCGTGAGCACGCCAAGCTACACCGCGAGGGTCCGCATCGGGTCTCTCCGTTTTTCATTCCGTCGTCCATCATCAACCTGGCCAGTGGGCAAGTCTCGATTCGCTTTGGCGCGAAAGGTCCGAACTTAGCTCCGGCGACAGCCTGTGCTTCCGGGGCGCATGCCATTGGCGAGGCTTTCCGCTTGATTCAGACCGGTGGCGCTGACGCCATGCTGTGCGGAGGCGCGGAGGCGGCTGTAACTCCAACCGGGATTGGGGGCTTTGCTGCCATACGCGCCCTTTCGACGCGCAACGACGAACCAACGCGGGCCAGTCGCCCATTTGACAAGCAACGCGATGGTTTCGTCATGGGCGAGGGGGCGGCGATTCTCGTCCTTGAAGAGCGAGAACAGGCTTTGGCGCGAGGCTGTGTGCCGCTGGCGGAGATGGTCGGCTTTGGGCAGTCGGCGGATGCCTTCCATTTGACACACCCGCGCGACGTTGGCGACGGTGCGGCGCGGGCGATGCAGCAGGCGCTGGCGGATGCGGGCATTGCTCCGGCGGAAGTTGGCTACCTCAACGCCCATGCCACCAGCACTCCGGCCGGCGACGCGGCGGAAGCCAGAGCAATTCGGCAGGTGTTTGGCGACGCTGTATCGTCGTTGGCCGTGAGTTCGACAAAATCCATGACCGGTCATTTGTTGGGTGCGGCCGGGGCGCTCGAAGCCGCCATTACCGTACTGGCGCTGCGGGACGGGCGAATTCCGCCCACCATCAACCTCGATGAGCCAGATGTTGACCTGGATTGCGTTCCGCAGATGGCCCGCGAACGTTCGCTCAACTATGCCATGAGCAATGCTTTTGGCTTTGGCGGCACGAATGTTTCACTGGTGTTCCGCCGGGTGGCGAACGGGTAGCTGCTCATAGGGGGATGAAAAAAGATGAAATGTGTTGAGCTTGCCAATCAGTTTGGCATTGACCAGCTTACGCTGACCGAGCGCCCACACCCAGAGCTAGGGGCCGGCGAAGTCTTGGTGCGGGTACGGGCGACCTCACTCAACTTCCGTGACCTGATGACGGTGACGGGCGTCTACAATCCCAAGCAACCGTTGCCGCTCATTCCGCTTTCGGATGGCGTTGGAGAAGTCGTCGCCGTCGGGGAAGGTGTGACGCGGGTTGCCGTTGGCGACCGGGTGGCCGGAATCTTCGCACAGGGGTGGATCGCGGGTGAGCCTGCCGTTGAGAAGGTGCGAACCACGACCTTGGGTGGGCCGCTCGACGGCATGCTGACCGAATACCGCGCGTTGTCACAGGACGGAGTCATCAAAGTCCCGGCGTATCTCAATGATGAGGAAGCCGCGACCCTCCCCTGTGCGGCGCTGACGGCGTGGAGTGCGCTCATTGTCCATGGGCAACTCAAGCCGGGCGATACGGTGCTGGTGCAGGGCACCGGCGGCGTATCCATCTTCGCGCTCCAGTTTGCCAAAGCCGCCGGGGCGCGGGTCATCATTACGTCCGGCAGCGATGAGAAGCTCGAACGCGCCAAGGCCCTGGGTGCGGACGAAATCATCAACTACAAGCAAGCGCCCGATTGGGACAAAGCCGCGCGGGAAATGACCGGTGGGCGCGGCGTGGATCACGTCGTCGAGGTCGGCGGCGCTGGAACCCTAACGAGGGCCATTCGTTCTGTGCGCTTTGGTGGCCACATCAGCCTGATCGGCGTTTTGTCTGGACGTACCGGAGAGGTGGATATCGCTCCGATTTTGATGCAAAACATCCGCGTTCAAGGGATTATCGTTGGTTCGCGGGAAATGTTTGAGGCGATGAATCGCGCACTGGAGCACCACCAGATTCGCCCGGTGGTGGATAAAATCTTCACGCTCGATGAGACGCGGCAGGCGTTTCAGATGATGGCCCACGGTGGACACTTCGGCAAAATCTGCATCCGACTCGACTGAGGCAACCCCATCGCAGTCTGCGGATATTGGCTGGCGGCAAGCTGCTCCGTGGCTTGCCGCTTGGCTTGTGGCCGGCGGGGCAGGGGTTGTACATCAGTGGCAAACGACGCGGATTGGCGCGCTGGGCGATTACGCCTACATCATGGACACGGCGTGGCGGATTGCGCAGGGCGAGGTGATGTACCGGGATTTCGTTCTGCCGCACTCGCCACTGACGTTTCACGTTCAGGCGACGCTGATCAAGCTCTTTGGTTTTAGCTACCAAGTGACGGCGTGGTACTGCACAGTAGTGAACGTGCTGTACGTGCTGCTGACCTACCGGCTGATACGGGTTTTGGTGTCGGCGTGGTTGGCGGTGGGATTGTGTTTGCCATTGGTGTGGCTGGCGCCGCATTCGATTTACCCACATCCGTTCTACGATCCGGATGCGGCTTTGCTCATTTTATTGAATCTGAACTTGCTTCATTGGGTGGTGATGCGTCCGGTAAGCCCGGCAGTTGCCATGTTGTGTGGGGCGACAACTGTGCTCCCGGCGCTGGCCAAGCAAAATGTGGGATACCCATACTTGGGGCTTGTGCTGGTTGGGGTGGCATGGTGGGGGTGGTGGCAAAAACGCTGGAATGAAGCTGCCGGTGTTGAGCCTGTGGGGAATCCGGGTGGCGTGAGGTGGTTTGGCGTTGGAGTTGTCGGCGGGATTGTCGGGGCTGTGACTTGGCTTGGAATGACCTGTGGGCTGGAGAACTATTGGTTTTGGGTGTTTGTCTCGGCAAGTGGCCGGTTGAACCTTGTCACCATCCAGGAAACCTATGGGGATTGGTCGGTATGGAGCGTTGGAGCGGTTCTCATACTAGGCTGGTGGCTGTGGTTGCGCTATCAAAAGCGGACTGGTCCGTCCTGGGTGATGACAGTGAGCTGGGCATTGCTCCTTGGTCCCTTTGTCGTCGTGCTTGCCCTGTCGTTTCTTGTCGGCCATCTCTTTGTCTGGTTCGACTACCCGCTTTTGTCCTTGTGGGTGCCGGTGATGATGCTGACACTGGTTGCCGGACTATGGCAGTTGCCGTCTGTCGCCCGGCGCGCCACGTCTATGGTCGGTGAAAGCTTGCCCTGGATAGGCCTCACCGTGGTGTTCTTTTCATTTTTGTCACAAGGTCATGCTCGGTCATCCTATGGAATTTGGGCTTTTTTTGTCGTCATGGTGGCGTATGCCCTACGTCCATTGGTTGGCGAGCGGCGCCAGGCACTGGTGGGGTGGGGAATGGCAAGCCTGCTGATGCTGTCTGCCCTGCCGTACATCCAACGTAACGTGCGGATGCGTTACGTTGGGCTGGTCGAGGGGCCGCGACAAACGGTTTCTGTGGGTCCGCTTCGCGGGTTTACGGCTTTTAGTCCTCAGCTCAGTAACTTCGGCGAGCTGCTTGGCTTTGTGGCTAATTACATTCCTGAAGATGAGCCAGTTGTGTGCGTTCCACACGAGGATCCCTTCTATGTGGTAACCGGGCGGCGCGACCCGTTGCCAATCACCGTGTTTGATCGAACGGCCAGTCCATTCTCGCCAGAGGAGGTCCTAAAAGAAGTTGAACGGCGTCGGGTAACGTGGGTGATCGTCAAGAGAAGACTGCAAATGGACTGGATTCTGGCGCGTGAAATCAAAGGTCTGCGGGAACTCTTCATGGGTCGCTATCAGGTCGCCGCCCAGTTCGACGGTTATGTTGTTTTGCATCGGCCGGCACGAGAGGAAACCAGCGCACGTTGATGAAGCAAGGTCAGCGGTGGCGTGTCATCGTGCTAAGCAAGACGACAAGGGATAGGTTAGGGACGGCGCACGGATGGTTCGGCGGTAGACAATGCACTCTTCTTTAGCTGAGACGCGGCAGGCGTTTCAGGTGATGGCCCACGGTGGACACTTCGGCACAATCTGCATCCGACTCGACTCAAGGAACGCCATCGCGGTCTGCGGGTAACCGCTGGCGGCAAGCTGCCCCGTGGGTGGCGGCTTGTCTGGTGGCCGCTGGGGCCGGGGTTGTCCACCAGTGGCAGACAACGCGCATCGGGGTGCTGGGCGATTACGCCTACATCATGGACACGGCGTGGCGGATTGCGCAGGGCGAGGTGATGTACCGGGATTTCGTTCTGCCACACTCGCCGCTGACGTTTCACATCCAGGCGACGCTGATCAAGCTCTTTGGTTTTAGCTACCAGATGACGGCGTGGTACTGCACGGTCGTGAATGTGCTGTACGTACTGCTAACTTACCGCCTGATGCGGGTTTTGGTGTCGGCGTGGTCGGCAGTAGGGCTGTGTTTGCCATTGGCCTGGCTAGCGCCGCATTCGATTTACCCTCATCCGTTTTACGATCACGATGCGGCGTTACTGATCCTATTGAATCTGAACGTACTGCACTGGGTGATGACGACGCCGGTACGGCCGGTCGTGGTGTTTTCATGCGGCATGACGACAGTGTTGCCGGCGCTGGCCAAGCAGAACATGGGCTATCCGTATCTGGGCTTGATAACGCTTGCGATAGTGTGGATAGGCTTTTGGAGTGGGCGGAAGTCTGGTGGGCAAATGCCAGGGGAGGCAAGAAGTGAGCAAGCCATAAGGTGGTTCCTCTATGGCATCTTGGGTGGCGGCGCTGCGGCGCTGGGGTGGATCGCGGCGACTTGCGGTATCGAGAATTACCTGTTTTGGGTGTTTGTGTCGGCCAGCCGGCGGCTGGCGCGGCCAACGCTAAGTCAAACCTATGGCACTTGGTCACGTTGGGTAAATGGCGTCGCGCTCGTTCTTGGGTGGTGGTTGTGGCAACAGGTCGCGGGTGAAAAAACGCCCGGTTGGAAGGCTTCAGCCGGCTTGGCGTCGTTGCTTGGACCGTTCATTGTCGTGATTGGCATGACCCTGCTCGCCGGCCACGTTTTTGTTGATTTCAACTACCCACTGCTGTCGCTTTGGGTGCCGGTCATGTTGCTGGCCTTAGTAACCGGAACCTGGTCGCTTCGATTGTTGACATGCGCCGAAGGTCTCGTGCCGGCGCTTCTGCCTTGGTTGTGCCCGATGGTGGCGTTTTTCTCGTTTCTGTCACAGGGTCACGTCCGCTCCTCATACGGCATATGGGCTTTATTTTTCTTGATGCTGGGCAGTGCGCTCAACGTCTTTCCAAGCGGCCGGGGCCGACTGGGCATCAGTTGGGCGCTTGGCCTCATGATGACGGTGGCGGCTGTTCCCTATATTCAGAAGAATGTCCGTTTGCGTTATGTTGATCAGAGTGGTGACAGGACTCAGACGGCAACCAGTGGTCCCTTGCGCGGGCTAACGACACATGCCCCGTATTTGAGCGACTTTAGTGAATTGCTTGGATTTGTGGAGGCAACCATCCCGCCTGATGCATCCATCATCTGTCTTCCGCAAGAGGAACCGTTTTATGTCACGACCGGGCGATACAACCCACTACCGGTTGTCATTTTCGACCGAACGGCCAATCCGTTGTCTCCAGGTGATTTGTTTGCGGAGGCGCAACGTCGGCAGGTGACTTGGGTCATTCTCAAAAAACGTCCTCAAATGAAAGAAGTCATTCTCAGTGAGATTGAGGGTGTGCCAGCGTTATTTTTGTCTAAGTATAAAGTCTTTGCCGAGCTTGATGGCTATCTCATTCTGCACCGTCCATCGTCCGTGACATCGAATTCCCCGTAAGCCAGCAAACGGCTATGCTGTCGCCTCAGTCGGCGTTGCAGCTTGGCCGGACTTTTCTTTTGTGCGAGGAAACAACCATGAAGTTACCCGGTTTGGATCGTTTGCCTGGCTTCGAACGTGCCATGGAGCAGATGCAGCAGAAACAAGAAGAAATCAAGCGCGCCCTGGAAAGTGCACGCTGCGAAGGCACTTCCGGGGGCGGAATGGTGCGCGTCACGGTCAACGGACTCAAGCAAGTTATGTCAGTCAAGATTGACCCTGAAGTCCTCACTGATAAGGAAATGCTTGAGGCGCTGATCGTATCCGCCGTCAACGAAGCCGGTCGCCGGGCCGATGAAGTAACCCAACAGCAGATGCAGCAACAGATGTCGGGACTCCTGGGCAACCTGAAAATTCCCGGCATGTCCTGATGCGTCCTGACAGTGGCATAGCATGCCGGAGTTTGCCGAACCGATTGCCCGTCTGATTGACGAATTGAGGCGGTTGCCGGGTATTGGCCATAAATCAGCCCAGCGGCTGGCTTTTCACATCCTG
Source organism: Chloracidobacterium validum (assembly GCF_018304825.1). Taxonomy (NCBI): domain Bacteria; kingdom Pseudomonadati; phylum Acidobacteriota; class Blastocatellia; order Chloracidobacteriales; family Chloracidobacteriaceae; genus Chloracidobacterium; species Chloracidobacterium validum. The sequence goes on from NZ_CP072648.1 coordinate 356,642, forward strand.
CGGAGCACGCCGGAAGATGTTGACCGCTTGGCGCAAGCCATTGCCGAGATCAAGTTACGGGTGACGTTCTGTTCAGTGTGTCACAACTTGACGGATCTGGCGCGCGACCCCTGCGAATACTGTACGGATCCAGGGCGTGACCGGCGCGTACTGTGTGTTGTCGAAGAACCCCACAACGTGTTCGCCATCGAGCGGACCGGTGAATTCAAAGGTCTCTACCATGTCCTCCACGGGGTCTTGTCCCCGCTGCGCGGGATTGGCCCAGATGACATTCGCATTCGCTCACTCCTTGAACGTCTCCGCGCCCTAGACATCACCGAAGTCATTTTAGCCACCAACCCGACGACCGAAGGCGAGGCCACGGCCAACTACATCGGGCGGTTGCTCAAACCCATTGGCGTCCGCACGACGCGCTTGGCGATGGGGTTGCCGGTGGGCGGCGACCTGGAATACGCCGATGAGGTCACGCTGCACAAGGCACTCACTTATCGGCGCGAGCTGTGAACGTATCAGGGAACTTGTCGCGGAATGGGAAGTGCCTGTCCGCGCTTCCGCGCCCGCGCTTCACCGCGCCGCCGCTCCTTGTCCAGATCGGCCAGGTAGTCGTCGAAATCCACCTGCATGGTGTGCCGCTTTGACTTGACGTAGCGCGCGAACATCCGCGCCCGTTCGCGTTCCATGTCAGCTTCCATGTCGGCACGGGATGGTAAGGCGTATTCACCCTTCAAATAACTTGCCACCCACTGTCCCTGGGCCTCTGCCAGCGGCATGATCGCACCCAGCGGTTGGAGCAAGCCAATGAAGAAAACATTTGGAATGTCCGGTTTGAACACCCGGCGGAACAACGGCAGGTCGTTGTCTGGGGCGGAAATGAAGTCTTCATCAAAGAAGGGAAACGTCACCTTGTAGCCTGTGCAATACACGATGACATCTACATCCTCGATGCTGCCGTCAGTGAAGCGAACCTGGCTGCCGAGGAGTTCCGCAATGTTCGGTTTGGGGGTGATGACGCCGTGGGTGATCCGGTCGAGAATGCGGCCGGAAATCGTTGGGTGCGCTTCGCCGAAGCGGTGGTCGGGCTTGGGCAATCCATAATCTTCCATGCGCCCCACGGTCAGCCGTAACGTCCACTCAAACATGCGCTGCCGCACTGACCAGGGAATTTTGGCGGTGGTCACGATCTGGTCGAGCGGCTTGCCAAAAATGTACTTAGGGATGATGTACGCCCCACGTCGCGCCGCCAGAAAGGTTTGCTTGGCAACTTCGCTGGACTCACAGGCGATGTCCATGGCGCTGTTGCCCATGCCCAGAATGACTACGTTTTTGTCACGAAAGATGTCGTTGTCAATGTAGTGGTGGGAATGGAGCGTCAACCCTTGAAACTCACCAGGGAATGGCGGCTCTGGGTAGCGTGGATTCCAGTGGTGACCGTTGGCCACAATGAGCGCGTCATAGCGTGACGTACGGCCGTCATCGAGCGTGATGACCCATGTGCCATCACTGACCTGCTCCGCGCGCCTAACGCCGGTTTCAAACTGGATGCGCGACCGAAACCCAAAATGGTCAACGTAGGCGTCAAAGTATTCAGCGACTTGTGAGTGGTGCGGGAAGGTTGGATAGTGCTTCGGCATCGGGAAGTCGGAATACTGCATCCGCTCGCGGGAGGTGTTGATGAAGAGCCGGCGGTAGGCCGAAGACATCCCGTTCTTGTTGCCAAAAACCCAGTTGCCGCCAACCCGGTCACTTTTTTCATAGCAGTCAAAATCAAAGCCGTGCTCGTAGAGGGCTTTGGCTGCGGTAATGCCAGAGCAGCCGGCGCCGATGATGCAAACTTTTGGAAGTTCAGCCGTTGTGCGTGCCATGGGTGTGAACGGTCTCAAAAAATCAGCGGCTTGGGGAGCGACAGGCAATGAGTGTAGAACATGATTCCACCCAAGCAACAAGTGAATGCTCCGAAACTGTCTGACTGGAAGTCGAGTTGGTGTAAGCATTGCGCTTGTTGGCCGGCTATGTCATCCATGCGCCTATGACCGACCGCCGATTCTACGTCACCACGCCGATTTACTACGTCAATGCGCGTCCGCACTTGGGCCACCTCTACACAACCCTGCTGGCCGACACCTTGGCGCGGCATTACCGGCAGCGCCGCTTTGAAACCTTCTTTCTCACGGGGACAGACGAACACGGTCTCAACATCGAACGTGCGGCGGCGGCGGCCAACCGCCCGGTCAAAGCGCATGTGGATGCCATCGTCACCGAATTTCAGACGACCTTCGCGGCCTTTGGGCTTCAAGCCGACCGTTGGATTCGCACGACTGACCCGGCCCACATTGCCGGCGCGCAGGCGCTGTGGCGGCAGGTGCGTGACCGCGGCTACATCTACAAGGGGCATTACGAAGGTTGGTACTGCTCAAGCTGTAACGAGTTCAAGGACGAAATAACGCCGGGTGAAGCGCCGGTCTGTGACATCCATTTGCGCCCGACCGAGCGCGTTGCGGAAGAAAGTTACTTTTTCAAGCTCTCGGCTTTTCGTGAGCGGCTGCTGGCTTTCTACGACACCCAACCCGATGCCGTGCAGCCCGATACCCGGCGCAATGAGGTGCGCAGCTTCGTTTCCGCCAACTTGCGCGACCTCTCCATCAGTCGCGTCTCGGTCAAGTGGGGCATCCCGGTGCCTGACGATCCGGCGCACACGATGTATGTCTGGTTTGATGCGCTCTCGAACTACATCACGGCGCTTGGGTATGGCAACGCGGTCTGGGCGGAGTTTGACCGCTTCTGGCCGCATGTACTGCATTTGGTAGGGAAGGACATTTTGCGTTTTCACGCCGTGTACTGGCCGGCATTTTTGATGGCGGCAGAATTGCCTTTGCCGCAGCGCGTCTTTTCACACGGGATGTGGCTTTCCGGGGGGCGCAAGATGTCGAAAACGCCGGATGCCAGCGGTCGCTCCAATGCCATTGATTTGAGCGTGCTGCGGCGTCATTTCGCCAATGACGTGGTGCGGTATTTTTGCTTGCGCGAGATGGCCTATGGGCAGGATGGAGACTTCACCTATGAGGCTCTCATTGACCGCGCCAACGGTGATTTGGCTTCCGGGTTGGGCAATCTGGCCAGCCGCGTGCTGACGCTCATTCGCAAGGCCTTTGACGGGATAGTGCCGAATGTGCCGCTCGATGCCCCGGAAGACGCTCGCGCCGCTGCCGCCGCCATCGCCGAACGATTTGCCGCGCAGCCGCCAGTGTTTCTTGCCCACATCGAGCGCCTGGCTCTCAACCGAGCGCTGGAGGCAGCCTGGGAACTCGTCGCTTTGCTGGACAAGTACCTGAGCGATACGACGCCGTGGAAGTTGACCGGCGACCCGGCAGCGCGGCCGCGCCTGGCAACCATTTTGCACACGGTGGCCGAAGGGCTACGCCACCTGGCCGTTTGGCTCTACCCCTTCCTGCCCGATGCCACCACTGCGCTCTGGCATCGGTTGGGGCTGCCGGGCCAACCGGCGGCAGTTGCTCCCGAAGACCTCTCATGGCAGCGTTTCGAGAACGCGGTCGTCACCGACGGCCCCGGACTTTTCCCACGTTTGGATAAAACAGCCATCATGAGTGATATTGAAGCCACCACCCAACCGGCCCCGGCGGCTGCGCCGCCAGCCCCAGACACTGGACAACCAACCACCGAAACGAACTACATCGCAATAGACGACTTTGCGAAGGTCGAACTGCGGGTGGGGCAGGTGATTGAAGCCGAGCGGGTGCCCAAAGCGGATAAGCTCCTGCGCTTGCAAGTGGATGTCGGTGAAGCGACCCCACGCCAGATTCTGGCCGGGATTGCGCAGTACTACGCCCCGGAAACGCTCATCGGGCGGAAAATTGTCGTTGTGGCAAATCTGGCTCCGCGTAAGCTCCGTGGGTTTGAATCCAACGGCATGTTGTTGGCCGCTTCGGTCGGCGAGCAAGGACAACCGGTCATTGCCACGTTCACGGAAGACGTGCCAAACGGCGCGCGGCTCAAGTAATCATTCGCCTGCCCCCAGCGTATTTCTCAAGTCTTGACGACGGCGGAGGACCACAGGCCACCATGCAGACCAAACTCCTGACCAAGCGATTTGAAACGCCTAACTCCCGCAGCATCGAAACGTACCTTGCCGACGGTGGCTACACTGGGCTGAGAAAGGCCCTGACGACGATGCAGCCGGCAGAAGTGATTGAGGAAGTCAAAAAATCCTCCCTGCGGGGGCGCGGGGGCGCCGGCTTTCCCACCGGGATGAAGTGGGGGTTCGTTCCCGTCAACTCACCCAAGCCGAAGTACGTCGTCTGCAATGCCGATGAAAGCGAGCCGGGCACGTGCAAAGACCGCGAACTGATGGAAAAAGACCCACACCAGCTTGTTGAGGGGTTGCTGATTGCGGCCTACGCGCTGCTGTCCAGGCAAGTCTTCATCTACATTCGTGGCGAGTACTGGTACTTAATCGCGATCCTCGAGCAAGCAATTGCCGAGGCGCGCGCGCAGGGGTTTGTCGGAAAAAGCATCTGCGGCACGGATTTTGACTGCGAGATTGTCGTTCACCCAGGAGCTGGAGCCTACATTTGCGGCGAGGAAACGGCGCTGCTCAACTCACTGGAGGGCTACCGCGGGCATCCACGCATCAAGCCACCGTTTCCGGCCGTCGCCGGGCTATACGGCTGTCCGACGGTGGTCAACAACGTCGAGACGTTTTGCGCCGTGCCGCACATCGTCGTCAACGGCGGCGATTGGTACCGTGGCTTGGGGACGGAAAAATCCGGTGGGACGAAAATTTTCTCGGTCAGCGGTCACGTCAATCGTCCGGGCAACTATGAAGTCCGTATGGGCTATCCGCTCAAGCAACTGATTGAAGAAGACTGCGGTGGCATACGCGGCGGGCGCAAGCTCAAGGCCGTCATTCCGGGCGGGTCGTCAGTGCCGATTATGACGGCCGAGGAAGTTGAGCAAGCCACGCTGGACTACGAAGGGATGGTCAAGGCCGGTTCGATGCTCGGTTCCGGGGGCGTGATCGTCATGGATGAGACAACGGACATCTTCATGACGACCTACAACTTGATCCATTTTTACAATCACGAATCCTGCGGCTGGTGTACGCCCTGTCGGGAGGGCACGGATTGGTTGCTCAAGCTCTTCAAGAAAATCGCGCGCGGCGAAGGCACGACGGCCGACCTGGACACCATCAAGCGCCTGTGCCCAAACATCGAGGGACGGTCGCATTGTCCCCTGGGTGATGCGGCAGTGTGGCCGATTACAAGCGCGATGAAAAAATTCCCGGAAGACTTTCTCAAGCACGTCAAACCGGTTGCCGCTCCGGCAGCCGCCTAACGTGTCATGCCGGAAGCACCGCGCCGGGCCATCTTTTTCGACCGCGATGGCACGCTGAATGAAGAGGTTGGCTACATTAACCACCTGTCGCGCTTTCGGCTGTTGCCGATGGCGGCCGCGGCCGTCCGTGCCGTCAAGGCTGCCGGCTGGCGGGCAATTGTCGTTACCAACCAGGCCGGCGCGGCACGGGGATACTTTCCCGGCTGGATGATTGATGCCGTCCACGAACGGTTACGGGAAGATTTGGCTGCCGCCGGGGCCGAACTCGACGCTGTCTATGTTTGTCCGCATCACCCGACGGTTGGCGAGCCGCCGTACCGCTTGGATTGTGCGTGTCGAAAGCCAAAGCCTGGCTTGCTGCTCCAGGCGGCACAGGATTTTGGGTTGGACCTGACGCAGTGTGTGGTGATTGGCGACCGCTACAGCGATGTGCAGTTGGCGCATCGCGTTGGCGCACGCGGCGTGTTAGTGCTAACCGGCTATGGACGTGGTGAGTATGAGCATTACCGCGATGGCTGGCTGCGTCAGCCGGACTTCATTGCCGAAGACGCCTTGGCCGCCGTCGTCTGGGCGCTCGCGTAATGGGCAACGGCCCAACAGTTACGCCGAGCTGACGTTGAAAGGGCAGGGGGATGACAGGTGGCACGCCAGGCAACCTTCACCGCCGCAAAGCACGCCTTGATGAGGTTTTAGGCTCATCGGGGTTTGGGGTGATGGGGGCGCGTGTACTGGGTCCGACACGCCCCCGGCGACTTCCCAGGCGGGACACAGCGCTTTGGCTGGGCGAACCCGCGCCTAGAATCGGATGATCAGTCCGGTGCTAACTCGAACGCCATTCTGGCTGTCAGCAATCCGGTTGTCTCTGATGAACTGGTAGTCAACCGAAACTAGACGAAAGGCGACGCGCTTGCTCTGTGTGAGGTTGACGTCGAGTCCTCCGCCACCAATGAAGGTAAATGAGGTGGCATCGTCTTCAATTCGTGGAACCGCCGGTACATTTGTCGAGAACCGAGTGCTCACGCGCGTTGCACCGAACAGGGCGCGGACAAACGGCTCCACCCGACCATCTGGGTTGAAGCGATACACTGGGCCGGCCACAAAGGTGTTGTAGCGCGCGCGCAAATCAGCCGTGACCGTGGTGGGTGGCGTCCCGACCGTCAGGCTCGCGTCGCGGTTGCCCGTACCAAAGGTGTATTCACCATTGATGCCAAAGCTTTTGGTCAACCAGAGATTCGTTCCTACGCTAAAACCATTGGCATTGAGGCTATCACCGTTGGAACGATTGTTTTGAAAGGTGTACGTACCGTACACGTCGGCTCGACCACTTGGTGTAGATTGCGCATAAGACACCGCGCTAAAGCAAAAAGCGGCAAAAGCAAGCCAGATCAGTTTTTTCATGTTTTGAAACTCCTTGGTTTTTTTGAAGTGACGCGCGTGCCAGACGCCACTTGGCGCACCGCGTGACTGGAGCGTGGATACGAACGAAGCGGTTGGATGGTTCGCTTTTTTTCCTGGCGCTGGCAGGCGTTGGGCCGTCGCGTGTTTCGAGACCGCTCGCAGATGGCCTCATTGCTGATTTGCCAAGTTTTGCTCGCTTGCTTACTATCCGGCGTCGGCTGTGGGCTATGGATGCGTAACAACGAACAGGCTGAACGACGATGAACACCATTGAATGGACACCGGCTGGGCTGTGCCTGCTTGATCAGCGCGTGCTACCAGCCGAAGAGGTTTACCGCACCTACACAACCTACGAGGCAGTTGCGGAGGCTATTCGGAGCATGGTCGTGCGCGGCGCGCCGGCCATTGGGGTAGCAGCGGCTTTTGGGATTGCGTTGGGGGTTCAGTCGAGTGTTGCGGCGGGTGAGAACCTTCCGGCAGCTTTTGAGCGCATTTGCCAGACCCTTGCCGCCACGCGCCCGACAGCGGTCAACCTGTTTTGGGCAATTGACCGTATGCGACGCAAATTTGAACAGGCCGTGGCGGACCGTCTGGCCGGTGACGAACTGGCGCAGGCGCTGGTTGCTGAGGCCCAGGCCATCCAGGCGGAAGACGTTGCGGTCTGCCGTCAGATCGGTCGCCATGGGGCGGCATTGGTTCCAGACGGCGCGACCGTCCTGACGCACTGCAACGCCGGCGCCCTGGCAACGGCCGGCTACGGTACGGCGCTTGGCGTCATTCGCGCCGCCGTTGAAGCAGGCAAGCAAGTCGCCGTTTATGCTGACGAGACGCGCCCGTTCCTCCAGGGGGCGCGGCTCACCGCCTGGGAACTCATGCGCGATGGCATCCCCGTAACACTGATTTGCGATAACATGGCCGGCCATTTTATGAAGTTAGGTCGCATTAGCTGCGTCGTCGTGGGCGCTGACCGGATTGCCGCCAATGGCGATACGGCTAACAAGATCGGCACGTATATGGTTGCGGCGCTGGCGCACCGCCATCGCCTCCCGTTTTATGTGGCCGCGCCCATTTCGACGTTTGACCTGACGCTTGAAACCGGCGCTGGCATTCCTATCGAAGACCGCGCTGCCCAGGAAGTGACCCACATCGGTAGCCACTGCATTGCTCCCCCGAACGTTGCGGTGGCAAACCCGGCATTTGATGTGACTCCACACGAACTCATCACAGCTATCATCACCGAGCGTGGGGTAGCCTATCCACCTTTCACGGCAACGCTGCGCCAGCTTGTTGCCAACGCCTGAGATCGCCTGAATACACATGTTCCCGCTTGAACAAAAAATTGGGCAACTGCTGTTTATTGGATTACCCGGTCCGACGCTCGACGCTGACTCACAGCAACTGATCAAGGCAATTCAGCCAGGGGGCGTCATTCTGTTTGCGCGCAACCTCGAATCACCTCAGCAAACCGCCGAACTCAATGCCGACATCCGCCGTTTTAGTCGGGTGATGCCGCTCGTCTCGATTGATCAGGAAGGTGGACGGGTGGACCGTCTCCGCCAGATGGCAGGGCCAATGCCCTCAGCCAAGCAAATTGCCAAGGCTGACGATGCCAAGCTGGCTTTCGAGTTGGGGGTTGTGACGGCCGACTTACTCCGTCCGCTCGGCTTCAACATGAATTTCGCGCCGGTCCTCGATCTCGACGTTGCCGGTGACCGACCGAATGGTTTGGAAGAGCGGTGTTGGGGCATGAGTCCGTTGACGGTGATTCGCTTTGCCGGCACATACCTCGAGGGGCTGCAAAATCACGGCATTCTGGGTTGCGGCAAACACTTCCCAGGATTGGGCGATACGACGGTAGATTCGCATCATGTGCTGCCGACTGTCGAGCGTTCCGAAAAGCAACTCTTGGCTGAAGACTTGCGCGTGTATTCAGATTTATTTGGCACACTCTACACCCGCGTTCCGGCAGTCATGATTGCCCATGCCAGCTATCCGGCGTTTGATGGTCATGGTGGCATCCCGGCGTCGCTGTCGCGCAACATCGTGACCGACCTGCTACGCAAACGGATGGAATTCTCTGGCATCGCCATTTGTGATGACCTGGAGATGGGCGCAATTCAAAAGACCATCGAGTTTTCTGAAGCCGTGGTGCGGGCTATCGAAGCCGGCAATGACATGCTGCTCGTTTGCAGTCGTCCCGATTTGATCCGCGAGGCGCAATCGGCGCTCGTGCGGGCGGTCGAATCGGGACGTATTCCGCGTCCCAGGTTGGAGGCTTCGATTGACCGGATTGCCAAGATCAAGGCTATGGTCATGGCTCCGCAGCCCTACAGTGCCGAAGCCTTTCGCCGCGCAACGGAGCGATTGGCGGCCATCCATCGCGCGGTGGGTGAAGCTTCGACGCTGCAAGAAAGTTTTTTATGACCCCTACCGCCCAACGCTGGCTGCGATTTCTTGCACTGACCGGCGTCCTGGTCATGACGGCCTACTTGGTATCGTACTTCGTGACGCGCCGGACGCCGCCGAAGCGTCCGAGTGAAGCGCGCCAGAACCTCACGCCGGATATTGAGGTCGTCTCAAGTGATTTTCAGTACGTTCACAAAGAAGGCAACGTGACCCGGCTGATTCTGCAAGCGAAACGGGATACCGCGTTTGTGGATGGGCGACACAAACTCGAAGGTATCGAGTTGCAATCCTTTGATGCGCAGGGGCAAGCAACGGGCAAGCTGACCGCTGACGCCTGTGATTATGACCCGACGGCGCGGGTGTCTGACTTTCGGGGCCATGTCGTCATCACGACAGCGCAGGGGTTGGACGTCAGGACCGAGACATTGCGTTACGACCGCGAAGCCGAAACTGCCACGACATCAGACCCGGTGCAGTTTGTTCGCGGGCGGATTCGTGGCGAAGCCACTGGCGCGCAACTCGATGGCAAGGCGGATCGGCTGGTGTTAGAGAAAGCCGTACGGCTGACCATCGCGCCTGAAAAGCCAGACCAACCGACTTCGGTCATCACGTCAGGCCGGGGCGAGTATTTGGCCCCAGACAAGCGGATTGTGCTGAGTGGTGGCGCAAGTGTCACACAACGCGGCGATGCCCTTTCCGCCCAAACCTTGACGGCGCAGCTCGACGAAGCGCAGCGCCTGCGCCGCGTCGAAGCGCAGACGGCGGCTACCTTGCGAAGCACGGAGAAGAACTTCAGCCTGACGGCGCAGACGCTCACGTTTGATTTCGAGCCGACGGGTGGGCTGACCCGCGCAACCGGCCTTGGGCAGGCGCTCCTGCGTCAGCAAGGTGAGACTGAGCGCCGTGAAGTGTCTGGTGACCGCATGGAAGCGACGTTTACCCGTGGCGCAAGCGCTAGTGACATCACCACCGCACAAGCGACAGGCAATGCCCGTCTGCGCATCGAGTCACTGGCTGCGACAGCTTCGGCCGAGCAAAAGGTGCTTGAAGCCGGCCGCTTGGACGTGACCTTTGCACCGGGTGGACAGGTGATGCAATCGGCGTCGGCCGATGGCGGGGCTAAGTTGGTGACGACGCCGCTTGCAGCAACGCCCCAGAGCGAGCGGAAGACCATTCGCGCCCCACGTTTCGATGCGACCTTTTACCCGGACGGCAAGGTACAAACCTATGTGGCGACAGGTGGGGTCGAAGTGCTGGTCGAGCCGATGCAAGCCGGGACGAACCGTCTGTCGCGCAAGACGACCAGTGACCGCGCGGAAGCCAACTTTGACCCTACTCGCGGCGACCTGACCCGCATCGTTCAAACCGGAAACGTCGCGTTTGAGGAAGGTCCGCGCCAGGCAACGGCCGAGCGGGCGACGTTCATTCGTGAGCGCAACGTCATCGAGTTGCGCGGCGAGACGAAGCGCCCTGCGGTCTGGGACGACACCGCGCGCGCTGAAGCCCGCGAACTCGACCTTTCAACCTCCGCGCGCGAGCATGTGGCGCGTGGGGATGTCCGAACGACCTACTACGACGCCCGTCAAGCCGGGAGCGCCGGGATGTTTGGGCAGCCCAGCGCCCCAGTTTTTGTGACTTCCCGCGAGGCTCGCGCCGAACCACAGCGCGCCATGTTCACGGGCGATGCGCGTTGTTGGCAGGGCGATAGTTTCGTGCGTGGGGATCGGCTGGAGTTGTTCAAAAGCGACCGCCGATTGACGGCGACCGGGAACGTTTCGACAGCTTTTTACCGGGTGGCCCGCTCAACGGCGAGCAGGCCCGAAGCCAATCGTTCAGCATCGGTGGAGGGTCAGTCGCCGGTCTTTGGCACGGCACAAACCTTTACGTACAGCGATGTTGAGCGCCGGGCGCGGTACACCGAACAGGTCAAGCTCGTGCAGGGTGATGCCACATTGACGGCGGATGCCGTGGATGTTGAACTCGCCGCCCGTGAAAATCGGCTCGAACGAATGACCGCCACCGGCAGTGTGGTCATCGTCCAGCCAGGACGCCGCGCCGTTGGCGATCTGGCGCGTTACACGGCGGCCGACGACCGCTATGTGGTGACCGGCAATCTGGCGCGGGTTGAGGATGCCGAACGCGGCGTATCAACCGCGCCAGAAGTCTCCTTCGCCAAGTCAGATGGCATTGTCCGCGCTTCGGGTGGTGGACGCCCACAGCGTGTCCGCACGACCTATCAGTCAAAACCATAGGTGGGTCGGGGATGCCCCAGGTTTTGAGCTTGCTAGGTTTCAATCGGAATGCGTGCCGCGCCATGCTGGTTGAAGTCTGATGCTTATCAATGGTGATGGTGAAACAATGTTCAAAAGTGTGGTGTGTATGTTGTTTTGAAATCGGCATTTGGGCTTTTGATTGTTCCAACAATGCGCCCCAGTTGCGTTTCACGCCCGATTTCCTTGGTACTGCCGTTCTCTGGCTATCGCCAGGTGATGATCTTCAAGTGAGATAGGAAGGCGGCTTTCAAAACGGAAGACTTGGTGAACTAGTTATTCGGCGACGTGTCAGCCTCTCGCATTGTGGTTTTTGGGGGAGGGTTGGCAGGAGTCAGCTCTGCCGGTGAGCGAAACTGTAGTCAGCCGGGCTTCGCCCCCCATGCACACAGGTATCACGGAGTATAATGGTCAAGTAATGATTTCGCAGGTGGTCGCCCAATGCCTAATGTGTTAGCTACATTGCACCCTTTTGAGCGCAGCTTATCGGTGTCAATGGAAGATATTTCCATGACACTTCAATCTATAAGTAGCATTCCTTGGGCTGACTTTCTGCTCAATCCTCGCCGTCTCCGAGGTAGCGACTTTCTCATGCGTTGGTCTCAAGGTGTGTGGAGTGAAAAACTTCTAACTCAATCCGTGAATGCGACGGGAAGGTATTTCGCTTTGCCCTACGGGCCGAGTGGAACTGCACCGGCCAATGATGTCCAGGCGTTTGAACAGTACTTTGAGCAGCTTGAGAAAGCTGGATTGGGCAGGGTCAAACGTCCTGACCTCCTAATCTACCGAGTTGAGGAAAAGGGAAATGTAGAATCAGCGGTTGAAAGACTCGGCGGAATTAGCAAGTTGCCCTTTACGCCTGAAGACAATAAGAATATGAAAAACCTGTTAGCAACTGCCGTTATTGCAGTGGAATGTGAGAACAGCCTTTGGCGAGCTAAACAAATGCCAGATTATTGTTCGGAACTCAAACCGCAGAAACGGCTTAACCAGCGTCTTGGGCTCAAGAAGACGGCAGTGGTTCCAACGATAATCATTAAGAATGAAGATAGGAAACCACTGGGCGATTGGCAGATGAATACAAACATCCCGATTCACATTTGGCATGCATTTTTTGACAAGGCCTATGGAATATCCTTTGACAAGGCAAACCGACTTATTAATGAGGGGAGCATTGAGCCTACTAAACAAGTGTTTCAAGCGCCTGGTGGTGCCATAACCGAGAAAATCATCTACAAGATATATCACCACTATGCCTATCCATTGGGGAAGACCGTCGAGGAACCAACATTGGTTGCCAAGTCCATTACGGACAAGAATGGACACATTCTTCCATACGTGCACTTTGAGGGCGGGAAGTTCGAACTGAGTAACGAGGCGTTGCAAGTTTTGGAAATCTCGCAGAGGCAACATGAGACCAATCTGCCACCAGAGGCTTCCGAAGGATAGATGTGAACGGGAGGCGCTTCGCCAAACCGGGCAGTTTTGGACTCCGGATTGGGTTGCGGAGTTCATGGTCGCTTACGCGCTGCAAGACCGGCCAACTTGGCTGCTCGATCCCTCCGTCGGCACGGGCGTCTTTTTCCGCGCGGCAAAGCGCTACGCCGCCGTGAACCGTCTGGAGCTCACGCTCTTCGGACGAGACGTTGACCCGGACATGCTTGCGCATGCGCAGACATCAGGATTGGACGCCACCGACTTACGACATGTGGAAATCGGAGACTTCGTGCTCAATCCGCCATCTGAGAAGTTTCCGGCCATCGTTGCCAACCCGCCTTACATACGTCACCATCGCCTTTCGGCATCACAAAAGGCTTCCTTGCGTGACTTCGCGCGCGCGACCATCGGCAGAGACATTGATGGACGCGCCGGATTCCATGTCTATTTTCTCCTCAGATCCCTGTGCGCGCTCAAGTCTGGAGGGCGACTTGCTTACATTGTGTCCGCTGACATTTGTGAAGGTGTGTTTGCTGATACGTTGTGGAAATGGATAACCTCCCAATACAAGCTTGATGCTGTAATTACATTTTCCACGGATGCAACGCCGTTCCCCGGCGTGGACACCAACGCGCTCGTTTTCTGCATTCAAAACGAGCGACCGGCGGAACGCTTCGCTTGGGTAACGTGTACCTGTCCTGATGCTGCGGAATTGGTCTCTCTGCTGTCAGGACGGAAATTGCAGGAATACAAAACGGTGGAAGTGTATGAACGAACGCTCGTCGAGGCCCTTTCCACTGGACTGTCACGCGCGCCCGCTCAGGCTGTGACCAATCGGTACACGCTTGGCGACTTCGCCTCGGTTATGCGGGGCATTGCGACGGGCGACAATGATTTTTTCTTCCTGACGCGGCGGCGCGCGAAAGAACTTGGAATCCCTGAATCGCTGTTGGTCAAGGCGGTGGGGCGGATGCGGGACATTGTGGGGGAAGACTTCTCAAATGAAGATGTTGAGCGCCTTGAAGACCGCGGACGGCCGACCCGGCTGCTCAATGTCAACGGGTTATCCTTTGATCAGCTCCCCGTCGCTGTTCAGAAGTATTTGAAGGAAGGCGAGGCCCGCGGTCTGGATAAAAAAACGTTGATTCGGACCCGGAAGCCTTGGTACCGAATGGAGACCCGAAAAAGTCCCCCGATCCTGTTTGCCTATCTTGGAAGACGAAACGCACGCTTCATTAGAAACCGCGCCGGTGTCGTCCCGCTGACCTGCCTCTTGTGCGTCTATCCTAAACAAGCGGATACGGCGTTTGTTGACCGTTTGTGGAAGGTGCTGTCCCACCCGCAGACAATCGGCAATCTCCGTGCGGTGGGCAAGTCCTACGGAGGCGGCGCTATTAAGGTCGAACCTCGCGCGCTGGAGCGTCTGCCGTTGCCGGATGAACTGGTTCGCGCGGCAGGACTCGATGACTATGCAAAAACGGTGAAGCCGCCGACACTATTCGACTAAGGTTCAAGCCATGCCGATCGTGTCATCTCCGCTCTTTGTTTGTACGGCATTGTTGCAAGCGCCTCATGAGGTTTGCTTCATCAGGTTTGCTCCTGCCGCGGGGCATCGGAGATGCCCGACGCGCGACGCCTGGCGGCACAGGTCGTTGGCTATGACACGCCCAATGGCGAATGGCAAAATCGGGCAAGCCCGTGGCTTGGCAATGAGCGTCGGCCACCAGCGCATCCGCTCTTTCGATTGTGACGTCCGTCGCTACAGGTTCGGCAGGGCTATGCTGACCATCGGCCTTCTCCGCAACGTGCGGATGCCGAAGCCGTGCGGCGACGGTGATTTCCACCAGTTCAGATTTGTTTCACCATCGTTGGCGTCCGCCAGAATGCGCAACCGTGAAACGTGCCTGTGCCTTCCCAACCCAAGACCGGGCGGTAATCACTTGGGCATGACATAGCCGCGCCGCGTCCGTACGACGGCCCCTTCCCTCCGCACCTTGACTTGAATGCGCCGGAAGGTTCCATCGCGGCGCGCATCCCTGGGGTAATACCCAAAGCTGTAAACCGAGCGCAGTTCTGCCGCGACCGCCGCGTAGCAGTCCTCTAAATCCTCAACGGTTTTGGCATAGAACATACGCCCGCCGGTCAAGGTCGCCAATTCACGCAACTGCGTCCGGGCAATGGCATAGCCCGCTCGCGCCCGCGGGCCGTACCGCTCAACCGTCTCGGCCTCGGTGTCGAGGTAGATGGGAAGCAGCATCGCATCGCATTCCTGAGCCAAGGCGCGCAGCTCCTCGTAGGTCGTGCGTGAGCCGTAATCCGGGCCGCCTGGTGGCAGCACGTTGTCCAGTCCGTCCGTCACCATCACGATGGCGTTGCGCTCGCCGCGCACGTCGCGCAACACGGAGTTCATCGTCCCAGCCAGCGCGTCGTAAAAGTTCGTTCCCCCTTCGGGCCGGCGAATCTCGTCCAAGCGTTCGCGCAACTTACGGCGGTCGTTGGTGAGCGGACAAATCAAACGTGCCGTGTCGGAAAATGTCACCACCGCCATGCGATCTTCCGGGCGCAGGGCCGCCAAAAAGCCAAGCGCGGCCCGCCGAATGACCGCCAGCTTCTCGCGCGTGCTGCCGCTCAGGTCAAGCAGCAGCACCAGATTGAAAGGTGTCTCCAACGTGCCGAAATAGGTGACTTCCTGCGGCTCGCCGTTTTCCAAAACGACGAAATCGGCCGGTTGCAAGCCGCGAACCGGTGTCCCGTTGGGGGTGGTAATCACCGCGTTGAGCAGGACCAACGTGGATTCCAAAACCACATCACTGCCCTCGGTAGCGCTGAATGGCTCATCAGCGGCGGCTACTGTCGGACGCTCTAGCGCCGGAGGCTCCTGCCGCTTGCCCTCTAGAGACAGGGGACGAACCACAATATCGCCACGGTCGGTTTGCGCGACCAAAATGGCTCCGCCCCGTCCCATCTGCCCGTGCAGCGAACGTTCGTCGGGCGTTCCGAATCGCCGCAGCGGCAACTCGGCGCGGACGACCCCATGGGCGCTCGTCCAGGTCACATCGGCGTCTGCATCCGGTGGCAGGCACAGCTCAATGTTGCCTTGGTAGGCCGTGGCAATGAGTCCGGCCGGGAGTCCCTCCACGCGCAACGTTCCAACCTCGCTCATCAGGCGCAGGTAGGTGTCCTCCGGCACGAGCACCTCCAAATCTACGCCCGTGACGGTCGGCGGTGGGTCGGTGACGATGTTGAGCTGCTGGGGCAGTTCTTCGAGGGTGACTTCCTCGGCGCGCACTGGCGGACCCGGCGCGGCGTGGCGCGTCGCCGTGATGACGACATCGGGCCGGGCAACAATCTGGACCCGAATGTTGCCCCGCGGGTTCCGAATGCGAATCGTGCTTTTCGGCGGTAGCAGGGTACGGGTGTCGTCAAAGTAGCGTTTCACCGGCCGGCGCGGCTCAAAGTCCTGCTGGGTCCAGCCCGAAAGTTCACCGACCCACCCAAGCAGCGCCAAACCAACCAGGAGTGAGCGCAACCGGCGCGCAGACCACATAGGCTCTTCTCGTTACGGCGCGGGCGTTGCCGAAAGAATGACATCCGCGATGGATTGCCGCTCGCCGTCAGGCTCAAATGCCAGACTGGCCGCGACCAGCCGCAGGTTGACAATCGTCATGTCAAAGACATCCCGATGTGAAATCTCGGCTTCGCCATCGGTGAAATTCAGCGGGCAAACATCGAGCAGTCCGCCGTCTTCCGTCGTCTCGTCGAGGTAGAGCAGCGGAAAGCCGTGGGTGCGACAGAGCACCGGCCGCGCCGGATAGACTGCGCAGGCCTCATTCACCAGCGCCGGACACGGCACGTTCCGCTCCGGATCCGGCGGAAACGTCAGCGTACCGTTGGGCGTGACGGTTGACGCCAAGTCAGCTTCACGGTGGCGTGTCGCCTGCGCCTGCTCACGCAACCGCGCTTGGGTCGGCGCGTCCAGCGCGGCGACATGCTCCCGCAGCCGCGCCGCCTCGATGGGCAAAATTGTCAAGTGCTGCTGGCAACATCCTGTGCAACCCAGGCGACAGGTAATCGCCGTGGGAAAGCGCGACCGGAGCGTTGCCGCGAAACGCTCGATATCGGCTAGGAGTTGGTCATAGGCCGCGCGGGCGGCCTCCGGCGTCGGTCGTTCGGACATGGCGCAACGTTCTCGCTAGTCACCAACCAGCTAGTCACCAACCAGTCGGTGGTAAGCCTCCCAGTACCGCCGGCGCGTCGCCTCAGTGATGTCGTCTGGGAGCGGGGGCGCGGGGGGCTGCTTGTTCCAATCCAGGGTTTCGAGATAATCCCGCACGAACTGTTTGTCAAACGAAGCTGGACTGCGCCCAGGGGCATAGCTGGCCGCGTCCCAGTAGCGAGATGAGTCCGGCGTCAGGGCCTCGTCAATCCATACGAGCTGGCCGTCAGGGTCGAGACCGAACTCAAACTTGGTGTCACAGAGGATGAGTCCCCGCGTGCGAGCGTACGCTGCCGCCGCCGCGTAAAGCTCAAGCGTCACTGCCTTGAGCCGCTGCGTCAACTCGATTCCGATGCGGTCAGCCATTTGTTCCAGTGAAATGTTTTCATCGTGACCGGTTTCAGCCTTGGTGGCCGGTGTAAACAGCGGTTCGGGCAGTTGGTCAGCCTCCCGCAATCCCGGCGGCAATGCCAGTCCACAGACGCGCCCGGTGCGTTGGTAGTCTTTCCAGCCGGACCCGGCCAAGTATCCGCGCGCCACGCATTCAACCGGCAACGGCGTGGTTTTGCGCACGAGCATGGTTCGGCCAGCCAAATGGTCGCGGTACGGCTGGACGACGGCCGGGAAATCATCTGGATTACAGGACAAGACATGGTGCGGCGCAATGTGACCCAGGTGGTTGAACCAAAAAGCCGATAGGGCCGTGAGGACGCGCCCTTTGTCAGGAATTGGCGTCGGCAAGATGCAATCAAAAGCTGAAATCCGGTCGGTGGCCACCATGAGCAAGGCATGGCCTAGGTCATAGACCTCACGCACCTTACCCGACCGAAAGCGCGGTAGGTCAAGAAACGTCGTCTCGGTGAGGGCTGGCAACCTACTCGGCATCATGGCGTTTCGGGGAAATCAGGCGCTGATTTGCGCGCTCGAACCTTGGCAAAGAGTGGACGTCGCCACCGGATGCGTGGGCGAATGCGCCAGCGCTCGCGGAGCGGCAAGCGGGGTGAGGTGTCAATCCGGTCGCGTACGGCAACGTAGAAGTCCTTGAAGTAGTTCCACATGGACCACAGGGCGGAAATCACGACGATCCATAGAACGAGTCGCCCGGTGCCATAGGCAATGATTCGCAGCGCCTCGATGCCAAACGTCCCCTGCCAAAGTGTGAGGACTGCCTCGCGCACCGCGGCGACCGAGGATGTGCCCACCGGAAGCGGTGGCTTTCCTTCGTGACTGCCCAGCATCAGGCAAGTAATCGCCACGACTTGCGACAACATCTTGAACTTGGCCATCCGCGAAGCGGCAATCGTGACCCCCTGCTGGGCGGCAATGCTACGCAGGCCAGAAACGGCAAACTCCCGGCCGATGATGATGACGACGGCCCACCCCGGCGCCAGCTTGTTTTCGACCAGCGAAATCAGCGCGGCCGAAATCAGGAGTTTGTCGGCGATGGGGTCAAGCAGCGTTCCGAGCGTCGTCACCTGTCCCCGGCGGCGCGCCAGGTAGCCATCGAGTAAGTCCGTCAGGGATGCGCCCAAAAAAAGCGTGACGGCCAGCAACTGGCGCGGCAGCCCAAAGACCGACTCTGAGACGCTTGTCATCAGAACGACGACCATGAGCGGCACGACGAAGATACGTGAAACCGTCAGTGTGTTTGGCAAATTCACGATAGACGCCCCCAAACCAACATCCAACTAAAACAACACCGGAAACAAGAACCACGACCGAACGCGGCCGCCAGGCCCACATCAGAAAAGCTTGAGGCGAATGGTGAGATACTTTTTCGGGTCTTGTCGAAAATCAACCAAGAGTTGATTTGCCTGGGCAGAAGTTGCCGTCAGATTATCGTAAAGCTGGGGGTCGCGCAGCAGTTTTCCAGCCGAGCCATCCCCCCGTTCCAGTCCGGCCAGGAGATTGTTGAGGCTCGTGAGGGTTTGCTCCGCATCGCGGTAGAGCTTGTCTTCACGCAGGAGACGGCCGACGGTGCCTTCACCACGTTCGAGGCGCGTCATCGCGTCTTCGAGTTTGGCCGATGTCCGGTCGAGCCGTTCCAAAACGGCGACGACTTCCTGATAGGCCCGGTCGTCGGTCGCCAGTTTGCCCAGTGTGCCGCGCCCGTCGCTAATGTCAGCGATGAGCTTTTCGACACGGCGCACCGAGGCGTCGAGGTCGTCATACAGCCGTGGATCGTTGATGAGCTTCGCGGCCGTCCCTTGCCCGCTGCGAACCTCCTGCACGAGACGCGCCGCTTCAGCCGCCGTGCGCGTCAGGTTTTCGTAAAGGTCGGCATCGGAGACCAGGCGTCCGACCGTGCCTTCGCCCCGATTGATCTTGTCGGCGATTTGCTTGAGCGAGTCGGACAGCGTCGTGAAGTTGGCCAGAATGTCGTCCGCGCCAGAGATGATCTGGCGGATTGTGGTTTCTGACGCCCCACCAATCAAGTCACCACTGCTGACGGGCGCAGCCGCCAGCGTGCCGGGCGTGATATCCACAACTTTGTCGCCGAGCAAGCCCACCGAGCCTAAAATCACTTGCGAGTCCTGCCGGATACGCTCGCCGGCCGGCTTGCCATCAATCACGGGGTCAATGGCCAACTCAAGCTCGACGGTCTGGGCCGCTCCCTGATCCTGGGGCACCGGCAGGAGGATGATCCGCTGCACCTTGCCCACTTTGACGCCGGCCAGCCGCACTTCGGCTCCTGGACGCAGCCCATCCACACTGGCCAACCGGGTGCGAACCACCATGTCCCGCCGAAATGGGTTGAGGTCGCCGCTGATGGTCAGAATCGTGGCAATCAGGACGCCGATGGAGACCAGCGTCATGAGTCCAACCCGCAAATCGAGAATGGAGAGTTTTTTCTTCGCCATACGCGCGTCCTCTGCCTAGTCCAGCTCTAAAAACGTCCGAATGTAGGGGTCGGATGAATTCCAAAAGGTGTCGGCGTCGCCCTCCAACATGACCTTCCCGTGGCGCAGCATGACGAAGGTGGTGGTGGTTCCGCTGCCGCGCGCATTCTTCTGGATGGCGACCTCGCCATTGTCGCCAATGGTCGCGTGGTGGTCCGCCAGCATGACGGCGTCTTGAATGCGGTGGGTCACAAACAGCGAACTGACGCCTTCCAGGTCACGCAACTTGATGGCGAGTTCACAGATGGTGCGCGCCGTCGGCGGGTCAAGTCCGGCGGTTGGTTCATCATAAAGAATGATCTTCGGACTCCCCACCAGCGCCCGCGCAATCCCGACACGGCGCCGCATTCCACCTGATAGCTCTGACGGCATCTTATTGATGGCCTCTTCCAGGTTGACGAAACGCAGCATGCGGCGCACGGTTTCTTCAATTTCTTCTTCATCGGCCCCCTGCTCGAACAGGCGGTAGCCGACGTTCTCATAGACTGACAAGCTGTCGAAAAGCGCTCCTTCTTGAAAGATCATGCCAATCTTCTGCCGCCGCGTTGTCAACTGGGATTCGCCAA
This sequence comes from Chloracidobacterium validum, assembly GCF_018304825.1. NCBI lineage: Bacteria > Pseudomonadati > Acidobacteriota > Blastocatellia > Chloracidobacteriales > Chloracidobacteriaceae > Chloracidobacterium > Chloracidobacterium validum. Next base: position 377,184 of record NZ_CP072648.1, read on the forward strand.
AGTCGGTAATGTCTTCGTTATCCACGATGATGCGCCCACTGTCGGGCTTGAGCAGTCCGAGGACAAGTTTCAAAACGGTGGACTTGCCCGTTCCAGACCCACCCATCAGGATTTTGGTTTCGCCGGGATGGACGCCAAAACTCACGCCGTCGAGCACTTTCTGCGCTCCAAACGCCAGGTGAACGTCTTGAAACTCGATGGCGTATTCGCTCATCGTGACTTTGGAAAGCGGTCTGGGCACACTGTCGTTCAGGCCATGCCGCTCAGGGTCAAAATTAATCGGGTCAGGAAAAAATCTGACACCAGAATCAACACAATCGACACTACCACGGACGTCGTCGTGGATTGCCCAACGCCAACCGTCCCCCCACGAGTTCGGAGTCCGCACCGACAGCCAACGACCGCCACAATCAAGCCAAAGACACCAGTCTTGAGAAAGGTTCCCCAGATGTCGTCATAATTGAGCGCTTCTCGTGCCGATGACAAATACACCGACGACGGGATTTGTAAAAGCGTAATGGCCACAATCAGCCCACCGATAATGCCCACGACATTGGCAAACACCGTGAGAATCGGCGCCATCGTTAGCAGGGCCAGCAAGCGTGGCCGCACAAGTTTGCGAAAGGGATCGGTGCCGAGCGCGCGCATGGCGTCAATCTGCTCGCTGACACACATCGCGCCCAGTTCAGCCGCAATGCCCGAACCGGCCCGCCCGGCCAGCAAAATGCAGGTCAGGACTGGACCTAGCTCGCGGAGCAACGACGTTGCCACCAGGCGTCCCGTGTAGTTTTGTGCGCCAAACGACCGAAGTGTGCCGGCTGTTTGCAACGCCAGCACGGCGCCAATGAAAAAACCGGCCAGCAGGACAATCGGCAACGTGCCAAAGCCAATTGAGTCCATTTGCGCGACCGTCTCCCGCCAGTACACGGGCCGGCGAAACGGATACCGTAAAGCTCGCCAGACGAGTAGCGTGCTTTCCTGAAGCTCGGTCAACAAGACAAGGAAGAAGTTCACAAGCGGTGGAACAAAACCAAGAAATCGTCGGCCCGCGACGGGTTTCGCTCAGAGACACCGCCGACCACGGCACTTTTATGGAGTCTAAGCAATCGGTGTCAAGCCTTTGGACGTACAAATCCTTGAGCGCCAGATGCTTTTTGCTACCGTGCCGCTTGGCGCGGAGCGTCGCCATTGGACATCACCCGGCCATCACCTGAGATGGAGCTGTCACACGCGACTTGCCAGCATGGTAATCCTGCAAACGACCAACCACAAACTGGTCGTGCTGGAGGGCCTGAATGGCGCTGGTGGCGGCAATCGCGCCCGTGATCGTCGTAATGCAGGGGATATTGTACTGAATGGCGGCCGCCCGAATCGCTTTCTCATCAAAGTGGGACGCCTTGCCAAGCGGTGTGTTTACGATCAAGTCCACGCGGCGGCTGCGCACCAAGTCCACGATGTTCGGACGCCCTTCGTTGACCTTGAACACGACCTCAACCGGCAATCCGGCTTCGGACAGCAGTTCTTGGGTGCCGCGCGTCGCCACCAAGTGGAAGCCGAGTCGGTGCAACCGTTGCGCGACCTTCAGCGCGGTTGGTTTGTCGCGGTCATTGACACTCAGAAAGACGGTTCCGGTGCGTGGCAGCGGCGTGCCCGCGCCGAGCTGGGCCTTCCAGTACGCCAGTCCAAAGCTGTCTGCCACCCCCATGACTTCGCCAATCGAGCGCATTTCTGGCCCGAGCACCGGGTCCACGCCCGGAAACTTGATGAACGGAAAGACCGGCGCCTTGATGAAGAACCGTCCCACCGGAAGCATCGGCGGCAAGTTGAAGTCGGCAAGCCGCCGGCCAACCATCAGCCAGGCCGCGATTTTGGCAACCGGGACGCCCGTGGCTTTGCTGACGAAGGGCACCGTCCGGGAAGCGCGGGGGTTGACCTCCAGGACGTACACGATGTCGTCCTTGACCGCAAACTGAATGTTCATCAGTCCGATGACGCGCAGCGCGCGGGCCAGTTGCCGGGTGTAGCGCCGCATGACATCCAAGTGCCACGGTTCAATCAGGTAGGTCGGCAGGACGCTCGAACTGTCGCCCGAATGGACGCCGGCCTCTTCGATATGTTCCTGAATGCCGGCGATGCACACTTCCTCGCCATCGGACAGAGCATCTACGTCTACCTCAACGGCTGACTCCAAAAAATGGTCAATCAGCACCGACCGCCCTGGCGAAGCGCCGATGGCTTCCACGACATAGCTGGCCAGACTCGGTTCGTCATAGGCAATCATCATCGCCCGTCCGCCTAACACGTAGCTTGGGCGAACCAGCACCGGATAGCCGACCGAGCGGGCGACGGCGCAGGCATCCTCCACGGTCGAAGCCACGCCGGACGGCGGCTGCGGAATGTCGAGCGCGCGCAGGAGTGCGCCAAAGCGCTCCCGGTCTTCGGCCAGATCGATGTTTTCAGGTGAGGTGCCAAGAATGGGGACGCCGGCCTGCCGCAGCCCATAGGCCAGATTGAGCGGCGTTTGTCCGCCAAACTGCACGATGACGCCTTCGGGCTGTTCGCGTTCGATGATGTGCATGACATCCTCGAACGTGACCGGCTCGAAATACAGCCGATCCGAGGTGTCATAGTCCGTCGAAACCGTTTCGGGATTGCAGTTGACCATGATGGTTTCGTAGCCGGCCTCGCGCAGTGCAAAACTGGCATGGCAACAGCAATAATCAAACTCGATCCCCTGCCCGATCCGGTTTGGGCCACTTCCCAAAATGAGAATTTTGCGCCGGTTGGTCGGGTCAGCCTCACATTCTTCGGCATAGGTCGAGTAAAGGTAGGGCGTGTATGACGCGAACTCCGCAGCGCAGGTATCAATCCGCTTGAAGACCGGGCGGATGCCGCGCTGCAAGCGGTGGTGGCGCACCTCAGCTTCGGTGCAACCAATCGTGCGCGCGATGCGACGGTCGGAAAAGCCCATCCGCTTGACCTTGCGCAGTTCGGCATCGGGGATGTCGGCGAGCGCCCGTCCGACAAGTTGATTCTGGGCGTCGGCAATTTCCTTGAGTTGATACAAAAACCACGGATCAATGGCCGTGAGTTCGTGCAGCTCGGTACAGGTCCAGCCCCGTTCGAGTGCCATTTGCAGGTAGCGCACCCGTTCGGGGTTGGGCGTGATGAGGTGCCGGCGGAGGTCGTCGTCGGTGGTGTAGGTGGGGAGCCGCGCCGCATGGGCTTCGAGCGACCGGAGCGCCTTCATGAAGGCTTCCTTGAAGGTCCGGCCAATCGCCATAGCTTCGCCCACGGATTTCATCTGCGTCCCCAGGACCGGCTCGGCTGCCTGGAACTTCTCAAACGCCCACTTTGGAATCTTGACCACCACGTAGTCGAGCGTCGGCTCGAAACTCGCCGGTGTTTGGCGTGTGATGTCATTTGGGATTTCATCGAGGGTGTAGCCAACGGCGAGCTTGGCCGCGATCTTGGCAATCGGAAACCCGGTGGCCTTTGAAGCCAACGCCGACGAGCGTGAAACACGCGGGTTCATCTCGATGACCCGCACCCGTCCGTCCCGCGGGTTGACGGCGAACTGAATGTTCGAGCCGCCGGTTTCCACCCCGATGCGGCGGATGATCTTGAGGCTGGCGTCGCGCAGGGCCTGGTATTCACGGTCGGTGAGGGTTTGCGCCGGCGCGACGGTGATGGAGTCGCCGGTGTGAACGCCCATCGGGTCGAAGTTTTCAATCGAGCAGACAATCACGATGTTGTCGGCGTGGTCGCGCATGACTTCGAGTTCGTACTCCTTCCAGCCGAGTACGGATTCCTCGACAACGACTTCCTGAACGGGGCTGAGTGCCAGTCCGCGCTCGACAATCTGGTAAAACTCCTCGTCATTGTAGGCAATGCCGCCCCCGGCCCCGCCCAACGTAAAACTCGGTCGCACGATGGCCGGATAGCCAATCGTCGCCCTGACGTCATCCAAGTTGGTTTCGGGTGTCACGAAGACCGCCTTGGTCATCTCAAGGCCGATCTCTTCCATGGCGGCTTTGAACTGCTTGCGCGACTCGGCCAGCTCGATTGCCTTGATGTTGGCTCCGATCAACTGGATGCCAAGCCGTTCAAGCACCCCAGCTTGCGCCAGTTGCATGGCCAGGTTGAGGGCGGTTTGACCACCGACCGTCGGCAGGAGGGCGTCGGGTCGCTCGCGCTCCAGGACGGCCGTCACCGCCTCCAGCGTCAGTGGTTCGATGTAGGTGCCATCAGCTAGTTCCGGGTCGGTCATGATGGTGGCCGGATTGGAGTTGATGAGAACCACCTCATACCCTTCTGCGCGCAGGGCTTTACAGGCCTGGGTGCCGGAATAGTCGAACTCACAGGCCTGCCCAATGACAATCGGCCCGGAGCCAATGACGAGAATTTTGCGTAAATCAGTGCGTTTAGGCATGGACGCCGCCAAGTTAGGGCTGGGTTAGAGCCATTTTTTGCGCCGGAAGAACAAGAGCATGCCGACTACGATACCAATCATCACCACCCAGACGAAGGGGTAAAACCACCATACTTTGAGTTCTGGCATGTAGTCGAAGTTCATGCCGTAAATGCCGACGATGAAGGTCAGTGGCATCCAGATGGTGGAAAAAATCGTGAGAAACTTCATGACTTCATTGATCCGACGCGAGGCCACGGCCAGGTGGGCTTCTGCCACGTTGGTCGCCAGTTCGATGAGGATGGCACAGTTTTCCTCAAGGCGGATCGCGTGATCATAGACATCCCGAAAGTAAATGGCCGTCTTCGGTTCGATGAACGGGAGGTCTTCCCGCCGGCTGAGGCGGAGCAACATCTCGCGTTGGAGGCCCATGAGTCGCCGCAGTGTCATGAGTTCGCGCTTGGTCTTGAGGACGGTCGGAAGCACGTCCTGGTCGGATTCGGTGAAGATACGCGCTTCGACTTCCTGAATCTGGTCTTCGACATCGGCCAGGACTGGAAACACCTGATCGATCATCCGGTCCACGATGGCGTGCAGGACCAAATCGAGATGCTGGTCCATGGTCGTGTCGCGGGCGTCCACAATTTCGGCGACTTCCTCGGCCGGAGCAAAGCCCCGGTCGTGAATCGTCACCAGGAAGCCAACGCCGAGATAGACTGCCAGCCGATTCGTGGTGCAGTGTCCGACGCCCAGTGTCGGCAGAACCGTTTCGTCGCTGATGCCGGCCACGCTTTGAAAGACCATGAAGAGGTAGTCTTCGTGTTCGTCTATTTTCGGGCGATGCTCTGGGCTGAGGGCATCCTCGACCGTCAGCGGGTGAAAGCCAAAGAGGTTGGCGATGGACTGTACCATCGCCTGGGATGGCGCCGACAGATCGAGCCAGAACGACCGTTGCCGCCGGGACTGCCAGCAGTCACGTAGGACGGTTTCCGTCAACTCTGGGAGCGGACGGAGTCCGGCTCCATTGTGGATGCGCAAGGTTGCCGACCGCTGGAGGTCCGCCAGCGGTGGCGGCGGCGGCGGTACGACGTTCTCGATGAGGGAGAGCCGTCCGGTTGCGTGTTGTTCCATGGGCGCATTCACCCTTCGTCGCTGGTTGCCCGGCGTGATTCAAGCGTTGGTGTGGATTCGTCATCAATCAGCGTTTCCCAGCCAATTGCTGTGACGGCGGCTTCCATGGCCAGCCGCGCGGTAATCTCTTCGAGCCGTCGGGTTTCTTCCGTAGCCTGTCCGTCACCGCTGATGGTTGCTTCCAGGCGAACTTTATCCGAGCCGAGTAAATCCACACTCCGGAGCGATTGCAACTTGAACTGGCTGCGGGCAATTTCCTGAATCAACAGCGGTCGGATGTGGGCTTCTTGTGGTTCGCCACAGGTGACTTCCAAGCGATAGCGGGTTTCCAGATCAGCTTGGTCAATTGGCTGGCGGTTGATGCGCCGCGCCAATGGACGGAGCGCCAGATGGGTAACCACGACAAATGCTGTCAGCAGGATGGCTTCTGGTGCAAGTCCTGACCCGGCGAGGACACCAATGGCCGAAGAGCACCAGAGCGTCGCGGCGGTGTTCAGCCCACGGACCGTCGCCCCTTCCTTCAAGATCACGCCACCGGCGAGAAAACCAATCCCCGACACGACTTGTGCCGCGACACGGGTCGGGCTGGTATCCACTTTGTCAACCAGTGCTGGCAACGCCACGTAAGCCGCCGAGCCGATAGCCACCAGCGCGTTCGTCCGCAGACCGGCTTGGCGTTGCCGCCACTGGCGCTCAAGTCCGACGGCCGCGCCGCAGAGCGCCGCCAGAAGTAGTTGGGCGGCAAAGGCCATCCAGGTCACAACCGGGCTCCCGTGCTTGCCTTGAGTTTAGCCATCACCTGTTTCATGTCGTCCCAAACTTCGCGTTTCTTGTCAGGCGAGCGCAGTAAGTAGGCAGGGTGGAAGGTTGGCATGAGTGGTATGCCACGGTAATCGTGGAACTGTCCACGGATTTTGGAAATACTGCTCAACTTTGGATCACCAAGGAGGGCGCTGGCGGCTGATGCGCCGAGAGCAACGATGACATCTGGACCGATGACGGCAAGCTGCCGGTGCAGAAAGCCGACACAGGCCGCGACCTCATCGCGTTCTGGCGTCCGGTTTTCTGGGGGACGACACTTGACGACATTGCAGATATAGACCGCCTCGCGGCGCAAGCCCATCGCGGCGATGATTTTGTCAAGCAACTGACCGGCGCGGCCAACGAACGGACGACCTGTAGCGTCCTCGTCCGCGCCCGGACCTTCACCCACAAAGACGAGCCGGGCCTGTGGTGAGCCCTCGCCGAAGACGATATGCCGACGGTGCTTGGCGAGTTTGCAGCGTTGGCAATCACCTAAATCGGTCTGGATTTCCTCCAGCGTCTTGTCAGTGGGGGGCGGGCTTGGCAAGCTGAACGCCTCTCCAAAGAGCGAATCCTGTCGTTGTCCCGGCAAAGTCATCGCGGCTTGGTTGCAGTCCATCGTCATTCTAGGTACAGTGGAGGGCATAGCTTCCGAGTTGACCTGGCAAGTTGACTGACCGAATGCTGAATGGTCCGTGGGCTGCTCAGGTTTGTCATCGTTGGGTCTGGGTGTCTGGTGATCCGGTTCGGTGTTCACTGCTTCCGGTGTGGTTAGTGTCTGTGCCGCGGTCGGCGTGGTGCGGATGAGCAACGGAGAAGCGGCCTGGCCGGTTGCCGCGAAAAACGTCACGCCACTCTCGCGCAGAAATTGAACATGGCGGGTTAGGTCCTCGATGAGGGGACGCGCGGCTTCGCGGATCGTTTCCTGGCTCATAGTTTGCTGTCCTAGGGGTGAGTATTGCTGATAAGCAAAGTTTGGCGCAGCCGTTTGCGACACTTCTGGTGATGTAAGACGGCGTACTGATTCCAGCCTAGCCTTGGGTAACATTGGCGTATCGTGGTCAACGTATGGTAGTCCAGTTTGATAGCGTTCACCAGAACATTGCGGCGCTCTGCACTTTTCTATGGTCTTTTGCCCGGTAAGTTGTATATAAACCACCCACCCACTCACCGGCTTTTATTGACAAGTACCATGCGCGCTGTCGTCACAAGCACGGGTCATCGTCTTACAGATACCCGACTGCGTGTTCGCGGTGAGGGCATCCGAAGGTCTTGGTATGGAGGACAGTCCTGGTGCTAACTGGCATGGGGCACCCTTGATTCGGTGCCGGCCGGCAAGGGTAAGACCAAGGGTACGACTATGGGTTTTTTCGACCGCTTTTTTGGCAAGAAAAAAGAAGAACCACCCCGCACACCAACCCCCGCCTACGTCCCGCCGGAGCCGCCCCCGCTTCCTACGGGAGGGCGGACTTGGTCAGGACCGACGGACGTCGCGCCAGAACCGGCTGCGCCACCACCACCAGAGCAGACCTTTGAAACTCGCCCGCTTACCGACGCGCCGCCAGCCGAGCCTGCGGTCACGGCGGTTGCCGAGCCGGAGGCGCAAAGAAACCTAGTCGCCGCGGTCGAAGCCGAGGACGCATCAGCGTTGCTTGGGGATGACGCTGATTTTTCAATGCCAGACCTGATCGAGCCGTCAGCGGCGACTGCTTCAGCGGCGTCGGCGCTGGCACCCTTGCCGGCGGGCGATACCACGCAAGATCAAGCCGTTGTTGGTGTTGTCGGAGAAGTCGTGGTTGGCGCGACACGACTGGAAACGCCGTCGTCTGGAATGGATGTGGCGGACTTGAGCGCCGATGAGGCTGATTTTGACCTCCCCACCGCCACTCCGGCTGAATCTGCATCCGCGGCTGAAGCTACTACGGATGGCATCTTCGCGGGTTTTGACGGTGAAGATGACTTGGAGGGCTTCGACGACGCCTTCGAAAGTATCCTGACGCGCGGAGAAGCGGATGACTTTGGCGAAGACGCTGCGCCGGCCGTCACCACTGACCAGTCTGAGGTACGGACGCTATTTTCTGAGATTGCGGCCAACTACATTCGCCCGGTCAAAGCCTTTATGATCGAGTTGCGGGCGGGTGCGGCCCGTAAGGAATGGCTAGAAATGTGCCAGCCGGCGATCAGCAGTCTGGGCAAGTCGGCATTGGGCATGGGCATGGAAGATGTCAGTGATGCTGTCCAGGACTTTGAATCGCTACTATCCGAGGCGCGGGCCTCGCGGGAGGGGATGGTTAGTGGTGAGCTGCGCGAGCGCATCCTGGACAATTATCAACTGTTGACGGAAATGCTCCCGGCCACTTTTGTGATTGATGACAACACGCTTCAGTCCGAAGGCATGATTGTCAACTCGCTACTCAAGCAAATTCCTGAAGTTGGCAAGGTCACGATAGATAAGCTCTATCGCGCCGGGTTGATCACCATCGAGAGCTTCCTCGTGGGAGCCAAGGAAGACTTGGCCGTGGCGACTGGACTGCCAATTTGGCTAGCCGAAAAGATTGTCGAAAAGTTCAAGTCTTACCAGCAGGAACTAGAAAGCGGCACGGTGCAATCTGGACGCGATGGGCTCCTGAAGCGCCTTGAACAGCTCACGCGCGATCTCCAGGACGCTCACGAAGCCTATGAGATTGCCACCGCGGAAGAGTCGAATAACCCGTCGGCGACTGAAGACCGGCGCTTTTATCGCCAGGCGCGCCAAGAAACGCAGCTTCAAATCAACGTGCTCCTGGCGGAGTTGGGCGCTGTTGAGTTGGCGAATGAAATCCAGCGCCTTTCGTTTGAGAAACGGATTGAGCGATTACGGCGCTATGTAGCGGACGAGCGGCCATAATGACATTTCTGGTGGCGGTTCCACACGTAGTTTCAAGACTACCCGGCGTGATGTGCTGGAGCGCAAGGATGATGTGTCAGATTGAGCGGCATTGCCCACCATATTTGAAAAAACGGCGAAAGGGGTTCCTCCATGCCTGAGTTCACCTTGGAAGAAGTTATTGAACGAGTCACACGCGGCGAATCGCTGGAGCGGGCAGATTTGCGCGACCTCGACTTGGCAAAAGCCAATCTCAACAATGCGAACTTACGTCGAGCCGACCTCGAGGGGGCCAACCTGGAAGAAGCTACCTTGAAGCGCGCAAACTTGGCGAGCGTGAGTTTGCGCGACGCCTTCCTGGTCCGGGCTGACCTGGAAGGGGCTAACTTGCGCGGGGCGGACCTGGAAAGCGCCAACTTGGAAGGGGCCAACTTGCGCGGAGCTGACTTGTCGCGGGCCAATCTCGAAGGCGCGAATCTTGAGGGCGCTGACCTGACCGATGCGCGGCTTCCGTCGGCCCAGTTGATTGACGCCAAGCTTGGCGTCGCTACGCTGGAAAACGCGAGCTTCGCCAATGCCGATTTGCGAAATGCCTATCTGGGCGGGGCAAACCTGACATCCGCGGACTTCCAGAATGCCATCCTGGAGTCGGCTAACTTTGAAGAAGCCCTGCTGACTGGCGCAAACCTGCGTGATGCCGTGCTCCGGCGGGCAACCTTGCCCGGCGCTGACCTCTCTGGCGCCAAGCTAGAACGTGCCATCCTCGAAGGCGCTGATCTCTCGCAGGTCAGCTTGCAGGATGCGGATTGCCGGTACGCAAAGTTTCAGGGGGCGCGCCTGAAGGGCGCTCGGTTCAATCGAACCCGCCTCTACGGGAGTGATTTCTCGGTTGAAGTGGCCGACGGCGCCCAGGTTGATGAGGTGGACTTCAGCGCCGCAGGCGATGGTTCCCAACTGATTCCGCTTTCAGGACTGGCTGCCTTCCTCAATGGTAAAACCGATGGCGGCACGGCCTCGCCACAGGCGGCCGTGGCCGTTGCTCCGGCACCGACCAATCGGCGCTACTTTGGCCACGGCGACGTGCTGCGTGACGCCTCATTGGAATTTGATGCCGATTCGATTGTCGAAGTGGACGGCCGGTTCTTGAAATGCAACATCACGTTAGGGCAGGGCGCGCAGCTCATCATTGGCCGCGAAGGCTTGCTGGATGGCTGCCAAGTTCACGGCAGTGGTGTCTTGGTCGTCCACGGACGGTTCACTTCGGAGGCCGCTCCCGGTATTGACGGCGCGCGCCGGATCATCGTTGGTTCGACCGGGTCGGTCCGTGCGACTGTCAAGCAACCGGCTGGTCATACGCACTTTGCCTTTGAGCCAGGTTGTGTCCTCCGGCTCAAAACGGAACGGGCTTAGTCGAGCCAGTGCGCCCTGATGGCACACCCTGACTGTTAGATTGTTCGATTTTTTCACCCCCATAAGCGAGGAAGTGTTCATGGCGGAGAAACTGACAACCGTCGAAGAAGGCAGCGAAGTGACCGGCACGTTGAAATCCACCTGTGGGGTCACGGTGAGTGGTAAAGTGAGCGGCGAACTGCATGCGCCGGCATTGGTCATTGCCACGACTGGCGCTGTTCACGGCACCGTCAAAGTGGATAAGCTCCATTCCGAAGGTGAACTCTCAGGTCGAATTGACGCCGACACGATTGAGCTGTCGGGCCGGATCAATGACCAAACCACCATCACCGCCCGTTCGCTTGAAGTCAAAAGCTCAAATGGCGATCAGCCAACTGCAATCTTTGGCAATTGTGTCATCGAGGTCGGGGTTGACCCGAACGAGCCAGCAGCTCAAGCTCCAGCCCCGGTGAAAGAGGGCAAAGGCAAGAAGGGGCAGTCCGCGCCTGAACCGGCTGGCGAGTGATTCAGTCCGACACAAAGCTATCTTCCTGACGAAAAGCTGCGGGTTAGAACAAACCAAGCAGATTGATGGGCCAAGCGGCACCCGAGTCTGCTTGGTTTGTTGGGAAGGCTTATCTGGAAGATGTCCGTTTGGCTTGCGCCTGCTTGTTCTTAAGCGCGCGGATATACTTACGTGGGTTTTTGTCGAACTTCGGCTTGCAGGCCGGACAACAGAAATAATAACGCTTGCCTTGGTAAGCACTGTAGGCAGCGTCGGACGGGTCTTCGACCTCCTCCAACATCACGGGACAAATTGGCTTTTCTGCCGATGCGGCACCTGCCGCTGGGGATTGTCCACTGACCGCGAAGGCTTCCACCGTAAGCCCTGGGGAAACCAGACTGAGGCTGAGAAGACAACCTAAGGCACAAACGAAACGAAGCATCTTCAAAAACTCCAAAAGCTGATGGAGCACAAGACAGGCGCCGTTTGAACCGCGCCCAGCTTGTAGGCTTTAATCGGCTTGATAGTCTTTGAGTTGGAATTTATCTGTGGGCTTGGCCACGTAGGGTCGTCCAGCCTAGCGCCAGTCCGTGCGCAGCGGTTTCCCCAAGCAACAAACCAAGCGCGCCGCACAAGATGCTGGCGGTCAGATAGCCGACCGACCAGAGCGCCCCATGTTCACGCCAGATGGTCACCGTTTCATACTCGAAGGTTGAAAACGTCGTAAATGCTCCCAGGAAACCTGTTGTCAGAGCCAGGCGCAGCCACGCCGGGATGCCAATGCGATCAGTCAGCAGGGCAACGATGAAGCCAAAGCAAAATGAACCGCTGACATTGATGACAAACGTTGGAAAGGGAAACCGCAGTGACCAGCCTCCAAGCGCCGAGAGGCTAATCGCATAACGCAGCATCGCGCCGCAGGCACCACCAATTGCTACAACGGCATAATTGACGACAAGAGACATAAAACACCGTGGCGTGGCCCGTCAGGTGATCTTGCCATTGCCACGCTTGGTGGCTACACCGATTGATGAAATGCTGGTGGGCAAGGTGAACAAGCCTTGGTCAACTGTCAGCCTGGAGCCTAGTTTGTGACTGGCTGGACGGCATATTTTCCGCCTTCAGTTGCGACAATATACCCCCATGGACAAGCGTGGTCATGCTCAAAGATATTGAGCCATCGTTCCGCTGCCGACTGTGGGATCAATCGCTTTTTATTTTCCAGAAGCTCAACCGGATACAAATCGTATCCCATCACCCAGGCAAAGGGCAGATGCGCCGTGGTGGGTAAAATGTCCGCCCAGTAAAACGCTGTTTGGCCACCTGACGAAACCCGCACGCACTGGGTGAAGTCATTATGCCCGCGAACTGGCACCACCCACACACCGGGTGAAACCTCGACTTCGCCTTCAACCAGGACGAACTGGCCCGCCGCGGCGACCGGCTCCCAGTCTTCCCGGAGATAACTGGCGCGATCCCGTTCGTGTGGATGTTGGGCGTGCTCATATTCGGCGCGCTGAATCACATAACGCGCCTTGGGAAAGGTTGGGCGTACTGTGCCTTGTTCGGTCCGATAGGTGTTGCCACCCGCATGGTCAAAATGCAGATGGGTATTGATGACCAGCGTCACGTCCTCCGGTGTCAAACCCAGCGCCGCCAGCGACTGGGGAACGGTCGTTTCGTGGGCAATGCCATACATGTCAATGTGTTTGGCGCTCCATTTCGTGCCGATGCCGGTATCCACGAGAATCGTGTCGTGGGGCGTTCGAACAAGCAATGTGTTCAGGCCGAGCACGATTCGGTGCTTTTCATCTGGTGGCGCGACTCGCTCCCACAGCACCCGTGGCACGACGCCGAACATCGCGCCGCCATCCAGGCGAAATGTTCCGTCCGAAACAATGTCAAGCTCAACATCACCAAGCGTCAACCCCATCCCTATGTCCTCTCTCTTGGCGAATCGTTGGCTAATAGCTGCTTGCGCCAAGCGATCCCAAGAAAAAGATGGTGCAAGCGCCAACGAGCAATACGGGCACTAGAACCGCCAGCAATGCACCTGCCAGGAAACCATACCAACGAAAGTACACGGTTATGAACAGCACGAACGCAATCCCCAACCCCATCCCGCCGAAGAAGACTAGGTTGGGGATAATCGGCGGCAACCCATAGTTCATCGCGGTGAAAATCAAGAGAAAAAACATGACTGTGCCATACGCCAGTGTCCCAAAAAAGCCAAGCAGTGCCTGCAAAATGAATGGGATAGCAACGTTCGGCCGCGGTGGGGTTGGATAGGGAGATGGTCCATAAGCCGGTGGCTGATTGTAGGATGACATGGCGTCCTTCTCACGCAGACCGCGCGAAGAGCTTTGAAATCAGTTCCATGACTTCAGCGTGGCCACAGGGCTTGCCGGCCGTCTGTTCGACGGCTTTGAGCTTGCGCGCCATCTGAAGAATTGGGGCTTCGAGTTCGCCAAACGCTACCTGAAGCGCCGTATGCCGCGCCGCTTTTTCCTCTGGCGAAAGCTGATTCACCCGGTCGTTGAGATAGTTGACAAACAGGCTCAACATGGCGGCCGCCATTTCAGCAGTGGCCTGAAGCGTCTGTTGCTGCTGCTTGAGTAGATCGGCCAGTTGTCGCGTCCGTCGCCGGTAAATATCGGCTTCGGCGGCAATTTCCGGCGCCGCGTAGGTGTTTTGCTCAAAGTTGACCGGCGACAGTTCCTGCGTAATGCGCCGATACTTTCCAGAGACATATTCCTTGAGAATTGCGTCTGATTCGCTTGTCCCACGGATTTGGAGCTGTTCCTGTAGCTCGTGCCGGTAGCCGAAGACGCTGCGCAGGTAATCCTGCAAGTCCGGACGCTCCATCGCGCCTAGCTCCATGATCAGCAAGCGGAGGAAATCCTTGTCTTCAACCAAACGCGCCAGCCGTTCGAGACGCTGGCGATACTCGCCAACCAGAAAGCGGGTCAGTTTTTCACCGAGTTCCGGCTGGAAGTGAGCAATGCGCTGACTCTGCTCGAAGGCCAGGAGCAGCTCCATGTCGTTGATGAGTGAGATGAGGAGTTCGCCGGCGATGGTATCTGTATCAGGAGCCGGCGGCAGTGGCTCGTGGTTTCCCATAGACATCACACAGGGGGCTTTTACACAGGCGGCTTTTCGACCAGGTGGCTGCTGTTCAGCGCGTGGCAGTTATTTGGATTTGATGACCGTCCAATAGTAGTCGTATCGCGGTAAAATTGCACCGACATCTTCAATGACCGTGCACTTTTGAAGAAGATGCTCCGGCGGGAAAACATAGGGATTTTCAGCCCAAGTGGGCGGTAACAGCGCCCGCGCTGTCCGATTGGGGGTGCCATAGCCGGTGACTTGAACGATTTCCGCCGAGGCCTGGGGTTCGAGAATGTAATCCATGAACCGCTCGGCCAGTTCCGGGTGCGCTGCATTGGCCGGGATGGCCAGGCAATCCACGGCCCGCGTGCCACCTTCCCTGGGCACCACAAAGGCGATGTTCGGGTTCTGCCGCGCTGCTTTGGCAATCTGACCGTTGAAGCCCTGAACCAACCAAGCTTCGCCGTTGAGCAAGAGTTGCTCGAACGTCGCGCTGTCGTAGGTCAAAACCAGTGATTTCTGGGCGGTGAGGTCAGCGGCCGCCTGCTGAAGCTCCGCTTCGTCACGGCTATTGGGGGAGGCTCCCCGCCGGCGCAAAGCCGCGCCAAAGCATTCCCGAATATCATCGAGCATGGCGATGCGCCCGCGGTACCGCGCATCCCAGAGGGCATCCCAGCTTGCCACGGGTTCGCTGACTTTGTCGCGGCGGTAACCAATCCCCGTGATGACGAAGGTGTACGGGACGGTGTAGCGATTTTCAGGGTCATAGGATGCGCCAAGAAAGGCTGGATCGAGATGGTGCCAGTTGGTCAGTCGTGACCGGTCAATCGGTCGGAGCAGTCCCTCGCGCACCAGGATGCCAACCAAGTAATCACTCGGCGCAATGAGGTCATACCGCGCCACGCCGGTCTGCAACTTGGCAAGCAAGGCTTCGTTGGAATCGTAGGTCTCAACCACCACGCGGCAGCGATAGCGTTGTTCAAAGTCGCGGAGCAGCCGTTCGGATGTGTAGTTTGACCAAATGTAGATATGAAGCGTCGTCTCACTTGCCATGTGGGGAGGTGGTCCCAGGGCAACGGCCGTTAGTCCCAGAAAGCCGGCCCCCACACTGAGCCGTCCCCAGCGCGGCAGTCGCCGGAGGCGTTGCGCAACCTGGGCTAAACCAACCAACACGACTGTGGATATCAGCAACAGGCTGGTCGCCGCATTGATTTCAGGCGAAACGCCCGTCTTCATTTTTGAGTAGAGCAGCACCGGGAACGTCGTCACACCGTCGCCTGACACCAGGCTGGTTATGACGCAATCGTCAAGCGAGAGGGCAAAACAGAGCAGTCCACTGCCGGTCAGCGCCGGCGCCAGCCACGGGAGGGTCACGTTCCAAAATGCGGCGACTGGCGTTGCGCCTAGGTCGCGGGCGGCCTCCAGCCATCGCTCATCAAAGCTGGCCAGTCGCGCCCGGACAATGAACACCACATACGAAGTGCAAAATGCCACGTGCGCCAGTAAGACCGACCAGAAGCCCAGCGCCAGTCCCACCTGGGCAAACAGGGCCACCGACGCAAAACCAATGACAACCTCCGGCAGGAGTACCGGCAGATAAAATAAACGCTCCAGCCACGATTGCCCAGGAAGGCGATGCTTGCCCAGCGCCAGCCCGGCCAGTGTGCCTATAACCAACGCCGTTACCGTGGTGGCGAGGGCGACTCGTAAGCTGGTTTGAATGGCGGTGAGCAGGGACGGATTGGAAGCCGCCTTGACATACCACGCGCCAACGAACCCAGCCTTGAAATCAGCCGTCGGCTGTGCCGTCAGCGATACCCAAATGAGGGTCAGCAGTGGCGCGTAAAGGTAGATATAAACCAGACTGGTCAGCGTGACGAGCTTCCATGGCGCACGCGCGCGCCCTGTCCAGTCCGGCATCCCTACCCCTACTCCTCAGGTCGTTCCGGCAGGACGCTCGGCGGCCGAAGGGCCGAGGTAGTCGGTTGGTTCTCGATGACCCCAATCTTTTCCAGCAACTTGCGTTTCACCATGGCATCATAGATTTTCCACTTTGAACGCATGAAGTCCTCGTCATACGTGCCCGACAAAAAGCCGATGGGGATTTCAAAGCCACCCGCTTCGTGCTTGCCGCCGCCGTAGTAGTGTCCCGCCGTATCTCGCCCAAGGGCGGATTTCAGAAACTGGTCAGGGTTGAGCGTGACTTTCGAGGTTCGGAGGCTGCCGATAATGACTTCGCGTTCGCCTTCCTTGGTGATGATGCCATACACCACGGCCGTGTGGATGTTTTCCTCGGTCAAGAGGAAGTCGGCCGCCTGGGGAATGGCATCCCGGTCTTCGTAGCGCACGTAGCCAACGCCGGCAATGCTGTAATTGTCTCGAACAATCCGCTTTTCAAGCGCCAAGTTGATGATGTCAATGGCGCGTTTTGACCGCTTGACGTTGAGGATTTCGTTGAGCAGCGTTGGGTCTATAAACTGCGACAAGTAACCAGCCGACTGGAAGTCGCTTTCCCGCGCCCGAATCATCCCATTGGTTTCCGTGCGGATGGCGTGCATAAGCGCGGTTGCCAGCCGGACGTGCTGTGGATTGGACTTCTCAAGTGGGAAAGCATCGCGCAGGTATTCAGCGTAAATCGTTGCCGTCGCGCCAACCTTGCGAATATCGGTGAAAACCGCCTCAATCAATCCCTGTCGCTCGTGGTGATCGACGATGACCAGTGGTTTGACACCGGCCTCCCGCAGCTTGCTGGTCAGGGTGGTGGTTGTCCCCTGGTTGTCAATGAAAATACTGGCTTGGTATTGGCTCAGATCAATGGTCGGGTCGTAGTGCAGCAACTCGATTTGCAGCAGTTGTACCAGCGCAAGGTTTTCCTGGTGACTAATAAACCCGTCATAGACGATGTCCACCGTGATGTTGAAGTTGGAGGCAATCATCTGGTGGGCCAGCGCCGAGGCAATGGCGTCCGGGTCGGGGAAGTTCTGAATGGCGACGATGTGCCGCTCACCCCGATGGGCGTCGAGCGTTGCCTTCAGCTCCACCACGGGCCGGCTGTCGGGCACGAGACGACCGTCTGGGCTGCTACCTAATCCGTTCGTGTGCTCTTTGGCTTCGCGCTGCGCGACCGTGGATTCAGCGACCGACACGGTGGGCATGCCGGTCATTGAACCCTCGGCCGGTGTCCCTTTGTCAAGTGCAGTTTTGTCGCGTCCAGCCGCGGCGCTTTTCTCGCGTGACATAATTCAAGAACCTTTCAAAGTCCTGCCGAGTCATTGATTTTTACCGACTCGCGGCCAGAAGTATAACGCACCCACTGCCCCCTGGCGCATGGCCTCGCAGCAGGTAGGGTCGTCGTGGGTTATCCGTGCTGAACCGGCGCGCTGGGCTCCATAACGCCCTGAACCGTTTCGGCGATGAGGTTGTCAACGACGGCGTGTAAATCACCATTCGTTTCGTTGAAGATGCGGATTTGCCGGTCGGCGCTGGTGCCTTCCTTGAGTATGGTGTGAACGTAGTCAAGTTCAGCCCGACTCCCCAAGCCGTCAACGACATCATCCACGAACTCAAGGAGTTCCAGAATAAGATCGCGCACAGGAACTTCAGCCTGCTTGCCGAGGTCGAGGAGCTTGCCGTCCAGCCCATAGCGAACCGCCCGCCACTTGTTTTCTTCGATCAGCATGCGCCGATAGAGCCGGAAGCCCATATTCTGGCGCAGGAGCTTGTAGAGCTTGGCGACGACTGCCTGAAAAAGGGCGGCAATCGCAATGACTTCATCCACCTTGGAGGGAAGGTCACAAATGCGAAACTCGAGCGTGGGGAAGACTGGATGCGGGCGCAAGTCCCACCAAATCTTTTTGCCGTTGTCAATACATCCAGTTTTGACGAGGAGCTTGACGTAGTTGTCGAATTCACTCGCTGAACCAAAGTAATCTGGAATACCTGTCCGGGGAAACTGCTTGAAGACTTCGGAGCGGTACGACTTCAACCCCGTGTTGCGGCCGATCCAAAAGGGCGAACTGGTCGTGAGCGCGAGGATGTGGGGCAGGAAGTAACGGGCGGCATTCATGATGTGGATGGCATCATCGCGGCTTTCAATACCCACGTGAACATGGAGGCCATAGATGGACAGCGCGCGTGCCAACTGCTGCATTTCCTCGATGAGCTGAAAGTAGCGTTCATTTGGCGTGATTTCCTGGTCTTTCCAGTGCGAAAAAGGGTGGGTTGACGCCGCCACGATCCGAAGGTCTTTTTTCTGCGCCAAGGTGGCGACCGTGCGCCGCAGTTTGACGACATCGGCGCGGGCTTCCTGAATGTTGCGACAAATGCCGGTTCCGACTTCCACCATGGACTGGTGCATTTCAGGCTTGAGCTGCTCCCCCAACAGCATCATGCCCTCGTCTAGGATTTCGGCCACCCGTGAGCGAAGTTCCCGTGTGTTGGGGTCAACGATCTGGAACTCTTCTTCAATACCCAGTGTGAACTCTTGAGCCATAGATGTCCTCTGACAAAACAAACTAGCGAAAATGTGAACCGACAGCGGGAACGCCAGATTCAGAAAAAAGCCAACCTCACGCTTTGAGGACGAACGTCGGCACCATGCCGCCGCCCGAGGTGACATTGCAGAGCGCCGTGCTCGACAGCCGGGTAAACGCGCCGCCGACCTTGCCGTGAAACAACAGTGGGTCGAGGTCCACGAGTTGTTCGATGAAGGTGATGTCACCCTCCGGCGTGAAGTGCGGGAACACCTCGTGAGCCGTCGGCACTTTTTCCTGCACCAGGCAATCACCGGCAAGGCCGTCGGCAATCGCCGCGTCCCATTCGGCCGGCGTTGCCTCCCACCCGACAACAACCCCCTTGCCGCCATATTCATCGTTCGGCTTGATGACCAGCCGTGACTGGTTGGCGCGGATAAAGTCCAGAAGGGCGATTGGTTCGCCGGCATAGGTCGTCGGTCCGTCAGCCAGCCGCCGCGTCCAGGGGATATGCGCTCGAATGGCCGCGTGCTGCTCTGGCGTAAACAGCGATGCGTAACGCTCATCGGTGAGGATGCCAAAAAACATCTTCTTGTGGACGAACTTCGTACGGAACCCGTTGACGACGCAGACGGCACGGTCGCGGTAAGCATTCACCAGCGCCCTGCACTCGTCTGGGCGTTCGAGGATGTCGTTGGTCAACACGCGCCGGTAAACCAAGTCGATGGCAAAGTCGCCCTGCCGCAACTTGCCGTTGTGATAGTCCAGCTTTTCAGGCGGGGCAATGATGCATTCAAAGCCTTCGTCATGGAAGTAGGCCTGGAACTGCTCAAACTCGCACTGCGTTGGGAGGCCTTCCCAGTCCACGATGGCGATCCGGGGCTTGTCCGAGCCGTTGCTCCACTCCCGATAAGCGGTCAGGAGCGTTTCCAGAAGCAAGTGCCGGGCATAGAGCGGCGTCACCGGATACGTTGCGGTAAACTGCTGCATGACTGGCAGTTCCATGAAAATGCGGGCCATGACTTCGCAATAGGAGATCCCGGCCGGATTTTCGGCGTTGAGTTCAACGAAAGAAAACGTGTCTTCGGTGAGAAACGAGTCGAGCCGCGACGTAATGGAGATGCCCGTGTAGCCTGGCTCGATTTCGATCAGGCGGGCTTCGCCATCCGTGATGCCCAAGTCGTCGTACATCCGGCGGTCGGTGAGCGCCGCGCGCCCGACTGTCTCGACGCATTCCCAAATGCGAGCGCACTCCGCGCAGAGGTAACGCCAGCGTTCGGCTGTGACGAAGTGTGGGCGAAGGTAAGGGGAGAGCGGCCGCCCACCGAAAATCATTTTTTCTTCGGCGCTGCGCGCGGCCAGAAAATCGCGCGCTTCCGTCAATGTGGTGGGCGAGGCCTGAAGCAGCGCATCATAGTGCGCCGTGGCGGCTTTCAAGTAAGGGTGGCTTTCCATGGCTTCTCCGGGAAAGGGCGCTGGTCTAGCGCGGGCTGGTCTCGGCGCGTTCAGCAAGAAGTTCTTGCCACCGGAAGCTATGCGTCCGTTCGTGCGGGCGACCGGTTTGCGCGAAGCGAATGAGCATCTGGCTGACGGTCGAGACCATCCACTCGAAGTTGACCGGACCGACCGAGAATGAATCAGCGTCCGGGGCCGGGTTCATGAAGTCAATGGCGTAGGGGATGCCATCCCGAATGGCGAACTCAATGGTATTGATGTCATAGCCAAGCGCCTCACACAACAGGCGACACTCCCGCACGATGCGCGCATGCAGGTCGGGTTCAAGGTAGTCCTCTGGGGTAATGTCGAGGTACTGCGTGGGATACGGGCGCGCCGGATCGTAGGGCATGATCAGCACATGCTGCTTGCCAATACAATAGCACCGCACGTAACGGTCAAACTTCACGAACTCCTGAAGCGTCATGCAGAGCTGCCCGGTTCGGTCATAGACCTGAATCAGCTCGTCAAGTGAGTTGATCCGATAGACATCCCGCCAGCCGCCGCCATCATGTGGCTTGAGGATGGCCGGCAAGCCGACATAATCCACAATGGACTGCCAGTCGAGCGGAAACTGGAGGTTGCGGAGCGACTGGGACGTAATGCGCTCCATGTATTCCTTCTGCGGGAGCAGGGCCGTCTTGGGAATCGCCACGCCCAGTTTGTCGGCCATGGCGTAGTTGAAAAACTTGTCGTCAGCCGACCACCAGAACGGGTTGTTGACAATGATGGTCCCTGACAGGTAGGCGTTTTTCAGGTACGCCCGATAGAACGGAATCTCGTGGGAAATACGGTCAATGATAACCGCATAGGGACAGGGCGCATCCATTTGGACGCCGCCAATGGTGACATACTCAGCCGTAACGCCGGTTTCATTCGACTGCATGTTGATGCGCTCGATGAGCGCTGGTGGGAAGGTGTTTTCGCGTCCAACCAAAACGCCAACTTTTTTCATACGTATTGACGAATCCTTTAGAGTTTGGCCGCCAACGACCTCTCGTCGTTTGTTCAGCCGCCGCGAGATGAACTTGGATGGTGAAACGGTGCGATGCGCTCGCGCCGTTGTCAAGCGCTAGCGCGCAAGTCGCGGCTTGCGGCTATGGACGGTCGCCCTTTAGGATGACCAACTACGAAAGCTTCCTGGTTTGGATTTGAAGGGAACGGCTCGGATTTCAAGGAAATCATAAAAAACAGCATGAACCTAACGCCTGCTGAAATTGCAGCTTCAGTTGTTGAGCGCGCGCGCCGGCTAGGGGCGACGGCGGCAGAAGTCCTGCTGCGTGAGAGCGTCGAATTCTCGGCTTCGGTGCGCTTGGGTGAGGTTGAAACCGTCAAGGAAGCTGCCAGCCGTGGCTTGGGGCTGCGGGTGTTGCTCGACGGACGGCAGGCCTCGGTTTCCACCTCCGATTTGTCACCGACCGCCTTGGATGAGTTGGCGGAGACGGCGCTGGCGCTGGCGCGGGCCACCTCGGTGGATGATACGGCTGGTATTCCAGACCCATCTGACCTGGCCACCGAAACGCCCGATCTGGACCTCTACGACGCCGCCATCTTGGCGTTGTCATCCGACGAAAAAATTCGCCTGGCGCTGACTGCCGAGGAAGCGGCCCGCGCCTATGATGCGCGGGTCGTCAACTTCGAGGGCGGCGGCGTGGACAGTGGCGCCGGCCACACCGTACTGGTAAACTCGCTGGGGTTCGTGGGCGAATACCGCAGCGCATCGCTGTCGCTGGCAACCGTTCCAGTCGCGCGCGACGCTGACGGACGGCTGCAACGGGACTACTGGTACGACACACGACGCAAGGTCGCGGCGCTTGAAAGCCCAACGAGTATTGGTCGCCGCGCGGCCGAACGCGCGATTCGCAAGCTGGGTGCGCGCCGTGTCCCGACCCAACGGTGTCCGGTCGTGTTTGCCCCGGAAGTGGCGGCAAGTCTGGTCGGCCACATCTTTGGGGCGGTTTCCGGGGATGCCATTTTTCGCAAGGCATCGTTTTTGGTTGGCAAGCTCGGTGAAACGATAGCTTCGCCACTCGTCACGGTGATTGATGACGGACGCCTGCCGCAGGGCCTCGGTTCGCGTCCGTTTGACGGCGAGGGCGTGCCGACGCGCCAGACCGTCGTGATTCGGGCCGGAACGTTGGAAAGCTACCTGCACAACACCTACACGGCGCGCAAGCTCGGCGAGCGCACAACCGGCAATGCGTCCCGCGGTTTGACCGGAGCGCCCACGGTCGGAGCCAACAACATGTATCTCGTCGCCGGCCCACACCCACCGGAAGCCATCCTCGCCTCGGTCAAAAACGGCTTCTATGTCACCGAACTCATCGGCTTTGGGGTCAATGGTGTCACGGGTGACTATTCCCGCGGCGCGGCCGGGCAGTGGATTCAAGACGGTGAACTTGCCTTTCCGGTCGAAGAAGTCACCATTGCGGGCAACCTGCTGACCATGCTCAAACAAATCGAAATGGTTGGGAACGACCTCGATTTTCGCGGGCGCATGGCAGCGCCGACGCTCAAGATTGGCGAACTGATGATCAGTGGTGACTAACGTCTCGAAAAGACCACCGACTAAAACCTGAAAGGAAAGACAAATCAATGCCTTGCGCAAAAACATTTCTCGCGATGTTGCTGGGGTTTGGGCTGAGCTTTTTCCCAGGGGCATCGCATCCATCGGCCGCAGGGCCGGTCCAGGGCAACATGCTCTGCACCGGCACCGAAAAGCTGATCTTCGGGGCGACGACAACGAGCGGAAAGATGGTTTGCCTGTGTGCCTCGGCTGACTTCACCAACAAGAAAGGCTACCTACAGTATCGCTTTGGGCGGCCTGGGCGAGTCGAGTTGGAATATCCCGCCGACCAAAGTGTTGGTTCTCAGCGGTTGTTCTACTATGCGCATTACACGCGCTATCAACGCGAGTGGGCTTCCGTCCGCTTCAAGAACAAGGAATACAACTACCGAATCTACTACAGCTACGACGGCGAAGCTGGGCGACCGACGGTTGAGTACGGTTTGAATGTCTATCTCGGCGAAGGCGACAAGGGCACCAATTTCACACTACGGCGCAATAGCGTGGTCGGTGCACTCCAGGAACTCGAAGGGGCTATCCAGTGTGACCGTGAGGACGCGCTGGCCGACTGTCCGTGATGTGGAACGGTGCTTGGAATAGACTGCACGCCGTAGGCTGAGGGGGGCGGCAACGTCAGCCCGGCGGGAGTGCCTGCAAAAATCGTTGCCAAGCTGGCTGTCGCCGGAAACGTAAGCGACTGCGACAGATGCCGCCTTGGGGACACCGGAAAGCATTTGGATTGGCGCAATGTTTCGCCACGCAGGGGACATCGGCTGGCGCATGCTGGAAGCGGGGTGGGACACCGCCTGGCTTCTCCTGGCGCCGCAGCGGTGTCGGTGCTGCGGTGACTTGGTTGAACGGTACCGGGATGGTGTCGTTTGCCAATCCTGCTGGGAACGATGGCTCACCGAGCAAAAGCAGCGCCCGATGATTTGTGAGCGTTGTGGTCGGTGGGCAGACGCAACCGTGACGGTCGGCATGGCACGGCGCGAGTGCGAGCAGTGCGCGCCGTGGGTGCTGACTTGGGCGCGGTCCGCCGGCGCCTACACCGGCGCGCTGCGCGTGACGTTACTGGCTCTGAAACGTGCCCCGCCGTTGCCCGTGCCGCTCCGCCGGTTGCTTCAGCAGATTTGGCAGCATGAAAGCCTGCTGCATACGAGTGACCTGATTGTACCGATTCCCCTTGCGCAGGAACGGCAAGCGCGCCGTGGCTACAATCAGGCGGAGTTGCTGGCCCGTGAGGTTGCGCGCGCTGCCCAGCGGCCGCTGGTGCTCGGCGTGGTGGAGCGCGTCAGGGAGACCATCCCGCATCGCGCCGGACTCGATGAACAAGCACGTCGGGCTGGACTGAAAGGCGCGTTTTGCGTGGCGCGCCCACGCCTGGTTCGCAATCGGCGGGTCTTGTTGGTGGATGATGTGCTGACTTCAGGCGCTACGCTCGATCTGGCTGCCCAGGCCCTGCTTGCTGCCGGGGCGCTGGACGTCAGCGCGCTGACCGCTGCGCGCACGCTTCGGCGCGCGCGCCCAGTAATCCGATGATCAGACGCCAAGCGGCACACCAAGAGCGGCAGGTATGCCTTGTGGCCGGATTGACGGCCGTGGCGTTTTCAGCCTTGGTGGTTGTCCATCCGCAGCCACTGGCCTGGGAAATTGCCTTCACGCGCTGGGTTCAGCAGTGGACGCTGCTTTACCTACCGCTGGCAGCGGTGTCCTGGCCCGGCAATTCGGTCGCCATACAGGGGCTGGGGCTGGTACTGATTTGCTGGCTGCTGGCACGTCACGGGTGGCGGCGGGAGGCGCGGACGTTGGCCTGGGTAGGCGTTGGCGTCTTTCTGCTGAACCTGGGCCTCAAGGCACTGGTTGGGCGGCCACGTCCAACGGCGGAGGTCGTGACACTGTACGCGGCGGCCCATGGATGGAGCTTTCCATCCGGTCATGTGATGTTCTACACGGCGTTCTACGGTGGCTTGGTCGGCTTTGCCGGCGGTAAGCTGTCGCCGGGCATCAGCCGGACGGTTATCATGGCGCTGGGCGCGCTCCTGGTTGGCTTGGTTGGATGGTCGCGGATTTTCTTGGGCGCGCACTGGTTGACCGATGTCATAGCCGGCTACGGCTTCGGAATCGTCTGGCTGCTTCTCATTGGACGGCCGTTGTGGCGCCCGTCACTTTTGGAAACCAGACCTGCCACGGCAAGTCCTGACCACTCGCCGTCTAAACCGTAATGCGCAGAGGAATCTGCCCGTATCACCGAGATTCCCAACCACCACCCGCTTGATCAGCAAAGGAAAATCACAATGTCTGACCTTTGGATTCCACCGTGGCTGTTACCCTGGCTGCCAGGCATTCCCTGGATGCGTATCTGGACCTACCTGATTGTTTTTTACCTGATCTACTCACTCTTCACGTTGTGGTCCTACCGGTTTTCGATTCAGGCAACCGGAATGCGCGAAGCAACCTTCCAGCAGGCAGCCATCGTGCGGGCCGTGGATATTGGGCTGCTGATTCTGGCGTTCTTCCTGCCGATTTCCTGGCTTGTCAAGCTGCCACTGCTCTTCGTGGGGCAGATTGTCGCCTTTGCGCTGGTTTTTGAAGCGCCTGCCGGACGCGCCATCATTGGCGCGATGCTTTCGTGGATCATGGCCGGGATGTTCACGGCCATCTACATTGGGCTTTTGGCGCTCTACATTTGGTTGTTCCGCAGCTTGCCGTATGGCTATGGCATGGCGTGATGACTCGGCGCGGCGGTGTGCCGCGCCGTGGCTCGTAGGTACATGTTCTTGAGTTCGATGTAGTGCTGGACGCCTTCGGCAATGCGCTGGCGCTCCGCGTCGGTGACGGGACGCTTCACCTTGGCCGGCACGCCCGCGACGAGTGAGCCGTCCGGCACCACCATGCCTTCGGGAACGACTGCGCCGGCCGCCACGATGCTGCCTTCGCCAACCACGGCGCCATCCAGGACGATGGCCCCCATGCCGATGAGGCAGTGGTCGCCAATCGTGCAGCCATGGGCGATGACGCGGTGCCCGACGAGAACGCGGCAACCAATGTGAAGCGCAAACCGCCCGCCAGTGACGTGAAGCACACTGTTGTCTTGAATGTTTGTTTCAGCGCCGATGCGAATGTGGTTGACATCACCGCGCACGGTGCAGTTGAACCAAATGCTGGCATCCCGGCCAACCTCGACCGCACCGATGACATCCGCCGACGGTGCGATATAAACCCCAGCCTCCAGCTTTGGAAATGCCTGCTCAAACGCTAGAACTGCCATCGCCCCTGACGCTCCTTGTTGTGACTTTTCTGAAGCCTAGCGATGACTGAACCCGACTTCAAAGATGTTGTTGGCTGGACCCTGCCCGACGCGCAAGCCCGGCTCGGTGGGCTGGGCTGGCAACGGGAAGTCCGCCCTGAAATGTTTCGTTCTGCCCGCTTTGACGCGGGGAGCAAATCGCTTCTGGTTACGGCCGATGGCTGGCAAATGGCCGATGGCAAGCTGTGCGGACGCTACGCTCGAATCCAGACCGCCGCGGCCGATGTAGCGACGCTGATGATCTATCCGACTGCCAGCCCGGATGTCCTCCCGGTCTTTGCCTGTGAATGGGTAGTGATTGGCGCGCGCGCACATGTGCTGGTTCTGGATGTCGAGTGTCTAGGCGATGATAACGCCGCGCGTCAACGCGCGCGCGCGGCGCTTGCTCCACTCTTTGCGCGCTATGCGCCATCCCTGCCTCCGGTGGATGACCCGCCACAGTGGTTTGTGGACATTCGGGAAGACTGGGCGTTGTTGACGTCGGGCGACCTGGCCTGTTTGTCCGTCGCGCGTCAAGCTTTTCAGGACTACCTGGAGATGACGGCCCGGGCGCTCTACGAGCCGTGGCTGGCGACGGCCCGTGCCGGAGATGACCATCCAGTGGTTCGGGCGTACAAAGAACACCACGCTGCACACTCTCCAGCTCCGGCGCTGCTCAGCGCCAAAGCCGGTGAACAGTGGACACGCACCTTCCTGCACGCTTGGCATTTCGGCCCGGTGCAGCCGACAACTGCCTCACAAGGCAACGAATCATCGAACTAAGCTTGGTTTCTACCCCAGCGGGTGTGGTAGGCTTCGGCATCCCGATTTCACGGTACAGTTTCCACGGATTGCATCGTCTGTTGAGCTGCTCCAGCCGCTACGTCACCGCCTTATGACTGCGCCCGCTGCCGCGCCATTACTGGCCAGCGACCGCCACCCCGCATGGTGGCCGGCCGACTTGATCATTGCCATTCATGTCGAGCTGGCACGGCTCCTGCCGGATGACATGGCGCGGGTGCTCTACCGGCTCGGACGGCGCACCGGCGCGCGTTTTCTCCAGGCGCATCACGTGACTGCTGCGGCCGACACGGCAGTGCTCCCGGTCGCCTCCGGTGGATTGTTACGGGAATGCGACGAATGGTTTGCTGATGCTGGTTGGGGGCGGTTTGACGTCGTTCGGCTTGGATCCGTCCTGGTTGTCAACCATTATGATTCACCGGTCGCCACCGCCCTGCGTTCGCTCCGCCCAGCCAACGGCCCGGTGGATGACTTCTTTGCCGGGCTTTTTGCCGAGGTGCTGACCCAGGCGCATGGGCAGGCTCTGGAAGGCGTGGAAATCAGTTGTCTGGCGGCCCAGGCACACTATTGCCGCTTTGTAGTCGGCGAGGCGAGTATCATTCGCAAGGTCTATGCCTGGCTCACCTACCACCTGGATGCGCAAGCCATCCTCAAGCGTCTCGCTGATGAAGCCGTTCTGTAAACAAGGTTATGGCGCGTTTTACGGAAACTGATCAAGCTGCCCGGCTGTTACAGCAAATCGTGACCATGCCGGCAGCGCTGCAACCGGTCTCATACCCAGAAACGCCACCGCCGCCCACCCGGACACCCTGGGCTGAAACTGCTGAGCCGGTGGCGACGGATCCCCTTCCGCCAACGACTTTGGAAGCACACGAATCCGCGCCGGTGCCGCCGCCAAGCATGAGCACAAGCATGAGCAGTGGCGAAGCCGTCGTGCGCGAATTGGTTGTCACACGCGCCGGGCAAGTGCAGCTCACCCTCCATGTGCCACCCGGCCAACCAGCGCCTTTCAATGGAGAGACGGTTGGGCAGTTCTTTCAGCGCGTTGTCCGTCCGCTGCCACCCTCTGACCAGTCCACCACGTGAGCTTGCCATGCCGAAGACCCTGGCCGTTGTGAGTCTCAAAGGAGGCGTTGGGAAAACGACGACCTGTACGAATCTGGCTGCCTATGTCGCCGCCATGGGCGTTCCAACCTTGCTCGTGGACCTCGACGTGCAAAATGGCGTGCGCTTCGGGGTTGGGTTGGATGGCTACCGTGGCGTGACCCTGGAAGATATTCTGCTCGGCAGACACCATCCGGCCGAGGCGCTGGTCATGACCAATCGGGCTGAGCTGGCGGTCGTGCTCTCCGGGCATTTCACCAGCGACCAGTCACTCAGCGCTTACGAGCAGGCCTTTGAACAAGATGTCACGTGGCTGGCCCGCTGCCTGCCGCATATCGAACTACCGGATTTCTCCCCCCAGCTCATCCTGCTGGATACGCCGGCCGGCCTCGGCGCAATTACCACCAGCGCCCTGGTGGCCGCGGATGGCCTGATTGTACCCATCCAGTGCGAGCCGTTGAGTTTGCGGACGCTGCCCCCGATGCTCCGGCGCGTGCTTGAAATCAAGGCGCGCTACAACCCCAAGCTGAGTGTCGAGGGGATTTTGCTCACGATGTACGATGAACGCCAAGCCGCATCGGCCGATGTCGTGCGGCAGGTGCGCGAATCGTTCCCCAACGGACTGGTTTTTGACACCGTCATCCCCCGTCATGAGGAGTTGTCGGTGTCGTTTGCGGTTGGCACGCCGGCCGTGACGCTCAAAGCGCGTGCCTCCGGCGCGCAGGCTTACATTCAACTTGGACGGGAAGTCATCATGCGGCTCCCGGAAGAAGTCAGCTATCCGGTGCCCGGTTAGGGCCATTCGGTCAAGCATCGTTGAACCGATGGCTAGCCCGGAGATTGGCTTTTCATTTCCCTCACCATTGCGTCCCGGCAGTTGGGACAAATCCCATGCGTGAACTGGAAGTTGCACATCCGCTGGAAGTAGGTTTCAAACCGCACCGTTACCGTTACATTGTCGGCATTGCGTTCCATGATGTCTCGACAGTAGGCGCAGACGCGAATGTACTCCGGTAGCGACTGGTAAGCCGGCGCGGCCTGGACCGGGTGGAGCATCACAATGACGTCAACGTTGTGGCGCGCCTCCGGCCCACCGGCACCCTGCGCGTTCGGAATGGGGATCGCCTCCACCTGAACGTGGACCCGCTTGCCGGCCCGAGATTGGCACCACACCGACTCGACGCGGACTTCCTGTCCCTGGGCGAGACACTGGGCAACCGGATCAATACTTTCTCCAGCTTCGCCGAGAAAGACCAAAACTTCGTCATCCCGCGCGCAATCAGACCCATCGCTGCCGGTCAATTCCACGGCGGCCGGATTGAGATAGATGGGCCGCCGGGTAGCATCCAACACGAGTACGGCATCCGTCAGCTTGGCAAGCGTGGATAGGTAGTGCCGTTCACGCCGGCGGTAGTTCTGTTCCTCCGCGTGTTTCTGGAGAGCGATGCTAATGGCCGATTGAAAAGAGGCGTCATGAATGGGCTTGGCTACGTAGCCAGCCGCGTGGCCCGACAGGACTTGTTTGAGTGTTTTTTGATTGGTATTGGCCGTGAGATACACAATTGGAATCCCAAAGCGGTCATGGATTTGCTGGCCAACCGTAACGCCGTCCAGGTGGTCGGCGAGGCGGATGTCCATCAGAACCAAATCGGGCGGCGCAGCCGTAATCAGGGCGATGGCATCTTCACCACGGGTAGCCGTGCCGGTCACCGTGTAGCCGAGGTTTTCGAGCCGGAGCCGCAGCGCTTCGGCCACAATGGTTTCGTCCTCGACAATGAAAATACGCTTACGGTCTGCATCCATAACCAACCCACAACCTTTCAGCGCCCTTGGTTCAGAGCTGAGTCTTGGTGAGCGGGAATGCCAACGCAGCACGAAACTGGCCTGGCTGCGGGTCGAACGCGATTGTCCCGGCAATCTGTCGGGTTAGCAAGTCCACCAGGCGGAGCCCAAGGCGCTTCGAGCTGCGCAACCGGTCCTTCACATCGGATGGGTGACAGGTGCCGTCATCAATGACCTCAAGGGTGACGGTATCGGCTGATTGATGCAACTGGATGCCTATCGTCCGTGCTCCGGCCGCCGCGCCATGCTTGAAGGCGTTGGTGAGTAACTCATGGGCAATCAACGCAACCGGTACGGCTAGGTCAAGCGGAATTCCCAGTTGGCTTGGGTGCAGTGTCACTTGAATCGCTGAGTCAGCAAAGATGGTCTGGATGTTGGCAGTCAGTGAAGACAGCAATTCGTCAAGCTGGATCCGGCTGAAATCCTGCTGGATATACAGTTGCTCGTGGATTAGCGCGATTGCTCTGATGCGCGACTGAACGCGAGGGAGCAAGGGCGCCAGGTTGTGACCGTTTGGCTCGGCCGCATGCAACTCCAGAAGGCTCAGCACGGTTTGAAGGTTGTTTTTGACACGGTGGTGAACTTCCTTGAGCAGCACCGAACGCTCTTCGAGCGCATCGTTGAGAATGGCAATCATCGCTTTTTCCCTGGTGACGTCCCGTTGGAGCACCACCCAGTAAAGCACGCGCCCCGAGGCGTCGGCGAACGGGGAAATGCTGATGTCCGCGATGAACTCTTGTCCATCCTTGCGGTAGTTGACCAGCTCAACCCGGACCGGTTCCCACCGCTCCAGTGCCGACCGGAGCTGGTCGAGCCGGTCGCGCTGGGTTTTCGGACCCTGAAGAATGCGCGGTGTTTGTCCGATGACTTCGGCGCGCGTGTAACCGGTGGCCCGTTCAAACGCCTCGTTGACGTAAACGATCCGCGGCCCGCCTTCGGCCGCGTCAATGGGCCAAGCTTCGGTGATCAAGACCATATCCTGCATCTGCTCGAGCACGAATCTCAGCAGTTGCAAAGCATCCTGGTTTTGCTTCTGAGCCGCGACATCCCGCCCCCAGGCCAGTGTGCCGATCACCGTTCCGTCGGCATCACGGACGGGCTGCCAGTGAATCTCACAGGTTTGAGCTTCCTGACCGAAGTTGATTTCGTAAGAACCCTTGTATGGCAAGTCCCTACGTGCTTGTCGCCAGTTGGTTTCGACTTGTTTTTGAAGGTCAGGGTTCACAAGCCAGTCGCTCAGGCGCTCGCCGATTTGCGGACGGCGGCCGGAAAGTCGCTCAAAAAACTGCGCGTAGGACTCATTGAAAAAGCGCAACCGGAAGTCCGGGTCGTGGTAGCACAGAGCACCCGGAGTGAGGTTGATCACGGCTTGCAGGATAGACTCCAGCCAGTCACTTGGCAGCGATTTCTGTTCCATCGGCTTGCTTCGCAATGGCTACAAGTTTCGGATTCGGTTCCCGGCGTTTTGATCGGGTTGGGTCCCAAACGTACCTAAGCCGCGCAGTCCAAAGGTAAACGTCAGGCGTCCGGCGCTCGCCACACCCAAGTTGACGCTCGCGTAGTTGACCTGGATGGACGCGCAACGAAAGGCGTAGCCAAGTGAAAACGACGTGAAGATCAACCCTTTTTGCTGAAGACGGCCAGTGGTTGGGCTTGGAGATCGGGAGAAATCATAAGCCACCGCCGCACTTCCGAAAAGCCCCTGGGTCGGGTCGCCTAGGGCGAGATTGGTGAAAGACTGGCTGCCGGTAAACGTGCCCGGTTCTGGCTGCCCGTCAGCCAGGCGACGCGGCTGGCTGTAATACCAGGTTTGGCTAAGCTGAAAGCGCCGCCGATACAACCCACCCGTGAGTCCAAAGCTCCGCACACCGCCGAGCACCGGATCGAAGTCCACGCGCACATCGGCCGCGAATGACCGCTGGGGTGTCACGCGCAGCTTGACATTGATGGGGGAAAAGCGGCGTCCGATGCCGCCGTAGGCAAATCCGCTGAACGTCAGGAGCGGCGCAATCTGGTTCCGTTGCCCCGGTATCAGCGCCCCGCCGAACGTCGGATCAAAAAAATACTTCTGGCTGACCGTCAAACTGAGGACTTCCCGTGCCTGCCGCGTTTGCCCACTGTCATCCCGAACCGGCACGAGGAGGCGATTGACGAGCGAGTACTCAAACTCATTGGTGTTGGCAAACACGTCGAGCGCGTCAAAGCGCAGAATCCGGGGAAAGTCGTCAATGCCGGCCACCCGGCGGTAGGTAATGGACGACTCGATGATGTGCTTGAAGCGCGGTTGCCCGTCCTTGGCGCGAAAGGTCCGCCCCAGTGCCGGTGGGCGCACCTCGAGCGCAAAGTCCACAAACCGGCGGAACAGTGACTCGCCTGCCGTACCCAGGCGCGTCCCAATCGGCAGAACCGCAGGCGGCGGCGTCAAGCCAAACGCCAGTGGCGGACGGGGCGTGAGCGCCGTCTCCGGGTCGAAGGTTGCCCCATAGTAGGTCGCCCGGACGCCCAGCGTGGGCGTGATGCTCCAGCCGCCAAGGTCTGGCAGGCGGGCCGTCAAGCGGGGCGCGGCGTCAAGACGCTGCACGAACTCAGGCGTGGTGAAGGTTTGCCGGTTCGTATCCACGCGCGCTTCCGTGCGGCGCAAACCGGCGAAGCTGGCTTCGCCGCCCAAGTACCAGGTTGCGCCGGCAAAGTTGCCGAGTCGGGTTGGGAGCCAGTCGAAATTGAGCGATGGACTTTTGCGAATCGAGAACTCGACCAGCGTCGAGCCTTGCGCACCTTGGGGAATGTTCACCCGTGTCGTCCGGTTCTCGTACAGCGCGCGGAAGCCGAACGTGGGAGTCTGTCTGGTCAGGTGCAGGACGATCTTCGACTCCGGGTTGAAGACATCGTCAATGGTGTTGCCAAAAATGGCCCGGAAGTCAAAGCTCGAAGTGTAGTTGACATCGGCCACGCCAATGAAGCCGTTAGCGAAGTGGTTGATGGCTTTGGCAAAAAAGAGCGTGCCACCCTGGTTGACGCCGGGGCGGCCAAACAACCGGTCGGCCACGGTATAGGTTCCCAACCGGACAAACGAATCTTCGGCCAGCGCCACCCGCAAGGTCGCTCCAAAGCCCAGCCCCCGTGCGCTATAGAGATCGCCCTGCACGGTCAGGTCGGCGCTATCGCCCAGCGTCTGGTAGTACCCAATACCGATTACCCGCCCCTGCAACGTGTTGTTGCCAGTCGTCGGCAGGAGAAAGCCCGACTTGCGCTCGCGCCGGTCAATGGGCAAGGCCACATAGGGCAGCGGCAGAATCGGCCTGCCTTTGATGCGAAAGGCCGCGTTGCGCGCCGTGGCGTAGTCATTGACGCGAATCCGCGCCTGCCGTGCCGTCACCGTCCAGAGCGGGACGGTGTCTTCGCAGCATGAGGTCAGCTTGGCTTCATAGAGAATGTAGGTATCACGCCCGGTTCGTTCCACCCGCGCGGCCGAAAACTCCAACAGCCCTCCGTCAGCCGTTTGGTCCGTGTAGCCAGTAACGTCATAAAACGTGCCGATCTTGCTCCGCACATTGAGTTCCGCGCGGCGCGCCGTCAGGCGCTGATTGGGCTGTGGGTCGTAAATGACATTGCCTTCGGCGCGGGCGGCTCCGCTTTTTTCGTCGTACACGACGTGATCGGCCTGGAGCCGCGCCCCGTCATACGTAATGACGACATAGCCATCGGCATACAGCGTATCACCAACGCGCCGCTGTTCATCGGCGTCAATCTGTACCGTCGCCCCCGGACGCGCCTGCCCGGTGGACGGTTGGCCAGTGGGCTGTTGCGGCGGCGGGAGCGGCAGCGCCTGCGGCGACGTGGGCGTTCCCGGCGGCCCAACGACCAGCACCGAGGCCCGTTCATCGGTTGGCGGAAGTGGCGGCGGGGTGGGGATGTACTGGGCCGCGACCGACAGGGTCAACCCCAACCAGAGCAGACCAACCCAGCAGAGAAGGCGAGGCAACATCATGACATCAGTTGCATAGGCGTCAGAGTAAGCCGCGACTCTATGCCAAAGCCACGCAAACTTTGAAGCGTAAAGTTCAGTCCGACCGGTCGGTGATGGCAGGCTGGCAGGGTAAGTCCGGGCAAGGATTTCTACCGCCCTCCCTGGCCGGCTTGGAAGTCGCCCGATTAGCCTGGGTGGTCGAGTTCAGTCCCCAAAGCGCGCCGGTCCGTTGCCGTGCGCTGGGTGTAGCGAACTTTCAGCGCCAGAATGAGGGCGACCAAGACCAGCGTCAGCGCATTCCACACGATGAGCGCCACGTCATGGCGCAGCATCCCATAGACCAGCCACAGGATGACACCGGTCGAAAAGACGACGTACATGCTGGCAGAGACGTCTTTGACGGATTTCGTGCGCCAGCTTCGCCAAACTTGGAGCGCAAATGAAAAGCTGGTGAGCGCCCCGGCGATGAGGCCTAAGGTGGTCAGTGTGGTCGAAGGAAGCATAAACATTCAAAATGAACGAAAAACCGTAGCCTGTCACGGTGTAAGCCAACTGCCTTGCCAGCGGCTCGCGTCGGCGTCCCAGACGAAAGCCGCCCGTTGGTGGCCGCGCGCGGCAAGCTTGAGCCATTCCAAGCGGGTGACGGTCGTGACACAGACGGCAAAGTTGGCAAATCCGGGTTCGCTTTCCGGCGCCGTTGGTGACCGCTCGATAAATGCTGCCGGCAGTCCGCTGGTTGGCTCGTCCACCGGCGTGCTCGGCGCCAGTTCTGCCAAATAACAACGCCGCGACATGAGCTTGGTGCGCGCCCACGCCTGAGCGGCAACCGCGTCGTCCCGGTGAACCGCGGTTTCCCCCTTGGCGCGAATCTGAACTTTGCCGGCCGGGTCATAAAACACCCATGCCGTTGTGTGACAAGCCTGTAACAGGGGCACCTTGGGCGCACGCGCATCCGTATGGAAGGCAAGTTCCCGGTGGTCGGGCGTGGCGCGCCGTAGCACCACCACGCGCGCGTCACAATCACCCATCCTGGCCGTGGCGACGACCGGGGTATGGAATGGATGCCGAGCGTCCTGCGCTCCGGTGACAAGACCTGCCCAGATCGCTTCGAGAATGGTTGTCAAATCGTTTGGCACGGATAGTCCTTCAGCGAAAGCGGCTCACGCTCGGTTCGTCGGGGATGTAGAACCGCCAGAGTAAATCGCGTCCCTTGGTGATGCCAATGCGCGGCGAACAAGCCATGGCGGGCGGGCGGTGCCGAGGAAGGAGGCGTACCCGTTCTCCCACGACCTCGCCGTTGTGTTCACGTCCAATGCCAAACGCCCGGCAGAGCCGTCCTGGGCCGCGCGCCAGTTCGTGAAGCGGCATCGGACGCGGCGTGCGGGCCTGCATGGCTTCGATGCCATGGGTTGGAGCGACGGCGCGGATGAGCACCGCGCCGGGTCCGTGCCGATTCGTGGTGAAGTTCAGGCAGTAGTACATGCCGTAGATCAGATATACGTACAATCGCCCATGCGTTTCGCGCATCAGGTGCCCACGCGGTCCCTGCGCCACGGCATGCGAAGCTGGGTCATCGGCATAGGCTTCGGTCTCCACGATGACGCCCCCGGCCTCGCCGTGCCACAGCATACAGCCCAACAGGTCTTGCGCGACCACGACTGCGTCGCGGTCAAAGAAGTCAGCTTCCACCATGGCCGGTCAGTCTCCTGGCCAGGTTTGCCGCTGCCCGGCGATGGCTTGGAAGTAATCCGAGAGCGGTTCGTTGGCCAGCTCGGCTGCCCGGAGGTCAACGGTCAGTAAGTCCGCCCCGGCTACGACGCTACCAACCGGCACGGCAACGCCTTCGTCGGGCTGCCAATCCCGGCTCAGGAACTTCTGGGTGAGGTCCACCACGGCGCCGTCAAAGCGCACGCCCAGGGTGAAATACACATCCACGAGGACGCGCTGCACGTCGGGCAGGTGGAGTTGCCCGCGGGCATGCGGACTGCGGGCGTGATACACGGCGCGGGGAAAGAGGCCGTAGAGGTTCTTGATCGAGGCGCTCAAGAGCGGTCGTGCCTTGAGCGTCGTGCGTTTGAAAGCTGCCACTGACAACCGGCAATCGGCTTCATCCAACAGGGCCGGGGCGTGCATCTCCGTGAACCGCTGCGGGTGCGCTGCCGTGTTGCGATAGGGCTTTGCGGGCAAGGTATCGGCATCCACCAGGCGCACATTGGCATCGGCCAGTTCGGCCAGCATCTGGTTGACACCCAACCGCGCCATGACTTCGGCAAAGGGGGTCTTGGTGCAGACGCCCTCCAGAAGGATGATCTCGGCCTGCGGAGCAACGCGCCGAACGCCAAGCACGACCTCGCGCAGGACGGGCAGTCCGACCGTCACCGGAGCTGCGACTGGATAACCGAGATTGGGCTTGATGATGACGCGCCGCGCACCATGCGCGGCTGCCGGTGGCGTGTAATGAAAGGCTTCGCTGGCGGCTACGGCGGGCGGCGTCATGGGCGACCGTTGCCCAAGTCGCGCTCGATGGCTGCGGCCACCTGTGCGGCGAGAGCGCCGATGTCAATGCCGTTGGCCGCTTCGAGCATCACACGCGCCATGTTTTCCGTGCCGGAGTAACGCAGCAGAAGTCGTCCGCGTCCGGCAAGTTGTGCTTCGACTTCCCGGACTGTGGCCGCGACACTGGGCAACGCCTCGAAGGGACGTTTTTCACGCACGGGAATGTTGACCAGCGTTTGTGGGAAGCGTGTCAGTTCCCGGGTGGCGTCGTGCAGCGACAGGTTTCGTTCCGTCAGCAGGCGGAGGACGTTGAGTGCCGTAATCAAGCCGTCTCCGGCCAGGCTCTGGCGCGCGAAGATGATGTGGCCGGACTGCTCGCCCCCGAACAACGCCCCGTGCTCGAGCATGGCCGCCAATACGGCCCGATCACCAACCGGCGTCCGAATGAGTTCGATGCCGCGTTGCTGAAGAGCAACCTCCAGCCCCATGTTGCTCATGACGGTCGCCACGACACAGCGGGGCGTCAGTTCGCCGCGTTCATCCGCCGCCGTCGCCAGGGCGTAAAGAATGGCGTCGCCGTCCACCACCTCGCCGTGGTCGTCCACGAAAAGGCAACGGTCGGCATCGCCATCGAAGGCAATCCCAAGGTGCGCTCCGACCGAACGGGTAAAAGCCGCCAGATGCTGGATGTGAACCGTGCCGCACTGGTCATTGATGTTGCGTCCGTTGGCAGCGGCGCCGGTCACAAAGGTTTTCGCGCCAAGCGCCTGGAACACGATGTTGGCGTAGGGGGCAGCCGCGCCGTGCGCGCAGTCGAGCGCCACCACCCAGTCGGAGAGATCGAGATTATCTCCGATGTGCTGTGTGAGAAATTCCAGGTAGCTCAACGCATGGGTTGGGTCTTCCCACAGCGTCGTTTCACCCGGGGTTGTGGTCGGCGGGGCCGGCGTCAGGCGGTTGAGCGCGGCTTCGATGGCGGCTTCCAGGGCATCGTCGCGCTTTTCGCCGGAAGCGAGAAAAAACTTTATCCCGTTGTCCTGAAACGGGTTGTGTGAAGCTGAAACGACAATGCCCGCATCGAAGCCCTCAGCCCGCGTCAAGTAGGCAATGCCGGCGGTGGGTATGATGCCGGCACAACTGACGGTTCCACCGGCGCGCGTGATCCCGTCGGCAAGGGCCGCTGCCATCCACGGGCTGGATTCCCGCGTATCGCCACCAATGACAAAACGTGGCGTGCGTCCAGCGCGACCGAGAAACACGTCGGTCAGCGTCGCGCCGATTGTTCTCAGTGCGTCTGGTTGGAGCGGGAAGTCACCCGCTCGCCCGCGGATGCCATCGGTTCCGAAAAAACGTTTCATGCCCACTTTGTCATGGTACTTGCTAAGTTACAGCCCACCCGCCACGCGGCCATAGCTTTGGTCTTTTCCAAGAATTTATAGTCTGGCGGCCGAATCCGCACTAGCCAAGAATTGTGTTGAGGAGTCATCAATTTGTCTATTCCTGTTTCCGTTGTCATTTTGGCGGCCGGCGAAGGCACGCGCATGCGGTCGCGCCGTCCGAAGGTATTGCATGAAGTCGCTGGGGATTCGCTCATTGGCCACGTCGGTCGAACGGCTGCCACGCTTGATCCCCAACGAGTCGTGGTGGTGGTCGGTCATGCGGCAGATGCCGTGCGTGACATCTTCACCCCGCGCTGGGCGGCGCTGGCCCCGCAGATTCCCTTGACCATGGTCGTGCAAGCCGAACGGCGTGGCACGGCCCACGCCTTGCGAATGGCTGCCCCAAGCTTGGAATCCGCCAGCGGGACGTTGGTGGTGCTCTCCGGCGATGTCCCACTATTGCAGGCCGAAACCCTGCGCGCACTGCTGGCAACGCACCTCGAAGCCGGGGCGGCCGCGACGGTTCTATCCACGGTCACGGCCGCTCCGACCGGTTACGGGCGTATCCTGCGCCGTCCAGATGGCGCATTTGACCGGATTGTGGAGGAGCGCGACGCTACACCGGCTGAAAAAGCCGTGACGGAAATCAATGCCGGCGTGTACGCCTTTCAACTGGATGGCTTGTTTGAGGTGTTGGCCCGGATTTCCAATGACAATGCCCAAGGCGAGTATTACTTACCCGACGCCCTGGCCCTGCTGCGCGCCGATGGTCGGTCCGTCTGTGTGGCGCGGCATGCCGACGCCGAGGAGGTACGCGGCGTCAACACCCGCGCCGAGCTGGCTGCCGTCGCAGCCGCCTTTCGCCGACGCACTGTCGCAGCGTTGATGGCCGAGGGCGTGACGTTTCTTGACCCAAGCACGGCGTATGTTGACGTTGACGTCGAAATAGGGATGGATACGGTCGTGTATCCCAATGTTTACATTGAGGGCCGTACGCGCATTGGTGAAAACTGCCGAATCCACACCGGCGCGCGATTGGTCAATGCCCAGGTTGGCGATGAAGTGATGGTGCGGGATTACTCGCTGGTCTTTGACAGCCGGCTCGATGCCCGTGTAACAGTCGGCCCCTTTGCACACCTACGCATGAACGCCCATCTGCATGAAGGTGCGGTCGTCGGGAACTTCGTCGAAGTCAAGCAGTCGTCACTCGGAACCGGCACGAAAGCCATGCACCTCAGCTACCTGGGGGATGCAACACTGGGGGCGCGGGTCAACGTCGGGGCAGGGACAATCACCTGCAACTACGACGGAAAACAGAAGCACCAGACCATCATCGAGGATGGCGTGAAGATCGGCAGCGATACGATGCTGGTGGCGCCTGTCCGCATCGGTGAACAAGCCATGACCGGCGCCGGAGCGGTGGTGACGGAGGACGTTCCACCGTCCACGTTGGTCGTGGGTGTGCCCGCCAAAGTCAAAAAAGTACTTTCCTGAATTCTTTGTGAAACATGGCGTTAACGTCTTCCCGGCAACCTTCTGCTTAAAAATTCAGCTTCATTCCTAGAGGAAATCCGACCTGTATGGACGCATTGTTTGGCGAGGCGCTCCCGTTTGGCACCCTCGTGCTGCTCCTCGTGTCGCTGGCGGTGGCCTTTGGCTTTGAGTTCGTCAACGGCTTTCACGACACGGCCAATGCCGTTGCCACGGTGATTTACACAAAGTCCCTTCGCCCGTGGACGGCCGTGGTGTGGTCGGGTATCTGCAACTTCTGTGGCGTCTTTTTCGGCGGCATCGCCGTTGCCATGGGGATTGTTTATCTGTTGCCGGTGGAGTTGCTGATTTCAAAAAGTACCGGCGCCGGACTCGCCATGGTGCTGGCGCTGCTGTTGGGGGCAATCATTTGGAACCTGGGCACCTGGTACTTTGGGCTGCCGGCTTCAAGCTCCCACACCTTGATTGGCGCGATTGTGGGCGTCGGACTGGCCAACTCGATGCTGCCCGGACATACCCTGGGGGACGGCGTCAACTGGGGCAAGGTATCGGAAACCGGCTTGGCGCTCCTGCTGTCGCCGCTCATCGGCTTTTCCTTGGCGGCGATATTGGTCTTGTTGTCAAAGAACCTGATTCCCGACAAGCGGCTGTACGAAAAGCCAGACGAGCACAATCCGCCACCGCTGTGGATTCGCGCCATTCTGGTTCTGACTTGTACCGGCGTGAGTTTTGCCCACGGCTCGAATGACGGACAGAAAGGCATCGGCCTGGTCATGCTCATCCTGACGGGCGTCGTGCCGGCGTCGTTTGCATTGGACATGTCGGTCAACGTGGCGCAAATGGAGGCCGCGCAACAATCGTTAGCGCGCCTGGACGGGGCTGCGGCCCGGCTTGCGCCAGCCGAAGCCGATGCGCTCCGGGCCGCCGTGGCGCGGGTGTGGGGGATGGTGGACGGTCGCGCAACCCTCAGCGAAATTCCCCGCGAGCAACGCAAGGATGTTCGTTCCGACATCATCAAGCTGGAAGCCCTGGTGAAGAAAAATCTCAAGTCCGACGTGGCCAAATTCTCTCCGGTCGAAGTCGATGCGCTCAAAAAGGACGCTGCCACCCTCAAAACGCTGACCGATTTCGCGCCTTTCTGGGTCAAGGTCGCCATTGCGCTTTCACTCGGCATCGGCACGATGGTTGGGTGGAAGCGCATTGTCATCACCATCGGCGAAAAAATTGGCAAGGACCACCTCACCTACGGGCAGGGCGCATCCGCCGAACTCGTCGCCATGTCGAGCATCGGGATGGCGTCGTATTTGGGGCTTCCGGTCAGCACGACGCATGTGCTGTCATCCGGCGTCGCCGGGACGATGGTGGCAAAAGGGTCAGGCTTGCAGTCGGCTACGGTCATCAAGATTGCTTCGGCCTGGGTACTGACCTTGCCGGCCTCAATTTTTCTCTCCGGCGGGCTGTTTCTGCTCTTCACCTGGCTTTTCGTCTGAGCTGGACAGCCTGAGCGAGTTGCCTATCAGGGCTTGAATTCCCACCCACCGTTGCGCATGGTCCAGCCTGGCGGAGCCGTTGCCCGCATTCGAGCGATGATCTTGGGGACGTACATTTCGTTGTAACGCAGTCGAGACAGGGCGTTCGGGCGGGTCGGGTCTCCATTCCAGCAATGTTCGGCCCGGTCGCCATACTGCACCTCACCTTGGTACGGTGGGTCGGTCGTGGACTTGAGGAAGTCTTCGACAAGGTACACCGCATTGTTGAGGTAGTAGTTGTCCATATCGCCGCAGTAGATATGAAGCTTGCCCTGTAGCTTCGGTCCCAGGGTCTTCCAGTTGCGGCGCAGGATGTCGCCCAAGTCGTAATGCTCGCGCCAGTATGCTGCCACCGACTTGTCAATCACACCGGTGCGCCTGTCCCAGATCGGCTTGGGGTAGCCATCCGGGCCGACGGGTGAATACACGGCCTGCCAGATGTCCCACTGCCCACCAGAGCGCCCGTTTGAGCCAAGCGCCAGCTCCAACTGGTGCATTTGCTCGATGGTGGATTGAAGATGGCCGAGGTAGTCCCGCTTGCCCGGACGCCGTACCGTTTTCCAGGGACCGTTGAACGTGTAGGCGTTCTCATCTTCATAGATGTTGACGGTGGTGTAGGCGCGAAAGTCAATCGGGTCGGGACAAGCAGCAAAGCACCCGTTGAAGTCATCCGGGTAGAACACCTGCGCCGCCAGGGCTTCCCAGCCACCGGTCGAGCCGCCATAGGTGAAGCGCGCCCAACCCTGCCCAATGCACCGAAAGCGTTTTTCGACTTCAGGAATCAGCTCGCGCATGATGGCGTCACCATAAGGACCGAGGTTGGCCGAGTTGACCGCATAGGAGTCGTCGTAATAGGGGTTGGCGTGCTGGATTTCGACAATCACCAGGCGCGGAAAGTCCGGGCTGGTCCAGGTTTTGTAAAAGTCATAGGCCGCCTGCTGCTGAATCCGGTTGTAGCCTTCCAACTTGAACCGCTTGCTGTAGTCCGGCTTCAGGTCAGGGTCGGGCGGCGTTTCCCGAAATCCATCGAAGGTGTACGGGAAGTGGCCGTGAAACACGCAGAGGGGGTAGCGCAAGTCTGGGTTTTCATCGAAACCTTCTGGCAACAAGACACAGGCTCCAAGCTCCATGGGACGCCCCCAAAACCTTGAGAGCAGTTCGCTGCGGATTTTGAAGTGCTTGATGTACTTCGTGTCCGGTGGCGGCGGAATCGGGGGAATTTCCTGGTCGAGCGTCAGCGCCAGCGTTCCACCCTGGCGCGGGTCAAGGCGAACCCGCTGGGGTTGGCTGTGCAGGTTGCCCGGCGCGCGATTCCACTGCTGCCCTTCGCCGCGGTCCATGGGTAGTTTCACGACATGGCCATCACTGCGCCGGAACGTTTCGTAGCGGTGAAACAACGCCTGAACGTAGTACTCGCCAGGTGGAATGTCCGCCAGACGCAGCGTGGGGTAGCCATCCGCCAGCGGGTCGAACGTCACGACCTGGCCGGGTTCGATGTGGTTGACATCCATGCCAAACACCTGCTGGGTGTCGAGGTCTTCGCTGATTTGGAAACGCGGTTCGGCGCTGGGGTCGGTTGAGATCAGCAACAGCAAGCGCCCATCGCAAGGAGCGCTCAGCCGGGGCTTGGGAAACGTGATGCGAATGGCGAGCGGGCGGGCAGAGCCTTTTTGGCGGCGTTCAGCCATACCGGCCCCTGCCCACGGCAAGCCGATGCAGAGCAGAATCAAAACAGACTGACGCAGGGCAACCAACATGGTGCGCTGACTCCTCGGTACTGAATTTTCACTGAATTTTCAGGCATCAGCCGGGAAAGCTGTGGCGAACGCCGGGGGCGTCGCTTTCGCTTCTTCGGGGGTGGCGCGTTGACGCCGGATGATCATGAGATACGCCGCCAAGTAGAGTGCCAGCGCCAGTAGTGTCATCTTGCCAAGTCCGGCATACATCGAGAGATACTCCAGGCAGCCACCGACCACAGCACCCAGGATATTCGAGCCAAGCGCGGCTGACGCCTGACTGGTTTGCTTGAGGAGATTGGACACAACGACACCGGCAAAAAACACCGGAAGGGCAAAGAGACATCCACCCAAAATGCCCCGTGTCACCAGGGGAAATTGGTTGAGCAGTCCGGCCCCAAACCACCAAATCGCCACCAACGAGAGCGACAGCGGCAAGAACCAAAGCCGCACATCCGGCGCTGGACGAACCAGGACAAAGGTGTTGGCGGCAAGGGCCATGACGAGCACGCCGGCAAAGACCGAAGCGTTGACGACCCAGGTCGAGCCGAAAAGCAAGCTCAGTTCCGTGACCATACGGGTTTCAAGCAAGAGAAATGCCGCGCCCATCAGAAAGAGCGGCCAATCAAAGCGTTGGCCGGTGAGCAGTTCCTTACCGAAAACGCGGCGGATGCCATAGGCGGCGGTGACCAGGAGCAGCCCAATCACGACCAAGTAGGCGTAGGGTGTCGCTCCGGGCCGCAGATAGAGAAACGGCCAGTCATCGGTTGGCGTCCGAATGGCTGGGTTGGGAGCGAAAGCGTAGGTCGGGAACACCAATCGTGACTGGACGCCGGCCTGGGTTACGTTTGGCCCAACGAGAAAAGTCACCCCATGGTTGTAACCGTGCGCAATCACAACCGGCGCGAGACCGGTGGCTTCGGTCATGAGGTTGTTGAGGCGTTCGACAATCCACGGCCCGGCGGCGGCGGAGAATGACACCGATAAGATGCCGCCCGGCGCCACATGCTGCCAACCCGAACGCAGACCTTCGACGGTGTAAAGATAATTGTCTAGGCGCAGCGTGGACATGGCCGAAAACATGGCGTGCGAGTCCACCAGTCCGTAACAGACCACGTCGTACTGGTCAGATGTGTTTTGCTCGAAGTAAGCCCGCGCGTCATTGTTGATGAGTCGGACCCGCGGGTTGGCGTAGGGTTGTTCGGGGTGCAAGGCGCGTCCCAAGTGGAGAATCACTGGGTCAATTTCGACACAGGTGACATGGCTGAAACCGACGCGCAGCGCCGCCGCCACGTCATTGCCGGTGCCGGCGCCAAGCACCAGCGCCCGTTGCGCGCTAGGGGCGAGCCGGAATGGAATCTCATACGCGGCCTGTACGGCGGGGCGTGTTGAATGCTCTGGCGATGCGTCCACCGCCGAGTCGGAGAGGTTGAGCAAGTACTGATGGAAGTCACGGTTGACGCTGAGACGATACTCTGGCGCACCGGGTTGCGCCGGCAACTCCTCCGGCAGTTCCAAGTCGCTTTTGACATCAATCCGGTTGTAGGGCGAGAAATAAGCCCCCTGGTGCGACCATCCGGCCAACGCCACGGCGGCGAAGCCAGCGATCAGCCACCGACTTCGCTCAATGTATGCCAGTGGCAAGACGCCCAGCGCCAGCCAAGCCAATGGTGGCAAATGCCAGGCTGCCACGGCCGTCATGGCCACGACGCCAAGTAACGATCCAATCAAGTCAATGGCATAGGCCCGCAGCGGCGGCATCGTCTCAAACCACCAGCCGACCGGTATCGCCGCAAACAAAAAGACCAACGCGATGAGCCAAAACAGCCCAAGCACGACGCTGACCGCAAATGTGAACCCAAGGAGGTTTCTCGTTCCAAACTCGGCGCCCCACAAACTAATCGCCGGATCGGGGAAGCTCAGGTGCATCAGCCCAATGTGTTCAGCCAAAGTCAAGAGTCCGGCCAGGACAAACAGCGTCGGGAAAAACCACTTGAACAACGCTGGATGCTTTCGCCCCAGCGCCACGCCAAGCCCCATGCCAAGAAAAGCGGCAATCAAGACTAGGTTGGCGAAGTAAGCAAAGATACGTATTTGCGAGCCAGTCCAGCGAATGATCGCCAGCTCGAGCGCGAGTATGGCAAAGGTAGCCACCCCCAGCGTCAGCGGCGACCGTCCCGCGGCCCAACTGGGAACTGGGTTGTGAGCGCGCGTCATGGATGCAGATTGCCTCCAAAGTGAGTAGCCAGCGCAAAGGTATGGTCGGCGCGGCTTCGGTGCCACCGGCTGGCAGGTGTCTTGTTAGCGCAGCGCCTCAAACACTTCCAGCGCATAGGCGACACGCCCAAATGGCGCGCTCACCTGGACCCCCTGCACGATGTCGCGGACTTCGGCCAGCATTTCACGAGCTATGGCCAGCCCCTCGCGCTGTCCGGCTTCCGGGGATGTGTTGGCGCAGCGCATGCGTTCCAGAATCTCCGGCGAAACCACGACGCCGGGGACTTCGTT
Organism: Chloracidobacterium validum; assembly: GCF_018304825.1. NCBI lineage: Bacteria > Pseudomonadati > Acidobacteriota > Blastocatellia > Chloracidobacteriales > Chloracidobacteriaceae > Chloracidobacterium > Chloracidobacterium validum. The sequence continues at coordinate 422,069 of NZ_CP072648.1, forward strand.
GCTGAGAAACTCCGCGTTTCGATAACTCGTCAGCGGCCAGATACCGGCAATAATTGGAATCCGGCAGTGCTCGATGCGCTTGAGGAAGGCGCGAAACATCGCCACGTCGAAAATCGGCTGGGTAATGGCGAACTCCGCGCCAGCTTCGACCTTGTACTCAAAGCGCCGGATTTCGTAATCCAGATCAACCGCGCAGGGGTTGACGCCGACGCCGATAAAGTACGATGTCGGCTGACCAATCGCATTGCCGCCCAAGTCAAGGCCAAGGTTGAGCCGTTTGACCATGTTGGTCAGCCCGATGGAATCAATGTCGAAGACGGCGGTGGCGTCTGGATAGGGTCCCATTTTGGGAGGGTCGCCGGTGATGATGAGGATGTTCCGCAGTCCGAGTCCGGCCGCGCCGAGCAGGTCCGAGGTCATGCCGAGCAGATTGCGGTCGCGGCAGCAGTAGTGCGTTACGGTTTCGATGCCGACTTGTTGCTCGATGATGAGCGACGTGGCAATGGCGCCCATGCGCGACTGCGCGCGCGGACCATCCGGGACATTGACCGCGTCAACCCCGGCTTCCTTGAGCAATCGCACGCCTTCCAGCATTTTCGTTGGGTCGCACCCACGCGGTGGGACGATTTCCACACTGGTGACGAACTCACGCTGGACAATCTTTCGCGCGAAGCGAGATTTTTCCTCCGGCGGAGTGATGCGCACGTCCGGGAGCTTGGTTTCGGCAACGCTGATGACGGGTTCGACACGCTTGGCCGGCGACAGCGCCCGCACTGCCGCCGTCAAGGTCTTGATGTGTTCGGGCGTCGTCCCACAGCAGCCACCGATCAACCGGACACCGGCCTGAATCAAGCGCCGGGCATATTTCGCCATGTATTCTGGCGAGCAAAGGTAAATTTTGCGTCCGTGCAAGTCCTGCGGCATCCCGGCGTTGGGCTGGGCTGACAGCGGTTTTTCCGTCAGCGCCGCCATGCGCTCGATGGCTTCGAGCATGGGCTTGGGCCCGACGCTACAGTTCAGCCCGATGACATCCGCGCCCCATTCATCCAGCCGTTTCGTGAAGGTTTCTGGAGCCGTCCCATAACCGGTCATGCCATCTTCGCCAACGGTCATTTGGGCAACCACCGGGAGGTCTGGCGCGAGTTCGCGTACGGCAGCCAGCGCCTGGCGGATTTCGGTGAGATCAGTAAACGTTTCGAGAACGATGAGGTCCACGCCACCGTCTAGCAAGGCTTCTGCTTGTTCCCGGAAAAAGGCCTTGGCTTCATCAAACGACGTCGGTCCCCACGGCTCGATCCGAATGCCGAGCGGCCCAATCGAACCGGCGACATAAACGCTTGCTCCAACGGCTTCCCGCGCCAGCTTGGCCGACTTGTAGTTGATTTCCTGAATGCGATCCTGAAAGCCATGGGCTTCCAGCTTCGGACGGTTGGCCCCAAACGTATTGGTCTGGACGATTTCTGCGCCGGCTTTGGCGTATTCACGGTGAACTTCCTGCACCAGGGATGGATTGGAAAGCGAGATCTCGTCATAGCAGCGATTGACATAGACACCCTTGGCATACAGCAGCGTGCCCATCGCCCCGTCAAAGACATGGATGCCACCGGCAGCAAGGAGTTCACGGAAGGGTTTCAGAGCTTTCATGAGCGTGAAAACAGAAATGGCCAATGAGAGTCGGGCAAGGGTTTGGTCTGGGCTTGAGACCTCGATTGTCGGGAATTAGGGCGGGCAATGCAACCAATCGGCGAACTTGACCTACCTGCCAGCGCGTACTAGGTTAGCAACAGTGAAAGGAACGCGATGGTCATGCGGGCGCACGACTTCTGGCTTCAGTTGACCCGTCTTGGTTGGCGACAAAGCTTTGGCTGGCTCTTTCTGGGTTGGCTCTTCCTTGATTTGTGTGTCGTGCATTTGCTCTGCCCGCAGTATGCCGCCGGTGAACTCTTTGGTTGCGCCGTGCCGGCCGTGGTCGCCGTCCCGTCTGAAGCGCCGCTTGATGCCTCGCTAGTCGTTGCTTTGCCGTCCACGCCGGACAGCCTCGCCGACAAATCCGCCCTTGCTCATTCCTGTTTTTGGAATACGTCATCGCTGCTCAAGCCGGCTCCTTTTGCCCTTCCGCCGCGCCAATCGCACCCGCTGTGGGTGGTTCGGACACACGCACTTCCCTCGCCCTACACGCGCCTCTCCATCGGAGCCATCTTTCATCCGCCACGACTGACCTGACCACTTGCGAATGTCATCGGTCGCGTGCCCAGAAACGGGCGCGCAGCCTTGCCATGTATCAACAGATTGGTCAGGAGCGTGGTTATGACAGTCGAAGCCAAGCCGGACGTCTTGCCGGCTCAGAATGAAGTTGAATTGGTGGTTCCGCCGCCCAGCGTTGCGCCACGTGGCGTTGGCGGCCGGAAAGCTTGGGCCGTGACGGTTGGGATATTGGTTGTCATCGCCGCTGCCGGTGGACTCTGGCTGCGCGCCCGCCGTTCAACCGACGTCGCATCGCCGCCGGCAACGTCCACGCCACCAGCGGCGGTTACCAAGGCCGTGGTTGAGCTGGCGTCACTTGACGATATTGCCCTCGAACCGGTTCGCCAGGAGGCACTCACAACCAGCCTTCAGGTGACGGGAACGGTCGAACTCAACCCCCAGACCATCGTCACCGTGACACCGTTGGTTTCTGGGCGCGTAAAACAAGTTTTGGTTCAGCAGGGAACGCGCGTTCGCGCCGGACAACCGGTGGCCGTGCTCGATAGCCCGGAGATCGCCGAGTTGCACGTGCGTCTGCACGACGCCGAAACCCGCCGCGATATTGCTGCTCGCCAAGTCCAACGGGTCGAGCGCGAGGAAAGCCGTGTGGCCTTGGTTCAGTCCCGTACGCGCCTCAACCAAACGGAAGCCGCGTTTGAGCGGTTGAAGCAGTTGTTTGAGGCTGGGGTCATTTCGCGGCAGGAGCTGCAGGATGCTGAAGCCGCCTATGCCGCGGCCAAGGCCGAGTATGACTTTCAGCGCGTCGTCGGATTGGAGCGCGATCTGCGCGAAGCCCGTGCGGCCCTGGAGACTGCAACCGTTGAGGTCAAGCATCTGAGTGAGCAACTTGCAGCGCTTGGCGGGAAGGCGAGCCCAACAGATGACACGGTACACCCGGCCGGAGAAATCCAGCTCGTTGCCCCGCTGGCCGGGCTAGTGACGGAACGGACGATCAACGTCGGTGCCTTTGTTCCGGCCGGCACGGCGCTGCTGACCGTTGCCGATTTGCGGACGGTTTGGGTGATGGCGGCCGTACCCGAAGCCCAGCTTGGGCAAATTCGGATTGGACAGGCCGTGACGGTACGCGCTCCGGCGCTCGGCGAACAGACGTTGCGCGGACAGGTCGCGTTTGTCGAAGCGCAAGTCAACGCCGATACCCGTACGGCCCGGGTGCGCATCGAAGTGCCAAATCCAGGCGAACGGCTGCGCTCTGGGATGTTTGTCGAGGTGGCTTTTTTGTCCTCCACCCCCACGCCGCAACTCGTCGTGCCGGTGGCTGCCGTTCAGCGGATCGGGGCGCACACGGTCGTGTTTGTCGCCGGAGACAATCCCCACCAGTTCACGGTTCGTGAAGTTGAGCTTGGCGACGCGCAGGGAGAGTCCGTCCTGGTTCGCAGCGGGCTGACCCTTGGCGAGCGCGTGGTGGTCAAAGGTGGGCTGGCGCTCAAAACGCAACTGGCGGGCCTGGCGGCCGAAGGAGACTAGCCATGCTCGACCGCATACTCCGCTTCTCAGCGAAGCATCCACTGCTGATGCTCATCGGCGTCGGCTTGTTAGTTGTCGCCGGACTGGATGCGTTCCGGCGGTTGCCGATTGACGCGGTGCCCGATGTCACCAACAACCAAGTGCAAGTGCTCACGTCCGCCCCGGCGCTGACCCCGCTGGAAATCGAACGCCAAGTCACATTTCCAGTTGAGACGGCCCTGGCCGGACTGGTCGGCGTCGAGGAAGTTCGCTCACTGTCAAAGTTTGGACTGTCGGCCGTCACGGTCGTCTTCGATGACGACGTGGACATTTACCGCGCGCGCCAGTTGGTGTTTGAGCGACTGGCAGCGGCCCGGGAGCAAATCCCGCCCGGCAGCGGAACTCCGCTGCTGGGTCCAATTACGACCGGACTCGGCGAGGTGTACCAGTACGAGTTACGCGGCGCCCCTGACAGCGGACACGACGCCATGAGTTTACGCGCCATTCAGGACTGGATTGTGCGTCGGCAACTCCTCGGAACGCCCGGCGTGGCCGAGGTCAACAGTTATGGCGGGCTGGCCAAGCAGTACCAAGTTCGTCTTGATCCGGTCAAGCTTCAGGCCTACAGGCTGACGCTGCGCGAAGTCATGGATGCCGTTGCCGCCGGCAATGCCAATGTCAGCGGCGGGGCGATTGTGCGCGCCCAGGAGCAGTACCTGCTGCGGGGACTGGGCTTGGCGCAGTCGGTCGAGGATTTGGAGCAGACCGTCGTGACGACGGGGCGGGATGGCGTCCCGGTCTTTGTCCGTGACTTGGGGGAGGTCGTCTGCGCCCCACCGGCCGTGCGCCAAGGAGCGGTCACGGCCGACGGCCAGGGCGAAACCGTGTGCGGGATTGTGCTCATGCTCAAGGGCGCAAATGCGCGAACCGTCACCCAGGCCGTCGCCGAACGGTTGGATGACATTGCCGCCACCCTGCCGCCGGGCGTTCACATCGTGCCGTTTTACGACCGCGCCGAACTCGTGGGGCGGACGATCCGCACTGTGATCTGGAATCTGACCGAAGGGGCGCTGATTGTCATTGGCATCCTCGTGCTGCTCCTCGGTCATTGGCCGTCGGCGCTGCTGGTCGCCACGGTCATTCCGCTCTCGATGCTGGGTGCGGCGATCGGCATGCAGGCGTTGGGTCTCTCCGGCAATCTCATGAGCCTGGGCGCGATTGATTTCGGTCTCATCGTGGACGGCGCGGTGATTTTGACCGAAAGCAGCATCCGGCGCGTGGCCGAGCGACAGCACGACGTGGGGCGGGTCTTGACGCTGACCGAACGGCAACAAGTCGTTGTTGCTGCCTGTAGTGAAGTCCGCCGGGCGACGATGTTTGGCGAAATCATCATTGCCCTGGTGTACGTGCCGCTGCTGGTGCTGCGTGGGATTGAGGGCAAGATGTTCGCGCCCATGGCGTTGACGGTCATGTGCGCGTTGGGAAGCGCCGCCGTCCTGTCGCTGACCTATGTGCCGGCCATGCTGGTCTTTGTGTTGCGCGGGCGAGTGCGGGAACGCGAGGCGTGGCTGATTCGGCAGGCCAAGCGAATCTATGTTCCCGCGTTTGACGTTGTCCGACGGCAGCGCCCCCAAGCCACGGCGCTGTCCGGTGGGCTGGTCGTGCTGGCGGGCGTGGGCGTTTTTGCCCTAGGGGCCGAGTTCATTCCACGCTTGGAGGAAGGCGCACTGGCCGTTCAGATTCAGCGCCTGCCGAGTGTGTCGGTGGCCGAAGCGGTGCGCACGGCGACCGAAGCCGAGCAAGTGCTGCTGACGTTCCCTGAAGTGACGAAAGTCGTCACCAAAAATGGCAGCGCCGAGATTGCCACCGACCCAATGGGGATCGAGCTGGGCGACATGTACATTGGGCTGAAGCCGCCAGGCGAGTGGAAGACGGCGCGCACCCGCGAAGCGCTGATTGCCGCCATGGATGCCGCGCTCAGGGCGAAGATTCCAGAAGCGCGGTTCAGTTTCAGTCAGCCGATTGAACTGCGCGTCTCAGAACTGATCTCCGGGGCCAAATCGGATGTGGCCGTCAAGATTTTTGGCGATGACCTGGACATCCTGCGCAGCCGCGCCGAGCAAGTCGCCCAAGCGCTCGCGCGTGTTCCAGGCGCGGCCGATGTCAAACTGGAAACGATTGCCGGGACGCCTCAGATTCAGGTTCGTCCCGATCGTGCGGCGCTGGCGCGGTACGGCCTGCGGGTGGAAGACATCAACTTGCTGGTCGAGACCCTGGTGGTTGGGCGCGAGGTGGGTCTCGTTTACGAAGGCGAAAGGCGATTTCCGTTGGTGGTTCGGTTGGATGAGGCAAGCGGACGCAGCCTGGAGATGCTCAAGGCGCTGCCGTTGCTGACGCCGACGGGTGTTCGCGTGCCGTTGACTGCCGTGGCCGACGTGACCGTTGTGGAAGGCCCGGCCCAGGTGTCGCGTGAGCACGGACGGCGACGCATCGTGGTCGAGTGCAACGTGCGCGGCCGCGACTTGGGAGGCTTCGTCGCCGAGGCCCAGACACACCTGCGGCAACATGTCGCGCTCCCGCCCGGCTACCAAATGGTGTTTGGCGGGCAGTTCGAGAATCTACAGCGCGCGGCGGCGCGGCTGGCGGTGGTCGTTCCGGTTGTTCTGCTGTTGATTTACGCGCTGCTTTACGCCTCGTTTGGGCAAGTTCGCGCGGCGGCGGTGGTGTTTACCGGCGTGCCATTTGCGGCCGTGGGCGGCGTGGCAGCCTTGGCGCTGCGCGGAATGCCCTTCTCGATTTCGGCCGGGGTGGGCTTCATTGCGCTCTTCGGAGTAGCCGTCCTCAACGGGTTGGTGTTGGTTTCGGCCATCATGAACCTGCGCCGGGAAGGCCTGCCGGTTGCGCAGGCGGTACGCCAGGGAGCGCTGACGCGCGTCCGTCCGGTGTTGACGACGGCGCTTGTCGCCAGTCTTGGGTTTCTGCCGATGGCGACGGCCACCTCGGCCGGAGCGGAAGTGCAGCGACCGCTTGCCACGGTCGTCATTGGCGGGTTAGTGACAGCTACCGTGTTGACCCTGCTCATCCTCCCGTCCCTGTACGAGTGGATGGAGACGAGGAACACGAATGCTACTTAGGAAGGCTGATAACCGTGGCTGAACTGCCAATCTACAACGATTCTTACCGTCCATCCTCAAACTGGGCCAAGCAGCTCGAAACCGCCCAACGCGCCCACCCGGCCGAAGTCATCCAGGTTGCCGGTGAGCGATTGCTACCTATGTGGGTGGAAGCGTTGCTGGCCTATGAACCGCCACCCCCGCCGGTGGTGGCGGTGGAAGACGTTGCGCGGTGGCTCCTGGCGCGGGCAACGGCAGTAGCGAAAGAGGAGCGCGATGCGCTCACCCGCGCTGATCTAACCCATGCCTACCAAACGTTGGTGGGCGGTGCAGCGGAGGCTCCGGTGTGGCGCGTGGAGGCAGGTTGCCCGCAGGTCGAAAGCCACCAGCCAGCCGCCCCGACCGCCGTGCCGCTGTTGCTGGATATGACGCTCGACTGGTTCACGACGGATGCCTTTGCCGAACTCCATCCAGTTGAGCAAGCCGGACTGTTTCACCTGCGCTTGTTGGACTTACAGCCTTTTGCCGCGCACAGTAATTTGCTTGTACGTCTGCTGTCGAGTTTTTATGTTTTGCGCGCTGGGTTGCCGCCGCTGATACCAGTCGCTCAGGAGCAAGCCGCTTACCAGGCCGCCATTGGGTATGCTTTTCAAATGATTACACAGCCGAGCTTGGAACTTTTTGCGCGGTGGCTGCTAGCGACCTATGCCCAGATTGAAGCCAAGCAGGAGGAGCATCCGTGAGATTTTTTCACGTAACGACCGGAGCGTTTCAGGCGCATACCTACTTTTTGATTTGCGAGCAGACCCGCCAAACGCTGGTAATTGATCCGGGAGAAGAATTCGAGGTCATCGCCGATGCCATTCGCGCGGAGCGGTTGGAGGTCGTGCGCATTGTCGTCTCACACGCTCACCTTGACCATTTCTGGAGTGCCGGGGCGCTCAAAGCCATGACCGGAGCGCCGATTCATCTGCATCCAGCGGATGACTTCCTCTACACGCAGTTACCGGAACAGGGTTCTTGGTTTGGCTTTGATCTGGAAGACGCGCCACCAGTGGATGTGTTTTTGAAAGATGGCGATGTGCTGACCTTTGGACGGGAACAAGTCAACGTACGGCACGTGCCCGGACATTCGCCCGGACACGTGATGCTTTATAACGAAGCCGATGCTTGGGTGGGCGATTGTTTGTTTGCTTCATCGGTTGGGCGGGTGGACTTACCAGGTGGTGATGGACCAACGCTCATCCGCTCAATTGAAGACCGCATTGTGACACTCGGTGAACACTATCGCATTCACCCAGGCCACGGGCCGTCAACCACCGTCGCCCGTGAGTTGAACGACAACCCATTCCTGGGCGGACGCATCCCGTGGAGGCCGTCCCTGTGAGTCATCGCTCGCTACGCTGGCAGCGGACTAGAATTTCGTAATGCTGATATCTTCAGCGCGCTCCTCCGGTTTGGTCAGGAAGAAGCCCAACACTGATCCACCAGCGGCAACGAAGCAGGCAACAGCAATCCAAAACTTGTAGGTTTCGGTTGACGAGGCCTGGCTCATATAAAGCCAAGCACCAACAATGGCCAGAAGAATCGCAACACTGAGTAATCCAATCCGAAGAGGGGACATAGGCTCAGCCTCCAAGGTGTAACGTCGTGAGGGTTGATGGTGTGGCAACTGAAGAACGCGCCGGTTCAGCCGCCAAGTGGTCAGGTTTCGCAAAGTGTTAACATTATTACATGATTAGAGAGGACTAGACAAGTCAGCCCGGCGCATGGGAAAAGAAAGTCATTGCGCTTTGTGAAGCCTGTGCTATCATCCGTGCTTTTCTGGGAAATTATGGTGCAGGGCACCGAGGAGGTTTATGCCGGCGTAGCTCAGTTGGTAGAGCAACTGACTTGTAATCAGTAGGTCGCGGGTTCGAGTCCCATCGCCGGCTCTTCAGAAAGGATCGTTGCAGGGGTGGCCGAGCGGTCAATGGCAGCAGACTGTAAATCTGCCCTCCGAGTGAGTTCACAGGTTCGAATCCTGTCCCCTGCACCAGCTTGGACCTGAGCGGGAGTAACTCAGTGGTAGAGTCACGGCCTTCCAAGCCGTTGGTCGCGAGTTCGAATCTCGTCTCCCGCTCCATCCACGCCCATATAGCTCAGTCGGTAGAGCACTTCCTTGGTAAGGAAGAGGTCACCGGTTCAAGTCCGGTTATGGGCTCTTGTGATTTTCGCGCGCCGTCCACCTCGCTGGTGGACGACGCACTATTTTTCGCGGCAACTCGCGCGGTTATTCATTGAGGTCTTGACATGTCAAAGGAGAAATTCGATCGGAGTAAAACGCACGTCAACATTGGGACGATTGGACACGTGGATCACGGGAAGACGACGTTGACGGCAGCGATTACGACGGTGTTGGCGAAGCGGAATCCGAAGGTGCAGAAGAAGAGCTACGACCAGATAGATGCGGCGCCGGAGGAGAAAGCGCGTGGGATTACGATCAACACGGCGCACGTGGAGTATGAGACGGCGACGCGGCACTATGCGCACGTGGACTGCCCTGGGCATGCGGACTACATCAAGAACATGATCACGGGGGCGGCGCAGATGGATGGGGCGATTTTGGTGGTGGCGGCGACGGACGGGCCGATGCCCCAGACGCGGGAACACATTTTGCTGGCGCGGCAGGTTGGGGTGCCGGCGATGGTGGTGTTCATGAACAAGTGCGACATGGTGGATGACGCGGAGTTGCTGGACTTGGTGGAGTTGGAAGTGCGGGAGTTGTTGTCGAAGTATGACTTTCCTGGGGATGACATTCCGGTGATTCGGGGGAGCGCCCTGGGTGGACTGAACGGGGAAGCGAAGTGGGAGGAAAAGATTGAGGAGCTGATGGCGGCGGTGGACAACTACATTCCGACGCCGGTGCGGGACATTGACAAGCCGTTTTTGATGCCTGTGGAGGATGTGTTTTCGATATCTGGGCGTGGGACGGTGGCGACGGGGCGCGTGGAGCGCGGGGTCGTGAAGGTGTCGGACGAGGTTGAGGTGGTTGGGATTCGGGAGACGCGCAAGACGGTGGTGACCGGGGTGGAGATGTTCCGGAAGCTGCTGGATCAGGGGCAGGCCGGGGACAACGTAGGGTTGCTGCTGCGGGGCGTGGATCGGCGGGACATCGAGCGGGGGCAGGTGATAGCGAAGCCTGGGACGATTACGCCGCACACGAAGTTCAAGGCAGAGGTGTACGTGTTGACGAAGGAGGAAGGTGGGCGGCACACGCCATTTTTCAAGGGGTATCGGCCACAGTTTTACTTTCGGACGACGGACGTGACTGGGGTGGCGGAGCTGCCGGATGGGGTGGAGATGGTGATGCCGGGGGACAACGTGGCGTTGGCGGTGGAGTTGATAACGCCGATTGCGATGGAGAAGGGGCTGCGGTTTGCGATTCGGGAAGGAAGCCGGACGGTGGGCGCTGGCACGATTTCCGAAATCATCGAATAGGCTGTTTGGGTTCTGTAGGGGTATGGTGTCAATGGTTAGCACGTCGGTCTCCAAAACCGAAAGTACGGGTTCGAGTCCTGTTACCCCTGCCAATCCAGTTTGAATGAACACTGAAGTCAAGCAGTGTTCGGGGTACTTCATGGAACGAGCTTCCGAAACAGTGACTGCGCCGGCGGACAAGCCAACTGCCTCGGTTTCAAAGCTAACTGGCTGGTGGTCGTCTTCGGTGCAGTTTCTGCGCGATACACGAGACGAGCTGAAGCAGGTGACCTGGCCGACGCGGAAAGAGGTCTATGATACGACACTGGTCGTGATCGGCATCGTCACATTCTTTGGTTTCTTTTTATGGGGCGTGGATGTCGTGGTGGCACGCATCCTCGACGCCTTTTTGAAGTGGTTGGCCTAGGGATGCGCAACCCAAAGCGTGTGACCCAAGCGCGCGATGGCTGAGACGGTTTATGGCAAAACGCTGGTACATCATTCACACATACTCAGGCCATGAGAAAAAAGTGCGCGAAAGCCTCCAGACGCGCCTCAGAGCCTATGGTATGGAAGACGAAGTGACGGAAGTCCTCATTCCATCTGAAACGGTCGTCGAAATGCGTGGCAATAAGCGCGTTGAAACTTCGCGGATGATTTTCCCGGGCTATGTTCTTGTCCAGATCGAAACCGACGACACGACAGGGGAGATGTCCGAGCGGGTGTGGCATACCATCAAAAACACCCCCAAAGTCACAAGTTTCATCGGTGGACAGAAGCCAACCGCGCTCACTGAGGAAGAAGTCAATCAAATCATCAACCACGTTACCGAAACCACCGATCACCCTAAGCCAAAGGTCCTGTTTTCGACCGGTGAGACGGTGCGCATCATCAGTGGCCCTTTTACGGGTTTTACGGGTGTGGTTGAAGAAATCAACGTCGAGCGCAACACGCTAAAAGTTATGGTGACGATCTTCGGCCGGGCGACACCGGTTGAACTCGACTTTCTCGGCGTTGAGAAACCCAACTTCACAGAATCCTAGACACTTGTTGAGCTGCAAGGGCGTTGTGCTGCCGACAGCTACACCAAGTCGTCCCGTAGGCGAAAGATATGGCAAAGAAAGTTACGGCATATATCAAGCTTCAAGTGCAGGCCGGAAAAGCGAACCCGGCCCCGCCGATTGGTCCCGCGCTAGGTCAGCACGGGGTCAACATCATGGAGTTCTGCAAGCAGTTCAATGCTCGGACGACCGACATGGGTGATCTCAAAATCCCAGTCGTTATTACCGTCTATGCCGACAAATCATTCACATTTGTGACCAAGACACCCCCGGTGCCAGACCTCATCAAAAAGACACTGGGGATTACCAGCGGCGCGGCGCGTCCAGGGCGTGAGCGGATTGGAAAGTTGACGATGGCGCAAGTGCGCCAGATTGCGGAAACAAAAATGCCGGACATGAACTGCGCTTCGCTGGAGTCCGCTATCCAGTCGGTCAAAGGTACGGCCCGCAGCATGGGGCTTGAGGTGGTGGAATAGGCGCTACCAAGGCGTCAACGGCATTCGGGGAGCGACCGGCCTGTCGCGTTTGCACCTGAAAGGAGACACACATGGGACGAATGGGGAAGAAGTATCGGGCAGCACTGGCCCAGATCGAGCCAGAGCGCCTCTACACCTTGGTTGAGGCAGTGCCGCTCATCAAGCGGATGGCCTTCGCAAAGTTTGACGAGACGGTTGAGGTTACGATGGTGCTGGGCGTTGATCCGCGCAAAGCGGACCAGATGGTGCGCGGAACCGTCGTTCTGCCAAACGGTCTTGGGAAAACGAAGCGGGTCGTCGTGATCGCCTCTGGTGAAAAGCAGGCGGAGGCGCGTGGGGTTGGTGCCGACGAAGTCGGCGGCGAGGAGTTTGTGGAGCGCATCAAAGGCGGTTGGCTCGACTTTGATGTTCTGATTGCCACGCCGGATATGATGAAGTCAGTCGGGACGCTGGGCAAGGTGCTCGGTCCGCGTGGGCTGATGCCGAATCCAAAGACCGGAACGGTAACGTTTGAAGTGGGCAAGGCAGTGCAGGAAGTCAAGGCCGGCAAGGTCGAGTTCCGGGTGGATAAAACCGGCGTGGTGCATGTTCCGGTTGGGCGCGTCTCCTTCTCTGAAGAAAAACTCATCGAAAACATTCGCACCCTGATTGATGCCGTGCTGCGCGCCAAGCCCTCGGCAAGCAAGGGAAGGTATGTGCGAGCGGCTTACTGTGGTTCGACGATGGGTCCCGCCGTGCCGCTCGCCCCGACAGAGTATCAGGGCTAACCAAACTACTTTGAATGAACGCTCTTGGCGCTGCCCTGAAGCAAGTGTGGCCTGCCGGGCGTGAGAGTTGAGTTGAGGAAAAGATGACGCGACAAGAGAAAATGTCGGAAGTAGAACAGTTGGCAGTGGCCTTCCAAGGGACTCGCCATGCGTTTCTCGTTGGCTTTCAGGGGATGACCGTGCAGGCTGACACGGCGCTGCGGAATGAGTTGCGTCGCGCTGGGGTGGGCTACCACGTCGTCAAAAACACCCTGGCTCGCCGGGCCGCCAAGGGAACCGTCCTGGAACAGTTAGGCGACAAGTTTAGGGGGCCAACCGCCGTGGCGCTTGCGCCCGAAGACCCGGTCGGCGCGGCGAAATTGCTCGTCAAGCTATTCAAGGACTATCAACAGTTTGCTTTCAAGGCAGGCGTTGTGGATGGGAGCGCCATCGCGGAGGGCGATGTCGAGGCCTTGGCCAACATGCCGTCTCGTGAGGAGTTGCTCTCCCGGATCATGTTCTTGGTCAACTCCGGGGCACAGCGGATTGCCTCTGTGACGAGCGGCGTCGCTCGGAATGTGGCAGTGGTGACGGCTCAGGTGCGCGACCAAAAGGCCGAGTGATATTCACGGTTGCGTTGCGCCGTGAGCGTTACTCTCAGTGCGCGAGCCGTTGACGCAAGCGTGAGGCCCTGATGCCAACCAGTGCTGAGTGGTGAGCAGGCAAAGGCTCGGCGGAAAACAAATACATCTTGTGATTTCACGTTCTAGTTCAGAAAGGTAGGAACGACCATGTCGGAGAAGTTGACGGCCATTGTTGATCAAATTGGCTCACTGACCTTGTTGGAAGCGGCTGAGCTTGTCAAGCTGATGGAAGCGAAGTTCGGCGTGTCAGCCGCCGCTGCGGCCGTGGCCATGCCGGCGGCCGGCGGCGCGGCGGCCGGCGCGCCAGCCGCCCCAGCCGAGGAAGCCAAAGACGAGTTTGATGTGATTCTCACCGCGGCCGGTGGAAACAAGATCAATGTCATCAAGGTGGTTAGAGAAATTACCTCGCTTGGTCTCAAGGAAGCCAAAGACCTCGTGGATGGCGCGCCCAAGCCAGTCAAGAGTGGCATTCCAAAGGCCGAAGCCGAAGCCATCAAGGCCAAATTGACCGATGCCGGTGCGTCGGTTGAAATCAAGTAGGTGGGCGATCACTACTGTCCGGGTGATACAAGTCTTCACCATCCTCAAGCTGAGTCTGGGCGGATGGTGAACCTTTTATCTACGAATCGCCAGAGGTCGAAACGTAGTTTCGACCTCTTTGGCTAGCTTGGTTTTCCACCAGCCGGGTGTGCTTTGGCCAGTTAAGGGCGCTACCTAGCTTACTTTGCTGAATACACACGAGTGACATTGTCTTGTCATTTGAGTATCGTGTTGTCACTTGCTTGTATGAGCATACAAGCCAGCCCTCGTCGTAGTTTACCCTCTCCCCGGATCTCTTCGCTGAACAAGTCTCTTTTTGGCTCCCCTCTATCTCACTCGTATCAGGTGGACGCATTGGTGGCGGGCAAGGTGTTACGTGCCCGCTGGCATCGTTTTCATTCCTGATGCGGAAAGGCTCGTCTCTGGCTTATGTCGTCGCGTAATGGTAAGGAGACGCAAGCGCGTCACGATTTCTCAAAGATCAAGACGGCGATTCGCATTCCGAACCTGATTGAGGTTCAACGCGAGTCTTACTATCGCTTCTTACAAATGGACAAGTTGCCCGAAGAGCGTGAAAACATCGGTCTTCAGGCGGTTTTCAAATCAGTATTTCCCATCAAGGATTTCCGCGATACGGCCCAGTTGAGCTTCGTCGAATACTCGATCGGTGAGTGGAAGTGCAAGTGCGGTAAAAACGAAGGTTTGCAGTTTCTTCGCTCAAACTGTCATAACTGTGGTGCGGTGATTCAAGTCGATCCGCTGTCAGGTGAGGATGTGATTTGTCACGCCTGCGGCGCCGCCAACAAAAATATCGTCACGACTTGTGACGTGTGCGGCGAGCCCGTTGGACTCAAGCACAAATATGAAGTGCGTGAGTGCCAAGAGCGCGGCATGACCTATGCCGTTCCGCTCAAGGTCAAGATCCGCCTGACGCTCTGGGACAAAGACGAGGAAACTGGACAACGCAGCTTGCGTAACTTCCTCGATGAAGATGTCTATTTTGGCGACATTCCGCTCATGACCGACAACGGAACGTTCATCATCAACGGGACCGAGCGTGTCATCGTTTCGCAGCTTCACCGCAGCCCAGGCGTATTTTTTGAAAAATCACCGACCTATTTGGCAAAAGTCATCCCATACCGCGGGTCGTGGGTTGAGTTTGAGTATGACCAGAAAAATCTGCTTTACGTTCGGATTGACCGAAAGCGGAAGTTTCTAGCGACCATCTTTCTGCGCGCGCTGGCGCTCATTCAGAAGCTCGACTTGGAAGGCATCGAGCGGGGCGATTATACCGACGCGCAAATTGAAGAACGTATCAAGGCGACGACCTGCGCCGATGTAGAAATCCTCCGGCAGTTTTACAACGTGGCCAATATCGAAATTCGGGATGGCGTGCTGTGGTTCCCGGTGAATCCGCTCCTGCTGGACCTGCGCCTGACGAACGGCGTCAAGCATCCCGAAACCGGCGAGGTATTGCTGCGTCCAGGGCAGAAGGTTCTCCCGAAGCACCTGAGCACGTTCCGTGAAGCCGGCGTGACAATGATTCCAGTGAACACGCCAGACTTGCCCGGCGCGGTGGCCCTGTCTGATGTAGTGGACGCCGCGACTGGCGAGGTTGTGATTGAGTCCGGCACGGAGCTGACCGCGCGCGAGTACGAGAAGCTGTTTGCCGCGAACGTCGAAAGCTTTGAGATGTACTTCCCAGAGCGCGACGACATTGGGACAATTCTCCAGCAAACGCTCAAGAAAGACACCATTCGCCGGCCCGTGGACGCACTTCTAGAAATTTATCGCAAGATGCGTCCGGGTGATCCGCCCACTGTCATCACGGCGTGGAATCTGTTCCACGGGATGTTCTTTGACGCTCGAAAATTCGACTTCTCGCGCGTGGGTCGCCTCAAGTTCAACATCAAGATGGGGCATCCCGAACGGGCCAACCTGGATCAGCAAACCCTTTCGTCAAAGGATTTTGTGGATGTCATCACCTATTTGCTCAAGCTCCGCAAGGGGCGTGCCATTGGCCCAGATGGACGCGAGATGAACTACGACGCCGATGACATTGACCACTTGGGCAATCGGCGGGTGCGCGCCGTGGGCGAGCTGCTCGAGAACCAGTTTCGTTTGGGGTTGGTGCGCATGGAGCGGGCGATCAAGGAAAAGATGTCCATTCACCAGGAAATGCAACAAGCCATGCCGCGCGACCTAGTCAATGCCAAGCCCGTCATGGCGGCGGTACGCGAGTTTTTTGGCTCATCGCAGCTTTCGCAGTTCATGGACCAGACCAACCCGCTGTCAGAAATCACACACAAGCGGCGGCTTTCGGCGCTTGGCCCCGGTGGGCTGTCGCGCGAGCGGGCGGGCTTCGAGGTACGGGACGTTCACCCGACGCACTACGGCCGCATTTGCCCGATTGAAACGCCGGAAGGTCCCAACATCGGCTTGATTTCATCGCTATCGTGTTTTGCGCGGATCAATGAGTTTGGCTTTATCGAGTCGCCCTACCGCAAGGTGGAAAATGGGCGGGTGATTGAGTACGTCCGCATTACCAATGGCGGGGATACGGCGCTGCGGCCCGGGACGCACCTGCCGCTGGCCGACGCCGAGGCCGCCAACGCGGCGCTGGCGCCCGGTCAAAAGCCGGCCGAGTATGAAGCCTATCCCTTCTACCTGTCGGCCTGGGAAGAAGATAAACATACGATTGGGCAGGCGAATATCCACCTGAACGACAAGCTCGAAATCGTGGATGAGCGAGTATCATCCCGCAAGACCGGGGATTTCCGGGAAGTGTCACGTCACGATATCCAGTTCATGGATGTGTCGCCCAAACAGCTTGTGTCGGTGGCTGCCGCGCTCGTGCCTTTTTTGGAGCATGACGACGCCAACCGGGCGCTGATGGGGGCAAACATGCAGCGGCAGGCCGTGCCCCTCCTGCGCGCTGAAGCCCCGCTCATCGGCACCGGCATGGAGCGTGTGACGGCGCAGGATTCCGGGGCGGTGGTCATTGCGCGCCGGGATGGCATCGTGGATAGCGTTGATTCTGAGCGCATCATCATTCGCGTGGATACCAAGCAGCCGGGCACGCTCTCCCGTGAAGTGACCGCCGATATTTACCAGTTGGTCAAGTTCCGCCGTTCCAACCAGAGCACCTGCATCAACCAGAAACCAATCGTCCGCGTTGGGCAGCGGGTCAAAAAAGGCGATGTGCTGGCAGACGGGCCGTGCACTGACCAGGGGGAACTGGCGCTGGGGCGCAACGTCCTGGTGGCCTTCATGCCCTGGCGTGGATACAACTTTGAAGACGCCATCCTGATTTCACAAAAGCTCGTCCAGGAAGACGCCTACACCTCGATCCACATCGAAGAGCTTGAGATTGAAGCTCGTGACACAAAACTCGGTCCTGAAGAAATCACCCGCGATATTCCCAATGTCTCAGAGTCCAGCCTGCGTGACTTGGATGAGTCTGGGATCATTCGCATTGGGGCGCGCGTCAAGCCGGGTTCGATTCTGGTCGGCAAGGTCACGCCCAAGGGCGAAACGCAGCTTACGGCTGAGGAAAAGCTTCTTCGCGCCATTTTTGGTGAAAAGGCCGGCGACGTGCGCGATGCGTCACTGACCTGCCCGCCGGGCATCGAGGGGACGGTTGTTGACGTCAAGATTTTTACCCGCAAGGGACAGGAAAAGTGCAAACGGTCGCTCGCCATCGAAGAAGAAGAAGAAAGTCGCCTGCGCAAAAACCTCGATGACGAACGGCGCATTCTTGAAGACGAACGCAACAAGCGGATTTATGAAATCCTCGAGGGGCAAAAAGTCGCCAAGGATGTGCTCGTCAACAAGCGCGCGGTGCTGGGCAAAGGGGAAGTGCTGACGCTCGACTTTCTGAAGACGCTTGACTTGGCGACGCTCAAAAAAATCGAGCTTCAGAATCCGAAGATTGATGTCGCGGCCGAAATCAAGGAACTCGAAGACTTCACCAAGCGGCAGTTCAGCATCTTGCAGAAGCTTCACGAGGAAAAAGTTGAAAAGCTCAAGCGCGGCGACGAGTTGCCGCCGGGCGTCATCAAGATGGTCAAGGTCTTCGTCGCCATGAAGCGCAAGCTCTCAGTGGGTGACAAGATGGCCGGCCGGCACGGCAACAAGGGCGTCATTGCGCAGATTCTGGCCGAAGAGGATATGCCCTACCTCCCGGATGGGCGGCCGGTGGAAATCGTGCTCAATCCGCTGGGCGTGCCATCGCGGATGAACGTCGGGCAGATTCTCGAAACGCACCTAGGTTGGGCGGCGCATGTGCTGGGCGTGCGATTTGCCACGCCGGTCTTTGATGGCGCGTCCGAAGCCGAAGTCAAGCAAAAGCTGGCCGAGGCGGCGGCGCTGCGGGAGTCGCGCGGCGAGCTGCCGATGATCAACCAGTCGGGCAAGACGGTGCTTTACGATGGGATGACCGGTGAGCCGTTCGAACAGTTGGTCACGGTTGGCTACATCTACATGCTCAAGTTGTCCCACCTCGTGGACGACAAGATTCATGCTCGCTCGATTGGGCCATATTCGCTCATCACCCAGCAACCGCTGGGTGGCAAGGCGCAGTTTGGCGGTCAGCGGTTTGGAGAAATGGAAGTCTGGGCGCTTGAAGCCTATGGCGCGGCGCACATTCTCCAGGAACTCCTCACGGCGAAGTCCGATGACGTGGCCGGGCGCTCGAAGAGCTATGAGGCCATCGTCAAAGGGGAAACCGATTTCGATCCTGGCGTTCCAGAATCCTTCAACGTGTTGGTTCGTGAGCTACAGTCGCTGTGTCTGGACGTTGAACTCGTCAAGCGCTCGGACGAGTCAGACGGGACTTCTGCTGAGTCAGGCGCGGCGGTATCGCATCGCTGAGGACGGTCAACCCGTGGCGGTGCGGATGCGTTCTGGCACCGCCACCTTTGCTCACTTTGGAGGTCATCCATGTTCAGATATCAGGACAAGCAAACCGTCGCGCCCGACTTTGAAGCCATTCGGATTTCGCTCGCCTCGCCAGACAAGATACGGTCGTGGTCGCGTGGCGAAGTAACCAAGCCAGAGACCATCAACTATCGGACGTTCAAGCCGGAACGGGACGGTTTGTTCTGCGCGCGGATTTTTGGACCCATCACCGACTGGGAATGCTTGTGCGGCAAGTACAAGCGGATGAAGTACCGCGGGGTGGTCTGCGACAAGTGCGGTGTGGAAGTGACCCTCTCGCGGGTTCGGCGGGAACGGCTGGGGCATATCGAGCTGGCCTCGCCCTGCTCGCACGTCTGGTTTTTCAAGGGACTCCCCAGCCGGATCGGCCACTTGCTTGACATTCCGCTGCGCGACTTGGAGAAGGTGCTGTATTACGAGTCCTACATCGTGGTGGATGCGGGCGATATGCCGGACATCAAAGAGAAGGACCTCCTGACGGATGAGCAGTATCGCAAGCTCTTTGACGCCTATCCGGGGCAGTTCATCGCGCGGATGGGGGCGGAGGCGATCAAAACGCTCCTGGAGCGCGTGGACTGTGATGCCTTGGCTGAGGAACTGCGCCAGAAGATGCGCGAAGAGACCTCACAGCAGAAGAAGCTCAAGCTGGCGAAGCGGCTCAAGGTCGTAGATGCCTTCCGGCGTTCGGGCAACCGTCCAGAATGGATGATTCTCGATGTCATTCCGGTCATCCCGCCTGAGCTGCGTCCCCTGGTGCCGCTCGACGGCGGACGCTTCGCCACCTCGGATTTGAACGACCTCTACCGGCGCGTCATCAACCGCAACAACCGCCTGCGCAAGCTGCTTGACCTCAAAGCGCCGGAAGTCATCGTCCGCAATGAGAAGCGCATGCTCCAGGAAGCCGTGGACGCACTTTTTGACAACGGCCGCCGGGGGCGCGTCCTGCGTGGCGCCAACAACCGTCCGCTCAAGTCGCTTTCCGACACACTCAAAGGGAAAACCGGACGCTTTCGGCAGAACTTGCTGGGCAAGCGGGTGGATTATTCCGGTCGCTCGGTTATTGTCGTTGGGCCGGAACTCAAGCTGCATCAGTGCGGGCTTCCAAAGAAAATGGCGCTGGAGCTGTTCAAGCCATTCATTTACCACCAGCTCGAGAAGCAAAAGCACGCCCAGACGATCAAGCAGGCCAAGGAAATGGTGGATCGCCAAGCGCCAGAGGTCTGGGACATCCTGGAGGAAGTCATTCGGGAACATCCGGTGCTACTCAACCGTGCGCCGACGCTCCACCGGCTCGGTATTCAAGCCTTTGAGCCGGTGCTGGTCGAGGGCAAGGCCATCAAGATTCACCCCTTGGTGTGCACGGCGTTCAACGCCGATTTTGATGGCGACCAGATGGCGGTTCACATCCCGCTGTCGCACGAAGCCCAGATCGAAGCCGCTGTCCTGATGCGAGCGGACAACAACATCCTGTCGCCGGCCAATGGGCAGCCGATTGCCGTGCCCACCCAGGATGTCGTGCTTGGGTGTTACTATCTGACCTACGAGCGAAAGGACGATCCGAAAGGCGGACGCGCCTTTGCCAGTCTCGATGATGTGGTCATCGCCCACGATGCTGGCGTGGTCAATACCCAGTCACCCATCAAGCTCCACTACGAGGGGCTGCTCATTGATCTGGAACAAGAGCGCAACCAACAAGACTTGCTCCGGGCAACCCCGCGCCATGTACGACAGGTCATTAGCACCACGGTTGGCCGGGTTATCTTCAATCAGTCTCTGCCGGAGGGGATGCCGTTTGTCAATGGTGTCCTCAAGAAGAAAGGTCTCCAGTCGTTGGTGAGTTACTGTCAGCTCAACCACGGCTTGGAAACGACGGTGAAGATGCTCGATTCGCTCAAGTCAATGGGCTTCCTCTATGCGATGAAGGCGGGTATCTCGATTGGAATTGACGACCTCGTGACGCCGCCGCGCAAGGCGGAACTCATTGCTGCAGCCGACCGTGAAGTGGCGCGTTTCCAAAAGGAGTATGAGGAAGGTAGCATCACCGACGGAGAGCGCTACAACAAGGTCGTGGCCACTTGGTCGCAGACGACGGAAGCTGTCGCCAAGGAAATGAGCGAAGCCATGAAGTCGTCTGAAAAAAACAACAACGAACTCAATCCCATCATGGTCATGGCGGATTCCGGGGCGCGTGGCTCGGCCCAGCAAATTCGTCAGTTGGCCGGAATGCGCGGGCTGATGGCCAAGCCGTCGGGCGCCATCATTGAAAAGCCCATTCGCGCCAACTTCCGCGAAGGCTTGGACGTTTTGGAGTACTTCATCTCGACGCACGGGGCGCGCAAGGGACTCGCTGACACCGCGCTCAAAACAGCCGATTCAGGTTATTTGACGCGGCGGCTCGTGGATGTCGCGCAGGATGTCATCGTGTCGGAAGAAGATTGCGGCACGATTCGTGGCATCTGGGTCGAAGCCATCAGTGAGGGGGGCGAAATCATCGAACCCCTGCGCGACCGCATCATCGGGCGGGTGGCGCTTGACGACATCGTTGACCCGGTGACAGGGGACGTGCTGGTGCAGGCCAACCAGGAAATCACCGAAAAGCTGGCGGCCGAAATTCAGGATGCCGGCGGCATCGAGCGCGTCAAGCTCCGTTCGGTACTAACCTGTGAAGCGCGTCGGGGCGTATGCATCAAGTGCTACGGCCGAAACCTGGCAACCGGGCGCATGGTCGAGTTGGGCGAGGCCGTTGGCGTCATTGCCGCTCAATCCATCGGCGAGCCGGGGACGCAGCTCACCATGCGCACCTTCCACTTGGGTGGCGCCGTGAGTGGTTCTTCCGAGCAGTCTTCCCACGAGGCCCGCAAGGCCGGGCGCGTGAAGTTTGAAGACCTGCGCACGGTGACTGGGCGCGATGGAAAGCTGGTGGCGATGAACCGCACCGGATACATCGTGCTGATTGATGAAAACCGAAGCAATCGAGAGATTGGGCGGTATCAAGTCGTCTATGGCGCGCGACTTGCCGTGACCGACGGCCAGCTCGTCGAAGATGGAGATACCTTGGCGACGTGGGACCCGTACACCTTTTCAATCCTGACCGAGGTGGAAGGCACGGTGCGGTATCACGATCTCATCGAGGGCATCACGATTCAGGAAGACATTGATGCCAACACCGGCAACCGCAGCATGATTGTCCGTGAGGCGACGGATGAGAAGCGACAGCCGCGCATCGAAGTCCTGGCTGATGATGGCAAGACCGTCCTCAAGGCCTATCAGATGCCGGTTCGGGCAAACCTGAGTGTGCGTGATGGGGATCGGGTGTTGCCGGGCGATGTCATCGCCAAGATTCCCCGCGAGTCAACCCGCGCCAAGGACATCACCGGCGGTTTGCCCCGCATCACGGAGCTGTTCGAGGCCCGGAAACCACGCGAAACGGCTGTGATGGCTGAAATCGATGGCGTGGTCAAGTTCGGCAACATCGTCAAGGGCCAGCGCAAGGTGCAAATCATTGGCGATGACGGTGAAACGCGCGAGTACTCAATCCCGAAAGGCGTCAACATGTTTATCCAGGAAGGCGACCGCGTCAAAGCCGGTGAGCCGCTCGTGGATGGACCACTCAACCCGCATGACATCCTGGCCATTCAGGGCATGGATGCGCTCCAGCGGTATCTCGTCAATGAAATTCAGGAAGTCTATCGCCTGCAAGGCGTAAACATTGCCGACAAGCACATCGAGGTCATTGTTCGCCAGATGCTGCGGTGGGTGCGCGTCAAAGATGTCGGCGACACCGATTTTCTCATTGACGAACAAGTGGATCGCTTCCGCTTCGAAGATGAAAACAACCGGGTGATGGAAGCTGGGGGACAACGAGCAACGGCAGAGCCACTCTTGCTAGGAATCACCAAGGCTTCACTGTCAACGGAAAGCTTTATCTCGGCGGCGAGTTTCCAAGAGACGACCCGCGTATTGACGGAAGCTGCCATCTCTGGTCGCGTGGATTACCTGCGCGGTCTCAAGGAAAACGTCATCATGGGACGCCTCATTCCAGCCGGCACCGGGATGGAGTATTACCGCCGGGTACGCCTCTACGAAGAAAAGCGCTTTGACATGGATGACAACCGGTCTGATTCTGAAGCCTATCACTTCGACGATGCCATGACGCAGATGGTCGAAGAGGATATTCAGATTCGGAAGGCAGCGAAAGCGAGCGAATAGCTTCTCGGACGTTTCGAGAGCGGCAACCTGATGGGCGCGCGTCCTGGGAGCACTCCCGGCGCGCGCCTTTCACGTTGGTCCGTGGCTAGGTAGTCCAAGTTGACTGACCAGGAGAAGCCCAATGGCAGTAGATGAAAAGGTCCGCCTTGCCCAAGCCTTGCGCCAAAGCCGCGCTCCGATGCTTGACCGACCATCCATCGGCAGTTGGTTGCAAGCCTGGGCCGCGCAGCGGCCAACGGCGCCGGCGCTGGTTGCCTATGACGCGCAGGGAACACGGAGCGAAGTCAGCTATGCCACCTTATGGGAAGCTGTCCAAGCCGGGGCGGCCGCGTTGCAGGCACAGGGCATTGCTCCAGGTGACCGCGTAGCGACGCTTGCCCACAATGACGGCGAGACGGTCATTGCGTATCTCTCCATCTGGACCCTTGGCGCCTGTGTGGTTCCGGTCAATATGACCGAAGAGGCCGAGCGGCGGCGGTTCATCGTTGAAAATTCTGAAGCGCGGCTGATCCTGGCCCTTGACGACTATCTTGATGAAGCGGAGGCATTGGCCGCCACGCTACCGACGGTGTGTGGAGCGCTCCCACTTGAATCCAAGCAGTGGCGTGCGGTGACCGTCAGCTCCGCTTACTGCCCGGACGCGGAGCCAAACCGCGAGGCCCTGATTGTGTACACGTCTGGCACGACTGGCCCACCAAAAGGCGTGGTCTTGACGCAGGCCAACTTGCTGCTTGACGCGCAGGCGTTACGTGACTGGCACCGCGTCATGCCAGATGACGCGCTGATGTGCGTTCTGCCCATTCACCATGTCAACGGCATCGTCGTCACCTTGTTGACCCCGCTGGTCGCAGGCGCGCGCACGGTGCTGAATCACAAATTTTCGCCGATGACGTTTTGGCAGCGGATTGCCCGCGAACGGGTGCGGATCGTGAGCGTCGTTCCAACGCTGCTCGCCTTTTTGCTGGAGCGGCCGGCTGGGCTTGCTTCCGAGAATGTCACCGGGCTGTCGCACCTCATCTGTGGTGCCGGCCCGCTGACGGTCGAGTTGGCGCGCCAATTTGAGGAGACCTTTGGCATTCGCATCGTCCATGGCTATGGACTGAGTGAAACAACCTGTTACTCGACGATGCTTCCACTGGATTTGACGCCGGAAGAGCATCGGCACTGGATGCGGGACTTTGGTTTTCCATCCATCGGGGTGGCACTGCCGGTTTGTGACGTGGCCATTCACGACGCCGATGGCAATGCCTTGCCGCCCGGTCAGCGCGGTGAAATCGTGGTCTGTGGGCCGAGCGTCATGGCGGGGTATTTCAAGCGCCCCGACGCCAATGCCGATGCCTTCACGCATGGCTGGTTTCGGACCGGAGACGAAGGCTTTTACGAGCGGGACGAGCAGGGGCGAGCTTTTTTCTTCATCACCGGGCGCATCAAAGAACTCATCATTCGCGGGGGTGTCAACCTTTCACCCTTCGAGATTGACGAAGCGCTATCGCACATTCCCGGCGTCAAGTGCGGCTTGGCCGTTGGTTTTGAAAATCGCTGGTACGGCGAGGAAGTTGGAGCCTACGTGGTGCTGGAAGATGGCGTCACACTCAACGCCGAAACCGTTCTCCAGGCGGCACGTCAGCGTCTGCCCTTTCACAAAGCGCCCAAGGTGGTGGTTTTTGGCACCGAAATACCGGTGACGTCGACCGGCAAGTACCAGCGCAACAAGCTCAAGCCCTATTTTGCAACCTGGCGTGAAACCCAGTTTACGGCATCCTGAGCCGGCTCTGGCTGGAGCCGCTTCGGCAAAAGCTGGTTGTCTGTTGGATGATGATAGGGGCAATGTCGGCAGCCCGATCCACAGCACTGCCCACGCACCAGCAGGTAGTGCGCCGTAAACACATAGCGCCCCTGCTCGATGTAGTAGTCGCGACCTTCCAGAAGTGCCATCCCGGTTGACCAATCCGCGCGCCAGCGCGGTCACTGGTTTATGGGGACGGTGGCGGTGTTCGCCAAAGGATTTCCGTGCGCTGGGCAGACACAAGCCGATACGCAATGCCACGCCAGACCACAACCCGGTGAAAGAGCGAAACGACCGTATTGGCAGCATACAGCATCGCCGTCGGAATGTGGAGCAAACAGAAGATAAGGCGCTGCCACCAACGACCGATGGGTTGCGGCCCGAGCGCCTGGCGCACGGCCGTGAGCGACAGTGCGTCGTCAAGCGCCCCAAGTGCGAGCAGCAGGACCAAGCCAAGGTGGGCCGTCGAGACAACGCCTGCCAGTCCATCGCCAAGGGCTTCGAGCGCCAGTCCGCTGACGACGACGGTGAACAACCCGTACCACAGCAAGGCAATGCGCCACATGGTGGGATGATAGACCCGCGTGATGACAATCTGACGAATGGTAAACTCCCACAGCTCACGCCAACTGACGCGATCTGGCGAGCAAACGAGACAGGTTGGGACGAAGACCATGCGGCGACGGGACGCACGCAGTGCTGCACTGGCGGCGTAGTCATCGCTGAGTGTGCCCTGCCAGCGTTCGGCTAGGCGTAACTGCTCAAATGCCACCCGCCGGATCGCCATCGAGCCACCCCAGATGAAGCTTGAGCCGGCCGGCTTGAGGTTGGTCAGGATGACGGTATTCCAGTTTGACCGCCACAGGCTTGGCAAGTCTGCGCCGTCGAGCGAGTACCAGCGCATCCCGGTGGTCGCCCCAACCTGTTCGTCGGCTAGTGGCGCGACCAGTTCCCGCAACCAGTCGGCAGCGATTTCAACATCGGAGTCGAGAAACGCGAACACTTCACTTTCGGCGCACGCAGCAGCGACACCGGCCAGCAGATTATGGACTTTTTGTCCGCTATCGGTGGCGCGGCCGGCGACCACGACCCGCCGGCGCTGTGGGGCTTGCTGGGCAAACGCGGAAAGCCTGGGAAACGCCGCATCCGTTTCACTTTCGACTACAAAGACGACCTCGTAGTGCGGGAAGTCAAGCGCGGCCAACGTTGGCAAGCTGCGGCGCAGACCCTCATCGTCACCTTTGCACGGGACAATCACCGTCGCGCACGGCGCGTAGGCTTTGAACTGCGCGCGCGACGCCACGAACTGCCGCGCATAGCAAACCAGCCTCCACCCTTCCCACAGCCGCAGGAGTCCCCGGCCAAGCAGTGGGCAGAGCAGGGCATCAAACCAGTGCGCGGCAACCATGGGTTATATCGTCCATGAGCGTAGGTTGGTCATCGCCTCGGCGGCACAGGCCGAGAGCGCCCGTCCGGCTTGATTGAGGGGGTGCGGCGGCAGCTCCTGAACTGCCGTAAAGCCGGCTTCCTGCCATTCGTCCGCTGTCAAGGTCACGCGACCGGCAAAGGCGACGACCGGTATGTTGCGCGACCGCCCCAATGCCGCGAGAACCCCAGTGGTTTTGCCGTTGAGGGACTGGCGATCGAGTTGCCCTTCCCCGGTGAAGATCGCGGTGGCCCTGTCCAACACCGCTTGAAACGCCGGCAACTGGGTCAACCACTGGGTGCCTGAAACAAGCTCGGCCCCGGCCCAGGCGGACAGCGCGAAGGCGACGCCGCCGGCCGCGCCAGCGCCCGGTAGTTGACTGGCCTGGCGACCGGTTGTCGCTTCGAGAAACGCGGCCCAGTGGCGCATGTTCGCTTCCAGTTCGGGTAGTTCTTCGGGTTTCGCACCTTTTTGCAGCGCAAAGGTATGTACTGCACCATCTGGGCCCAGGAGCGGATTGCGCACATCGCACGCGCCAATGAGGCGGCCACCGCGCGCACGAAACGCTTGCCAGTAGTGGCTCAGTTCGGTCAGGTCAAGCTTGGAGACTTGACCCAGCCCCACATTGCCTGGGGCAACGGCAGTGCCATCCGACGCGAGAAGCTTGACCCCCAGCCCGTGCAGGAGACCGGCCCCGCCATCCATAGTCGCCGTGTCGCCCAAGCCAAGAACAATCGTTCTGATGTGTGGCTCAGCCGCAAGCTTGTGCAGCAACTCGCCGACCGGACGGCTGGAAAGGTGAGCCGGCTGCCGAGCTGCTTCGGGAATGAGATGGAGTCCGGCGACCGTTGCCATTTCCGCATAGGCTGTACCGGCTTCCGACTCGAGGAAGCGAACCGTCACACGCTTTCCAACCAGCGGCCGGACATTGGTTTGGCGGCGGCGCAGACCGGTCTGAAGACGCCGCAGAACAGTAAGAAAGCAGCATCCGCCATCACTGAGGGGCAGAAGTTCTACCGCCAGGCCGGGACTGGCACGACGCAATCCATTCGCTATCGCTTGCGTGGCTCGAACGGATGACAGCGTTCCTTTGAAGGGATTGGATGCAACAAGAATCACCTGGGAAAGCCCCTTTCAAGCAGAGACTAGGTGGTTAGCGCTTGCTTGACGGCGTGAAGGAGTTCATTTTCGCTGAATGGCTTGCTGAGGAAGACGGCTTGCGCCCTCAGTTCTGCTGACCGCTCACGCGCGCCAAAGGATCCGCTCATAAGAACGCATCGGCAGTTTGGGTGCTCCTTCAGGACGATGTCCAGCACCCGTTGTCCACCGCCTTCCGGCACGATGTCATCGGTAACGAGCAAGTGGATGGGTTTGCCCTGCTGCGCTGCAACCTGGTGGAGCGCCTCTTCCGCCGTCTTAGCGGCAAGGACCATGAAGCCGGCGTCGGTCAGCCACTCACAGACCAGTTCGAGTAAATCGGCTTCATCTTCGACGACCAAGGCGGTCAATCCGGTGTACCGACTGCTCGGCCGCCACGCATGGCTTGGTTTGGGAAGGAGGTCTGGACTGACTTCAACAATCGGCAAGAACAGAAAAAACGTCGTTCCGCCGCCAAGGACTGACTCGACTTCGATAAAACCGCCACACCCGGTAATGCAGCCGTAGGCTGTGGAAAGCCCCAGTCCGGTTCCCTTGCCACTGGGCTTGGTGGTAAAAAACGGCTCGAAGAGCCGCTGGCGAGTTTCCTGGCTCATGCCGATGCCCGTATCTGACACCGTAATCAAGGCATAGTTGCCCGGCTGGGGCGGTAACGTGCAGGCGCGGATACGTCCCGGGGCAGGCTGGAGGTTGGCATCCGTCAGGGTAAAGAGGCGCGTTGCTACCGTCAGTGTGCCACCTTCCGGCATGGCATCTCGCGCATTGACGATCAAGTTGAGCACGGACTGCGAAAGTTGACCGGCATCCACTGAGGCATACAACGGCTCGCGATGAATAATCTTGGTAAATGTCACCCGCGCTGACAGCAGGCGCTCGGCAAGCAAAACTACCTCGGCGATGATGGGGTTGATGTCCTGCGCGAGGGCGACTAGGTCGCTTTTGCGGCTAAAAATCATGAGTTGACGCACCAACTCCGCGCCACGCTTGGCGGCGGTCAGAATCGCTGCCCGTTGTTTGGCCAACCGCACATCGAGTTGACTCGACCGCGCCCCAATCATTTCGGCATAGCCCTGGATGACCGACAGGATGTTGTTAAAGTTGTGCGCAACGCCAGACGTCAGTTGGCCGATGGCTTCCAATCGTTGCATTCGCTGAAACTGCTCTTCACGTTGCTGTCGGCCAAAAACATCTTCAACTAAAACGACACAAGCGGTTTCCGATCCGAGTTTCAAGCGCACCAGGGATAAGTGAACGCTGACCGGCGCGCCATCCTTGGTTTGATGCCGCCAAATGGCTGATGCCTTGGGCATGTTGGCGTATTTTGGTACGCCTGGCTCACTGGCGAGATATTCCCGCCAGTCCTCTGCCGTGTCGGTCGTTGCCAGCTTGTGCGCATCGAGTCCGACCCACTCATCGGCTGTGTAGCCATAGAGCGCAAGGGCCGCCGGGTTGCCATAGGTGATCGTCCGCGTATCGGGACTCATGAGCCACAGCGGCAGTGGAAGTCCGTCGAACACAGCGCGCCACGTGCGGGCAACGGCCGCTTGTTCAATGGATTGTTCATAGCTTGCTTGCAGGGCAGCCAAGAAGTCAGCGGCGAGCGCCAGGTCCTGCGGGGATAAGTCTCCGGCAGCGAGTAAGCCGGCTAACGCCTGGTGATGGATGGCGGTGAGCTGCGCTGAGTGTTCGAGTCCGGCGGCGATGAGGTTGGCAACGAGTGAGGCTTGCGCGCTGGCAAGGTCAGCCGGCTGCTCAAGGTAAGCGTTTAGCGCATTGGCGTAGATCGTCAGCAGGTCGCTTGGAGTCGACATAGAACGTGATGTTATAGCTGGAGTTTGCAAAATTACAACTTGGGCTTTCTACCTTGTGAACGACCCATCAACAGTTCTCATGCCTGCGGACAGAACAGTGCACTTGCCTTGCCGGCCCACTATTCATCATGCCGAGCGTGCCTGAAAAGTCCCAAAGGCGGCAAAGTTGTTTGGCTGGTTGAGTGCGTGGCCAGTCTCAAATCCAAACCGCTTGTCATGACGTTGGGTCAGAAAACGGCTGTTCGGTGGACTGATCGCAATTTCGTGGACTGATCGCAATTTCATTGACCGAGGGGAACCCTGCCGGGTGGCGATGACGGTGTTGTTCTACGGCGTGTTTGGCGCACATTATTCCTCAGTCTTTGCGCGTAATCCGTAGGTAAGCAGTCCGCATCCGATGGCCCCAGCCGTCAGCGTACCGAACAGCCACCAGCGGATCGGAATTGGCTGGCGTTCACGCGGCTGGCGCGGCATCCAAATGATCCATGGCCGCCCGACGTAAAACACCTCGAAGTTGAGCGCCCACAGGGGCGAGTCGTCCGCCCACTCCGGCGCCAACCCAAACAAGCAATAGGTGTTCGTATCGTCATAGGGCCCGGGTCGAAACCAGCAGGCTTTGTCCCGCGCCGAAGGGTTGACCGGATCAAGTAGCTCAAACGGTCGCGCCAGCAGCGCGCTTTCCCGGAAGTTGAAGCCCGGATCGGTCGCCCAGAAGTGTGGCGGCAAGCAGCGCTCCAGAAAAAATCGCTGGTGATCGAGGCTCAGGCCCAGCCCCTGGACGCCGAGTCCGGCAACGACGACCACCGCCGTGGCCCAGCGCGCAAAGGTATGCCGTGGCAAAAAAGCCAGGGTCAGTGACCAGAGTGGCAGCACCGGGAGCAAGTACCGCGGCCCCCAGCACCAATCCCCGCCATAAAATGAAATACATCCGACAAAGCCGACCAGCACGACCGACGCCAGCAGGGTCAGGCGCGCCACCAGCGGCGCTCGGTTGCGAAGTCCTGCATAGCCAAAGATAGCCAGTATGATGGGTGGGCTGTACCACAAAACGCCCTTGCCCGGACTTAGGAGCAGCCCCGGTATGCCATAGAGTGGATTGCCCCAAAACGATGGATGGCCTGGGATGGCAAACTTGCCGGTGTTGAGCGGATGCCCAAAGCGGAGCAGGTTGTACAGTCCGAAGATGAGTAGGCCAACCCCGCAGGCCGCGCTGAACGCTACGATGCGTTGCAACGAGGCCCGCCCAGCCGTTGTCCTCCAAAACGCCGTCCAGAGTTGCGCCAGCCACGGACGTACATCACCGACCAACGGCGGCCAAGTGATGCTCACCCGTGAGCACATCAGTGCCAGGCAGGGCCAGAGCAGAATCAGGTGCTCGACGAAATTCACGAGCCAGCCGGCACAGAGTCCCCCGGCCACGGCATAGCCGAGCGACTGCCGCTGGGCGCTGCGATAGGCCAGCCAGGCCGCACCGAGCACGAAAAAGGCTTGCTGGATATTGTCAAACGTCGTGGTCGCGCCAATGAATGTCAGCGTCGCAAAGGCGTTGACCAGCGTCCAGAGGACGGCGCGTCCGGGCGATACGCCAAGATCGAGAAAGAACAAAAACAAAACGCTCGCCAGCCCGGCGCCAAACACCGCCGAAGTCAGCGAGAAAAGGAATCGCTGCTGTTCGCCTTTCCAGTCATTGCCAAGCTTGCCCAGCGCGACGAGCGGCGCGCCGGTGGCTGAAGCGCCAAGTCCGTAGTGACTATAGGGCCGCCCGTCACGGCCACGGACGGCAATCCACTGAAGCATCGGATCCCGCAGCGTGGGCTGTCCAATTTCGACCAGGCTGCGCGCCACTTCATAGCGGCACTGGCCGTCAATCATGTCAATCCGGCCGGGACTGGCTAGGACGTACACTGCGCCCACGAGCAAAAACAATCCAACGGCTATCCACCCTAAGCCATGCTTCACGCGAAAAACCATCAAGGGGACAGTGGAATCGGTTTGCATCAACACATCGGGCGCAAGTATATGCACGGCTATGAACTTTGCCCATGCTTGGTTTCATACGCTTTGGCAGCGGAACGCGCGCCGGACAATCGCCGTCGGTTGCGCGCTGGCGGCTGTGCTGCCCATCCTGACCACGCCATTTCCACCGGCGACCGACCTGCCACAACATGTGGCGCAGGTCCGACTTTGGTTTGAAACCTGGGCCGGAGTGTCGCAGCCGAACGGCGTTCGCTATGTGGTTCAATGGTGGACGCCCTACAGCCTCGCCTATCTGGTCATGGGTGGGTTGTGGCAGCTCTTGCCGCCGGTTCGGGTTGGGCAGGCCATGCTGGTGGTTCTGGCCGTAGCCTGGACACTGACCGTTCACTGGGTAGCGGCGCGCCGGTCCCGGTCGGCCGCCGCGGCGGCGCTGGCAACGACGCTGTTTTTCAATCACACGCTCTACTGGGGATTTGTGAGCTTTGCGGCCGGCATGCCGCTGTTTTTGCTATGGCTCCACACCACCACAACCGACGCCCCCCTGACCCGGCGGCGGCAGGCCTGGCTGGTGGGACTGGCGGCTGCGCTCTATGCAGCCCATGCCCTGTGGTTTGCGCTGGCCCTGGTCTGGTTTGGACTGGCCGGGGTGGCGCTGCGGCGTCCGTGGCGAACGCTGGTTTACGAAGGCATCTGGTTGCTGCCGCTCATTGCCCTGGCAGGTCTGATGTATAGCCAAATCGGTCAGGCGACAACGCTCGTCGAACACAAAACCATTTGGCTGTCACCGGTCGGTTGGCGGTTGTTCACGCCTTGGCTGCCGGCGTCAGTGTATGGCGGGCTGCGCGGCTGGCTCGAACCGGTGGCGCTCGGCATCCTGGGGGCATGGATGGCCGCCGGATGGCTATACCACCGGCACCAGGTATCGGCTGCGACTGATCCCGCCCTGCTGCTGGGCGGAGGCTTGTGCCTGGCAGCCGGGCTGGTGCTCCCCTACCAGTATCAATACACCATCGAGCTGGCGGAACGCTGGATGCCAATGGCCGCGACCGGCTGGCTGCTGGGGAGTCCGGGACTAGACGCGCCGACCAAAGGCAGACTGTTCGGGATGTGGCGGCTGCCGGTGTGGCGACTACAAGCCGTAGCCGTGGCAGGCTGCGTGGCGTTCTGTGGCTGGACGGCACTCGTTTGGCAGGCATTTCATCGGTCGTATCTGCCCGGACTGCCCGATGCTCTGTCCGCGCTTCCGCCCCGGCCGCGCGTAGTTGGCCTGGATTTCGTCAAGGAAATCCCAGCCTTTACCCGGCGGCCGCTGATGCAGATGCCGGCTTATGCCCAAGTCGTGCAGGGTGGCGGGTATAGCCTTTCCTTTGCCAAGTTTCCGCAGAGCTTTGTCCGCTATGAGACGGATACCGCCGTGCGCTGGACGGATGGACTGGAGTGGTCGCCAGAGCGGTTGACCGAGCTGGATTTGGCGTACTTCGATTTCGCCCTGGTCGTCGGCGACCGGTGGGCGCACGAGCGCCTGCAAGTCCGCTTTCCACGGCTCCAGCTCGTGACTGGCGACGGTCAGCCTTGGCGGCTTTACCGCGTGACCAGACCGGCATCGCCAGATCGGTGAACGGTAGCCACTTTACTCGTACTGCTTTACTCGTACTGCTCGCGACGGGGCGGCCCCTGAAAAGGCTCTGGATAGTTCGTGCTTTCAATCAGGTTGAGGCCAGACAGGGCCGGGGCCGATTCTTCCAAGATTTGCTTGGTGATTTCGATGTTGGCCAGCAGTTCATCAAAATTGAGGTCGGTGGCCGCCGTGCCATCCAGCGCCGTCATCGTTACGATGTTGTCATTGATGAGGCTAAACCGATTTTCAATGGCTTGAAGCTGCGCTTCGACACGCCGGACGCTGCGCTCGATTTCTTCAAAGGTTTTGAGGCGACGCCGGAGCACGTCCAGATTGTGCTCCAAAAGCGGTCGGGTGGCCGCATCCGCCGTGGCAATTTGGCGTTCCACCTGGATGATTTGATTCTGAATGGCCGTTCGATTCACCGACCGCAGGTGGGTCTTCCGCCGCCGGTACACATCGAGCAAGTCCACGAACTGCTCCCACATCGTGTCGAGGCACTGAATGGATTCAGGGAGTTGCTCAAGCTTGGTGAACTTCAGGTAGTTTTCGTAAATTTTGGTCTTTTGAAAGCGTAGATATTCGACCATCTCGCGGTCTCGCGGCTCGAGCGTGCGGATGAGTTCCTCACGCTGCCGTCGCCGCAGCATTTGCCGGTGCCGCGCTGCGCGCCGCTCGACCAGTCGCCGGTAAGCATTCATCGCGGGAACGACCGTCAAGTAAGCCGCTTCGAGGGCCGCGCCGGCCGCCAGTGGTGTCCAGTCTTGCGTGTAAGCGGCAGCAGATAAAAAGAGGACCATCGTCCAGATGTTGTAAGGTTCGCCTGCGGCTTCCTTGACGTAGTTGATTCTGGAGGTAGCAGAGGTAAACCGGCTCATGGCGCTCGAACTCAGGTGCGGTCGGCGATTCGCTCGGAGAGAGCGCTTGAGTGTCGCACCATCGAACTAGCATTTCAAGGCATTCTCACATTGGCGCGCCTAGGCGGCCACCCTGGAGCAAAGGTGGCTCAACGTGGGTTTCGGGGTGCTTTGAAAGCGCAAATCAGCTACATGGTGCTATCTGCCATGTTGCGACGTGACCTGTGCCAGCGTTTCCGTTACTTCCGCCAATGACCGCACCGCACCTCATCCCATCTGCGCCACCGCCAGCACCTGTGGGGAAGAACCTCAAGTTGATTGGGACTGGCTGGGCAATGCTGTTGTCACTGGTGGTCATCGTGTTTTGCAGCGGTCGGGTGTACTCGCCGCCCATGGCGCGGTTGACCGAACACCAGGCCCGCGCGCGGGCTGAACAACTCTTGCAGCAGTTGCAGTCCGTGGCGCTCTCCGGCCAGCCGGTGTCTGCCTACCAAGTTGCCTGGCAATGCCTGCCCGACCCCATTGACCAGTCCCGCTGGGAGTTTGGGTTTCTGGCGCCTGACGAGCGTCATTACTACCGCCTGACCTTGGCCGGAACAGGCGCGTTTCGTGCCTTCGCGCTGTATCAGCGCGCAAAACCGGCAACTACCTCGGAAGCCCCTAGTGACGCTACCTTGCGGTCACTGGCTGAAACCTGGCGAGATTTTCTGATGAAGGAAGCCCAGGTGACGCCCGTACCGGCCGCCGAAGCGCCTCCAGTCGTTCGGCAAAGCCCACTGCCTGGCCATGTTCGAGATGTCATCCGCCGGTGGAAGACAAATGATGCCGCGTGGCCCTTTGTAGAAGTAGCGTTTGAGGGGCAAGCCCTCCAGTCCCTAGCGTTGGCTCAGGCTGAGTCGCCTACCCCACCGTCGCTTGATAGGACTGGTCGTGGATTGCTGGTTTTGCTGCTTGGGAGTGCGCTGTGGCTCCCCTGGTTCATCGTGTTTTTCCGAGGAGTTATCCGGCGCGAGATGGGGTCGCTGACCATGCTCTCCGTAAGCGGCGTGTTGGCCGCGCTCCTGCTGGTCTGGCTGGTCAGCCTGTTTGCGTTTGCCTTCCTGAGTCCGTTTGCCTGGCGGGGGGCCTCCCTATCGGAAAGTGAATTTGTCGCTTTGCCCGATCTCACCTTTCGGATATTTCTGTTTATCATCCTGTTGCTCGTCTCCGGTACGATAACGCTGATCGTGACTGGGGCAGGGTTTGTCTCGCTGTCTGTGACGGAGTCTTACGACTGGAAGCGGCGGCGGCAGCTTTTGGAAGATGTATATCGTCTTTCGCGGCGGGGTGATGTGCCGCCGGGCCGGGTTGCGCGATTGTATCTGGGGGGACTCGCGCTGGCGCTCTGGGTGCTGGCCGTTGAGTCCGGCGTCGAGTGGCAGAGTGGGCAGCCAGTTCTGCCTTGGCACGAGTTTTCGGCCTGGACTCGGTCTCTGGCCGTTGGCAACTATCCGGGTTGGAAGCTATGGGGTGAATGTCTCTTTGACATCTGGCTGGTGATTATCTGGCTTTTGCCAATGCTGGCTTTCGCCCGTAATCGCCTGCAGGACCGTTCTGCGGCGCTGGCCATCGTTGGTCTGTTTGGGTTGATCGGTTTTCCGCTCATATCGCAGTCCTGGATGGTTGTGGTTGGGTATGGGCTGTTGTTGGGTGGGCTGCTGTGGACGCTTGTGCACTATGGCTGGATGTCAGTCGGCTTTGCGTCGCTCTTCATCGGCGGACTGTTCCCCGTGCTGTGGGTTCTGCGCTTCCCAAGTGGATTTGAACTGACCTTTTTGGCTGGCAGCGGGGTGGTGGCCCTGCCCCTGGTGCTGGTGATGTGGTCTCGCCGTCGGCTGCGTCCCGCGCGCAACGAAGCTTTTGCGCTCGCGCCTAACTATGTTCGGGAGCGGTTGCGCCTCGAGCGCTGGCGCGAAGAGCGCGATGTCCGATGGCTCATTCACTGCAACTTGCTTCCGCCCTCCGGTTTTCGGGATGAGCGGCAGCGGGTGGTCGCCGAATACGCCCACCTACCAGAGCACGGGCGTGAGTGGTTTATGGTGTTGCCACTGGGTGATGACCGCGTTGGGATTGCCATCGGCGAAGTCAGTGGGCAAGAACTGCAAGCCTCCCTGCTGATGGCGACGATGCTTGCGGCTATCAAATCCAAGGCAGCGCGCTATCCAACCTGTCCGGTGCGGGTCGTCGAGCGGTTGAATGATTTTCTGTCGCCCCGGTTAGGGAGTATTGATTCACAGGTGCGCATGCTGTACGGCATTGCCAATTTTCGCACGGGTGAGTTCACCTACTGCAATGCCGGCTATGTGGCCCCGGTCGCGTTGCGTGTAATGCCAGATGGCACGCGGCAGTCCGAAAGTCTCGCGCTGACAGCGAATCCACCGCTGGATGGTCGGACCGACCTGCGGTTTGCCGGGCAGACGGTTCACCTCGAACGTGGCAGTTATTTGGTTCTGATGAGTGACTGGGTTGGCGAACTCTCCGGTCTGCCCACCGATGCCACTGCCTTGGCGCAGCGCAATGCTAACCTGCTGGCAAATTTTGGCGACCTGTCTTGCCAGGACTTGCCTGCGGCCGTGATCCGTCATGGACGCGAGCGCTTGCTGAAGCTGCCTGGCGCGTCGCCCCCTGAGACCGATTCCAAAGTTGAAATTACCGTCGTGTGCGTTGAGTTCTGACGGTGGCTTTCGGCAGGTCATCACGGCATTGGCTTGCCGTCGGCGCGTTGAACAAGTACCTTGCAGGCTTAGGCGCTGCGTCCTTGGTGGCCGGCGCTTGGACTTTCTCCTGGAGATGTCGCCCCATGTCATTTCTCGATCAAATGACGAAAGAACTCCTCAAGCGCTACGGACGCCTGGCATTGGGCAAGCCCTTCGCTCCCGTTTTCCTCAACATTCTGGCCACTTCAGTTTGTGACATGCGCTGCGTTCACTGCTTTTTCACCGATGAGCTGGACGACAAGGAGCGCAAAAAGTCTCAGATGAAGACGGAAAACATCGTCCGGGTCAGCGAAACCCTTGGTGGAAACCTCTCCGTGCTCGTGATTGCCGGCGGCGAGCCGTTCACGCGCCTCGATATGCCAGACATTGCGCGGGCGTTTTATGAAAACAATCGGTTGGAATCGCTCTACTTGATGTCGAATGGGCAAATTCAGAAGCGCATCTTGCCCGATGTGGAACGCATTCTGACCGAATGCCCGAACTTGCACGTCACCGTCGCGCTTGGATTGGATGGTCTCGAAGCCGAGCATGACAAAATCCGCCAGAAGCCCGGTAGTTGGGCGCGCGCGATTGATACGGCGCGACAGCTTCAGAAACTCAAGAAAAGCTTTGGCCGGCTTGACATCCAGACCTGCACCTGCGTGATGAACTCAAACCAGGACCGCCTGTTTGAGTGGTATGACTTTCTCAAGTCTGATCTCAAGCCAGACAAAATCAACCTCAACTACATCCGCCCACCAGCCGCCCGGCCAGAAGAACTCAACATTGACCTGGAGCGGTACCGGCAGCTTTCCGAGCTGATTCTCGAAGACTCGCGCAGTGGGCAGACCAAAAATGTGTACGGTGGCCCAAGCGGCGCGTTCAAGGCAGCGGTGGATATCTACATGCACGAGCTGATCGCCAAAACCCAGGAAGAGAAAAAAGCCCAACTGCGGTGCTTTGCCGGCACGGCCGGCGGCGTCATCTATGACGAAGGCACGGTGTCGAGCTGTGAGAACCTGCCGCCCATTGGCAACCTGCGTGACTACGATTGGAACTTTTCGGCGCTGTGGTATTCCGAAGCGATGAAGCTGCGGCGCGCGCGCGTCAAGGACGGCTGCTTCTGTACGCACGAAAGCAACTGTTACTACCCGTCACTGGCGTTCAACCCAGGGCACTTGGTCAAAATCAAGCGGCTCGAACGCGACATCATCGCGGCACGGAAGCGCGTCGAGGCCGTCGAGGCAACTCCAACGGCCATCACGGCTTCGTAGCGCGCCCAGCGACATGTCACCAGAGAAGCCGGTCGCCCGTGATGCGGGCCGACCGGCTATGTTTTTGCCAGCCAGGGGACGGAAGCCGCTTCGTCTGCGTGACGCCGGTGAAGACGCCGGTGAAGACGCTGGTGAAGACGCCGGTGAACTGGATGCCTTAGAAGTTGATGCGCAGCGAGAACTGGAGCTGGCGATTCGCCCCCAGGCCGACGGCCCGGCCCACCGTTGCGGTGACGACCCCGAACAGGTTCGAGTTTGCCGGATTGAAGGGCGTGCCCGGTTGGAAGGTGGCGCTAAACGACGCCGGCAATGATACCGGCGGGTTGGCAACGTTGGCGCGGTTGAACAGGTTGTAAACTTCAGCCCGAAACTCGATGTTGAAGGACTCCGCGATGGCAAAGCGCTTCTGAAGGGTGAAGTCAAACTGGTGGAAACTTGGCCCATAAAATGCGTTGCGCGCCAGGTTGCCATGCGTGCCAGGGCGCGGTGTTGTGAACGCTCCCGGGTTGATGAAGAGAAGGTTATTCGAGGTTCGCCGGAAAGGGTTTCCGCCCGGCACCACGTCTGGACGCCGGGCATTCCGGCTGGCCCCGCCGCCAGGGGTATTGATGACGGCAAAAAAACCGGCCGGGAGTGGCGTCGTGGCATTGATGGTTGCGGGAAGTGTCCGAACCTCGCCAGTCGTGAGATGTTGGATGACCACGTCGGGACGCGAGATACGAATGTCGAGCGGGACACCGGAGCGGCCGTTGTAAACGCCACCGAGCTGAAAACCACCCAGCAGCGTGTTTGCCAGACCGTCCAAATCAATCAGCCGTCCTTTGCCAATCGGCAGCTCATAGAGCGCCGAGATGTTGACGCTATGCCGAATGTCGAAGGTATTGTTCCCACGCTCGCCGCGGTAGTCGAAGGGATTCTGAGCCGTTTGGGCTTCGTTGGAACCCTGCGTGTTTCCGATGCTGTGCGACCAAGTATATTGTCCGCCCAGCATCAATCCCTTTGTCAGGCGGCGACTGGCGGCGATCTGAAGCGCATTGTAGTTGTCGTTGCCCCCACTGGTTTTGATGTCCACTTCGCCAAACGGATTCACAACTGAGCGGTTATTGACCACGAACTGCCCGGTTGCGGTCTCAAAAGCGCGGTTGATGATTGAAAACTGGCGGATGACGTTGACCCCAACCACCCGACCGGTCGCGTCAACCCGATTGACAATACCGACGCCGGCCGGGATGGGGCTTCCATCAGGAATGGTTGCCGTTCCTGGAAGGATGAGATTGCCAATGGTACGCAAAAAGAGATGGCGCCCCTGGCTTCCGACATAACCGACCGTCAACACCGTCTTGCCGGGCACTTCCCGCTGAATGGAAAAACCATACTGCGCGACGCGCTCGGGCACACGGTAGCCACCGAGGTCATACACCCGCGGCGTGAAGCTCCCGACCGGCACGCTTGTGTTGGAGACCAAGCCAACTGTCGTGGGACTGATGCCTTCGGCAAGGTTTTGCGACGCGCGATAGACATTGCTTTCGATGGGCTGGATGAGGTCTTCAAACTGGCCCGGCCCGAAAAAGAGGCCGCCGCCAAGGCGGAAGACCGTCTTACCCTTGAACCGGGCCGGCGCCCAGGTTACGCCGAGGCGTGGGGCGAAATTGGTTTTCAACGCCTGATAGAGCGCGGTATCGCGTGGATTGCGTATCTGACCGGTGGCCGGGTCAAGCAGGATGGCGCGGTCGTTCGCCTCGCGGACCGGTGAATAGTACTCATAGCGCAGACCATAGTTGAGCGTGACATGCTGGCGAACCCGCCACTCGTCCTGGGCAAAGCCGATGATGAAGAACTGTCGAGCGCGCGCAGGACCGCTGCTTGGACGGGAAAACGTCGTCAGCGGTTCGGTCAGGATGCGGAAGTCACCGGGCTGACTCAAATCGCCGATGAAGGCCACGGCTACATTCTGGTTACGGATGAAGTCATTGAGGTTGCTGAAGGTGAATTGTGTGCCGCCCAGTTGGTCAAAGCTCACCTGCTGAATACGGATTTCGCCCCCAAACTTCATCGTGTGGCTGCCGCGGACGTAGGTCACGGTATCCAGGATGCTAACGCTACGCGGATCGATGGGCTGCGCGCGTCCGTTGCCGGCTGAAGATTGGCGCGTCAGTCCGCCTGGCGACACCAGCCCGGTTGAAGCGCCACCGTTGACGCCGGGCGATACGACGTTGCCGCCAAAGCTGATGAGGACGTGAGAGAGCGGGAAGCCCGTCACCCCTGACACGTTTGGAATCGAGGCGCGCAGGTCGGTTTTCGGACGATTCACACCGACCTTTGTTTCGTTGACGAGCGACCCGCCAGAGACCCAGGTGAGCGAGCCGACGACGTTGAAAAACGCCTGGCTGGCCCGAAGGAAACGACCGGAAGCCCCGTCTGGCGAAGCCAAGTCGCCGGCGTTGCGGTTGAAGCGGACAAATCCGTTGAGATTGCCGTTGAGCTGTCCATCCACTCGGACGCTGAAAGCGTTTTCATCCAAACGCGCCACCGGAGCAACCTGAATGAGCTGTCCACCGTTGGTCACGCCACCTAGGTCGAGCAGTGGTCCTGACCCGACCGGAAACGCCTGCATGGCACCTGTCAGGCGCAGGTTGTTGATGCGCGCAATGTCGGCGGCAGTGAGTGTGTCCGGGTTGATGCCAAGCGTGATGGCCGCGGCCGTCCAGCTTGGGGTTTGATCGGCCGTCGTTCCTGGGCGAATCAGGTTGACGAAGTCACGGGCTGGCATGGATGGCGTCAGTTCGGTGAGGTTGAACCCAGCGCGCTGGCGCAGCCCCTCAAAGCTCGTAAAAAAGAAAAGCCGGTCTTTGATCATCCGGCCGCCCAAACTCCCTCCAAACTGGTTGAGACGAAGCCGGGACTTGTTCCTGCCGTCGAAGAAGTTGCGCGCGTCCAGGGCGTCGTTGCGTAGGTAGTGAAAGACTGCACCATGGAACTCGTTCGTGCCGCTCTTCCCGATGACGTTGATCTGCCCGCCCGTGCCCGTGCCGTATTCGGCCGGGTAGTTGGATGATTCCACGCGGAACTCCTGGACGGTTTCCAAAGATGTCTGCAACCGGAACTGTGAGCCCTGGACCGTCAGGTAGCCAGGTGAGTTGTCAAAGATGGCCGTGGCGTCAACACCGTCGAGGCGTGTTTGGTTCTGCTGGTTTGAGCGTCCGTTGAAGCGAACTTCGTTGAAATTACCAACCCCGATGTTGGTGGCGCCGGGTGTCAGTAACTGAAGCTGTGAGAAGTTGCGTCCGTTGACCGGAAGCTCCTTGACTTCGCGGGCGGTGACATTGACGCCAAGCCGGTTGGATGACAGGTCAATCGTGGCCGAACCCTCGATTGACGCGGTGACGTTGACGACCTCTTCGCTTCCGCCGACCTCCAGCTTGAACTCAACCGACCGGACTTGTCCAACGGCCAACTCAACCCTGGCTTCTGCCGGCCTGAAACCGGCCTGGGTGACCCGGATGCGGTAAACTGCCGGACGCAATGGCGAAACTGAGAAATAGCCAGCCTCGTTGGTGACGACGCGCCGCTCGAATCCGACACCAGCATCCTGGATGGAAATCGTTGCGCCGCCAATCACGGCGCCGGATGTGTCCAGCACCGTGCCACTGATTTGCGCGGCATTCGTTTGCGCCCACCCGGTCAGGGTTGAGAGCCAGAGGAACAAAGCGGCGCAAGCCGCTTGGGCAAGTCCCAGCCTGTACACTTGCTATCCCCTTCGAGTAAAGGTTCACTGCGGCCGTTGTCGTGACGAGTTGCATGCTCACCGGTCGGTTGCCATAATCAATATACGAAAGTAATGGCTCCCTGGCTTCCTCAGGATACGCCTTCAGGTTTTCATAGTATGCCGATGCTCCGTCGCTATGCTCCATCGCTTCGTCTGCGCGTTGCGCTGACCTGCCTCCCGTTGCGGCGGCGAGCTGACCTCTTTGCCGACTAGATCAACCCTTGGTGACAGCCAACACATCGCGCGCGTTGAGCGCGTCCGGGTTTGTTTTCTTCATTAAAAGGAGTGTCTATGTCGGCCACCATACCTGCGCTTACCAAATTCCCACAACTCGTCACTGAACTTCCCGGCCCAAAGGCCAAGGCCATTGTTGAAAAAGATCATCGCTACGTATCGCCGAGCTACACCCGTGCTTATCCGTTGGTCATCGAGCGTGGGTGGGGGGCTATGATTCAGGATGTGGACGGGAACGTTTTTCTGGATTTCAATGCTGGCGTCGCCGTGCTGGCCACCGGGCATGCGCATCCAGAAATCGTTGCTGCCATCTCGAAACAGGCGGCGGAGTTTGTCCACATTGCTGGCGCGGATTACTACTACCCACAGCTTTCGGAAATTGCCGAACGACTCCAGCATGAAACGCCGGGTGATTTTCCCAAGCGGGTTCACTTTGGCAATTCGGGCGCGGAAGCCGTCGAATGCGCGCTGAAAGTCGCCATGTACGCCACCCGGCGGACGAAGTTCATTGCTTTCTTCAACAGCTTCCACGGGCGGACGATGGGCGCGTTGTCGTTGACCTCCTCGCGCGCAGCGCAGCGGCTGGGCTTCGGCCGCGCGGCGCTCGACGTGACGCATATCCCGTACGCCAACTGTCTGCGGTGCGCCTACGGCAAGACGCCGGATAGCTGCAACGTCGAGTGCGTCAAGGTCATTGAGGAGCGGTTGTTCAAAACCACCTGCCCGAAGGAAGAAGTCGCCGCGATTGTGGTTGAAGCGGTGCAGGGTGAGGGTGGCTATGTCGTCCCGCCGGCGAAGTTCCACCAGGAACTACGTCGGGTGTGCGATGACAACGACATCGTGCTGATTGTGGATGAGGTGCAGTCGGGGATGGGGCGTACCGGCAAGATGTTTGCCATTGAGCATTTTGGGGTTGTCCCGGATGTGCTGTGCGCGGCGAAGGGCATTGCCTCGGGGGTGCCGTTGAGCGCGACCGTCGCCCGCGCCGACCTCATGAACTGGCACGTCGGCGCCCATGCCTCGACCTTTGGTGGCAATCCGGTGGCCATTGCCGCTTCGCTCAAGACCTTCGAGTTGCTGCACAATGGATTGCTCAAAAACGCTGCCGAGATGGGCGAGCGAATGCTCGGCGGCTTGCGGATGGTGCAGGCCAAGTACGCCGACCATATCGCCGATGTGCGGGGTGTCGGTTTGATGATTGGCGTTGAGTTTGTTGCCGACCGTCAGACCCTGCGGCCCGATGTCGAGCTGCGTAACCGCATCGAGCAAGAATGCTTCCGGCGCGGGCTGATCGTTCTCGGCGCGGGTGAGTCCACCATCCGCTTTTCGCCACCGCTG
The DNA here is from genome assembly GCF_018304825.1 of Chloracidobacterium validum. Lineage (NCBI taxonomy): Bacteria > Pseudomonadati > Acidobacteriota > Blastocatellia > Chloracidobacteriales > Chloracidobacteriaceae > Chloracidobacterium > Chloracidobacterium validum. The sequence continues at coordinate 464,943 of NZ_CP072648.1, forward strand.
GTGATTGATGCCGAACAGGTGGACTGCGCCGTGGAAATTTTTTCTGAAGCCATTGGCGCGGCTCTCAACCGGTGAGTCAGGGTGCGGGCCGGCGGCGGTGACGCCTGGCCAGCCCGCGCCTCGCTTCGCGGTGGATTTTGTTTTATAAGTCTGTCCTTGGTTTCCGTGCGAATATGCTTCCCGTGCCTTGTGCAACCAGTGAAAGGACAGTTTACTCTCTATGCAACCGATGCCTTACGCGCCGCCGCCACCGGCTAAAAAAAGTAATGTCTGGCTATGGGTACTCGGTGGCTGTGGTGCCATCGCCGTAATTGGGATCATTGCGACTGGGGCTTTTCTCTACTTTGCATACTACGCGGCCTCGCGGGCAATTGATGAAGTATCGAAAAATCCGGTTCGCACCGCTGCAAAACTCATCGAAAACATAAACCCGGATATCGAAGTCGTCTCGGTGGATGAAGAAAAAAAGCTGGTCACTTTTCGTGACAAGGCGACTGGCACAACGACGACCGTTTCACTGGATGAGTTTGAAAAACAGGCCGGCCGTGGCAACGCGAGCCGCGACGACAGCGCCGCGCAAGGTGGTGACAAGTCAACGAAGTCGCCGGAGTCAGATGTTGGTATCAGCGACAAGGACAACATCCCGGCTTGGGTGGTGCTGTATCCGGGGGCAAAAGTCATCGCCAAGGTAATATCTGGAAGCGCGGACAAGGCCTCTGGTTCACTCACGCTCAAAACGAGCGACAAGGTGGACGCCGTTTTCAAGTTCTATGAAGGCAAGCTCGATGGCACTGGCTTTACGGTTACACGCGCGGCGGCCGGCGGCTACCGAGCCATCAGCGCCAAGCGCGATTCTGGTGAAAGCCTAACCGTCATGGCTACTGCTGCCGAAGCTGACGATGATGACAGTGAAACCAATATCATCTTGACGTACAGTACGCAGTAAGCCGACCGGGGCGTGGCAACGTCCGGTCGGCTTGTTGAGGTGCGCAAAGCCTCTGTTGCTGGTGTCTGCGCGGAGCGCGTCCGGCTTCACGCTTGCAAGGCGTACATCAACAGCCCAGAGCGCAGTTTTGGCTCAAACCAAGTTGACTTGGGTGGCATGACCAAGCCTTGGTCGGAAACGGCAAACAGGTCATCTAGCCCGGTTGGGTAGAGCGAAAACGCCGCGGCTGCCCGGCCTTCGTTGACCCGGCGTTCCAGCTCGGCCGTGCCGCGAATGCCACCCACAAAGTCCAGCCGCTTGTCCGTTCGCGGGTCGGCAATGCCCAGCAGCGGCTGTAAGACCTGATACTGCAAGCGGCTGACATCGAGTCCGGCTAGGGGATCGGCGCCGTCCACCGGATGGAAGTGAAAGCTATGCCATGCCCCGGCGCAATACACTGAAAACTTGCCCTGCGTTGTTGGGTTTGGCGTTGCCGGGCAGGACGCGAATGTTGCGCGGAGCGTTGCCAGAAAGGCGTCCGGCGTATGGTGCGCTAGGTCGGTGACCACGCGATGGTAGGGCAAGATCTGGAGCTGGCTGGCCGGGAACAGCACAGCCAGGAAAAAGTTGTAGGGCGCATCATCGGTTGGGTTGGCATCCTGGTTGCGCAAGGCTGCCCGCGCGCGACTCGCGCTGGCCGACCGGTGGTGCCCATCGGCAACATAGAGCGCCGGTATGTCGGCAAAAGCCGCGCTGACCGCCGCCGTGTCGGTCATCCGCCAAATCGTATGTTGAATACCATCCGGCGCCATGAAGTCATAGAGTGGCACATCGGCGCTGGCGCGCGCCACGAGTTCGTCTAGCGCCGGTGCATCACGGTAGGCCAAAAACACCGGTTCGACCTGGACGCCAAGCGCCAGCAAGTGACGAGTGCGGTCATCCTCTTTGTCAGGGCGCGTTTTTTCGTGCTTGCGAATCACGTCCCGGTCGTAGTCGTCCACGGCGCACACCCCGACGATGCCGGTTTGCGCCCGTCCCTGCATCACCAGCCGATAGACAAAAAAGCTTGCCTGGGGGTCGGTCGTGAGTGGAGCTTCGTGGATGAGCCGCTCAAGGTTGGTTCGGGCTGTCTGGTACTGGAGGTCGGCGTCGGGTGGCGTGTCATCTGGTAAGTCAATGTCGGGGCGGGTGATGTGCAGCAGGCTGTACGGATTGCCGGCCGCCAGCGCGCGCGCTTCAGCCGTGTTCACCACGTCGTAGGGAACGGACGCAACGGCGGAAACCTTACCTGCATCGGGGCGAAGTGCGCGAAATGGACGAACGATGGCCATTTTGAAAAACTCCTGGTTGGCGGTTTTGGGTGGCTCGCACCTTACTCTAGCGGCGGACCCTGCTGATACAGGGCGGCTTCGGCCACGAAATGCTTGAAAAGCGCCTGTGAAAACGGGTCGTTTTCGGCATTGATTTCGGGATGCCACTGGACGCCAAGGACGAAGTGGTTGGGACGGGTTCCGATGACGGCCTCGATGACGCCATCCGCTGCCCAGGCAATTGGGCGTAAGTCGCGCCCAAGTTCGTCAATTGCCTGGTGGTGGTGGCTGTTGACGCGGGCTGTGATGCCACCGGCCAACTTGGCCAGGAGACTGTCGCGGTCAATCTGAATACCGTGCGCCACCCGCCGGAAGCTCCCGCGCTGCTGGTGCTGCATGACGTTTTCAACCTGTGCGGTCAAATCCTGGAAGAGCGTCCCCCCACGGTGAACATTGAGCATTTGCATGCCATAGCAAATGGCCAGCACGGGCAGCCGCTTGGCATCGGCCAATTCAAGCAGATGGGCGTCTGTTTCATCGCGTTCGGGATGGACTGGCCCGAGTGCCACGTGCGGCGCTTGGCCGTAGCGCATTGGGTCAACGTCGCCCGGATTGCCGGTCAGCAGCAAGCCGTCGAGCAAGTTGGCGACGGTATCCAGGTAGCTCGCTTCGGTGAGCAGGGGGAGCAACAGCGGCGTGCCGCCAGCGTGGAGAATGGCGTGTGGGTAGGTGGTGCGCAAATGGTACGTGTCTTTATCTGGGTCAATGCGAACCGTGATGCCGATGATGGGGCGTTTCGTGTATGGTGTGGGCATGTGGCAGGCTTCTAGGGGATCAAGCGTAAAGCAGTGGAGGTTTTCCTGGAATCTGACGCCAGACCAGAAACGTTCACGGCGCTTTGTTTACGTCGCTGCAACGGTATCGAACCTCAAGGATGATGACAACGTGGCAAACCTTGGCATGGATGACCTTCAGATGGGAACGGGCGCGCTGGCTGAAAACGGCAAGGTCGTGGCCGTTCATTACACCGGCTGGCTGCTCGATGGGACAAAGTTTGACAGCTCGCACGACCGCCGGCAGCCATTCGAGTTTGTGCTGGGCTTAGGGGAAGTCATTCGCGGCTGGGACCTGGGCGTGGCGGGCATGCGCGTCGGTGGCAAGCGCCAGCTCACCATTCCGCCGGAGTTGGCCTATGGCAGTCGTGGCATCGGCCCGATTCCACCCAATGCAACCTTGCGTTTCGAGGTCGAGCTGTTGTCGGTCCGCCCGTGACAGATGTGGTACTCGTTCCGGGGCATGCCGTCTGTCTGAGGCCGGACACGCCAGATTTGGCAGATGACGAGGCGTGGTGGCTGGAGCCGTACCAGCGCGGCGAAGGGAGCTGCTATGTGGCGCACATCGCGCAGGGCGTCCGGCTGACGGCTGAAGTCCCACAGCGGTGGTTGGTGTTCTCCGGTGGCTACACGCGCCAGACGCACCCACCGCAGAGCGAAGCTGAAAGCTACCGACAGGTCGCCCAAGCTCAGGGTTGGTGGGGGCACCTGGACGTTGCGGCGCGGACGCTGGTGGAGGATTTTGCGCGCGATTCGTACGAAAATCTGCGCTTCGGGCTGTATTGCTTCCGCGACGCGGTTGGCGCCTGGCCGGAGCAGGTTTACGTCATCGGCTGGCGGTTCAAACAACGCCGGTTCGAGCTACACGCTGCCGCGTTGGGCTGGCCGCTGGAGCGGTTACATTACATCGGTGTCAACGATCCGCCGGACGTGGTTGCCGCCCAAGGTGGCGAAGCCCAAACCCTAGAGGCCTTTCGAGCCGACCCCCACGGCCTGGGTGAGCGACTGGCGGCAAAGCGCGCCACGCGCAACCCCTTCCGGCGCTTTCCACCGGCGCACTGGCAAGCTATGCCGGTTCTGCCAGTAACGCCTTGACCTTTTGTTCAAAGGCGGACTCGCTCATCCCGCCGGTCACCTTGTCGCGGATGTTGCCCTGGCGGTCAATGAAGACGGTGTAGGGGATGCCGTTACCGATGCCGAAGCGCGTAGCAAGCGTGCTGTCACCCATGGCAATCGGATAACTGATCGGACGCTTGGCGAGAAACGCCTTGACGACGCTAGGGCCTTCCTGGTCAAGCGACAGTCCCACGATTTCAAGTCCATCACCTTTCAGGCGGCGGTAGGTCGCGTCAAATCCCGGCATCTCTGCCACGCAGGGCGGACACCACGTCGCCCAGAAGTTGACGACGACAACCTTGCCCCGGTGATTGCTCAAATCGAAGGCGCCAGTATTGAAGGTTTCGACCGTGAACGTCGGCGCTGGGTTGGCCGCGCGGGGTGGTGAGGTCGCCGGCGTGGAGGGTGGGGTGTTTGCCGGAGGACTCGCTGGTGACTCAGTTGAGGCGGGCTGACAGGCCGCGCCCAAGAGACCGCCGAGTGAGAGAAGGCTTGCGAGAAAGAGACGTGAAACGATCATGAAGTCCCCCGAATTAGTGAAATGCTCAGAGTGATTATGCGCTGGCTTGCTGGTCAAGTCCAACAAGCTTGCGACGCCTAGGGGCTTTGTGTAGCGTCCAGAAACAGCCAGCCTGGTTGTAACTGCTCTGAGGAGGCGCGCCGTATGGGGTTTGTTCCACTCATATTGGTTGGGATCATCCTGCTGCCGCTGGTTTGGCTCGAAGTCAAACGCTATACGACTGCGCGTTTGGCGGGCAAGGTCTCGGATGCGATGCGGGCGCGTCTCGGGCGTCGCCTCCTCAGCGCCGGGTTGCTTTTGAGTGTCACGGCTCTGGTAGGATTGGGACTTGAGTTTCGTGAGCTGTTCGGGCCGGCCCAACTGGTGGGTTACTTTCTGATTTGCGCACTGCTGCTCTGCGTATCAATGGCGACGATGGTTTATGACATCCGCGCCGTCATTCGCCAGTCGTTGCGTGACTTTCATGATCGTGATGCCGAGGCTCAGCGCTTCCAGGCTTTCATGGCGCGTGAAGCGAGTCCGTCACGGGAACTGTCGAATGGCGCAGGAGGAGCGCCAGAGCGCAAACCTTTACGCTGAACATCGTTTGTTGCGTCGTTCGTTTTGAGTGAGCCGTCATGACTGAAACCATCGCCATGATTCCGCAGCCTGCGTCGGGCGGCGACCCATTGATCGGACGAACCATCGCCGGCCGCTTTCGCGTCGTCAGCAAGCTGGGTGAGGGCGGCATGGGCGCGGTGTACAAGGCTGAACAGCTCAAGGTCAACCGCCTCTGCGCAGTCAAAATCCTGAGTGCCGCCTTTGCCGCCGACCCGGACGCGCTTGCCCGCTTCAATCGTGAGGCACAGATGTCGAGCGCCTTTAGTCATCCCCATGCGGTGACGATTTATGACTTTGGCGACGACGACGGGTTGCACTATCTGGCCATGGAGTTTGTCGAGGGAGAAACGCTGTCGTCGGTGCTGCGACGCGAGGTCACGCTATCGTTGCCGCGGACGCTCGGCATTGCCCGCCAGGCGTGCGCCGCGCTGGATGCCGCCCATCGCCTGAACATCGTTCACCGCGATCTCAAACCCGACAACATGATGATCTGCCAGCGCGATGGGGGGGATTGGGTCAAGGTTCTGGATTTTGGGATTGCCAAGATTGCCGGTGATGCGCCGCAGCGCGGTCAGGACTTGACCCAGGCCGGGCTTGTCGTGGGCACACCCATTTACATGTCGCCTGAACAGTTGGCGGGCGAGCGCCTGGATGCCCGCTCTGACATCTACAGTTTAGCCATTATCATCTACCAAATGTTGACGGGGCAGTTGCCATTCGCCGGCGATAACATGCAGGCGATCATGGTCAAGCGGCTAACTGAAGCCCCACTGCCAATGCGAACCGCCAACCCGGCCGTCACTGTGCCACCGGGCGTTGAGGCGGCCCTGATGCGCGCCCTGACCCGTCACCGTGACCAGCGTACGCCGACAGTTCGAGATTTTATTGGCGAGTTAGAGTCTGGGCACAGCGCAACGCAGGGAGTCACCGTGATGCCAGGACGAACGCAAGCCCAGCCGGCCGCCAGCAGCACGTCGCCTCTCATGCCAGCCACTTCGTCTTTTCCAGGCGAGGAAGCGTATCGCACCACCCCAAGCTTATCACCGGGGATGTCCACACCGCCCCCATTGTCGCCGTCCACGGGTGCGCCGGCGCCGGCGCCAACTGTGGCGGCTCCACGGCCACTGGCGACTGGTGGAACGCCGATGCTGCCAAGTAGTTCAATGCCAGCTAATCAAGCCTTTGTGGCCGGCTCGGTTGCCGCCGGAGCGAACCCAGACATGCATAGCCCCCCTCCAATGGGGCAACCGCCTCCGATTGGTTTCCCTCCGTCACCGCTACCGGCGACGGCCCCGGCCAAATCAGGCAGCGGAACGGGCATCATCCTGGCTATTCTGGCGTTTGTGGTGGTCTTCGTCGTAGGGGCCGGTGCGCTCGGCCTGTACTTCTTCTGGCCGCGTGATGGCGAACAACCTGTCAGCCGTGACAAGCCACCACCTGACAAGCCAAAAAACACTGACAATGGCTCACCGACCGCACCCTCCAACACCAGTCCATCCAATGCGCCCAAGGAAGCTTTTGACCGCGGCATTCGGGCGTTGGCGCAGAAAGACTACGTGACAGCCGAGCGTCACTTCCGAGACGCGCTGGACACTGCCCCCGGTTTTGGCAAAGCGCAACTCAACCTTGGTATTGCGCTCTATCACCAGCGGAAACTGAGCGACGCGCTGGACCGCTTTGCTGAAGCGGCACGCATCTGCGAGGACGAAGCCTGCAAAAACTTCGCCTATAACTACCGGGGACGTGTTCACTGGGAGCAACGCGAGTACGCTTTAGCGGAAGAGGACTTTCGACAGGCAGTCGCGCACGACGCGAATGACCTTTCGTCCCTAGCCTTTCGTGGTTTCATGCTGCGGCTGGGCGGACAAGCTGCTGCCGCCAATCAACTCTTTGACCAAGTGCTGGCGCGGAGTCGGGATGAAACCCTGAAATCGGTTGTTCGGCAGTGCAAAGGCGAGGCGCTCCCACCTGCCACAGCCTCCGATGCCGGTATTGGCCCTGGGCAGTAGCCTTGCATCGAAGGGGTGTTGAGGTCACATCCCCTGCTGTGAGTTCCATGACCAGCCTCATTACCATTCTGGATGATGAGAGTTCGGCGGCTTTCAACGTCGCCCACGCTATCGCTGCCCTCGGCTGGATGCCCGAGGTTCGCCCGCTGGCACGCGCCGGACTAACGGCATCTGAGGCGTCATCCCCAGCGCACTTGGTGCTGGTGACTGGGAGCGCCCCGGCTACGATGCAGGCTACGATTGATGAACTCGTTGCCGCGCAACTCGGACATGCCGCATTGGTGGGCATTGGCAATGGCGCGCTGGCGCTGGCGCTGGCGCTTGGCGTGCGCTTGCCTGAAGAACGTCCGGTTGGGCCGGGCATTGTTGAGGTTTGCCACGACGGTTGTTTGGCGTTTGGCAATCTCAACTACCGCTTTCGGGCGCGGATACCACGCTTGCCGCACCTGGGGCGCGAAGCCTTGCCGGAGTTTTTAGAGATGACGGCAACGACGCCGTCCGGGGCGCTGCTCGCCTTTCGGCATCAGACCCATCCCTGCGAAGGGGTGTTGTTTCATCCCGAATCAAGCGGCACGCCGGAGGGCTTGCGCTGGTTTGCGAATGTCTTCGGCGTTAGGGCTAGCAGTTAGGGCAGAACAAGTTGCGCGGCGGCGCGGTGGGCGTCCGCAAGCGCCTGTTTGATGGTCTGCCCCGCATAGCCGGTGAGCGCCCAGTCCGATCCCGCCGGCTCGGCCGTGACCTCTGCCAAGTCGAGGGTATCGTTCAGTGTCGCCGCGCCACATCCGCCGATGGCGCTCAGGGACGTGGCCCCCCCAATGATGCGCGGCGCAATGAACCAAGTGACTTTATCAACGAGGCGGTGATCCACAAACGTCCCGGCCAACGCGCTTCCGCCCTCGACAAGGAGGCTGGCTATACCCTCTGAAAAGAGTCCGGCAAGCGATTGGTCGAGGTGTGGGCGACCCTGAGCATCAGCTTCCACCCGCAGGAGGCGAACCCCCAATTCCTCAAGTTCAGCCAAGTCTGCCGTATTGCCTGCCGAGTTCACCGTAACCAACCAAGTTGGAATCTGGCGTGCTGTCTGGGCAAGTCGCCCCGTCAGTGGCAGGCGCGCGCGCGCCGAGCCGAACACGACCCGCGCCAGTGGCCGGTGGCGGTACTGTCCGGTTCGGTCAGTCAGTTGGGGATCGTCGGCGAGAACCGTGCCCATGCCGACCGCGATGGCATCGTAGCGGTGGCGGAGGTTCTGCCCGGCCAAACGTGCTGCCGCACCGGTCAGCCACTGGGACTGTCCTGTGCACGTAGCAATTTTCCCATCCAGGCTCACGGCGAGCTTGAGATGGACAAAGGGTCGGTGCTCAAGCTGATTGACGATGAAAACCTCATTCAGTTTGACGCCTTCCACCGCCAGGACATCCGTCAAAACTTCAATTCCAGCCGCGCGCAACTGCTCAAATCCGCGTCCGTTGACCTGTGGATTGGGGTCCCGAATGCTGGCCACGACCCGGTGAATGCCGGCCGCAATGATGGCTTCGGTGCAGGGAGGCGTCCGGCCGTGGTGGGAACAGGGTTCGAGATTGACATACAGTGTTGCGCCGCGCGCACGCGCGCCGGCTTCGCGCAGCGCCCACACTTCGGCATGGGCTGGCTCTGGTTCATGATAGAAGCCACGCCCCACGATGACACCCTGCTGGACGACCAGTGACCCCACCAATGGACGTGGGCTGACCCGACCGTATCCTTGTTCGGCAAGGCGCAGCGTTTCACGCATCAGGATGTCATGTTGTGACGGCATCATAGGAACTTTGCCGAGAGAAGCTCAGTCTGCTTGGCCGTTTTTCTCAAAGCCAAGCAGGGAAGCCACGTATGGAAGCACAAGCGCGCGCTGGATGCATCCTTCTGCACCCCGTTGTGGCTCACGCCAAGCATCCTAGCAACAGCTTGCGACGGACGACACTACCGGATAGCCGCTATGGTATAGTGCAACTAGTTTTCACCCCGGCAAGCTACGTAGTGGATGCGCGTAGTGGTTAATGCCCTAATCAAAGCTCCTGCCACAGAGACTAAGGTTTATGTCGCAAACGCAGCCACCCGTTGACCCTAGTTTGAACAGTTTGCTTGCGACGCTATCGCCACTCAACCTTCTCCGTAGCCTGTCACATGAGCTGCGCGCCCCGCTTGCCGCCATTTTGGGTTGGACGGAATGGCTCCTGGAAGGCACCACCGAGGCGCACCAACCGGCGGAAGGCATTCGGCATATTCGGTCGGCGGCGGAAAAGATGCTGCAACTTCTGGATGATTACTACGACTTGGCGCGATTTGGTGATGAGGAAGCCACCGCAACGGCCGCGACGGACCTCCTGGTTACACTTCGTCGGATTTGCCATGGACTGGATTTAGTCGCCCAGCAACGCCGCCAGACCCTTCGGATTGAAGCCGAAGACCGAATCCCTTCCCTGGCGGTGTCCCCAACCCTTCGGCGGGCGCTCTGGTTGGTCGTTCGCTATCTGCTCCGCGCGGCCCCAGAGGGCGCGACGGTAACACTTTCTCCAGACTTGGCAGCGAGTCCGCTGCGGTTGTTGGTAAGCAGCGATCAGGGGCTAAGCGAGACGGCCGATCCAGGTGGGCTAAACTTGGCCCGGTTGTTTATCACCCGTGAAGGTGGCACGTTGGCGGTTGAACGACTCCAGGATACCTGGAGATTGATTATCCAGTTGCCGACGGTTCACCCGACAAGCGCGACCGACTTGCCAAGCTTTACTGAATCACCGCAACTTTTGAATCCCATCCCTTCGACCATCTCGGATACCAAGAAAGTCCTGGTCATTGACGATGATGAGAATCTGCTAAAACTGCTTGGCGCGGTGGTCAGCGCGGCGGGGTATCGCCCTTACTTGGCAGCAAGCGGGGTGCGCGGCGTTGAAGCTGCCCGTGCCACCGCGCCGGATGTCGTCCTGTTAGACATCGGTATGCCCGGCATGGATGGCTTCGCCACCTTTAATGCCCTGCGCACCGAGCCTTGTCTTGCGAAGTCGAAAATCGTGGCATTGACGGCTTACACCAGCGTGTCGGAACGCGAGCGCATTGCCCGTCACGGTTTTGATGGTTTCATTCCAAAGCCATTCCGACGCGAACAGTTGATTCAAGTGCTTTCTGAACTTTCAGTCTGAGGGCTACACACTGGTATGTCTAAAACCCGCCCCATGTTACTCGACGAAAGCGATCTCGAAGCGAGATTGCGTGAGCTTCCCGCCTGGCAGCGCCAAGACCAGCGGTTGACGCGAACGCTGACCTTTCGCAACTTTGCCGACGCACTGGACTTCGTCAACCGCGTCGGCAAGCTGGCTGAAGAGGCTGATCATCATCCCGACATCCTGCTGCACAACTGGAATCAAGTCACGCTGACACTCTGGACACACGATGCCGGTGGGCTGACCATGCTGGATGTGAGTTTGGCTCACAAAATCAATGCTATTACCGGTTAGCCCTCCCGTTTCGGTGGGCAACCTGGCTCACGCCGACCCGCCTGTGGGGGATACGACTCAGCTCGTCCTAATCTCAATCTGGTCTGCCTCAAGCGGCAAGTAGTAGCAGCTATACGTGGCGTCGTTCCGCTTACCGGAGCGAGCAATGACGTACCGGTTGGCAGCTTTTTTCCCAAGAGCTTCCTCAAAGGCCTTTTTGAGACGCGACTTGTGCGGTCCAAAGTACTTGGCCCGCTCATTATCATCTTTGCAGCTTTCAAGAGCCTGCTTCATCCGCTCATAGTCGCCCCCGTAAGGATTCAGGATGCGCTGTCCATAGGTGAGAAATTCGTTGGCTGCCTCGACGTTGCGCCACTCGACTTCCGGCTTGCCTTGCTGGACACGCTCGGCCAGCCACAGCAAGAGCGCAAGCTCGGTCGGTTTTACGTCAATGTTGAGGTCATCGGCCCAAACCTCTTCCTTCAGGAGGTCGAGAACAAGCCGAGGTGGTTGCAGGCTGCGATTGGCGGCTGCCACGGCCGCGCTCATGGTCACTTGACCTTTCAGCAATGCTGGCGGCAAGCCATCACGCAGGCGCACAAAGGGAATCTCGGCCAGCATGACTTGCGCCGTGGCGCAATCGGCCAGCTTTCCATCTTTCGTCTCGATGATGCGCTCATACGGTGTTGGATAAAAAAATGACCAGCTCGACTCGAATGGTTCGCTGACCAGCACATGCGACAACCGATCTTGCGGACGCCCGAACAACGACAGCGCATAGCCAAGGTAGTAACCCATCGTTTTACGGCCACCGGCCAACGAGACATGGAGTGCCGCCGCTTCGTCAGTTGTTAAGTCACGCACCAGCCTAGTGAGCTGGTCAGCCGCTCGCTCATTATCCTCAGGTGTCCGAATGTCGCTCAGTGGAGTCCCGGACTGATCCTGCAAGATGTGAATGTGGCTTGCGTCAAACTGGATTGGTGGCAGTCTGTAATCCTGGCACAGCCGACGAAACCAGCCGGGATCATCAGAAAGCAGTGACAAGCGAGCACGCTCTGCTCCCTCCAGCGTCGTTGCCAAGTGAACCTCGGTCGGGATGAATGGCGGATGCTGGTGACAGAGCGCGTAAAGCGTTTCCGTGACGACTTGGGGCGTCATCCCGGTGACAAGCAAAAGAATCCGGCGTTCGTAATCAGCCGGTGCACGGTCTGGCATCGGTTTCGCTCTCCTTGAAAGCACAGGTTGGATTGATGGCAAGTGGGATTGTAATGAGGCAATTGCGGCCAACCAGGCTCGCAAGCTTGCGAACGCCAGCCTGACGTTGCTCGTTGGCGTCACCTCGGCCTAGGCTGTGGGCATCTGGTCCGCGCCACCGGACGTAGAGCTGGCGACGCTGCGCGCTTCATCATTCGGCGCGATCATTCGGCGCGACAGTGCATCAGGGTTGCCACCTACGGGAGCGACGTTCTCGGCCGTGGCGCTTGCGCTTACAGGGCAGCTTCCATGAGCAGCCCGTCTTCGGTAGGGTTGGCATAGAATCCACGTTTATGGGCGATTTGGGTAAAGCCCAACGACGTGTAGAGGGCCTTGGCGCCCGTATTCGACTGACGCACTTCAAGGAAGGCCGTTGTCGCCCCGTACAGTCGCCCGGTGTAAAAGGCTTCCTTCAACAGCCGCCGCCCCAGTCCCTGCCGCTGGACTTCAGGATGAACCGCCACATTGGCAATATGTAGTTCCCGTCCATCATGACGGGCTGAAAGCTGAACCCGTCCGGCCAGGAATCCATAAATGGGACGAGTCACAAACGGCGCTCGTCCACGCGCCACCAGCATGACCGCCAGTGGATTGTGGCGTAACTCTGAGCGATACCCATCATAGCCCCACGGATTCAAGCGTGTGACTTGCTCCAGTTCCACCACCGCCGCCAAATCGCTTTCCAACATTGGCGCAATATAAAAACTGGCGTTGTAGAAACTAGGGTCAAAAAAATCCTTCATGGCCATACGCCGAAGACAGGAGCGAATAACCTTGGCTTGATTCGTTCGGCGGGGGCAGCCGCAGTTGGCGGCGATTATGAGCTATCCACTACCCTTGACAAGCGCGCTCGGCGTAAGCCCGCTCGGCGGCGACTACCGTATTGCGCATAAGCATCGCAATCGTGAGTGGTCCAACGCCGCCCGGCACAGGGGTGACATAGCGTGCCCGTTCGGCGGCGTGGCGCGGGTGAACGTCCCCAATCAGCGTGTAGCCTTTCTTTTCAAGATCGGCCAGTCGCTCCGCGTTGTCGCCAAAGTATTCCAGGACTTGCTCACGGGTGGTAATGCGATTGATCCCGACATCCACCACCACGGCGCCAGGTTTGATGAAGTCTTCCGTGACAAAAGCCGTCTTCCCAATTGCCGCAATCAGGACATCCGCCGAGCGGGCGATGGCAGCCACCTCCTTGGTGTGAGAATGGCATACCGTCACCGTTGCATCCTGGTGCAGCAGGAGCAACGACAGCGGCAACCCAACGATGTTGCTGCGGCCCAACACGACGACCCGTTGCCCGCGCAGCGGGATGCAGTAGAGCTTGAGCAGCTCAAGAATGCCGGCCGGCGTACAGGGCACGAAGCCCGCTTGCTTCAGCGCCAAGCGCCCCACACTGACCGGGTGGAAGCCATCCACATCTTTTGCCGGGTCAATGGCTTCGATGACGGTTGGCACGTCAATCTGCGGCGGGAGCGGCATCTGGACGAGAATGCCATGAATGTTGGTCCGCACGTTGAGCGTCTTGATCACCCCCAGGAGGTCAAGCGTTGTCGCATGTTCTGGCAACGACAACACTTCGGTGCGTAATCCGAGCCGGACGCACATCTTGGACTTGCTCGTGACATAGGTGCGTGACGCCGGGTTATCACCGACCAGGACGGCGGCTAGTCCTGGCTGAACGCCGGCCTGGGTCAAGGCGGCACACCGGTCCACGGTCTCTCCATTGAGCTTCAGAGAAAGCCCTACGCCATCCAGAATACGAGCCGTCACCTTAGTCATCCTCCACAGCAATTCAGGGATCAATGCCCTGAAACGGTAAATGAGTGGCCGATGTGGCGACAAGGGGAGAAGCTCATAACGGATGAATAAATCGTGTGCCGCGGCGCGCTTCGGTGAGCAAGTGGAGCGCGGAGCAGCCGAGAGATGCCCGTCACGTTCAAAACCTTTCACGCCTGCTTTGGTTTCCATCGAAACGCGAACGTGAAGGATGAACGTCGGCAGATGTGAAAGTATCAAAGCTCACAAAACGAAACTTGGCTTGGCTGGCGCGGCAATGTAGGGTGGAAGAGTAAGGTGCGCGACGGATTCCTGTGTCGTACCTGAGACTCGCGTCGCGCCGGACCTTTCTCGTGAGCGAGATGCACGATGACAGACGGAGTACAACTGCTGTTCTTTTCAGTGCTAGGGCTAGCCGGGCAAGTCGTGGCCGTGGGCGGGGCACTCTTGGCATTCCGTCTCGGCGCGCAAATGGAACGTCGCCGTGACCGGTCTCGGCGCTTGCTGCTTCCAACGGCCGATCCGTCTTCGCGCCCGCGCCTCAACGAAGGTTCCTCGCCAGAGGCGACACCGCTTCTGGATGCCAAGTCGGCGGCGCTGCTCCGTCAGCTTCGTCTGCCGCCCGTCACCGATCAAGCCGCCCTGTTTGCGTGGTACAGCCGACTTCAGCTTGAAGGCATGGCTTTAGCGACCGACCTTGCGCCCGTTATCCAAGTCAACTTTCGACAGGCGCTGGGCGCGATCCGTGACATTCTCGAGACGCAGAATCTCGATGACCGGTATGAGTTGCTCGCGGCAGCCCTGCTTCCGGTTTATGAAAGTCTCCACGTTGAACCAGCCGCTCCCAAGCCAGAAACACCGGTCTCCTTCACGCCAAGTCCCGTGAGCCGCTTCACGGCTAACGGGCATCAGGCAGCGTCGGCTGCCTACCGTGAAACACCGCCACGGGCTTCTGAAAAGTCAAGCTTGGCCAGTTTATTTGAACAGGTTGAAGCCGCCGCGCGGGCGCGCGACGCGCTCACCACCAACCCATCCGGCACTCACCATGGCGAGGAAATCCACCCCGGACAGGATCAGTCCGCCTTTGGAAAAACGATGCTGGAGGCAGACAGTGCCGCCCCAGGTTCACACCTCGACACATCGCGGCTCTCGCGGCGATTGGCTGAAATTCTCAAAACTGCCGACCGGAATGATCACCTTGGTGACCCGGCGGACAGCTCCCAGCGCGCGTCAGAACCAGGTGGGGCAGACCATGGTGCTCCAGACTTGCATCTGGTGATGCCACCGCTCAAGTCGCGGCTCAAGCGAAACGGCACGCTCACGCCGGAACAGGATGTTGCGCGCAAGGCGGCCTATGTCGTCGGACAGGCGCGGGAATGGTATGGTCGTCCTGACATTACACTCCGTGAGGTACAGTCAGCCTGCGCCGCCTTCGGATTAGAGTTCAATGAAGTTGCCGCGCGGACTGAGCTGGCAAAGCCGCTTGCTGAAGAAGTTTCCTGAGACCATCTCGCATACAGACGGCCATGTGCCGATCTTGGATCTGGAATCGCAGTATCAGTCCCTCCGTCCGGCGCTCCAGGCAGCGTTCGAGCGCGTGTGTACTTCGCGGCAGTTCGTTCTGGGCGAAGAGGTTGCTGCCTTTGAGTCGGAAGCGGCCAGTTACTTGGGTGTCGCCCATGCCGTTGGCGTCAACTCCGGCACGGACGCCCTCGTGATTGCCCTGCGCGCCCTGGACATCGGCCCCGGCGATGAGGTCATCACCACGCCGTTTTCATTTTTCGCCACGGCTGAAGCCATCAGCCTCGTCGGGGCCAAGCCGGTCTTCGTGGACATCGAGGCCGAAAGCTTCAACCTCGATCCACGCGGCATTGCAAACCATATCACCCCGCGCACGCGCGCGCTGATGCCCGTTCACCTCTTCGGCCGTCCGGCTGCGATGGGGGCGGTGCTTGAAGCCGCCGAGCGCCATGGTTTGGCTGTTATCGAAGACGCGGCCCAGGCCTTCGGCGCGCGATACCTTCCGCCCTGTGCCGAGTGCAACGGTCAGCGCTGCACGTCCGCTACGCAGACACGACTACGCGGACGCTTCGTTGGGACGCTCGGAACGCTGGGCGCATTTTCGTTCTACCCATCCAAAAACCTCGGCGCGTACGGCGATGGCGGTTTGATCGTCACGCATGATGCCCAACTGGCCGAACGCGCCCGCAAACTGCGGTCGCATGGGTCGCTGGTGGCTTATCAAAATGAAATGCTGGGCTACAACTCCCGGCTCGATGCCATTCAGGCGGCAATTCTGCGCGTCAAGCTGCCGTACGTCGAGGCCTGGAACAGCGCGCGGCGACGCATTGCGGAGCAATATAACGCCGCGCTTGCCCGACTGCCGGGACTGGTAACGCCGGACATCTCGCCAGGTCATGTCTTCCACCAATATACAGTGCGAATTTTGGGTGCGCGCCGCGACATCGTGCGTCAATTACTGACGGCGCAGGGCATCGGGACGATGGTTTACTACCCAACCCCGATTCACCGCCTGCCGGTCTATGCTGGTCAGTTCCCCCCGCAGCCCGTCAGCGAAGCCGTCGCTGGTGACGTGTTGAGCCTGCCCATCTGGCCGGAGCTGACCGATGCGGCGCGTGGTCGTGTGGTTGACGCGCTTGAGCAAGCGCTGGCCGCGGCGTAGAGTGCATTTTTACCGAAAGCCATAACGAGAACGTAACTGGAAGCGAGGCAACATGCGAAGTGGTGGGCGAGCCGTCAACGCGCTGCGAACCGTACAGCTAACACCAAATGTGAACAAATATGCCGAAGGTTCCGTGCAGGTCGAGTTCGGCGATACACGAGTGATTTGCCTTGCCACCGTCGAAGACAAGGTTCCGCCGTTTCTCAAAGGCAAGGGAACGGGCTGGGTGACGGCGGAGTACGCCATGCTGCCGCGCGCTACCGACCAGCGTACCCCGCGTGAAGTCACCCGCGGCAACCCCTCCGGCCGAACGCACGAAATCCAACGCCTGATCGGTCGTAGCCTGCGCGCGGTGGTGGACTTTGCCAAGCTCGGCGAGCGCACGGTTTACCTTGACTGTGATGTTACGCAGGCGGATGGCGGGACGCGCACGGCGGCCATCACGGGCGCGTTTGTCGCGCTGGTGCTCGCCGTGCGCAAGCTTCAGATGGCCGGCGTCGTGACGCACATGCCGGTGACGGACTACCTGGCCGCCGTCAGTGTCGGCATGGTCAACGGCCTGCCCATGCTCGACCTGGACTACCGTGAAGACTCAAAGGCCGAAGTCGATATGAATGTCGTTGGCACCGGCGATGGTCGTTTGGTTGAAGTTCAGGGCACCGCCGAACAACGTCCTTTCACCCGCGAACAAATGAATACCCTGCTTGATCTTGCCACCCACGGAATTCGGGAGTTAATTACGCGCCAGCGCCAACTGCTAGGGCTTTTGGAATAATGAGCGCAGCCTCCAGGCGGCGGTTTTCGTGCTAGGCGGTTCAGCTTACCCAAGGCTTCCTAACGTCCCGGTCGCTAAGACGGGAAGGTATCAAATCTATCCACACCGGTTTCTTTATCTCGGCACCGGCAGGCGTGCCTGCCAAAGGAGTAACGACATCATGGGTCTCGCTGAACGTCGCGCCATCAAGGATTTTCGTGATAACACCTTTCCCAAGATCAAAGCCGCCCTGGATGCGGCCGCCGGATTTGAAGTCAATCTGGAGATTGACTGGGAAAACCTTGGTCAAGAAGGACTTGCCGAGCTGGATTACCACCCCTTGCTTGAACGGGGTTACTTCAAGCCACTGATTGAGGCTTTCAAAGCCATTACGATTGACGACCTGGGACGCGACGCGCTCCGCGACGGTCTCAAAAAAGTCACCATTGGCTATTCGCGGTCGTCTGGTGAATTTTCCTTCAAAGGTGGGGAGTTGAAGTTCGACTATGACCTTCACTATGCCAATGACGACTGGCTGTATCGCAAAACGCAGTTGCAACAAGTGCTTGAAAAAGGTCTATGACCAGTCCGGTTCAGCAACTACGGCGCTTGCCGGCCCGCCCGGTTGGCGTGGTGTTGGAAGCGATTGAGCAGATTCGACAAGCCAGGCGCGATGACTGGACATTGCCGTTGGTGAGTCTGTTCCTGACCAATGGCGCGACCATCCGGGGCGAGTACCTGTCCGGCCACGAACTCGGCACGGCGCAGGCAAGCATCCTGCTCCGAACTGTCCAGGTGGCCCAGTCCGATGCGTCGTCGCCGGGCTTCAATGCCGAGCCGAATGACGCCAGGCCGAATGACGTGAGATGGAACCTAGGGCTGGACGTCACCTACATTCCGGTGGCGAACATTTCAGCCCTGACCCTTCACCACACGCCTGACACGATTGCCCGGCTCTCTTTTGGGGCGGTGCGTGAACGCTCTGGTGAAGCGCCATCCCGGCTTGAACTCGAACGTCGTCTCCGCGCACTGACCGACTGGGTGCGGGCCGAGGTTGGCTGTGATGTGACGGCAACCATTGCCTGGGAAGCGTTTCCGCGCGGGGATACCGCTTTGCTCGATCTTGGCGCTCTGATTGCCGACCTCCGCCTGGTGCTTGGT
This sequence comes from Chloracidobacterium validum, assembly GCF_018304825.1. NCBI lineage: Bacteria > Pseudomonadati > Acidobacteriota > Blastocatellia > Chloracidobacteriales > Chloracidobacteriaceae > Chloracidobacterium > Chloracidobacterium validum. Next base: position 483,345 of record NZ_CP072648.1, read on the forward strand.
GGTTTTGCGGCGGATGACCTTGGACGGGCAGCGCTTCGGGAAAGCCTTCAGTCAATCGTCGTCAACGTGGGTGAGGCGGCGGCGGTCACGCTTCAGTCTGGTGAGTTACGTTACACGGTCGGGCTGGATGGGATGGAAACCAGGCTGTTCGACAGCCAGGAACTCCGCCGCGTCCTTGCCGCGCGACTCTAAACAGGAAATCCAATGCCGCTGTCTCGTCGGTTGCGTTTCATGTGGGTCTGGGTGGCGATGCTCGCCCTGGCCTGGGTCAGCGCCTGTGAACGCAGAGAAGCCGTTGCCGTTGGCGACGGCCTCCCCCCCGTGCTCAAAATTGGCGTGTACATGCCAATGACCGGCGACACCGCGACGTTTGGAACATCGTCCATGGGCGGGATTCGCCTGGCGACGGAACAACGCAATGCCGCCGGCGGCATTCGCGGTTCGCGCATCGAACTCATCCTTGAAGACGACCGCGGCCAGCCCGAAGAAGCCAAAACCGTCGTGACCCGGCTCGTGACCCGCGACAAGGTCATCGCGGTGCTTGGTGAAGTTGGTTCGGCGCGCAGCATCGTTGCCGCGGCCGTGTGCCAGCAAAAGCGCGTGCCCATGCTGACGCCTTCCTCGACGAATGAAAAGGTGACGCGCAAGGGCGATTACATCTTTCGCGTCTGTTTTATTGACCCATTTCAGGGCGAAGCCGCGGCGAAGTTTGCCGCCACAGTGCTCAACCTGACTCGCGCGGCGATCATGACCGACGTGAAAAATGATTACAGCGTTGGTTTGACCAAGTCGTTTCGGGAGAGCTTTACCCGGCAGGGTGGAACGGTCGTGATGGAGAAGAACTATCAGGCCGGTGACGCAAGCTTCAACGCGCAACTCACCAGCATTCGGGAAGCTGGCGTGGATTTCATCTATGCGCCGGGCTACTACGGCGACGTCGGGCAAATCATCAAGCAGGCCCGTGAACTTGGCATCCGCGTCCCCTTCATTGGCGGCGATGGTTGGGATTCCCCCGATTTATGGCGGGGCGGCAAGGCCGCGCTGGATGGCTGCTTCATTACCAACCATTACTCGGTGGACAACCCCGACCCGCGGGTGCAGTCCTTCATTGCGGCTTATCGGGAACGTCACGGCGACACGCCCGACGCCTTGGCGGCGCTTGCCTACGACGGCGCGCAGGTGCTTTATGACGCGATTGAGCGGGCCAACAGTGTCAGTGGGGAAAAAATCCGTGACGCTTTGGCCGCGACGCGCGATTTTCCTGGCGTGACCGGAACGATTACGCTGGACGCCAACCGCAATGCGGTCAAACCGGCGGTCATTCTCGAACTCCGGGATGGCGCCTATCATTACCGAACTACCATCACCCCATCATGAGTCCTTGGGCGGCGTCTCCAGGCACAGGCCAGAGACCCCGCCCAAGAAGCACTAGAAGCCATGAACAAAACTGATGCTTCAGGCGCGGAAACGCCAATTACGAACCAGCCAAATGCTTCCCGGCGGGCGTTTCTGGCGACGACTACGGCGGCACTGGCTGCTGGGAGCGTGACCGTATCCGGCGCACCACAAAAGCCGGCTTCCGCCAAGCGACGCCCTGGCGCTTCCCCGTCGGGTCAGACCTTCCCGGCCGGTTTCCAGTGGGGGGCGGCGACGGCGGCTTACCAAATCGAAGGCGCGATTGACGCGGACGGCAAGAGCCAGTCCATCTGGGATATGTTTGTCCGAAAGCCCAATGCCATTTGGCGCGGTCACACGGGCGAGATGGCCTGTGACCATTACCGGCGCTACAGGGAAGATGTCGCCTTGATGAAGCAGATCGGTCTGAAAGCGTATCGCTTCAGCCTGGCCTGGACGCGCATCCTGCCGGAAGGGACCGGAACGGTCAACGCCAAGGGCCTCGACTTTTATGACCGCCTGGTTGACGAGTTGCTCGCTGCCGGGATCACGCCGTTTTGCACCCTCTATCACTGGGACTTGCCACTCGCGCTGCACCAGCGCGGGGGGTGGACGAAGCGCGAGAGCGCCGACTGGTTTGCCGAGTACACGACGGTGGCGGCCCGACGGCTTGGCGACCGCATCACCTACTGGATGACGCTCAATGAGCCGCAGGTATTCATTACGCTGGGCTACCAGGCCGGGCGGCATGCGCCGGGTCTGCTTCTCCCGATCAAGGATGTCCTGCAAGCGGGCCACCACGCGCTGCTGGCGCATGGCAAGGGCGTGCAGGCCTTGCGCGCCAACACCAGGAACGCCCAGATTGGTTTTGCGCCGGCCACGCCCATCGCCTATCCGGCCACCGAGCAGCCTGACGATGTAGCCGCCGCGCGGGCCTTCAACTTCGGCATCCAGGGCTATGGTTTTCTATTCAACGCTTCGGTTGGGTTGCCGCTCAAGAACCCGTTCAACAATGCCTGGTGGATGGACCCGGTGTTCCTCGGCGAGTACCCGGCTGAGGGACTTGCCCTGTACAAAAACGATGCCCCAACCATCGAGGCCGACGATCTGAAGGTTATTTCGACACCCGTGGATTTCTGTGGCGTCAACATCTACTTCGGTTTCAAGATTCAGTCGGATGGGCGTGGCGGCCCGAAGGTCGTGCTTCCGACTCCGGCGGCCCCGCTGACGGCCTTCGACTGGCCCGTTACGCCGGAGGCGCTCCGGTGGGGACCAAAATTTTTCCACGAACGTTACAAGCAACCGATATACATCACGGAAAACGGTCTCGCGCTCCGCGACTGGGTGGCACTCGATGGCAAGGTTCACGACCCGCAACGGATTGACTTCACGACGCGCTACCTGCGTGAATTACGCCGCGCGGTGGAAGATGGCGTGCCGGTGCGGGGTTACTTTCACTGGTCAATCATGGATAATTTCGAGTGGGCGGAAGGGTACAAGCAGCGGTTCGGGCTGGTGTATGTGGACTATGACACGCAAGTGCGAACACCCAAAGCCTCAGCGGCGTGGTATGCTCGTGTTATCGCCACCAACGGAGCCGTCCTGGGGTAGCATCCAGGGCAGGGGAGTGAGGACCGTGACAGCTTTTATTTGTCACTGCTTGACCATTTGTCACCGCTTGCCACCTCGTCTTATAGTCCGCGCCTTGATTAGTCCGCGCCTCGATACGTTCGTTTCGGTCAACGGCTACCCAGCGGCGCGATGGACGTGGCGTGGCGCGCCAGCCCCCGGCGCGCTCGGCTGCCATTCCTCCCTCCACCGATGGATGCTGTCTGATGCCTAGGTAATACCCGTAGAGTTACGCTCATGAAATCCTGTCCGAAATGTGGTGCGACCTATCCTGACGAATACAATGTCTGTCCCCAGGACGGTGCGCCGCTGGCTTCCGATAAGCCATCGGCCGTGGCGCGGGTGGTGGACGGGAAGTACCAAATCGTGCGCATGGTCGGACGCGGTGGCATGGGCGCGGTCTATGAAGCCATTCATTCCACGATGCAGCGGCGGGTGGCGCTCAAGATTCTCAATGCCGATTTGGTGTCCAATCCAGCGGCGCTCGAACGCTTTCGGCGGGAAGCCCTTCTCTCCGGCCGCCTCAAGCACCCGAATGCCATCACCATTTATGACTACGGCATGAGCGCGATAGGCGAAGCCTACATCGTCATGGAGTTCCTCGAAGGCCACAGCCTGGGGCAGGAACTCCAGCAAGCCAAAACGCTTTCGCCGTTGCGCGTGGTGTCGGTGCTGGCGCCAGTGTGTGACGCTGTTCACGCGGCCCATGCCGAAGGGATTATTCACCGCGACCTCAAGCCCGCCAACATCATGCTGGAGAAGCTACGGACCGGTGAGACCGTCAAGGTGCTCGATTTTGGGATCGCCAAGCTGGCGATGAACAACCCCAGCCTGATGAATCTGACCGGCACGGGCATCATCGGCACGCCACAGTACATGTCACCGGAACAGTGCCAGGCGCACCGGATTGATGGACGCTCGGATGTGTACAGCATTGGCGTGATTGCCTACGAGATGCTCACCGGCAAGCTGCCGTTTGACGAACCCACGCCGCTGGCAACGGTCATCGCCCAGGTCAAGCAGAAACCCAAGCCGGTGCGCGAGTTGCGTCCAGACATTCCGCCCGCGCTCGAGGCGGTGGTGATGCGGGCGCTCGAAAAATCACCGGCCAATCGCCACCAAACCGCCGAAGAACTGTCTGAAGCTTTCCGCACCGTGCAGCGTCAGTTGTCACCGGGTGGAGCGGTCATTTCAACCCCCCCGGCGCTTGTGGCCTTGGCGTCGGAGTCACCACCGGCACAGGAGCCATTCACCCGAATCGTGCCCGGCGAGCTGCCTCCCCCGGTTGGAGCCGGCGCCGCCGGACCAGATACCGTTCGCCCCCCAACCGGCATGAGTGGCGGTGAGTTCATCGGGCGCACCCCAGAACTTGGGGTCCTGATTGCCGCTTGGCAATCGGTCGCCACCCGGCGCGGACGGCCCGTAGTCATCTTTGGAGAAGCCGGGATTGGCAAGACCCGACTCATCGAGCAATTCCTTATCCGGTTGGAAGATGTGGGTGAAGGCCAGCCGATGTTACTGCGGGTGCGCTGCCCAGACCCAGCGCGCGCCACCGTCGGGCAACTGCCACTATCGGACCTTCGCGCTGCGGCCATGGCCTACTTCAACCCGGAGCTGCGCGCGGTGCGGTCGCTTTCGCCGGCGGATGAGCAGTTTCTCGACGGCACGTTTTTTGCCAACCTATGTGATGAAACCTATGCGACGAAACTGGCCGCGCGGTTAGCGGCAGACCGCCATAGCTTTTTCGGTGACTTGACCTATCTGTGCCGACTCCTCGCACGGGAACGTGGCGCCGTCTTCTTTGTTGACGATGCCCACCATGCGGATGCGCTCCTGCTGGATTTCGTCAGCCATCTCATGCGTCAGAGTCGGGGCGACCGCCTGCTGGTCATTGTCGCCAGTCGTCCCCTGACAAGCCTGCTCGATGGCGCGCCGCCCCTGCGCAACTGGTTGCAGTCACTCGATGAGATGGGCGGCCACGATCAGATCAAATTGTCCGCGCTCTCCAATAGCGAAATCCGCCTGATGGTCGAGGGGTTGCTTGGAGCGCAGGTGCAACTGCCGGTGAGTGTCGCGCTGATGCTGGCCGAAGAAACCAAGGGCAACCCCTATTACGTCTGTGAAGTCGTCAACACGATGATTGCCAATGGGCAAATCTCCCATGGCGAGGAAACCGGCTGGGTCTGCCAGGACGTGGACGAGTTTGACCTTCCAGAGTCCATTGCCACGCTGGTCAAGCCGCTTCTGGCGCGTTTGGAGGATAAGACGGCCGACGTTCTCGCCCATGCGGCGGTGATTGGCGAAGAGTTTACCTTCGATTTGCTTCAGTTTTTGACCGAGGCGACCGAAGAAGACCTGCTCGGAACGGTCGAAAACGCGCTCAAGCTGGGCTTTATCCGCGAGATGGCCGGATGGCGTGAAGACCGCTACAGCTTTGTCAACTCGATGTTGCACCGGGTGCTGTATCGGCGCATGACGCGGCGGCGGCGGAAACGGCTTCACGCGCGAATCGCCGAGCGGCTTGAGCAACAGTTGGCTTCGCCACGCGCCTCGGCGGCCGGACTGGGGCGGCAGGATTTCACCGCCGGCGATCTGGCCTATCACTACTTTCGCGCTGAAGAGTGGCGCAAGGCGATTGAATATGCCATCGAGGCCGGTTACGCCCGCTGGAGTGTCTATGCCTTTGCCGATGCCGGAAAGTTTTTCGGATGGGTGGCCCAAGCCCTCAGTCGGTTGCAGGGCGACGATACTGGGCCGCTGAGTCCAAGTGACGAAGCGCGCTATCGGCTGACCTATGGCACGCTGCTGATCGAGTGCGCGCAACCCGATGACGCCCGCCACGAGTTGGAACGAGCCTTGGCGCTCTGTCAAGAACACAACCTAAATTGGTTAGGTCGGACGCAGGTCGGCATGGCGCGGCTGTATAACCTGACTGGCGATGCTGATGGCGCGCTCAAGCTGGCGACGGCGGCGCTTCCCGTCCTACGCGCACAGGATGATGCCGCCGGACTCTGTTTGGCGTTGCTGACCGTCGCTGCCGCGCAAGTTGAGCGGGGGCGCCCGACAGCCGCGCTCGAAGCGGTTGATGAAGCCATGTATATCGCCGAGCGCGCGGGAGATCGCAGCAGCCAAGCCGCGGCTCGGCTTGGCAACGCGATTGTCAACGCGCGCCGGGGAAAGCTTGCCGAAGCGGTGTCGGATGCCCGGCAATCGCTGGCCATCGCCCGCAACGCAGGCAACATCTTTGAGGAACGGCGCGCTCTGGCGCTGCTTGGCGAAGTCAATCTCCAGCTCGCGCACCTGGATGAAGCGCAGGAATGCTACGCCGGCGCGCTGCGCATTGCCTACGCGCTTGGTCATCGCCAGGGTGAGTCGGTGGCGCTCAATGGTTTGGGCGAAGTCTTCATGCGGCGCGGCAGCGACACCGAAGCGCTGGAATACATCCAGCAAGCGGTGGATATTGCCCGCGACATCGGTGATGGAACCGCCGAAGCCCGCTACTTACTCAACGTAGGGCGCATTCGAAGGCGGCGCAGTGATGTCAAATCCGCCCTCAGCACGCTTCAGGCGGCGCTCCTGCTGGCTGAAACGATGGAAGTGCCACAAATCGAGGCAGAGATTTTGGCCGAAATTGGCGATGCCCAACGAGCCGAAGGTGACCTTGCCGCGGCTGAATCCTGCTATGTGCGGGCATGTGAGCTGGCACGCGAAGTGGAGTCCCCGCACGTGCGATGGAGTGCCGCCTATGGTTTGGCAGAGTGCCTCGTCCAGCGCCAGGACTTCGCCCAGGCGCAGGCCGCCCTTGAGGAAGCCCTGTCCGTGATTGCATCCCTTCAGTCGAACCTCCCAGACGACATCGTGGCGGCCACATTCCTGGAAAACAAACGCCCTGTTTTTGACCTCAAGGTTCGACTCGACCGCATGTTGGCTACCACGCCAGCCCAGTCTGAACCACCCAAGGCCGCGCCCACCAAGGCCCTGCCGGACAAAGCCGCGCCGACCAAGCTGATGAGTGAGGTCAGTGCCGCCGAAGGCTCGATGGTTGCCGGGGAGTTGCTGCCCCCGGCCGCGTCCTCGGTAGCCGCGGATGCACCACCCTCGACCAGCGCGAAGCCACGGGCCAGCGTGAAGCCACAGGTCGGCGAGACCAAAGTACTTGGCTCGACAGCGCCGCGTGGGGCGGTACCTTCGGCCGAAATGCCAAGCGATATAGACGCGCTTCGCATGGATGCCAAGCGGAATCCTGGACAGCCAGGCGAGATTAGCGAATTTTCACTTGAAGAGTTACTCAATGACGTTGCGGCGTTTGCCGAGAATCTTGGCATGGGTGAGCTTTTCAACAGCGGTCGCCTCGCCGATGCCATCGTGCCGGTTGAAGACCGAAGCCGGGCCCCAGACATCCGGCCGCATTCAGCTCGTCCGACGCAACCCCATTCGCTGCAAAGTGTCTTGCACAGCGTCGTGTCGCTGGAGTCCACTTGGCGTGAAATGCTCCAGACGGCGCGCGCAACCGGCGACCGCGACATCGAGCGCAAAGGTTTGATGCTGATGGCCTCAGCTTTTCACAGCCAGGGCGAAGTGGCGCGCGCGCGCGATTGCTACCAACGGGCAGTTCAGATCATGCGCGAAGTCAATGACCGCGCAAGCGAAGGGGCGATGCTCAACAACATTGGGGATACCTTTCGGCAAGAGGGACGTTATGCCGACGCTCTGGCTTACTACCGCTTGGCGATTCGGAGTGCGCGTGAAAACAAAAACCAGCGTGTGCTTGAAATGGCGCTGGTGAATGCGGCGCAGATGTATGCGCGAACCGGCAACCTCCGTGAGGCCAGCCAGATGTTGGATGAAGCCCAAGTCATCAACCGAACCACCAGTGACGCCCAAGTGCGCGCTGAAATGCTCCAAACCATGGGCGAAGTTCACCTCGTTCGCAAGGAACTCACCCTTGCCCTTGACCGCAGCGTGGCGGCGGCGGCGGCGGCACGAGAACTCGGCGATACCGACGTCGAGTGGCGCGCTCAGTGGGTCATTGCCCGTTGTCGCTGGGCGCGGGGAGAGCGGCTCGAAGCCCTGACGGCCGCCGACCTCACGTTGCAGGCGCTCGACCGCCTGCTCGGAGAAGCCAATCCCCACGACCAACGGCGACTGGCGCGTGAGCGCGGCGACATTGGCGCGGTCGTGGACGAATGGCGGCGAATCACCGATGACTTCCTGGTTTGAGCGCCATCTGCGTTCGCCCCTGTTTCCTGTTCGCGGATGCCCAACCCCCACACAATCCAAAGCCCGCGGGAGATGACACCTTGATAACGGCTTCCTCTCCGGCGACGGCGACTGGAGCGACCCGGCTGCTGCGCCGGCCCATCGTCATTGGGACGCTCATCTACCTGCTGGCCTTTATCGTCCGGCTGTCCAACTTGGGCGGCGTCTTCACCGATGTTGGCATTTTTCCAATTTCAACCGATTCATTTTACCACCTGCGCCGTATTCACTGGGCCGTGACGCATGGGTTGGAAGTGCCGGATTTTGATCACTATGTCAACTTCCCCGACGGTGCGAACGTCAACTGGCCGTTCGGCTTTGATTGGCTTTACGCGGCTGCCGCTCAGGGGTCCTATGCGCTTGTTCACGGGAGTGCGCAGCCCGATGAAGGTTGGATCACTGCCGTGGCGTGTCTGTTGACGCCGCTCATCGGTGCGTTCACGCCGTGCCTTGGCTACCTCGTGGCCGCGCGCTTGGCCCACGCCTGGGCTGGTATCGCGGCCGGATTCATCCTCATTTGGCTGCCTGCTCTGTGGGTCGTGTGTGCGGTTGGCTATGTTGACCACCACGTTTTTGAGTCCCTGTGTGTCGGGTTGTACCTATGGGCTGTCGCGCGCGCGCGTCCGACCTGGCGGCATGGTGTCTTGGCTGGAAGCGCCATGGCTGTCGGGCTACTGTGCGCCACGATTATGCCCTTGCTCATCGGTTTTCATGCGTTGGTCACGGCGACTTGGTGGGTAACGCACCGAAAAGAGCCAGCGACGCATCAATCCCACGTACGAGTCAGCCTTTGTGCCTGGTTCACGCTCTTGGTATGGGTAGCGCCGTTTGTTGCCACGCGGATTGCCGAACCCCATGGCGTCAATCCATCGTTGGCAACGGCCTGGGTGGTGGCGCTTGGCGCAGCCGGCGTGACCCTAGCCGCTGTCGGTTGGACTGCGGGCTTTACGCGCCAGAACGTTTGGTGGGGGCTGGCCTGGCTTGGGCTGGGCCTCGGTGTGTTGCCGCGGGTTGTTCTGGCCGATGTCTGGCGCTTTGCGCGCTATGGCGTGATGCATCTGGTGGCCGCTGACCCGTGGCTGGCCACCATCTTTGAGAGTCAACCGCTGCTCCGCTCTTCCTTTTTCGATACGACGAACAACTACACGGGATTTTTTTGGCTCTTGCCGGTCGCGTGGTTCAGTGTGGCCAGCCGGGCCTGGTTGAAGCCGATCCACGCCGCCAGCCGCTTGTGGGTGCTCCTGCTTTTTTCCATCACGACGACCGGACTGGCTCTGCTCCAACTCAAGTTCAGCGGTCTGTTTGCGGTTCCATTTGCGGTGGTGGTTGGGCTTGCGCTCGCCGAGCTGCCGAACCGGTTGGCGCGGTTGCCACAAGTCAGCCCACGTCTTCAGTTGGCATTGCCCCTTGCCCTGTGTATCGGGATGCTTGCGCCCACCATCCACTTCACGCTGGGTGCGCCGACCTACATCGTGTCACCAAGCGGCGCGTTTGTGGATGTCGAGCCAACCCTGCGCTGGCTGGCGACCCACACGCCGGCGACGAGCCTCCGGGGCGACCAGCCAGATGATTACGCCGTTTTGTGTGACTGGACGCCCGGCCACTGGGTGATTGGGGTAGCCGGCCGGCCGACCGTAGCTTCTCCACTGGGTCACACGACACCGCTCCGTGGTGGCATCCGGGATGCCGCCGCGATGTTTGTCCTTCCGCCAAGTGAGGCCTTCCAACTGATGGATGCTCGGCGGGTACGCTACGTCTTGGTGACGCCCTGCTCCCCCAAAGCACTGGCGCGAGATGCGGCATGGAACCCTGAAACCAGTACCTCCGCGCCCTGGGAAGATTGGAATGAACGCCTCAAAGGTTCACTCTATGCGCACTTAGTGGCCAAGGAAGGGGTGCCTCAGGGCGACACGGTCCTGACCCAACTCCGCCTGGTTTATGAAAGCGACTTTGAAACTGAGTACCCACTCTTCACCCAGTATCACGCTGCCGGGAAGGTCTTTGAGCGCGTGCCGGGCGCGGTGGTGACCGGGCGCACGAAGCCAGGCGCGCGCATTGAGATTAAGACGCGCATCCGAACCTACTTCCGGCGCGAGTTCGACTACAGGGATGAAGTCCAGGCTGACGAGCAGGGCTACTTTGCGCGGCGCGTGCCTTACGCGCAGCAAGTGTCACCGACGACAACCCTTGCCGCCAATGCGCCGTACCAGATTGTGACGCCGGACGGCATCTTTACGGCCACCGCCACGGAGGCCGATGTCCAGCAGGGGCGCGCGCTTCAGTTGAGGCGTCTGGATGGCGAGTGAATCACCCGGCGAAGACGCTCGGCCAAGGCTTTGGCGGTTGGGCGCTCGACCGGCTGTTTGGCCAGCGCCGCACCGATGGCCTCAACCAGCTCGCTGGGGGCATCGGGTCGCCAATCCCGAATCGCTGATGGCGTGGCATGCAAAATGGCGTCGAGAACTTCGTAATACGATTTCCCCTCGAAGGGAAGCCGCCCGGTGGTCATTTCATAGAGCACAATCCCCAGGGAAAACACATCACTGGCCAGGGTTGCCTGGGCGTCGTTGGCCGCTTGTTCCGGCGACATATACGTGACCGTTCCCACCAAGACGCCTGATTCGGTAATGTCCGATACTGCCTGCAAGTGCTCATCCGAAGCTGACAAGTGCGCCCATCCGGCTGAGGCATCCAGCTTCGCTAGACCAAAGTCAATGACGCGCACGTTACCTTGGGCGTCGAGTTGCAGATTGGAAGGTTTGATGTCGCGGTGGATCACCCCAATGGCATGAGCCGCGGCGAGTGCGTCGGCCGCCTGACTCCCAATTCGACAAACTTCGGCACAGTCAAAGCGCCCTTGCTCGGCAAGACACTGCGCGAGCGTTTTACCGCGGACATACTCCATGACGAGATACGGTACACCGTCCACTTCACCAATCTCGTAAAGCGTGGCGATGTTGGGGTGATTGAGGTTGGAAACCATCCGGGCTTCGCGCAGAAAACGCTGCCGTGTTTCAGACTGATGGGCGTAGCGCGATTTCAGTACCTTGACCGCAACCTTGCGCCCAAGCTCCGCATCCCGCGCCAGAAAAACATCACCCATGCCGCCGCCGCCCAGGTGTTCTATCACCTCAAAACGCCCAAACTGGGACGGCATGGCAGTTTGTCCGTCCGGCTGAGGATCGCGTCGGAGGGTTCGGGTATCGTCCTGTGAAACAGCGCGCCGCGGTGGAGCAATCTCAATGGTCGGTGGCACAGGGGCATGCTCTCCGGTGCCACCGCTGTTACGTCCTGGGCGTGATACCACCGGCAGGAAGCGATGGGAAAACCAGCGCGCTTTTCCCGCCCCTTCGACGATGACATAGCCGGCACGTTTGAAATCCTCAAACACGTAGGTGTGTTCCCGCATCACCGGCTCGCCAGACGCCAGCGCCCGGCATACGGCCCGCTCGTCCGCCGAAAAATGCTCCCAGAGATAGCGAAAGTGCCCGCGGACTTCATCATCAAAGGCTTCTTCAATGGCGGCGTGGTCCAGATGCCCACTTTCTTGCAGTTGCTCAAAATAGATGGAGCAGGCGATTTGCAAGTAAAAAGGGAAGTTGCCGCTCAACAGACGGATGTCTTCGGCGTAGGGCGCCAGCGGAATCCCGTTTGCCTCTGACGGACGAGCAATCAGTTCGTAGGCGTCATCATCTGGGAAGGCCCGCAGGTAAATGTTGGTGAAGATATTGAAGAAAGGGGAGTCAGCAATCTGATCGGCATGACAAAGTTCCTGGAGGTCACGCCCGGATGATGTGACATAGGCCACTTCGTAGTTGTTGGCCAGTGAGCGCAAAAAGGCAAAGAAATCAGCCGAGAACGCGCGGTTCGACGTGAGAATGTCAAACTCATCAAACACCGCGATCAGCTTGCAGTGCCGGACTCGCAGAGCATCCAGCGCCGCGTGAATGCCGTCGAAGCCATACTTGCCAGCCGCCGGCAGTCCGGCACCGCGCTGAATTTCAGCCAGCCAAATGTCCAGAAAATCATCGAGCGTCATGCGCCGCCGCTGCTGCAAGTCCAAAAACACAAACACGTATTCCTCATGCCGCGTCAGGTATTGCTGACGCACTTGCGGTGCGCACAAGTAGTTGAGGAGTGATGATTTGCCAATCCGGCGGTCGCCGACGACGGCAATGGACTGGGGCCGCCCGGCGCCCAAGCGTGAGAAAATACGGGCCACTTCCTTACGCCGACCGTAAAACTGGGCTGGGTCGTGAATGGCAACGCGGTTGAGGTAAGGGTTGGGCATGACTGTCAGTGGCGAGGGGAGCGGACGTCTAGGTTATCAGCCCTGGGTTGCCGTGTGGTTGTCCGGTACGGGTCCAGCGGCGACCGGTAGGGCTTCGACAATGCGCTCCTGGAGGATGCTGGCTGATTGGCGCATTGCCGCCAGTTCGTCTGCGTCTAGCTCAGGCAAGATGCTGCTTTCGAGGCCGTTCTCACTCACGATGCTCGGCAGGCTCAGGCAGACGCGGGTCAGTCCATATTCGCCCTGCAACCGGACGCTGACCGGCAAAACGCTGCGCTGTCTGTTGAGAATTGTCTGAACCAGCCGCGCGATGACCAAGCCAATCGCTAGGTTGGTGTAGCCTTTTCGTTCGATGATGTCGTAGGCACTGCGGCGCGTTTGCTCGAAGATGGCATCCAGTGCCGGGCGGTCATAGGGACGTCCGTTGATGACATTGCCCACCAACCGCAACCCACCGATCCGCGCATCACTCCAGACGGGGAACTCCGTATCGCCGTGCTCGCCCAGGATGTAGGCATGAACCGAGCGTGGATCGACGCCGTAGTGTTCACCTAGTAGGGCGCGGAAGCGCGCGGTGTCCAGCATGGTGCCTGTGCCGATGATGCGCTGGGCCGGGCGCGTCGAAAGCGCCTGCGCCACGTAGGTCAGCACGTCCACCGGGTTGGTGGCGATGACCAGCAAGGCATTGGGCGCGTGCTGGTCAAGTTCGCTCAAGATCGCGCGAAAAACAGCGACATTGCGCTCCATCAAATCGAGGCGGCTTTCGCCTGGTCGTTGGCTGACGCCGGCCGCAATGACGATGACCTGGGCTTCAGCGAGGTCTGGATAGTTACCGACGCGCACCCGCGCCGGCCCGGCAAACGTTTGCCCGTGCATGAGATCAAGCGCCTCCCCCTCGGCGCGGGACTGGTCTTTATCAAGCAGAATGATGTCGCTAGCCGTACGCTGAATAAACATCGCGTAGGCGGCTGCCACGCCGACATTTCCGGTACCGACAATGCCAATGGTGCGCTTCTGAATCGCCATATCAGGTCATAGACAAACAACGGAGGTGTATTGTACTTTAACTTACAGTGCTGCTATTGCCCCTGCGCCGCACTGATTTCCCTGCCCCTACCTACCTCAAGATGAATTTGCTATTGCGACTTTGGGTCGGTTTGGCCTTAGTCGTGGTTTGTACAGCGACCGCTTGGTCACAGCAAGCCATTGTCAACTTACCATCCGCCGACATTACCCCCAAGGGGAAACATTTCTTGATGCACGAAACGCAGTGGCGGCCACAGCGCCCTGGCCGCTACTGGTATGCCACGAATTTTTACTGCTACGGGCTTGGCAAAAACACTGAGTTGGCCGTAACGACGTACAATAGCGGGACGCCACAAGCGCCCAATGAAAACATTGGTGTGGGCTTCAAAACTGCCATCCCGCTCTGGTCGAAAACGCATCCCAACCTAGAACTGAAGTGGACATTTGGGCAGATGCTGACCTACAACTTGCGTGGCAAGGGGTTGGGTGGTTTTACGTACTCGCATGGAAGTGTCGTCCTACCAAAGATACACACGCGACTGACGGCTGGGGTCAGTTTTGGTACGCAAAATCTCTTCAAGAAAACCACCGTTCATCCGATTGCTGACTTTGAGCAGCCTCTCATCAAGCACCGACTCTACTTGCTCGGAGAGTGGTTTTACGGTCGCCATGACTTTGGGTTCTTCACACCGGGCGTGCTCTTTCATCCAGCCAAGAACCATATCATCGTGGTTGCTTACAAACTTCCCAATCACCCCAGCAACGGCAAGAGTGGGCTGGTGATTGAGTATGGGTTCTTCTTTGGTGGTCACGAACATCAGTCCTCCCCGGCACATGATCATCCGACGCCAGAAGATCACCATCCAGCGCCATCCCGGCCAGCATCCCACCCCGGCCCCGGTGACTGGCTTCCGGTGGAATTCATCCCGAAGCCTCACATAGACGAGAGCGACGCGGATTTCTTTTGACAGTCGTTGACCAGATGAGTATCGTTCAAGACTTACTGTCGCGTCGTCAGGCGAGTGCTCAAGCGCTTGCAGTCGCGTAGCTCAGGGGTAGAGCACTACCTTGACACGGTAGGGGTCCACGGTTCAAATCCGTGCGCGACTACCATGGTTTCACGCTTTGGAGCTTGGCTTGACGGCGCGTCGGTCATTTGTTTAGTCCGTCCCCACCCGAGCGGACTGATAGGGTAAGAGGTGGTTTTGCGGGCGAAGACTTCAGTGAAGTCAGCCGCCCGCTTCATTGTTGTCTGGCCATGGAGATGTCGTCTGCGCAACCTGTTTCTGCTTCGCCCCTGACGGCGTTTCGGATTCTCCAGTCCCGTGATCCCGAAACGGCCAAGCGGGCGATTGCTGTGCGCGTGAATGGCGAGCTGCGGGATACCACCTGCGAAGTCTCCGAGTCTGATACAGTTGAGCCCGTGCTTCCCGAAGACCCCGAGGCGCTCGAAATTTACCGTCATTCAACTGCGCACTTGCTGGCTGCCGCTGTTCTAGACCTGTTTCCCGATACCAAGCTAGGGGCCGGGCCGGCGCTCAAAGACGATCCCAAAGGCGGGTTTTATTACGACTTTTTGCAGGAAAAGCCCTTCACGCCGGACGATTTGGTTCGCATCGAAAAGCGAATGCGCGAAATCGCCAAGCGCAATACGCCATTTCGCCGGGTTGAAATGCCGCGGGAAGAGGCTCTACAAAAGTTTAGCGCCGATGAACTCAAATGCTACTTCATTGGCGAAAAGGGCGGTGAGAACCCAAGTTTTTACACCCTTGGCGACCAGTTCATTGACTTTTGCCGGGGGCCGCACGTTCCGAGTGCTGGACGGATAAAAGCTTTCAAGTTGCTCTCCGTCGCCGGGGCCTACTGGCTCGGTAATGAAAACAATCCACAGATGCAGCGCATTTACGGAACATCGTTCTTTACCCAGGAGGCGCTTGACGAGTGGCTTCAGCAGCGAGAAGAGGCTGCCAAGCGAGACCACCGTCGGTTGGGCAAAGAACTCGATCTGTTTAGCTTCACCGACGAGGTTGGGAGTGGCTTGGCCCTGTTTCACCCCAAGGGCGCGCTGATTTTGCACCTACTACAAGAGTTTCTGTACGAAGCGTTGTTGGCCAACGACTACAACCTCGTTCGGACGCCGCATGTGGCGTCAAGTCGGCTGTGGGAAACGTCAGGGCATACCGCCAAGTACCGTGGCGACATGTACCCAGCGATGCAGTTCGAGGATGAGCCGGTCGAATACCAGCTCAAACCGATGAACTGTCCGTTTCACATCCAGATTTACAAGTCGCAGCCGCGCAGCTATCGAGACTTGCCGATCCGCTATGCCGAAATGGGAACGGTGTACCGCTACGAGCGGTCTGGCGTTCAGCATGGACTGCTGCGGGTTCGCGGTTTCACGCAGGATGACGCGCACCTGTTCTGCACACCGGAAACCCTTGAAGCCGAAATCTTGGGCTGCCTGGCATTTGCTCAGAAAGTCTATGCCACGTTTGGCTTTGACTATAAGATTGAACTCTCGGTGCGCGATGCCCAGGATCATGCGAAGTACCTTGGTGACGATGAAGTTTGGACGCTGGCGGAAGCCGCGCTAACCAAGGCACTTGACAAGCTAGCCCTGCCTTACGTGCGCGTGGAAGGGGAGGCCGCCTTCTATGGGCCAAAAATTGACATCAAGGTGATTGATGCCATTCGGCGCACCTGGCAACTGGCCACGATTCAAGTGGACTTCAACCTGCCGCAGCGATTTGGGCTAGAGTATATTGGTGCAGATAATCGTCCACATCCGCCGATTATGGTTCACCGGGCGATTTTGGGTTCTCTCGAACGCTTTTTTGGCTTGCTGATTGAGCATTTTGGCGGCAAGTTTCCGGTATGGATTGCGCCTGTTCAGGCGGCTATCCTGCCAATTGCCGACCGCCTGAATGATCATGCGGCAAATGTTGCGCGGCGGTTGCGAATGGCTGGCTTGCGCGTTGAAGTGGATGCGCGAAGTGAAAAGATTGGCGCGAAAATTCGTCAGGCACAACTGCGCAAAGTCCCATACATGCTTGTCTTAGGCGACCGCGAAGCCGAAACTGGGGACGTGGCGGTGCGGACGCGAAGTGACGGTGACATTGGAACCCTTTCAATTGAGGCGTTTATTGAGCGCGTGACGGAAGAAGTGCGGCAGCGCGCCATAACCCCATAGAAGCGGTCGCGCACTGGGCGCGGCTAAGTTAGACTCGGCATGGTCCGCTTGTGGACGTTGCCCCAACAAAGGAGTTGTCGTATCGCCATCCCACCCAATCGGAGCGTCCGTGACCGTGGCCCACAAGTGCCGACGAATGAGCGGATTCGTCATCGTGAAGTGCGCGTCATTGATGAAGAGGGAAACCAGCTTGGCATCATGTCGCCTCAGCAGGCCCTGGCTATTGCCCAAGAACGTGGACTTGATCTCGTCGAGGTCGCTTCCCAGGCCAGCCCGCCAGTCTGTCGCATCATTGACTATGGCAAGTGGCAGTACGAGCAGAAGAAGAAGCAGCACGAAGCCAAGAAGAAGCAGACGGTGATTTCAGTCAAGGAGATCAAGCTGCGCCCTGCTATTGGTGATCACGATTATGAGTTCAAGAAAAACAATGCGCTTCGGGCGCTGGAGGAAGGCGACAAGGTGAAAGCCTCGGTGCGATTCATTGGGCGTGAGATTACCCACCGGGAGCTTGGAGAGCGCGTGTTATCCCGTTTGGAGAAAGACCTTGCCCATGTGGCGACGGTTGAAGTCCGTCCAAAGATGGAGGGCATGACGATGTTTGTTATTTTTACGCCCAAGAAATGACCTGGCAACCAAGCCGCTAGGCGTGAATAGTGTGGTCTCACAAAAGCCCAAGTTGAGATAGCCAGAGATTTTTTGTAGGGAAGCGCACTTGCAGAAAGAAGCATTCGGTAGAAGGAGACGAAACAATGCCTAAGCTGAAGACACATAAAGGAGCTGCCAAGCGATTTCGCTCAACGGCCAGCGGACGGTTCAAACGTGGGCACTCGCACTGTCGCCACATTCTAACGAAGAAGTCGTCGAAACGCCGCCGCCATCTGGATATTGATACCTATGTCTCACCGGCGGATGAGGGGGCCATTCGGCAGATGTTACCTTATGGGAGCTAACCCCTACGCCAGCCGCTTTTGGCTAGCGGTTGGGTTCACCAGTCCTGCGGCCAGTCCCACCTGTCAGACAAGGGTCTCAGGCCAGCCGCAAACTGAGTCGTTGTCGTAAACAAGTTGATACTTATAACTGTTTTTTGTTGCTTTTCGAGGAGTTGAGAACGTCATGCCCCGCGCAAAACGAGGAAATAAACGCCTACAGCGCCGTAAGAAGATTTTGAAGCTTGCCAAGGGCTACAAAATGACCAAGAGCAAGCTCTATCGTTCAGCGAAGGAGTCAGTTGAGCGAGCGTTGAAGTTTGCCTACATTGGCCGTCGGATCAAGAAACGTGACTACCGATCCTTGTGGATTGTACGGATTAATGCCGCGGCGCGACGGAGTGGGTTGAGTTATAGCCAATTCATGCACGGACTCAAGAAAGCCGGTATCCTGCTTGACCGCAAGGTATTGGCAAACTTGGCCGCAACCGATGAGTCCAGTTTTGCCAGCTTAGCGATCCAGGTCAAGCAAGTCCTTGCCTAACGTGGACGACTGAATATCGCGCCGGATGATTTCCGGTCTTTCCGGTGTCCTAAACTTGGCGCTGCCAGGAGGCAGCGCCTACTTCAACCACAAGCTGTCTCCACGGAAGCGGTTTCTCCAGGCTTTTGATCAAGACGAGTGTCTACTAGAGAGAACCGAATTGCCTTTTACTGCAAGCGGTGTGTTTGCTGCGCGCCCGTGCGCCGCGCGGACGGTCTGCCCGTTACGCAGTTCCGACCGCCGTGTTTGCTGCGCGCCCGTGCGCCGCGCTCCGGAAAGTAGCGTGGGCAGTCCTGATTTCAACCTGTACAAGGTGCTAAACCGAGCATAAATGGCCATGTTCAATCCGTAGGGGCGCCTGGGTGTGGTCTGAGCAGATGGCTTCATCAACGTTTCTGTATCAGAAACGTGTTTGATCTTTCTCCATGCGCTATTCCTGCCCAGCCGTCTTCTAAAACCTCTATTATTCTACAGTCTTCTTCGTCTGCGATACGGAAGATTTCCTTCTGAGGAAGGACATGCATTTCCATGTCCTCTCTTTTTATGTCGGATGACAGATATTCACGCAGAGAAAAACGATAGCCGAGGCGATATGTAGGAACTTGAAAAAAAGCTACACCTCCCGAATTCAGTGCCCTAAGCATTGCCCGTATTATGAATTGAATGATCGGTGGTGGATTGTGCTGAAGTACAATGACTGAGTAGACAACATCTGTTTTTGGAAGCCGTATGTCTTCGGGAGAACTCAGCAAAACGAATTCTACATTTTTTAGATTGCTTTGGCTTATGTATTCTCTCGCTATCCTCAGATGGGAGCTTGATATGTCATAGGCTGTTACTTTGGAAAATTTATTGGCTAATGCAGCCGTAATGCGGCCGACGCCGCAGCCATACTCAATGCAGGTTTCATAGTCTGCCGGCTTTATACCATTCCTGAGAAGTGTAGCAAAAAAAGTTTCGACGTTTTCTTTACCAGATGAGTAAAAATCATCTTGATTCGAGGTGATGTCTTCAGACTTAAATCTCTCACAGGTTAGTACTGACCAATATGGCTCAGTTTTGCCAAGTTTTTCCCATACAGTCTTAATGTGGGCGAAAATCTCCCGTAAGTCACTCGTAAACTCAATACTTAGTGGGGGTTCATTTCCTGACATCGGCAAATGGCATAAAGGCTGATTTTTGGATTTATATTCTTCAGAACTTAGAAACTCCGTCCTAATCTCGCGAGTCGTCAGTAGCTTTTTTCTTTTTTCTTCAACTACATAGTTGTTCTCTGGTTCTCTATCCAAAAAAAGCCTGTATGCCCATGTAACAGCAGCGTTGAGTTCATCTTCATCAACGATGTTTTTTTTCCAAATACTTAATAGCTTCTTAGGCATAAAAATGATCGGGATTAATAAAGCAAGGGTCATCCCCCAACCGGAGTTGGAAACAGGCTTTCCCGCTGCTTGTCTGGAATTGCTGGATTGTTAGTTGTCTTGGCGTGCGTTGGCAGCCAGGCGCTTAGTTATTGCCACAAACTGCATCCGCAATGATGCAACTGTCTCTTGCAGTTGGCGCTCTTCCGCAGGGGCAAGGTTCCCCTTCGTTTTCTCCGTCAGCATCGCCAGTACGTCAATGTAATGGCGTCCGCCTTCGATATCCGGGGGGAGTCGTCCATACTGTGGATGCTCGATCAAGCCAAGCATCATCATCGCATTCGTTGCCAGCTCAAGCACGAACTCACTAAACAGCGGGTCTGCCTTCGGCGGCGTTTGGTGGGTGTCTGCCGGGTGATCGAGCGACACGGCCGGAGTCCGGTCGCTTGTGGGCGGAGGAATCGTTGCTTCAGACTCATCCCGTTCCGTATCAGCACGGACCGTCCCATCGGGGTTGAACAGCCGACGGTCGCTAACTTTGAATGACGAAGGCGCTTCTTCACTCATGAGGGATTTCTCTCTGGCGCGAGCTGGTTTTTTGAATTTGCTGCGCCATGGTTGGTGATAGGTGTTTCTTTAGTGTGAAATCGGGAGAGCCGCGCTCACGCTAGCACACGGTGAGGACTACCGTGAGCGCGTTGTTGGTTATTGCTTTTCTTATTGGTTCGCGCTTTTGTCAGTACTTGACGCTACAACCGTAGGGCTTCGTGGTCGGTGTTGCGACTGGCTTCCCGGCCATGACCGCCTCCAGCGCCGCCTCGACGTAGTTGACCTTCGCCTTTTCATTGGCATCGGTTGACACTGAGTCGTCAATCGCGCCCTGGTAAACCAAGTTTCCGGCTTGGTCAATCACGTACATGTGCGGGGTGGTCTTCGCGCCATAGGCCTTGCCAATGGTGCCTTCCGTATCAATCAAATACGCCGTTGGCGCGGCATTGCGCTCCTTGATCTTGGCGTTGATTTCAGCCGGGGCAAAGTGTCCCTGCTTGCCAGCCGCAGATGAGTTAATGGAAAGCCAAACAACGCCTTTGGCTGTGTACTTCCGCTGAAGCGCTTGCATGTTGCCGCTCTTGTAGTGCCGCACGACAAAGGGACAATCAAAGTTGACCCACTCAAGGACGACGATCTTGCCCTTGAAGTCGCTGAGGGAATGCTTTTTGCCGTTGCTATCCACGGCCGTAAACGCCGGCGCCGGAGCGCCAGCCGGGGGGGCCGCCGTAGCGGTGTTGACGGCGGTGCAGGCCGCAACAAATAGGGCCGCTGCCAAAGCGCAGAAGACAGATGCACGTTTGAATGTACTTTTCATCGCTGTACCTCGAGGAATGTATGCCGCATTGAGCAGCAGGTTAAACCAATCACATCGCTGAGTAAACGAATGCTCGGTCGGGGTGTTCCGAAAAACAACACGGGCGCATTGTAGTTTGGCTCCGCTGAGCTGACGATGCTTTTTAGCAGGTCACTCGACCGTACGCCTTGAATGTCGGCCAAATCTTCGGCAACCTATGCCGGCCTTGTTCCAAGTGAGTCATGAACGCCGCTTTATCGTCCAGCCCTGCACCCGCCACACCTGCGTCGCCAGCCTCCTTTGGTTTTTTTTACCGCATTGGGCTGACGGCTCGCCGCATTTTTCCAGCCATTGCCGACTTGGCCAGCAATGAAGTTTATGTCCTGGCTTCGGCCATAGCCTTCAATGCCTTACTCGCACTCTATCCCTTTCTGCTGCTGGTCCTGTTGACCTGTCGGGAGGTACTGCACTGGAACGCCGGGGTTGAAACGACGCTGTTTTTGCTCAAGACGACCTACTTGCCGGTTGCCGAAGATTTCATTGTCCGCAACCTGCGCGCCGTCCTTGAAGAACACACAAATCGCGGGGTGGCACTGGTTTCGGTCGGAGCGCTGATTTTTACTAGCGCGGGTATTTTTACCCCACTGGAGTTGGCACTCAACCGTGCCTGGCGGGTCAAGCAGCCACGAACCGGTTGGAAAAGCCAGGTGTTGGCCATGGGGCTTGTGCCGGTTTGTGGGGTGTGCTTTCTGATGATTGTCGCGCTGACGGCCGGGATGCAATGGCTCGCGGCGCAGACGATTGGGGGCGTTGCCGGTCCACGCTTTGCCTCGATTATCACACTGATAGCCGCCAAAGTGCTTTCGCTCCCGATTACCATCGGCATGCTTTTTGGGCTTTACATGGTGTTGCCCAGCGAGCGCCCAGCCGCTCGGCGCGTGTTGCCGATGGCAGTCTGGGTTGGGTTGCTTTGGGAAGCCGCTCACTACGTGTTCGTGGCCTGCCTCCCGCTGATTGACTTTCGCAAGACCTACGGCCCGTTTTACGTCACGGTATCGCTTGTGATGTGGGCTTTTGTGTCTGCGCTTTTGCTTTTGCTTGGCGCGAATCTCGCGGCGCTCGATGCGGCGTCCTCAACGACACGCCAGAAGTAACACCAAATCTGAAAGGAAGAGCGTCATGCTACGCTTCATCACCGCTGGGGAGTCGCATGGTCCGGCGCTGGTCACGATTGTTGAAGGACTACCGGCCGGATTGCCGATTGATATCGCAGCCGTCAATGCTCAACTTCGGCGCCGCCAACTCGGCTATGGGCGTGGCGGCCGCATGAAGATCGAACAAGACCGGGCGGAGGTGCTTTCGGGTCTGCGTCACGGGCGTACCCTTGGCTCACCCGTTGCCTTGCTCATTCGGAATGCGGACTTTGAAAACTGGCAGACCGTCATGGCGAGCCAGCCAACACCAGACTGGGAGGCAATTGCCGATGATCCCAAGAAATCGCGCCGCCTGACGCGCCCACGGCCCGGCCATGCCGACCTGGCCGGCGGGCTGAAGTTCGCCACCCACGACCTGCGCGACATTCTGGAGCGCGCCAGCGCACGCGAAACGGCCGCGCGCGTCGCCGCCGGGGCGTTGGCCCGCCAGATGCTCGCGGTGTTCGGCGTTGAAGTGGTCAGTCACGTCATTCGCCTGGGCGGCATTCCGGCAGATGACTCCTTGGCGGAAGCGACGTGGGAACAGATTGTAGCCGTCCAGGAGAGCACCGTGCTCCGTTGCATAGACCCGGTCATCGAGGCTGAGATGGTCGCCGCCGTGGATGCGGCCCGTGAGCGGGGCGATACCCTGGGCGGCACGTTTGAGGTCGTTGTGCGCGGGCTGCCAGTCGGCCTTGGCACCCATACCCAGTGGGATTTACGGCTGGATGGGCGGCTGGCACAGGCGATGATGTCCATCCAGGCCGTCAAGGCCGTTGAGATTGGGGCTGGCGTAGCCGTCGCGCATCGTTCCGGGGCGCAACTTCACGATGAGATTGCCTATGACGGCCGTGGATTCACTCGCCCAACCAACCATGCCGGAGGCCTCGAAGGCGGAATAACGAACGGCCAGTTGCTCCGCCTACGCGGACACCTCAAACCGATTTCGACCCTGCGGCGCGCACTGCAAAGCGTGGATGTCGTCACGAAGGAAGCCCAGGCCGCTGCTTTTGAGCGTTCTGATACTACCGCCGTCCCGGCCGCCGGCGTCATTGCCGAAGCCATGACGGCCCTGGTTTTGGCCCAAGCGTGGTGTGAAAAGTTTGGCGGCGACTCGTTGGTTGAAATGCAGCGCAATGTTGAAGGCTATCGGGCGCAGACGGCCGCTTACTGAGTCGCCTTCAATCTTCGACGACAAAGGCCCCAAGTCGGCAATAGCGGGCGTAGCGTTGCTCCATGAGTTTTTCTGGCGGCAAACCACGCAACGCTTCGAGTTGCTTGGCCAAGTACGGTTTTAGGAGTTCCGCCGCCGCCGCATGGTCGGTGTGCGCGCCTTCGCCCGGTTCGGGAACGATTTCGTCCACGATACCAGCTTCCTTGAGCGGCTCTGGTGTGATTTTCATCGCGGCTGCCGCCTTGTCGGCCTGACTGGCATCGCGCCACAGGATCGAAGCGCAGCCTTCCGGGGAAATAACGGAATAGATTGTGTTTTCCAGCATAAGGATGCGGTCACAGGCGCCAACGGCCAGTGCGCCACCTGACCCTCCCTCGCCGATGATAATGCCAATGGTCGGGGACGCCAACCGCATCATTTCGATGATGTTGCGGGCGATGGCTTCGCCTTGCCCACGCTCCTCGGCCTCGATGCCAGGGTACGCGCCCGGCGTGTCAATGAACGAGACGATCGGTCGCCGAAACTTGGCCGCCATCTGCATCAGGCGGATGGCCTTGCGATAGCCTTCTGGCTTGGGCATGCCAAAGTTGCGGTACTTGCGGTCTTCCATCTTGCGCTGCTTGTAGTTCGCTTTTTGCTGCCCGACGATGAAGATCGGCTCCCCCTCAAAGCGGGCAAAGCCACAAACAATGGCCGGATCATCGGCAAAGCGTCGGTCGCCATGGAGTTCGTGGAAATCCGTGAACAGCAAGTGGATGAAATCCAGCGCATACGGGCGCTCTGGATGGCGGGCGAGTCTGACTCGGTCCATGGGCGTCATCTCGCCGCCGCCGTTCGTTGCGCCAAGGATTTCTTGCTGCAACTCACGCACACGAACCTGTAGCTTGCGAATCTCGGCGTCTTGTTCTGGCGTGTGCGGCGCAGAAGAAAGTTGTGTGAGCTGAGTTTCGAGAGCCTGAATCTGCGCGGTTTTTTCCGTTGACGACATGCTTTCGGCGATTGAAACGCAAGAGTGGGATGGGCGAACGTGTCTCAGTGGCGGTTGAATGTAGCTGGCCTTGAGCGCGGCGACAAGTGACGCACGATCTGCGCCGCCGCACGCCAACGACATCGTGTGCTGCGCGCTTGCCATCTGACGCAACCGGCGGATATAGCCGTACGGCTTGAGCTATGTTAGCCTGCGGTGGCGGCCAATCCTGAGACGTACACAAAGGACTTACGCAGCCACATGGTAGGTCACTCCCCCGACCGGACGACGACCTCTCACGTCCAGCTCGACCGTCTGGAGTTTGTCATTCCCAGCGTCATTGCGCGCATGCATGACCTGCTGAAAGACCTCATGGATTTGCTCGAAGCCCGCGGCATCGCCGAGCCAAACTCGAATATCATGGTGGCGCTTGACGAGGCCATTGCCAACGCCATCAAACATGGCAATCACGAGGATCCGACAAAAAACGTTCACGTGGTCGTTGAGTTTGCGGCCGACGAGGTTGTTTTCACCATCACCGACGAAGGAGACGGCTTTGACCTCAAGTCGCTACCCGATCCCACCGATCCGAGTTGCTTGATGCGTACCTGCGGGCGTGGGGTGATGCTCATTTACCACCTGATGGATGAAGTCGAATACAACGCGCGCGGCAACCAGGTTCGCATGAAGAAAAAGGCGGAACAATGACGGAATCGCCACTTCCTGGCCGCGCGGAAGAGCTGCCGAGTCTGCGCCAACTGGCCGACCTCGAACCGCTTTCAACCGGAGACCTGATTGATCGCGCCGTTCAGGTTTATCGGCGCAACTTCGCGCCGCTACTGTACTTGGCGATTCTGCCAGTTCTGGCGAGCTGCGTTGGGACACTTCTGATAGCCTACACGAGCACCGGATTACGGGAATCCGTCGCCACGCTCCCGGTAATCATTGCCGGACTGTCGCTAGGGTACTTCTTGACGTACATCATCAGTCCGCTTTTACTCATGCTCATCACCGGTGGACTGACCCGGACAGTTGCGGACTTCGTCATGCTCGATACGCCCATTAGCTTTCGCCGCACTTGGCGACTGATACGGAGCCGGCTCTGGGCGCTGATTTGGGCGCAAATTTTGGGGTCTGTGCTGTTTTGGATGGCGCTGGCAGGGCTGGTCCTGGTTGAATTTTTCTTGCTCTGGGTGATGATCCTCGTTGCCCTCCTGCTATTTGGGTACCTTCCTCCAATGGTAGCCAGCCCACTGTTAGTCTTGCTGATAATGGTGATTGTCGCGCTCGGTTTTGTCAGCTATTGCGCGGTGGTCGCCCAGGTTGCGCTCATTCCAAGTGTGGTCATGATCGAGGGACGCCGTGGCTGGGAGAGTATCGTCCGCTCCCTTCAGCTTGCGCGCGGCACCATCTGGCGAATCACCCAGATTACCCTCTTCGACATGGCCATTGCTTCATCGGTCATCTCGGCTATCGGGATTCCGATTGTGATATATGTCATTCTCAACGGCGATTTCGATGACCTCACGCGCACACCAACCTGGTTTATTCTAGCGGCCAACCTGGCTGACCAACTCGGCAAGCTCGTGACGCTGCCTATGTCCACGATTGCCTACTGCCTGCTGTACTTCGACATGCGAGTGCGGCGCGAGGGCTATGACGTCGAGCTACTTGGAGCGCGCCTTGAAAACGCTTCGGCGCGCGGGTCCGCTACGACCCAACCACCCATGACCCCACGTCCCAGTCCGCCGGTGGTTGGGCCACCCAAAACAGAAGCAGCCACCTTCTCCCCATAGGGACGGCGGCTGCAACCCTCGGTCGTCGGGTCTGTATCCAGAAAAAGTTAGGTGCCGTGCTCCCAGCTATTGATGTATTCGACCATCTCGGCCGTCAACACATCAATCTTGACGCCCATCGCTTCAAGCTTTAGCGAGGCAATCTCGATGTCAACTTCTTCTGGCAGGCGGTGAATCGTCTTTTCAAGTTGTTCCGCATGCTTTTTGAGGTACTCGGCAGAGAGCGCCTGATTGGCAAAGCTCATGTCCATCACACTGGCCGGGTGGCCTTCGGCGGCCGCCAGGTTGATGAGCCGTCCTTCACCGAGCACGATCACGCGGCGGCCGGTTTCAGCCAGTTCATATTCCTGAACGAATGGACGCACCTCGCGCACATCCCGTGACAGCTCCTTGAGCGCAACCAGGTTGAGTTCCAGATCAAAGTGACCGGAGTTGCAAACAACGGCCCCATCTTTCATCAGCGCGAAGTGTTCGCGGTCAATGACATGGCGATTGCCGGTGACGGTGATGAACACATCACCTTGAGCCGCGGCTTCGGCGATCGGCATGACCCGGAAGCCATCCATGACCGCCTCAATCGCTCGAATTGGGTTCACTTCGCAGACAATGACGTTGGCGCCCAGCCCACGACCGCGCATGGCGACACCCTTGCCGCACCAGCCATAGCCGATCACCACGAGGGCGCGTCCGGCCAGCAGCAGGTTGGTCGCCCGAATGACGCCATCCAGGGTGGATTGGCCGGTTCCGTACCGGTTGTCAAACATGTGCTTGGTTTGGGCATCGTTGACCGCGATGACCGGAAATGGTAGCACGCCACTGACCTGCATGGCTTTGAGCCGCTGAATCCCGGTGGTTGTTTCCTCGGTGCTGCCCAGGACATTCGGAACAAGCTCGCTTCGTTCCTTGACAAGGGTAGAAATCACATCCCCGCCGTCATCAATGATGAGGTGCGGATTGGTGTCGAGCGCCAGCAGTACGTGCTTGCGGTAGTCATCGGTTGACTCACCCTTGCGGGCAAAAACAGGAATGCCAAAATCGGCCACCAGCGAGGCCGCCACGTCATCCTGCGTCGAGAGTGGATTGGAGGCAATCAGGACGGCCTCGGCGCCACCGGCCTGGAGCGTCCGCGCCAGATTGGCCGTCTCGGTGGTTACATGGCAGCACGCCACCAGCCGCAGCCCCTCCAGGGGGCGTTCTTTGGCGAAACGCTCCCGAATTAGTCGTAGTACGGGCATTTCACGGTCGGCCCATTCAATCCGCTTGCGCCCCAGGGGCGCCAGCGCCAAATCAGCCACGTCGTAGTGCTTCACTTGTGCGACACTAGTACTCATTCGATGATGTCCTTGGAAGATTGAGGTTGTCAGAGCAAGGTTTAGGTTTCAGGGATGTCTTCACAGCCCAGCCTCTTTCCGCAAGATGTCGGCCTTGTCAGTGCGTTCCCAGGTAAAGCCTTCTTCGTTGCGCCCAAAGTGTCCATAGGCGGCGGTCGGCGAGTAAATCGGGCGCTGGAGATCAAGCGATTCGATGATACCGCGTGGTGTCATCTTGAAGTGAGACCGGATGAGTTCGACGATTGTGCTGGACGGAACCCGGCCTGTTCCAAAGGTTTCAACATAGACAGAAACTGGCTCTGCCACGCCGATGGCGTAGGCCAGTTGCACCTGGCATCGCTCAGCCAGCCCTGCCGCCACGACGTTTTTCGCCACATAGCGGGCCAAGTAGGCTGCTGACCGATCGACTTTCGTTGGGTCTTTGCCCGAAAAAGCCCCGCCACCATGTGGCGCATAGCCGCCGTAGGTATCCACGATAATCTTGCGGCCGGTCAAACCCGTATCGCCCATGGGGCCGCCCACCACGAAGCGCCCGGTTGGATTGATATGGAACTTGGTATCGGCGTCGAGGAGCCCATTGGTCATGACGTGGCGGATGACATGCCGCTCGATGTCACGCCGTAAATCATCCGTTTTGACTGACTCCGCATGCTGGGTTGAAACCACGACGGCTGCCACGCGATGGGGCTTGCCATCCCGATACTCGACCGACACTTGGGCTTTGCCATCCGGGCGCAGGTAATCCAGCGTGCCATCCCGGCGGACTTCGGCCAGGCGCTGCGTCAGGCGATGCGCCAGTTGAATGGGCAACGGCATGAGTTCCGGGGTTTCCGTGCAGGCGAAGCCAAACATGAGTCCCTGATCACCGGCCCCGCCGGTGTCCACCCCCATGGCAATATCCGGTGACTGGGCATTGATGGTCGAGATAACCGAACAGGTCTTGGCATCAAAGCCATATTCGGCATTGTCATAGCCGATCCGCCTGACCACCTCCCGCGCCACCGTTGGGAAGTCCACATAGGCCGTCGTCGTAATCTCTCCGGCAATGACCACGAGGCCGGTTGCCAGGAGCGTCTCACAGGCTACCCGACCGTTGGGATCGAGCCGCAAAACTTCATCGAGAATGGCATCGGAGATTTGGTCGGCCATCTTGTCTGGATGACCTTCGGTAACTGACTCAGAAGAAAACAGAAAATCACTGCTGTTCAAAGCATATCCTCCACGAACCGCGCGGGCTTTGGATGCAGGCCGCGTGGTTCGTCCCTGAACCAGTGAACACCGTGCGCGGCTGCATGTAACCAGAAACCATGACTAAAATCGGGCTGAGCAAAACTCAAAGTTGACAACCGTAACATGTGAAACAAAAAAAGCCAACCTATCCGACAGAGACCGCCCAAGCTGACGTCCGGCGACCACCGATGCTTCCACCTTACGCTGCGAAGTGATTTGAAATCATCACGGTTTTGTGGAGATTTACCAGCCTATGGGGGATTGGCTAAGGGGGTGAACGCGCCGCGTCGGTCTTGGCCAGCAAGTTCCGCCAAGCCACTTCAAGCACTGGGCTTCAACCACGTGAGAAACGCCTTTATGTCAAACGATATGCGTCGTTCCCTGAGCGGGGCGATCTGGAAACGTGCGATGCCATCGGAAACGGATGTTCACCGACTGGCAACAGAGCTGGGTATTTCCCCACTGGTCGCGGCCTGCCTGGTCAACCGGGGCATCACCACGCCGGAACGGGCAACGGCCTTTCTCGCCCCAGACCTAGCGCATATTCCCGACCCGCAACCGATGTGGAATCTGGACGAAGCCATTCGCGTCCTGACGGGTGCGCTTAGTCGCCGTGAACGGGTTCAAATTGTTGGGGACTACGACTGCGATGGCACGACCGGACTCATCACGCTCCGCAATGTGTTGCGCTTGCTTGGTTCGGAGGATGACTGCGTTTCGTACTATGTCCCGGACCGTGAGCGCGAAGGCTATGGACTCAACCCAGGCATCATTGAACGGGCCGCCGCCGCCGGGGTTCAAGTTCTGGTGTCGGTGGATATTGGCATCACTGCCCATCAGGAATGGGACATGGCGCGCGAGCGGGGCATAACCGGTGTGTGCCTCGATCATCACACGGCACTGGGCAGTCGCGTTCCGTCCAGCGCCATTGTGGTCTGCCCCAAGCAGGCAGGTGATCCCTACCCGGAAAAGGACCTCGCCGCCTGTGGCTTGGCCTGGCAAATGGCACGCGCCTTGCTCGACGAACGTCCCAACGGCGCAGCCATCTTGCGGTCGCTCACCAAGCTGGTGGCGATTGGCACCTATGCCGACCTCGTTCCGCTTTCGAGTTTGGCCAATCGGGCAATCGTGGCGGAAGGTCTCCGCGGCCTCAACCAAGGCTCGAAAAATCCCGGACTGGCAGCCTTGATGGAGGTTGCGCGGCTCGACCAACGGGTGATTGGCGCCAGCGATCTGGGCTTTCGGCTTGGCCCGCGCATCAATGCCGCCGGACGAATCGAAGGGACGACCCTGAGCGTGATCGAGCTATTTGATAGCCACACCCTGGAGGAAGCTCGCCCGCGCGCGCAGCAGATTGATGCGTGGAACACCGAACGCCAGGACGTCCAGCGGCGTCTCGTGGAGCAGCTCGAAAAACGAATCACCGATCAGGCCCAGGATGACTTCGTTTACGTTCTGGCCGGCGACCATGCGGACGGCTGGAAGCAAGGCGTGGTCGGCATTGCCGCCTCGAAGGTCGTGGAAACCTATCACCGCCCGGCGCTGGTGTGCAGCCTGCGGGATGGCATCGCCCATGGCTCTGGGCGGAGCATTCCGCAGTTCAACCTCATCGAGGCGCTCCAGTGGGTCGGTAGCGACGGCTTATTTCTTCGCTATGGCGGACATCCGGCCGCGGCCGGTTTTTGCCTGCCCGTCGAGCGCCTGCCCGAACTCCACCGTCGGCTGAATGAGTACGCGCGGCAGACACTCACCCCGGATGATCTCATACGCGCCTATACCTACGATGGCAACTTGCCGCTGGCTGACCTGACGGTTGCCTTCGTGGAAAGCCTGGCACGCCTTGAGCCACATGGCATCGGCAATCCGGCCCCGCGGTTTGTTGTGCGCGGACGGATTCTTGAACAGCGCGTTCTGAAAGACCTGCACCTCAAGCTCATTCTGGCGGATGACCAAGCCCGCATCGAAGTTCTCTGGTGGAACCAGCACGGATACGCCGGGCAGTTGCCAAAGCACACCTTGGTTGAGGTGCTGGGACGCCCTGACATCAATGTGTGGAATGGGAATCGGACAACCCAGTTTATCGCCACGGATATCCGACTGGCGTGAACGGTCCGCGCCGGCCCGCGATGGCGCTGACCGGCCGCTGCTCGCCAGCGTCGCTCAGTCTTTGCTCAAAAGATAGTTTCTGGGCTTTTTTGCGCGACGTTTCCCGACTCACCGGCTTCTCCGAGGTAAACCGGTAAGTGAAAGAAGAACCGTGTGCCAACGCCAATTTGGCTTTCAACCCGCACGTCGCCGCCATGGGCGGCAATAATGCTTTTGACGATTGATAGCCCCAAGCCAAAGCCGACGCCGGTTCGGTTGTTGCGGGACTGCCGATATACGTCGAAAACATAGGGGAGGTCTTCGGGCGGAATCCCCGTTCCGGTATCCAGGATCGATACTTCGACAAAATCCCGTCCGATATTGACGCCCTCACCATTCACGACGGCGACGCTCACCCGAATGCTCCCACCGGGTGGCGTGAATTTGATGGCATTCGAGAGCAGGTTGCTCATCGCGCGTTCGAGCTTGGATGCGTCTCCATAAACCAGTGGGAGTTCGGGGCTAGCGGTGTCAAAGGCGTAGTCAAGGGTTAGGTTGAGCCTCTTTCGTTGGGCTTCAATACAACTTGCCTCCCAGCACGGCCGAATGAAGGTCTGGGGTGTGACCGGTGCGCAGTTGAGTTTGAGCAACCCTTCTTCAGATTGATAGACGTGCTGAATGTTGCTGATCATATCGAGCGCCCGCTGTAGGCTGCTTTGTGAGACGGCGATCAACTGCCGGGAACTATCCTCGATGCTGGCATCGTCGAGGATTTCGAGCACGCTGTGAATGCACGTCAGCGGGGAGCGCAAGTCATGGATGAGCGTTGCCGCAAAGCGCGCTTTGAGCTTGTCCAGTTCACGAAGCTTGATATTCGCTTCGGAGATTTCTTCGTTGAGCCGCCGCAACTCGTCTGCTGCGCGTTTTTGGTCGGCAATGTCACGTAGGGTGATGAGGAACTCAGCCGCGGACTGGTTGAAGTGAATGCCTGCAATTCGCCCGGCACACCACTGGGGTTGCTCGGTTGAAAGCTGAATTCGGGCTTCAAAGCTTGGTCGCTGACTCGCTTTGGTCAGTGAGTCAGCCAGCGCCGCCCGAAGCTTGGGCTGGTCTTCCGGCACAAACCAGTCGAAGAAGTTGCGCGCCATCAGTTGCCCCTTCTCATAGCCAAAATCAACCCGGTTAAGGTCATACACGCGGCCGTCCTGACTGATGTGCGCCACCATGTCCGGCAGCCCCATGAACAACGCGCGGAAGCGCGCTTCACTATCCATGAGTTGAGACTGAAGGTGCTTGGCGCTCGTCACATCCTGGCACAGTAGGGCGATATAGCGTTGCTCTCCGACATCCACGGCCATGGCTGTCAACGCAATCTGGCACAGGTGGCCGTGTCGCACGCGCAGTGTTGTTTCAAGTTGCTCGCTATGGGGGCACTGGCGAAGTGACTGAACCATCAAATTGGGCAGCGTTTCGTCCAACCATAAGCCAAGGTCGTCTGGCCGCTGACCAATCAGCTCGTCGGCGCTGTAGCCTGTCATCTGAGCAAAGGCGGCATTGACTGCCGTGAAACGCAGGCTCCGCGCCGAAACCATGCAGCAGCCAATCGGGTTTTGGTCGAAAAACTTCTGGAAACGCTCCTCATTTTCCCGGCGGGTCAGCCCAAACAGCTTGTAGTACGTCACATCCCGCATGAAGCCAACGCCATACGTTATGCGTCCGGTCGCATCCCGGAGAACAAACGCCGTTTCGCGCACCCAGCGCAGTTCCTCGTTGGGGCGGATGATTCGGTACTCGATTTCCCAGTCGTAGCTCTCGACTGGCGACTGCCAGCGGGCAACTCGGATGGCGCGGTCAAGCGGATGCAGGCGGTCATGGAGTTGCTCTGGGTTTTCTGTCGCGGCTGCCAGCGAAATGCCCCACAGTGACTCAAAGCCATTCCCCAAAAAGGTCACGCCCCCATCGGGCAGCCCCCGGAGCCAAACGGCATCGTGGCTTTGGGTAAGGATTTGATACGGTAGGCTTGATTCGATTTCCCCCGATAACCACGTTGGCGGGGACGTTTGGGGTCTGGAATCGGGCATAGGCGTGACTCATGACAAAGCTGTTAGCTTTGGGCTGACGGAACGTTCTGCGACAGACCACACGCCTGGTCGGTAGAGGTAGTCAATTTCGCTTTTGGTACGGTATGTCTAGTGCGTTGGTAGGCATACAACCCTGACCCAACAAGCGGGATGGCAATTGCGAGACGCTGAAACAAGAACTACAAAGCGAACTTTACACCTTGAGTTGCCCCTCGCGTAAGCAGAAAGATGAAGAGGACTGGAATGGAACTCGCTTCCATTGAAGAAGCCATTGCTGAGTTACAGGCCGGGCGCACCATCATCGTCGTGGATGACGAAGACCGGGAGAACGAAGGCGATCTCGTCTGTGCCGCGGAAAAAGTCACCCCAGACATCATCAACTTCATGGCGAAGTATGGTCGGGGGCTGATTTGTCTTTCCCTGACCGAGGAGCGTTGCGACGCCCTTGACCTCCCCTTGCAGGTGACAAACAACACCTCCGGCTTTGGCACGGCCTTTACGGTTTCGATTGAAGCGAAGCGCGGGGTCACGACCGGGATTTCGGCCGCCGACCGCGCCACGACGATCCTCACCGCCGTCAACCCGGCCACGCGCCCGGCGGACCTCGCCCGACCGGGGCATGTTTTCCCCTTGCGTGCGCGGCGTGGCGGCGTCCTAGTGCGTCCGGGGCAAACCGAAGCCAGTGTGGATTTGGCCCGCATGGCCGGGCTGACACCGGCTGGCGTCATTTGTGAAATCATGAACGACGACGGGACGATGGCGAGACTGCCGCAGCTCATCGAATTTGCCCAACGACATGGGCTGAAAATCGTCTCGGTTGCCGATCTTATCCGCTACCGCCTGGCCAACGAAATTCACGTGCGCTGCACGGCTGAAGCCGACGTGACGCTTCCATGTGGAAAATTTCGCGCCATGACCTTTCGGAGCGATATTACTGACGAAGTTCACCTAGCGTTGGTCATGGGGCAACCAGCCAGCCTGGATTCAGCTCTGGTCCGGGTTCATTCGCAAACGCTGCTGGGGGATGTGTTTGAGGTAGCAGGCGATGAGGCTGGTCACTGGCTTCGGTTGGCGCTCGACAAAATCGCCTCGGAAGGCGCTGGCGTGCTGCTCTATTTGCGGCAAAAACAAGCTGGAACCCACCTCGAAGAACACCTGCGCGCCATTGCCCGCGGGGAATCCATCATTCATGGGAACGTCCGCGACTATGGCACCGGTGCGCAAATTCTGCGCGCGCTAGGGCTGCACCGAATCCGGCTTCTGACCAACCATCCCCGGCGGCTGACAGCGCTGGAAGGCTTTGGGCTGGTCTTTTTAGACACGGTGCCGCTCGATGATTGAGCGACGGCGGTTGGCAACCATCGCTGGGCTGGTTGGCCTGGCCTGCGCAGTGCGGTTGGGCGTCCGATTGGCGCGTGGCGAAGCCACATTCTGGGAACAGAGTTACGGCTTTTATTTCGAGCTGGCCCAGAAACTTGTCCGTGAGCAGAGTTTTTGCCTGGATGCGGTGACGTGCGCCTATTGGACGCCCCTGTATCCGGCATTTTTGGCGCTTGTTACCGCCGGCGAACGGAACTTTCTGGCAATTGCAATGGCGCAATCCCTGGTCGGTGGACTGACGACGTGGTGCGCCTACGAACTGGCGCGGCTGTGGTTCGACGCGCGGGCAGGCTGGATGGCCGCCGGGCTGACGGCGCTTTATCCCTACTTCGTTGTCCATGACACGGCGCTGCAGGAGACCGGACTCTATACGGCAGCAACCGCGGCGGCGACCTTGGCCCTAGCCCGGATTCCAATCGCGCAACACCGGTTTCGTCAGGCCGGGCTGGCCGGGGCCTTAACGGGCCTGGCCATCCTTGTGCGCCCATCTCTGACGCCTTTCGTGCCGTTGGCGCTGGTGTGGTTGGGTCTGAGCTGTCAGGAACAGGCATCGCGCCGCTGGAAGCTGGTTGGCGGGTACGCGCTGGCATTGGCGCTCGTTTTGCTGCCGTGGATTGTCCGCAACGCCTTCGTTGTGGGACGACCGACACTGACGACGCGCCTCGGGTATTCGCTGTGGGCTGCGCACAATCCCCACACGTTCACGCACTACCCAAGCGGGAGCATTGACCGCAGTACCGAAGCTGCCTGGGCCGCGATGACGTCGGATGAACTGGCCGCCGTCAGCCGGGCTGCCCTCCGTGAAACGTCCTTCGATGACTGGTTTCGGACACGGGCCTGGGCTTACATCCGCGCACACCCGGACGTCGCTGCCTGGGGAGCGTGCCGAAAACTGGGCGCGGCGTTTTGGTGGCGACTGAATCCGCTCAAGGGCCCACGTGAACAATGGGTGTACGGCTTGTCCTACGGGTCGGTGATGCTGCTGGCCGGGATGGGCGTCTGGCAACTCGGACGCCGTAAGCAATGGCTTCCCATTTGGCTGTGCGGCGCGCATGTCGCGGCGTTCTGCTTGGTGACGGCCGTCTTTTGGGCACATACCAGCCACCGGAGCTACCTGGACGTGTACTTTATTGTCTTGGCTGGGGGGGCGTTGGCATCAATCCGACGTGCTGTATCGCCCCGCTAAGTCTTGGTTTTCGATGGACTCCCGTTCACAGAATGTCAGTCAAGAAACGGCGGATGTTCTCCACAGCCTGCCGGCAAGCTTCAAACGGTGCGTCACGGTGCGTCACCAAGCGGACCGTCGTGGGTGAGGCTGGGCCAGCTAGGACACCATAGGGCTTTAGCCGTTCACAAAACGCAGTCGCTGTAAGTCCGGTTTGCGTTACGTCGCACATCACGATGTTGGTTTCAACGCGGGTAATGTCAACGTGCAGTCTGGGGAGGTTGGCTAGTTCGGCGGCAAGCCAAGTAGCGTTGGCGTGGTCGGCGGCCAGGTATGCCGGGCCTTCCTCGAGTGCGACCAGCCCGGCAGCGGCCAACACGCCGGCCTGCCGCATCCCGCCACCGAACATCTTACGGACAACCCGCGCCCGTTCGATGAAGGCCTGTGTCCCAAAAATGAGCGATCCGGCAGGCGCACCCAGGCCTTTGGAAAGGCACACCATCACACTTGAAAATCCCTGCGCCAGTTCGGCGACCGTCCGTCCCAAGGTGACGGCCGCATTGAACAGGCGCGCCCCATCCAGATGCACCGGGAGGTTGCGCGCGGCAGCTTCGCGCAGAATCCGAGTCATTTCAGGCAGGTCGGCGACGGTTCCCCCATGCATATTGTGGGTATTTTCAAGGCAGATCAGCGCCGTTTGGGTGCGGTAGTACACGTTGGGTTGGATGGCCGCCGCAATGGCTTCCCAAGTGGGAAGCCCGCGTTCGCTAGGCACGAGGCGCGGCACAAGCCCCGACACGGCTGCCAGCGCGCCAAGCTCCCACTCGTAAACATGAGCGCGTGACTCGACGATGATTTCGCTTCCCGGTGGAGCATGCAAGCGTAGGCAAATCTGGTTGCCCATAGTGCCGGTCGGAACAAACAGGGCTGCCTCGAAGCCAAGGAGCGCCGCCGCGCGCACCTGGAGTTCGTTGACAGTCGGGTCTTCGAGATATACGTCATCCCCAACGGCAGCACGGTACATCGCCTCGCGCATGGCGGGCGACGGACGTGTCACCGTATCACTGCGTAAGTCAACCAGAGCGTTGGAAGGTGCCATGAAGAGAAAGGCCTTACCGAGTTCAACGGATGAGATCAGCCCAACGTTACCACCGTTTGAGGCCGTTTATGCCGTGGTGCGGCAGATTCCACCCGGTCGTGTCCTGACCTATGGTCAAATCTCACACCTGATCGGAGAACGGCTTTCGGCGCAGGGCGTCGGGTGGGCGCTGCAAGCTTGCGCGGCGCATCCCACGGCTGTTCCGTGGCACCGCGTGGTCAATGCGCGAGGTGGCGTCAGCACCGGCAAGTTGTCACTTCACTTGGCTAATGAGCAAGTGGCGCGACTTGAAAGCGAGGGTGTCGTCTTTCGGCAAGATGGAACGCTCGATCTCTCTGTCTATGGCTGGCTGCCCCGCTAGGTGGCCGGCAAAGGCTGAACTGCGTCCAGGAGGCGTCTTTGCGAGACCAAGCTGACGGTGACGGCTACGTACACCGCTGGGTCGGAAGTTGGACTACCCAATCTCCGCGCGTTTTTTATGATGGGTGTAAGGCTTCACGTCGCCTTGGCTGGTCAGTCCGCGATGTGGCCAAGCTTTGCTTACGTTTTGAGACTCTGTTGCCATGCCGAAAATTTACGACATCGAGTACACCCCTAACCCGGCAGCCCGAAAGATCGTGCTCAAAGAACCCATCACGGCACCGGGTGTTTCGCTCAGTTTTTCAAATCCACAAGATGCCGCGGCCCATCCTTTGGCGGAGGCACTCTTTGCTATTCCACATGTGAAAAGCGTCTTCATGATGGACCGTTTCATTACCATCAACAAAGATAATGAAGTGGAATGGGATGATCTGCTGCGCCAGGTGGCTATCCCGATTCGGGCGGCCGAACCCGTCACGGCCGGAAGCGCTCCAGCGGCGCCATCGGCCAAACGCGGAGAAAACCCAGACATTGACCGTATCAATGACATACTTGATGCTCGGATTCGCCCTGGCCTCGCTGGCGATGGTGGCGGGTTGGAGGTGGTCAGTTACAGCGACAATACCTTGGCGGTGCGTTACCAGGGGGCCTGTGGGAGTTGCCCCAGTTCGATTTCGGGCACACTGTATGGCATTCAAAGCATCTTGCGTGACGAGTTCAACCCCGAACTAACGGTGATTGCTGTCTAGCGGACGGCTCGTATGAGCCGCCCGCTTGCTTGGCTGTTTGGCTTGAAGGGAGCTGCGTTAGCGTATTTGGTCGAGAACTTGGCAGACCAAACGGCTGCGCTCGGCGGACACACCGCCGCGGACGATGGTTGAAATCCGCCCCTGTCGGTCTATGACAATCATATTACAAACATCGCTTTGGCAGTGGTACATGTCGGCTACACTCCCGCCCCAGTCCAACAGAACGCTTTTCGGCGCACGACTCCGCAGTTGGCTACGGATGATCGGACGAATCGGGCTTGGCACGCCACGGAGAATTGCGATGCCTTGGATTTCGATGCTGTCGCCATATCGCTGGTATAGCTCACGAACCCACGGTTCGATTTGCTCCGAGCCGCCCCGGTCGCCAAGCATGAGCACCAGCGGCTTGGTGGTCGGAAAGGCGATGGTGCGCGGACGGTTGTACTGATCGGTAAGGGTAAAGGACTGTGCTTGGACGCCAACCAACCTATCGGCAGCTAGAACACCGATGTGTTGCCCAGGTAAGGGCGTGAGAAAAGAAGCCAAGGTGAAAAGTACAGTCAGAAGTGCCACGAGCCAAGGCCCGGCAGCCGCTCGGCGAATCATCGTAAAGCGTACCCTCCAATCTTTTTCTGGGATTAATGCCTAGGTTTCTGCTGACCTTGCGTGCCAGCATAGCGAAAACCTACGCCCAGA
This sequence comes from Chloracidobacterium validum, assembly GCF_018304825.1. Taxonomy (NCBI): domain Bacteria; kingdom Pseudomonadati; phylum Acidobacteriota; class Blastocatellia; order Chloracidobacteriales; family Chloracidobacteriaceae; genus Chloracidobacterium; species Chloracidobacterium validum. The sequence goes on from NZ_CP072648.1 coordinate 521,614, forward strand.
CAGTGAGCGTAAGCTTACGAAGGCATCTTTCGGGCTGGCGTTGCCTAAAGACCCACGGCGACCTGCCTGCCCGCTGCCTTACTTGGCTGTAGCCGTGATCTCAGGAGAGATAGAAAGCAGGTCGCGCAACATGGCGGCGGCCGTCCCAACTGGCCCGTCCTCCATGCTGAAGGCCGTGGTACGTCCGAAGATGTCACTCTGATAGACGATACCGGCTTCCTGCATGCCGAGCCGGGCCAGTGGGTGAGACGCCGGTACGGTCGTTGGGCGGACGCTCAAGGCATACCGCCCCCCGGTGCTCCGTTCCGCTTTCGCCAACAAAATCAGGTTGCCCCCTGCGTGACGAGCGCGATGGATGTCATCTGGCGTGACATGTGTGATGCCTTCAACCGCAATATCAGAAAGTCGGGTTGGCTGACGCAGGACGGCATTGGCCAGAATGAGGAGTTTATTGGCGGCGTCCCAGCCCTCGACATCGAGTGTGGGGTCGGGTTCGGCAATCCCGATACGTTGGGCCTCGGCAAGGGCCTCCGCATAGGTTTTGCCTTCACCCATCATCGTGAGCATGACCTGGGTTGTGCCGTTGAGAACGGCCTCAATCGTCGCAATTTCGCCGCCGGCTAGGTCACGCCAACCAAGGTTGACACTGGGCAGCGCACCGGCCACCGCGCCGCTGAAGCGCAAGCGTGGCGCATGCCGGTCGCCTGACCAATCGCTGAGCCGAGCTAGTTCATCAAAGGCCACGACCAGCGCCCCCTTGCTGGCCATGACGACGTGCGTGCCACGTTGTAGCGCGGCGCGGATCACATCCAACCCAGGTTGTCCGGTGTGAATGTCCGTGGGGGTCGCTTCAAACAGTACATCGGCAGCAAGCTGCTCAATAGCCGCCAGCGTGTCACTGGACTGGATGTCGCCGCCGACCAGTTGAATGACACCTTGTTTGGCGCGTTTGCAAGCCACAATGGCTGCCGGGTCAAGGCCTTGCGCACAGGTGATGCACCCGGAGGCGTCGGCGACGGCGACAAACTGAAGGACAACGCCATACCGTTCGCGGAGCAACGCGGCTCGGTTGGGAAGTATCTCGAGAAACGTGCGACCGATATTGCCTAGTCCGGTCAACATGCAGCGAAGAATGCGTGTTTCCATAGGATTTCTGACAAGCTTGCGATCTGGCGCGGTTGACTTTGGGGTAGCCTAGAGAGGCAAGCCGTGAATTGACGTTTAGGATTTGGTTTGCTAGCTTACCTTGCCCTAATGATTTGGAAGAGGCAAGCGGGCGGTTAGTCTCAGTTGGTAGAGCACTCGCTTCACACGCGAGGGGTCACAGGTTCGAGTCCTGTACCGCCCACCATTTCTGTTACGTCTGACGATCCTCTGCCGGCCCCGGGATCAAGTATGTGAACCGTGGCCTTACCATAGCAGACCATCTCGGCCAGGAAAAAAGCAATAGAGCCGGGTGTTAGCCATTGCCCCATCTGAGCACGTCGCTGGGAATCCAAGTGAGCAAAGGCTTGTACGCGGTGTTATTGAGCGCCAGTCGGAACGACACCCCTCCGCGAGCCGGAACATAGAGGTTTCGTTTCTTCAGCGCATTGGCCCTGCTTACGGGGTTCCTCACCTAAGCCGGCTGACATCTTTGGAGAACTCGCGCTAACTGGAGCACTTGTGTTTGTTGTGCAAACCCGCTATGCCATGAACCGGCGCTTGCGGTGCGTCGGGTAGAGCGCCGACAAGTTGGCAGCGAGCTGAGACTGCGGTAATTCTGAAACCATTGGGAACTTTAGATGAACGAGCGCGTTTAACATGGTCAAACTGCGCCATTGTGCGTTGCCTTGTATCAAGTGGCGACCTTTCGCGCGAGGAAAGAGTGTCAATGTCTCGTCTGATGAGTAGCGCCCTAGACTATCCCTTGCCAATTGAGATTCAACGAGTCGTGACGGTAGATGCCGCCAGCGACCATGAACTGATTGCGGCAGTGCAGGCCGGGGATGAATATGCTTTTCAAGAAATCGTCCGACGCTACCGAAATCCCATCACGAACTTTATCTTTCGGATGCTCGATGACTATGACCGGGCCGTAGAGTTGGCGCAGGAAACCTTTCTGCGGGTGTATGCCAATGCGGCGCGCTATCGGGCGACGTTTCATTTTTCCACCTACATCTACCGGATTGCGACCAACTTGGCGATCAGCGAGTTGCGGCAACGTCGGCGTCGTAAGCTGGTTTCACTCTTTACACCCTGGGCGCGTCACGATGATGAGGAAGAGTCTCCACTTGATATTCCTGATGAGCGCCCCTTGCAGGATAGCGACCTGATTGAACGTGAACGTCGGACTGCTGTGGCGCGCGCCATTCAAACCTTGCCGGAGAAGTACCGCGCAGCACTCGTGCTGCGCGATGTCGAGGGGCTGAGCTATGACGAGATAGCCGGCATCTTGAAGATTTCCGAAGGAACCGTGAAGTCACGCATCAACCGGGCCCGTGGGTTGCTGCGTGATAAGTTGCGCGCCTACCTATGAGTTACGTGCCGGGCCGCCAGGAGTGATCGTTATGGCAAAGTGCCAAGTGATCCGTCGTCAACTAGAAGCCGTCGAACATGAACCTGATGCTCACTTGCCGGCCGAAGTCGGAGAACACCTCGACCAGTGTGTTCACTGCCGGGCCTATGTGGTGCAGATGCAAACCTTACGAACACTTTTGTCCGAGCAACCACGGGTGATGCCACCGGCGACGTTCGATGCTGAAATCCGCTTGCGCTTGGGCCGCGAAGCCCATCGTTTTCGGGAACCTTTTTTGGCGTGGATTCCAACGCCTGCCTTGGCTGTCTTGGCAGTGGCCGTTGTCGTGACCAGCGCACTGGCCGTTCGTTCATCCATGCAAATGGTTTTGCAGTCTCCACCCACCGTGGCCGAGGCGGTTGCCCTCCCGACCCTGCCTGAACGAGCGCTGGCCACCGCACTCAGCGTTCAGCTTGCCAGTAGCTTGCCTCCGGCACCGATATCCACTGCTACCCCCCGGATGACCTTGACGCCTTCCCGCTTGGGTCGGGCTACCTCCACGACGACCCGCCGGACCGGACCCGCGGCTGACGCGAATGGGGTGGTCGTCCTGTGGCGCGGACGCACGGGTGAGCGGGTCATGCGCTTGCCATCCGTCGTCTATGGCGTGCAACCGGTGCTGGAGCGCCGTTCCGCGGCCGAGGGAGAGTCATCTGACAACTCCGTGTTTTAGGGTGTCCCAAAACACTATGTCCTATTGTGTACGTGTGCTTGCCGTGAGTTCCTTGGTGGGTGCGCTGCTGGGGAGTGTCATTGGATACGCCCAAGTCGGCGAGCGCTCACGCGATGAATCACCATCATTTCGCAAGGCCGAACCGCCGGTTGTCGGGCGCTGGATGGTTATCGTCACGCACCATGTGACCATGGGCGAGTTGACCGCAACGGTGGAAGATGCTTCGACGGCCGCCGTTCTGGACGGGACTTGCGCGCCGACGGATGTCATCCTGACCAATGTCACCACGGGGATCGTGGTGGATGACGAAGGGCATGTCCTCACGCAACTGGTCAACTTGCCACCCGACCACGCCAATCCGACAATCATGGTCCAGACCCAGGACCACCAGGAACTTCGCGCCAAGTTTATTGGACGGGATGGCGCAACCGGCATGTGCGTCCTTCAGGTGCCAGGGTTGACGTTGCCGTCGCCGCCGATGCACTCGCTTATCCCGGCAAAAAAGAAAGCCCTGGCGCGGGATTCGCGCCTCTCGGTCAAACCCTCCATTCGTATCATGATGCCGCTGTTTCAGCGCATGTCTGAGCGCCCGGTTCGCGGTCGGCCAGACAGTGGCGCGCTGCAAATTGTGTGGGATGAGATTGCAGCGGACTCAGTAGATGACGCCCCCTTGGCGTTGCCTGTCGAAGCCAACTGTGGGGTTGCCGTTGATCAGCAAAATCGGCTGGTGGCAATAGTGCAGCCGAAGGGCAAGCGGCTACAGGTGTGGCCGATTGAAGATGCCAAGCGGGTCACGCGCCGCATCATCGCTGCCGGGCGAAGTGTGCCGCACGGCTGGCTGGGTATCGAAGGAAAAACCTTGACGACATTCCCAGCGCAGGAGCGTGCCAACCTCAAGGTCCGCGCAACCCACGGCGTTGTGGTGACGGCTGTTGTGCCGGGAAGTCCGGCTGAAGAAGCTGGACTGATCCCAGGAGATGTCATTCTGAAAGCTGACGGCCATCCACTTGAGTCACGACGTGAACTGAACGAAGCCGTGGTCAGCCATGCGGCCGGTGAAGTCTTGAATTTGCTTGTGGAGCGGGATGGTCAGCCACAGGTGTATAACGTCACCCTTGGGTCGCCCGAGGAAGTCCCAACCCTTAAGTCTCCACTGCCTGAGCACTTGGCGCTGGGGATCGTGTCCGTTGATCTGACCGCGCAGCTTGCGGCCTTTTTCGGCGTCACAGAGGGGCTTCTCGTTACGCACGTCTTCCCAGAAAGTCCAGCATCTGCCTCCGGCCTGCGCTCTGGTGATGTCATCATCGCGCTCGACGGCAAGGCCGTTCGGCGGGGTGAAGACCTGGCGACGGGGCTGCTACGGGTGGTCAGTCAGGGGGCTGGAGCCGCCGTCACGCTAGAAATCATCCGTGAACGGAAAGTGCAGCAGTTACCCCTGTCGCCGCTTGACCCGCTGCCAAAACTTTGAGACCCGGCTGCGATGGTGACGGGCTGATGGTCCAGGCGCTAGGTTCGCGCAAGAGTCGTCCAACCAGGGCTGAGTGCAAGCCATGCCCAGACCGCTCGGCCGTGATACGCCCTTGAATAGGCATGCCGAGCAGGGCAAAGTCGCCGAGAATATCGAGTACCTTGTGCCGGGCAAACTCATCAGGAAAGCGCAGTGGCTCTGGATTGAGCATCTTGTCAGCATCCAAAACGATGGCATTCGCTAGCGTCGCTCCCCGCACCAGACCGTGCTTGCGCAGCGCTTCGGCTTCTGCCAGAAAGCCGAAAGTTCGGGCCGGGGCGATAGCCTGGCAATAAGTTGCCGGCGTGACCTCGCAGATGAAGGTCTGGCGACCGATGCAGGGGTGGTCGAAGTCAATTGTGCTTTCAATGACGAAGCTGTCGTTCGGCTCGATGCTGATGCGCCGATTGCCTTCCGTCACTTCGATTCGCCGCTCAATGCGTAACACGTGCCGAGGAGCCGCGAGCGACAGGACACCGGCTGCCTCTATCGCCGCGACAAAGGGAAGCGCACTCCCGTCGAGGATGGGCACTTCACAGTTCGTGACATCCAAAATCGCATTGTCAATGCCACAGCCATAGAGCGCGGAAAGCACATGCTCAACGGTAGAAACCATGACGCCGGCCCGCATAAGGGTGGTGGCGTAGCTCACATGGGTGACATGGTGTGGCGCAGCCAGAACTTCAAATCCGTTGAGGTCCGCGCGGCGAAAAACATAACCGGTGTCAGGGGGAGCGGGACAAAGCGTGAGTTCGACTTCCTGTCCCGTGTGCAAGCCAATGCCACGGACTGAAACTGCTTGGCGGAGTGTCGTTTGATGGATCATGTAAGGGAAGGTGAATGATGACTGGGACAAATTCAGGTCTTTGGGCAACCTGCTATCCAGAGCTGGAGCAGCTTTCGTGCCACAGCCCAGAAACCGACCTGGTCGCGCTTGTCCTTTGAAATCAAGATGTTAGGCTAGGCTGTAAGCGGCGGTGGCGGGTGCTTGGTGGTCGGTTGTCTGCACTGGATGCGCATTGCGTGAACAATTGGCCACACTAGTTGTTTCGATGTTACCCACAGTGTCCGTTTGGGAGTGATCGCCAGTGGCCGTTCCAGTCAAACCATTCGAGCGCGGAGAAGCGCTTTTTGTAGTCATAGTGGGATGGTTCATGGTAGGCATAGCCGGGGTAATAAAACTTATCTCCGCGCGCCTGCGAATACTCAATCTCAAGCAACATGGTGAAAATCCCCAGACTGTGCTTGGCGTAGTCTGGATCAAAGATGCCATAGACGCTGGAACTCGCTTGTTTCCCTAGATCAAGGAAGCTTTTGGCCACGAGGCGTTCGCCATCATAGACGGCGATTTCCTGGTTGCGACAGGGAACGGAAGCCGGTTCCGATGACAGAAACGAATAGATCGAGGTTGGGATATTTTCAGTGAACCGTTGCTTGTGGCGCTCGAAAAGCAGCTCAGTAGTCGCGTCAATTACCGTTGGTTGAATGATGACACGGAGGTTTCGGTTGCGGCGGCGCACGCGGCGTTGACTTTCCGAGAGGGTGAAGTTCGCCAGCTCAATGCGTAGCGGAAGCACATGTCGAACGCCATCGTTGGTCAAATTGACCCAGTAACGATAGAAATAGGTGCCAAAGTGACGCCAGCCGTGCGCCCATAACACATCCAACTGAGCTGCCGGTACGTAGGATGCTTCAAAGTACTGTCCGTGGGACATAAGCCTCGGCTATGCGCCAACCGGCGGACACCGAACGTTTATTTGCGCTTGAAGACTCGCTTGATGTCAGGCGTGAACTCATTGATGAGATTCGCCACAAAGTTGAACCCAAGCGCTAGGTTGCCAAATCGAACGCCATCCCCGCGGATGGTGTAGCGGCTCGGATACCAGGCAATCTGCGCAAACGCCCCACCATAGTCCGCCGCCAGATTGGCGATGGCCGGACGCACCTTGCCATCGTCATTGTAGGTGACAAAGACAAACGCGAGGGCATGTCCGGTCCGCTTGAAGAAGCCTTTTTTGGCGCTCCGAACATAGCGCGGCTCATGTTTGATGAGCGCAGCCAGCCCTGACTGGATGCTGTTGGTGATGATATTGTTGCCGAACTCGGAGGCCAGGCGGCGGCTGTAACCTTTGATCCCGCCGCCCCACTCTGGAGGCGAATTTCCGGCTTGGGCACCAATTGCCGGACCAGCCGCGCCAAACACAGCCGCCGGGCTCCAGTACGTTGTTCGCAGGTAATACTGCCAGCGCTCTTTTCCACTCAGGGGGTGGTAATCGTCTTCGGAAACCGTGCCCCTGCCCGAAGCAAAGTTGACGCTCGTTCGGTCTTTTTTTTCAGATGGCGTGGCATCTGGGGGGGACGGGGTAGTTAGCGTCCCGCCCCCGTCCTGGACTGTTTCTGCCGGGCGTGGGGCCAGGTCGGTTGCGCGCGCGGGAATATACTGGGCAGCCGCTTGTGTCGTGCCCAAACTCATGAAAAGGGTCAGGGATGAGATGAAAACAATGGCACGCCAATCACTGTGTTGCCAATCACTGCGGTGGAGCATGAGGTTACACTCGCTCAATTGAGACTAGGGGAAGATACGTCGTTGCATTGTGCCGAAGCGCGCGCGAGGATACAAACTCACAACCACTTGGCGCGGTACCCTAGCCAACACCTTGTCTGGGAATCGGCATCAGACGGGTTGTGCCGATTGTTTCTTGAGAAAGGGTCTGGTTCTACAATGGTGAAATGGAGTGCAGGCGCTCAGGAGAAGCGCTCCCGCTGGCGCGGTGGCCGCCTCACCGCTGTCTTTGCGATGCTTCTGGGCTTGGTGGGAAGTGTCCCGTTTGGGATGGCGCAGCAGCGCCCACGAGTGGTTGGCCCGGTGGATACTGCCGCAAATGGCGGGTCCTCAGTTGCGCCGGTCGTTGCCCGTCACAAGTTTATTGTCGGGGAAAAACTCGTCTATGGCGTGCGGGTCAATGTGCCGAGCCTGGGCCTGCGGGACGCGCCGGTTGCCAAGTTCTCAACCGAAATCGTTGAGCGTGGGCAGTTTCATGGGCGTGAAGGGCTGCGTCTCGTCGTTCGCGCCGAAACCACCGGATTTGTCAAGGCAACGCTATTTGATCTCGATGACCGTTTTGTGACCTACCTTGATCCGGCGACTCGCTTGCCCTATCGGGCTGAGGCTGACATTAAGGAGGGGGGACGGGTTGAGCGTACCGTGACGGTTTTCGACCAAGTGAAGCGGACCGCTCAGCTTAGTGATGGCCGTCTCATCAGGTTGAAGAGTGATGTCTATGACCTGGCCGGTCTTTTGTGGACAACCCGCAATTTGGATTTTGATGGAGCGGCCAAGACTGTTCTATCAGCCCTGAATGATCGGAATGGCGCTGTGATCATGGTTGAAATCGAACGCCTTGGACGGGAAACTCTCAGGGTTGCCGGCCAGGAAGTGCCGGTTGTGCAGCTTGCGCTGCGTCCTGTGGACGCCACCGGTAAACCCTCTGATGAGCGTAAGATTCGGCTCTGGATTACAGACGACGCGCAACGCTATGCCGTACGTATTACGGGAGGCAACGAGATGGGCGAATTCAAGGCCGAACTCTCCCGCTTTCCCAACCAGTCACCGGTTGCCGAGTAGCTGGTGTCAGTGGTGGCAGGTCGTGCAAGTATGGACAAAGCGGTGGTTGGTTAGGTTTGCGCCGGCAACAAACAGGGCCCCAGTCACCATCCCGGATGTCTCCAGTGACGAGCCTTCATCCACCAGCCACTTGGTGCTGAGAATGAGTCCAAAGCCAAGTGCAAACAACGCCAGCGGTTGGAATCGCCGGTGGCGTTGGTAATAGCTTGGAAGTAGGGTCAAGAGTCCAATCGCTCCCGTAAAGCCGATGAGTGACCACTCAATCCACGGTTCGGTGAGCAGGCTCAGTCCAATCAGGGGCAGCACACCGATGAGCAGTGGCATGGCCAGGCAGTGAATGGCGCAGACAAATGAGGCAGTAGCGCCAATCCAGGTTAGCCGGTCTAACCAAGTCAAGCGGTTGAGCGGTTGACCTGGGCTGGCGGTTGACTTGGACATGTCGCCTCCAATAAGGAAAATTACTGTTTAGTCTGCGGCCACGATACCTATCCGGCGCATCAATCGCAACCGTCCGCGCCGTTTGCTGAGGTTCCTTTCGAGCTACCTTGACACAAGGTTGACGAAGTCCATCTAAGACTCTATGCTAACTAGCTCATTTTGAGTTTAAAGATTTCTGAGGAGATGAGCTAACGCATATGCCAAACAAGGCTTCTGCCATCAAGCGGGTTCGCCAAACGGAACGGCGTAACGTTGTCAACCGCCGTAATCGGAGCCGCTTACGGACCTTTATCAAAAAGTTTCGGGCGGCGCTCAGAAAGCCAACGACTGACGACTTGGCCTTGCTTGAGCCGCAAAAACTCGCTGGGGTCAAGCGGAAAACGGCGACCGGAATTCAGAAAGTCTATTTGGAAGCCATCTCGGTTATTGATAAGTCGGTGCAGAAAGGCGTTATTCACCACAATACGGCATCCCGTTACAAGTCCCGTCTGTGGCACCGCATTGAGTCGGTGTTGCTCCAGCACAAGGCAGGAAGCAGCGCCACTCCGGCTGCCAATGCCTGAGCGGATAGCGCCTTGTGTGGCCTATTGCCTAGCTGTTTGTTCAGCGGCACGGTGGGTCTGGCGAAGTGTTCTAGTGGTTGGGCTAGCCTGGACTTGGCTGCCGACCACCATCAACGCTCAGGAGCAAAGACACCAGTTTTTGTCCGGTGGCAGTGCCGCGACGAAGGTATCGCTTGCTGAAGCCAACTTGGCCCTTGCGGCTCGCTATGCCCCGATTTTCTATCAAGGGTTAGGGGAGACACCGCGTTTCGACTACATTACCAACTTTGATTTTGATGACGACTGGCAGGGGGATAACAACTGGCAAAACGCCGAAGACCCCCGTTTCCCACTCGCGGCGTGGGTGTATTTTTCAGTTTGCGAAACCACAACGCACTATTTCATCCACTACGCCGTGTTTCACCCGCGTGATTGGAAGGGTGGGAATCGGCGTGGGGTAGTGATGAGCGACCTTCTGCGTCTGGGTGCGCGCTACGGGCGGAACTACGATCCAACCGGCGTGGTAGATGACCTAGTGCTCGCCCATGAAAATGACCTAGAAGGCTGTTTGGTGGTGGTTGCCAAAGCGCGCGCCGGGCAGTCCGCAGGCGAGCGGGTTGTTTTTGTTGAGTCGCTCGCCCACAACAAATTCCTGCGCTACCGGCCCGGCTCAGGACAGTCACAGGATACCATTCGACTTGAGAACCAGCGCCCATTGCTCTTTATCGAGCCGCGCGGTCATGGCATCGAAGCCTACCGTGGCAGCCAGCGCCAGCTTCGTGCTTCGGTCAAGGGAACCGTGCGGTATGAATACACCGGACAGCCCGGCGTCCCCGGAGATGGCGACCCGCCGCCGCAGTTGGGCTATGCGTTAGTCCCCATCGAAACCACACTTTGGACCCGTGCGCAATCTGGCCGAAATGAGACCTATGGAGAGCAATTCAATTACGGCACGCGGCATATCACGGTTGGTGGCAGACGCCGCGGGATTTGGCTCGGTGTGCTCGGTTCGGCGTTTCTGGGAACGCATGGCGGGCGCAACATGGCGCGTCCACCCTGGGGGTGGTTTGACCGAAATGAGCGTCACCGTCCCCTTGGTGAGTGGTACTTTGATCCGGCCGTGACCATCAAGCGCCACTTCCAACTGGGCAATAGCTTCTCAACGAGTTATACCGCTCACCCACTGTTGCGGCCGGCAGCCAGCCGTTCTCAGCGCGACTGAAGCGACTGGTCAGCCGTCTGTCCCACCTGGCCCGGCTAAACTGCACCAAGGCTCAACCAGCATCGAGCGGTTGGCGGCTTTCCTGGTTTGGCAACAGCCATGCACCAGCGGGCGTCAAGAACTCAACCCCGGCAAGAAATCGCCCTTCTTCCTCGTCATCGGGCCGGATATTGCGCACCGTGGCTTCGATGGTTTCACTGGCGTCCCCGCGTGTGCCAAAAAGATGAACCCGTTCGCCTAGGGCAAACTCAGTCGCAACGCGCAGCCGCGCGCCAACCAGACTGGTGACTTCGACAACGGCCAGCTCTGCCCAGAGCTTGCGCCGCACGTCATTCGAGACCAGGATGACCGGGTGCGAGGCTGGAAAGCGTGGCGCGCGGCGTTTTCCATTTGGGTCAGGGTCAGGTTCGAGGGCCGGCAGTGGAGCTTTTGGCTTCCGCGAAAATGCCACTTCCTCAATGGCCCGTTGCAGCAGCTTTACGCGGCTTCGTTCGAGGCGCTGCGCTTCCAGAACGTCCCACAGCAGAAGGTGGACATTGGGGTCGGGTGGGTCGCTCCATAGCGCGGCGTAGATGCGCATCAGGGCATCTTCATACTCACCTCGCTGAAAAGCCTGTCGCGCTAACTCAAAGTTCGTTGGTTGCACACGCTCGACGGGGTTAGATGCTGTCGCCATGGGTGTTGTCAGGATTGTCAAGTCTGCGCCAAGCGAAAGTTTCCAGTTTGACATTGACTGATTTTTGCATTGTTACGCTCAATGAGAAAAGGCCAACGCTGTGGCCAGCCGAAGATTGGCATGAGCTTGCTCAGAAGAAGAATCAATCTTGATCGCCTCGGCGAATGCGTGTCGCGCCGCGACGTAATCACCTTGCTCGCCACAAACGCTCCCTAAATTCATCCAGCCGTCAGCTAGGTTGGGATCAAGCGTCACTGCCTGTTCGAGCGCCGCGCGGGCTTCTGCCATACGTCCGAGACGTAGCAGGGTGATGCCATAGCCTGCCCACGTTTGGCCGAGGAACGGGTCACGTCGTAGCGCATCTTCATAGACGGCACAGGCTTCGACGTATTGCCCTCCGCGGTAAAAGCCAGCCGCCGTCTTGGACAAAACGTCGCCAGGAGGAAGGTACTGTTGCTTTCCGGCGGCGTACCAGTCCAGCGCCTCGGCTGTTCGTCCCTGGCGCGCAAGTAAATTCGCCAGCGAAAAATAAGCCTGCCACCCTAGCGGATTACCCGCAATCGCGTCCCGAAACAGGGCTTCGGCTTCAGACAGCCGATCCAGCCGCATGTAAAGCTGACCAAGCGCGGTGCGCGGCGCGGCGCGATGCGCGCCAATTGCAATCGCTTGCTGGAGCGCTGCCTCCGCGGCGGCTAGATTGCCGGAATCTTCATAGACTTTGGCCATGGCCAACCAACTCTTCGGGTTGCCTGGCGCGTCGCGCAATAGCGCCCGGCTGTAGGCTTCGTTGTCCGTCCAGTCTGGATTGCGCGTGATGGTTCGCCAGGACATCAGCCCAAGGATGGTGACACAGGCCAAAATTGCCGCGCGACGACCAGTCGGCGACCGTTCGTAAAGAGTAGCCAGCCCAAGTCCACCCAGAAGGCAAATAGAGAGCGAAGGCAGGTAAAGCACCCGTTCAGCAATGACGAGTCCGGTTGGGACGATGATGTTAGAAACCAGTGAGATCGAAACGAAAAACATCAGGATGGCGAACGCGACCACCGGCTGTCGTCGCCAGGCCCAAATACCAAGACCAATAACGACCACGACGAGGGTTAGTGACGTCGCGACCCGCGGGGTAAGGGTGGCGACTTTCGGGAAAAAGCTGAAATCGTAGAAAGCACAGAGCTTGTAGGGAAAAATAAGCAAGCGGAAGTATTCCACTAGGCCCTGTGACATGGTGAGGATGCGGGTCAGCCAAGGGTCATTGTGAAAGTAGGTTTGGTCGCTTTGCACGCCGAAGCGTCCATTCACGAGCCAGCGCGTGACAATGTTGCTGCCAGCAACCGCCAAAAATCCACTCATCTCAAACAGCAAGCGCTGCCAGTCCTGGCGTGTTTGGAGTCGCCCGGCGCAGAGTTCAGCCAATCCAATAACGCCAATGAGCGTAATGGCACTTTCCTTGGCGTACATTCCCACGGCAAATGCGGCCCACGCCAGCCAGCGCCAGTGCCGACCTTCTCCGGTGCGCAAATAGGCGTGCCAACTGAGAAAACCAAAACTGGCTGCCAGTAACTCCGTGCGTCCCACCACCTGAGTGACGGCCTCAACATGCACTGGATGGGCTGCAAAAAGGAGCGCCGTAAACAGAGCAAGGTGTGACCAGCGCGTGTAGGTGTGAACCAACCCGTACACCAGACAACTGTTGATGGCGTGGAGTAGCAGGTTGACCAAGTGGTAGCCGAGTGGATGGAAGCCGTGAACAGCATAGTTGAGCGCCAGGCTCACGTTGACAATCGGACGGTACGTGGCCAATTCTTCGTAGCCAATGCCCCAGTACGGTTGAGCAAAGACCCGGTAAACATGTGGCAGGTCGCGGATGGCGCGATTGATTGTGACGACAAAGACATCATCTTGCGCGAAGCCACAGTTGAGGCTGTTCGCATAACCAATCACAACCACCAGGGTAATCAAGAGACAAGCCGCACGTGGCGACATCGCGGCTGGCCGACGGTCACGCACGGTGACTTGCACCTCCGTGATAGGTGAACAATTGCTTGCGGACATGGACCCCGTACCTAATGCATCCCCCAATATGCTTAACCGGACTGCCATGATGGCATATCTGTCTGGACTCGTCTTCACGACAGCGGTTTTTGTGGTGAGCTTGTGGTATCGCCCTCCCGATGTACCCACCCTGTCGCTGTGCACGCTCAAAGTGACGACCGGGATCGACTGCCCTACCTGCGGCTTGACCCGCGCATTTTGTGCCTTGGCAAAAGGTGAATGGCAGCGAGCGCTCCATTTTCACCCAATGTCGCCAGTGATTTTTGCCTTGTTTGGGTGGTGGTGGTTGCGCTCCCTGCTGCATCTGGTTGGAAAGCGTTCCTGGGTCAATCGAGTCGAAGCCTGGTTTCCCCCTTTCTTGACCATCCTCGTCGTAGTGACTGGGATACTGCTCAGTTGGGCGCTCAAGCTCTGGTTGTGGTGAGCGGAGATTCACCGTTGAACTTGCGTCTCTGGACGTGTAACTTACAGTTCCTCAAGGTTTGGGCGTGCTTTGGCGCCAGCCCGGAGCTTTCGCAACGCATGGGTAGGCGCTGGTTTGTAGCCAGGTTCGACTTTTCCCCAACCATCCCATGAGGATTCGCCATGCGCGACGCTTCCGTTTCCAGTGGCGCGTCGTCAGTCCCACCGGCTTTGCTCGCCGGTTTGACGATGCATTTGCCGTTGAATATGGCTCCAGAGCCGTCCCCAGTCAGTCCCTCTCAATCTGATCCATTTGTTGGACGGACGCTCGACGGCAAGTACAGCATTGAACGCCGCATTGGTCGCGGCGGCTCAGGGGCGGTGTATCGGGCGCGGCACTTGTTGATACACCGCACGGTCGCTGTCAAAGTGCTTTCCCGCGATCTCGTTGCCGATGAAGACGCTTTAGCGCGCTTCCGCCGCGAGGCCGCCATGGCTGGACGGCTCAAGCACCTCAACATCGTCTCCGTCATGGATTTCGGCATCACGCCCGACGGCGTGGCCTATCTCGTGATGGATTTCATCGAAGGCAAGAGCCTGCGCCGCATCCTCGACCAGCAGGGTCGGGTTGCGCTTGAAAAGCTCGTTCGCTGGATGAAGCCAATCTGTTCGGCCGTGCACGCCGCACACCGCAAGGGGATCATCCACCGTGACCTCAAGCCCGACAATGTGATGATCGAGGTCGTGGATGACGAAGAAATACCACGGGTGCTCGATTTCGGCATCGCCAAGCTGGCAGATGCCGTTGCCGTCAGCAGTGATTTCAATACCGAGACGGGCAGCGTCATGGGAACGCCCCACTACATGTCACCGGAGCAATGCGAAGGTAAGCCCCTTGACCCACGTTCTGACATCTACAGCTTGGGGACGCTAGCCTACGAATTACTCACCGGTAACGTCCCATTTCCGGGTAAGGTCACCACCACCGTCATGATGCAGCAAGTGACGGCGACGCCGCGTCCACTCCGCGACTTGCGCCCAGACTTGCCGGAGGCCGTCGAGCTATGCGTGATGCGGGCGTTGAGCAAAAACCCGGCAAAACGTCAGGCGACGGCGCTTGACCTCGCACTCGAACTCGAAACGGCACTGGCCTCGCTTGCATTCGAATTGCCATCCGCCGCCCCGGATGCCTGGCGGCCAGAAGCGTCAATCGCGCGCGTCACCGGGGATTTCCGCGCGCAATTGCGTGAAGCTGCTGCGGTCGCGCCACCGTTGCCAGTCGTGCGCTCGGCCCCATCTGTAAAAGTGTTGCCACCCACGCCAGTGGCACAAGAGGATGCCGTCATGGTTCACGAGGGCCGGGAGTGCCTCGCCGTGGCCGAGCAACGTGCCGCTACCGTCAAGCTTCCTGGAGCACACCCGTCGCCAGCATCGGCAGAGGTAGCGGATGACCAGCCGTTGCCAAGCTTTCAAGTGCTGCCAAGCCTTCAGACGGCGGATGCCCTGCCTTCCGAAGGCGACGCTGTTGGGACGGCGTTGCCGTCAGACAAGCCGCTAGGGAGACGGCTGGCAACGCCACCGCTCGAAGCCCCACCGCCCACTGAGCAAAAGGCGCGCCCATCATCACCTGCGCTGTCAGCAGACCGTGTCCGGCTGCGCCACGCCACGTCGCCAGTTGATTCACGACCGATGCCGCATCGTGTGTGGTCTGAACGGGTTGCTTGGTCAGCGCTTGGACGCTGGGGGCGCTTGGCTGTTGGACTGATGGGAATTGTATTAGTTAGTTACGCCCTCGTCATCTATGGTCTATACCGGCAAGCCAACACCGCACTTAGTCACCGCCTTGCCACACTCGCCCAAGACCGCCAGCAACCATTGGCAACACTACGCGACCGCGCCTTGGACCTGTGTGCGGCATTGAAGCTCCAAACCGAGCGCATCCGGGTACGACTTGATCCACCCAACCAGAAGGTGACGCTCCAGGTACATTACCGGCGTTCGATCTTGGGCATCCCACTGCACTTTCAGTCTGAAGTGGTAGCATCCAGGCCGATGACGCTCGATATGCTGGCTGGCGTCGCGCCGACGCAAGCTGAGTTGGTCAATGTCTCCGCGCGCGAGCTTGACCGGTATCGCGCCGAGCAGGCGGCGGCTGGGCGGAGGTAATCGGAAAGCCAGCCAGTGGCCACGCAGCCAGCCGGTTCCGGCAAGTCATAGTTGACAATTTCTTTTTTTAGACTTAGTCTAGTCCTCGTTATGAAACGACTCGCTGTTCAAAATGTGACTGACCTCATTCGCGCGCAGGGGCTGAAGCTGACGCCGCAACGCTTGGCCATTGTCGAATACTTACAGCAGTGCACCCATCATCCGACGGCCGATGAAGTGTGGTCGGCTGTGAATGCGAAGTTTCCAATGGCTTCGCGGGCAACGGTTTACAACACACTTAACTGGCTTTTGGAAAGCGGTCAGTTGGCTGAAATCCAGCAGGACGGGGTGATGCGTTTTGATCCAAACCTTGACCCACACCACCACTTTGTCTGTCGGCGGTGCGGGCGAGTCGAAGATGTGGACTACGATGTGATTGCACCCTGGCCGCAGTGCACGCTGCCTGGACGACACGTCATCGAGGGGTTCGAGCTGACGTTACGTGGCTTGTGCGCCACTTGCGTGCAGACCACATCAGACGTGACCTCGTGATTTTTTTTACTTCCTGATTTAGATGGAGTCTAAATCTAGGCACTTTCTATGCAATAAGGAGACACCGACCACCATGCGTGAACCAAAAACCAAAACCGAGCAGAACCTCCAGGCGGCTTTCGCCGGCGAAGCCATGGCAAACCGCCGTTACCTTTACTTTGGACAGTTGGCGCGTAAGCTGGGCAACGAGGAAGTCGCCCAGCTTTTCGAGCGGACGGCTGATGAAGAAACCGGGCATGCCTTTGCGCATCTCCAGTTGATGTATCCAGAATCCGAAATGACCGTCGAGAAACTGCTGCGGATTGCCTACGAGGGCGAAATGTACGAAACGGAGCAAATGTATCCGACCTTTGCCGAAGAAGCGCGGCAGGAAGGTGAAGCTGATGCCGTGGCGGAGTTCATCGAGCAAGGGGCCGAGTCGCTTGAACATGCAGAACGCTTCAAAGCCATGCTCAATCGGGCGGCCAAGCAATTCAAGGCTTTCGGGCGCGTCGAGGCGGCGCACGCGAAGCGTTACGCGGACGCGCTCGAAAAGGTCGCTGCCAATTGCGTGCAGCCGTGAGATGAACCGGCGCGCGGCGGGCGTCCGTTGGCACGGGCGACGCCGGGCGCTGCTCAATACCAGGAGCCTCGACATGGAATATCTTGTTTTGGCAACGTCCCTGCGGTCTGGCAGCCACAGCCGAATCATGGCCCAGCGCCTGGTTCAGTCTTATGCCCAACGCGGCGCGCGCGCCGCGTTGGTGGATTTGCGCGATTATCCGCTGCCGTTGTGTGATGGTGAGTCAGCCGGGGAACATCCCCAAGTGGCAAGCCTGGAAGCTTTGATTGCCAAGGCGCGCGTGGTGACACTGGCAGTTCCGATTTACAACTATGACGTCAACGCTGCCGCGAAAAATTTGATTGAGCTGACCGGCCAGGCCTGGGAAGACAAGATCGTTGCTTTTCTCTGCGCAGCCGGTGGACAGAGCAGCTATATGTCTGTGCTGGGATTGGCTAACTCTTTGATGCTGGACTTTCGAGCCGTGATCGTCCCACGCTTCGTCTATGCTACCTATGCGGACTTCGCCGATGGAAAACTCACTTCGCCCAAAGTCGAGACGCGAATCGAGCAACTGGCTGAAGCTTCGATGAAACTTCGCTATGCCTAACTCAGTCGTATCACTGGGTGATGGATTGAGTTGGAGCGCGTCCATTGTTCTGCCACGGTTCCACATTTTCACAGCTTTTTCCACAGGAGGAACGTTATGAGTGAACGACTTCACGCAACGCAAATTGACCTTCCAGAAGAGATTCGGGTTTCGGTCATTCGGCTGCTCAACCAGTCGTTGGCAACGGCACTCGATCTCAAAACCCAGGTCAAGCAAGCCCACTGGAATGTCAAGGGACCACAATTCTTCGCGCTCCACGAGCTATTTGATGACATGGCCGGCGAGTTGGACGGCTTTGTTGATGACCTTGCCGAGCGGGTGACGGCATTAGGTGGCACAGCCATGGGCACGGCCCGGATGGCCGCGGCCGGTTCGACGCTGCCGGAATATCCAACCGACATCCAGGATGGGCTGGATCACGTCAAGGCACTGGTGGAACGCTACGCGCCGTTTGCCAAACACGTTAGAGCGACCATTGCTGAAACGGATGCTTTAGGCGACGCCGATACGGCCGATCTCTATACCGGCATCTCCCGCGCTGTTGACAAGCGCTTGTGGCTGCTGGAGGCTCACTTGCAAGCGCCCCGCTGAATGGGCCTGCTTTTCATGCCTTCATCTCATGCCTTCATTGGTTGAATGCGTTCCAAACTTCAGCGAGGGGCGGCGGCCCGACGTGGTCGCCGCCATCGTCGCGCAGATCGAACGCGCTTTAGGGCAATCCGTCCTGGATGTTCATCGAGACGTTGACCACCACCGATCCGTCGTGACCTTTGTTGGGGCGCCGGAGATGGTTGAGCGGGCTGCCCTAGCCGGTGTCGCGGCCGCCGTGGCGCGGTTAACGCTTCAGACGCATGTTGGCGTCCATCCACGCATTGGCGTGGCCGATGTCGTGCCCTTTGTCCCGGTGTCAGGCGTCACGATGGCCGAGTGTGTCGCGCTGGCACACCGGGTCGGCCGCCGGGTGGCAGGCGAATATGGGCTTCCCGTGTTTTGTTATGGCGAAGCCGCATGCCAGCCAGCTTACCGGGATTTGGCAGCCATTCGCCGGGCTATTCGTACGTCACCAACCTTTCCGCGGCCTGACTTCGGTCCGGCTCAACCTCACCCAACCGCCGGTGCCGTTGCCATCGGGGCGCGGGATTACCTCATTGCTTTCAATGTGGAGCTGTTGACCGACGCGCTGGATGTCGCCAAAGCGATTGCGCGTGACCTGCGCGCGGCCCAGAGCGGCTTGCCGGGCGTCAAGGCGCTTGGTTTGCGGCTGGCTTCGCGTGGGACGGTGCAGGTTTCGATGAACCTGACGGACACGCGCCAAACTCGCCCGGTTGATGTCTTCAACGCGGTGGTCGCTGCGGCAAAACGCCATGCCGTGGCGGTTGGGCGTCCTGAATTGGTTGGTCTCATACCGACGGCGGCTTCCGCCGTCGGGTTTGATGGTAGCTGTTTCGAGGGGGCACTGGCCGGCGCTCTGTTCCCGGATGAAAAAATCCTGGAACGACGGCTGAAGCTCATAAGTGACGAAGAAGGGGTGGGAGGCAAGCATGACATTACTGGAAAATCTCCGGCGGCGGGCGGCTGAACTCAACAAGCACATTGTGTTACCGGAAGGCGACGACCCCCGCACGCTGCGGGCGGCAGCCATGTGCCTTGACCAGGGAACGGCTCGCGTGACCTTGTTGGGCGATGCTGCCCTGATTCGGTCCCGCGCCCGCGAGCTGGGACTTGAACCAGACCGTTTTCCAATCGTCGAACCAGGCACGGATCCGGCCCATGAGTCATTCGCCCAGGCGTTTTATGAACGCCGGCGATCCAAGGGACTGACCCTGGAGCAGGCGCGTGAGGTGATGCGCGATCCGCTGTATTTCGGGAATATGCTGGTTCACACCGGCCAAGCTGATGGTTCAGTCGCCGGAGCGACCCACTCGACGGCAAAAACAGTGCGGGCCGCGCTCCAGGTGATTGGGTTAGCCCCCGGCTTCAACATTGTTTCGAGCTTCATGCTGGTGACCGTCAAGGAGCCAGCCTTTGGCGCGAATGGCAGCTTTTTGTTTGCGGACTGCGCCATTGTAATCGAGCCGTCATCGGCTGAGTTGGCCGACATTGCCATTGCTGCTGCTGAAAACTGCCGTACGTTTCTAGGCGTGGAGCCACGGGTGGCCCTACTGTCGTTTTCCACCCGGCGCAGCGCGGATCATCCGCTGGTGGACAAGGTTGCGGAGGCTGTCCGCTTGGTGTCCGCGCGCCAGCCGAACCTCCTCGTGGATGGGGAAATCCAAGCGGATGCCGCTATTGTGCCGGTCGTTGGAGCCCGCAAAGCTCCCGGCAGCCCCGTTGCCGGGCAAGCAAACGTGCTTATTTTTCCGAGCCTTGAAGCCGCCAACATTGCCTACAAACTGGTTGAGCGGTTGGGGCAGGCGACTGCCATTGGCCCAATTTTGCAGGGACTTGCCAAGCCAGCCAATGACCTGTCGCGGGGCTGTGACGCCAGCGACATCCTGGATGCCATCGCCTTGACCGCGCTTCAGTCGGAGCAGTTGCGGGCTTCCTAGCATAGGGCCGCCGCTGGCTAGTTCCGACAGATAGGTTTGACACCCCTTTCACATTGGTGATAGAAGGCGGGCACTTCTGGTTGAGATTCCTGAGTGTTTCTTGTTTCCGTCCTAATCCGTTCTCACAGATTGTGCGCTCGGAATCTCGACGCCATTCAGACCGCGATTTTTTGGAGAAGCCATGACTTCATACATTAGTCTTTGGCGCGCGTCCGCATTCTGCGTGTTGACCGCTTGCGGAGCGTCCGTGACGTTGGCGCAGTCGCCCGTGCCAACCACGATTGCGCCGACTAGTTCGCCTGGACGTACGCTCATTGCGACCGCCGAGCGGCACTACAGGCAAGGTGAAGAAGCCTTCCGCAACGGAAACTTTGAGGCCGCTCAACGGTGTTTTGCCGCGGCTAAATCCGTGCTTGAACAAGCGCCAGAGCAACTTCGCGCTGAACAGGACGTTCAGGCTTACGCTTTTGAATTACAAGGGCGTATCGAACTCTTGCAAACTGGGTTGCGTCAATCGGCGCTGGTGGCAAGTGGTTCCTATCGGGATGAGCTGGCCGCGCTGGACGTGAGCCGCATTAGCACTCGCCCAACGAGCGAGCTTGATATGTCAAACTTTGACTTCAAGTTCACGGTGACAGCTCAGGTTTACCAGTTCATGAACTTCTACACGGTTGGGCGGGGACGCGCCACGATGGAGCGCGGACTGGTTCGCTCAGGCCGCTACCGTGAGATGGCCGAGCGCATCTTCGCCGAGGAAGGTGTGCCAAAAGACCTAATCTGGCTGGCGCAGGTCGAGTCGGTTTGGCAGCCCCGCGCGTTGTCCTTCGCCAAGGCGCGCGGTATTTGGCAGTTCATTCCAGGAACGGGTGCGCGTTTTGGTCTCCGCCAAGACGCTTACATGGATGAGCGGGTCGCGCCTGAAGCTTCAACCCGCGCTGCGGCGCGTTATCTCAAGTTTTTGCACAACTACTTTGCCGGTGACTGGTTGCTGGCAATGGCCGCCTATAACTGTGGTGAGCGGAATGTCGAGCGCGCGATTGAGCGGTGCGGCTATGCCGACTTCTGGGAACTACACCAGCGTGCACTGCTACCCCGTGAAACCCAGAATTATGTCCCGGCAATTCTGGCGGTGATTGCAATTGCTAAAAATCAGAAGCAGTATGGTTTCGATGTGACCCCTGAACCGCCCATGCGGTATGACACCTTCCCGCTTGACACACCAACCTCGCTAGCTGTGGCTGCTGAGGCGCTCCAGATGCCAATCAGTGAACTTTCAACGCTCAACCCGGAACTGCACCGGGGACTTGCGCCGACCGGTTTCAACCTCAAGATTCCCGCCGGTACACGCGAGCGGTTTGCCGTAGCCTATGCTGCGCTTACACCACAGGACCGGCTTGGTTCAGCGCCGGCTACCCCGACCTTGGCCGAAGGCCGGTCGGTGGCCCAGCCGCGTTATACCACGCGCAATGCCCGCACGACGGGTCGTCGTTATCGTACGCGGTACTAAGACCGATTTGGTTGCTCGACTGAAGGACTCTTCGGCCCCGTTGGCTGCGTTCCTAGCTGGGATGCTCCAAACGGGGCTTTTTCGTGCGCTGCATGACCAGCCCTGAGCTTTCGCCGGCCGCGCGGCTTTTCGTGGCGCTTGACACCCCAGACCCGGCTTTCGCCGAGCGGCTCGTTCATGGATTGTCGCCCTACGTTGGTGGGTTCAAGATCGGAAAAACGTTGTTTACGGCAGCCGGCCCGTCAATTGTGGCCTTGGCGCTGGCGACGGGCGCGCGCGTGTTTCTGGATTTGAAGTTCCATGACATCCCCAATACGGTTGCCGGTGCGGTGGTGTCAGCGGCACAGCTTGGCGTTCATCTGTGCACGGTACATACACTGGGTGGTCGGGCGATGCTTCAGGCGGCAAGCGCCGCCTTGGCAACCATGCCAGGGAACGCGCCGCCAATGCATGGCGCTCGTCCGGTCATTCTGGGGGTCACGCTGTTGACAAGTGCCGATCAGGCGACACTCGACGAGGTTGGCATCCTCGGAACGCCTGAACAAGTCGTGTCACGGTTGACGCGACTGGCTGTAGAGTGCGGCCTGGGCGGCATTGTTTGCTCGCCACATGAAATCCCCACCGTTCGGAGCCTGGTGCCCGATGACTTCGTCATCGTGACGCCGGGTATTCGCCCACGCAGCGCCCTCCCAGATGACCAGCGGCGCGTGGCAACGCCAAGCGACGCCCTGGCGGCCGGTGCAACGTACTTGGTGATTGGACGGCCAATCACGGCTGCGCCCGATCCCGCCGCGGCTGCCCAGCGACTCCTGGATGAGATGACCGCCACCTGACAACGCACCGGGCGGCGGCCGTGTGTTTTCTTTTCACGTACAGGAAGCAAATTGACTATGTTGGAAGCAGGTTACCTGACTGCTTTCCATCCGAGGTCTATGCCCATGCTTCCACTGCTGATGACGCCGAGCTTGGTTGTTTTTCTCCAAGATGCGCCAAGTTTCAATCAATTGCCGTTACCGATGCGCATTACGTTCACGGTGGTTGCGATTGGAACGATGTATGCCGTCTGGGTCTTTGTTTTTCGGGACTTGGTACGCCAGGCGACCCGAGTGGATACCCGTGACCGAGAGCGGTTGAGCAGCTTGGCGGAAGCCCATGATTTGGGTGCTGCGACCAGTGAGCCAGTCGTGCTCGATCGCATCAATATCGCAGATGTAGATGAGTCTGAACGCGCCTACAGCGCCATTCAGCTATTCGAGCGCGGACTTGCCCTGACGAGCCTGCACCATCAAGGGTGGCAGTCCGAAATGGTGATACCCTATATCGAGCTGGAAGCGGTGCGGAGTTATGGTGAATGGCAGTTGACGGGGTTTCGCGCCGCCGTGCTTGGTCCACTGGCTTATCTCGTTCAAAAGAAACGGTATTACCTTGGTGTGCTGGCAAGGAATAAGGAAGGTTCGACCCAGACGATATTGCTCCAGGGAAGCCGGCGTATAACGGAAAAACTGGGTGATTCAATCCGTTTGGCGCAAGCCGCCGCACTATCCCCGATCGCCGATCCAGACCCCCTGTTGTCAGTGGTCAGCTAAAGCAAGTCTAGAGAAAAAGTATTTCCCCTTTTTCCCTGGGTTCGTTTATAAACGGGTAGGTACTTTCAAGTCATTCTCGCCACTTGAAGTCATGACCAAAAATAGCCCACAAAGGGGAACGTAAAGCATATGCCAAACACAAAACAGTCATCCACGCCAGGTGAAACAAAAAAGCGCCGTGGAAGGGTGGCGCAAAGCCTTACCATTCCGGTGAGTCGTCAGACAATGGCCGTTCTGGAAACGTACGTCATGCTCGGACAAGCCACTTCAGCGAGCGCCGTAGCGGGCAAACTTCTTGCTCGCGCGGCTGATGAATTACGTGAAAATCTTGCTCGCCAGTTGAGTAGCAATCTTGGCCGCGAGCCGAAGGCTGAAGACTGACCATTAGCCCATACAAGTAACCAGTCAAGCGATGCTGCCCATGGCAGCACATAGTCTTACGGTAGGGCGATGAAACGTCGTCCTACCAGCCTCGTCGCCGACCTGACCTGCGTCCATCCCCCCGGTGGACGACTCCTTATCACGCCGCTATCGCTAGCCAGGTTTTTGGTCGGCTCGCCTGGCTACAGGCTTTGTACCTTTCATCAGGGCGTGCTCTATCTCCAGACTTGAAATTTCTCACTAGAACGCTTCGAGTTTCGGACTCAGGGGCATTCCCCCACCCACCACTGAAGTCCGCCTCGCCGCTGAAGTCCTCCGTAAGCGCCCGCTCATGGGGCGGTAACCTTGAAAAGCCAACCCTTGAAAATGATGCAGTGTCCCTTTCGGTACGAACGGAGTTCCTTTCATCGGCGCATAATCTGGATTAGGCTTGCTCACGGCGGCTTTCCTCTGGCTATCCGGCTGCGTCCTCATCAGGTAGCCAACGTTACATTGACCTATTTAGCTAGGAACTCACGTTATGTTCGAGCGATACACCGAAAAGGCCCGTCGGGTCGTTTTCTTTGCCCGGTATGAAGCCGGCCAGTTCGGGGCGTCATCCATTGATGCCGAGCACCTGTTACTGGGACTGATGCGCGAAGACAAGGTGCTGGCCAATCGGTTCTTTCTCAAGGCGCACCTGACACTCGATGGTGTACGGCGTGACATCGAAGCCCGCACGGTACGGCGTGAGCGCACGACCGTAGCGATGGATTTACCCTTATCTCCCGAAGCCAAGCGCATTTTGGTTCATGCCGCCGAGGAAGCGGAGCGCATGAACTTGCGCGCAATCGGCACGGAGCACTTGCTGTTGGCTTTGCTGCGGGAAGAAAACAGCCTCGCGGCACGCATCCTCTATGAACACGGCTTGCGTCCACACGCCATCCGTGAGGAGATTTTGCGAACCCTATCGCCGCCACCGCCAGCGACGCCAACCGGCAGCAACAAAAAGGAAACCAGTGGCATTGCCGAATACAGCCGCGATCTGACCGACATGGCGGCGCGTCGAATGCTCGATCCCCTCATCGGGCGGAGCGTCGAGATCGAGCGGGTGATTCAGATTCTCTGTCGTCGCAACAAAAACAATCCCCTACTGATTGGCGAACCAGGGGTGGGCAAAACCGCCATTGTCGAGGGACTCGCCCAGCGGATCGTCAGCGGTGAAGTACCCCGCTTTCTGGCCGATAAACGGATCGTCGCGCTTGACTTGAGCTTGATTGTGGCTGGAACGAAATACCGTGGGCAGTTTGAAGAACGCCTCAAAAACATCATGCGCGAGCTGGCCGAAGCGCGGAACATCATTGTGTTTATTGACGAGATTCACACCCTTGTTGGCGCTGGCTCGGCTGAAGGCTCACTGGATGCAGCGAATATCATGAAGCCGGCGCTGTCGCGTGGCGAGATTCAGTGCATCGGCGCGACGACTCCGGCCGATTTCCGGCGCAGTATTGAAAAGGATCGTTCCCTTGAGCGGCGGTTCCAGTCGGTTCCCGTCGCGCCGCCCAGTGAGGATGATGCTCTCGTCATCCTGGCTGGCTTGAAGGAAAAATACGAAGACTTCCATGGCGTGACGTACACGCCAGAGGCCCTGGCCGCGGCGGTTCATCAGTCGAATCGCTACATTGTGGATCGCTTCTTGCCAGACAAGGCGATTGACCTGATTGATGAAGCTGGCACGCAGGTTAAGCTTCGGGCGGCCCAGCTCCCGCCAGCGCCCCGGCGGACCGGCTACTTTACAAACTTTGGCAATGAGTCATCGCCAGCCCCGGAAGCCCCCGCGCCGGTGACGGTCGTTTCGCGCGCCGACGTGGAAGAAGTCATTGCCCGCTGGACGGGGATTCCGGTTGCCGCGCTCAAGGAAGACGATGTGCAGAAGCTTCTGCGCCTCGAAGACGAGCTGCACCGCCGGGTCATTAGTCAGGATCGAGCAATCTCAGCTCTTGCCCGCGCCATCCGGCGCTCGCGGGCCGGCGTCCGCAGTCCGAAGCGGCCGGTCGGCAGCTTCCTGTTCCTTGGGCCGACCGGTGTTGGCAAGACCGAGTCGGCGCGCACGCTGGCGGAACTGCTCTTTGGCACGGAGCGCGCACTCATCCGTTTCGACATGTCGGAATATATGGAGAAGCACGCCGTTGCCAAGTTAATCGGCTCCCCGCCCGGTTACGTCGGCCACGAAGAAGGCGGGCAGTTGACCGAGCGTGTCCGACGGCATCCCTACTCGGTGTTGCTTTTCGACGAAATCGAGAAAGCGCACCCAGACTTGTTCAACCTGCTGTTGCAGGTTCTCGAAGACGGACAGCTCACCGATAGCCTGGGCACTACCGTCAACTTCAAGAACTGCATCATCATTTTGACCTCGAATATCGGGGCCCGGCTGATTCAGAAACGCGGACGCCTCGGCTTCCATCCGAGCGGTCAGTCAGATGACGAGGCTTCGGTGATGAATGCCGTCCGGCAGACCTTCAGCCCGGAGTTCATCAATCGGTTGGATGACATCATCCTTTTTGAACCGCTCGTCGAAGCCGACCTCGAAGCCATCGTCGCCCTGTTGTTTGCCCACCTCAATGAAACGCTCGTCCACCGTGGGTTGGCGCTGACCGCCACCCCGGAAGCGCTCCGCTGGATTGTTCAGCAAACGGCATCCGAACGCCAATATGGGGCGCGGCCACTCCGGCGCGCATTGCAGCGCTTTGTCGAGGACCCGCTTTCCGATGCGGTCATTCGCGGTGATTTCAAGGATGTGACGCAGGTCGAAGTGTTCGTGGCGGATGATCAGCTTCAGTTCCGCGCCCTCGTGGTGGAGCCTACGGAGGTGTTGGCGGCCACCTAAAGGGGATGAGTTTGGTGTCAGCACTTCGGTGCGCTGGATGGCGTCGTTGGTATTGGGCAACGACGCCATCCTTGCTTTCCGTGCCATTTCTTGACCGTCCTGCCGCCGCCGACTAGACTGCCAAGGCTATGTGCGCTTTCGCACACTCTTCTTTGAGGTCATCGTTCTATGCCATTTCACATCACTGAGGACGGCAAAAAGCTCGTCACCCTGATTCCAGGGGACGGTATCGGGCCGGAATGCGTTGAGGCCACCCGCCGCATCATCGAGGCAACGGGGGCGGCGGTTGCGTGGGAAGAACGCGCGGCCGGCGCAAGTGTTTTCCAGCAAGGTGTACCGTCGGGCGTTTTGCCTGAAACGATTGAGTCGATTTCCAAGACGCGCGTCGTGTTGAAGGGGCCGCTTGAAACGCCGGTCGGCTTTGGCGAAAAGAGCGCCAACGTGACATTGCGCAAGCTCTTCGAGACCTACGGCAACATTCGTCCGGTGCGCGAGATGCCGGGCGTGCCGACGCCGTTTACCGGGCGGCGACTGGACATGGTGGTTGTCCGCGAAAACGTCGAAGACCTCTATGCCGGGATCGAACACATGCAGACGCCCGGCGTGGCGCAGTGCCTGAAGCTCATTTCGCGCAAGGGCTGCGAGAAAATCGTCCGGCTGGCGTTTGAGTTTGCGCGGTCAGAGGGACGGACCCGCGTTCACTGCGCCACCAAGTCCAACATCATGAAGCAAACCGAGGGCATGCTCAAACGCACCTTTGAAGCCATTGCGCCTGAGTATCCCGACATCGAAGCCAATCACATCATCATTGATAACTGCGCGCACCAGTTGGTGAAGCGTCCAGAGCAGTTTGATGTCATCGTCACGACAAACATGAACGGTGACATTCTCAGCGACCTGACCTCCGGGTTGATCGGCGGTTTGGGCTTCGCGCCTTCAGCCAACATCGGCAGCGAGGTGGCGATTTTCGAGGCCGTTCATGGGTCGGCGCCCAAGTACGCCGGTAAGGATGTCATCAATCCAACGGCCGTGCTGATGTCGGGTGTGATGATGCTGCGTCACTTGGGTGAGTTCGAGGCGGCCATCAAGATCGAGCATGCGCTTCTGGTGACGCTCGAACAGGGCATCCTCACCCGCGATATTGTTGGTGACGCCAAAGCGGTTGGGACGCGCGCCTTTACCGACGCCATCATCAACAACTTGGGCAAGCAATCTGAAAACTGGCGGGTCCGCGACTACAAGCCGATTGTCATGCCGACCTTTCCGGCCGCGCCGGACGTGGTCAAGGCCGAGACGCGGCGGACCATTGGCGCCGACATTTTCGTGGAAACGGGCCAACTCCCTGAACAGCTTGGGCCGGCGCTCGAAGCCCTGGCCGAGGGCAGCGCGCTCAAGCTCAAGATGATTTCCAACCGTGGAACGAAAGTCTATCCATCGGTTGGCGCGATGACCGACTGCGTGGATCACTACCGTTGCCGCTTTGTGGCGCGGGATGCTGCCGGCGACCTCACCGACGCGCAGATTCTGGATTTGGTTCAGCGCATCGGTAGCCAGTACCGCTGGATGCACATTGAAAAGCTGCCTGAGTTTGATGGGGAAGCCGGATACACGAAGGCGCAGGGTGAGGATTAGGCCCTGAAGCCGGATTGTCCATACGGCGCGCGAGCTAGGGTTTGCGCGCGGCAGCGCCGGCAAAGTCCCTGAAAACCACGACCGATTGCGAGCGGTCAAAACCAATGAGCACGTACCCCGTCCGCAAGGGCGGGGTTTGTTATTCCCGACCGGTCCCGAAGCCGCGCTGGCGACTGGTCAAGAGCTGGTCAGATGTTGCGGACGTGCGCGGAGGAGGGATTTCAACTGAATGACCGGACAGCCAGCGCCAGAAAGCAAAAACTTGCTTGACAAGCCAGGTGAAACAGGTTGCCTAATTGATGTGCCTTTGTAACAGTGAGTTTGGAAAAGGTAAGATACCTTTATCAAAGGAGTATAGTTATGACGCTGCCGTCACGCCGTCTGTCTGTCGCCAATCTGCTTGCCGTCCACGTGGTTGCTGCTCGCGTTGCCGCCGGCGTTGTTCTGTGCCTGGGCATGGCGGGCGTCTGGGGGTGGGCGGTCATCCAGAGTGAGTTGACGCCTGCTCACGCCCAGACTCAGGCGCCCCAGCCACCACCGACGGGCTGCGCTATGCCTGGCGGTTCGACTCAGGTGTTGACCTCGTCTTACTACTGGGTGGCGTCAGACGTGGAAACCACCTTGCTGCTCAACAACAAGAGTCCGCAGCCGTTGACCGTGCAGCCGACGCTGTTTGGGCTGGACGGGCAGCGGCATAGCGCCCCACCGCTGACCATCGCGGGGCAGTCGTTTCGGGTCGTGCCGTTGGCGGAGCTTGGGGCGCGGGAAGGGACGGCATTTGGGAGCGGGAGCGTGGCGTTGGCGTTTGAAGGGGCGCCGTTGGTGCTTGGGGCGCAAGTGGAGATGAAGGATCGGCGTGGACGGTTGGTGAGCGACCGGCTGTCGGATGCGCGGGTGAGTTTGGCGACGACCTGGTTGGCCGGGGTGTATCGGCTGCCGCGGGGTGGGGCGCTGAAGGTGGCGGTGACGAACGTGACAGAGCGACCGGTGGGGGTGCAGGTACGTGTGGATGGGAAAGGCGGGAAAGGCGTCCGGTTTGAACTTGGGGGGCGGGCGACACGGTTGGTAGATGTTGGGTTGGCGTTGGGGGAGGTGCCACGGTCTGGGGGTGTGGTGGTGGAGAGTGATGAGCGGGGCGCGGTGCGAGCGAATGGGTGGGTGTGGAACGCGGCTGGGTATGTGAGTGTGGTGTCGTTCATGGATTTAGGGCGTGCCAGGGATGGGGTCTGGCATGCGAATGGCGTCCGGGTGCGACCGCTGGTGAAAGGGAAGTTGACGCCATACGTGACAGTTCACAACTTTGGCGCTCGGGAGAGCGAGGTGAGGGGGTGGTTGGTTGGACGGGTTGGGGAGGCGATGGCGCGGCGGGAGTTGGAGACGGTGCGGTTAGGGGCGGGCGAGACGCGGACGCTGGCGGTGGTTCTGAGTGAGGAGGAGCGGCGTGGGATGCAGATAGCCGGGATCGAGTTGGCGTATGGGAGTGGGGCTGGGACGATTGGGGCTGCGGTAGATGTGGAGCGGGAAGATGGGGCGCGAGGGTATCGGGTGCCGGTGGTGGATCGGGAGATGATTCCGAGCGCGACGGGGAGTTATCCGGTGCGGTTGGGGATGGATGAGAACACGGTGGTGTATTTGAAGAACACGACGGACAAGGAGGTGCGGTATCACGCTTCGGTGCGGTTTGAGAGTGGGGAGGACTATGGGTTTGGGCAGGCGAAGCTGGGGCCTGGGGAAACGGTGATGATTGACTTGGGGAGGGCGAGATTGATGGGGCAGCCGGACGCGCGTGGGGAACGGATGCCGTTTCATGAGCGGGGGCAGTTTTTCTGGTCGGTGCAGGGTGTGGAGACGAAAGGGATAGTAGGGCGGGCGGAGTATCTAGACTACAGGACGGAGGCGAGCAGCACGTATGCTTGCTACAACTGCTGTGGGGATTTGTTTGGGAGTGGGTGGATTACCGGTCCTGGGGCGCTTGGGGTGACGCAGGTACGTCCCTACCGGGCTTTTGAGCAGTACCTGACGTGTTATGGTGGGCTTCACGTTCCGCAACTGGCGTGGGTACAGACGTGGGAGTACAGTTCGGCGAATGGGGCTGGCGCGGTGGTGCAACCTGGACAGTCGGAAGCAGAAGTTTCAGGAAACCACATTGGCGAGATGGCCTTGTTGGCGAGATGGACGGCGTATGACTGCAATCTAGGCAGTTTCTTGCACACTGCGTGGTTTCCGGTGCAAGTGAAACCGTTGGTGATACTTCATAGAGTCGGTCCCTTCAATCCGGCCACCATCACAGCAGATAATATCAACCATATCTCGGAGTGTGATGTCGTGATCGAGGTACATGGCTTCACAGAGAACTTGACATCACTTAATGTCCGCTTTCTGATTTACCCGCAAGAGATGACTGGATTTGGAAGGATAATTGTTCAACCAGTAGAACGCAAAGTTACGGTCTTCGCGAGTGATCCCACGAAGATTGAGAAGGTTGAGTTTAAAGCCCAATTTGACCCTAACATGACCGATGTAGTGACGGTACGGGGGCAGGTCAGGATTTTGCCAAGACCCGATGATTATGTTATTGAGCCGCCAGACGTAAGAGTCAGTACTGAACTTCTCACCGTCAACAAGCCGTAAAAATTCATTGGCAACGCTTAGCTCCGGTGACTGAAGAGAGATTTCAACTGAATGCCCGGACAGCTAGCGCCAGAAAGCAAAAACTTGCTTGACAAGCCAGGCGAAACAGGCTGCCTAATTGATGTGCCTTAGTAACAGCAGGTTTAGAAAAGGCAAGATACCTCCATCAAAGGAGTATGGCTATGCTGCTGCCGTCACGCCGTCTGTCTGTCGCCAATCTGCTTGCCGTCCACGTGGTTGCTGCTCGCGTTGCCGCTGGCGTTGTCTTGTGCCTGGGCATGGCGGGCGTCTGGGGGTGGGCGGTCATCCAGCGCGGGTTGACGCCTGCTCACGCCCAGACTCAGGCGCCCCAGCCACCACCGACGGGCTGCGCTATGCCTGGCGGTTCGACTCAGGTGTTGACCTCGTCTTACTACTGGGTGGCGTCAGACGTGGAAACCACCTTGCTGCTCAACAACAAGAGTCCGCAGCCGTTGACCGTGCAGCCGACGCTGTTTGCGCTGGATGGGCGGCGGCATAGCGCCCCACCGCTGACCATCGCGGGGCAGTCGTTTCGGGTCGTGCCGTTGGCGGAGCTTGGGGCGCGGGAAGGGACGGCATTTGGGAGCGGGAGCGTGGCGTTGGCATTTGAAGGGGCGCCGTTGGTGCTTGGGGCGCAAGTGGAGATGAAGGATCGGCGTGGACGGTTGGTGAGCGACCGGCTGTCGGATGCGCGGGTGAGTTTGGCGACGACTTGGTTGGCCGGGGTGTATCGGCTGCCGCGGGGTGGGGCGTTGAAGGTGGCGGTGACGAACGTGACAGAGCGGTCGGTGGGGGTGCGGGTACGTGTGGATGGGAAAGATGGGAAAGGCGTCCGGTTTGAACTTGGGGGGCGGGCGACACGGTTGGTAGATGTCGGGTTGGCGTTGGGGGAGGTGCCACGGTCTGGGGGTGTGGTGGTGGAGAGTGATGAGGTGGGTGCGGTGCGAGCGAATGGATGGGTGTGGAACGCGGCTGGGTATGTGAGTGTGGTGTCGTTCATGGATTTAGGGCGTGCCAGGGATGGGGTCTGGCATGCGAATGGCGTCCGGGTGCGACCGCTGGTGAAAGGGAAGTTGACGCCATACGTGACAGTTCACAACTTTGGCGCTCGGGAGAGCGAGGTGAGGGGGTGGTTGGTTGGACGGGTTGGGGAGGCGATGGCGCGGCGGGAGTTGGAGACGGTGCGGTTAGGGGCGGGCGAGACGCGGACGCTGGCGGTGGTTCTGAGTGAGGAGGAGCGGCGTGGGATGCAGATAGCCGGGATCGAGTTGGCGTATGGGAGTGGGGCTGGGACGATTGGGGCTGCGGTAGATGTGGAGCGGGAAGATGGGGCGCGAGGGTATCGGGTGCCGGTGGTGGATCGGGAGATGATGCCGAGCGCGGCGGGGAGTTATCCGGTGCGGTTGGGGATGGATGAGAACACGGTGGTGTATTTGAAGAACACGACGGACAAGGAGGTGCGGTATCACGCTTCGGTGCGGTTTGAGAGTGGGGAGGACTATGGGTTTGGGCAGGCGAAGCTTGGGCCTGGGGAAACGGTGATGATTGACTTGGGGAGGGAGAGATTGATGGAGCAGTCGGACACTCGTGGGGAACGGATGCCGTCGTGGTGTGAGCGGGGGCAGTTTTTCTGGTCGGTGCAGGGTGTGGAGACGAAAGGGATTGTAGGGCGGGCGGAGTATCTAGACTCCAGGACGGAGGCGAGCAGCACGTATGCTTGCTACAACTGCTGTGGGGATTTGTTTGGGAGTGGGTGGATTACTGGTCCTGGGGCGCTTGGGGTGACGCAGGTACGTCCCTACCGGGCTTTTGAGCAGTACCTGACGTGTTATGGGGTGCCCCACGTTCCACAACTGGCGCGGGTACAGACGTGGGAGCCCCGTTCGGCGAATGGGGCTGGCGTGGTGGTGCAAGCTGGACAGTCGGAAGCACAAGCCTCAGGAAACCACATTGGCGAGATGGCCTTGTCGGCAAGTTGGACGGCGTATGACAGCAATCTAGGCAGTGTCTTGCACACTGCGTGGTTTCCGGTGCAAGTGAAACCGTTGGTGACACTGGAAGGCCTGCCGTTTAATCCCAGCGAGATAAGGGCCGGCGACAGCTCGACGTGTGGCGTGATTATCAAGGTTGAAGGCTTAAACTTTAATGTGCCATCAGTTGACGTTAAGCTGCGATCGATTTCTGACAACATGAGAGGCGGCTTCGTTCAAGTCTCTGTTGAGAATTATCTGCGGGATGTCACAATATCCCTACCCAACACCAGTAAAATAGAAAAAATTCGGTTCACAACCCGGCAGGAAGGTATGCAGGGAGACAGGATTTTGGTGGGGGGAATCGCGCGCATTTTGCCGGATGATGCGTACGTCATTGAGACTCCAACGCGGACGCTTAACGACCTTGCCATTGTGAAGCCATAGCCCTGGTCAAGTGCCTAAATGAGAACATCCTGAGAGTTAAGGGGCATTGGTTGCCCAAGCCCACCTTCTCGAGGTGTGTTGAAAAGTCCTGACGGGTGACACAAGACGCTGGCAGGCGGCAGTCCGGTTTCAACCGCCAAGAATTCAACCGTCAAGAAGCCAGTGTCGGTGAAACGCCGAAGCCATCTGAACTGACTGTTCTCGTGGTGGCCTTCAAGGACAAACGGCTCACGCTAGATGACCTCTTCAAAACGTCGGAAGCCATTCTCAAGGAGTTTAGCTTTCTGCTCAAGCACGACAAGGAAGAAAAGTTGTCAGACGACTACGCGCTGGCGCTTGGAAGCCTGGTTGACAAGGACAATAAAAAGTACAAAGTGAAAATCCTTGTCGCCACGGATGTCACGGACAACTACATCATGATTGTTGGGACAACCGAGGAGGAGTTCAAAGCGCACGAGCAGGAAATTGACCAAATTTGGGGTAGCTTCACGATGTATAGCGGCGGCGCAAGCGGCAACAGCTAAATCGTGTTTGGTCAGGGGTTGAAGCTGCCGATGTCATCAGGCGTCGGCAGCTTTTTTCTTGCTGCCGGAACACCTGCTTGGCCGGCAGTCCACGGATGGCCACGATAGATAAGCCATGTTTTTGTTCACGCCGCCAACCACCCAGCAGTTGGAAGCCTTTCTGGAAGCCCAGGCCGAACAGGCGCTGACCTATGCGCCAGAAGGCGCAACGCGCGCCGCCGTTGCCCTGCCAAGTGGCTACACCGTGGATCGGACGCGCATTCGGCTCGGCCATGGTGCCGCGACCTTTCACCACGCCTGCGCCGCGCTTCGCCGGTGGGCAATGTTCGAATTGCCTTGGCTGCGCTGCTACCGTCCCATGACCCCCATCGAAGTCGGGCAAGTGGTCGCCGTTGTGCCGTGGCACTTTGGGTTCTGGTCGCTAAATGCTTGTCGGGTGGTGTACGTCATTGCCGAGGAACGCCGGTTCGGCTTTGGCTACGGCACCTTGCCGTCCCACGTTGAATCGGGCGAGGAGCGATTCCTGATTGAATGGGAGCCTTCCAGCGATGGCGTGTGGTATGACATTCTGGCGTTTTCACGTCCGGCCCATCCGCTGGCGCAACTGGCGTATCCGGTGACACGGCTGTTTCAGAAACGCTTTGCCGCCGATTCGTGTCAAGCGATGCGCGCCGCAGTGCGGCCTACTGGCGCGTAGCGGGACGGAGTAACTTTTAAGACTTGGTTCTAACCTATGCGACGAGCTGTATTGCTGACAGTGTGGTTGGCCGGCCTGGCGCTCACCTGTGGTTTGGTGGCGGCCCAGTCCGCGCCTGGGCCGGCGGGCCCGATTCGTTTTGCCGAAGGACGCTACGAGTTGGGGCGCCGCACGCGGGCGCTCGAACGCGCCTGGATGCAGTGCCAGGACGCGGAGCGGCGCGCGGCTGTGATCCCACGGGTGCAAACCGCCGTCCTGGGTTTCTTCTCCGGCAACACGGGCGTTGTGGCGCAGGCGCTCGACGACACGACGGCTGCCCTCCACAACCACACGCCGACGGCTGCCGAGCGGTGGGTCATGGCGTTAGCCGCAACGCCGGCGCGGGCGTTTCTCGACCTGCGTGAACTGGTGTTGGAAGTCGAGCTTTCGGCCCTTTATGAGGTGCCGTCACCGCGTCCACCCCTCACGCTCCGGTTGATGGTTGGGAAGCAAGTCACCCAGGTTCAACTGCCGTCCGAGGCGACCCTGCCGCATCGCGTGCGCGTGGCCTGTGAACCGACCCGGCAGGAGTCCGATACGGCGCTTGAGCTGGTGGTGGGGACGCCCGATGCGCCGAACCTGCGGACCTGGCGCATTGGACTGAGCCGGGCGCGCGATCTCGACCGGCGGCTGGCGGCCCTCAAGGCCGCCGTCACCGAGTTGAACCAGACACCACCAGCGCTGCCCATTGATGTGGCGACGCTCACCGCCCGTCTGGCAATGCTCGACACGCTACGCAAACGTGGGCCGGTGGAAACCGATCTGCCGGGCTTGCAACTCCTGCGAGACGCTGAAGCCATGGCGCAACAGCTTCGCGCCAAACCGCAGACCTCGACCCTGGCTGGACGAACCGGCGAACTGTTCCTCAGCCTGCCGACGACCAAGGGGACGCTCCCGGTTCGGGCCTTGGCCGCGCCGGAAGCGCCGGTGGTCGTCGTGGCTTTCCACGGCGCGGGCGGCAGTGAAAACATGTTTTTCGATAGCTATGGCGACGGCGAGATCGTTCGGCTGTGTCGCGCGCGGGGCTGGTCCCTGCTGTGCCCGCGGGTCACCAGTCCGCTGGACGACTACGGCCCTGTCATCGAGCAACTGCCGGCGCTGGTCGCGCCCAAGGCGAAGCGGATATTCATCGTCGGCCATTCGCTGGGCGCGGCAACCACACTGGTCGTGGCAGCCAAGTACGCCGACCGCCTGGCCGGCATTGCGCCAATCTCCGGGCGCGCGCCCGGCAGTGTGGTGGCGCTGCGCTCGCTTCCCACTTTTGTTGCGGCCGGCACGAAGGATTTCTCGCGTCCGGGGTCGGAACAACTCGCCGACCGACTTCGCGCCCAGGAAACGCCGCTGACGTTCAAACTGTATGAAGCCGAGCACCTGCTGGTTGTGCCAGATGCCCTCCCTGACATTTTCAAGTGGATGGATGGTTTCGTTGGCAAGTGACCACGGGCACGGAGCTGCCTGTCGAGCGTGGGCAACTAGGGTCGGCGCACCATGAGCCTTTCACCCGGCTGCTCCTGCCGCGACCGCCTGGGGTTGCGTCCCCGTATAACCAGGGATGAAGCGGAAGGGTGGTCCTCAGGTGTGATAATTTCCACTTCTGCTCCGACTTCAACGTCCGTGGTCTGAAGCTCGTTGCGAAAGGCGCGAAACTCAAATTCGACTTCCTGGATCGGTTGAGTAGCTGAAAGCGTGATGCTCTTGCCAATGTCCTTGACCCGAATATCCGCAAAGCCACGCTGTTGCCACGGGATGGCAACCAAGGGCACCTCATAGGTGAACCGGTCGCCGTCATTGAGATCAAGGCGCACAATCACCCGCAACCGCGCGAGCGTGCCGTACTCGGTCGCCGTAATCTCCGGCGGGTCGAACCGGAAACTCTGGATGCTGACCCGCGGCCGAACCTTGATCACGCGGCCGACTTGCGCCTGCCCATAGACAGAAGGCGGCTGGGATGCCGGAAGCAGCATCCCGATGGCAAACAGCGCCGCTGCTAAACCGACGCGGATGGTGCGTGACGACGGCATAGAGGTTTTCCCCGGACACAGGTGTGGCTTTCAAGGTGAGGGCAGCGTTACCGATTGCCAATGTCGCTGGCAACGGCCGCCGCCGCAAGCTTGCCCGACAACAGAACCAGTGGAATGCCCCCGCCAGGGTGCGTCCCCCCGCCGGTGAAGTACAGTCCGCGCACTTCCCGCGCCCGGATAGGCGGACGCCAGAAAGCGTTGCGCAGGCTGTTGGACGACAACCCATAAATCGAACCGCGATGCGCGTTGAACCACGTCGCAAAGCGCTTCGGCGTCAGCATGTCCTCAAAAACAATGCTGTCGGAAAGCCCGGTCAGACCAACGGACTCCAACTGGGCCACGATTTGGTTGCGGTAATCCCGCGCGACGTTGTCCCAGTCGTAGGCATCGCACACCGCCGGAGCATTGACCATCACGAACAGATTTTCACCGCCCGGCGGCGCTTGGGTTGGATCGGTACGGCTGGTGGCGCACACGTAGATGGTCGGATCGCGCGGCGGGGTCAGCGTATCGAAAATTTCAGCAAACTCGCCGGGATAATCACGCGAAAAAAAGATGTTGTGGTGGGCGAGCTGGTCGAACTTGCGTGCTGTCCCCAGCAAAAGAATGAACCCCGAGCAAGACGGCTCAATCCGGGCAAGTCGCTGGTCGCTGTAAGCGCGGCGGCGGACACTTGGCAATAACCTGGCATAGGTGTAGAGCGCGTCGGCGTTCGAGACGATGGCATCTGCGACCAGTACATCGCCATTGGCAAGCCGCACCCCTTTGACTCCTCCATGCTCGACTAGGATTTCGGCGACCGGAGCGTTCGTTTCGATGACGACACCCTGGGCCTCGGCGATCCGGGTCAGGGCTTCGGCAATCCGGTACAGGCCACCGGCGACGTACCAAGCTCCGAAGGCAAACTCAACATAAGGAATGAGACAAAAGGTAGCTTGTGCCCGGTAGGGTGATGAGCCGTTGTAGGTTGCGTAGCGGTTGAATAGCTGCCGCAGATACGGGCTGGCAAAAAACTCGGCCGTTCGGTCGGCAACGGTTTTGAGGGTTGCCAGGCGTGGAAGCTGGCGCAGCAAGTGACGGTCAAGCTGTCGCCAGAGTTGTCGCCAGTCCCGGAAGTCATTGAACAGAAACACCGGCGCTGTGGCCGTGTAGAGGTCGGCCCCGTAGCTCAGGAAGCGAAAAAAGGCGGCTTCGTCCTCTGGCGCAATCCGGCGCAGCGCGGTAACGGTTTTGGCCAGGTCAGACGATAGATCAAGACGCACGCCATCCGGCCACCGGTAGCGACAGATGGGGTCGAGCGGCTGAAGGGTCAGGTGGTCTTCAAGCCGCTCTCCGGCGACGGCAAAGGTGTTGCGGAGAATGTCCGGCATTGTGACCAGCGACGGACCCGTATCAAACGAATAGCCATCTGCCGTGATCCGGTTGAGTTTTCCGCCGACGGAAGGATTCTTTTCAAGCAGCCTGACCTGAAAGCCGCGGGCCGCAAGGTGGAGCGCAGCTGCCAACCCACCGAGTCCGGCGCCAATGACGATGACACGCGGTGTCGTCATACATCCACCCCGGCTTCCATGCCGGTTTACAGTTGGCCGTTGCGTGGCGGTGACGGGGGGCGAACCCGAGCGGACGGTTCGAGCGTCATTGATTCTGCTAGGACAATGTGCGTGGGAGGAACACGCATCAGTGCATTGGCGGACTGGGCTGCCAGATGCTCACGGACGTAATCGAGCAAGGCCATCATGTTGTGGTGCATTTCCTCCATCCGGTCGCGCATGCCCAAGATCACTTGGACGCCGGCCAAGTTAACGCCCATCTCGCGGGTCAGGTTGAGAATACACTGGAGCCGCTCCAGGTCGGCATCGGTGTAATAGCGTGTGTTCCGTGCCGAACGGGAAGGCACCAGCAACCCTTCTCGCTCATACATTCTGAGGGTTTGTTCATGAATGCCAAAGGTTTCAGCGACCATGCCAATCGAGTACCGGCGGGATTTGGCTTGCTTTTGTCCGCGTGTCGTCATGGTTTCGTCCCTTCGTTTTTGAAGCGAGGTCACTCAACGCCGAGCGACTTGCGTGGATTTTCCGGGTTCAGGCGTTCATACTTGCGCAAAAGTTCCTTGGTTTCCTCGCTGATCACCGACGGCAGAACAATCTTGACCTCCACAAATTGGTCACCCCGCTGGCCGGGGCTGCGTAACACCGGAAAGCCCTTCTCGCGCAGGCGGAACTTCTGTCCAGACTGCGTTCCGGGTGGAATCCGCAACTGGGCCTTCCCCCCAACGGTAGGGACTTCAATCCGGGCCCCAAGGGCGGCTTCTGGCACGGTGATCGGGACAGTGCAGTAAATGTTATCGCCCTTGCGGGTGAAGAACGGGTGTGCCCCGACATTGGTGACAAGGTACAAATCACCAGGCGGTCCGCCATTCACGCCAGGATAACCCTTACCGGCAAGCCGAACCTTTGAACCGTTGTCAACCCCGGCCGGAATCCGCGCCGTAATGGTTTCGCCCGGCCGCCCAGCCACCGGTGGGAGCGCAACCTTGACGGTCGTTCCCTCCATGGCCTGTTCAAATGTGATGGAAACCGTTTGCTCGATGTCGCGTCCGGCCTGCGGAAACGGCCCCCGGCTGCTGCTGCGTCCGCCGCCAAACATCTCGGCAAAGATGTCCCGAAACGACGCGCTACCGCCAAAGTCGAAGTTTGAAAAATCAAAGGGAATGCCGCCCCCACCCTTGGCCGCTTGGGCATGGGCTTCGGTGTAAACCCCAAAGCGGTCATACACCTTGCGTTTTTCCTCGTCACCCAGCACATCAAAAGCCTCAGAAATGGACTTGAACTTTTCCTCAGCCACTTTATCGCCAGGGTTGACATCTGGGTGGTACTTGCGCGCAAGCCGGCGGTAAGCCTTTTTGATTTCATCAGCGGAGGCGGTTTTGGAGACGCCGAGCGTTGCGTAATAATCCTGCTTGGTCATGGCTTGCCCCGCTACGAAGTTGAAGCTAATCGTAAGTCCAGCCAGCCTCCAGTCCGATGCGGACTAGAGGCTGGCGGTAGGGTTAGCGGTCAGGTTGGTGACTGGCCCTGGGTCATCGTTTGTCGTCCACGTCAACATATTCCGCGTCAATGACATTGTCGTCGCCTTTACCCGCGTCACCATTGCTCTTTCCGGCACCGGCGGCGCGTCCGGCCGCATCCTTGTACATGACCTCCGAAACCTTATAGGTGGCCTTGGTCAGGCGATCATGCAGGCTGTTGAGTTCAGACAGGGATGCTGTTTCAAGCTTCGACTTGGCTTCTGAAAGGATGCCTTCTATCTCTGAAAGCGTGGTTGACTCGATCTTTTCACGGTTATCAGCAATGAGCTTTTCCGTTGAGTAAATCATCGAGTCGAGCTTGTTCTTGGCTTCAATCCGCTCCCGTAGCTCACGATCCTGGGCGGCGTTGGCGTCGGCTTCCCGCACCATCCGGTCAATGTCTTCCTTGCTGAGACCCGAACCCGACGTGACCGTGATTTTTTGCTCGCGTCCTGTGCCGAGGTCTTTGGCGGTGACATTGACAATGCCGTTGGCATCAATATCAAACGTCACTTCGATTTGTGGCACGCCACGCGGCGCAGGTGGAATGTCCACCAAGCGGAACATGCCAAGTGTCCGGTTGTCGCGGGCCATGGGACGCTCACCCTGGAGGACGTGAACCTCAACTGACGTCTGGTTATCGCTGGCGGTTGAGAAAATCTCGCTCTTGCGGGTCGGAATCGTAGTGTTGCGCGGGATCATGACCGTGTTGACCCCACCCAGGGTTTCAATCCCCAGGCTCAATGGCGTTACGTCGAGCAAGAGCAAGTCCTTCACGTCACCGGCGAGCACCCCGGCCTGGACGGCCGCACCAATGGCCACGACTTCATCCGGGTTGACTGAGCGGTTCGGTTCCTTGCCAAAGAACTCCTTGACCATCTGTTGCACTTTGGGAATCCGCGTCGAGCCACCGACCAGGATGACTTCGTCAATCTGGGATGGCTTCAGTCCGGCGTCCTCAAGTGCCTTGCGGCAGGGTTCAAGCGTGCGGCGGAGAATATCGTCCACCAGTTGTTCAAACTTGGCCCGCGTCAACTTCATCACCAGGTGCTTCGGTCCAGAAGCGTCGGCCGTGATGAAGGGCAGGTTGATTTCAGTTTCCATGGCTGACGACAGCTCAATCTTGGCTTTTTCAGCGGCTTCTTTCAGGCGCTGAAGTGCCATCTTGTCGGCGGTCAAATCAATGCCCTGGTCCTTTTTAAACTCGCTGACGATCCAGTTGATCAGGCATTCATCCACGTCGTCGCCACCCAGGTGGGTGTCACCATTGGTGGATTTGACTTCAACCACGCCTTCGCCGACTTCTAGGATCGAGATGTCAAAGGTTCCACCACCAAAGTCAAAAACGGCGATGGTTTCGTCTTTCTTTTTGTCCAGTCCGTAGGCAAGCGCCGCCGCCGTGGGCTCATTGACAATACGCTTGACGTCGAGTCCCGCGATCTTGCCAGCATCTTTCGTGGCCTGCCGCTGGGCATCGTTGAAGTAGGCCGGGACGGTAATGACGGCCTCTGTGACTGGCTGACCCAGGTAGTCTTCCGCGGCGGTTTTGAGCTTTTGCAAAACCATGGCGGAAATCTCTGGGGGCGCCCATTCCTTGCCGCCGCCCATCAAGCGGACGTCGCCGTTGGGTCCCTCCATGACTTTGTAGGGAACTTGCTTGGTCTCGCCTTTGACTTCGTTGAAGCGGCGACCGATGAAGCGCTTGACCGAATAAAACGTGTTCTCTGGATTGGTTACGGCTTGACGCTTGGCCACTTGTCCCACCAGACGGCTGCCGTCCTTGGTGAACGCCACAACGGATGGCGTCGTCCGAGCGCCCTCGGAGTTGGTAATGACGATTGGCTCGCCGCCTTCCATTACTGCGACGACTGAGTTGGTCGTCCCTAAGTCAATGCCGATGATTTTCCCCATGGCTGTTCTGTTGCACTCCACACGTCGTTGAGATGAGGTTCACGAAACGTGGCTGGGTGGTGGCTGCTTGCCGGTTGGCCAACGTCGGAACTTCCATGTCGAGACTTTAATATATGAGTCTTTTATTGTCAACTTTTTCTTACTTTGATGCTGTGAGTCAGGGGTGACGTGGCGGGTGGCTTTTCTTGGCGCGAAGCATCATTTGCCCGTCGTTCGCAACCAAGTAGAGCCGTCGCGCCACCGTCGCGTCAGTCACCTGCGGTGCATAGCGCACACTAAACCAACGGCGTCGAACCTCATCCGTCAGAATGGCGGCGGCGTTGGGTTCATCGAGCTTGAAGGCGCGGCCGCCAGTGCCTTCGGTCAACTGCCGGATGGCTTCAAGCGGTTTGGGCCCGAGCCGCTTGGCGCGCGGCGCGCCATAGGTTCGGTCCTGGGCCTGGAGGACATAGACCACCACATCCGCTGATTGCAGCGCTGCCAAGGCCGCTTCAAAGGAGGTGCGTGAACCTTCGTCATAACCATCTGAAAGCAGCACGATGACCCGCTTGCTGACGGTGGTCGCCGGGCGAAAGACATCTTCCGTAACCGCCAGCAGCGCGTCGTAGAGGCACGGCGTCGAACGCTTACGGAAAAGCTTTGCGCCGGCCACGAGTTGCGCCGCATCCTCCGTCAAGTCGCATAGAATCTCAGGCTCTTTGGCGTAGCCGATGAGCATCAATCGGTCGCCGGTGAAGAGTTCCCGGATCAGTGACCGTGCCACCTGTTCCATGTCGCCCGTCTCAGCCTGGAACGTAGCGGAATTATCAGCTAAAAAGACGATGGTTGCGGCTGATGGGTCTGGCTCAACGCTTTCGAGGGTCTGCTCCAAGCCAGCATCGTAGAGCGTCAGATCGGTGACCCCAAGCTGCGTGGGGGGAGCGTCTGGAGTCGGGACTTGGGCGATCACGGTCAGACGTGTCCGGGATGTTTGGTTCTCACCCACGCGCCCCGACTGGGCCGCCGTGCCGCTACTGGACAACCCAACCATCAACCCAACCCCCGTCCGCGCCAGAAAGGTCCGGCGGCTCATCACCGGACTGTTCTTCGCCGGGGTAACCTCATCTGACGAATGGACGCGGCTAATCTTCTGACGCATAACCTCTGACACGCGGCAGGATGCTCTTGGTGGCGAGGGAATTCTCAAGTTGGTACATAACCCAGCCGTTGTTATGCTTGGTCTCTGGGGCGAGCCGAAGGGCATCTGGCGACTGAAGGGCCGCCTTCAACGTGGGGAATACTAGCACTATGCCAAACACATCCGACGAGCGTTTGTTGATTGGGATTGAATGCGCCGCGACGTTTCTGCGTGGCGTCGTTTGCGAGGCAAGCGGTGAAGTCGTCACCCAGCGTCAGCATGGACTCACCGGCCATGCGCCGACCGAGGCCGTGGCATCAGTCCGGGCGCTGGTTGCAGAGCTGCTATCGACTGAATCCGATGCCGCGCTCTTCGGTGGGGTTGGCATTGCCTTGCCAGGAAGCCTCAATCGGGCGACGGACCGCTGTGAGTCGCGCTCGCTGTGGTCAGCAGTGGCGCTGGACGACCTACGACCCTGCGGTTCGCTCGGGGCGGCGCAGCTTGTCTCACGGGCGGCGGCGGCGCTGATTGGCGAGTACCGGTGTGGTGTCGCGCGCGGTTGCCAGACCGTGGTGTACGTGGAAACCGGCTATGAGGTTTCCGCGGCCATGCTGCACAAAGGGCGCCTCTGGACCGGCGCCACCGGGATTGCCGGGATGATTGGCTACGACTCCGTAGATGTGGATGGCGAAGTCACGCTCCAGGAACGAATCGGTGGGGACGGCCTCATTCGTCGCGCTCAGGATCGGATGTACCGGGACCGCACCTCTTCGCTCTCACGGCGCGGGATTCCGCGTAATCGGGAGATTGGCCTCGAAGACCTGCTCAACATGGCGCGTCTCGGGGATGAACTAGCCCAGGTCATGATCACCCGGGCTGGGGTTCACGTCGGCATGGCGGCGGCGCGGCTGATCAACTTGCTCAACCCAGAGCTGCTCCTGATTGGCGGTGAACTGGCGGCGGCTGGGCAAATCCTCCTCGACCCGGTCCGTGAAGAAGTCGAGCGGCGCACCGCGTCGTCGGCGCTGGCCGTGTGCCGGATTCTCTTATCCACAGTTGATGCTGCCGTTGGCGCTGCCCAAGTTGCCGGCCAGGCGGCGCGAGACGCTGTAACCTAGCGCGCTGACCCGCGCCCTGACTCGTCGCCACGGGAGAGGACGTAATCCGCCAGCCGCTTGCCAAAAGCGCGCGGCTGAGTCGGCCCGCTACAGTTGAAGACCAAGCCATCGAGCGGCAGGGTTTGAAGCTGGGTGAACAGTTGCTCGCCGTTGACGCGAACCGGAATCGGTTCAAAATCCGCCGACGCCAGCACTTGGTCAAAGAACGCTGCCAGGGTGTCTTCGGCGGTGAACACTGCCGCGAGCATGCGGTCATCAGCATCGGGGGCCAGTACCAACTGGGCACTGTCCGCGCCGGTGCGCTTTAGAACCAGCACATAGGCATCATAGTCGCGGAGCAACCCGATGGGGGTTTCGCCGGCATCAATCGTTTCCAGGGCACTTTCAAGTTCGATAATCCGTGCCCATTGCTGTAGTAGTGGAATGTGTTGGCGTTGGTAGTGAACCCCTTCGGGCAGCCCCGGATTGATTTCGACACCGGCGAGTTCGGCATCAAGTGCGCCAAAGAGGTTGGCCCCATCCGTGACAAGGCACTGTCCGTCCAGTTCTTTCCCTTCCTGCGCAACCCAGGCTTCAACGGCGCTCAAGTCGGTGAAAACTTTGATCCATCGTTCCCCGGCAGCGTCAACAAACGTCAGAACCACAGCCTCACCTTCTGGGCTGGTGTGAACCGGCACGTGCCAGTCCACATGGGTCATGAGGCTGCGAAAAAGCGTGGCGTGGGTGATGCGTCCGGCCAGGTGCTCGCGTACGGCCGTCCGGGCGTCGGGCAAAGGCATAGCGGAACTTCTCCATGAGTAGCAGGGTCTGACCTCAAAGGACTACCACCAGTGTACTGGACACGTTGAAAAAGAAAACCTCTCCACGGCCGGGTTATCGCCGATAACCGCTCTTTTGCGTTATAATCCTAAGCCGCTTCGCTGCGCTCTCCGCGCCGAGTGACACTTTTTCCGATCAACCCAACGTGGCGCTATGGGGGATTTTTACGAGATACTCGGTGTGTCCCGTGAGGCTTCGCCGAACGAGATTCGGTCGGCCTTCCGCCGCCTGGCACGGCTCCACCATCCCGATGTGAGCCAGTCTCCAGATGCCGCCGAGCGCTTTGCTGAAATTACCGCCGCGTATCGGGTGCTTAGCCACCCAGACTTGCGGACACGGTATGATCGGGGCGAGACCGTTGAGCCGGCGCCCCCACCGCCACGGGAAAGTCG
Source organism: Chloracidobacterium validum (assembly GCF_018304825.1). Classification (NCBI taxonomy): domain Bacteria; kingdom Pseudomonadati; phylum Acidobacteriota; class Blastocatellia; order Chloracidobacteriales; family Chloracidobacteriaceae; genus Chloracidobacterium; species Chloracidobacterium validum. Next base: position 566,448 of record NZ_CP072648.1, read on the forward strand.
GCGGCGGCGCGCCGCTCGCGTCCGGGCCTATAAAATTCGGATTGAAAGCATCATCAACGACATGCTTGAAGCCGAGCGGCGCGAAGCCGAGTTTCGGGCCGAGGCGGTGCTGTTTGTGGTCGTCGGGTGGCTGTCAACGCTAGCCGCCACGGCCGCGCGTCCATCTGTTCTCTTCGGCGCAAACGATGGTTGGGTGTGGCTGGCCCTGTGGGGTGTTGGAATCTTCAGCCTATGGTATCTGGCGCGACGCCTCTGGGTGATGCTGGAACATTACACCTACCGGCAAACCTTGCTTTCGGTGACGGAACCCGCCGTCCCTACGCAGCCCTTCAGCCGGAGTGTCGTTGTGGCTGTTCTTTTGGCAGGCTATGCCACGGCTTTGGTGGCCGGTTATTGTCTCGGTGCCGTTGTCAGCGCTTGGGAGCATAGGTCCTTTCCAGCCTTTGGCGCGCTCCACGATGGCGTGTTGTTCCCGCCTATCGTGCTGTTGCTGCTGAGCCACCTTCATCGGTGGGAACAGGCCTTGCGCCGGGTCTGAGCCTGACGGTGATTGCGCGTTCCAGACTCAAGGCCAAATGTGCAAAATGTCACACTTGTGAAACCGTAGGCCCTTGACGCTTTGCTATAGTGGCGTTGGGTGTATTTGGACGTTCGTTTGGGGAGTCGGGCTTGCGTGACTTCTCGGGCGAGCGATTTCTTGGATACATGGGACGAGGTAGCGTCATGGAAATTCGTACATTAGGTGTATTGACGGGGGGCGGTGACGCCCCCGGCCTCAATGCCGCGCTGCGCGCTGTCGTCCGCCGCGCCATGCAAGATGGGATTCGCGTGCTCGGCATTCATCAAGGGTGGAATGGCCTCATCCACGGCCGAGTCGAACCACTGACGCGGTACTCTGTTTCGGGCATCCTGCCACGCGGTGGAACTATCCTCGGTACTTCGCGCACCAATCCCGTGGAGACCGATGAAGTCGCTGAGCGAGTCCGCGCCAACTGGCGCAAGTATGAACTTGACGCGCTCATCGTCATTGGTGGGGAAGGAACCTTGAGCGCGGCGCTGGAGATATACCAGCGGTATGGTTATCCGATTGTTGGCGTCCCCAAAACGATCGATAACGACTTGTGCGGAACCGACATGACGTTTGGTTTCGACACCGCGCTCTCGGTGGCTACCGAGGCGATTGACCGGCTGCATACCACGGCGGAGTCGCATGACCGGGTCATGGTGGTGGAAGTCATGGGGCGGCATGCCGGGTGGATTGCAGCCGGGTCCGGGATTGCTGGTGGAGCCGACATCATCCTTGTTCCAGAGCACCCGTTTCGCATCAGCGAGGTGTGTCAAATCCTGAACCACCGCAAGTCGCTAGGGCGATTTTTCTCGATCATCGTTGTTGCGGAAGACGCCCACCCTCACCCAGATGAAGATTTTCTCGCGCCAGAAGAGCGCGAGCGGGTGTTTCAACACACGCGCCTTGGGGGCATCGGACACTTGCTTGCCAAAAAGATTGAAGAACTGACCGGCATTGAAACTCGTGTGACGGTGCTCGGCTACACGCAACGGGGCGGCGTACCGACAGCTTATGACCGCCTGCTGGCGACACGGCTCGGTGTCAAGGCGGTCGAAATGGTATGCGCCGGCGAGTTTGGTTGCATGGCGGCATTGCAGGGCATGCGCCTCGTGTCGGTTCCGATTGAACGGGCCGTGGCCTGCATCAAACGTCTGGATGATGAGTTGTATGCGACAGCGCGCGTCTTTTTCGGCTAAGCTATCGGTTAAGCTAAATGGCATGCCAGGGGCATCATGGTGTTTAGCCACCTATTCGCCTGGTGCCTTGACCGTTTCTGGAGCGCGGCCGACTGATGAGACAATGCCCGACTTGTGGAACCACTTACCCTGATGACGCCAAGTTCTGCCCACGGGACGGCGCTACGTTGGTCAGCGCGGGTTCCGTTTCGGATGATCCCTTCATCGGGAAGGTCTTGGCTGGCCGTTATGAAATCCTCTCCAAACTGGGCGAAGGCGGCATGGGGAGCGTCTATTGTGCGCGCCACCGCCTGCTCGGCCGCGTGGATGCCGTCAAGGTTCTGCGTCCAGACACCTCAAATGCCGATGCCGGACGCCGTTTCCTGCGGGAAGCCAAGCTGGCCGCCAGCATCAATCATCCCAACGCGGTCGTTATTCACGATTTTGGCGAAGCTGAGTCGGGCGTAGCCTTTCTGGCCATGGAATACATCCAGGGCCAATCCCTTACCAAGCTTTTGCAAAAGCAGCGACCGCTTCCGTTGGGACGGGTGGTGCCCATGGTTCGGCAGATTGCTTCGGCGCTCGATGCCGCGCACCAGTTAGGCGTGATCCACCGCGATCTCAAGCCCGACAACATCATGGTTCTGGATGGCGACCGCATCAAAGTGGTGGATTTTGGAATCGCGAAGGCCGTTGGTGGACAGGAAAGCCTGGTTCCGATGACGCAAGTTGGGTTTATCGTGGGGACGCCGCAGTACATGTCGCCTGAGCAGGCAATGGGTGAACCGCTCGATGCCCGCTCGGATGTCTATGCGTTGGCGCTGGTCACCTACGAGATGCTGACCGGTGAACCCGCCTTCCAGGGCGATTCGATGCAGGCCCAGATGGTCGTCCGCTTGTCGGAGCCTCCCCGTCCGATGGCCCAGGCCGCGCCGCATGTCTCAGTTCCCCCTTCGATTGAAGCCGTGGTGCGACAAGGTTTGGCGCAGTCGCCGGCCCATCGTCCGGCTTCCGCCGGCGCGTTTGCCACGCAGCTCGAAAAGGCTTTTGCCGCCGATGGTACGCAGGCCATGTCCGCCACGCCGGCCGCCAGCCAGCCAACTCGGTATCAAGGGGTGACCATTGCCACGGCCGGGGCGCGCTCGCCAGTGGACACCCAACCCTCGTCCCCGGTGCCGGACGACGTGTTCCGTCCGCCCGCTGCCTATGCCGCGCCGCCGGGTGCGACCGTTGTGCAGCCGACGCCGTCTGCCCAACCAACGCCGTCATCCACGCCAATCCCACGCTTTGAGCCATCCCCCACGCTGCCAACGCCACCGGCGCATCCCATTGCCAAGCCAAGCGCCTCGAAGTCAAACGTCGTCCTGATCGGCGGTCTGGTCGCGGTGGTTAGCGTGGTGCTGCTTGCCATCGTGCTTGGCGTCGGGCTGTATGTTTTCTACGCGCCGCGCGAATCCAGCTCGGCCAAGCCTGACAATCCCGCGTCGCCGGCTAAAACTGACAGCACGGCGATACTTCAGCAGTCCCGCTCGTCGCGTGAAGCCGGCAACTACCCCGCTGCCTTGGAGTTGGTTGACCAGGCACTGACTACCAACCCGACCTCCCCTGAGTTGCGAATTGAAAAAGCTGAAATTCTGTTTGAGCAAGAGCGTTTCGTGGAGTCGGAAGACATCGTGTATGGTGTCTTACGCTCGCACCCCAATTATGGCCCGGCTTACCAGAATTTGGGTGTGTTGAAGTACCGCCAGGCAAAGACCGAGGAAGCGATTGCCCATCAGAAGCGGTGCCTGGAGCTTGATCCAGAGCCGGAATACGCTTGTTACGCCCACGCCTGTCTCGCCCAAATCTACGCCGATCAATACTTTTCCAACAAACGGAAGTTTGCCTCTGCCTCGGAAGCGGCTGAACGCGAGGCCCGCGCTGCCCTGTCAACTGCGACCCGAAAAAGCCTGGAAGCGCCGCCCCGGCTCGTGCTGGCGATGCTTTTCGTTGACCGCCAGCAGTTTGGACTGGCGCGTGAGCAGTTAGAAAAAATTTTGCAGGACAACGCGCTCCGGCGCGACCGCGACCTAGCGGCCGTCTATGCTCAACTGGCCGTGGTTGCTTTCTTCGAGAAACGCTATGCTGAAGCAGCGGAAGCTGCTGACCAGGCTGTTCAACTCGACCCCCAAAACAAAAGCTATCAAAAACTTGCCGACACCCTGCGCCGGTATCGAAAGCGTTAGGTCAACGAAATTTTTAGGCCGCCTTGGGCGCAACAATTCACGCACTGTTTCGATAACCAGAAAAACAGTGATTGATGCTGTGCGTTAGGCCCGCGCTACGGGTCATCACGCCAAGGAGTTTGCCGCTATGACGAACCGGATTCAGCCCCAACGAACAGCCCCACTTACCCGCGCCGTCCAGCCGAAGGTTTCCGAGCCACGGGCGACGCCGGCCGCGCCAACCAATACTGTGGCACCGGCGAATACGACCCGCCTCTCCGAGCTACAGATGATGGGTGCGCTGCGCAAGGGCCAGGTGTTGGCGGCTTCAGCCACGACTGCCGTTGCGACGCCAACGCGCTTGTCCCCAACCGGTCCGCTGGCCGGCGCGCGCCCCAACCCGGCGGCGCCAACCCGTTTGTCTCCACTGGCGGCTGACAGTCATCTCAACGGCGCGGCCTTTCGTGTCACTGCGCCCGGAGCGAATCCGAATGCGGCTCCGCCCGTCATTGTCGTGAATGGCATCAGCACGCCATTCTCTGGCGCGAGCCGTCTCGCCCAGGAAGTTTCGCGGGTGACGGGACGACCGGTTGAGATGGTCTATAACAACTCCGATCCGGCGGTGGCCGCTGGTGTCACCCTCGCCCACCACACCCGGCAAGCCCGCGCCCGCGCCGAGGCTGATTACAACAACCTTCCATTGCCGGTGCGGTTGGCAATCGGGATCAACCCCGCCAATCGGGAAGCGTTCATTCTGGGTCGGACGGCACGCTATGTCGCCGAGGCTGCGGTCAACCCGGCCACCGCAGACTGGACCAAGCGCAACGCGCTGCAAAATCCGCCGGCCGCCCAGACGCAGGCCAACTTAATTTTGTCCCAACTCGAAAACTATCCAAACAGTCCGGTTCGGGTTGTTGGGTACAGTCAGGGCGCGGCCATCAGCGCGGAGGCGCTCCGCTTGGTCGAGCAACATCTCGCGCGTCAACATGGCCAGGCTGCGGCGAACCAAATGCTGGCCCGCGTCCAGGTCATGACGCTTGGCGGGGCTGCCAACGCCAATGATTTTCCGGCCGCCGTCAACGTGACTTCCATTGCCCACCAGACCGACATCGTGAGTCAGTATTTTGGCGCGAATCGTAGCGCCTTCGGACGCGGCAACGTCGGCGACTTTGTGAACTTCATCCGCGAAGGTTTTGGTGTGCGCCAGCACCTGAACTACCTCGGCGCGAACGGCAACCCCGAAGTCACCCGCCGGATGCAGGATTGGATGGCCAATCCGGCCGGCAGTGATCGCAACATCATTCTGCCGGATTATCGCGGCTAGTCTGGTTCACCGGCTCAGGCTTGCGGGGCGGCTTCAAGGCTGAAGCCGCCCCGCGCTTGGTTTAAGTCTCAGATTGGTTTCGGGTCGAGGAATCGCCTAGGCGGTGGCTGATTTGGTTGAAGCGACCCGCGGACGCTCACTGTAGAAGCCCTCATACTTGGCAATAATGCCCATCATGATTTCATCCGCGCCACCGCCAATCGGGAAGAGCCGCGTATCGCGGAAGTACCGCGCCAGCGGGTATTCCTCGGTGTACCCCATGCCGCCGTGGAACTGGAGGCACACATCGGCGACCAGTCGAACGAGTTGCCCGCCCTTGAGCTTGGCCATGGAAGCTTCGCGCGTCATGTCCTGCCCGGCGATGAGCTTTTCCGTGCAGTGGTAGCAAAGTTGCCGCAGGCACTCAATCTCCGTGACGACTTCCGCCAATCGGAACTGAATGTATTGGTTGTCAATCAGTGGCTTGCCAAAGGTTTTACGTGTTTTGAGGTAGTTCTTCGTGATTTCGACGATGCGTTCCGCGCCGGCATAGCAGGTCACGGCGGCAATGAGCCGTTCTTTCTGGAACTGCTGCATCTGAAGCCTGAACCCCTGTCCCTCGTCGCCAATCCGGAAGGCCTTCGGTACGCGCACACCTTCAAACGCCAGCTCGGCGGTGTCGGATGACCAGTTACCCAGCTTCTCGATTTTCCGGCTTACGACAAAGCCTGGCGTATCGGTTGGCACCATGATGAGTGACATGCCCTCAAATGATTCGCCCGGGGAGGTGCGTGCCAACAGGCAGACCCAGTCGGCCTGGGTGCCGTTGGTAATCCACATTTTGTTGCCGTGAATCACGTAGTGGTCGCCATCCGACTCGGCGCGCGTCCGAATGCGGGCGACATCCGAACCGGCATCAGGCTCGGAAACCGCGATGGCGCCAACCTGTGTCCCCCGAATGGCCGGCTCAAGAAAGCGCTTCTTGAGGTCATGGGAACCAAACTCAGCCAAAGCTGGCGTGCACATGTCTGTGTGCACGGTGATCCCCATTGGAACTCCCCCACAGGGAATGCGCCCAAGCTCTTCGGCGCGAATCACGTTGTACCAGTAATCTAGGCCAAGTCCGCCATACTCGGTCGGATAGTTCACGCCAAGAAAGTCCAAGTCACCCATTTTTTTGAGGATGTCATGGGCGGGCCAAATGCCATCTTTTTCCCACTGGTCAACGTGTGGGTTAATTTCTTTCTCGATGAAATCACGAAGCGTTTTGCGAAAGAGTTGGTGTTCTTCATCAAACTGCATGGGGCAAGCCTCCTTACCGATGGGGATGGGGGAACTACTTCTCCGGGCTTGAGCAACTTCTGAGCTGGGGGCAAGCGCTGAGCGGAGCGCCCCTATGAAGTTGGTTCAGATGGGATGGTAAAATCGCTTGGGATGACAATGCCATATCGCGTGACAAGCTCATCGAGCTTGGTTTCGACCTTTCGCTGGCGGAGCTTTTCGCCAATCTCGCGCTTGGTTGGTTCGTCGAGCGCCTTGGGCCGTTTATCCTCAAGCTTGATGATATGAAATCCAAACTGGGTCTGCACGGGCATGGTTGAAATCCCCCCGACCTGGAGCGCTTTGACGCCTTCAAAGAAGGGCGCGACCATCATGCCTTCCCGAAAGTAGCCCAAGTCGCCGCCCTGCTTCTTTGAGCCAGGGTCATCGGAATACTGCTCGGCCAGTTTGGCGAAATCAGCGCCACCTTGAAGCTGCTTGATGATGTTTTCAGCCTTGGCGCGGGCTTCTGCCTCGGTAAGCGGCTTGGAGGGCGCTTTACCATCCGGCGGCGCGGTCGCCGGGGTGGTGGAAATCAAGATGTGGCTGGCCTTGTATTCTTCAAATTCTTCTGGATGTGCCTTGTGGTACGCCTCAATCTCTTCATCTGAAGGCTTGGCTGCTTCCTGAAGCTTGGCAATGATTTCATTGCCAACGATGTTAGCCTGGAAGAGTCGCCACTGGAGTTGAAAAGCCGGTGTTTTATTGACGCCGGCCGCTTCACCACGAGTCCGCGCGACTTGAAACTCACCGTATTTTTCCTTCAGTTCATCCATCTTCGGCGCTTGGCGAAACTGCGGATTCTGGGTCAGGAAATCTTCAAAAGCAGTCGGCTGGTCGCGGTAAAAGGCAGCCACATCTTCACTGGTGATTGGTTTTTCCTTGGCTTCAGGGCGGCGTTTCCACATTTCGCCAACCAGTTGCCCATAGGTAAGGTCGAGTTGGCTTTTGAGTTCAGGCTTTTGGAAAAGACCGCGCTGTTCGGCTTCCGCCACAATGGCTAAGGAACGGGCAATTTGTTTGCGGAATTCATCCTTGCCTTTGGGGTCTTCGCGGAGGCTGGCCAGATTGGCAGCCGGAAGTTCGGCTAAAAAGGCATTGATGTCAGCCGTGCTCAGGGTAAGTGGAGGCTGGGGTTTGGTCAGGTAGCTTTGGGCAACCAGCGCGCCGGACGCGAGAACGCACACGGCGGCGAAAATGATGAGTGATTTTTTCATGGAAGGACAGTTTCCTCAGCAATACAGTTCCTCAACAATACAGGGCTGTTGGTTGATGTTGTCTGCCACCACCAACCTACCCTCAATGTCAAGCAGAGCAGGCAGTCAATCGGCAGGGGCATCGGTTGGAGATAAAACGCTCGCCGATAATATGGTCTGAGTCGGCTTTTGGGAAAGCTCAACGAGCACCCCGCCCGTGCCTTTGGGATGAACGAAAGCCACGAGGCATCCTTCAGCGCCAAGGCGTGGCGTCTCGTCAATCAACGGAATGCCCTGCGCCTTGAGGCGTGCCAGAGTGGCTTCGATGTCATCCACGCCAACACAAATGTGGTGAATGCCGCCGCCGCGTTTGCTGATAAACTTGCCCACCGGCGTTTCTGGGCCGGTCGGTTCGAGCAGCTCGATACGGCTTTCCCCAATCGGAAGCATGGCGACCCGAACCCCTTGTTCATTGACGGTCTCGGTGTGGGTGAGGGTCAGTCCAAGCGCCGCTTGGTAGAAATCCAGGGCCTTTTCTATGGATTCAACGGCGATGCCAAGGTGGTCAACGTTCATAAAACACCGGCTCGGTCTTTCTTCAAAGCGTTCTACAAAAGTACCAATCGCTTGCCCAGCGAATGGCCACTGCATATTGCACGGCGCATCACGCAAGCGCCAGTGGGTACTGCCAGTGGGTACTGCCTGAAGTGTTTCCGCCAGCCAAAGCCCTACCCAAACACTAGGAGCGGAACAAAATTTCTTCACGGTTGAAAAGGGCTGTCCCCACGGCGACTGCAATTGCCGCGTAAATAGCTGAAGACAAAAAGGTAAGGCTAAAAAAGCCGACCGTGAGCGACCCGGCGAGCGACTGCTTGATGGCCAAGGCGCAGTTGAGCAACGGAATGAGGCTCATACCAAGTGGGTTTTCATCACCGACAAACAGCGACAGCATCGCCGGCAGGATGACTACCATCACGAAGGGCAGGGAATAGGACTGGGCTTCTTTTTGGTTGCGCGCAAAGGACGACAAAATCATGAGCAGCGACGAGGTAAACAGCGTGAGCGGCAGTGTAACCAGCGTCATGACGGCCACCGCCGTATAGGAAATGGCAATTTTCCCCTGCGTGAGTTGCGCAAAGTAGCTCAATCCAATGACAAACGACCCAACGAGTCCAATAATGGTGAAAACGGCGGAAGCAAAGCTAACGGTCGTAATCGTCAGGGTCTTGCCTAGGATGATTTCGGTCCGGGTGGCCGGCGAGACCAGCAGGGTTTCCATCGTGCCCCGTTCCTTTTCGCCAGCGCCCAAGTCAAAGGCGCTGGTCATGCCGCCAAACGCCGCCGTCATCACAATGAGGTAAGGCAGCAGTGCCCCCAGGATGAGTCCACCAACGCTTTTGTCGGAAGCAACGCTGCGTTTGGCGAGTGTCGTCGGCGTGATGAGCGCCGCATCGAGGTTGAGTCGCTTGAGGCGTTCGTTGGTGGTTGTCCGGTTGAACTCATCAATCACATCCTGAATGCGCCGCATCGCCGAAATGGATTTCTCATTGGATGGGTCAAAGACGAGTTCAAGCGCGAGCGTTCCATTCGCCACAAGGGTTTGCTCGCTGTCAGCCGGCGCAATGATGGCGGCCCGCGCGGTGCGTTGCTGCACGAGGGCGTCCGCTTGGCTCGTATCCTGGACCGTAATCACCGAAAGGGACGCATCGCGCGCGATGGCTTCCCGAAGCGCTGCCGGTCCATCAACGATGGCAATCGTGAGCACCTCGGCTTTGTCCTCGGCCGCCTTTCGGTTGGCAAAGTATCCAATTACGACCAGCAGCAGAGGTGTAATCAGCAGCGGCGAGATGAAAACGCCAAACAACACGCGCTTGTCGCGCAGTGTTTCGCGCATTTCTTTCTCATAGACGAAGCCAATGCGTTGCCATGACCACGGCGAGACCGGGTGGCGGTGTGGTGGCGGTGTGCGCGGGGAAGTTGGAAAGTCGTTTGGCATGGTTGAGCGTCATTGTCCAAGGTGAATGTCTGTGGTCGCCAACGGGACTGGCGGCATCAGTTGTCGGGATCATCTGGCGCGACGAGTCGGAGAAAGACGTCTTCCAGAAAGGTCGCGCCGGTCTGGTGGCGGAGTTCGGCCAGTGTCCCCACCGCCACAAGCCGGCCAGCATGGATGATACCGATCCGGTCGCAGAGCCGTTCGGCCTCGCTCATGATGTGCGTTGAAAAAACGACTGTGCGTCCCTCGTCCCGACAGCGCCGAATGAAGCCAACAATTGTGCGTGAGGTCATCACATCGAGACCAGTTGTCGGCTCATCGAAAATCATGACCGGCGGCTCATGGATAATCGAACGGGCAATTGACGTGCGTTGTTTTTGTCCGGTCGAAAGCGTATCGCAGCGCGCCTTGGCGAAGTCGTGCATGTCGAGCGTCGTAAAGATGTTCTCGATGCGCGTTCGTAGCGTCGCGCTGTCAAGGCCGTGCAAGCGCCCGAAGTATTCCACCATCTCACGGACGGTCAGCCGACCATACAATGCCGTGGTGGTTGAGAGAAAGCCAATGTTGGCGCGAACGTTTTCGGGTTCAAGTCGGACGTCGAAGCCCGCCACATAGGCTGTGCCGTCCGTTGGTTGAAGCAATGTTCCCAGCATGCGCAACGTCGTGGTTTTGCCGGCCCCATTCGCGCCGAGGAGTCCAAAAATTTCCCCGGCCTGAACGGAGAAGCTCACGCCATCCACCGCGCGGACATCGCCCCGCTTTCGGTCCCGGTAAACTTTGACGAGGTTTTCCGCTGCAATCATGCGCGCTAGTGTGCCGGAAGTCAGCGTGCCCGGACAAGTCAGTAACGTTCACGCCATCAAACAGTTGCTCTAATGGGCAGACATCGCATAAGGCATGGCGAAGCATCAACCCCGTGACTATCGCGTTAAACCAAGGAGAATCCGGTATGTACTTTCAACGGCAGGTAAGCTGGTCTGAGTGGTGGCTTGGTGTCCTGCTCACCGCTTCGCTGGTTGTGCCGGTGGCGGCCCAGTCGGCGCCGACCGCCGCCAAAAAAGCCACCAAGCAACTCACGCTCGAAGCGCTTTTTGACCCCGTTCAGCGCGTCAACTTCTCCGGCAGCCTGCCACGGCTTGTCTGGCTGCCCGGTGGCCAGCACTACCTAGCATTTGAGGTCAACGCGCAAACCCGCCAAACTGAAGTCGTTCGGGTCGAAACTGCGACCGGTAAGCGCACACCATTTCATGACCCGGCGCGCATGCAGTCCGCGCTCGAAGCGGCCGGCATGGCGGCCGATGACAGCCGCGCCGCCGCCAGCTTGCGGACGGCGGTCTTTGACGCCGGCTTTCGCCGGGCGCTCCTCAGCGGTGACAATGACCTGTACTGCTATGACTTCGTTGCCGAACGGGCGGAGCGCCTCACCATGTCGCCCGCCGCCGCCGAAGAAGAATATGACTTCAGCCCCGATGGCAGGCGGGTCAGTTTCGTGCGTGGCAACGATCTCTTTGTTCTTGATTTGGCGGCTTCGCCCCGGACTGAGCGCCGCCTGACGCAAGACGGTTCAACGAGTATTTTCAATGGCATTCTCGATTGGGTTTACGAAGAAGAAGTCTATGGGCGCGGGAAGCGCCGTGGCTATTGGTGGGATCCGTCGGGAACGCTGCTGGCTTACCTGCGCCTGGATGACACGAATGTTCCGGTTCACATCCTGACGGATGATGTTCCCTTTCGGCAGCAGGTGGAACGGACGCACTATCCGCAGGCCGGCGATCCAAACCCGCTGGTCTCGCTTCGAGTGGTGACGGTTGATGGCGAGCAGGCGGAAGTCGGTCTGCCGGACTACCCGGCCGACGACCGTATCATCACCCGTGTGGGATGGCACCCACGCGAGGCGAACCGGCTGCTGTTCGAGGTTCAAAATCGGCGGCAAACCCGGCTTGACCTGAATGCGACGACCGTTCTGATGCTGGAGAGCATGCCACCGCAGCCGCGTCCGGCGGCCGTGGAGCGCCTGCTCCGCGAAGAAAGCACAACGGCCTGGGTCGAAGTCGTCGAGCTTCCCCTGTTTCTTCCTGACGGTTCGTTCCTCTGGCAGAGCGATGAAAGTGGCTTTCGGCATATCTATCGCCATGCCGCTGATGGAAAGCGCCTCCGCGCGCTCACGCAGGGGGAATGGGACGTGCGTGAGGTGTATGGCGTCGGAGATACCCACGTGTATTTTTCCGCTGCCGCCCACTCACCCATTGCCAACCACCTGTACCGCGTCAAGCTCGATGGTCGTGAGCTAACGCGCCTGAGCCAAACCGAGGGGACGCATGCGGCCGACTTCAATGCTGACTGTACGGCGTATTTCGATGTGTCGAGCACGGCGGCTGAACCCCCGCGCCTGAGCCTTCACCGGGCAGATGGAACGCCCATCCGGGTGGTCGCGGATAACGCTGAAGCGCGCGCCCTGGCGGATGAGTATGGCGTCGCGCGACCAGACTTCCTGCAAGTCAAAACCCGCGACGGCTTCGTGATGGAAGCCATGGTGTTGCGTCCACCGGATTTCGATCCACAGAAAAAGTATCCGGTCTGGTGTTATGCCTACAGTGGACCCGGCGCGCAGTCGGTTGTGGATCGGTGGGGCGGACAGCGCATGCTCTGGCATCAACTGCTGGCGCAGCGGGGCTATCTGGTTTGGGTATGCGACAATCGTTCGGCCAGTGGCAAGGGGATGCGTTCGATGGCCCCAGTCTATGGCAAGCTGGGCGAGTTGGAGCTGCGTGACCTTGAAGATGGCATCGCCTACCTAAAAACCTTGCCTTACGTGGACGGCAACCGGATTGGCCTGTGGGGTTGGAGTTATGGCGGCTACATGACCGCCTATGCGTTGACGCACAGCACGGCGTTCAAGTGCGGTATTGCCGGCGCGCCCGTCACGGATTGGCGCAACTACGACTCAATCTACACAGAACGCTACATGAAGCTGCCGGAGGATAACCCGGAGGGCTATGCGCGTAGCTCGGTTGTCGCGGCTGCCAAACAACTCCACGGCCCGCTGCTGCTCATCCACGGTCTGATGGATGACAACGTCCATCCGCGCAACTCCGTGCAGTTGATGGATGCGTTACAGAAAGCTGACCGTCCTTTCGACTTTCTGGCTTATCCACAGTCTCGGCATGGGGTGGTCACGCCCTACCGGGTCAAGCATCTGTATGGTCGTATGCTCGCGTTCATCGAGCGGCATCTGTAGCTTCTCAAAGCGCGGCGGAAAATCCCGCCGGGTATCGCGCCCCCGTTTCTCCCCGTCAGAGCTTTTCAGACGAAATGCTCCGGGGAACTAACCGGCTTCCGTCCGACTGCGTGACGTGGCGCTTGGAACTTCCAACCAAGGCTGTTAGACTCGCGCCTGATTGGGCACGACTTGGGCTGCGTGAGCCGGTTGAAGCGGGCAAGTAACGTGTGACGCGGTCCTTGGAGGTTGGTTCAAGATACTTTGTCGCGGAGGCAACTGGCACATGTGGGAAAGGTTGAAGCGCCTGTTCCGTTCAATTTTCGGGGGTATGATTGACGCGGCTGAAGACCCCGAACTCATTCTTCAGCAAATCATTCGAGACATGCGCGACCAGGTTCCGAAGCTCAATGAGAACGTGGCGCAGGTGATGTCGAATGAAAAGCTGCTCGAACGCGAAGTTGCCACGCTCGAACGAGAGATTCCAGAGCTTGATAGCAAGGTCAAGGCTGCTATCAAGATGGGACGCGATGATATTGCCACGACCTACATCGCCTCATTGCAGGAAAAGCAAAACACACTGACCCGTGTCAAAGAACAGCTCGTCGTCGCAAAGAAAGCTTCGCAGCAGGCGATTCGCTTTCGGGATGACTACTTGCTCAAGATGAAGCGCAAGCAGGACGAAGCCACGCAACTCATCAGCGAGAGCAAGCGCGCGCGGATGCAAGAGCAACTTGCCGCAACGATGGCCTCCTTCCAGATTGGTGACACGGCGGGTTCATTTGATGAAATGCGCGAGAAGATCAATCGGCGCGCGGCGGCGGCAGAAGCCAAGATGGAACTGTCCAACTCTGGTGTTGACGCTCAAATGATGCAGCTTGAACGTGATTCCTACAACATCCAAGCCCAGGATGCGCTCATGGCGTACAAGCGGCAGATGGGGCTGATCCCCGACGAGCCGGCGGCCCTGACGGAATCAACCGGTGGCGAGCGAACCCTGGGCCCGGCGCAAAAGAAAGCTCTGGAATAACCAGCCCTGATGGACCGTGTTTGACCGCCCAGACGCCCACCCTCTCCGTGGGCGTCTGGTGTTTGGCGCGGAACAGCCGGCCCGGCCTGCCAATCACGCTGAAAGGCGAAAGGTTGCGATGACCGGCGCGTGATCGGAAGGTCGCTCCTTGCCACGCTCGGCGCGGTCAATCGAGGCGGAAGTGCAAGCCTTGGCCAAAGCCTCAGTCGCCCAAATATGGTCAATGCGCCAGCCACGGTTACGGGCGAATCCGCCAGTCCGGTAATCCCACCAGCTATAGAGGCCTAGTGTGTCTGGATGCTGTTGACGGACACTATCCCGCAGTCCCCAGTCCTCCCAGCGTCTTAGAAAGGCATGCTCCTGAGTATGAAACATGACGGTTTCGCGGTTGCCCTCTGGATCATGGAGGTCAATGTCCGCCGGGGCGATGTTGTAATCTCCGCAGAGCAGTAGCGGCTCGCTGGATGCGAGATACCCCTTGAGAGCATTGGATAGGCGTTCGAGGAAGGCCAGTTTGTAGGCAAATTTCGGCGAACTCACCGCTTCGCCATTCGGGACATATACCGAGGCCACGCGAACCCCCCGAATGGTCGCCATCAAGAAACGACGCTGGTCGTCAGGCACATCGTCCGGCAGGCCACGCTGCACGTCCGTCTGTGACTCGAATGACAAAATGGCGACGCCATTATAGGTTTTCTGGCCGTACACGCTGGCAATATAACCAAGCTGCTCAAATGCTTCGCAGGGAAAGTCAGCATCCGGTATTTTGGTTTCCTGGAGGCACAAAACGTCCGGTTCGGTGCGTTTGAGCCAGTCCAGGACGTGCGGTAGCCGAACGCGAATGGAGTTGACGTTCCAGGTGGCGACAGTCAGTGTTTCACTCGTCATGCGCCAAAGTGTATTCGGGCATCCAATGCAAGGCAAATCGGTGAACTTTTCTGTCTATGGCGTATCAGGTTATTGCTCGCAAGTGGCGGCCTCGGCAATTTGATGATGTGGTGGGGCAAGGCGCGATCACGCGCGCTTTGCAGAATGCTCTGCGAACGGGGCGACTCCACCACGCTTACTTGTTTGCCGGCCCGCGCGGCGTTGGAAAAACGACCTGCGCCCGGCTTTTGGCGCGGGCGCTCAACTGTGTGGCTGGCCCAACCCCGCACCCCTGCGGTGAGTGTCCATCCTGCCGGGAAACGATGTCGGGTGATGCCCTTGATGTCCTGGAAATTGACGCGGCTTCCCACACCGGTGTGGACAACATCCGGGAAGTCATCCTGGCTACCGTGGGGAATCGTCCGGCACGAGACCGCTACCGGGTGTTCATCATTGACGAAGTCCACATGCTTTCGACGAGCGCCTTCAACGCCTTGCTCAAGACGCTCGAAGAGCCGCCTGCGCATGTGATGTTCATTCTGGCTACGACGGAGTTACACAAGCTCCCGGAAACGATTCTCTCGCGCTGCCAGCAGTACGAGTTCCGAACCATTGGCGTTGAGGTCATTGCCGACCGGCTGGAGCGAATTGCTGAAGCCGAGAAGATCAACATTTCACGGGCGGCACTCATTCAAATCGCCCATGCCGGTCGCGGTAGCCTGCGGGATGCGCAATCGGCTTTCGATCAAGTGCTGGCTTTTACCGGGTCGGACGCCGTTATTGACGAAGCGGACGTCCGCGAATCGCTGGGTCTGATTGGCTTGAACGTGCTCGGCGAGGTCGTGGCTGCCATCGCGGCGGCCGATGCCGCCGCCGTCGTGCGACAAGTGGAGCAACTCATCCGCGCCGGACATGACTTGCGGCAGTTTTTGCGTGAACTCATGACCTATTTGCGTCATTTGCTGGTTGCCCAAGTCGTTGGACTCGACCGCGAGTTGTTGCCGGTCGCCGACCGTGAAATGGCACTGATCGAACGCCAGTGTCGGCACTTCACGGTGGCTGACTTGGTGCGGCTTTTCTCGCTCGTGGCCGACTTGGAAACCCAGGTTCGAGCGTCTGAAGATGCGCGCCCGCTCGTTGAAGTCGGTTTGGTGAAGCTGACGCAACTTGGGCAGCTCAAACCGCTCGAAGACCTCCTGACCCGACTCAATCGGTGGTTGGACGACGGACTGCCGCCAGCCCAGTTGCCGGCGTCAACAGTTCCGTCGGTTACCCCCAAGTCGGCGTCAACCCTGAATCCACCAGCTCGCCCGTCTGGAGCAGCGGCCAGGGACCGGCCTAAAGCTTCATCGGAGCGGCCGTCCCTGCGATTGGCCGCGCCGCCGCCTGAACCACCAAGCACGGAACTTATCGAACCGTCGCCAGCCAACTTGGTCGAAGCTGAAGATTCACTCGTGGAAGGTGTAGGCGATCCCACGAATGCCGATGAGCTTTTGACGCGCCTCAAAAAGCAGGCTGAAAAAGAGCGACGCCTGCTGTCAGTTCACCTTGACTCGGTCAGGGCCGCGCGCTGGCAGGGAAATGATTTTGAGCTGCTGTTTGGACCGGGCGCAAAAGCGGCGGAGGAATATGTCGCCCAGCCACGCGAAAAGATTTACCTGCGCGAACGGCTTCAGCCGCTCGTTGGCCGGGTAGTCAACGTTGTCACGCGCCTCGACCGCGACCAAGCGCAATCCCCAGTATCCGAGCAGAAGACTCGTGAGATAGACCTGCGGGCTGAAGCCGAACGACACCCGGCCGTGAAAGAGGTTCAGAAGTCTTTTGGGGCTGAACTGTTGGAAGTCAAGCTACCACTTGAGTAGCTTTCACTTGTTCGCCCTTGGTTCAGGCTTCAGCGCAATATCTGACGTGCCGTGGCAAACACGCTATCGAGCATCGGCGCGGTCAAGCGTCCGGTCAGCGTGTTTTGCTGGCTTGGGTGGTAGCAGCCAAGCAACGTCAGGTGGTTGTCGAGTTCATGACGCGCGCCATGAGAGAAGACTGGCTTCGGGGTAGGGATAGATACGCCAAGCTGGCGCATCGTTTTGAGTAAGTGCTCAAAGGCAAACCGACCGAGTGCCACGATGACGCGCACTTGGGTTAGTGCGCGCATTTCACGCGCTAGAAACGGCAAACACTGCCTTGCCTCGTCCGGGCTTGGGCGGTTGTCGGGTGGTGCGCAGCGAACCACCGCGCAAACGTAGCAGTCTGCAAGCTGCAAGCCATCATCCAGATGGGTCGAGGTCGGCTGATTGGCGAATCCAGACCGATGTAGCGCGCGAAAGAGCCAGTCTCCACTCCGGTCGCCGGTGAAGATGCGCCCAGTCCGGTTGCCGCCATGGGCGGCCGGCGCCAGTCCAACCACGAGCAGCTTGGCGCGCGGGTCTCCGAACCCGGGCACGGGTTTTCCCCAATAGGCGTCAGCCCGAAAGCGACGTACTTTCTCCAGCGCCACCTGCTCACGCCAAGTCACCAAACGCGGACAGCTTCGGCAAGCTATGATCTCTTGCCGAAGCTGCTCCAAGTGCCGCAAGTTTTCAGCCTGGGGCTTGACTATACCGCGGTGAGCCATTCGTGCCGGTCTTCGCGCTCCCCTTGAATGATGCCGAAGTAGGCATCCTGAAGCTGTTTGGTGATTGGACCACGCTTGCCTTCGCCAATCTTGATTTTGTCGAGGGTGCGGGCCGGCGTGATTTCACAGGCCGTACCAGTGAGGAACATTTCATCGGCAATGTAGAGTTCTTCACGCAGGATGCTCCGTTCGACGACTGGAATGCCCAGGTCTTCGCACAGGCGCATGACGGCGTCGCGGGTAATGCCCGGAAGCACCGCCCGCCCAATAGGAGGCGTGATGACCGTGCCATCGCGCACCATGAAGATGTTTTCCCCACTGCCCTCGCTGACATAACCGGCTGCGTCGAGCGCAATGCCCTCAGCGTAGCCGTTGACGATGGCTTCCATCTTGATGAGTTGGGAGTTCATGTAGTTAGCCCCGGCCTTGGCTGTGGTGGGAAGCGTATTGGGTGACATCCGCGCCCACGAGGACGTGCACAGGTCAACCCCGGCTTCAAGGGCGTCGCTGCCAAGATACCGTCCCCAGGGAAAGCAGATGATGTAGGTCTCGACCGGCGCGGGAAAAGGGTTGACGCCAAACGCCCCATAGCCCCGGAAGACAATCGGGCGCACGTAGCACTGCTGGAGCTTGTTGACCCGTACGGTTTCAATACAGGCCGTGAAAATTTGTTCCATGGTGAATGGAATGGTCATCCGATAGATATGGCAGGAGTCAAACAAGCGGCGAACGTGCTCACGCAGGCGGACGAGCCGCGGCCCGCGTGGCGTTTGATAGCAGCGAATCCCCTCGAACACTGAGGAGCCATAATGGATGACGTGCGACATGACGTGAATGCGCGCGTCCTCCCACGGGAGCAGTTTGCCGTTGTGCCAGATTTTTTCGGACGTTTCGAGTGCCATGGTCGGTTCCTCCGTGGAAAGCGAGACCGAGCCAGCCGCGCGTCGGCTACATCCAAGACTAGCTCGCCCAGCGCCCCGAAAACTTACAGGATTTTTTTGCCAAGCGCGGAAAGAAGAAGTTCTGCGCCAAGTTCGCCGGTTCGATTATGGGTATCGAGAACGGCATTAATCTCGACCATCTCGACCGAGAGCATGTTGCCCGAATCGTGAATTTTCTCCATCGCTAAGTGGCTTTCACGATAGGTGCCGCCGCCTGGAACAGGCGTTCCAACACCTGGAGCATAATACGGATCAACGAAGTCCATGTCGAATGTCGCGTGAAAGCCAATGGTGTGGCGCGTCACGAGGTCAAGCGCTTCATCCATGACCGCGCTCATGCCGCGCTCATCGAGGTCACGCATGGTGTAAACCCGCAGTCCTAATTGACGCGCCAATTGACGCTCGCCGTCATCAATTTGACGCACGCCAATAATAGCACAGTCTTCCGGGCGAACCTTGGGTGCAAAACCCCCGATCTGCGTCAAAAGGGCAGGCCCATAACCGAGCAATACAGCCAGCGGCATACCATGAATGTTGCCCGATGGTGAAGATTCTGGAGTATTGATGTCGGCGTGGGCATCAATCCAGATAATACCAATCCGGTGGCCGCGTCGCCGGTAATAGGCGGCAATCCCCGCAACGCTACCAATCGCAATCGAGTGGTCCCCGCCAAGCACAACTGGTAGCGCGCCCTGTTCGAGAATCGCTTCAACGTGATTGGCCAGAATCTCATTTGATTTTGCCACTTCGGATAAGTACTTGTGCCGAGCATCGGTGTCAGTCACCCGGCGCATTTCGGCCAGTGCCACTGGGACGTTCCCGATGTCTTCGACGGTGTAGCCCAGTTCGGTCAACTTGGCGCTCAGACCGGCGATGCGCACGACGGATGGCCCCATATCCACCCCACGCCGGTCTGCCCCCAAGTCCATGGGGACACCGACAATGGTTGCCTTGCGCTGCCGGGAAGGATGGTTGTTTGCCATGGAGAACCTCCAGCAAGTCCTTGGGCGCGCGGCATGTGGAATGGCTTGCCCCTGACGAAAAAGGTGCGCCCTCGGGCTAAAAGGATTTGACTTTGCGGAAGCGCCAGCGATTGAGCCAGCCGGCAAGCCGAGTCCGTAGGCGACGCCAGAAAGTGGTCAGGTCTTGGCGGACGCCGTTGCTTTCAATCCGCAGCACGCGCCCAATGACATTCGAGACCGGAACCGATACGTCTAACTCTTCCGCCGCATCGCCGCGTGTCACGACGTACAGGGTCGCATGACGCTGTTCAAAGCGCAGGATACGATGAACGACAGCGGTCTGGCTGCTCGTGCACAGAAGCACGATGTCCCCGGCGCCAAGTTGCGCTGTGGAGATTTGCTCAATCGTAAGCCAATCGCCGTCGGCAATGGTCGGGCGCATGGCGCTCCCATTGACCCGAAAACGATAGAAACCCTCCCGCAGGAGTTCAGCGCGGGCCGTCCGTAAAATGTCAGGCGATTCTAAGGTGTGCTCTCGGATTGGAGACGCTTTTGTTTTCCCGGTCGTCCGCATGCGCCACGCCCCACCGGATGGTAAGAATGGGTAGTATTCTCAAGGTTATAGCCAAGGCATATTAGTTTGAGCCACGGCTGCATTTCAATCTGACTGGTCATCTTTTAGCTGGTCATCTTTGCGCCCAGCCGCTATCGCTGACTTAAGACTTTGCCAAGTTTGAAGTCAAGTGCGTCGGTAAGCGGCTGGGGCCACGACGGTGGCATTGCCGCCGCGGGTTGTCACGTGGGCTAGCGCATCCTGGAGGACTGAAACAAACTTGTTGAACGGCATGCCTTCAAACAAAGGAAGATCGCTCGTAACGGCAACGCTGATGGTCACGACCCGATGTGGCGACGCCGCATGCGGGATGCCTTTGTTCTGGATGGACTGTCGCAGGGCTTCCGCCTGAGCATAGGCCTGATCGGCGTCCGCATCTGGAATGAGCACAAAGAACCCCTCATTCGGGTCATAGGCGGCCATCCCGCCTGACTCAGCGAGTTGCGCATCAAAGAGTCCGGCGACGATTTCCAGGCACGGCTGGCGGAAAGCCACTGGGTATGATTCAAAGAAATCAAGTCGCGCCAAGCAAAGCGCTAGTGGGTAGCCGTGGCGGGCAGCGCGTGTCCACTCCCGCTCATGGAGCTTCTGAAACTGGGCTGGGGTGAGAAGCTCACCGAGCCGACTTGTGCTGAACGGCATTTCGCTTGGTGGCCCTGGTGTCAGCAAGTTGCCCAACCCGCCTGGTATTTCAAAAGAAAGGGGTGGTGGGGCTGTCACGCTCGGCGGCGCCACCGGTAGCAACTCGGCCTGAGGGTCGAGCGCCAAAGCTTCGGCGCGCAAGTCGGCTGCCTTGTCGCTGTCGCCGCGGGATTGGTAAAGCCGCGCCAAGACCATGCACTCACGGGCTGCATCCGTTTGGCGTCCGGCGTCCAGGTAGAGTTCCTTGAGCTGGAGGCGGGTTTCGATGGCGTCTGGCTGGGAGGCGGCCATGCGTTCGACGAGTGCCAGCCGGGCCTGCATCAGTTCAGGGTTTTGAGCCAGCAGGCTATCGAGCAACGCGACGCTATACTCACCAGAAGTCGTATCGGCGCGGTTCGGCGTGGGGGCTGAACTGGCTTTGGCGCCTGCCTCAGATGCCGTGGTCATGCGGTCGTAGTAACCGGCTGCTGAAGGCGACTCGAAGCCTTCGGGAAATCCGGCCGATGGGGGTGGCTCGGCTTGCTCAGGCTTCTGGCTGGTTAGGGCTTCAAGTCGCTGCCGCGCCTTGCGGCTGGGTTGGTAGTGGATGGATTGTTCAAGCGCCCGGATGGCATCCGCTTCACGACCGGCGTCAAGGTAAGCCTGGGCCAAGAGGTCAAGCGTGCTGGCCAGCTTACGCTTTTCGCCAACCCGCTCATACGCCTCAGCCAGGCACTCAATGGCCGGAATGTGGTTCGGTTGGTGTTCGATGATGCTCCGAAGCAGCGCCGTCGCGCGTTTTTTCTGTCCCCGGTCAATGATGATACCCAACAGGCTACGGACAATCTGAACGGCGCGGTCGGGCTGTCCGTGTTGAACGCAGGCTTCGGCGACTTCGAGGCGGTGTTCAAAGCGGCTTTGATCAATGGCATACAGGCGGTCGAACGTGGCTTCGGCCGCGTCGAGTTCGCCGCTCCGAAGATAAGCGCGCCCCAAAATCACAGTGAGGTCAAGGTTATTTGGCGTACGACGAATCTGTTGTTGAATGCGCTCGTAACCGATCAACGCTTGTCCAGCCGCGGTGCACGTTTCCGCGTAGCCGTCAAGCGCGCTGGTGCTGTCTGGGTGGATGGCCATCGCCCGGTCGTAGGCGGCCAGCGAACCTTCCCAATCCTGGCTGCCCCGGAGGACGGCTCCGGCAGCCAGAAACTGCTCAAAAGCATCAGTTCGTTGACCAGCCCGCACATAGGCTTCCGCCAAGTCCAGTTTGATTCGTCCATCGGCAGGATCAAGTTTGGCCAGTTCGCGCAGTGCGGAAATCAGCGTTCCATCCGCGCCTTGTTTACGAGCGACGTCAACGGCCAGCCGATAGGCTTGTTTGGCGTCAGCCAATGTGCCTTGTTTTCGATGGAGGTTTCCCAGCGCCAAGGGATACTCTGGCCGCTCCGGCTGAAGTCGGGTAACTTTTCTGTAGAGTGCAATCGCCTGGGGTAACTGTTGTTGGCGGACGTAATGCTCAGCGACAAAGACAAACCGTTCAGCGGCTTCGTCGGTGCGGTTCACCCGTTGGTATAGGTCGCCCAGAATGTTGGCGATGGTGATATCCCGTGGGTCGGTGCGCGCCACGAGTTCATAGTCCTTGATAGCCGCATCGAGCTTGCCTTGCTGGGCATGCTTTTCAGCCTGCTTCAGTGTCTTTTCGCGGTCAAACGAGCGGGAGAATAGGGCCATAGCCGTCTCCGTGTGTTATGGAAGTGAGGTCAGTGATTGCTTAGTGGTCTCAAGATACGTACGACTTCCTGCGCCGTTGGGCGGGCAGACGGGACTTTGTGCAGCATGCGCATCGTAACAGCTTCGAGAATGGGTGGCACATCTGGGGCAAAGCTCGCTAGTGGCGGGGGCGCGCTCTGCAAGTGAGCTGTCATCAGTGCTGCCACATTGCCGTTCTCGGCCGTGAAGGGAGGCCGCCCGGCGAGAATTTCATAGGCCACGACCCCCAGGCTGTAGATGTCCGCCCGCCCATCGTAGGGCAGAAAGCTGAGTCGCTCCGGCGGCATGTACTTGGGTGTTCCGACAATCAACCCGCGGGTGGCTTCTGGGTGGAAGCCGTCCTCGCCCATCAGTTTGGCGAGTCCAAAGTCAAGCAGTTTGACAACTTCGCCGGTTGGTGGGCGATGCAGAAAAATGTTATCCGGCTTGATGTCGCGGTGAACGATGTGCATGGCGTGGGCTTCAACCAGCACTGAGGCGACTGGAAGGATGATCTCCAGGCAGCGTTGAGCGGACATTTGCCCCAATCGCTTGAGTTCCTGCCCAAGGGTCGCGCCGTGCAGAATTTCCATCACCAAGTAGGCAAATCCATTTGAGGAAATGCCAAAATCGAGGACATTGACGGCGTTGGGATGCTGGACCCGGCAGGCCGATATTCCCTCTCGTTTGAACCGTTCGAGTTCCTCGGGCGTGACGCTCCCGCCGCGCGGCTGCAAAATCTTGACCGCGACCGAGGTGTTCAGCGCCAGGTGGGTTGCTTCATAGACCGCGCCGTAGCCACCAGCCCCGATCTTTCGTTCGAGCCGGTAGCGTCCATCGAGAACGGTTCCGGGCAAGGCTTCCGTGTAGGCCGAAAAAATTGTTTGCGCCCGCGCCTGGGACTGCAACAACGCTTCCTGAGCGCGAACTAGGGCTTGATTCTTTTCAAGCAGCTCACGGTTTTTGGCCTCAAGCTCGTGCTGGATGCGGAGGAGGCGACTCTGGGTGGTGTCGCCAATCCCGGTCATCTTGACGGCTTGCTTGAGGAGCGCACGATACTTTTTCGTCAGCTCTGAAAACTGATGCTGCCATTCTTCAGGTTTGGCAAGACCTTCAGCCGCTATTCGCTCGGCCGTGGTTAGAACGGCAAACTCCGTGGCAAAGACTTCTTCAGCGGCTGTTTTGGGTTTTGGTTCAGGCATGCGACCGTCAGGAGGGGATCGCTACAAATTTGAATGGAATCGAGAAGTCTTCGGCAAACTCTTCCCCGTGTTCTTTCATGTCGTCGTCGTCTTCGTAGTAGTGCCAGTTCATGACGACGGGGCGTCCTGATCTCACGGCATTTTCGACCATTTCCAGAATCGTGATGATGCACTTTGAGGAACTGGTATTGAAGTAGTCCAAACGGAAGTTGAACGTAACCGGCGTAGAAGACTCATTCAGAAAACGGGATAGCCACTCCAGCACCGGTTGATAGAAGTGCATCGCATTTTCGGGGTAGGAGTCGCCTTCCATTTCGAGAACGCCGGTTGTGGCGTCGAAAGCGATACGTGGCGTCGCCTTGGCTTTCTCGATGACCAGATTTTCCATGGATCCACTCTCTTCAGATGGTTGGCTTTTTGGGGTGGCCGCAACCGCGACCAGCGCCAGTGTGAAGCATGCTTCAACACAGAGTTTTGCACTGAACACCGGTTGATTGATTCAGAGCCAACAATAAACGAAGTCTGTCCAGACTGCAAAATAGTAAGGACACGGCTTGTTCTTGAGCCGGTTACCTACCAGTTGGCTACGGTGAGTGCCGGCTACGCTGGCCACCGCGCGTAAAAATCTGCCAGCTCTGGTAGATGCAGGGTATGTCCCAGTTCTGTGATCCGCGCTTGGCAATCTGGTTCTGAACCGTAGGGCGGCGGGTGGAGGCGGGCGTCGCCGCGCGCCACGGTTTTGACCGTCAGAAGACCGCGCCGTCCTCCACGGCGGGCCTGCCAGTGAACATACAGACGCAGCCCATTCCAGGCAATGAAGACGTTTGGGCCGGGCAACAGGCCGAGGAGTAAGGTGATGGGGAGTAACCCGATGTTGAGCCAAAACCCTCGCTCGTGGACGCCAACCCGCGCCGCAAGCCACTGTCTCCATTGGCTTTGGATGGCTTCGTCAGCCAATTCCCCATCATGGATGAGTTCGACGGCATCAGCGTGTCCAATGGCCCGCAGCAGCCCTTCACCGGGATGGGTCCACCGCTCAAGCCACTGCCAGACCCGCCGGATGCCACGCCAGAACCGGTTGGGTGGCTCATGCAAGAGCGTCTGGGCCGCGTCGTGAATGCGATGAACCCGGTGCAGTAGCTTGTCCAGAAAACCACTTGGTGGTCTTTCATCATAGGCGGTCAACATTTCGGGCGGCGCATAAAATACCCAGCCCCGCATCTGGCAACGGATGACATAGACTCGAATGACACGTCGTTGTTTCACGACTCACCACGCTCCGTCGTCAGGGCGCGCCAGGCCGTTGCAAGTCGCCAGATGTCCTGGAAGCTGTTGTAAAGCGGCGCTACGGCGCAGCGCAGGATGTCTGGTTCGCGCACATCCACAATGACGCCATGGCTTTGCAGCCAGTTCGCCAATCGGCGCGGCTCAGGCACGCGCCACGAAAGCTGGCCGCCCCGCAGTGCCGGGGCGCGTGGGGTCAAGAGCTGGAGATTGAGTCCATCGAGGAGCGCCAGAGCGTACTCGGTCAGCCGCAGTGATTTGGCCCGTAGCCGCGCCATTTTCGCCTGGTGGAACAAATCCAATGAGGCCCGCAGCGCCGCCATGGACAAAATCGGCAGATTGCTGAGTTGCCAGCCCGCCGCGCCGGGAGCCAGTTCGTAGGTGTCCGGCATCAGAAAGCGCGTGTCGGAACGGTGTCCCCACCAGCCGACCAAGCGCGGCAGGTCAAACCGACGGGCATGCCGGGCGTGAACAAAGAAGCCGGCGACCGCCCCAGGCCCGGCATTGACGTACTTGTAGTGACACCAGACCGCGCAATCCACATTCCAGTCATGTAACGCCAACGGGACGTTGCCAATGGCATGGGCCGCGTCAACACACACGACACAGCCCTTGGCATGGGCGAGTTCAACGATGGGGGCGATGTCAAAAAACTGTCCGGTGGCGTAATTGACGGCTGCCAGCAGAACGACCGCAACTTGGTCGCCTTCCCGATCCAGTTGCTCCAGCATATCTTCCGTGCGTAGCAGGTCCTCACCGGGCCGGGGACGGATTTCAACAATGGCTTCCTGGGCGTTGAAGCCGTGGAAGGCCGCTTGACTGGCTGCCGCGTAACGGTCAGAAGGAAAGGGACGCGCTTCGAGCATGATTTTGAAGCGTTGCTGGGTTGGGCGATAAAACGACGCCATGAGCAGGTGTAAATTGACGGTCAGCCCGTTGGCGATGGCGACTTCCTCCGGTTGCGCGCCGACGAGTTCGGCGACCAAGGGCAGCAAGTCGGCCGCATAGTCAGCCCAGGGATGCGGCGGCGTGAAATGGCCGGCAACGCCCAGCGACGCCCAGCGATCGAGTTCGGCCAGGACGGCTTGCCGAACCGTTTTGGGTTGCAATCCAAGTGAATGACCGCAGAAATAGTGTTGTGGCTGCCCGGTTGACGGGGCGATGGGCAGGCAAAAATGCTCACGGAAGCTGGCGAGTTCGTCAGCTTGGTCTTGTTCGCGGGCAAAGGTTTCATCGGCGCGAAAACGAAAGTCCATCATAACCATCCGTGGGGTGTGAGCGGGGGAAGTGACGTGCAGCTGCCACGTCCCTAGCGTATAACGGCTGGGCGGTTGAGGTGCAATGTCAGTGACACTGGGTGAACTCGTCAAGGAAGGCGCTCAACGCCTGGCCGCCGGTCAGGTTCCAGACCCCTACCGAACGGCGGTCCACTTGGTCCGGGAAACTTTGGAGGTTGACGCTGCCAAGCTCATTGCCCATCCCGAACACCAAGTGGATGAGGACGTGGTCGCCTTGGTTCGGCAAGCGTTCGCGCGTCGCGCCGGCGGTGAGCCGTTACAATACATCACGGGGCGACAGTCGTTCTACGGACGCACGTTTCAGGTTACGTCGGATGTGCTCATCCCACGCCCAGAAACCGAGCTACTGGTGGAGGCGGTGCTTGACTACACTCGTGGCCAGGTGCGAACCGACTGGCGCGTCCTCGATGTAGGAACTGGGTCCGGCTGTTTGGCGGTGACACTGGCGGCTGAACTGCCCGGCGCTCAGGTGTGGGCCGTGGATATTTCACCGGCCGCGCTGGCTGTCGCCACCGCCAACGCGCAATGCCAGGGGGTTGCCGAGCGCGTTGCATTCGTCGAAAGCGACTGGCTATCGGCATTGCCGACAGACACGCCGCCATTCGACATCATCGTATCGAACCCGCCATACATCGCCGAACATGAGTTCACCGGGCTACAACGCGAGGTGCGCGATCACGAGCCATACGTCGCCCTCATTGCCGGACCGTCCGGGACTGAGGCTTACGAGCGACTCCTATCCGAGCTGCCACCATGGCTTGCGCCAGGCGGTATCCTGGCGTGCGAAGTTGGTTTTGGTCAGGCCACACAGGTCGGCGCGCTCGCCGAAATCCACGGCTGGCAGGTGCAGCGCGTCATGAACGATCTCCAAGGTATTCCACGTGCGTTGCTGTTTACGCCGTTACCGATGTGGTGGACAATCAACGAGCGCGTCAACTACCCACCTGGGTCGTCAAGCGACACATACTGACCGTGCGGGGTTGTTATATGGAAACAAAGCCAACGCTTGAAACCATCCTTGACCGTCTGAACGCCATCGAAGCGCAAGTCATCACTCGCATGGACAATGTTTCAGATCACCTTACCCAACTGACGAAGCAGGTTCAGGGCTTGGAAGCACAGGTCATGCAGCTTGCGGGGCGGATTGACCGACTCGAAACGCAGTCCACGCAGCTTGTGGGACGGATTGACGGATTGGAAGCACAGGTCACGCAGCTTGCGGGGCGGATTGACCGACTCGAAACGCAGTCCACGCAGCTTGTGGGACGCATTGACGGATTGGAAGCACAGGTCACACAGCTTGTGGGGCGGATTGAGAGCCTAGAAACACAGGTCGCGCAATTTGCGGGGCGTATGGATGGTCTCGATGCGCGCGTCGGTCGCTTGGAAGAGCAAGTTATCGCCGGGTTTGATGTTGTTCGGAGCGAACTGAAGCTCATGAACCGCAAGCTCACCGTGTTGGCCAAAACAAGTCTCGACCATGAGGCACGGCTTGACCAGCTTGAAGATCTCACGGAAGCCGCCCTATCGGCCTCAAATGGGAAGGGCTAGACTTTGGCGCTGTTTCCAGTTGTCTGTGCCACCGGTCAACGTCCTTCCACACTTTCTGATGCTGAAACTGGACTCAAAACGAAGAAAGGATTCCGTATGGAAACGAAGCCAACCCTTGAGACCATCCTTGAACGAATGAACGCCATGGAGTCACGTCTGATGACCCGGATTGATGATGTAGAGAACCGGTTATCTGCCCGGATTGATGACGTAGAGAGCCGGTTATCTGCCCGGATTGATGATGTAGAGAACCGGTTATCTGCTCGGATTGATGATGTAGAGAACCGGTTATCTGCCCGGATTGATGACGTGGAGAACCGGTTGACCACACGCATCGAGACGCTTGAGACACAGGTCAGGGAAGGCTTCCAGCAGGTGCAGGCTGAACTCAAGCTCATGAACCGAAAACTCGAGGTGATGACGCAGGACATCATGGACATGCGCGCCCGTGTGCGCGATGTCGAGCACCGGATGGATGAGGTCGAAAACGAAGTCCGGGCGAAAATTGCCAGTTGACCCGGCAAGTGACCGCAGTTCCTTCACCGTGTCACCTGGACTACCCGCACCTTGGGATAGTCGCTTGGAAAGTCAACGACCTGTCTGACTTGGAAACCTGGCAGGGCCGGCGCTTCAAACCGTTCCGAGCGGTAGTCGAGGATGACCCAGGCCCGCCGAACCTCACGCTCGAGGGATAAACGGTCAACTTGGCTGTGTCCGTTTGGTTCTCCGGTTGGCACCGGCTGAGTTGAATAGATCATCGCTCCCAACCCATAGCGTGGCGCATAGTAGGCAAGGCACACATCTACGGCGTCTGGGTCAATCACCACCCGGTCGCCTGGCTCGGCCTGCTGGCGAATAAAAGCCAACGCCGGACGCACATCGCTGTCACGGGCGGTCGTCGTGTAGTGCAGGCGCGTACCTTGCCAAAACAAACCGGCAACACAGAACCCAAGCGCCAAGGGTCGTTGCCACCCGCGCACTTGGTCGAGCGCCACAGCGATACAGAACCACACCGCCGGTGTCGTAAAGAGTAGGTAGCGGCCTAACTCCATGCCACCTTTCCGCAGCGATAGCCCGCTGGCAATCAACAGCGGGAGCATCAGCAACATGACGGGAAGCGCGGCGCGCACATCCGTTCGTGCCAAGTGAAGGCAGCGCCCAAGCCCAATCCCGGTCAGGAGAGCAAACCACAAGATCAACAGGACGTTGAAAGCTAAAGGCTGCCAGAAGAAGCTCCCCGGCAGGGTGATGTGTTCTGTCATGAGCCGGGTGAGCCATTCGCGGGTGTGGTCGAGATAGACGGCGTATCCGAGAACGGTTTCCTGGATATAGCCAAAGGCTTGCCATCCGACGTCCCCCAGCGTCAGTGGCTTGCGCCAAGTTTGTCCGCGCCGCATCTGGGCAAGCATGACCGCAACCCACGGCGCGTAAAGAAGTCCCATCGTCCCGTGTGCGATGAGCCACCGGTAGGTTTGGCGGCGCGTTCCAGCCTGTGTCGGCCCGAATGCGGAAAGCAAAAAGTGCGCGTTGAAGGCCAGGATGGCCAGCAGGGCGAAGTAGTGACAATACAGTGCTGCCAATGAGCACCACACATAGATTGCCAATCCGCGTTCAATACCGGTTTCACGCCACATGGCGTAGCCGCGTGCCGCGCCGAGCACAAGCGCCATCACCAGTGCATACATCCGGGCTTCTTGGGCAAAGAAAACTTGGTGGGCAGATGTGGCCATCAGGAGCGTCATGGTCAGCGCCGCCCATCCGCCGTAACGTGGTGCGACCAAACGAAACGCTGCGATCAGTGCCGCAAGGCTGGCAACGACGGAAAGCGACCGCACGGCAGCGGCACTGTCGCCAAAGAGTCGCATCCAGCCCTTCAGCACAAAGTAAAACAGTGGTGGGTGGACATCTGCCGCCGCACACCGGACGATCTCGGCCAGCGGTTTGCGCGCTACGTCAATGGAATACAGCTCATCCAGCCAGAGGTTTTGCGTCGCGATCCCCCACCACCGCAGCCCAAGCGCCAATGGCAACACGCCAAGCCAAAACAGCCGTCCCGTCCCGTCCGAAACCGCATTTTCAGCTCTGACGTGGTTAGCCACACGCGCTGTCACGAAGCGTCACACGAAGTTGGGGTTGTTGCCTGGATGGCGCAGCGTCCAGAGCATTTTGTTGATGGGGTGGCACCGGCAAATCGGTTGGCACTCATCAACGTTGATGGAGGCTATGACCTGCCGCCGCCGGTCGCTTTCCCAAATTTCTTTGAAGGTGTGCGTGCTGAGATCGCCTAAACAAAACTCTTCCTGCCCACGGGTCTGTGAGCAGTAATAGACTTTCTTGTTGGCCTCGATGACCGGAAAGAAGGTGGCGTAACACTTGCGGTAGGCGCTGCGTTCCAAATCGGGCGAGAGCACGCCCGCGAATTGATCTTCTTTGACAAACACGCGAAACGTTTCCGTTTCGTGGGCTTGCTTGGCCGCGCGGGCGCGGTAGAGCGCGTCAAGGTAAAAATCGCGGTCGTAAAATTCGTTTGATGACTTTGGATGCAGAATGACCGGCTTGACTTGGAAATAGTCAATGCCGGTTTCCTTGACGCGCCGGGTCGCTTCC
This sequence comes from Chloracidobacterium validum, assembly GCF_018304825.1. Taxonomy (NCBI): domain Bacteria; kingdom Pseudomonadati; phylum Acidobacteriota; class Blastocatellia; order Chloracidobacteriales; family Chloracidobacteriaceae; genus Chloracidobacterium; species Chloracidobacterium validum. The sequence continues at coordinate 596,763 of NZ_CP072648.1, forward strand.
TCGATCTCGGCAATGTTTGTCGGCTCAACGGAAATTTGCGCGCCAATCTGAACCTTCGTTCCCTGGCGACGTTTTTCTTCGGCAAGATTCGTGAGGTTCTCCAGAACTTTCTCAAAGTCGTTGACCTTGTGAATTTTCTCACGAGTCTCAGGCGTGCCGGCGTTGAGTGAAATCCGAATCCAAGTGCAGTGGCGGGCGACAACCTTGGCTTTTTCGGGCGTCAGCAAACCACCGTGCGTGATAATCGCGGAATCTACCGCTTTGTGCGAGGTATATTCGACGAACTCCATGAGATTCGGGTTGACGAACGGCTCGCCACTGCCCGAAAAAATCATGCTCTTCGTGCCGAGCGTGACTAGCTCATCGAGCAACGTCCGGTAAAAGGCCAACGGCATGATGCTGGCGTCTGGGTTGGCTTTTTTGGATTTGTCGTCCCCCTTGTGCGAGCCAAAGTAGCCACCATGCATGCACCATGTGCAAAAGTGATTGCAGATGGTCGAAGGGCTAAGTTCCATCGTGATCGGATAGACATTCTTGCCCTGCCACCAGTCATGCATCACGTCCATGTGCGTGAAAAGTTTGAGAGGTGAGAACACATCCGTTCGGAGGTCAGGTTGGTGCATGGCCGCTAGGTTTCCTTTGCCAGAACAAACGAAAAATGCGTACGAATCCGTACGCATCATTCGGAGAACCTGCCTTGCCGTCAAGCCGTGAGGGTGAATGGCTCCCATCACGCGCCAAGTTGGCTCTCCACACTCCGCCAGGCTCAGACCGGGTGCGCAACCGCTCCGGTGGGTGGCTCTGGTTGCTACCGGCCGAGAAAACCCACCAAGCCGGACGGCTTGATCGGGTAGCCAGGAAGCACCGACCCGGACTGGGCTAGCCCCAAATGGTGGGTGATGGTTTCAGCCAAGACGGTGCGGAAGTCGGTAGTCACGGGCAAGTCCCGCCCGTCGGCCAGATTGGCCGGCGCAAGCTTTGGCACATCCCCATAGACTCGTCCGCCCCGGACACTGCCCCCGACTGCGAACATACAGGAAGCGCGGCCGTGGTCGGTGCCGCCAGCGCCGTTTTGCCGGACTGTTCGCCCAAACTCGGTCATCGTCAGCACGAGCGTATCGCGCATCCGCTCCGGCCCCAGGTCCTGGACGAAAGCGGCAATCGCCCCGGCAAAATCACGAAAGAGCCGATTGAGCTGCCCAAACGATTGTCCCGGCGCGCCCTGGTTGGCATGTGTATCCCAGCCGCCACAGTCGGCAAAAGCAATCTCAAGCCCAACATTGGCCTTGATGAGTTGCGCGGTTTGCCGCAGCGCGTTACCTAGCGGTGAGCTGGGATAGGTTGCGCCATGTTCTGGTTGAAACCGGCCTGGATTGGCTCGTTTGAGAAACTTCACGGCTTCAAGGCTTTCCTGGCCCGTGCCACGCAGGGCATCGGCCGCCGCCTGTGCGTACATTTCTTCAAAGCCAGTTGTGACGTGCTTGGTAGCACTGCCAGCCTGGAGCTTGAAGGCCTGTATATCAGCCAAGGCAATGACATTGGCTTTGCCCTGTAGGGTGCGCGGCGTTAGCTGGGTAAACGACACCGCCCGAAACGGCGACGCCCGGTGAAGTGGCGCGGCTTGCAGGTAGCGGTTCAGCCATCCGTCTGGTGTCCCCTTGCGCCCCGGCGTGGCGGATTCCATGTAGTCCTGAGCATCAAAGTGTGAGCGCGTCCCATCCGGCGACCCCACGCCGTGGATAACGGCCAGTGTTCCGGCTTGAAACAAGGGCAAGAGAGGTGCCAGGTGTGGGTTGAGTCCGAAGCGTCCATCGAGGTCAAGCGCCGTAGATGGGTCCCCGGCCTTTGGAGGCGCAACCGCCAGCAGTGGACGTAGCTGGCGGTAATGTTCATCGGCAAGCGGCATGACGGCGCTCAGCCCATCCATCGCGCCACGCTGAAAAATCACCACAAGCCGTTTGCGCGGTTGGGTAACGTGAGGCTCCTGAGCGCTTACGTGCCAACCCAACCACTGCTCGAAAACTGGGAGTGCCAGCGCCGTTGCACCCAGTCCGGTCGCGCCAAAGCGCACGAACTGCCGACGAGAGCATGAATGTCGCATCTTGGTTTCTACCTTTCTCAACTGCTGCGCCGATTGACCTAGCGGCGCTGGAACTCTGGTGAACCCAGGACAAGTCCGGTGAGTTGGGCGGTCAGCGGGAGCGGCATGCCGGCTTGGGACAACGTTTCAATTGCCCGGTCGTAGCGCCGGATAGCAGGCGTTGTGCCCGGCCCAAAAGCTTTTCCGCCGGATGCCATTCGTCCCCGACGCGGTTCTGCGGGCGCATCGTCGTCATCGGCGTCCTCCGCCAGGCCCAAGTCGGTCTCAGCGGGAGTTGGCTTGGCTACCTTGAGACGGTGCGGGTCGGCGACAACATCCAGGAGCGCCTGGCGCGTTGTGTCAGACACGTCACCTCCGACATAACGGTTGAGCAGCGTATCAACAACAGCCTCACTGCCGGCGTTCGGCGTTGCCGTCGAGACTTTGATCCCAGGCAGGTTTCCACTGGAAAGCGCGAGGGCAAAGTTGAGCCGATTGAGCAGCGCACCGGTGTTGACCCACGCTTCGGCCACATCCTTGTAGCCGGTCGGCGGTTGGCAACCATAGAGTGGCATGCCAAGCCGCGCCAGTGCCCCGATCAGCGCCTGCGCATCGGTGATGTCCGCGTTGGTTGCGCGGAGCGTACTAGCCACAAATTCAAGCGGCGTTTTGACCTTGGCGCGATAGGTTTCCGGCGCAAAGAACGCTGGATCATCAAACAGCGTTTGCAGACAGGCGCGAATGTCCCCTTGTGTGCGCTCAAAGGTTGCCGCCACCGCCGCGACCAGCGACGCCGGAGGCTCGTCGGCGACAAACCGGCGGCACAGTTTGGTTGCAATGAACTTGGCCGTGGATGGATGTCGCGCCAGCAGCGTGAGCACCAGTTCGCCATCCCGTTTGCCACCGCCGGCTGGAATCTTCGTGCCCAGGACGATCTTCTCGCCCTGGTCATGCGCCCAGTCACGGTAGATGAACGAGCCGGGCGGCAGGTCTGGGGCGTCAAGTCCTCCAAAACGGTTGCGCCGCTGTCCACCGAATGGCTGGTGGATGCTCCAGCCGGTAAAGCACCGGGCGACTTCCTGCACATCCTTCTGCGTATAGCCACCGTCCACGCCGAGCGTGTGAAGCTCCAGGAGTTCGCGGGCGTAGTTTTCGTTGATGCCTGGTTGCCGCCGCTGCGCCGCTCCAGGCGTAACACCCGGCCGTTCCGGTTGCGGCCCTGCGGTCGGTGGCGGAGGGAATGGGCGCTGGCCACCACGGTTGAAAATACCGCCCTGTCCCAAACGTCCGCCAATCCTGCCTTGTCCGCGAGGTGCTTGTCCCATCTGCCCTGACCCTGGGCGTCCGGCATCTGGTGGGCGTTGTCCCCGACCAGGCAACTTCACATCCGGCGTCACGGATTGCCAGTTGTCGAGATAGAACAGCATGGCCGGACTCTGCGCCGTCGCTCGCAACAGGTCTTCAAACCGCCCCAGCGCATGCGGGCGGATGGCTTCCCGCTCGTATTCATTGATGAACACGCGCACGAGATTTTTTCCGGCAAAGACATTGAAATGGTTGAACCAAAAGTCAGTCATGACTTCCTGCAACTGGCGTTCGCTATAGACGGCGCGCAGCAGCTTGGCTTCCTGAAGGTCGCTGACCATGCGATATGGCGCGCGCTTGCCGTCGCCGAAGGCTTCACGGTACCGTTCCATCATCTGTCGGCGCTCGTCCGGCGATAGCGTGGACAGAGCTTCCCCAGGACGCTCCGGGGCGCTGCCTTGATTGCGGCGTATCAACGCCTGCCGCATTTCACGGGCTTGCGCTTCAATTCGCACCATATCGGCCGTTGGCAGGTCGAGCATCGAGAGGCGCTTCAATCGGACGTGAAGGGCGCTGTCATCAATGGTTGCGGGCTGAAGCTGCTGGGCAACGTACTGGCGCAGTCCCATGCGGCGGACCCGCTCAACGTCGCCGGGGCGTGGGCCATAGCCCAAACGGTTGAGGACGTGCAGGACGCGCTGCTCTTCGGTCAGGGCCGCCGGTGTTTTAGGCGCGGTGGCCGGTACGCGCGGCGTAGCCGCCAGTGACATGAGCGGCAGCAAGCACAGGGTGCCAGCCAAAACAAAGTTCAATCCACGGAACATACGGGGCATCGGTTGCGTCTCCTGGCTCAAGCAAACTCAATTGCCTTGCGGCTTCCATCGTCGTGGTATGAGTTGCGGCAACCCAAAAAAGTTTGAGAAACAGCTTGTTCCAGCGCCTGTCCGCGCTGGCTGATTGTTCATGCCTACGCAGTTTGTGGTACTTACGCACCTTTGCGCCGAAAACGCGCGCATCTCTTTGCACGAGGCTTTTTCATGACTGAGAAAAACAAAACGGCTGTCCCCAGTCCCGCGCCGATTGCCGAGCCAAAGGGCAAACTAGGCGTCTTGCTGGTTGGGCTTGGGGCGGTAAGCACGACGTTTATTGCCGGCATCGAGGCCGTTCGGGCGGGCAAGGCGCTGCCGATTGGCTCGCTGACCCAGATGGCATCCATTCGGCTCGGCCAACGGACCGAAAATCGCAACCCGCGCATCAAGGATTTCGTCCCGTTGGCGACGCTCGACGACTTGGTTTTTGGCGCTTGGGACATTTTCCCGGACTCCGCCTATGAAGCGGCGCTCCATGCCGGTGTTCTCGACCAAACGCTCATCGAGGACCTCAAACCATTTCTCTCGAAAATCAAGCCGATGCCGGCCGCCTTCGACCGGAACTATGTCAAGCGACTTGATGGCACAAACGTCAAAACAGCCGCCAACAAGTATGAACTTGCCGAACAGCTCATCGCCGACATCGAAAACTTCAAGAAAAAAAACAAATGCACACGGCTGGTGATGATCTGGTGCGCTTCGACCGAGGTGTACCTGGCGCCGTCGCCAAAGCACCATGGCACGCTCAAGGCCTTTGAAGCCGCGATGAAGGCGAACCACAAAAGCATTGCTCCTTCGATGCTCTATGCCTACGCCGCCCTCACGTGTGGCGTTCCCTTTGCCAATGGCGCGCCCAACCTGACGGTGGACATTCCGGCGCTTATCGAGCTGGCCCAAAAGAACAACGTCCCGATTTGTGGCAAAGACTTCAAAACTGGGCAAACATTTATGAAAACGCTCATCGCGCCGGGGCTGAAGTCGCGCATGCTGGGTTTGCAGGGCTGGTACTCAACCAACATTCTTGGCAACCGGGATGGTGAAGTGCTGGATGACCCAGAGTCCTTCAAAACCAAGGAAGAATCGAAACTCTCCGTTCTCGAATACATCCTCCAACCGGAGCTATACCCAGAGCTGTACAAGGATTTTTCGCACGTCGTGCGCATCAACTATTACCCACCCCGCGGCGACAACAAGGAAGGCTGGGACAACATTGATATTGTCGGTTGGCTCGGCTACCCAATGCAAATCAAGATTAACTTCCTGTGTCGGGATTCGATTCTGGCGGCGCCCATTGTGCTGGACTTGGCGCTTTTCCTTGACTTGGCGCAGCGCGCCGGGATGCGCGGAATTCAAGAGTGGCTGAGCTTCTACTTCAAAAGCCCGATGGTCGCGCCACAGCTTTACCCGGAACACGACATTTTCATTCAGCTCATGAAGCTGAAGAACACGCTTCGCCATCTGCGGGGCGAAGACCTCATCACGCACCTGGGGTTGGAGTATTACGACTGACCACGGAGCAGGATTCAATGGCTTGTCCGGCATCCCTGGAAGTGACGCGGATTCCCTTTTTGTCGAGGCTGCGTCAGACACGGCCCTGGCCCTGGTGGATGGCTGCCGGTAGTGCTTTGCTCTTCGTCCTGGCCTTGCCGCCATTCAGGCTGTGGCCGCTGGCTTTTGTGGCGTTTGGGCTACTGCTCTGGACGATTACACGGGCTGAACGGATGACGACCGCGACGCTGCTTGGCTGGCTGGCCGGGACGCTGTTTTATTACGGGTCAAGTTGGTGGGCGACGCACTCGTTGATCGTCTATGGCAACATTCCGACACCTGTGGCGCATGGGTTGATCATCATTGCTGCCGGACTGGTGGCGCTGCCAACGGCAGTATTTGCCTGGGGCGTTCACCTGACGACGCGCCACGGCACCGGGCTGGGGTGGTGGTGTGTCCCAGCTTGGTGGTGTGTAAGCGAGTGGCTGCGCGGGGAGCTGTTTGCCTTTGGCTGGAATCCGCTGGCCAACGCCGTTGCCACCGAACCCTGGCTGGCGCGTACGGCGATGCTTGGCGGACATTACCTAGTTGGCACCCTGGTGGCTGCTTTTGCCACCGGTGTCATCTATGCCCTTCAACCGCGGCAGCCTTTCCGGCGGGCGGTCGGCGCGTTGGCCGTCGGTATGTCGGCAATCCTCGTGCCGGCCGTGGTGGCGCTGGGGTTCGTGTCACGGCCGGTTGAAACCACGCGCCTGACGGTCATCGCCGTGCAGCCCTGCGCGCCGCTGATGGCAACCGAAGCCGCGGCCTATCGTCAAGCTGAACGCCGCCAGATGCAGCTTGCTCTGGAAGGTCTGCGCCAAGCCCCCCCAGAAGCGCCGCGCTTGGTGGTTTTTCCCGAATCACAGATTGCGCTGGAGGCTGATCGGCCGGGCGCGGATGACCAGCTTCGACCGTTGCTGGAACAAGGCGCGCATGTCCTCACGAACGCGACGCGCCGGGTACGAGGAGGCTTTGCCAACGCCGCCTTGCTTTATGCGCCTGACGGTCGCGTTGTCGAATATCAAAAAACGCACCTGATGCCCTTTGGTGAGTACATCCCTTTCCATCGCTATGTTCCGGTCACGCTACCGACCCTGGCGATGGAAGCCGTGCCGGGCACGCAGGTCAGCGCCTTGCCGATGACAAACGACCTCCGGCTTGGTGTCAGTATCTGCTTTGAGTCCACGTTTCCGGGGCTCCATCGTCAGCTCCGTCAACAGGGCGCCACCCTGCTGGTCAATCTGGCCAACGACGGTTGGTTTGGCGATACGCCGGGCAGTGAACAGCACCTTCGGCATCTAGTCTATCGGGCAATCGAGACGGGGTGCCCGGTGGTTCGTGTGACAAACGATGGCGTCAGTGCGCTCCTCGACAGTGGTGGGCAAGTATGGGATAGCATGCCGCATAATCAGCCTGATGTGCGTATCTGGCAGGTCAGCCCAACTCTGCCATCCACGCCCTATGTGGTGATTGGCGACGCGGTGCCTTTTGTTTGCTTGGCTGTAGCGGTGGCCATAACGCTGTGGACACTCTGGACGCGAGTCCGGTTTTATACCGAAGCGATTACCGACCTCGTGGCCGGAGAGTAGGCCTCTCCACGCGCCGCGGATGTTCTGAAGCGTGGAGAGGACGCCGGCCACCGACCACGACGCTTGTTCAGGGGCGGCTCAAAAGCCGTTCTTTCCTGGTTTCGTGGGCTTGTTCGCCCCCGATGCCACAACCGGATGGTGTGCGCCGTGGGGCCGCGACCGGCAGCCATTGCGGTATGCGCTTTGGGTGGTACAGTTGACGCAGCCGATCCGGTGGCGAGCGCGTTGCTGCGTGATGGCGGCTGGAATGGCTTGGCGTCCACGAAAAGCATTTTGACCTGGAGCGCTGCGCTCCAATCCCCCTTGGAAGGAACCCCGGAACCCTATGGCGCGCGCCAAAATTGTCGCTACGATTGGACCAGCTTCTCGTCATCCAGACATTCTCCGAACCCTGCTGACATCCGGCGTCAACGTCGCGCGGATCAACATGTCGCATGGCACGCACGAGGGCCATGCTGAGGTTATCCACTCACTTCGCCAGTTGGCAGCGGAACTTCACCAGCCGTTGGCGATCTTGCTTGACCTGTGCGGACCTAAAATTCGCACCGGCCGACTGGTGGGAGGTGAGCCGGTCACGCTCTTGACCGGCCATCGCATTGTCATCACACCGGAGGATATTCCCGGCAATGCCGAGCGAATCAGTTGTAGCTACGATGGCTTGGCTTACGATGCAAAGCCAGGCGACCGGATATTGATTGATGATGGGCTTATTGAGTTGAGCGTCACAGCCGTTCACGGCACTGACGTGGAATGCCTCATTCTCAACGGTGGTGTCCTGAGCGAGCGAAAGGGCATCAACTTGCCCAGCATTCCAACCTCGCTCCCTTCGATGACGGACAAGGACCGGGATGACCTGCGGTTCGGTATCGAACATAAGGTGGATTATGTCGCGTTGTCATTTGTCCGCTCGGCCGAGGATTGCCGCCAGTGCAAAAGCTACATTGCCGAGCTGGGGGCGCAGACGCCGCTCATTGCCAAGATCGAAAAGCCCGAAGCCCTCAACCACCTGGATGAAATCCTTGACATCGTAGATGGCGTCATGGTGGCGCGTGGCGACCTGGGCGTCGAGGCTGAAACCGAGCGGGTTCCAATTTTCCAGAAGGAAATTATCCGCCACGCCAACCGCAAGGGACGGCTCGTCATTACGGCAACGCAGATGCTGCAATCCATGGTGGAAAATCCGCGCCCAACACGCGCCGAAGCCTCGGATGTCGCCAACGCCATCCTCGACGGCACTGACGCCGTCATGCTGTCGGCTGAATCCGCCGCCGGAAAATTTCCGGTCGAATCCGTGCGAACGATGCGGCGCATCGTGGGGTACACCGAGGATGCTTTTGCCGGCCAGCAATCCTGGCGAGCCGGAGCCAGCAAGTTCATGAACCTCCAGGGCAGTTCTTCACTGCGCGCACTTTCAGAAGCGGCCGTTTTTGCCGCCGAGGGCCTGGGCATTCGGGTGATTGCCGTCTTCACCGAGGGGGGGAAAATGGCCCGGGCCCTGGCGCTGCTGCGCCCCCAACAGCGAATTGCTGCCATCACCGCCGACGTGAATACGTATCAGCAACTTTCGGCCGTGTGGGGCATCGAGCCGTTGCTGATGCCGAATCCAGCCGACATGAGCCAACTGTTTGCAGACGGCGTCGGGTTGTTGCTGCGTCTAGGGTGGGTTGAGCCGAATGAGCGGTTGGTTGTTCTGGCCGGGAAGATCAAGGGCTTGCCGGTGAACAATCTCGTCCATTTGCTGCGTGTTGAGCCATAACCTTCACGGGAGCGCTTGGCTTCCGATAGAGGGCCGTGCTATTGGTTAGGGCTTTGCATCAGTCAGGCGAAAGCAGCTTGGCGAACTGGTGCTACGGCTTGCTTGAGACGAACTCAATGCTTGGAGGTTCACATGGCGACTCCATCGCTCATTCCCACCGTCGTTATCTCTGGTTTTCTTGGAAGTGGTAAGACAACGCTCCTGCTCGCCCTGTTGCACCACATGCGCAGCTTGGGACGTAAGGCGGCGGTCTTGATGAATGAGTTCGGCGACATCAGCATTGACGGTGAAATCCTTCGCGGCGAAGGCTTCAGCGTCATGGAACTCAGTGACGGGTGCATCTGTTGCCAGATCGGTGAAGATTTCGTCCAGGCTTTTACTGAGGTTGCATCCCGCAACCCGGAGATTATTTTCGTTGAAGCTACGGGATTGGCCGATCCGGTGGACCTTCTGGATCAGGCAACCGCGCCGCATCTGTTGGATCGGGTGACGATTGCCAAAATGGTAACAGTGGCCGACCCAAAAAACTTTACCCGCTTGTCAAAAGTGCTCAAAGCCATCGTCAAGCGCCAAACCCAGTTTGCCGATGTCGTCGTGATTAGCAAAGCGGATGAAGCGACACCGAAGCAGATTGCTGACATTCGAGCATATGTCGAGGAAAACAACCCCCATGCCCCGGTGTATCTGGTGACCAATGGCCAGGTGGCTGGGGATGAAGAATTCCGGTGGCTCCTGGCGGATGTCGAGCCGGCCGAACGTGAGCGGCGGCGGGCTGCCATGCGAGCCAGTCTGGAGGCGTTGAGCGAGGCGGACTACAAAGCGCATACCGACTTTCATTCAATGTCCTGCCGATTGTTGCGGCCGTTGGTGCGGTCTCGCTTCGAGCACTTCATGCGGAATCTGCCGTCAGACATCATTCGAGCCAAGGGGTTTCTCCGGTTTGCGGGAGAAGATGGGCTGTGGGTGATGATGTATGTCAATGGCGACCTCTACATCCGGCCGGTGACCCTTTCTCCGTCACCAGAGGAGCACTTGGTCTTTATCGGTGCTACACTCGACCATGCGCGACTGGCGAGTGACTTGACGGCCTGCGAAGCGCAGCGGCGCGCGCTGGCTGTTTTGTAAGCCCACTCCCCTTCTGAGACTTTTCAAGCAGTACGACAAACTTATGCCTGGTAAATCACGCAAGTCTAAGACCTCTCCCAAATCCGAAGCTGCCTCTCTGGAAAAGCTCTTGGAAAAGGGAGATAGCTATCTTGAAGAAGGCGACTTGGACGGAGCTGAGGCGGCCTATGCCAAAGCGCTGACGCTTGCCCCGCAGTCTCCGGAGGTGCTCGTTCGGCTCGGTGCGTTACTGCTTGAGACGGAGCGGTATGAAGAAGGTGTGGATCACTTACGCGAGGTTCAGCGCCTGGCCCCGGATGACGTGCGTCCACTGCACTTGTTGGGGGCGTTTTATATCGAGGAAGGGGAGTTCGATCTCGCCGAAGAACATTTTTTGCGCGCGCTCAGGCTGGAGCCCGACGAGGCCCTGAGTCACTACAACTATGGCAACTTTTTGTCCGAGGCCGGGCGCCTGCCAGAAGCCGAAGCTGCTTACCGCCGCGCCATCGAACTTGGACCAGACGAGCCGCTGCACTACCTTGGGCTTGGCGGATTGCTGGCTGACCTTGAAAAATACGATGAAGCCCTCAAGCAGTTTCAGGTTGCGCTTGATCTCGACCCCAATGATCCACGTGTTTATCTCGATCTTGGCGACCTGTTGATGGCAATGGAGCGGGTTGCGGAAGCCATCGAAGCGTATCGTGAGTCTGTGACAATTGACCCAGGCAATCCTCTGGCGCGCTATGGCTTGGGCGCGGCTTTGCTGGCGAGTGGTGAGGCTGAAAATGCGGCGCGGGAGTTGAAAGACGCGATTGTGGATGGCTTGGAAGTTCCGCTGACGTTTGTCAAACTCGGCATTGCGCTCCGCATGGCGGGCAAAATGGATGAATCCCGCGAAGCTTTTCAGCAAGCGTACGAGTTACTCGAAGAAGAACGTACCCAGGGCGGAGAGGCAAGTGATATGTGCTACGAGGAAATCATAACGCTTCTGGGGCTTGGGCGGGCAGCGGCGGCCCGAGAAGTCATCGAGGGGCTGCACGGAGATGACCTCGATGCCCAAGCGGTGGCTGAGCTACGCGCGGACCTGAAGCGCCTGGCAAACCTTGGTGTTGCCGAGGCCAATGATGCTCTCCGCCGGCTCACCTTACCACCTGGAGAACTCATTCACTGAATGATTGACCATCAAAAAATAAACTCACGAAGCTGCCGAAATCGGCGCACCGTGGCAAATCTGACTCATCGAGTGGGAGAATAAGCAGGAGTATGGCCGAAATGACTCAAACACCCGAATCAGCCGCTGGAGCGGCACAGACTCAAGACCGGCGTTCATCGGGAGCTGGCAGTGCTGGCCTCCGCCGCGCTGGCGGCGGTGGCGGACGTCCCGGAGGAAACCGCCGCATGGGGCGTCGCAAAAAACGGTGTCCGCTGCTGGAAGCCAAGATTGACTACATTGACTACAAAGACGTGAAGCTGCTTGAACGGTTTATCGGTGATAACAAGCGCATTCTGCCGCGCCGTTTGACCGGCGTGAACACCACCATGCAGCGCCGACTCGCCCGCGCCATCAAGCGCGCCAAGCATCTGGCACTGCTGCCTTACGTCTAAGCAGAACAACAAGCTGCTAGCAAAACCGTGGCATTGGCTTGGGCGCACTGAAGCAACGGGCTGGCTTCAGTGTGCCTGAGACTTGGGCCAGGGCAGCATGGTCCCGATGAAGAAGCCGCTCTGGTCAGGTGGCGAGTGGGTTAAGCGGTAGAGGGCGACAAGACAATCCGCTGTCCGCTTTTGACAGCGCGTTCAGCCGCATCCGCAAAGCGCAGGGTTTCGAGCACATGGTTGAGCGCGGCGTATGGCCGCCCCTGCCCGGCAATGGTGTCGAGAAAGACGGCAATATCTTGTGCGAAGAGTCCGCTTCGGGGCATGACTGGCAGCGCCTCAAAGCTGTTGCCCGTTGGGTTGGCGTACCAGACCTCACGATGCTGCTTCCCCACCAATGCGCCCTGTTCGCCAGTGACCTGAAATTCCGCGGACGGTCCGGTTTCAGGCTCTGATGTGAGAATATCTTCGATCTCACCCACGCCCTCCTTGCCAAACCCAAAGCGTAGGCGGGTGGCGCGGCGTCCGAAGCGCGTGCCTTGCTCTCCAAGGAACGTCTCTTCGCCCTCAATCCACGTTGCTTGTCCAACACAGGTGATGATGCGGCTGGGGAGGCTGGCCTGCTGGAAGAGTGAAAAGCCGTGGGCGCGGTCATAGGTCCAGTCTTCGGGCGTGGCTGCGCGGTGACTGAGGTTGTGCCACGTGAGGTGGTGTAACTGCCCCAGGCGAGGCAGGGCATCCCGCAGCGTGACGAACCAGGCGGAGAGCAACTCGATGTGTTCGACGTGGAGCACCACCCCACGGGACTGGGCAAGTTCGACGAGCCCTTCAGCTTCGGCCAATGACAACGCGAGCGGGTAATCAACACTGACCGGCTTACCGGCTTCGATGGAAGCCCTGACCATCGGCGCATGGTACGGGTTGGTGGAACACACCATGACCGCATCCACATCCCGACGGGCAATCGCCTCTTCCCACTCATCGGTTGCCGCTGCCGCAATGGGAAATGCCAGCTCGTAGGCGCGGTCAAAGTTGCGCGAGGCCACGACCGCCACTCGCGTGTCGTAGCGTTCGTTGAGTTCACGCAAGCGGGCGCGCGCGACACGCCCGCTCCCCAAAATCGCAATGCCAAGCACGGTCGGCATTGTCACACCTCAAGCCATGGCTGGTTCAGCGCCGTGCTTGACCGAACAACCTTTGATGATCGGGGCCACGGGATAGTCTGGAATGGGTGGCGGAGCGTCTTTGCGGACCTTCATCATGAAAAGCCGCAGGTAGTCCACGCCCATGGCAGCCTTCATTGGCGCGAGCGCCAGCTTGCCAGCCCCAGAGGCTTCGCGTTCGGTCATCTTGGTGTAGCGTTCGGCCATGCGGTCCAGAATTTGAATGAACTGCGGATGATCGACGTCAAGCCGGAGTCCAAAGACGCGCTGGGCGTAGGCATTGGTTTCGCGGATGACCTTCAGATCATATTCTCGCCAGTTCATGCCAATCGAGGCGTAAAAGTCCTGCGCCTTGAGGTCGCGCAGCCACATGGTCACATAGACGGCCAGCGAGAAGAAGCGAATGAGCAGCCGGTTGACGCCGCCATCCAGGTAGAGGTTCTTCTGCGCTTCGAGCTGAAGACCGATGAAGTCGCCATGCTTGAGTTCATCCTGGCACCAGCCACCGAAGTACTTGAAAATCGGATGGTAGCGGTGTTCCGGGTGCGCCTGGAGGTGGGAATAAATGTTGATGTAGCGGAAATAACCGATGACCTCCGAGAGGTACGTCGTGTAGAGAATGATCTTCGGGTGCATGCTGACGAATTCTTTTTCGCCCTGGAGTAACTGTAGATCGAGGTCTGCGCTGATGTCGCGCATGGCCAAGCGGATGAAGCCGCTGTGCCGTCCTTCATCGCGGGCCATCAACCGGTAGGTATCGCTGAGGATGGGGTCTTCAATCCGTTCGGCGATCTCTTTGTAGAGCAACGCGCCTGAAAACTCGCCCAAACAGCCACGGATGAGAAATTCCTTGAATGATGCCGGAAGTTTGGAGAAGTCCTGGTCGAAGTCAGGATCGTCATCGCGCTTGAAGAAATGCTTGTTCGGGTCGTCGGCAAACCGCTTGTGCATGGCTTTGAACGCATCCGCCATGTGGTCAAAGCGCAGGGCATTCATCTTTTTATAGTCGGTGACATAAAAACGCGGACTAATCAGGCTCTTGTCCGCCGCGGCAGCCTTTGTGTCTTGAATGACCGATTCCGTAGCAATCATGGGGCACGACCTCACAGAGGAACCAAAGTGGAAGTCGAAACTTCGTTTCCAACCTACTTTGCGGCGGCCCGGATTTGAAACGGAATTTTGGACAGATGCCCCGTTTGGGCGTTTGACAGCTATTTCACCAGCGCGCCCAGCCGTTTCCAGCGTCCCTTGGAAAAAAACGATCCCAGTCGTTCACCCAGGGAAGCGTGAGGGCTGGGGTCAAACGAGGCATAGACGAACAGCGGGCGTCCGATGACGTGGTCGCGCGGAACTGGCCCCCAGTACCGGCTGTCCAGGCTGTTGTCGCGGTTGTCTCCCATGGCGAAGTAGCAGCCTTCGGGAATTTTGAACGGCCGGCCAATGCCGTAGTGGGGTTCATTTTTGTAGTCGCGGTAGCGTCCACTCGGCAGCGGAACCTCGGCGAGCGGCTCATCTTCCCGATCGTCGTACTCGAAGTCTGAGCCGGGGCGGTAGTACACGTTCCACTGCGCTCCCTCGGCCGGATATTCTTCGAGAACGTTCAGGCGTCCGCCATCGGTCAGATCGTTTTCAGCAATGATGCGAGTTTCAGGCAACTCTTTGCCGTCAATGTAAACGCGCTGACCGCGAATCTCTATCGTTTCACCGGGGAGACCGATGACGCGCTTGACGTAGTTCTGGTCCTCGCTTTGTGGGAACTTGAACACGACGATGTCGCCACGCCGAATCGGTCGGTGTGGCGTGAAACCATCCAGTGGAAGGCCGCCTTCGTAGCCGAAGATGAATTTGTTGACGAGTAAAAAGTCCCCTGAATAAATCGCATTGTTCATCGAGCCGGTCGGGACGTTGACCGACCGCACAACGAAGGTAATCCCAAACAACGCCATAATCAGCGTCGTGATGATCATCTCGACGAACTCCCGCAGCTCAGAACGCTTGGGTCGGCTCGTTTCCAGGCTTTCTTCTGGCTTGGTGGTGGTCGTGTTGTCTGCCATGGACAAAGCGATGCCTCAGACGTTGAAGCGAAAATGAATGATGTCTCCATCCTGAACGACGTAGTCCTTGCCTTCGAGCCGGAGCTTGCCAGCTTCCTTGCACTTGGACTCAGACCCGTAGGTGATGAAGTCCGCATAAGCAATGACTTCGGCCCGAATGAAGCCGCGTTCGATGTCGGAGTGAATTTTACCTGCCGCGCGCTGGGCTTTCGTGCCCCGTTGGATGGGCCAGGCCCGACACTCATCTTCTCCGGCAGTGAGAAAGCTCATCAGGTCGAGCAACCCATAGGCCGCGACGATAAAGCGGTCACGCGCTGGAGCGGTTAGCCCCAAGTCCCGGAGGAAGTCCCCCTGTTCTTCCGGCGCAAGCTGGGCAATATCCATCTCGGCCTGCCCACACATGGCGACGGTCGTCGGAATGGCGCGTCCCTGGGCAGCTTCCTGGACGGATGCCGGCACGCCGGCGCTGATGTCGGCTTCGGGTACGTTGAGCAAAATCATCTGCGGTTTGAGCGAAAGAAAACGAAATCCGGTCATCAAGTGCCGTTCTTCGTCATCAAAGTCAAGCGTTCGCAACGCTTGCTCGGCTTCGAGCGCGGCTTTGCACCGTTCAAACAAGTCGCGTTCACGCGGTGTTGCCTTTGGTTCTTTTTTGAGCCGCGTGAGACGGTTTTCAACCTGAATCAAATCCGACAGGATGAGTTCCGCGTCAAAAGCGGCAATGTCGGCGGACGGATCGCTTGGGCGAGTTCCCAGCGGATCGGGAAACGCCCGAACGACGTGCGCCAGCGCGTCCACATCGCGCATGGCCGCAACCAGCTTGGCGTCGAGGCCGGCTGAACCGCCTTGTTCCGTTGGGCCGGCCACGTCAACAAATGCCACTTCGGCGTAGGTTCGTTTCTTCGTCCGATAGATGTTGCCCAGGGTATCCACGCGGGCGTCCGGCACCTTGATGTTCCCCAGGTTGGGGCGGTCTTTGGCGCCGTAGCCGCCGACTTCTGCCGTCAGCCCGGTCAGGGCGTTGAAAACCGTTGTTTTACCGGCACCGGCAAAGCCGACGATGCCCACTTTCATGGCGTATTATTCCAATCCTTCCACGGATGAGTGAGAAATGTTCCGCCGTTGCTTTGGCAGCTCATCAGCGAAGCCATCCCAGCCCACGGCAACCCGGCTGCCGCGCCGCCGAGGTCGGCCGGGCAACCTTTGAAAAGAAGGGCTTTGCCAAACCGTCAGGCTGATTTTCCGGCTTCGCTGCCCCTGCATCACTTGGCAAATGAGCGAACATAAGCCGTGAGTGCCTCAACATCGGCCGCCGAGCCTTTGAAGGCCGGCATCGTGCCTTTGCCGTTGGCAATGGCTTGGGCAATGTCAGCGTCCGTGTGCTTGCGCTGCCAGGCGGTATCGGTGAAGTCCGGCGCGTCGGGAACTGTCGGTCGCCCATCGGTACCGTGACAAGCCACGCACGCCCCGGCCCCTAGGTAGAGCCGCTTGCCCCGCGCCAACCGCTTGGATGTGGCTTCATCCGAAACCGATGTGACCCGAATGCCGCGCCACCCTGTTGCCAACCTGTCGCCGGTGAGTGTCACGAGACTGAAGAGTGCTAGGACTGTCAAGTGGCAGGCTGATCGAAGCATGCTTTGTTATATCCCTAGACCGTCGTTTATGGCGCATAGCCAAGTGGATCGCTCCGACCCTGACCCGGCTATGCGCAACTGTTGATTGCGTGGGATGTCCGGCTACTTGCCGGCAGACTTGCCGAGAAAGCGAACGTAGGCTACCAGTGCCTTGTGTTCCTCATCCGTCCCAGCGCCCCCTTTGAACGCTGGCATGCCTTGAGCAGCTTTGGCTCCCTTGAGGGATGCAACAATTTCTTCGTCCTTTTCCTTTTGCTGCCATGCCGCGTCAGTGAACTTGGGAGCGTTTGGAAGAACGCCCTGGCCTTTGTCACCGTGGCAGCCAGCACAGGCGTTGGCATTGTAAAGCTCACGCCCCTTCGCCACGAGCGGGTCTTCGGTGCCCGCCGCCGGTGGCGTGGTTTCTGGCGCTTTGGCGCTTGTTTCTGTGGCGGGTTTGGTTGGTTCTACCGTCTTGACTTGTTCCTCTTTAGGCTTCATCGGCGGCGGCGGCGGAACATTGTCTTTGACGACACAGGCGGCCAAGGCGCCGGCTACCGCAACGGAGCAAAGGGTCAGGAATCGCTTGAAGTTCGGCATGATCAGTGAAAACTCCTTGGAAGTGATTGTGTTCGAGAGGGACATCCGTCCCGACGTGACCATTAGGCGGCTGTCAGTCGCTCGGCGAAGAACTCCCTTAGCCGCGCTACCGGGATGCGCACCTGCTCCCACGTATCACGGTCGCGCACGGTGACGGTATCCGTCAGGGCAGCCGCTGAGGAAGGGGTGGTCTCGGCGGCCGCAGCCTCCTTGGGTTTGCCAATACCCAGGGTGTCGTAGTCTACTGTGACGCAAAACGGCGTGCCAATCTCATCTTGCCGGGCGTAGAGCTTGCCAATCGCTGCCGTGTCGTCATAAACGGCCCGAATTCCGTGGCGCTGCAAATCGGCCTTGATGGCCTTGGCCTTTTCGACCAGCTCCGACTTGTTGCGTGCCAGTGGCAAAACGGCAACCTTGATCGGCGCGAGCGCCGGATGTAGCTTGAGCACCACCCGCGGTTCGCCGTCCGTACCTGGTTTTTCACTGTAGGCATCCATCAGAAACGCCAACGTGGCCCGGTCGGCTCCGGCTGACGGTTCGATGACATAGGGAATGAATTTTTCGTTGGTCACCGGGTCGCGGTACACCAGGCTCTGGGTGGCGTGCTCATTGTGGATACCCCACTTTTCCTGCTTGCCCTTGGAGTGAACACTGAGGTCATAGTCTGTCCGGTTGGCAATGCCCTCCAGTTCATCCCACTGCTTTTCTTGGTCTTCGCGGTCAGGGAAAAACCGGTACTGCAAGTCGGTGCAGGCGCGGGCATAGTGGGCTAGCTCATCCGGTTGCTGCACGTAGCGGCGCAGGTTTTCAGCCCGCAGGCCATAGCGTAGATACCAGTTATGGCGTTCTTCAATCCAGTGCGCGTGCCAGTCCTCGTCGGTGCCGGGTTTGCAGAAAAACTCAATTTCCATCTGCTCAAACTCGCGCGTCCGAAACGTAAAGTTACCCGGCACAATTTCGTTGCGGAACGCCTTGCCAATTTGGGCAATGCCAAAGGGAACTTTGCGCCAGCGCGAATCCACAATGTTCTTGAAGTTGACGAACATGCTCTGCGCTGTTTCAGGGCGCAAGTACGCTAGGGCTGCCTCCTCTTCGACCGGGCCAACCTGGGTTTTGAACATCAAGTTGAAGGCGCGTGGCTCGGTAAGGTTGGACTGGCATTCGATGACCTTGCGTTTGTGGCGCGGGCAGTCCAACTCATAGGTTTTATCGGCCCGGAAGCGCCCCTTGCACTCCCGGCAATCTACGAGCGGGTCGCTAAAGGTTGCTTCGTGGCCAGAGTACTTCCAAACGAGCCGGTTCATCAGAATGGCCCCGTCCATGCCTTCAATGTCATCCCGGTCATAGACGATGCTTTTCCACCAGGCGCGCTTGACGTTGTTTTTGAGTTCGACGCCGAGTGGCCCATAGTCCCACGTCGAACCAAGTCCGCCATAGATTTCGCTTGAAGGAAAGATAAACCCCCGTCGCTTGCACAGCGAAACAATCGTACCGATGTCAACCGTCGCCATGGTGGATTGCTACTGCCTTTGCATCAGGTCGGCGTGCCCACGTTCTTCGTATGGCGTGAACGTTGGCCCATTGCACAAGTGGGCAATCATACACAGGGATGCAAGGTTTGTCTCACCTTTTTCGCGTTCGACTGTGGATGTCACGCCTAAGCTCAGGCATTGGCATTAGCCAAGTTGGTCAGGAAGCTAACATCCAGGTTGTTCCGCTTGAGCAGACCCTCAAACCCGGCTTTATCTACGGCCTTGATGTAGGCTTCCTGGGCTTCAACCCGCTTGTTCTTGACATGGTCAAGCAGGGCGTCATTGAGCGTGACGTTGCCTTTAGCCTTCCCAGTCTGCATGGCTGAAGGAATCTGGAATGTTTTCCCCTCGCGGATGAGGTTGGCAATGCCGGTGTCGCAGATCAGTGTTTCGAGGGCCGCCACACGCCCACCACCAATTTTCTTACAGAGTGTCTGGGCGATGACACCCTTGAGCGATTCAGACAACATGACCCGAATCTGTGACTGCCGGTCGGCCGGAAACTGGTCAATAATGCGATCCACCGTTGAGGGTGCCGTTGAGGTATGCAGTGTTCCAAACACGAGGTGCCCGGTTTCGGCCGTTTCAATGGCAATCGAGATGGTTTCGAGGTCACGCATTTCACCGACCAGTACAATGTCCGGGTCCTCACGCAATGCAGCCCGTAGAGCGTCTTTGAACGAGTCGGTATGGTTGTGGACTTCGCGCTGATTGATGAGGCACTGTTTGTTTTCGTGGACGAACTCAATGGGGTCTTCGATGGTGATGATGTGGTCCCGCCGATTGCGGTTGATGAAGTCAATCAACGCGCACAGAGTGGTGGATTTACCACTCCCGGTCGGGCCCGTGACGAGCACCAGTCCCTTGCTGAGGTAGCAGAGCTTGAGGATTTCCTTCGATAGCCCCAGCATTTCCGCCGTCAGAATTTTGCTTGGGATGACTCGAAAAACGCCACCCATGCCTTTCCGGTCCATGAACACATTGCACCGAAAGCGGGCCATGTCACCAAACTCATAGGCAAAGTCGGTGTCGTGGCGGCGATTGAACTCTTCACGGTTTTTGTCGGGCATCAACTCCCACAGAATGCGTTCCGTATCGGCCGCCGTGAGCGGCTGCCCCTCGTAGCCCTGCATGATAACCATGTCGCCATCGAGGCGCAGCATCGGCGGCATCGAGGCGGAAATGTGCATGTCAGACGCCTTGAGTTCGAGTTGCTTCTCAAACAGCTTGTCAATTTCGAGCGGACCGCGTTTGCGCAGGTGGACGGCTGGACCCTGCCCGGTTGCGGTCGGGGTAGGACTCGGACTAGAACTCGCTGCGCTGGCTGTATTGGAGAGATGCGGGCCGGTGGGCGGTGGTGTGACGGGGGCCTGCTTCCCCGATACCGTCCCCGAGAATGCGGTGCCAGAGGGTGGGGTCATCGGTCGGGGTGTGGGCCGCGGCGGCGTCATCGGCGGAACCGGGCGGGGCGGCGTCACGTTTTGGGGCGGGTTGAAGTGGCCTGATGGCCGCGGTGGCTGGATTGGAGGGGGGAGCGGCGCACTGGGCGTCGGTGGCTTGGCTTCCATCGCTCCAACCGGCACAAAGGCGACTCTCATGCCCCCGCCTTCTTTCGTAATGGAAACATCAAACGTGCCGGCTCCGTTGACAGTCAGCCGAAAGTTTGTCGTCGGCTGACTCATCAAGGCAGTTTTTTTGTCGTCGGGAAGGTGTGGTTGGAGCAGCCGGTAAATATCAAATGGCGTCATCGGGCTGCGGCTAAGCTCGGTTGCTCCCGACGAGTTCAGCACTGTCGGAGCCTTGCCGGCCTGTAAGACAAGCTGGTCAGCACCCGCCATTCGCGGGTCTTTGAGCATGCTTTCGATTGTCGCCGACATGGCGCACACTCCACGGGGACACTAGCGTTCGGAACTATTCAGAGTCCGAGAATCTAACTTGTCGGTTTGATTTCATGCAAGGGAGGGCGCAAGGTTTGGTTCAGGTTCCGGTCATGAGTCACTGAGGGGGAAAGTCCTCATGCGGCTTACGCTTTCACGAAAATTAGGAACGTGCGGAATCTCGCACTGCTGCTCTGTCACACTCGGCTACAAAGCGGTAGCCTAATTTTAGTCACAATATCGAAGGCTAAAGAAAACTCTGGGTATTTTCATAAGGCGAGGAGTGTAGATGTCATCATGGGTGACTCTGGGGGCCACGGCGTAACCGCTGCCTTTTCGGCGGCAGACAGCGATCATGCACACCCAACGCCTACCCAGCGGCTCTGGCGTCTTCTGGTGCTCGACTCGCGCGATATGCTGGCGATTCTAGCCTACACAACGGTGGCTGGGCTGTTTTCGCTCGCTGTTCCCATTACGGCGCAAGTACTTGTCAACACCATTGCCCAGGGACAAGCCTTACAGCAACTTGTGGTGTTAGCCGCGCTGGTTTTGTTTTTCCTCAGTTTTGCCGGCGTCCTGCGCCTTTTTCAACTCGTGCTGCTTGAGCGCTTGCAGCAACGCATCTTCGTGCGGGTGTCCATGAACCTTGGCGACCGCCTCCCGCGGTTGCAGCTTGGGGCCTTGACCGGTGAATACGCTCCAGAACTGGTCAACCGATTTTTTGATGTCATCAACATTCAGAAGGCGTTTGCCAAACTGGCGCTCGACGGTCTCGACGCGGTTCTCAAGGTCTTTGTAGGACTGCTCCTGCTGGCATTTTACAGCCCAATCCTCCTCGGCTTCGATCTGGCTGTCGTTTTCGCCGGGTTGTTCATCATTTTCGTGCTCGGTATCAACGGCCTGCGGACCAGCATTCTGGAATCCAAAAAGAAATACAAGGTCGCCGCTTGGCTCGAAGAGCTGGCGCGCTGCCACATCAGTTTCAAAATGAGTGGCACACTGGACTTTATCACCGAGCAGACGAATGCGTTGTCAGTGGCGTATCTCAAGGCGCGACGCTCGCACTTCGCCGTTTTGTTCCGGCAAGCGGTTGGCAACTACTTTTTTTATGCGCTCGCCAGTGCCGGCATTTTGGCGATAGGTGGCTGGCTAGTCATCAATCGGCAACTCACCATCGGGCAGTTGGTGGCGGCCGAAATCGTCGTGGTGTCTGTGCTCGCCGGCTTGGATAAAGTCATTAGCCAACTCGAACATGTTTACGACCTCCTCACCGCGCTCGACAAGGTCGGGCATGTGGAAGACCTCCCGATTGAGCGAAAGGGCGGGATCGAAGTCCCAGACCGGGAAAATGGAGCGTCGGTGGTGTGTCGCAATGTCCGTTTTAGCTATCGCCCGGGCACGGAGGTCCTGTCAGGGGTAGACTTGAGTGTGGGCACTGGCGAGTGGGTCAGCGTCGTTGGATTGAGCGGCGCTGGCAAATCCACGCTGATGGCATTGATTTGTGGGTTGCTTGAACCCTCGCATGGGACGGTCGAAGTCAATGGCGTGGATGTTCGGGACGCAAACCTGGACACGCTACGCCTGCTTGTTGGCATGGTTGGTGACCGGGAGGAAATCTTTGAGGGAACGATTGAAGAAAACCTGCGGGTCGGGGCGGACTGGCTGACCCAAGAAGACATTCGGTGGGCAATTGACCTCATGCAGCTCACGAATGAGTTAGCTGAACTGCCGCAGGGACTGCAAACACCGCTGGTGAGTGGGGGCTACAACTTGTCCCGTGGGCAGGTGCAGCGACTGCTGCTGGCGCGCACGATTGCCCGGCGTCCGAAGCTCCTTATCCTCGACGAAGCGTTCATGGGCATCGATGAGTGCGCCAAGCTCAAAATTCTCGATGCAATCTATGACCGCGCCCACCGCTGGACAATTATTGACATCTCCCACGATTCCGAAGTGGTTGTTCGGTCGTCCACCATTCACGTCCTGGACAAAGGCATGATTATTGAAACTGGCTCGCCGGAGGAACTGTCGTGGCGGCGCGGCGGGGCTTTTGCTTCATTGTTCCCGGAAGTCTCGCGGCAATTGATCGGGAAACGACTGCCCACTGGCAGAAGTTGAGCACCGGTAAGATTGAGTTTGGTGACTTCGATAAGCGAGGAAGTGATTGGTCATGGCGCAACCTGCACGTCAACTCAAAGCCATCCCCGGTAAGTTTCCATCCTCGGCCCCACAGGCGCTGAAGTTGGTTGAGTCGCCGCGTCCGGCGCGGCCGCTGGCGCTGATTCTCATGTTGGTGCTGGTCTTGTTTGTACTGGCGCTGATTTACGTGCCCTGGCAGCAGTCCATCACGGGCGTTGGGCAAGTCATCGTCTTTTCCCCAAATGATCGCCCGCAAAACGTGCAGGCACAGATTTCTGGCCGCCTCAAAGGCTGGAGAGTCAAGGAAGGCGATTTCGTGGAAGCTGGAACGGTTATTGCCGAAATCGCTGAAATCGATCCGAAATTTCTCGATCCAAATCAGCTCGAACGACTGGAGCGGCAGCGTGAATTTTTGGTGGCGCAGCGTGAGGCGGCCCAGAATCGAGCGGCGGCGCTGGCGAAACAAATTGCGGCGCTCGAGCAATCCCGGAACCTGGCCATCCCGGCGGCGGACGAGCGGGCGCGGCAAGCCGCCGACCGGCTCCGGTCGGCCGAGCAATCCCTGGAAGCCGCCAAGCAAAAGCTGCTGGCGGATGAACTCAACTTTGAACGTATCCGAGACCTGAACAAGGGTAAAAAAGACGCCGATGGCAACTGGATCATTCAACCTGGCTTGCGCTCCGACCGTGACTTTGAATTGGCTCGGCAAACGGTTGAAACATCGCGGGCGGATGTTGTTCGGTTACAGGCGCTCCTGGATGCCGCCGTCCGTGACACCAAGGTGGCCGACCTCGATGCGCGTCGGGTTGAAAATGACACCCTCGCCACATTGAGCAGTGCGCAAAGCTCCTATGCGTCCGCCCAGGAAACCATTGCTTCGCTGAGCAACAGCATCCAGAAGCTCGACATCGAGATTCAGAACTTCCGAGAACGGGTGACCCAGCGGCAGGTGGTTGCGCCACGCGCCGGTCAAGTCACCCAGTTGCGGGCGGTGGGTGAGACCGAGACGCTCAAATCAGGCGATGTCTTGTGCGTCCTTGTGCCCCAAGCCAAAGAAGAAGAACAGGCCGTGGAACTCCTGGTGAGCGACTTCGACGCCCCACTGGTGCGGGTGGGTGATCCCGTCCGGTTGCAGTTTGAGGGGTTTCCGGCTGTCCAGTTTGTCGCCTGGCCATCCGTGGCCATCGGCACGTTTGGCGGACGGATTGTCGCCATTGACTCAGTGGACGATGGGATGAACCGCTTCCGCCTGCTCGTCCGCCCGGACTATGACGCCATTGAACAGGGCAAGGATGATCCGTGGCCGGAAACGGCGATGCTGCGCCCCGGAACCCAAGCCACCGGCTGGGTCATGCTCCGGGTCGTCTCGCTCGGATTCGAGTTATGGCGGCAGTTCAACGGTTTCCCGCCGATGTTTGACCATAACCCAATCGAGCGGAAGAAGAAGCCCAAGGACGAAAAGGCGAAAGCCAAGACCGTCGGCAAAGGCAGCAAGGAAGACGATGGCGACAAAGATGACAAGTAAAGCAAAACAGAAGTGGATTGTCGTCCTAGGCCTATCGTTGCTCTGCGGGGCTGGAAGCCGTGATGAGGTGTTACTGGCGCAATCGGTGCCGCTTGGCATTGTTCAGACACCGACTGATGATGAGCGGCGATTGGCGTCCGCGGTCGCTCACGCCGCTGGCAGTCCACAGTCGGGCCGGCGGCCCGGGTTACCGCCGCCGGGGAATCCAAACCCTCCGTTGCTGCTGGAGCGCGTTTTTCAAATCATTGATGACCAGCATCCCAAACTGCGTGGCTCGGTGATCGAGCGCCAAGTTGCGACGGCTAAACGGATTGAAAAGCAAGGCGCGTTTGACCCCATCCTCTCGGCCTCGACCGATTACCTGCGCTACAACAGCTCCTCCAAACGCGGCCAGGTATCGGAAGCTTTCGGCATCGGAACCGAAGTCAATTTTCTGACGCGCTCCGGGATCAAGTTTTTTGTTGCGTCCAATCTCAACTTGGGAGCCACGAAGTCCCCGCTTTCGGCGACTGGTGACGCCGGTGAATACGTCTTCGGATTGAAAGTTCCGCTGTTCCGCGACTTCCGGGTGAATGAAAAGTCAATTGGCGAACGCCAGGCCCTGCTTGGCGAGTCACAAGCCGACATTGCCGTGACGCAGACGCGGCTAGAACTGTTTCGGAAGGCGGCCGACGATTATTGGGACTGGGTCGCGGCCAAGCGCCGCCTGGATGTGGCGCGCGACCTACTCAAGCTGGCTGAGATTCGGAATGACGCCATCCGCCAGCGAACTGTCGTCGGCGACTTGCCGCCGATTGATGCGGTCGAAGCCGAACAAGAAGTGCAGCGCCGGCAAGCTGGCGTGACCAAAGCCGAGCGGGATTTTCAAAAAGCTCAGTTCAAGCTGTCGTTGTCCCTATGGTTGGATGATGTCACCGCCCAGCCGCCGCCCGACGAACGGGTGGTCCTGGATGTCAGCCTTCAGCTCGAACCAACTGAAGTGACGGATGCCGAAATCGCTGATGCCATCAATTTGGCTATTCAGCGCCGTCCAGAGCTACAGGCGATTGCCATTTTGAAGGACACCACCCGCCTTGACCTCGATTTGGCGCGCAACCAGCGGCGTCCAGTGCTGGATTTTGCCCTCGTGCCAGGGCGCGACATTGGTCCGGGGGGTATTGGAACGACCCTCAAGGCCGGCGTCCTCTTTGAGCTTCCGCTTCGGCAACGCACGGCGGATGGACGCATTGCCCAGGCGCAGTTGAAGCTCCAGAAGCTGGATTTGGAAGAGCGGACGCTTCGGCAACAAATCACGACCGAAATTTACGATACGGCCTCGGCCATCAATACCGCCTGGCAGCGCTATCTGGCGACGAAACGCGAATTGGAAGCTGCCATCGTGCTCGAACGCGGTGAAAATCAACGCTTCCTACTGGGCGACAGCTCACTGTTTCTGGTCAACCAGCGTGAGCGAGCGACCGCCGAAGCGCGCAACAAGCTCATTGATGTGCAGGCTGAGTATGAACAGGCCCGCGCCGCGCTGCGTCTGGCGACAATGCAGTTCTGACACCGGCTGAAACCGGCTTCCCGGTGCGGGAGCCGGCTTCAGTGTTGTGGACGCTCATCAGGTGGTGGGGAGGTCGCTCCCCTGAACGATGCCCAGCGGATGATACGCGCCCAGCCCTGGAAATACCGTGCTGATTTGCGGGTTTTGTAACCGTCTGACAACCAGCTCGGCCAGCACTTGCCGATAATCGGTCGTCACCGCTAGGTCGCCGCCATCCAGCGCCGGATTTGAGAGTCCCGGCCACTGGCCGTACATACGCCCGCCGTTCACGCTGCCGCCCAGGACCAGCATGATCGAGGCTCGTCCGTGGTCGGTGCCGCCGCTTTGGTTTTCGCGCAGCGTTCGTCCGAACTCACTCATCGCCACGAGCGTGACGCGCTGGCGGTAGCGCACCATGTCGTTGTAGAAGGCGAGCAAGTTACGGGCCAGGGAGTCCACATTGGTGGCATAAGTTCCGGTCGTCAACCCTTGGTTGTTATGGGTATCCCAGCCGCCGACATCGAGGGTTGCGATCCGCAGACCAATGTCGAGCTTGATGAGCCGGGCAATGGTCATCAGCGCCGCACCCAGCGAGCCACTCTGGGTTTCCGGCTGGGCGTACACCGCGCCGTTTTCCGGTGTGTAAGCCGGAATCGCGCCACCCGTCGGTGGCCGTCCGATGGCGCTGTTGACATTCTGGATGGCCTGAATGGCATTGAACCCAGCCATGTGCAAGGCCGTTGTGCCGTTGTACATGCGGGTCATCGCCGGGAAAATGGTCGGGTCGCCGGGGAGCGCGAAATTATTGAGGTTGGGCATGGCAACGGCACTGCTGCCTTGAAGCGCGCCGGGCAGGCTGTTGGACGCCGCTACCGTCGGCAAGGGGCCGCCTTGTCCACCCGAGGTCGTGATGTGGCGTGTCAGCCAGCCGGTTTGCTGGCGTGCCGTTGGAACCCCACCTTCCATCAAGCTCTGGGCGTCAAAGTGGCTCCGGTTGGCGACGGTCAGTCCAACCGCTTGGACAATGGCCAACGCGCCGGCCTGATAGACATCCAGCAGCGGTTGGGCGCTTGGGTGCAGGCGAAAATCAATCCCGTTGCCAATGGGATTGGCCAGAGGCAGACCGGCGTTTTGCCCACTGTCGCGCAGCCGCAAGTTTGAGCGCAGCGCCACATAGTTTGGTTCATTGACCGGCGCGGCAAAGTTGAGACCGTCAATGCCGCCGCGTAAGTAAAGGACGACGAGAATTTCGTTTGTCCCGGCCGTTTGCCCGTAAACCAGTCCCCCGATGCGGGCCATGCCGCTGGCGGCATAGGCGGCCGTCAAGCTCGAACCGACAACAAATTGGCGTCTTGTCAATGGCATACGTTGGCTTCCTCCACTTATCGCCACCAGAAATCCGGCGACACGCACAGCCGTGCCGCCGTCAGGTTGATGCGGTTCGTAACTTCAGTTGTCGTTCCAGATGGCGGCGCATCGGCTGAAGCCGTTCCACGCAGGTATTCGATGAGTTCCTGATACACCTCCGGCCGAGCCGGTCGTCCCAGGATGCGGGCGACAAGGTAATCCACGATCTGGCGGGTGGTCGTGACGCCAGATGGGAAACTGGCGCGCAGGTTGTGTTGGAGCGCTGTGTAGCCGTTGGTGAGGGTGACGATGACGTTGCGCCAACTGGCGCGGAAGGTATTGGTGTTGAGCCAGTACCCGCTGACATCTGGAAACCCATTGGGCGGCGCCCAGGCAAAGAGCTGGTGGCCGGCTTCACTCGCCAATGTATAGGGTTGGTAGCTGCCGCCATTGTCGGCGAGATTGGCGTCAATGGCGCGCAGAAATGACATCAGGTAGTCGAATGGCCGTTTGGTTTTTTGGCCCCACGTCTCGGCAAATTCCGGCGATAACAGGATGGCCCGAACAACCCGCGCGATTTGGTCAGGCGCGTTCACGTGCTCGCGCCAGGCGACGATGGCCCGCTTGATCACGCTGGGCGGTGGGGTATCGGCGACGAGCCGGCGGCAGAGCTTCGTGCAGACAAACCGGGCCGTGCTGGGATTGGCAGCCAGGAGGTCGAGGATGCGCTGTCCTTGTATCATCGGGTTGGCCGAGGTTGCCGCGGGAAGGGGAACGTTGAGAACCGTCCGGGCCGCTGGGTCGTTCCACTGCGGGACGAAAATAAACTGCCCGGTGTTGGGCAGATTCGTCGTGCCAATGCGCTGTCCGGCCGCAATGGTCCAACCGGTCAACGCGGCTGCCACCTGCGTGACATCGTTTTCTGTGTAGCCGGTGGACATCTGTCCGCTTGGAAAGACCGGCGCATCGGCCGCATTGGGGAAATAGTTGGTGGCGCCAAGCGTATGCAGCTCAAGCAGCTCGCGGGCGAAATTCTTGTTGGGGGCCGTATTCCGGCTGCTAACCAAGTTGAGGTAATACATCATGGCAATGCTCTTGGTAACTTCCTCGAGCATGACGCGGAAGTTGCCTAGGGCATGCTGCCGGAATAACCGGTTGTACAGCGGCCAGGTGGCATAGATGCGGCCATTGCTGCGAGCGTCCACGTTGAAGTGGTCCTGCCAGAAGTCCACCAGCACTTCTCGGAGTTGCCACTTGCTATACACTGCCCGCAGCACCGTTTCGGCGCGCACTTCTTCCAGCGGACGGAAGCGTTCCGCTCCGGCCATCGGAATGTTGAAGTCACCGAGTGGCCAGAGTTCACTGAGCGGCTTGTTGAGTGCCGTGAGCGGACGCAACTCATCCAATGCGGGGTAGCCATCTCCGGCGCTGTAAGCAATGCGCAGGCGCGCGCTCTGGCGTTTGCTCAGAAATGCTGCATCATCGGCGTCGTTGGGGCGAATCTGTTCTTCGACGTAAGCGGTAAAGCCAATGGCGCGAATGCGGTCGAGGTCGCCTGGACGGGGTCCAAATCCCATGCGATTGGCCGCGATGACTTCCAGCGGCGGCAAGTTGGGAACGCCCGCTGCCTGGGACGTGTCGCGGTAAAGAGGAGCATTGTCATCCGTAGCTGGGTCGCCAGAGGCAAATAGGTCCCCAACCCAACCACGGCGCGAGAGCGCGGATGAAGATGTAGCCAAGGTCATACCTAGTCTCCGTAATAGATTCCCTTTTGCCTGGTTTGCGCCGTGTCAGGATGGGCGTTCAAGCCAGCGGTCAAGCTAGGGTGGCGGATTTGTCGAGAGAAAGAGTCATCGAAAGGTAAAAAAGTTTGAAATATTTTCAGCCGCACTGGCGACACGTCGCCACGCGCCAGACGATAGTCGTTCGTGACGGTAACGAGTCGTCCGGTAACGCTTGCGCGCGTTTCCAAAAAACGATGACGCAAGTTTTGTAGCCACAGTGTAGCGTGGAAGTAAGCGCGCTGTCGTCCCTCACTCTGCCAACCGGCTTACAAAGTAGAGATTTTCCCGCAGAAAGTTGGGTTTTTCTATGTCATCTGGAATGGTGTCAAGTGCCACGCTGGCTCGCCCACGTCGAAGTCTCCTGCCCTATCGCTTGGCGACGCAAATGGTGTTTGTGATCATCCATGTCCTTCTCATTCGGGCCGCGATCCCAAATCTCGCCTGGGCGATATATGGCATCATCTTCTGGGCGGTGCTGGTCTATCTGACCATGCGGACAGGCCGGTGGGTCTGTGCCTGGATTTGCTGGCTTGGTGGGGCGCAAGACCTCGTCGCGCGTTTTGCCAAGGCGCGGGTGACGTTCAATCCGCGTATTACGCAAGTTGGTGTCTTGGTGATTGCTGCGCTGTGGGTTCCGCTAGCTTGGTTATTTTGGCGCGATGCCATGACGGCACACACCAGTTCGGTGGGTTTTGACGCGCAAAACCTATGGTCACATGCGCTGCACCTGGGGTTGCTAGCGTTTGTGGTGGGTAGTGTTTTCGTTTTTGGAAAGCGTGGAGCTTGCCGGTATTTCTGTCCGTTTGGCATGGTGGTGGACGGATGCCGTAAGATACACCAGTCACCAACGCAGCCGGGGTTTGTTCAGCTTGGGCGGCGACGCGCAACGACAGTTTCAACGGCTGCCGAGAGCAAAGCCAATCCAGGAGAAACTTGATGATTTGTCAGGCCTGTGGGCGAGAGGTTCGCCTTTTAGGACGAGTTGGGCGGCTCGACCGCTGTAACGAGTGCGGTGCTGATTTACACTGCTGTCGTAATTGCCGATTTTTCGATGCCGGAGCGCGGTTTGAGTGCCGGGAGCCGATTGCCGAACCAGTCCGGGACAAGGCGGCGGCCAATCACTGTGAGCATTTCGCCCCAAACACGAAGATTCCACTGACCAGTGCCTCACGCACCCGAACGACTTCCGACGACGCCCGCAAAGCTTTTGAACAGCTTTTCAAAAAGAAAAACTAAAAACTCATTCCCGCGCCGGGTATGTAACTGCTGAGTTCTGGAGCCGTAGGCATGCGAGCCAAAGACCTGATGACAAGTGACTTTGACTTCATCTCTGGTGAAGCGACCGTGCGCGAAGCCCTAGAGTTGATGAACCAGACCCGTGTCCACTGCCTGATTGTCCAGCCCCGCGACGAGTACGATGGACATGGCATCATCACTGACCGCGATATTGTTTACAAGGTTATTGCGACCGGCGGGAGTCTCGACAAGGCCCATGTTCATCAAGTGATGACCAAGCCGATGTTTTTCGTTGAGCCGCTGCATGACATTCGCGCCGTTGCGCGGCTTCTTCGCGCGCACAAACTCACCCGCGCGCCGGTGGTTGAAGTCGGTAAAATCATTGGGATTGTCTCGATTACCGATATTGTCCGACACATCCAGTAGCCCACGGTAGGGACCGTCTTCTTCAAAGCTGCGTCTGAAGATGTGGCTCGCCGTTGATAACGGTGCGACAGGACACATATTGCCATTCAGCAGAAAATCCCCAACTTTCCTCTTCCGTGCAACGTCCAAGGGATATTCGCGGGAAACCGCCAGCGTTCTCTGCAGGAGGAAACCCCCAGTGAAGACAAGCTGTATGGTGGTCTGGTTGTTGCTTACCGCATGGCTGACGAGCACCCCAACGTCGGCTCAAGGCACACCCGCGGACCAGGACTGGCGTCCCAGAGTCCGTCCAATAGGAGATCCAAAAATCAATTACCTCAACGTGGAATTTACGGTGGACGGAAGCTACATGGTCTGGTTTGAGGGGACGGATACGAGCGGGGGGAGCGGGATTGTCTGGCACTGCGGCGTGAACCCAAAGACCGGAGACCTGATACCACCTGATGGACGTGGTTTCCGAGCTTTTGAATCCACTTCTTGGGGGCGTGCTAATCCGGGCTATGACCGGCTGGGGCCCTACTACGTTGGGGCTGATCAAGAAGGGAAGTTGCGGTTGGTGCGGCCGGAAAGCCCAACCAAGGGGCAGGTGGTAACACTGGCAACGCCACCTGATCCACGACGACGGGCAATTTATCCAACCAGCCTGCCGGAGCGAGACGGTGGCTTTGTCTTCTTTATTCAAAATGAGAAAACACCTGGTGCCGGCATGCGTGCCAACGAGAACACGTGGGTGGAGTTACAGTACATCAGCTTGTCTGAGCCAACCAAAGTCCGTCCCATTGAGCGGCAGGAAACGCCGCGATTTGGCTTTGCGCCCATGGACACCGGGTTTGCCCGCTGGATGCGCAGGCGTCCACTGCTGACGTTTGGTGCGCTTTCCAAGACAACTGGCAAGGTAGAGGTGCGGGTTTTCGACGCCGATGCGCCAGGGCGTGGAGCCGTGGATGTCATCATGGATGGTTACACCAAGATTGATCCTTACCCAGCGGCGCTTGGTGATTTTGAGTATGTCTTTGCCGGCATTGACGCAACGGCGACCAGTCATATTTATCGGCGGCCGGCTGGTCAGGCTGCGGATGCACCGTTTGCGTTGTTGGGGAAGCTTTCCCCATCTGGCACCCGCCTAGCTGAGCCGAGCCTAGCGCAGTCGCATGAGCCATTTATGTACAATGGAGGGCTTTACACGGTGTACCAGGTCAACAACCGGGGGCGTGGTTTTTTCGATACGACATTTCGCCAGCCAGGGGAACTGTGGTTGGCCGACCTCAGCCGTGAACCGATTCGGCAGTGGTTGATTGCACCAGATGAGGGTGGGATGGTCGCTGAACCGGAGCCGTTAGCGACAGCGCATGGCGTTTGGGTTTTCTACACCTGTCCAATCCTGGAGGAAGTGATGGGCGACCGGTCAGGTGGCACGCCACCGGCCGCTCCTAGCGGTCGTTGGCGCGAGCGTCTCAGGCAGCGGCGTGGCACGTTGCCCGGACGTCGCCAGCCGATGCCACGTTTCGCGCTTTTTCGGGCTGAACTTCCAATCCGTGCCACAACCAGCAGCACGGTTTCAGCTTGTTGGTAGGCCTGGCATTGTATTCACCTACCAAACTGACGCCTAAGGGTGTGCTGAAAACCCCTGGCTGACCGGTTTGTGGTGCGTTGAGGTCTGACATTTGG
The DNA here is from genome assembly GCF_018304825.1 of Chloracidobacterium validum. Lineage (NCBI taxonomy): Bacteria > Pseudomonadati > Acidobacteriota > Blastocatellia > Chloracidobacteriales > Chloracidobacteriaceae > Chloracidobacterium > Chloracidobacterium validum. The sequence continues at coordinate 629,078 of NZ_CP072648.1, forward strand.
GTAAAACCCCATCAAGAGCTAGCCGCAACCCGCCTACCACGTGGGTTACCGGTCAAACCTACTCCCAAGTGCACCGGCTCCATGTGCGCCGGTTAAGCGTGAAGCACCGACACACTAATGGCTCGGGGCAACCCGATGGGGTTTCACACCGGCCCCGCGTGTGCCAGTGGTGTGGTGTCGCGGCTTCACGCCTTGGGGTGTTCAGTGGGCAAGGCAAGTCAAGGTGCGCAGTCTGGGGGGCATCTGCACTCTTTCTGCCCTGACGGGGGCAGCGATCCCCTCGACGGCGGGCACACCCTAGGCCGTCGAGCGGCAGCTGAGCTTGGCTTTCAGCACTAAAGGCTTGATTTTTGACCAAGAAAAGCATTCCAATCGGCGTGTATGAAAACTCACGGTGAGGTGGTGACGCAACGTCACCATCCCAACCACCGCAGCTAGGCGGTTATGACCTTTCAACAGCTTTTGTTCATTGGCTTTGCAAGCTTGGTTCTGGGCGGAGCCGTGTCGGTGGTGATCCTGCGGAATCCACTCTATGGGGCTTTTGCGCTCATTACGTCCTTCGTTGGCTTGTCGGCGCTTTATGTGATGATGGGCGCGCAGTTTATTGGCGCGGCGCAGATCGTCGTCTATGCCGGCGCGATCATGATGCTTTTTGTTTTTGTCATCATGCTGCTCAACGTCCGCGCTGATGAAGAACGTCCGCCACGACATCGTTTTCTCACCTGGTTGGCCGTCCCATTTGGACTCTTGTTCAGTGTGCAGGTTTGGCTGGCCGTCTCGGATGTTACGGCCGACCGCACGCCATCCGGCGAAGCGGGAACTGTCGAGCGGGTTGGCAAAAACCTCATGACCCGCTATTTGTTGCCGTTTGAGCTGACATCGGTGCTGATTCTCCTGGCGGTCGTCGGCGCGCTGCATCTGGCGAAGCGTGAAAAGGAATAATGTGATGCGACATAGAGCAGGGGTCTGGGCGATGGTGGGTCTCGGCTGGTTGCTGCTGCTAACCGGCGGGGGACACCCCGTTGCTGAAGCATTTGCCCAGGGTGGCGACCGAACCGAATACCTGATGGTAGGTTACGCCCCGAAGGGCCGCGTGCCGGGCGTGGTCGTCTATCGCAATGACGGTGGGACACTCCGGGGGAAGTGGACAAACGGACAGGCCCAAGGGCGTATTCTGACCGAAACAGCCATTCCCCAAACACTCACCGAGGGCATCGAAGGAACCTACGAAACAACTGGCACAAACCCGGACGGGCGGACCTACCGGGGCAAGTTAGGCATTCGTAAGGTAGGCGACAAAGTGTACACCCTTGCCTGGACAAATGGCGACACTGGGATCGGTATTCTGGCCGGGCAGGTGTTGGTCGTTGGTTATGGTGACCAAGCTGGGGTAGCACTCTATGCACTCAAAGCCGATGGAAGTGGTGAAGGTGGTTGGACGACCGTCGCTACAGATGGCGGGATTGGGCGCGAGCGGTTTTTCGGCGGTGGCGGGCTGACAGCAACCCACCGGACGGCCGGCACGCTCCCGAATGGGGCTGCCTATGAAGCGACGGTGACGATTACGCGGGAAGGCAATGTGTACCGTTTGGTTTGGTCAACCGGTGAGGTTGGTATTGGGTTGCTGACCACCGCTAAATGAAGTGAGCGATTATGGTTCCTCTGTCGTGGTATCTCATCTTGAGCGCCCTTCTCTTTGCGACCGGCGCGGTCGGCGTGTTTGTCAAAAACAACATCATCTCGACACTGTTGTGTCTGGAGCTCATGCTCAACGCCGCTAACCTGGCGTTTGTCGCCTTCTCGATGTTTCAGGGGACGATTGAAGGACAGTTGTTCGTCATTCTCGTCATGGCCGTGGCGGCGGCGGAAGCCGGGGTTGGTCTGGCCATCGTCATTGCTCTTTTCCGCAACCGTGAAACCCTTGACGTAGATGAATCGAGCTTATTGAAACTCTGACGTTGGATTTTGAGTCTGCCACCCTGTTCCGCGCGGGGTGACGAAAACTGGCATGCTGACGCTGATGATCCTCGCGCCGCTGGTCGGCGCACTCCTGCTGACGTTTGCGGGTCGCCGATTAGGCGAGCGGCCGGCAGGTATTGTCGCCTGCCTGTCTGTGGCCGTAGCGACTGGCTGCGCTTTCGCTGTCTTTTTTCTCCGGCTGCTGCCGGCTGCGCCCGGTGCCGACGGTGTCCGACGGGTGACCGAACGCCTGGGGACATGGTTCGCGGTTGGCAACTTCACGGCCGACCTTGGTTTGACACTCGATCCACTGTCGGGCGTGATGGCGCTGTTCATTACAGGTGTTGGCCTGCTGATTCACGTGTTTGCGACCGGTTACATGCACGGCGATGATGGGTACGTGCGCTTTTTTGCCGCCTTGAACCTCTTTGTCGCGGCAATGCTGACGCTCGTCTTGGCTGACAACCTACTGTTGATGTTTGTTGGGTGGGAAGGCGTTGGCGTCTGCTCCTACTTGCTCATCGGACATTACTTCACCCGTGACGAAGCGGCCGACGCTGCCCGCAAGGCTTTTGTGTACAACCGGATCGGCGATGCCGGCATCGTTCTGGCGACCTTTCTGCTGTTTATGCAAGCCGGCAGCGTGAACTTTGCCGCCATCAACCGGTGGGCAGCCCAGCAACCGGTAGAGAGCCTCGGCTGGGCGGCAATGGGGGCCGGCGGACTCACGACAGTTGGGTTGTTGCTCCTGTTGGGCGCTGCCGGCAAGAGCGCGCAAATCCCACTGTTTGTTTGGCTGCCCGATGCCATGGCCGGCCCAACGCCAGTTTCGGCCCTGATCCATGCCGCGACGATGGTCACGGCTGGGGTCTATCTGCTGGTCCGGTTGAACGTCGTGTTTCTTCATGCGCCGACGGCTGCCGTCGTTGTGGCGGTGGTCGGTGCGGCAACCGCGCTCCTGGCCGCGACGATTGCGGTGGGACAGGATGACATCAAGCGCGTGCTTGCCTACTCAACCGTTTCGCAGCTTGGTTTGATGGTTATGGCCTGTGGTGCCGGAGCCTTTACGGCCGGCGTCTTTCACGTCACAACCCACGCTTTCTTCAAGGCGCTCCTCTTCCTGGGGGCTGGCAGTGTCATTCACGCCCTGCATGAGGAACAAAACCTACGCAAGATGGGTGGGCTTGGGGCGTTCCTGCCCATCACGCGCTGGACAATGACGGCCGGGTGGCTGGCGATTGCCGGCTTCCCCTTGCTCTCCGGCTTTTTCAGTAAGGATGAACTGCTGTTTGAAACCTTCACTTCTGCCCTCTTACCCAGTGGCTTGGCCAAAGTCCTGTGGGGCGTCGGATGGCTGACTTCGTTGCTCACGGCTTTCTACATGACACGTCTCATGGTGTTGACCTTCCACGGTGAGCCACGCGAAGCCGTCATCCACGGCCAACCGCATGAGTCGCCGCCGGTGATGACGATTCCACTGATCATCTTGGCGGTGCTGTCCGTGTTTGGCGGACTGCTGGGTTTGCCGGAAGCCTTTGGGCTGCATCCGTGGATGCGTGACTTTTTGTCACCACTGGTGTTGATACCAGCCGAGTCGTCGCCGAAAGCAGCCGCGCACAGCTTGGAGCTAATCCTGATGGGTGTTTCAGCAGCGACGGCGCTGGGTGGCATCGCCGCCGGATGGTTCTTCTTTGGACGGCAGCCGCTCTGGGAAGCTCCGCAGGTTGTACGGTCGAAGTACTGGGTAGATGAAGCCTATGCCGCCGTTGTCGCGCATCCACTGGTGGTACTGGCGCGGCGTGGGTTGTGGATGGGCTTGGATGTCTCGGTCGTCGATGGACTGGTGGGGGGCGTTGGGCGTACCGTGTCCAGCCTGGGGGCAACGTTGCGAGAAATGCAGTCGGGTTACGCCCGTGGCTATGTCGTGATGCTGTTTATCGCGGCACTTCTGATTTTGGGCTACTTCGTTTTCGGTCAGGTTTGAGGTTGTGACGTTTCTCGATACCGGTTTGCTGCTCATCCTGCTTGTGGTGCTGCCAATCGCCGGCGCACTGGCTATCATCGGGGTTTCTGCGGCTTCGATTGAGTTTGGTCGGCGCCATGCGCTGACCGTGGCGTTGGTCGCGGCACTGATGACCTTCGGACTGGCGCTGCGACTTATTTCCCAGCATGCCAACCCGGCGCTGGTCGTGGATGCTCCGTGGATTCCGATCCTCGGCGTCAACTTCCACTTGGCCATTGATGGTCTGAGCCTGTGGCTCGTGCTGCTCGTCGCGCTGCTGACCCCGCTGGCGATGCTGGTCAGCACGTCCATCACGGCGCGTCGTCAGGTGTACTTTTTGCTCATCCTGGTCTTGGAAAGCGGACTCATTGGCGTCTTTTTGGCCCGTGACTTGGTGACCTTCTACGTTTTCTGGGAAATCGTACTGATTCCTGCCTACTTCCTGATCGGGATATGGGGAGGGGAAGGCCGCCTGGCGGCTGTGACGAAGTTTTTCCTCTACACGGTCGTTGGCAGCCTGCTGATGCTGTCCGCCATCATCGGTCTTTACGTGGCGCATGGCGAGGCAACCGGACGTTACACCTTCGATCTGGATGCGCTGGTCGCAGCGCGCAACCTGCTTCCCATGGAGTTGCGCACGTGGTGTTTCTGGGGCTTCGCGGTTGCCTTTTTCGTCAAGATTCCACTGTTTCCGTTCCACACTTGGCAGGCCGATACCTATGCTGAATGCCCGACGCCGGTGACGGCGCTCCTGTCCGGCGCAATGTCAAAGATGGGAACCTATGCCCTGGTTCGGTTTGGCATGGGATTGTTCCCGGATATTGCCCGCGAGTGGGCGTTGCCGATCCTTGCGCTGGCGGTCGTGAGCATTCTCCATGGCGCGCTCGTGGCGATAGTTCAAACGGATTTGAAACGCCTGCTAGCATATTCGTCACTGAGTCACTTGGGATTTGTCACGCTCGGTGTGTTTTCCTTCACGGTCTATGGCGTGGAAGGCGCGGTGTTTCACATGGCGGCGCATGGGGTGACGACCGGGGCGCTCTTCTTGCTGGTTGCCATGCTTGAAACGCGCCGGCGGACGACGGCGCTGGACGGCTTCGGGGGACTGGCGAGTACGATGCCCAGATTTGCTTTTCTGATGGTTGTGGCAAGCCTGGCGTCGGCCGGCGTACCGTTCACCAACGGCTTCATCGGTGAGTTTCTCACGTTGCTTGGCGCGTTTACATCGGTTGCCGGACCCTGGTTTGCCGTGGCTGCCGCCGCCGGCATGGTGTTGTCGGCGGTATATCTCTTGACGGCCATTCGGGAGACGCTCTTTGGCCCGCACCAGTCCGTGTTTGAGTCACCAGACATGGACTGGCGGGAGATCGCCGCTGTCGTTCCGCTGGTCGTGCTGATGCTTGTCATGGGCATTGCGCCGGGCTTTTTTCTAGGGCCGACGCGACCGGCCATTCCGTCGGCAGCCGTGGCAGCGCGAAACCCTGCGGGGCCGTCACCTAGTGCGCCCTGAAGTCGCTCGCCTCACGCCGGCAGACACATAACCATTCTGGTCATGACCGATGCTGCTCATCACAATGCTTACGACCAGGCGTTCAAGTATCTCGCCGACACTGACCCGCATGCCCTGCTTACCCTGTTTGGTGCGCTCCCGGTCAATGTTCCCGCCACGATTACCCCACTTGCTAGGGAACTCATCACCTCGACCCGCATTCCCGACGCAATCTACTTGATTGAGTCCGGCGGGGAGCGCTGGATTGCCCACATCGAGGTTCAAACCCGTTATGACCCAGAAATTCCCCAGCGGCTGCTGGACTATGCCGACCGGTTGCGGATTGCCCACAACAACCTACCGGTGCAGGCATTTTTGGTGTTGTTGACGGCACGGGGCGTCCCCGATCCGATTCCGACGGAAGGTGTGTTGGCGTTGGGGAGGCTACGGATGAGTTTTGGGTACACAGTGGTGAAGTGGTGGGAGCTGGCGGCAGATGCGGTACTGGCGATGGGGCAGACGGCGCTGCTGCCGTTAGTGCCGCTGATGCGGGGCGAGCGGTCAGTATTGGCGAAGGCAGCGGAGCGGCTGCAATCCGTAACCGATGAAGGGCAGCAGCAGGAGTTGCAGTTGCACTTTTTGGTTCTAGGTGGGCTTCGGTATGATATTGAAGAGTTAATCGGAGTTTTGGGAGGAACGGCGATGATTCGGTTAGAGCAGCTCCGAGAGTCGAGTGTATATCAGATGATTTTGCAAGAAGGCCGAGCCGAAGGACTTGCTCAGGGGTTTGAGCGTGGGTTGGAGCAAGGGCTTGAGCGTGGGTTGGAGCAAGGGCTTGAGCGTGGGCTGGAGCAGGGCCTTGAGCGTGGGCTGGAGCAGGGCCTTGAGCAAGGGTTTGAGCGCGGTCTTGAGCACGAGCGTTTGTTAATGACGCGCCTGTTGCAGCGCAAGTTTAGTGTATTACCATCTGACGTCGCAGCGCGCGTACAGATGCTAGGGAGGGAAGCCCTCGAACGGCTGGCTGACGATCTTTTTGACCTTCCCGATGCGGACGCCCTTGCCGCTTGGCTTAATCGCGCTGAATAGAATGTCAAACGAAACGATGAGGTCCGGTGTGCCGACCCGAGGGGCGGCGGTCTTGCCGTTGCCGCTTGCGGCAAGGGCGTTAGGGTGACTTGTTTCTCACGGAAGCCGCTCCTAGAATGGGCCAGCTATGGCTGATCGCACCTTTACCCGTCGTGACCTCCGCCCGGAGCGCAAGCCCGAATGGCTCAAAATTCGGCTCAACGCGCGTGAAAAGTTCCAGGAAGTCGCCCACATGGTGGACGACCTTTCCCTCAATACGGTTTGCCAGGAAGCGCGCTGCCCAAACATCTGGGAATGCTTTTCTAACCGGACGGCTACCTTCATGCTCATGGGAGACATCTGCACCCGGCACTGTGGTTTTTGTGCCGTCTCCAAAGGTGCGCCGCGTCCACTTGATCCTGATGAGCCGGGTCACGTAGCGGAAGCTGTTCGCAAGCTCGAACTCCGCCATGCCGTGATTACATCCGTCAACCGCGACGAACTCCCGGACGGTGGCGCGCAGCACTTTGCGGCTACGATTCGGGCTGTGCGCCGTCTCAACCCAGGTTGCCGGGTCGAAGTGCTGATCCCTGATTTTTGCGGCAACTGGGATGCCCTCGCCACGGTCATGGACGCCCGTCCGGATGTGCTCAACCACAACACCGAGACGGTCAAGGCGCTGTACAAACGTGTCCGGCCAGACGCTGTGTATGCTCGCTCGATGGAATTACTCCAGCGGGCGGCTGCGTATCGTTCATCCGACTACCCGGTGCTGACCAAATCCGGTGTCATGTTAGGTCTGGGTGAGACCCGCGACGAACTACTGGAAACCATGCGCGACCTGCGCGCTCATGATTGCGACATCCTCACCTTAGGGCAGTACTTGCGCCCAAGCCTGCGCCATCTGCCGGTAGAGAAGTTTTATCACCCAGACGAATTCGCCGAACTCAAGCAGATTGGGTTGGCGATGGGATTCAAGCACGTTGAGGCCGGCCCATTGGTCAGAAGTTCTTACCATGCCCATGAGCAAGTGGCCGAGGTGGATGCACCCATGGCTGGCCCCCCGGCGCGGCCATCGCTTGTACAACTGATGCGCCGTCCATCGGCGTCGTGATGGCGCTGCGCTTCAACCCAACGACACGTCTCCTGTGACCGCTTTCAGCTCCACACTGGGACTACGCTTCAAACAACTGTGGCACGATGTCACCAGCCCTGCCGCGGAGCGAAAGGGTCACATGAGGGGTGAGATCGGTCGCCTCTGGGTTGACTTCAATGACGGCCGCCCCGGCGTCACGGGCTGCCAGGGGAATGAGCGCCGCCGGATAGACCACCCCGGACGTGCCGATCACCAGGCAGGCGTCACAGCGCATGGCGGCAAGCTCGGCTTCTTCAAAAGCGCCGGCCGGGAGCATTTCGCCAAAGAGAACCACGTCTGGCCGGATTGGCTCATCCGCGTCGCCGCGCGGTGGCAGGGTTGGTAGTGGCGTTTCAGGCAGGTCATAGCGTTTGCCGGTGCGAAGCCCGCGCCCGCGCCAGATGTTGCCGTGAAGCTCGATGATATGCTTGCTGCCGGCCTTCTGATGCAGTCCGTCCACGTTTTGGGTGACAACCAAAAACTCGGCAAAACAGGACTCGGCCTGGGCAACGGCGACATGCGCTGCGTTTGGCGACACGGCCTTGAGCAGTGTCCGGCGGTAATCGAACCATTCCCACGCGGTCGTGAGGTCCTGTTCCAATAAGCCAAGCGATGAGGCCACGGCGGCCGGCATGCCTTTCCAGGTGGCGTCACTGCCACGAAACGTTGGCACGCCTGATTCAGCCGAAATACCGGCCCCTGTGAAGATCACCACGCGCTTGGCCTGGGCCAGGTAACGGCGCGCCAACTTGAGCTGGTCGTCTGTCATACCGGCAAGGAAACCTCATTGAACCGTTTCTGCGGAAGCCGGGGTCGTCGTCGGCGTGGCTTTGCGGCGAAACAGTCCGGCCAGTTTTCCGGCCGGGCCCTGTCCGGCGTACAAAATCGCCAGAATCAGGAGCGTCCACTCTGAATAGTTGTAAACGAAAAAAATCAACAGCCCCAACGACAACAGCACAACCTGCGGTCGCTGGGCGTAAGGGCCAAGGTCCTTGAACGAGTTGAACCGCAGCGTGCTGACCATCAGCAGTGCCAGCGTCACGGCCAGCGCAAACAACCCAATGGCCCACTCCACCGGCGTAATCACGAACTCCTGCCCAAACATTCGATAGTAGGTTTCCTGATAGACCACCGGAAGCGGCGTGAAGTGTACGATTGCCGCCAGCAGTCCAGCGGCGGCCGGCGTCGGCAGCCCGACAAAAAAGCGTTTGGCAGTTTTGGCATTGGTCTCGACCGGCAGTGGCTTACTCGCCTGTACATTGAAACGCGCCAGCCGCAACGCGCAGCAAATCAAGTGAATGAAGGCCGCGCCCCAAGCCAGCTTCTGGAACGCCGGGATGCCTGAAAACCCCCAGGTGTACAGCAGTACCGCCGGGGCAATGCCAAAACTCAGCACGTCGGCTAGGCTGTCAAGCTGTACCCCAAAGTCACTCGTGGCCTTCATCAGGCGCGCAATGCGTCCATCAAGGAAGTCACATAACACCGACCAGCCAATGCACAACGCTGCAATATCAAAGTGCCGGGTTGCCGTCTCCGGATCGTTCAACGCAATGTACTTGTAGCCTTTTACGCTTTCGACCACTGCGTAGAACCCCATGTAGATATTGATACAGGTGATGAAGCTTGGCAGGACATAGACGCCTTTGCGCAGGCGGCGGCGCGTGAGACGTTGCTTGGCTTCCGTGTCGCGGTTCATGGTGTTGTCAGGCGTCCCAGTCACTCCGGTGAGCAGATCCGTCCAATAATGGTCGCGCCGCCAACCACCCGCTGCCCCTGCCGAACGCAGAGCGCCACTTCCGGTGGAACGAGCAAGTCAGTGCGCGAGCTAAACTTAATCAGCCCAATTCGTTCGCCGCAAGCCACCTGGTCGCCCGTTCCTTTCCACAGCACACATCGCCGGGCAATGAGTCCGGCAATTTGCTTGAGCGTGACGGTGATCCGCGCTCCTTCAAGAACAACAATAAACTGCTCGTTGGTGAGTGCCGCATCGTCCCGTAGCGCGCTCTTGAACTGTCCCGGCCGGTGCATGACATCCCGAATGACACCGGCAATCGGCGCGCGGTTGATGTGAACATCAAGCGGCGACAAAAAGATGCTGACCAGCCAGGGGGATGCCGGATCATCCGGCGTGATTGGTCCAAGACGAGTGATCAGTCCGTCTGCCGGGGCAACGACGATGTCATCACCGGGCGGAATGGCGCGCTCTGGGTCACGGAAGAAATAGGCGACAAAGACCGCCAGCAGCCCTACCAGCACAACCAGCCCCCACACTAGCGGAAGCCAAAACGCCACCAGCGCCAGCAGGAGCGCCGCGCCGCCGCACCATAGCAGGTATGGATAGGCTTCCTTGGCCATACATCCGATTGCGTTAGCGTCCGCCGCGGGCCGAGCGAGAGGTCGTTGCCTTGGGTGGCTCGAACTTCACGTTGTAAAACGCCCCGACGCCCGGATAGATGGCATTAGCGCCAAGTTGTTCTTCAATCCGCAGCAGGCGATTGTACTTTGCCAGGCGGTCGCTGCGGCTGGCCGAACCAGTTTTGATCTGTCCCGTATTGAGCGCAACCGCTAGGTCGGCAATGAACGCATCTTCGGTTTCGCCTGACCGATGCGAAATGATGGCCGTGTAGCCGTGTGTCCGTGCTAGCTCAACGGTATCCATGGTTTCGGTGAGCGTCCCAATCTGGTTGACTTTGACGAGAATCGAGTTGCCGACGCGCTGTTCAATCCCCTTCCGCAAGTAAGTGACGTTCGTCACGAACAAGTCATCGCCGACAAGTTGTACCTTGTCACCCATTGCCTTGGTCAGCAGCGCCCAGCCCGTCCAGTCGTTTTCGGCCAAGCCGTCTTCGATGGAAACAATCGGGTATTTCCGCGCCCAGTCATCCCAGTAGGCCACCATGTCTTCAGGGCTGTGTTTCGATTGATCAGACTTTTTGAAGATGTAGTGACCGTTTTCAAAAAACTCGCTCGCCGCCGGATCAAGCGCAATGGCGACTTGGACGCCGGGCTTATAACCAGCCTGCGTGATGGCTTCGAGCACCAGTTCAATGGCTTCTTCGTTGGAGCGCAGGTTGGGCGCAAAGCCGCCCTCATCCCCAACCGCCGTGTTGTAGTTGCGCTTGCGCAGGACGCCCTTGAGGGTATGAAAAACTTCCACGCCCCAGCGCAGGGCTTCGGCAAAGGTGGCCGCGCCGCAGGGAGCGATCATGAATTCCTGAAAGTCAACGTTGTTATCCGCATGCGCGCCGCCGTTGAGAATGTTCATCAGCGGAACGGGGAGGGTTCGGGCGTGCGTTCCCCCCAAGTAGCGATACAGCGGCAACCCAACCGCCTGGGCTGCCACACGCGCCGTGGCCAGCGATACGGCCAGCATCGCATTAGCGCCCAGTTTGCGTTTATTGGGTGTACCATCGAGCGCCAGCATTTCGCGGTCAATGCCCTGCTGGTCAAGCGGGTCACGTCCGACGAGTCGTTTGGCAATGGTCGTATTGATGTTGGTGACGGCTTTCTGAACCCCCTTACCGAGATAACGGCGTTTGTCACCGTCACGCAGTTCGAGGGCCTCATGTTCACCCGTCGAGGCTCCAGACGGAACGGCGGCCGTGCCAACCAGTCCGTTGGACAAGGTCACATCGGCTTCGACCGTCGGGTTGCCGCGTGAATCCAAGACTTCACGGGCGTGGATACGTTCAATCGTGAGTGCCATAGAAGGATGCCTCGTTGTCGCAACCCAGTGAGGGGAAGGATAGGCGGGCGCGCAGCCGCAGATCAGGCGCAAAACGAAGCCAGGCTTCCGAGCTTCCCCGCACACTCCGCAAACTCACTACCGTTGCTGTATCTCTACCCTGGCGGGGTTCGTCAGCCCTTGGACGCGCGGGACCCGAAAGCCTGATAAGCGCTCGCCTCGTGACAAGCCAAAGGACTATAGGCAGCTCAAACGCTTGTGTCAATCGTTCCACAAAAGCTCGATTCCAAAAGCTCGAACCGAAAGACAGGAAATGGCACGAACGCCTGACCGCCACGTTAGAACAAGCACCCCACTCTAGAAGAGCAATCCATACTGCAAGAGCAATCCATAACAGGCTTCCCAATGTGTGAGTTTTGATTACAATGCCCCGCTTATGCCAAATGCCGCGACTCAAGTAACGCCAGGCTTTCTTTACATGCGCTTCTTACTGCTTTTCTGCACGCTCCTTTTCTTTCCGTTCTTTGCCAAACCGGCGGTTTCGCAATGCAATATGCGCGTGATGGACACCCGTGAACTTGTCCTCAATGCCGACCTCATCGCTCGGGTGCGCGTCCGTTCCACCAAGAACATTCGCAATCCAATGTACGGGCAGGTAGCGGTGCTTGAAATTCTTGAAGTGATTTACGGCGACCCACGCCGCCGTGAAGTGCGCGTTTGGGCCATGAGCACAACCTACTGCGCCCGCGATGCTTACGCACCTCAGCAAGAAATGCTGGTGTTTCTGGCGCGCGACCAGACTTCCTTCCACACGGTCAACTGGCAATATGGTCAGTTCCTAGTGACGAATGACATCGTTGAAGCCTGGCGGGGCCGTTCGGCGGAGAGTGCCACTACCCTAGCAGCTACGCGGCAGCCGGACGTGCCGCTTGGTCAACCGCGTCCGTTTACTGAAGTCAAACAAGAAATCTTGACGTTGCTTGAAGAGGTTCGCCAGAGCAGCAAGGCACGCCGTCCGTAGCCGGTTGCCGATTGAAGCGCCAGCCGGACACGACGTGCGTTAGAAGATATTCGGCCTAAAGCCATCAGGATTTGCCGTTGACCCGCAAGTACAGCCGCTTGGCGTGGTTCCGCGCAATCAGCGAGAGCCGTAGATCATTGGCAAGGCTCGAAAACAGCTCGGCGAGCGCTGCCGGTTCCGCAATGCGCTGGCCATTCAGGTCGGCTTCCACGTCGCGCAGAAGTTTTGGCATATCGAGCGGCTGATACCGTCGCGCGGTCTCTATCTGGCTGACGCGCTGGTGCTGGGTCACGAGCCCGCGGAAAAATTTCCCCAAGTCGAGCAACACCGGGTTTGGTGTGTAAGTGAAAGCCAACGAAATTGACCTACCGTTGACGAGCAGGGTCAGCTTGTTGAGTCCCAAGTTGGCATGTTTTTCTGATGGTGGCATGGGCGACAGTTCAGCCGCTTTAGTCGCCAGTTGCTGAAGCCGGAGCAGGGATTCCGGGCGCAGCGCGACTGGAGCATGGGTGAGGTCGGGTACGTCTTTTTCAACGTACTCCAGCCTTCCACGTCCGGTCGCGTCGAGTGTGATAAGGATACGTGTGATGAGAAAGTTTGGCTGCTCAAACTCGTAGCGATAAGCTTCCGCCTGCGGCGCGGCATCTGACCTCATCCAGCCGCCGCCTCCCGCCAAAAGCCCTAACCCAATCAAAAAGCGCCGTCTCGGATGTTTCGGATTCACAGCTTGCCCTCGGCGTACATTTGACGCAGCGCTTTTTTGTCGAACTTGCCAACCGATGTTTTGGGGATGCTCTCAATAAAGCGAAACTCATCAGGAATCCAAAACTTGGCACAGTGCTCCGCCACCAAGTTGTGTAACTCTTCTGATGTCGGCCGGTCGTCGGCCCTGCGCGGCACAACGAGCGCCAGTGGTCGCTCGCTCCATTTTTCATCTGGGATGGCAATGACGGCAGCTTCGAGCACCTTTGGATGTGCCATGATGACGTTTTCCAGCGTGACACTGGAAATCCACTCGCCCCCACTCTTGACGAGGTCTTTGGTGCGGTCGGTGATCGTCAGGAGACCCTTGGGATCAATGGTTGCCACATCGCCGGTGCGAAACCAACCATCTGGCGTGAACTGTGCCGCTGCCGACTCGTCGTTGTAGTACGCGCCAACGATCCACGGGCCGCGCACCTGGATTTCACCTACCGACTTGCCATCCCACGGCATTTCCTGGCCTTCATCGCCGACAATGCGTATTTCGACGCCGGGCGGCGCATAGCCCTGGTGGGTTTTGAGTGCAATTTTCTCGTCAATCGAGAGGTCGGTTCGGGCGCTCAACGTCCCGGTCGAGGTGCCCATCGGCGACATCTCGGTCATCCCCCAGGCGTGGACGACCGGCACGCCTAGCTCTTTTTCATAGGCTTCGATCCAGGTCTTCGGAAATGCCGCGCCACCCACGATGAGCGCCCGAAGACTTGACACGTCAAAGCCGTGCGCCTTGATCGCCTGATACATGCCAATCCAGAGGGTCGGGACGCCAGCCGCCACCGTCACCTTTTCATCCTGAATGAGCTGCGCCAGGGTTTCCGGTTTGAGGTGCGGCCCGGGCAAAACGAATTTGAAGCCGAGAGAGGCGCTCAAGTAAGGTAACGCCCAAGCGTTGGCGTGAAACATCGGCACGACGGCAATGACCGTATCCGTTCCACTGAGTGACAGCGCATCGCCCGCGCCGGCCGCAATCGTGTGGATAAACTGTGAGCGATGGCTATACAGGACACCTTTCGGTTGACCGGTCGTGCCGCTGGTGTAACACAGTCCGGCGGCCGCTCGCTCGTCCAACACCGGAAAGTCAAACGTTTCGGGTTCGTCCGCCAGCAAGTCTTCGTAGTGTCGGACGTTGGGCAGCTTCGTCTCGAAGCCCGGCGGGGCATTGATGATGACAATGTCCCTGACGCTGGTCAGGTGGCTGTGGATGGCTTCGAGCATGGGAACCAGGCTGGCATCCACGAAAACCATGCGGTCGGCCGCGTGATTGATGACGTAGGCGAGCTGTTCCGGTGCAAGGCGTAGATTGAGCGTGTGCATAACCGCGCCGTAGCAGGGGACGGCAAAGTACAACTCCAGATGCTGGTAATGATTCCACGCCAGTGAGCCAATCCGGTCGCCCGATTCGACTCCCAGCTTGGCCAAGGCATTGGCCAAGCGGCAGATGCGTCGGTAGGCAGCGCCATACGTGTAGCGGTGCAGCGAGCCATCCGGGCATTTTGTCACGATTTCAACATCGTGGTGATAGCGGCGGGCGCGGTCAAGAAAGTGCAGCATCGTCAATGGGTAATCCATCATCAGACCGTGTAACATGGGTAGGCTCTCGCTCCTTGCATGGAATGGTTTGTCCGGTACAATTGTTTTCACTCTACACGGCGGTCGTGAATCGGTAAGCAGCGCACATTGGGCATCGTTCATCACAAAGGCCGGCCGGGCAACCTTTGAGTAGGCTTTCAGGCACCTGAGCTAGAGATTGTTTCTGGTCAACGTTGTTTTGATATGCGCGCGTTATGACGCAAGCCATCAGAGAGGTAATGATACTCATGCTAACCAGCGATTTGAAGTCAATGTCAGCGGAAACTGGATCGGCAAGCAAAAGCGGCCGAAAGGTCGCCGGCTCGCGCATGACGCGCAGTATGGCCCTGCTGATGGCCGCATTACTGGTGGTTAGCGCGGCGGGCGTGCCAGTGTGGGCCGGTGATCGCACACGACCATCGGGGCCAAATCCATACGACAAGTTCCGCCGCCAGGATGATCGCTCGCGTTCCCGTGGCGCGCTTTCGCTTCAGGATGAGCTGACTTTTGCCGAAATGGCCCATCAGGAAATTTCAAAGCAATACCGTTTCGTGACCGATCCGGTCATCGTCAACTATGTCAACCGGGTCGGGCGGCGCGTCGCTGAAGTCTCTGGACGGCCGGACCTACCATACCAGTTCTATGTGGTTCAAAACGATCAGATCAATGCCTTCACGCCGGGTGGTGGCCGGATATACATCCATACCGGTTTGATCAAGCAAGCTACCACCGAAGGGCAGGTCGCTGCCGTGCTGGCGCACGAAGTCGGCCATAACGTCGGTTATCACCTGAGTGCGACGTTGCGCCGCGCTCAGACCACCGGGTTACTGGTTGGCATTGCTGGGGCGATTTTGGGCGGCGGAGCGGTTGGCCAACTTGGCCAACTGGCTGTGGCGCTCATTGCCAATGGCAGAATGTTTCAGCGGTCGCGTGACCAGGAACGCGAAGCTGATTTCCTCGGTCTGTATGACATGCACAACGCCGGCTATAACACCGAGGAAATGAACAATATGTTTCGCTTGCTTGGCTCGCTGATGCAGCGCAGCCCTGGCGCATTCGACAAAATCTTTGCTTCCCACCCACCCCCGACCGAGCGGCTGCAAAACACGCAGCGTGAAATCGCACAGTACCTTGCCGGCTCAGACCGCCGCGGAACACGTACCACCCAGGAATTCATCAACATCCAGCGCCGGCTGGGCGTGACTGGTCGTGCTTTACCACCCACGCCGGATGACGGAGACCTTCCGCCTTCGCGCAATAGCGACACCGCGACTGAGCCGCTGCCCTCCCGTGGCCGGGAAGTGACTTACGACGATGCAGAAGAGATTTTCAGTCGCGCAGGACTTCAGGGGGTGACGCCGCTACGCGCTGTTCGGGGCGATCTGCTTGGCGGCAACGTCGGTAATGACACCGTCATTGCTTATGAGCGGGGCGGGGACGTCGGCGCACTGGTGGACGTTAGCGGGCGTGTCTATCCGCTGCACATCGAAGACCGCGGACGCCACACGCCCATCCTCCCACTCGTGCCGGACGAGGTATCGGCGGTCGGTATTGTCCCGGTTGGACGCGGTCGGCGTGCGCAAGTCGTTGTGGTCAGCCGGCGACGACTCAGCTATGTTTGGGAATGGACTGGCCGCGGCTTTCGCTACCTTGGGAGTCAGTAGCGCCTGCCCGAACCAACGGCAAATGTTGCTTTCTGTAAGGAAGTCTGTAAGGAAGAATGAGGCATGCCGGAATACCCGGAGACGCATGACGCGCCGCTTTCCGCATCCAAAAGCACGGCGTCAACCGACCCTTTTCACGAAGAGTTTGAGCTGTTTCACCGGCACTTGGTCAAACACCGGCTGAAACGGACGGCCCAGCGGGACTTGATCCTACGAACCTTTCTTGAGACCGAGGCGCACCTGAGCGTTGAGGAACTCTATGACCTGGTGAAACAGCGGGATAAAACGGTTGGCTTCACGACGGTGTACCGAACGCTGCGGTTGCTGGTCGAGGCGCGACTTGCGCGTGAAGTGAACTTCAATGATGGCCGCGCGCGCTACGAGCACGAATACAAACACGACCACCACGACCATCTGATCTGCACGGAATGCGACGCGCTGATTGAGTTCTTCAGCCCAGACATCGAGCGCCTCCAGGAAGAAATTGCCAAGCAGTACGGCTTTGTCATCTCCGACCATAGTCATCGGGTGTTTGGGATGTGCCAGGCCTATTACACCGGCAGCGACGCCTACCCCCCCTATTGTCGCAAGCGCCCAGGCGTAGGACAGGAGGGCAAGGTGCGTTGATTGTTGGCGTCAGTCCGGCGACTGGCAAGCGCACCTAGGGTTATGTTCGTTTCTTACGCGCCCGGCTACTTTGTGGACATTGGCGATGCGCATGTGTTTCCGATGCAGAAATTTCCCTTGGTCCATGCGCGATTGACCGAGGATGGAACGCTTTCGCCAGATGACGTTGTCGCCCCTGCCCCAGCCCGCGATGAAGACATTTTGCTGGCGCACACCCGTGACTACTGGACACGGCTGGCTACTGGACAGTTGACCGCACGCGAACTACGTCGCTTGGGGTTGCCCTGGTCGGATGGACTGGTCATGCGCTCCCGCTTGGCTGCGCAGGGAACACTCAACGCGGCCCGACATGCCCTGGCTGAGGGGATTGCTGGCAACCTGGCCGGCGGCACGCACCATGCCTTTCCCGATCACGGTGAGGGCTTTTGTGTCCTCAACGACATTGCCGTGGCCGTGCGCGTTTTGCAGCGTGACGGTGACGTAGGGCGGGTGGCGCTGATTGATTGCGATGTCCATCAGGGCAACGCCAACGCGGTTATTTTTGCCGGTGAGTCAGATGTGTTTACATTCTCGATGCACGGCAAGAACAACTACCCCCTCCGCAAGCCGCCCAGTTCACTTGATTTGGAACTGCCGGACGGCATGACCGATGCGGCCTATCTGGAGGTGCTCGGCGAGTACGTTCCACAGGTGCTTGGAAAGTTTCGGCCGGACTTGGTGTTTTACCTAGCCGGTGTGGACCCATACGTCCACGACCGTTTCGGTCGCCTGGCGCTGACGCTGGAAGGCCTCAAGCGCCGCGATGAATTGGTCTTGCGCGCCTGTCGGCGAGCTGGCATTCCGGTGACGATCACGCTCTCTGGGGGGTACGCCCGCGACCGGCAGGACACGGTAGAAGCTCACTGCAATACCTATCGCGCCGCCCGCGAGGTATTTGGCTAACCGGGCGGTATCAATCGGCGCGTAATGCCTGAATCGGATCAAGTCGGGCGGCTTTATTGGCCGGATAGATACCGAAAAATAGCCCAACCCCGCCAGACACGAGCAACGCCAACGCAACCGCCCAGAGCGGCAACGCCACAGGCAACCCGGAAAAGTGGGAAACGACCAACATCACCACATAAGCCAGCGCCAACCCAATCATCCCGCCAATCAGGGACAGTAGCGCCGACTCGGCCAGAAACTGCCGGAGGATGTCGCGGCGACGCGCGCCAAGACTTTTGCGAATCCCGATTTCGCGCGTCCGTTCGGTCACGGAAACCAGCATGATGTTCATGATGACGATGCCGCCGACCACCAGTGAAATGCCGGTAATCGGCAGGACGACCGCACTGACGGTGGCGAGCAAGGTCGTGAAGATGCCCTGGGTGGCCGGATCGCTCGTGATGCTGAAGTCGTCTTCCTCAGCAGGTGACAAATGATGTCGTGTCCGCAGGATGGTGCGGATTTCGTCCGCGACGAGTTCGCTGTCCATGCCGCGCCGTGGCCGGACGTAAAGTGTCAGCGACCGCCGTTCGCCATAGACCTTGTGAAAGGTACTGAGTGGAATTTGAACGTAATTATCCTGGGACTGACCAAGAAACGTGCCGAGTGGTTTGGCGACACCGATGACTTCGTATGGGTCGCGTCCAAGCTTGACCGTTTTGCCAACGGCGTCGCCGCGTGGAAATAACTCCTTGGCAATGTCCGCACCCAGAATGCACACGGCGCGCCGGTTGTCTTCATCAAATGGGCTGATGACGCGCCCGGCAGCCAGTTCAACGGTCGAAAGGTCATTGAAGTTGGCTGTGACACCTTGAATGCCAACCGTGGCGACGACCGTGTTGCCATACCGTACGTCCGCGGCTGAACCATCTTGTGCCGCGACTTCATCCGCCAGTGTCAGCCGTTCCCGCAGGGCTTGCAGGTCCTCGGTGGTCAGGTCTGGGTTGCGCTGGATAGCCCGCAGAAACTTTTCAAAATCAGTGAATCCCTGAAAAGCAGCCTTCTCGACCGTCAGCGCCCCGGCCCCATAGACGGCCACCTTTTCGCTAACGTACTCACTGAAGCCTTCAATGACTGTCGCCACCGCCGTCACGCTGGCGACACCAATGATGATGCCGAGCAGGGTCAGAAACGACCGCAACTTGTGTGCCCGGATTGCATCGAAAGCCAGGCGAAAGACTTCGTACCAGCTCATAGGCCGCTGATTGTAGCAAGTTGTTGCTGCTTGTCAGTACGTGTCTGTCCGAACGGAAGCGTAGCGACCAAAGAAATGGCGACCAAACAGTGGCGACTCAAGAAACGGCCGAGAAGTGAAACAGGAAATAAAATCAGCTCACGCCGCGACGCTAGGGCGCAGTGTGCCTGAAGTCCGTGGCGTCGTTGCGTGAGCGTGGCGTTGTCTGAGGCGTACTCAAGGGGGTCGAGCGCCACTCGCGATGTGACTACTGGACGAAGGATGGTGCCCGGAGCGAGGGTTTCAGGTTACAGACGATGCCTTTAGGCTTGGTTGAGGCTCCGGTATTGGACGGGCGTGCCTGACGCGCTGGCGGCGTGGTCGCCCGCGCTTTTTTGGGTTGTCCGTTGAGCGGCACGATCTCGACTTCGAGCGTATTCTCTCCATAGCCGACAACGGGCGCTTTGAATTTCGCCCCGCCAGCTTCAAAGGTCCGATCGTTGAAGAAGTTATAGAGGTCAAGCACATCCATCGTGGTTTCAACGGTCATTCGGTCGCCGCCCGCGCCGACGCCAAGCGTCACATAAGCATTTTGGGCTTGCAGCGCCTTGATGATGGACTGGGTCTGCTGGGGTGAAGTCTTGAAATACACCGTCAAGGCGATGTTGTTCTTGAGCTGTTTCTGGTCGTAGATAACATCACTATCAGCGAAAATCGACTGGTAAAGCTGCCCAACGGCGCGAGTAATCAGAATCGGCGCGGCGTCATCCATCGCCTTGCCAAAGGCCACCATGTTGGAGTTGGCGCTGCCACGGGTTGAAATGACCCCTTCGCCAAGGATGCGGTTGTCGTTTGGGCGCATGACCGTGTAGATGAAGTTCGCGTCGCAGATGTAACCGCCAATGCTGGCCGGGCGGTTGTCGGTTTCTGGGTCAATATAGATCAGGTAGTCGGCGCCATACTGGAGCGCCTGCTTGGCCAGCATCCGCAGACCATTTGGCGACTGCTTGATTTGGACAGATGTAATCTCGGTGACACCCTCGAACGCCACGGACTGAAGCCCCGCCTGGCGCATTTGCTCATAGACGAGGGCCCGCAGCGTCTTGGCGGCTTTGGGATCGTTGAAGCGGTTAGACGGGATGAACATCACCCGTGGCGGACGCTCGCCAAAGCTCAGTACCTTGTTCTGTACCAACGCCGATACCATCGCTGGCAGGTTCACCTCCCCCTCGACCGTGAGGATGATTTTGGTTTCGTCGTCGTTGTAGCGCGTGTTCGTGATTTTGAAATCGGTTAGAAATTCATCCGGCGGGTCGAGGGCAATATCAATCTCCTCGGCCAGGCTCTCGATGATGGCGCGTGAGAACTTGGCTTCGAGGAAGTCGGCCAGGAACTGCTTTCTGGCTTTTGACTTGGCGCGCGCTTCCGACGCCGAGCGCGTCGTCGCGTTGTAGTCAAATGTGTAGCGTTTTTTGAGCGTATCTCCGTTAACCGTAAGTGTGGCGGCGAAAAAGATGCCACAAGTTATTGCAACCAAGCGGCGTATGAGTCTCACAGGCAATCTCCCCAAAATCTGAAATAAGCTGAAACGACGGCTGAAAAAAACAACCCAGCGTGAAGGTCGCTGGGTCTATCAAGCTGGGTATTTACCGACGGCGTGGTGGTTGAGCATTGGGCGTCCGGGCGACCTGCCGAACGGTCATGTCAGTTTGAATCCGTCCTAGATTCGGCGTTGGGTCGGCAACTTTTGAGTTTGGGTCAAAGGTTTGAACGACATCGCAGTACGCCACCTTTTCACTCACCTTGGCGGCGCGGAGCGTCGCCACCCGATTGGTAATGCGTTCCAGAATGGTTCCATCGGCGTCACGGATGGGTTCGCCTTCCAGGATGACATCAAACTGAATCCCTTCCTGAACGCCATCCGCGCTGCCGCTGCGGATGATGACCTGCCCATCGCGCACCATGGCAACCGTCGTCTCAAAAGGCACCTCGAGACTGACAACTTCCGCAAAACGCTGCGCGAAGGTTTTCATCATTTTGGTGAACGATTCTTGTCCGGGCGCGTCGCTGCTGCTGCTGCCGAGGCTTCCGACTTGTGTCGAGGTTGTCGCATCACTCGCATCGTAGTTCTCAGACTTGATAACCGAGCCGGTCTCCGCATTGATAAGCTGCATGTTGACCTTGCTCGTCATCTTTTTCTTCCGCTGGCCAAAGCCACCAACGCTGATACCTTCTTCCTTGACATCAATTGAGACGCACTTGGCGACAATGATGTACTGCGCCGAGCCGAGTCGTCCAACTTGGATGGCGTTGTTAGGATCGGCCAAGTCGGAGTTGGCAAGTTTTTGCTCGGCGATAATAGAGTTGAGCGAGTCGCGCGACAGAATGTCAAACCGTCCACCGGTGAGTGCTGTTTCCAGCTCAGCCACCATGATGTCCTTAGTCCAGCCGCGCTGGTTATCCTGCGGAATGATAGCGACCTTGATCTTGCCTTTCTTCGGCTTATTGTCGCGCATGTCGTTTGACGGGGCGGTGCTGGTCTGACGCTGAGCCATCGCCGGTGCGGGATTGATGGCAAGCAGCAGACACCCACCTAAAACAAGGATGAGAAAAAGTTTCCAGTTTTTCATAAAGCTTTGTGTTGTCTCCTGAATGAATGGCTTAACGTCTTGGGTAAGACTAGAGGGTACCACAAGGCGTTGTGTAGTGTGATGAATCACACGTTTTATGGTGCTGTCAACTGTATGTTTGGTGGCCGCGCGCCGACAGCTTGGCTTTGTCCCATGACATTGAGTGAATATCGCCGCCTGATTGATGAAACTGACGCTCAACTGGTCGCCTTGCTGAATCAGCGGGCTGAACTGGTTATCGCCATTGCGCGGCTCAAGCACGCGCAGGGACTTCCAGTGCGCATCCCAGCCCGTGAGGATGAGGTTTTGACGCAAGTGACGGCACACAACACCGGGCCGCTTGACCACCAGGCTATGCGTCGTCTCTTCGAGCAAATCATTGCTGAGTCGCGCCGCCTTGAACATCACATCTTGGGGACATCGGAAGACAGTCCGCCCAAGTCTTGAAAGCCAAGCCAATCGTCGTCCACGCGGGAGTCCCAAGCGTATGTCGTTCCGAGTGGTTGATGCGCCGCACTTTTTAGTCGTTGCTTGAGAATCACTGTGCTACAAACAGCCCGATCGGCTGGTCAGGTAACCGATTTGGCCAGGTAAGCAGCCGAACCTACGTTTTGAATGGAACGACTCAATGACGGAAAGTCTAAAGCGACTGGTTAAGCCTCCCAAGGCATATCGCAATCACGAATTTCTGGAAAGTCGCCCCGCGCGCATCATCCGCATCCAAAGTGAGTATCTCGAGCCGGCTACCCGGCTGCATGAACACAACGTGCGTGACACGATTGTGTTCTTTGGTTCAGCGCGAATTCACCCACGCGCGGATAGCAAGTACCCCCCAGAGTATGAACCCGACGATCACGGTGATAGCGTGACCGACCCAGCCATGGCGCGCTTTTATGACGACGCCGTTGATTTGGCCCGCCTGCTCACCACCTGGGCTATGGGCTTGCCAACCACGCAGCGGCGGTTTTTGATTTGTTCTGGCGGTGGTCCGGGCATCATGGAAGCCGCCAATCGCGGCGCTGCCCTTGCGGGTGGCAAGTCGGTTGGCTTCAACATCAGCCTGCCATTCGAGCAATACCCCAATCCGTACATCTCGCCGGAACTGTGCTTTGAGTTTCATTACTTCTTCATGCGGAAGTTCTGGCTGGTGTATCCGGCCAAAGCGTTGGTGATTTTCCCCGGCGGCTTTGGGACGCTTGACGAGTTACTGGAAGTCCTGACCCTGCTCCAAACCCGCAAGCTCAATCGCCGCATCCCGATTGTCATCTATGGGGAGGCATATTGGCGGGAAGTCGTCAACTTCGAGGCGCTTGTCAAATGGGGTATGATTTCGCCATCTGACTTGGAATTTTTTCGTTATGCCAATACGCCGGAAGAAGCCTTTGTGTATCTTCGGGATTGTCTGATGGAAATCTACGGCCAGACCGATGATGAACCAGCCTTCAGCGATTGACCTGTCGCATCGTTGCCGCGCGGATTTCCCATGGTTGCGGATTTCCCATGGTTTTAGCTGTCTCTTCTGAGTCGCCCCTGTTGGCAACCAAGGCCACGACGGTCCGCTTTGGCGGCATCGTCGCCGTCAAAGACCTTGACCTGACGGTGCCATCCAACCAGGTCTTCGGACTCATCGGGCCGAATGGGGCCGGCAAGACGACCGTTTTCAACATCTTGACCGGCGTTTACCGTCCAACGTCGGGCGATGTGCAGTTTGAAGGGCGCAGCATCGTGGGCTTGCCGCCACACGCCATCGCGCAGCTTGGATTGGCCCGAACGTTTCAAAACATCCGCCTCTTTGGGGAGTTGTCGGTACTTGAAAACGTCATGACGGCCTGTCATCCACGGAGCCGGTCGGGGGTGCTGGCAACAATGTTCCGCACCCGCCGTCAGCAGTCTGAAGAACGCGAACAGCGGGATTTTGCGCTGGCGTTGCTGGAACGTTTTGGGCTGGCCGCCCAGCGTCACGCGCCGGCCAAAAGCCTTGCTTACGGCAATCAGCGGCGGCTCGAAATTGCGCGGGCGCTGGCGACACGGCCGAAGGCGTTGCTGCTGGATGAGCCGGCCGCCGGGATGAATCCCCAGGAGTCGGTGGCGCTGATGCGCCAAATCCAGCAGCTTAGGGACGATTTCAAGCTGACGATTGTCCTTGTCGAACACAACATGCGCGTGGTCATGGGGGCCTGCGAGCGCATCCAGGTCGTTGAGCAAGGGCAGACCATTGCCATTGGCTCACCAGACGACATCAAGCGCGATCCGCGGGTTATCGCAGCTTACCTAGGGACGGCTTGAGGGAGGATTCTCAATTCTTGGCTACGCCATCTGAAGCGTTCTTAGGGACAGGGGCTTCCTATCCGCTGGATGCTGTTCTATGCGGGGATAGCCGACAGCTTCTTCAAGGGCTACCGACCAAGTCCGTAGATTTGGTCTTGACCTCGCCGCCCTACTTCCGCCAACGGGATTACGGAGGCGGCATTGGGAATGAGGCGAGTCTGGATGCCTATCTGGAATCCCTGCTTACCATCTTTGGGGAGTGCCTGCGCATTCTGAAACCGACCGGAAGCTTGGTCTTCAATGTTGGGGATAAGTACTTGCGCCAGAGCTTGATGCTGATTCCGTACCGCTTTGCCACGGCGGCGCTGGAGCGATTCCCGGTGCGGCTGGTCAATGCAGTGACCTGGGTCAAGCGCAATCCGACGCCACGGCATTTTCGGCGGCGGTTGGTCTCCAGCACTGAGCCTTTTTTCCATTTTGTCGTTTCGGATGATTACCAGTACTTCCCGGAGAATTTTTTACGCCGGGCCGCGTCGCCCACGCCTTCGCGCCAGCGGGCGCGGATCGGACAGCGTTACTTCCGGCTCGTTGAGGCGTCACCCCTGACGCCAGAGGAAAAGGCCAATGCCCGCGCGGCGCTGGAAGGCTGTATTGCCGAGGTCCAGCGCGGAGAAATTCAGGACTTCCGCATGAAAATCCGCGGCGTGCACTCCGCTCCCTTTGGGGGACGCGAGGGCGGGCGCAATATCCACCTGGAACGCGACGGCTTCACGATGATTCGCATGCACGGCGAACGGCTCAAGCGAGATGTGATTGAAATGCCGGTCGAATCACTCAAGGGCTGTCCCCACCGCGCTGTCTTCCCTGAAGCCATCGTGGCGGAGTTTATCGAACTGCTGACGCGCCCTGGCGATGTCGTCCTCGATCCCTTTCTTGGCGCGGGCACGACGGCCGTGGTCGCCAAGAAACACGACCGGCGCTACCTTGGATTCGAGATCAATCCAGAGTACTGCGCCTATGCGCGTCACCGGGTCGCCAGCGTTGCCTGCCAGACGTCATTCCTGGATACAGTCACACCGTAACGCCCTGACGAGCGTGAGCCACACCCGATGTCCGAGCCTCATCCTTTATCCGTCGCGCTGCCGCTACTGACCGTCGAAAATGTTTGCGTCGCCTATGGCGCAATCGAGGCGGTGCATGACATATCGCTGACGGTGAACCCAGGTGAAGTGGTGACCCTGATCGGCGCAAACGGGGCCGGGAAAACCACCTTGCTCAAGACGATCATGGGCTTGCTCAAACCCACGCGCGGTCGGGTCGTCTTCAATGGCGAAGACCTGACCGGCTACCCAACCCATGCCATCGTTGCCCGTGGGCTTGCGCTGTCACCGGAAGGGCGCGGTATCTTCCCCGACCTGACGGTGCTGGAAAATCTCGAACTCGGCGCTTACCGTCAGCCGGACCGCGCGCAGTTTCGCCGTGACTTGGAGCACGTCAGGACGCTGTTTCCCCGTGTCAACGAGCGCCTCCATCAGCGCGCCGGGACGCTCTCCGGTGGCGAGCAGCAAATGGTAGCAATCGGGCGGGCGCTGATGAGCCGTCCGAAGCTCTTGTTGCTGGATGAGCCATCATTGGGACTCGCGCCGATGGTGACCCAGTCCATTTTCGACGCGCTCGGTGAACTCAACCGTGAAGGCTTGACCATTCTCTTGGTCGAGCAAAATGCGCACCTAGCGTTGGCGCGTTCCCATCGGGGCTACGTGTTGGAAACCGGACGAATTTGGCTTGCGGGGAACGCCGCCGAACTGGCGCGGGACGCACGTGTCCAGGAGGCCTATCTGGGGCAGTGAAGCACTTCGTTCGACAACTCCTTGAAAAAGCCGGCTACTTGGTCTTTCGGACGGCTTACGCGCCAAAACAAATAGACGTGACCCTGGACATTCGGCGGCTTGTTCCACCGGAGTCTATCAACGTGATTTACGATGTTGGGGCAAACGTTGGCCAGACCGTCACGTGGTTTCGGAGAGCGTTTCCACAGGCGCATATTGTCGCTTTTGAGCCGATCAAGGCCACCTTCAGCCAACTTCAAGCCAACGTCGGGCAGTTGCCCAACGTGACGCTGTTCAACCTCGCGCTGGGTGCATCACCCGGGACAGCAGTGGTTCATCTGCAAGCCAGTAGTGGTCACAATTCACTCAATCCCGTCGTCAACCACGCTACGTCGGCCGGTGCTTCCGAAATGGTTCGGATCGAAACGCTGGCCGCCGTGACTCGCCAGCTTGGTTTCTCACGGATCGATCTTCTCAAGATCGACACCGAAGGCTATGAGCTTGCCGTTCTGGCCGGAGCAACGGATTTCCTGCCAAAGCTCACCTTTGTGTATGCCGAGATTGACTTTGAGCCAGCGGGACGCCACACAAATTTCTTTGCCTTGTATGAGCTGCTCGCCGGATATGGCTTCAACTTCTTTGGTTTGTATGACATGTACCACTACGACGACGGACGCCTCAATTTTGCCAATGCGTTGTTTGTCAATCCCAAGCTGATTGGCTCAAACACGACCCACCAAGCTGAGCCAAGTTAAGGGTGGCCGGTGGCGGATGCCACCGGCCGGATGTCACGCCCGGAACAACCGGCGTCGCCGCACTAAACTGGTCGTCCTTGCGCCGCCGCGATGAAGGCCTGGGCATGTTCGACTGGCGTTGGCGGCAGGATACCGTGACCGAGGTTCATGATGTGGCCCGGCGCATCCTTGGCTTTGGCGCGGACTTCCTCTACGCCACGGATGATCCCCTCGCGCGGTCCAAGCAGCCGACAGGGATCGAGATTGCCCTGGAGCGCCACCCGTCCCCGGGTGCGTTGGACGGCTTCGGCCAGGTCGGTACGCCAGTCAATGCTGAGTACTTCCGCCCCAGAAGCCGCCATGCCCTCCAACAGGTGCGCACTGCCGTTGACGTAGAGGATTCGTGGCACGGCCGTTCCGACTTGCTCAAATACCCGTTGAATGTAGGGCAGGGCAAACGCGCCAAAATCTTCTGGCGACAACTCACCGGCCCACGAGTCAAACAGTTGGAGCGCATCAATGCCGGCCTCAATCTGGGCTTTGAGGTAGAGCGCCTGGGTATCGGCGAGCTTTTCCATCAGTCGGTGGAAAGTCGCCGGTTCGTTGTACATCATGGACTTGATCAAGTGGTAATTCTTTGAGCTGCCGCCTTCGATCATGTAGGCCGCGAGTGTCCACGGCGCGCCTGCAAATCCCAACAGCGGGACGGTATCGGCAATTTCACGCTTGAGCGTTCGGATGATGTCATAGACAAACGGCATGGTCTCGACCGGGTCCGGCACGCGCAGCGACGCCACATCGGCCGCCGAACGAACCGGGTTGGGCATTTTGGGACCAATTTTTTCCGTCAACTGGACTTCCAGCCCCATGGCTTCGACCGGAATGAGGATGTCGGAAAACATGATGACCGCATCCACGCCCAGAATGCGGAGTGGTTGCAGTGACACTTCCACGGCAAGGTCAACGGTCTTGCAGAGTGTCAGGAAAGGCAAATCCTTACGGACGGCGCGGTACTCCGGCAGGTAGCGCCCGGCCTGGCGCATCATCCAAACTGGGGTTCGTTCGACCGGTTGACGGCGGGCAGCGCGAACCAGGAGGTCATTCTTCAAGGGCATGGGCTAAACTCGCGGATGAGGGAAATGGTCGTCGCAAAGGCGCGACCTTGCAAGCAATCTACATTGCGCGCCATCGGAAAGTCATTGCTGAATTGACCGGGCTGTGCATGCTTAGGCGCGGCTGTCCGCAGCCGGCCGCGGCTGCGCTGCAAGCGGATGTCACCAGAAGGATACTCAACACTATGCCTGCGGTTGGGACAAATCATGCAAAAACCATCGAACTCGTTTACCAAATCCTGTGCGACGACGTGCGCCTCGAAGTCGGCAACAAGTTGAGCTTCATGGGCGTCTTCCAGGAAATTTACGTTCCTGAAATTCCCTTCGGGCTATCGCGCATGGCGGTGTGCAATCACTGGCGCGGTACTGGAGAGTATTTGTCCGAGGTGCGGATCCTGTATCCCGGACGCCAACAGGCGCTGGCGGTTTCGACGCCTTCCCAGTTGAGCCTGCCGGTTCACGGCTTCAACACCAACGTCACGTTTTTTCTCAACTTGCACTTCACACAGGCTGGCGACTATGCCGTGCAGACACTGCTGGACTCGAATCTTTTCTGCGAGACGGTGCTGCGCGTGGGGCGCATCATGCCCCCTGATGATGACCGCTCCAATCCACTGCTCAACTGAGCGTGGCGTCAAGCGTGGCGCGCCGGTTTCCCACCTAGCTGGGACAGTCAGGCGGAGCGCCCTGGTCTGATCCGCCAGACCGGGGAGGCGTGTCGGGCAGTATTGGCGCGTGCCGGTGGGCTATGCTACAGACGAGGTTGCTCAAGACTTTCTTTGCCGAATTGAAGGAACATCGTGACTCGTTTGCGTTTGACTGAAACTCGTCCAGAGATTCGCAGCACAACCGTTTTGGTCGTGCGCCGTGAAGGTAAGGTCGTCATGGCTGCCGATGGCCAAGTAACCATGGGGTCGAATGTGGTCAAGGGCAGCGCCCGCAAGCTTCGTCGCCTGTATAACGACAAAATTTTGGCCGGCTTTGCCGGGGCCACAGCGGACGCCTTTTCACTCTTCACGCGCTTCGAGGCCAAGCTTGACCAGTATCATGGGCAGTTGCAACGGGCGGCCGTCGAGCTGGCCAAGGATTGGCGAACCGACCGCATGCTTCGCCACCTGGAAGCCTTGCTCTTGGTGGCGGATGAAAAAGCCACACTGCTTTTGTCCGGCACGGGTGACATCATCGAGCCAGACAATGACTGCATGGCGATTGGTTCAGGGGGCCACTATGCCGAAGCTGCCGCTCGGACGTTGCTCAAGCACACTGACTTTCCCGCCCGCCAAGTGGCTGAAGAAGCCATGAGTATTGCCGCCAGTATTTGTATCTACACCAACCACAACATCGCGTACGAAGAGCTGGGCTAATCGCCGGACGTCATGGGTTTTCAGTATGGCGCGCGAGCATGATTTCATCGAACGTCGGCGGGCAAACTGGCAGCGCCTGGAAATGCTGCTCGCGCAGGTCGGGGGCGGCGGGCTGCGCCGCCTCCGGCGTGAACAAGTGCGTGAGTTTGGGCAGCTCTACCAGCGAACGGCGGCTGACCTAGCCGTTGCGCGGCACGATGTGCGCGATCCCCAACTCATCAACTATCTCAACCACTTGGCGGTCCGCGCGCATGCGGCGATTTATCGCACTGAGCGGGGTAGTTGGCGAAAGCTCTGGCACTTCTACCGCTATGATGCGCCGGCGCTCTTTCAGACCTACCGTGGCTATGTCTTCGCCGCGTTTCTGGTGTTTGCTGGATTCGCGCTCTTTGGGGGACTGTTTGTTTGTTATGACGAAGCGTTTGCCCAGGTGATGGGGCTATCTTCCGCGCTCGAGCAAATCAAGCGTGGTGATAATTGGACGGACCGGATCAACGGCGAAAATCAGCTCGCCGCCTCATTCATCATGACGAACAATCTGCAAGTGGCGCTTGGGGCTTTCGCCATGGGCATATTTGCCGGACTTGGCACGTTTTACGTTTTGGCGTTCAACGGGCTGCATATCGGCAGCATTTTGGCGCTGGCGGTGAAATACAGCTTCACGCCGCTTTTGGTTTTTGTTTGCGCGCATGGCGTGTTTGAGTTGACGGCCATTTTTATTTCTGGCGGGGCGGGATTCCTGATCGGAGGGGCATTGATTGCGCCTGGCGACCGAACCCGCGGAG
Source organism: Chloracidobacterium validum (assembly GCF_018304825.1). Taxonomy (NCBI): domain Bacteria; kingdom Pseudomonadati; phylum Acidobacteriota; class Blastocatellia; order Chloracidobacteriales; family Chloracidobacteriaceae; genus Chloracidobacterium; species Chloracidobacterium validum. The sequence continues at coordinate 658,933 of NZ_CP072648.1, forward strand.
AAGCCCTCCTGGAACGCGGTATCGCCGCCGTCAAGCTCCTTGCGCTGTGCTTTCCGTTGCTGGTGGTCGCCGGCATCATCGAGGGCTTTTTGTCACCGGCGAGAGTTCCCAGTATCTTCAAATTTTCGGTAGCCCTGCTTTGCGTAGTCTTTCTTGTGGTCTATCTTGGGTCGCCAGTGCCGCCGCGCCCAGCGGACACCTCTAGGTAAAAACATCGGCTACCCCCGGCTAACACAGGGCTAATACGAACTTGGATTGACTTCTGTGAAAGGGTTGAAGCATGAAAGCCATTCTTGAGGACATTGATACCGAACAAACCACGGCACTGCTGTCTGAGATCATGGAGTGTGAGCTGGCCGGTGTGGTGTGCTACACCCACTTTGCCTTGATGATTACGGGACCAAATCGCATTCCAATTGTAGATTTCTTCAAGCGGCAAGCGAGTGAGTCGCTCGCGCATGCCCAGCAAGTGGGAGAAATTTTGACCGGATTGGAAGGGCATCCCAGCCTGCGCATTGCCGCTATTGAAGAAACCCACCGCCACAGCGTCCGGGATATTTTGGAAGAAAGCTTGGCGCATGAGCGGCGGGCGCTTGATCTCTACAAGAAACTGCTGGCTGTCGTCGCTGACCGCAGCGTGTATATCGAGGAGTTTGCCCGCACGATGATTGGGCAGGAAGAGTTGCACTGCATCGAACTCAAAAAGATGCTGCGCGATTATGGTCAGTGATCTGAGTCGCCTGGCCACGGCCGCGGCTAGGACGCCAAATGGCGCCACGCCAAACAAGCGGTATGCGCTGCCCGACCTCGTTGCCCAGCGGGATGTCTGGCGTCGCGCGGGGTTGCGGGTTGTTTTCACCAACGGATGCTTTGACCTGTTGCATCCTGGGCATGTCGCCTACCTACGCCATGCCCGCCAGTTGGGCGATGTCCTCATTGTTGCGCTCAACAGCGACCACTCCATCCACGAACTCAAGGGTGACACGCGCCCCATTCTGACCGAAGATGAACGCTGCCAAGTGATGGCCGCGCTCGAAATGGTGGATGCCGTGACTGTGTTTGACGCTCCGACGCCGTTGGCGGTCATCGAGGCGCTGTTGCCCGATGTGTTGGTCAAGGGCGGGGATTGGGCGATTGAACAAATCGTCGGTCGGGAGGTCGTCGAGGCGCAAGGTGGCGTCGTTTGTGCGTTGCCCTTCGTGCCCGGCATCTCGACGACCGAAATCATTCAGCGCATCCTGGCGCGCCATCCTCACGCCCCGTCACGCCGACTGTAATGTGAAGCCCACCGTGTCAACTGTGACGCCCACCCCTACGTTACCCGCGCCGTTGAGCGATTTGGCCCACAGTTCAGAAGGTGCGCGCCTCCTCAATCAACTGTGTCAGCCTGACCGCGTCGGTGTGGTTTCCGGCTTGACCGGCAGTGCGCGTGCCCTCATCCCGGCACTCCTGCACACGCTGACGGGGAAGCCAGTCGCCTTTGTCGTTCCCACGCCCCAGGATGTGGAACAACTCGAGGCGGATGTCCGCTACTTCGTGCGTCTTTTGCAGAAACTCGAGGCGCGCGTTCCAGATGGGGTGCAGGTGTTTCCGGTGGTGGAAGGCGGCCCGTACTGCGCCGCGCCGCCACACCCGGATGTCCTTGAAGCCCGCGCCATGTGCCTGACGCATCTGCTCGAAGGCAACTGCCGGGTAACGCTGCTGCCGGCGCGCGCCCTCATCGAAAGACTCGCGCCGCCCCGGACGCTGACCGTTGGCCAGGTCACGCTCGATGTGGGTGAGGAGTACCCACTCGACGACCTGCTCAAGCTGTTGGCCGGGACGGGTTATGTCCGGCGTGAGCCGGTGACGGCGGTGGGTGAGTTTAGCTTGCGTGGCGGTATCTTGGATATGTACTCGCCCGCGCATGACAATCCCGTACGGCTGGAGTTTTTTGGCGATACGTTGGAGTCCATCCGCGAATTCGACATTGAGAGCCAGCGCTCCGTTGCCCGCCGGACGAGTTGCCGGGTCCTGCCCCTGCGCGAGCTTGCCACACTGCCGGAAGGCGTGCGGGCGTGGGCGTCCCGCGCCCGTGAACACTGGGCAGATGCCCGCTTTGCCGACGAACTACGCCCGCGGCTGGCCCTGGCGGAACGTGGCGAACTGTTCAGCGGCTGGGAGACCTTGCTGCCACTGGCCCATCCGCTGACCGGTAGCCTTTTTGATTACCTTGGTCCGGCGCGATTGGTGATTGACGAGCCGGTAGCGGTCGAGCAGGTGCTGGAGAGCTATTTGCGACGATTGCGCGACCAGTTCGTGGCGGCTGATGAAGCCGGTGAGCTGGTGCTCTCGCCGGAACACTTCGTGCTGGATGCCGTGACGCTCCGGGCGGCGCTTGGCAGTCGTCCGCGCATCGAACTGCGGGCGCTCGGTGTGACGGCCGACCAAGTGGACGCCGGTTTCATCGGTGCCATGCAGGGCGATGCTCCGAATGGCAGGTCACCCAGCGGCAACCCACTGTTCCTCTTTCCGCCGCCAGAACCGCAGACTGAATGTGCGTTGCGCACCCAGCCCATGCGCCGCTTTCACGGCCGGTTGGCGCAGCTTGTGGCGGAACTCCGTGAGCTGCGCCAGCGTGGGGTGACAACGTTGTTCGTCATGCCGTCGCTGGGCGTGGCGGAGCGGGTGCGCGACATCCTCCGCGAATATGACATTGCCGCCGGTTGCTACCCGGAGACCTCGGCGCTCTGCCAAGCCATGGCGGAAACCAGTCGGGCCGGCTGCTTTATTACGGTGGGGAGCCTGCTCAACGGCTTTCGTTTCCCGGCCGCGCAACTGGCCTTTGTCGTGGAGCGGGAACTCTTTGACGAAGCGCCTTCGGTCGAAGAAGTCCGCTTGACGCCAAGCGGCAGCCCAAGACGCAAGGTCTCGGTCAGCAGCTTTCTGTCGGATTTTCGAGACCTAAAAGTTGGTGACTTCGTCGTTCACGTCAACCATGGCATCGGGCGATTTGTGGGCTTGCAGCAGGTGCAGGTGGACCACCGGACACCCCCCTGTGAGTTCATGGTGCTCGAATATGCGGACAGGCAGCAGCTTTCCGTTCCGGTTGAGCGCCTCGACCTCGTGCAGAAATTTGCGAGCGCGGAAGCGCGTGAGCCCCGGCTGGACAAGCTGGGCGGCGTAGCGTGGGACAAAACCAAAGCGCGCGCCAAGCGCGCCATGCGCGACATGACCGAGGAGTTACTCCGGCTCTATGCCGAGCGGCAGCTCGTGCAGGGGAATGCCTGTGGGACAGACACCCCGTGGCAGCAGGAGTTTGAGGATGCTTTCCCCTATGAACTCACCCGCGATCAGGCGAGCGCCCTGGCTGACATCAAGCGTGATCTCGAAGCCTCCGTCCCCATGGACCGCCTTCTGTGTGGTGATGTCGGCTTTGGCAAGACGGAAGTGGCGATGCGAGCGGCTTTCAAGGTCGTGATGGAAAATCGGCAGGTGGCCGTGTTATCACCAACGACCGTTTTGACCTTTCAACACACCAAAACCTTCCGCGAGCGCTTTGCCTCATTTCCAGTGACGATTGATACGATATCGCGTTTCCGCGCGGCCAAGGAAATCAAGGATGTTCTGGAGCGAACGGCGCGCGGTGAGGTGGATATTCTCATCGGAACCCACCGGCTGTTGTCGAAGGACGTGGTTTTCAAAAATCTAGGCTTGGTCATCATTGATGAAGAACAGCGCTTTGGCGTCACGCACAAGGAGAAGCTCAAGCAACTGCGGCGCAAGGTGGATGTCCTGACGCTGTCGGCAACGCCCATCCCCCGCACGCTCAATCTAGCCATTGCCGGACTGCGCGATATGTCAGTGATTGAAACGCCGCCGCGGGACCGTCTGCCGATTCACACGGTGGTGGCGCAGTTTTCAGAGAATGTCATCCGTGGCGCGCTTGAAACCGAACTGGCGCGAGGCGGGCAGGTCTTTTTCGTTCACAATCGCGTCGAGACCATTTTCACCATGGCCGAGTTGGTGCACCGCCTCGTGCCACACGCGCGTATTGGGGTTGGTCATGGGCAAATGGGCGAAAAGGAACTCGAAACCGTCATGATGCGCTTCGTCAATCATGAGCTGGATGTGCTGGTTTCGACGACCATCATCGAAAACGGCATTGATATTCCACTGGCCAACACGATCATCATCAACCACGCCGACCACTACGGGTTGGCGCAGCTTTACCAGTTGCGCGGACGAGTCGGGCGTTCCAATCGGCGGGCCTTTGCGTATTTGCTCATTCCGCCGGAAGCTGAACTTTCCAGCGTCGCGCGTCAGCGACTGGCGGCCATTCGGGAGTTTTCCGACTTGGGGTCGGGTTTTCGGATTGCAGCCCTGGATTTGGAGCTGCGCGGGGCGGGTAACTTGCTTGGCGGACAGCAATCCGGCCATCTCGACACGATTGGTTTTGATCTTTACTGCCGGTTGCTGGATGAAACCGTGCGTGAGTTGCGTGGCATGCCGATTGAGGAAGACATCCAAACCAGCATCAATCTGCGGATGGATATTCGGATACCTGAAGATTACATCAGCGATGTCGGCCAGCGATTGCGAACCTATAAGCGAATTTCATCCGCTTCCGATGAGGCGGCCCTGGAGACGCTGGGGCAGGAACTGGACGACCGCTATGGCGCGCGTCCCCCACAGGTGATGGCGCTCCTGGCTTATGCGCGCTTACGGCAGGTGGCATCGGCGTTGGGTATATTGTCACTGGACTGGGATGGTGGAACACTGAGTATCAAGTTCGCCGAAAAGCCCTGTATCAATGTCGCGGCGTTGACGCAATTGGTCGCCGAGACGCCTGGTGCGCGGCTCACCGGTGCGCAGATGTTGCGGCTCCCACTGGCGGAAACTGAGCCGGCCGCCGTATTGGCAGCAGTTCAGCGGTGGTTGGCGCAACTCAGTCCGGCGGCGACGCCGAACTAGACTTGCGATAGCTTACTTGGATTAGGCGCACGCTATGGAGAGTCAACCGCATCTGGCCTGGTTTGCTCAAGGCAATCGGCAGACTGACAACGACGCGGCGCACTGCCCGGTCAGGAGGCTTGCATGAAACTTCTGGTCCTCGGCGGCGGTGGACGGGAAGCCGCTGTGGTGTGGAAAATTCTCCAGTCGGCGCGGGTTGAGCAGGTTTATTGCGCTCCAGGCAACGCCGGCATTGCGCGCATGGCAACGTGCCTCGATCTGGATTTGAAAAAGCCTGACAAACTGGCTGCCGTTGCCAAAGACCTTGGGGTCAACTTGACCGTTTGCGGACCGGAACAGCCCTTGGTCATGGGCGTTGCGGATGCTTTCAACCGGCTGGGGTTGCGCTTCGTTGGCCCGTCACGCGCGGCGGCTTGTTTGGAAGGCAGCAAAGTGTTTGCCAAGGAATTCATGTCACGCCACCACATCCCGACGGCAACCTTTGCGGTTTGTGAGACGGTTGACGAGGCAAAAGACATTTTTGACTCCAACCTGCTCGATGGCTTTCCGGTCGTGGTCAAGGCCGATGGGCTGGCAGCGGGCAAAGGTGTTTTCATTGCTCAGGATCGAGAACAGGCGATGGATGTGATTCAAAGCCTGCTGGTCGAACGGAAGCTGGGCGATGCCGGCCGACGCATTGTGCTGGAGGCCTGTTTGTCAGGGGTTGAAACGTCCTTTCTTATCTTTACGGATGGCAAGACGATGTCGCCGCTTGTGCCGGCCCGCGACTACAAGCGCATTGGCGACGGCGATACAGGGCCGAATACCGGGGGGATGGGGGCGTATTCCAGTCCTGACCTACTGGATGCGAGCCTCCAGCGAAAAATCCTGCGCCAGATTGTACAGCCGACACTGACCGGGCTTCAGTCGGAGGGAACCGTCTTCAAGGGTGTGCTGTACGTCGGGTTGATGCTGACCGAGCAGGGGCCGAAAGTGCTGGAATACAATGCGCGGCTGGGCGATCCCGAAGCCCAGGTGATCCTCCCACGGCTGAAAACACCGTTCGTGGACGTGTTGGCGTCCATCGCCGATGGCACGCTCGATACGCTTGAACTCAAGTGGTCGGATGAGTCCGCTGTCTGTGTCGTGTTAGCCTCGGAAGGCTACCCTGAAACTGCAACAAGCGGCTGCCCAATCACGGGCATTGAAAAAGCCGAACTCCATCCAGGCGTGCTACTTTTCCACGCTGCGACGAAACGGGATGAGACGGGTCAACTCGTGACAAGCGGTGGACGGGTCATCGGGGTGACGGCGCTTGGGGACACGCTGGCGCAGGCGCGCCAGCGCGCTTACGCAGCCGCTGCAGAAATTACCTTTCCCGGTAAACAATACCGCACGGATATTGCCAGTCCGCAACCGGTAACTTGACATCGCGTCCGGCCGCTTCATCCAAAAAGCCATCCTTCATCCAAAACGTCATCAGTGAACTGCCGGCTGCCTTCACAGGGCTGAAGACTAGCGCCCAAGGTGGCGGTGAAAGAAATCAGGCAAGCGCGTATGGTGCTCGTCGGGCGCGGCACGGTAGCAGCGGGCATGCGTGGCACGTTCAATCAGCCAGAGGTCTTTTTCCGCCGCATTGACCAAAGCTTCAAAAATGGCTTGGGAGTGATGAGGACGCACGAAATCGTCGGCGAGTCCGTGGACAAGTTGAACCGGGCAGGTGATTTTTCCGGCGATCGCCAGCGGGTTGACATCCGAAACTGAAAAGTTGCCCCGGTAGTTGGCGATGAGTTCCGCCACCCACGTCGTCGGCGCAAGTGCCGTGGATGGCACGCGCAAAATATCGGCCACGTACTCGCGGGAAATTTTCTGTAGCGATGAAAAGGGGCTTTCAGCCCAAACCGCGGCAATACGTGGATCGCGGGCCGCCGCCTGGAGGGCAATGGCCGCGCCCATGGAGATACCGACGAGTCCGAACCGCTGATCGCGCAGGCGAAACTTTTTTGAAATGTGGTCGAGCGCGGCGCTGACATCACGAACTTCGTGATAGCCGTAGGTGACAAAGCGTCCGCCACTGTGCCCGTGCGCGCGCCCGTCATAGAGGAACACATTGAAGCCGGCCGTATAAAGTATCGCTCCAAATCGGATGAGGCTCGTGCGGTTGCCCGTCACGCCATGGAGTGCCACCACCGTCGGCCGCCACCAGCCGCGGTCAAGAAACCAGCCCGTGAGTTTCGTCCCGTCATAGGACGTGAACTGGGTTTCACGATAGGGAATGCGCCGCGCCCAGAGGTAGTCCCGTAACCGCATGCTTTCCAAGTGCCGCCGGCGCTTGGGGCGGGGTGAAACCAGCATGATCGAAAGCGGGATGGCAACGGCGACGGAGGCCAACACATAGCCGGCCGTTGCGCCTGCCACAGCAATGCCAAGCCGACGAAACCAACGCCCGAGGTGCGATGCTGTTTTTGGGGCGGCAGTGGGCGGGGTTTCAGGTGACAAAGGCGAAGGTTGCGACATGGATGTGACTCCAAGTTTGGTTCTGGATCAAAGAAGCGTGCCGTTCGTCCATTTCATGTGCAAGGCTGACCGAGCAAAGCATGGGATTTGCAGGCTGTGCTAGGTTCCGACCCTGACGCAGAGCCGAGGTTACCAACGCATCGTTATGGTCATGGAGTGGTCTGCGCGGTAAACCCTGAATGGTACGTCAAGCTTTGCAGCCAAGATTCCGTCAGATAGCCTGCTCGAATGCATATTGACCACTGCGTATTGATTGACCACTGCGTATTGGAAGTTGAACTACCAACCATTACACTTGCCAAGCTTCACTCGTGAAAAAGGAGGCGCGGTATGTCCACCTCGTACAAGTCGGTGCTTCCGACCATGGATGACCTCCCCAGCGAGTTTGAAGGAGAGGAAGCCTTGCCCGACGAGTTTCACGCTTTCCTGGCTTACTTGCTCATCGAGACCTTCCGTCCCCCCAAGTTCCTCCCCGACCGCTACTTCTCGGCACTCGACATGTATCTCTACTACCAGGCGCAGCCGACCTTGCACGGGCTGCGTCCCGACTGGTTTGGCGTCGTGGATGTGCCGCTGCTGCGCGATGGGCGGCAGCGGACAAGCTTCGTGGTGTGGGAGGAAAAGGCCACGCCGCTCATCATCGTGGAGGCGCTTTCGCCCGGCACGACGCGGAATGACCTTGGCCGGGGGGCGTTGCCGGCGCAGGACGGCCCGACGAAGTGGGAGGTGTATGAGCGGCATTTGAAAGTACCGTACTACGTGACGGTGAATCACCATCGGCGGCCGGCGGAGGTGCGGTTTTTCCGGCACGATGGGGTTGGGTTGCGGGAGGTGACGAGTGGGGAGGGGCGGCTGTGGCTGCCGGAAGCCGGGTTGGGGATCGGGATTTGGCGTGGGCGGTTCAAGCGGCTGGAGGGAGATTGGGTGAGGTTTTACGACGCGGAAGGGCGGTGGCTACCGACGGACGAGGAGCGGGCGGCGGCGGAACAGGCGGCAAAGGAACGCGAACGAGCAGAGAAAGAGCTGGCTTGGCGGCAAGCTGAACAAGAGCGCGCCGAGAAAGAGCGTGAGCGCGCTGAGAAAGAGCGTGAGCGCGCTGAGAAAGAGCGTGAGCGTGCCGAAAAAGAGCGTGAGCGTGCCGAGAAGGAACGCCTGGCAGCGAAGCTTCGCGCCCTAGGTATTGACCTGGATACCTTGTGAATCAGGCAAGCACACCGCCAACTTCAGAAGCGAGCCTGAAAAAAAGTAATATAACTTTCTTCCAGATATGCGCGCGGCGGGGCTTTTATATGGCGCTATACGCTTTTCAATAAGCCCAACCAGAAAAAACGGCACAGTGCGTTTCCAAGTGGAAAACTTCGGAACTTTCCTTATCCACGGCGTGCTATAGTCCTGAGCCTATGATTTGGTTAGATGTCTTCTTCCCACACGGTTTGCCTCATGCCTGAGTTCACTTGTCGCTTGGGAACACCCGGTGGCGATATTGTCACCCGCGTTGTTGAAGCTAATGGCATTGAAGAGCTGCGGGCGCGTCTTCAGACGGAAGGCTTTCGGGTTTTTGCGATTGAACGCCCGATGCGTCGCGCCCTACAGCAATCCTTGTTCGGTGGCGTCAAGGTCAAGCCGCAGGAGTTTCTCCTATATAATCAGCAGCTAGCGACGCTTCTGCGAGCCGGGCTGCCGCTCCTTCAGGTGTTGAGCATCCTCATCCGCCGTCAGCCGCCGGGTGCGTTCCGCACCGTGTTGGAAGACGTGGAGCGGCGAATCACGCGCGGCGGCCTGCTCTCGGAAGCCTACGGCGAGCATCCAGATGTCTTCCCCCGGTTGTTGACGGCTTCGGTGCTGGCCGGCGAACGCTCTGGCGAGCTAGATACGGTGCTGGAGCGCTACGTCAACCATGCCAAAGCGACGGCTGAAGTTCGGCGCAAGCTGATCAAGACGTTGACCTATCCAGTGATTCTCATCGTCGCTTCGGTGGCACTGGTGGCCTTGCTCACAACCTACGTGATTCCAAAGTTCGCTACTTTGTATGAATCTTCCAATACTGAATTGCCACTCGTGACGGTCTATGTGGTGACGGTATCAAAAGCGGTTGAAGGCAACTTGGTGTGGCTGGGTCCGACGCTTTTTATCACGATCGTTGGGTTTTTCATTTGGCGACGCACCACCCATGGACGCAGCACATTGGACGCTTTTTTCCTCAAGCTGCCGATTATTGGGGACATCATTCGACAGTCCACCACCGCGCGTTTCTGCCGGAGTGCTGCAACACTGCTCAACGGTGGGTTGCCGCTCCTCGAATCCCTCGACATCGCATCGGAAGTGATCGGCAACCGACGCATCGCCAGAACGATGCCGGATGTCGTGCGCGGTATTCAGGAAGGCCAAACGCTCGTGGACGTGCTTGAACGGGCAAACTGGATGCCAGCCCTCGCTACCGACATGATCGGCGTAGGGGAAAAATCCGGATCGCTGGTGACGATGCTCGATGAAGTTGCTCAGTTTTACGAAGCCGAACTGGATGTCAAAATTGCCTCGCTGACGGCGCTCATCGAACCCATCGTTCTGGGCTTTATGGGAACGATTGTGCTGATTGTCGTGATGGCGCTTTACTTACCAATCCTGAGTTTTGCAACCGGAGGCGCGGCTGTCCGCTAACCAGCGAGCGCGCCAATGGCCAGACGAATATGTCTCTAGATACAACCCCTGATTTACCTTCGATGCTCCCGTCGGCGGAAGAAGCTGACCGGGAGCTGGCGGCTGCCCAGGAACTGGCGCGACGCTACCGGCTGGAGTTCGTGGATTTGACCACGGCCAACCTAGACTATGAGCTGATCCACACGCATCCAGTGGATTTGATGACCCGCTATAAATTCGTTCCCCTGCGGCGGGAAAACGGTCGGCTTTTTGCCGCCATGGCCGACCCGACCAACCTCGACGCGCTGGATGAGCTATCTGCGCAGTTGAAAGTGCGCATCAAGCCGGCGGTCGCCACGCGCTCGGCGATTGAAAATGCGCTGCGGCGCAGTGACTCAGCGCAAAGAGTGTTGGAAGGCGCGACCGAGTCGTTTCGTATCAAGCTGGTCAAGGAAACCGAGCAGGGCGAGCAGGACCTTGACCTTGACCGTCTGGCTGATGAAACCGCGCCGGTGATCAAGCTTGTGGACACCATCGTGCTGACGGCACTTGAGCGCCGGGTTTCTGACATCCACATCGAAGCCCATGAGTCGGAAGTCCACGTGAAGTACCGGATTGATGGCGCACTGTACCCGGCTATGAATCCAATTGATGCCAGCTATCACCAAATGCTGATTTCCCGGATCAAGGTCATGTCGGAGCTTGACATTGCCGAGCGCCGTACCCCACAGGACGGCCGGTTCCGCGTGCGCGTCAAGGGACGCACGATTGATTTTCGGGTCTCCATCATTCCGTCCGCCTTTGGTGAAAACTGCGTCATCCGTATTCTGGACAAGGAACAAATCAACGAAGCCTTTCGTGAACTCACGCTCAACGTCGTGGGGTTTGACCCGGCCGATCTGATCCGGTTTCGACGGTTCATCAGTGAACCCTACGGGATGGTGCTCGTCACCGGGCCAACCGGCTCCGGCAAAACAACGACGTTGTATGCCGCACTCAACGAAATCGCTAACCCAGAAGACAAAATCATCACGATTGAAGACCCAGTGGAGTATCAGTTGCGCGGTATCATGCAGATTCCGGTCAACGAGAAGAAGGGACTCACCTTTGCCCGCGGACTGCGCGCCATCTTGCGCCACGATCCCGATAAGGTCATGGTCGGCGAAATCCGCGATACGGAAACCGCTCAGATTGCCATCAACGCGGCGTTGACCGGGCATTTGGTGTTTACGACGGTTCACGCCAACAATGTCATTGACGTTATCGGCCGATTTGTCAATATGGGCGTTGAAGTGTACAACTTTGTCAGCTCGCTCAACTGTGTGCTGGCGCAACGCTTGGTGCGGCAGTTATGCCCGGCTTGCAAGCGCCAGTACCAACCGACTGACCGCGAACTCGAGGAAGCCGGTCTCAATCCAAGCAAGTTTCGTGACCAGGTCTTTTACGAAAACGTTGGCTGCCCGGAGTGTAACGGCACAGGGTATCGTGGGCGAACCGCCATTCATGAGATGCTTGATCTAACTGATCGAATTCGGGAACTCATTCTTGACCGCCGCCCCGGCTCCGAAATCCGCCGTGCGGCGCGCGAAGAAGGACTTGGGTCGCTGCGCGAGTCAGCTTTAAAGAAAGTTTTTGCTGGGATTTCAACGTTGCGTGAAATCAATCGTGTGACGTTTGTCGAGTAAGTTCTGTCGAGTAAGTTCTGTCGAGTAAGTTCTGTCGAGTAAGTTTGGACTCTGTTGATTAGGTGATCCATCGCGCCGAGCGAGGTATGCTTATGTTGAAATTAATGCTGGTCTCTAACGTTTTGTCCTGTGCGCGCCGTGCCGCCGCCATGGGGATGGCCACCGCGTTGATCTTCGTCACCTTGTCGCCGGCGGTGCTTGCTGGCAACGGCAAGAAGTACTTCAAAGAAGGTCTCAAGTACGAAGCTGTCAAGCAGTGGGACAAGGCGGCTGAACTGTTTGCCCAAGCGCTCCAGGAAGAGCCGGCAAATGTGGAGTATCAGCTTCACCTTCAGCGGTCGCTGTTCAATGCCTCGGTGCTCTGCGCCATGCGCGCACGCCAAATGGAAGAGCAGGGCGATTATGAAGGGGCTTATCACGCCTACCGGGAAGCCTATCGCTACGACCAGACCAACGAGGTTGCCTTCGCCAAAATGAAAGAGATGCTCAAAAAGCAGGGCATTGACGCAACCCCACAGGGCGAGCCGTCCCCTTACCAGCGAACGGCTGCTGAGGCCACCGAAGCCGAGACCCGTAAGGCGGCTGAACTCGCGGCGCGCCAACGCTACGTTGGACGCTGGCAAGGGTTCATGAACCAGCCGGTTGAAACCATCGTCCGTACGCTCTGTGACAAGATGCGCTTGAATGTCGTCTTTGAAAGCACGACGCTTCAGCAGATTGCCAACACGCGCTTCACGCTCGACATCAAGCAGGACATGACGGCCGGCAAAGCCCTGGAGCTGGTCCTGGATGCCAATGGGTTTCAGTATTTTCGCGTGGATACCCGCACGATCCTGATCGTCAAGCGTGGGTTGGGACAATTTCCCAACGGCGGCTCGCTGGCCCAAAAGTATGAAGATTCGCTCGTCAAGCCCTTCTATATCAAAAATGCCAAGCTGGATGACGTCAAGCAAATGCTCACGTTGCTCGGTCCGGCCATGGCCCAGCAGGTCGTGGCTGTGCCGCAGTCAAACATGCTGCTCGTTCGCTCGTCAGGTGAAAACCTGAAAATCATCGAGCGGATGATCAACACCGTGGATCGCCCCCAGGCTGAAGTCGTCATGGATGTCAATATCTATGAGGTCACGCAGCAGGAAGCGCTACAGTTGGGAAATCAGTTTGCAACTCAACCACCGACTATCAGTAGCACGGGCGGAACGGCCGTTACACTGACCCCCCCAAGCGCTTCCAACTTGGGCGGGATTGGTCAGGGGCCGCTACTGCGTCCGGTCTCGCCGGCCGGGGTTTTTAGCAGCACCCTTGGGTTTGGACTGGGTTTGCCGCCGTCAACCATTACCGCCCTTCAGAGCCGCGGACTGGGGCGGCTCATCTCGCAAATCCAAGTTCGGGCCTTTGAAGACAAGGAAGGCAAAGTCAACATTGGCCAGTCGGTGCCCATCCAAATTGGCAACCCTGGCTTTGGTCCGGGACAACCCCCACCACCTGGGCAAATCTTCTTTCCTGGTTTTAATCAGGTGCAGTACCGCGACGTTGGGTTGAATATCGCGGTCAAGCCGCACATCACAGACGACATTGTTCAGATGGACATCTCGATTGAAACCTCAACCGTGCCACCGTCCACTGGAGCTACCCAGGACTTGACCCCAACCATCTCACAGCGCAAAGTGACAGGCGTGGCGCGGGTGCGCGATGGTTACACGGCTTTGGCAGCCAGCGTCATGCGCGTGGACGATACCGATTCACGTACCGGGTTGCCCGTATTGAGCTTTATTCCGGTTTTTGGTCGGTTGTTCTCCGCGCCTTCTCGGAATAAACAGGCCACGCACATTGTCATTACGATTACCCCGCACATTGTGCGGGGCGGTGCCGTCACCGAAGAAGAACTCAAGACGGCCTTTGGTCCGCTGGATGTATCGGTTGGCGTCGGCGGGTTGAGCTATGGTCGGTTTCTCACGATTGATGAAATCGTGGCGGATGCCGACCGCGAAGAAATGCGTGAGGCCAATCAGCTTCGGGAGACGCCGGTCACAAGCCAGCCTCCAGACAAGTCCGTAGGGACACCTGCCGCCGCTCCACCGGTGAGCGCGAATGGAGAAAATGGGCGTTTTACCATTGCCTCTCCTGGGACGGTTAGCTCACCACCGACGGCGCCAGTTGTGGCCACGCCTAGTATGACGCCGAATATGATGCCCTCCGGTGGGGGAGGAAGCTTTGGCGGCACGATTCAGCCCGCGCCGGTGTCTGACCTGCCGGCGACTGGCATGGCTCCCGCAGGTGGTGTGCCGGCCAACCAACCCTTCAACCCCAACGACCCCACTTCACCCACGCCACAGCGTCCATCGTCTGGCACCGGGGCCCCGGTGCGCTCCCTGCTGATGGTGTCACCGAGTTTGCGCCCAATGGTTGGCCAGGTTGTCTCCGTGGCGGTCATTCTCAATAGCGAAGGCACAAACATCTCGGCGGCTTCTATCTTTCTGCACTACAACCAGGCGGTACTCAAGCTGGTCGGCATCCGGGACGGTGGGCTGTTGTCGCCCGGCAACTTCCAGACTGGCGATAATGGGGGACAGGCCTTTGCCACCGCCCTCATCTCGTCAAGCCTGACCAGTGGTCGTCCGGCAAATGGTCCGGTCGCAATTTTTGATTTTCAGGTTCTTGCGCCGGGCAATGGGGATATCCGCCTCGATGTGCTCGATCTACGTGGACTCACCAACGAACTGGTCCCGGTCATCCCAAGCCCTGCGCCACCGGTCATCGCCGGTGGTGCGCCCAACGGCAAGCAGTAACCCAAGCCGTAACCAAGGATGACAAGCATGTGCCGCCGCAACACCAGGGTACTTGAAAGAGCGCTGCCGGTTTGCTTGGAGAGGCAAACCAGGCAGCGTCGCCTCGCCCAAGCTGGGTCGTCATTGCTCGAAATGATCATCACGCTGGCGATCTTGGCCGTGTTGACGAGTGCGGCCCTGCCACTGGCGCGGACGGCGGCTCGCAGCCGCCAAGAGACAGAGCTTCGCCGGGCGCTGCGTGAAATTCGCTTTGCGATTGACCGCTACAAGGAATTCAACGACCAGAGTGGCGGGCAGCGCGTTCCGGCTGAACTGCGCACAACCAGCGGCTACCCTAAACGTTTGGAAGTGCTTTATGAAGGATTTGTTCCGGCCGGCAACGTGGACGGAAAGAAGATCTTCTTTCTGCGGCGGTTGCCAAAAGACCCAATGACTGGCAAAGCAGACTGGCAAATTCGTACCTCAACCGATGATCCAGATTCGGCGCTTTCGACGGGCGATGATGTTTTTGATGTTCGGTCGCGTTCAACCGCCGTCGCTTTGGATGGGACGCGCTACGACGAATGGTAATGGTGATCAATGGTGAGAGTTATGAAGCTGGGCCGCGTTAGTCGAAAAAGCCGTGGGTTTACTTTGCTGGAACTGGTCATCGTGATGACCATCATGGTGATTCTGCTGGCGGTGAGTATTCCGATCTACCGCAACCTTTTGTTGCGGGCGCGTGAAACCGTGCTGCGCGATGATCTTTTCAAGATGCGGGACGCCATCAACCGCTACACCTACGATAAGAATCGCGCTCCAGAAAGCCTCAAGGACCTTGAGCGAGCCAAGTACCTACGCGAAATTCCGATTGACCCGCTGACGGAGAGCCGTGATACCTGGGTGGTACGTTTGGAAGATGAACCCGTTGTCCCGTCGGCGCCACGCGGGATTGTAGATGTTTTCAGCGGCGCCGAAGGGATTGGCACGGATGGCGTTCCCTACAATGAGTGGTAAGTCAGCCGGGCTTGCTACTGCGAACGGTTTGGATGCGTATGAATGTATTTGAATGGGCTTGGCGACGGTTGGTGTCTCCGATACCATCGCGGGCGCTGTGCGCACTGGTGGCGGATGGCGTTGTCATGCTAGACCGACGCAGCCAGCAATCTATCTTTCGTCCGTGGCTCGAAAACGTCTTTCAGCCGTCGTTTGACGCAGAAAACGTCCTCCTCCCAGAAGCTTTTACTGCTGCGTTGCAGACCGCCGCCGAGACGCTAGGGCTAGCCGGAGAACGCCGCTGGTCGGTGCTTTTGCCCGCATCCACCGCGCGCACCCATGTCATCACGATTGAGGCTCCGACGCCACGCCAGGACGTGCCACAGGTAATGGTCTGGAAGGCCGAGCGCCTGACCGGCCTTGCCGCCGGTGATATTTGGATGACGACATCCGAGCTTGGTCGAACTGAGTTCGAGGCTGGGCGTGTCGGACGAAGGTTTTTGATGGTAGCCATGCACCGGCGGGTCGCTTTGGATTTGCAGTCCCACTTGCAGCGGTTGAACTGGCAGCCTGGACTGGTTCTTCCCCAGCTCCTGTGTGAATCGCTGTGGTTGCAGCGCGCGCCAAGGCAAGACCACCAGATGCTGATTAGCGTTGAGGGCGATGCCTTGGCGGTCATGCTGCTGCGCAAAGGCCTTCCGTTGGCGGTACGAACATTACCCCTGGCTGGTGAAGCACCGGCCGAGCAGTTGTTGCGCTTGCTGCTTTTCTTCCGGGAGCATGCCGCTGAAATTGGTCTCAGCCAGGGAGCAGCGGACATCCACTTTGAGGTTTTGGCGATCAATGTGCCCCTTGACGTGGAAGACATCCGCCAGCCTGTTGCCGAGACGTTTGGCGCCTCCCCAAGCGTGATCGAGCCGCGTCACCTTGGGTTTGCATCGCCACTTGAATTTTCTCGACTGGCCGGGGTTGCTGGATTGGCTGCGGCGACCGCCTGATCGGAGTGACTGTTTGTGTCTGTCCAGCTTGCCAAGCCGACACCAGAGGCAGTCGTCCAGTTCTTATCCCAGTCACCGCTCCTGGAGCAGCTCCGGGAGCACTTCACGGCATCGGCTGAAGCTATTACCTGCGAGCAAATCGCCATCACTGAAATTCCGGCGCCACCCTTTCACGAGTCCGTGCGGTCTGGATTTGTGGCTGCCCAGTTACGCGAGGCAGGGCTAACTGGTGTGCGGCAGGATGCCGAAGGAAATGTTTATGGCTGGTTGCCGGGGGCGGATACCACGCATCCGCCAGTGGTCGTTGCGGCGCACTTGGATACGGTGTTCCCGCCGGGAACGGAGGTCAAGGTCCGCCGCCAAGGACCACGGCTCCACGCGCCAGGTATTGCCGATAACGCTTGTGGTGTTGCCGGACTACTGGCGCTGGCGCGCGCGTTTGTCCGGTATGAGGTGCAACCGTCCGTCCCGCTGTGCTTTGTGGGTACTGTCGGCGAGGAAGGACCCGGCAATCTCCGAGGCGTCCGTGCTGTGGTGAAGGACATCGCCCCAATGCTGTGTTTCATCGCCCTTGATGGGCCTGGAATAGAGCGAATCACGCACCGCGCAATCGGCTCGCGCCGCTTCCGGGTGACATTTGGCGGGCCAGGCGGACACTCTTGGGCAAACTTTGGCATCGTCAACCCGGTTCACGCCCTAGGTGAGTTTATCAGCTTGTTGCGACAAATCCCGTTGCGGCGCGCCATGACCTGTACGGTCGCTGCCGTTGGCGGTGGCACAGGGATTAATGCCATTCCAGCCGAAGCGCACGGGGACATTGACTGCCGCGCTCCGGCCCTGACTGACCTGAACTATCTGGAGACCGAGTTGCGACTGGCAGCCGTCAAGGCTCAGCAAGCCGAGCTACAACGTGCAACCCAGCAAAGCCATTTGACGACTACGGTTCAGCGATTGGGTGATCGTCCGGCCGGGGAAACCCCACGAACCTCCGACCTCGTACGTTGTGCGGTAGCGGCAACCCGCATTTGTGGGCAGCGCCCAGTTCTGGACAGCGGTTCAACGGATGCCAACGTGCCAATGGCGCTGGGCATTCCGGCGATTGTGATCGGCGCTGGTGGCGAGTATGGGGGCTGCCATACGCTGGAAGAATGGTACGATCCGGTCGGTCGCCCCCAAAGTTTGGCACGCGCGGCACTCCTGCTGCTGTCGCTTGATCGTTTGGCGGCTGAGGCCGTTGAATGACACTCACTCACCGATCCCAAGTCCAGCACGTCGGTTGTCCGGCGGGTTCGCAGCCCTTCAGCCATGGCACGCTACTGGTTACTCAAGTCTGAGCCAAGCGTCTTTTCGATTGATGACCTACGTCGCGCACCGCGCCAAACCACAAGCTGGGAAGGTGTGCGCAACTACCAGGCGCGCAACTTTCTGCGCGACGACATGCAGGTTGGCGACCAGGCGTTGTTCTACCATAGCAACGTAACCCCGGCCGGCATTGCCGGTATCGTTGAGGTTGTGCGGGCGGGCTACCCGGACCATACGGCGTTCGACCCAGAGAGCCGCTACTACGATGTGAAAAGTGACCCGGCGCGTCCAACTTGGTTCATGGTGGATGTCCGCTTGGTGCGAGTGTTTCCGCGCCTGATTACGCTCGATGAACTCAAACGAACGCCCGGATTAGAAACCATGCTGGTGATTCGGCGTGGGATGCGGCTTTCCGTCCAGCCCGTGACTGAATCGGAATGGCACGTCGTACTGGCATTGGCTGGTGGTGAGCCTGCCCTCGCCTGAAGGCCTGCGTGGCGGAGACTGGGTTGCCTTGAGTCGAAGCGCGGCCATACTGTTGACCTACGTGTTCGCGGCGCTCTGTCGCTCTCTCCGGCGCACTGGGGAAGAAAAAAGGCGGCGCTTGGTGAGCGCCGCCCGGAGGACAACACAGAGGCTGCGGATCAATAGTCACCCATGCCTGGCATGCCCGCTGGCGCACCACCGGCCTTCTTTTCTTCCGGCAGTTCGGTGATGAGAGCTTCGGTCGTGAGCATCAAGCCAGCGATGGAGGCCGCATTTTGAAGCGCCGTGCGCGTTACCTTGGCTGGATCGATGACGCCTGCCTTGACTAGGTCTTCGAACTCGCCCGTTGCGGCATTGAAGCCAAAGCTTTCTGACTTCTCGCTGGCCACTCGGTTGACGACAACCGCGCCTTCCATACCAGCGTTGATCGCGATTTGGCGAAGTGGCTCTTCAAGGGCCCGGCGAACAATCTGCACCCCGAAACGCTCTTCATCTTCACCAACCTCAATATTTTCGAGTCCCTTCTGGGCGCGCAGCAGGGCGACCCCACCACCCGGTACGATCCCTTCTTCAACGGCCGCGCGGGTAGCGTGCATGGCGTCTTCAACGCGAGCTTTCTTTTCCTTCAGGGCCGTTTCCGTAGCCGCGCCGACCTTGATGACGGCGACGCCACCGACCAGCTTCGCCAGCCGCTCCTGAAGCTTCTCGCGGTCATAGTCGGAGGTCGTGTTTTCGATCTGCACGCGAATCTGCTCAACACGGGCTTTGATCTTTTCGGCCTTGCCAGCGCCTTCGACAATGGTCGTGTTGTCCTTGTCAATGGTCACACGCTTGGCGCGGCCCAAGTCCTCGAGCTTGACGTTTTCGAGCTTGATGCCAAGGTCTTCGCTGATGACCTGCCCACCGGTCAGCACGGCGATGTCTTCGAGCATCGCTTTGCGGCGATCCCCAAAGCCAGGCGCTTTGACGGCGCAGACCTGTAGCGTGCCACGGAGTTTGTTGACCACGAGCGTTGCCAAGGCTTCGCCATCCACATCTTCAGCAATGATGACAAGTGGCTTGCCCTGCCGCGCAACCTGTTCGAGTAGCGGAAGCAAATCTTTCATCGCGCTGATTTTCTTCTCATGGATGAGAATGAGCGCGTTTTCCAACGAGGCTTCCATGCGCTCGGCATCGGTCACAAAGTAGGGCGACAGGTAGCCACGGTCAAACTGCATCCCTTCGACGACTTCAAGCGTCGTTTCAAGCGACTTTGACTCTTCGACCGTAATGACGCCATCCTTGCCAACCTTCTTCATGGCTTCGGCAATGATTTCGCCGATTTGCTTGTCGCCGTTGGCTGAGATCGTGCCGACCTGGGCAATCGCCTCGCCCTTCACCGGCTTGGACATATCCTTGACCCGTGCCACGGCTGCTTCCACGGCCCGGTCAATCCCCCGCTTGAGCGCCATTGGGTTGTGACCCGCCGCCACCAGCCGTGCTCCTTCGCGGAAAATCGCCTGGGCGAGCACGGTCGCGGTCGTCGTGCCATCGCCAGCCACATCCGAAGTCTTCGACGCGACTTCGCGCACCATCTGGGCGCCAGCGTTTTCAAGCGCGTCCTTGAGTTCGATTTCCTTTGCCACCGTCACGCCATCCTTTGTGATGGTTGGGCTGCCAAACTTTTTCTCGATAACGACATTGCGCCCCTTGGGTCCGAGCGTGACCTTGACGGCATCCGCGAGCTGATTGACACCACGGAGGATTGCCTGCCGTGACTCTTCACCGTGAATGACTTGCTTTGCCATAACGTACGTTACTCCTTGAAACGTATTTCCTGAGATCTAAAGCTGTTTCCTGCTGTCTTGTTTCTTGCCTGTCTGGCGCTTGTGGGCTCCTGAACGCTCAAACGGGCAAGCTCACTGAATGAACTTGCCCGTATCACGTCGAACCATCACTTGGCTGCGGCTTTGCCTTTGCCCGCGCTCTCAAGAATGCCGAGAATTTCGTCCTCCCGCATGATGAGGAACTCTTCGCCATCAATCTTGACTTCCGAACCGGAATACTTGCCAAACAACACTCGGTCGCCAACCTGTACATCAAGCGGCGTCCGGCTGCCATCTTCCCGCAGCTTCCCGCTGCCAACAGCAATCACTTCACCTTCCTGTGGCTTTTCCTTCGCCGTGTCGGGGATGATGATGCCCCCGCGAACCTGCTCTGTTTCCGTGATGCGTTTGACAATCACGCGGTCATAGAGCGGACGAATCGTCGTAGCCATATCCTGTACTCCTTGCCTAAATGTTGATTCGACTTATGATAGCGGCGCGGATTAGCACCCGCACCACACGAGTGCTAATATAGCGAAAAATACAAGCCTGTCAAGCCACGTCCTGGCGCCACTACCGCCGGACAGAGGTTGCCTTGGTGCGGTCTTGACGAGATATGCCGTGCGGCTGGCGAGGTTGATGGCAGGGGCGTGCCGGCCTCAGTGTTTTCTGGTCTGGCCAAGTCCCAGCGGCCGCCCATGCGCCCACCAGATGCCGTACGTCACAAATAACAGGCCGGCAAAGCCAAGCGTCATGGCAATCGCTCGCGCGGCACTCTGTGGCGTGGTGAGCTGAATGGCGACATCCGTCAGCAAAGCCACCGGACGCTGAACGACATCCCAGCTATTCCACCGTCCGAAGCGGCCCAAGTAAACTCCAAAACCAGCCAGGGGGCAGATCAGAATGGTCACGGTCCAGCCGATGAGGGCCGAAAACTGAGCTTCCACCCACTCGTGGACGAGTTGCAAAGACGCTAATCCCATCCCGAGTGCCGCCATGGCGAACGAGGCCAGCAACAGCACGTCAAACCAGAGTGGGGCGCGTCCGTACGGCGACAGGTGGATGAGGTCCGTTACCACGTAGGGAGCATTGGGGAAGAAGACGAGCCATCCAAGCAACACCACCAGTCCCAGCGGGCGCTGGTGAATACGTGACAACCACAGGGCCAGCCCAAGCGGCACGACGGCCAGAAAGAGATTCCAGGCTAAAAAAGCGTAGTGCAGGTTGTTGGTCAAGCGCCACCGCAGGCACAGCAGCCCAAGACACCACAACGTGGCAAATCCAAGCGCCGCCAGCGTAAGTGGTAACCTAGCTCGGTTGTCGCGCCCTGTCGGAAGAAGTGGTTCAGAATTCATTCAACCCGCTTGAAGAGGAGCCCACCGTTGGTTCCACCAAACCCGGCCGCGTTGGAAAGCACGTACCTAAGCTCGGCCGGGCGCGGCTCATTTGGCGTATAGTCAAGGTCACATTCCGGGTCTGGCGTCTCATAGTTGATGGTCGGCGGAATCATTTGGCGGGCAACCGCCAGGGCGCTGTAGCAGGCCTCGATGCCGCCCGCCGCCCCCAGGGTATGTCCGGTCATGGATTTGGTCGAACTGACGGCCAACCGGTACGCATGGTCTCCAAACGCTCGCTTGATGGCCACGGTTTCAAACTTATCGTTATACGGCGTCGAAGTCCCATGGGCATTGATGTAGTCCACTTGGTCTGGCGTCACGCCCGCATCCTGGAGCGTGGCGAGCATCATCCGGTACATGCCATCCCCTTCCGGGGCTGGCGCGGTGATGTGGTAGGCGTCGCCGCTCAGGCCGTACCCGACCAGTTCGGCGTAGATTGACGCGCCGCGTGCCAGGGCCTGCTCATACGCTTCAAGCACCATGACACCAGCCCCTTCGCCCAACAGAAAGCCATCTCGCTGGGCGTCGAACGGCCGCGAGGCGCGTTGTGGGTCATCGTTGCGCGTGGACATCGCCTTGGCGGCTGAGAAGCCGCCTACTCCCATTGGGGTAATCGCGCCTTCGGTGCCCCCGCATACCATGACTTCAGCTTCGCCGCGCTGGATAATCCGGAAGGCTTCGCCAATGGCGTGAACGCCAGCGGCGCAGGCCGTCGCGGTTGCGCCCAGGGGGCCCTGCAGGCCGTGGCGAATCGAGATGTGACCGGCCGCCATGTTGACGAGAAAACTGATCATGAAGTACGGCGAAATATGGCGTGGGCCTTCATCGAGAATCCGCGCGTTTTCCCGTTCAATGACGTTGAAGCCGCCAATGCCGCTACTGACATAGACGCCGCACCGCTGGCGATCGAGCCGAGTGAAATCAAGCTGGCTGTCGGCCAGGGCTTCTTCAGCCGCTGCCACGGCATAGTGGATGTAAGGGGCGGTGCGCTTGACTTCACGGGCGTCAAAGTACTGACGCGGGTCGAAGTTCTTGACTTCCGCCGCAAAGCGGACCTCATACCCGGTGGCGTCAAAATGCGTGATGGGTCCGGCACCGGAGCGCCCAGCCATCAGCGACTGCCAATTGTCCTCGCGGGTGTTGCCGATGGGGGTAACCAGGCCAATGCCTGTCACCACCACACGTTTCTTTTGGGGGAGTGGATTCATGTTCGCTGACCTGATGACAGCCTTCCGGCATCCGGGATTGAGGAAGTCTCCCGACATAGGTCTTGGCGACCTAACGCCAGCAGAGCCAGTTTGCGGGACGCACTCTGGTATCAACGGCTCTGCTTGAGCTTCCGCCCTTCAGGGCAAAGGCCAACTAATAAACCAGAGAAAAACGTTGTTTCAAGCCGTCGGTGGCCCGACGAGCATGGCCGCGGCTAGTTTCTGAGCTGCTGTTTCATCCACCAGTTGAGCCACGAGCGCCAGGGCAAACTCGAATGCCGTGCCGGGACTGCGACTGGTGACCGTACGACCATCTGTGACGACGCGCTCCTCGACATACGTGCCACCGGCGTCTGACAATCGCTCACGAACGCTTGGATGCGAAGTGAAGCGCTTTTCGCGCAACATACCAAACGCCGCCAGCGCCAGCGGCGCGGCGCAGATGGCCGCCGTCCAGCCGCCTTGTTCGGCCGTCCGCTGAACAAGCGCCGCCACTCGCGTATCATCACGCAGGTTGGTCGCGCCAGGCAGCCCACCGGGGAGAACCACCGCGTCAAAATGGTCATTCAGCACTTGGTCCAGGGTCGTATCGGCCACGACCGGAATGCAGTGGGAGCCGGTGACGGTCAGTGCTGGCGTCAGTGAAGCCGTGACCACGGCGATGTCGGCGCGGCGGAGAACGTCCACGACGATAACCGCTTCCATTTCCTCGAAACCTTCCGCGAGGGGAACCAAGACCTTCGGCATGACACGATGTACTGTGAAGCGTGTTGAAATAGACCGTGACATATATTCACGTCTGGAAAGATAGCGGTATGCTGGTGGCAAATACTCCCCACCGTCAAGTGGTTTCCTACACTTGAGTAGGCCAACCAATGCCCAAACCAACAGGTCATACGGTGAACGAACTAAATCTTGCGTCCCAGCGCCGGCGAATGCGGACGGTCATCGGGCGCTTACGCCGGGCCTACCCGGATGCCCGCTGCTCGCTCAACTACACGACGCCGCTTGAACTGCTGGTGGCGACAATCCTTTCTGCCCAGTGCACAGATGAACGGGTCAATCTCGTCACGAGAGAACTCTTTCAGAAGTACCGTACGGCGGCAGATTACGCCAACGCTGACCTTGAAGCGTTGCAGTCCGACATCCGCCCAACCGGCTTTTACCGAAACAAAGCCAAGGCCCTGCAAGGCATGGGACGCCAGCTCGTTGAGCGCTTTGGCGGCGAGGTTCCGCGCGCGATGGACGATTTGCTTGCGTTACCGGGCGTTGCCCGGAAAACAGCGAATGTCGTTCTGGGCAATGCTTTTGGACGAGCGCCGGGCGTGGTGGTGGATACCCATGTGACGCGGCTTTCCGCGCGACTAGGTTTTTCAACCGCGCCGACGCCTGAAAAGATCGAGCGTGACCTGATGGCAATTGTGCCGGAGCGGCACTACGTCATGTTGCCGCACTGGTTGATCTTTCACGGGCGGGCAGTCTGCCGCGCGCGCAGTCCCCGCTGCCAAGATTGCGTTTTGGCCGACCTGTGTCCATCGGCGGGCGCGGTCTAAACCCGAATGGTTGGGTTGGCCTCACCGTCGTTCCCGCTGGCGCTGGCGCCAATAGATGACCCCACCCCCAAGGATGAGCAGTAATGCTTCACCTGGGATGATGGCCGGCTGCTCACGGACGACGATATTGGCTGGCGGGCGAATCGTTGCCTGCGTCGTGGCTGGGACGATGACCGGATTGGTCTGAAACAGCCGCTGGTCGCGTTCGGTGTGAAAGAAGGTCGTCAGAAAGGTATCGCCGGTTGGTTGAAATTCGGGCTGCGTCGGAGCCAGCACGCGCTTCATCCAGTCAGCCGCCGGAATCCGGTCAGCAAATGGCGCGGCGGCCGGATCGAACAACACTGCGCCATCCGCGCGCACTTCCTTTCGCTCATCGGCAACGATGAACACCTTGAAGTTTCGGTATTGCGGTCCGTCCGTAAGCGCCGGGATGGGCGCTGGGCAAACCAGCGGCACGACTGGCTGATCCGTGGTGAAGGATACCGCAAAGGGTTGAATGGAAGCTTGCTCGTCGTAGCCAAGCGAAACGTCAGGCACATCCGTGCGCGCCGTCACGACGACCCAGGTGGCTTTCTGAGCGAAGTATGGCTTTGCCCAGGCCAGAAATGGCTCGGAGAGCCGAAGCGGCTTGTCTGGTTTTGGCGGCTTGGTGGGGTCAAATGGTATTTCGTCAGGGTCACGCGATACGGCTCGCTGCAGGGCCTTTTCGACTTCTTCCTGCGTACCGCGGGGAAAGGTTTCAATCCCGGCTTCAACCACCCGCCGCGCCACAACGACCTGACCCGGTTGCGGCTTGGGAAGCTCACTTGGTTTGACGACGGGCTTTGGCTTGAGCCACTCCCACGACCAAAAGGCTAGTTTCCACCGCAGCTTGGTTTCGATGATGGTGGGCGCGAGGTATTCACTCAAACGCAGAAAAATCTGCGGCCCGGCCGCCGCCAACTGCACCTCACCGGGGAAGGGCATGGCCCAGGCGAAGCGGTCTCCCCGAAAGCGGATGGTTGGTTCAAAAATGACGGTCTCCCGCTTCGTCGCCGGGTCGTAGTAGATCAGCAGCCGGTCTTCGGCGTAGTTGAACGGTGCTTCATCACGTGTCACCACACCTGCCGCATTCGCTTGATAAGCGGTGAGACCATACCCTAACCAAAGTCCACCGATGCCAATGACCACAATGGCCAGGATTCGCCAAACAAACGAGAGATTGCTCATGATTTCGTTCCGACTGAAGACCACCGCGCAATTTGATAAAGCCCAATCCCCAGAAGAAGGAAGACGGCCACGGCCCACAGGTCGGCGAACGCGCCACGTTCGATTGCCGGCCAATGCTCGGCGATGTTGAGCTTGGCCAGCGCGTCTCCGGCAACGACGGTCAAGGCAGCCAAAAGGAGTCCACCAATCGAGCCGCCGGCAATCAACCCGGAGCTGAACAAGACACCACTCCCGGCTTCCGCCTCGGCCTCTGAGGCTGCGCCACCGGTTCGGCGGTCAACCAACCAACGGATGAATCCCCCGGCAAAAATCGCGGCGGAGGTTGAAAATGGCAAATACAGCCCGACGGCAAAGGGCAACGCCGCCACCCCGCACAACTCCATCGTGATTGAAATGAACATTCCTAAAAGGACCAAGCCCCACGGCAGCTTTTGGGTCAAGATACCGTCAATGATGAGCTTCATCAGACTGGCCTTTGGAGCCGAATAGGGCAGGTCGCGTTTGTCAAGCCGGTAGTGGGCTTGGCCGGCGCCGTCCACGAGGTACGAGACAACCAGCCCGTCAGGTTGGGTGACCTTCACAACTTGGTAGGGCTGATCGTCAAGCCCGCGCAACGTTTCACCGGTCGCTGCCCCCGCGACAGGCCCCTGGGTCTCGACGAGCTTTTGCGTCTCGACGCCGCCGACGCCGGGATCAATCACGAACCGTATCTGTCCGGCGTCGTTGATCAGGTAACGCCCCGGCAACAGCCCAGCAATCGGTTCGGTGACGTTGTGAACCCGATAGGTCTGGCCAGCCAGCGTGATCGTTCGATTTTCCGTCGTGGATGCCGTGTAGCCCGGCGCTTCCTTGGGGAAGTAGATGGTGTTGGAATCGTTGAGAAACGATAGGACCCAACCAATCGCCAGCGCCGATGTCGTGACCCCGATGACGAGTCCGATTTGCTGTCGTTGGGGTGTTGCTCCCACCAGGAAACCGGTTTTCAGGTCCTGTGAGGTTGCTCCGCCAATCGCGGCCGCGATGCACACCACCGCGCCGACCGACAACGCCACGACCCGCGCCTCGATGCCAACCTTGCCGATGACGAGAAAAATCAGGCACGTGAGCAAAATCGTGGCGACGGTCATGCCCGAAATCGGGTTGGACGACGAACCAATTTCACCGGTGATGCGCGATGACACCGTAACGAAGAAAAAACCAAACGCAATGATCATCCCCGCTGCCAGCACGCTAAACCCCAGTTCGGCCGCCGTGAAGTAAATGACGGCGCTGAGGATGATCCATAGCAGCCCAGCGCCACCCAGCACGAGGTTCATCGGCAAGTCGCGTTCGGTTCGCGCAACGGTCGTCTCTCCGGCTGCCTTGAAGCCTCCGACGCCAGCGCGGAAGGCTGCCAAAATCATCGGCAGTGAACGGATCAAGCTGATGACACCACCAGTCGCTACGGCCCCGGCCCCGATGTAAAGCACAAAGTTGGTCCGCACCTCGCTTGGCGTCATGCCGTTGATGAGCTTGGTCGCCGGAAACAGGGGTTCGGTGAGTCCGCTGCCAAAAAAGACAATCGTGGGGATGATGACCAAGTACGACATGGCCCCGCCGGCCAGCATGATCCCGGCCACGCGCGGCCCGATGATATAACCCACCCCCATCAATTCCGGGGAAACTTCGGCGCTGACGGTCGCGCCCGGCAGTACCTTGCCCAGCGCTTTTTCGGGGTACTCTTTCCACAGGTGCAGCCCCGACATCAGGAACTTGTACAGCAACGCCAGCCCAAAGCCACCAAAGACGAGCTTGGCCTGGCTGCCGCCTTTTTCACCCACAATGAGCACTTCGGCGCAGGCCGTGCCCTCCGGGTACGTCAACTTGCCGTGTTCCTTGACGATGAGCGCCCGTCGCAACGGAATCATCAGGAGCACGCCGAGCCAGCCGCCAGTGAGTGCCGTGAGCGTGGTGCGCGACAGATCGAGCGAGTAGCCCATCAGAAGCAGCGCCGGCACGGTAAAGACAACACCCGCCGCGACCGATTCCCCGGCCGAGCCAACTGTTTGCGTCATGTTGTTTTCAAGAATGGAACTTTTGCCCAGCGCCCGGAAAATCGTGATAGATAGCACGGCAATTGGAATCGAAGCCGAAACTGTCAGTCCGACCTTGAGCGCCAGATAAACTGACGAAGCCCCAAAGATGATACCTAGGATGACACCAACCAGCACACTGCGAAGCGTAAATTCCGGCAGGATGGCTTCACTGGTGACGAAGGGTTTGAAGGTTGTCTCCGTCGTCGTGTTTGTTGACACATCGAGTCGCGCTGCCATGAGCGAATGGTTGCTCCCTTTGGGATGATTAAGTCTTCTTGCGCTGAAACGCTTCACCCGGCAGCCAGTCGGGCATCGCTGGGTCGTCAGCGATGGTGGCCACAATCAGTAAAGCAAACTGGGCGTGTT
This sequence comes from Chloracidobacterium validum, assembly GCF_018304825.1. Taxonomy (NCBI): domain Bacteria; kingdom Pseudomonadati; phylum Acidobacteriota; class Blastocatellia; order Chloracidobacteriales; family Chloracidobacteriaceae; genus Chloracidobacterium; species Chloracidobacterium validum. The sequence goes on from NZ_CP072648.1 coordinate 686,864, forward strand.
GAGCTGCGCCCTGAAAGTCCCAGTCATCTTGAATGACATCCGTCGGTTGGTGATAGTCGCGCCGCACATACGTGTCGAACCGCTGTTTACCCCAGCCTTCGGGCTTGCCTTCAACCTCGACGCCAAAGTTGAGCGAAAGGCAGGGCACGCCGGCCTTGGCAAAGCAAAAGTGATCCGAACGGAAAAAAGACCCGTTTTGCGGGAAGGGATCGGGCTTCATCACCAAGCCTTCGAGTTTGGCCAAGGCGTCAATCGTTTTGCCCAGCGTCGAGCGTTCGGCTCCAAGCGGGACGAAATCGCGCGTGCGCCCAAAGACGTTGACTTCATCGAGGTTGATATTGGCGGCGGTCTTTTCGAGCGGAATGAGCGGACGTTCGCAGTAATACTGTGCTCCGAGCAAGCCTTGCTCTTCGGCGGTGACGGCCAGAAACAACACCGACCGCCGTGGACGCCACGGCGATTTGGCCAGCGCTTCCGCCATGGCCAGCAGCGCCGCGACGCCCGAAGCGTTATCCAACGCGCCGTGATAAATGAGCTTTTGTCCGGTCGGGGCGTCTTCCTTGACGCCAAAGTGGTCGTAGTGGGCTGTGACCACGACGCATTCATCGCGGAGCTGGGGATCGCGTCCCGGTAACCAGCCGACGACATTGGGGGATTCGAGCGTGGAAACCTCGCTTTTCAGGTCGAGCGAAAGCGTGACATCGAGCGATACCGGACGAAAATCACGCCGCTCGGCTTGTTCGATGAGCATCGCCAGGTTCTTGCCGGTGAGTTTGGCGACGCGAACCGCCGCGTCGTCGGTAATCCACGATTTGAGCGCCACGACTGGTGGTGAATTGGCATCCCGAACCAACTCTGACCGCACCCCGGTGTTTGAGCTTTGCACCACCTGCCACGGATAGGTCGCGCTTTCGGTGGTGTGAATGAGCAGCACCCCCCGCGCGCCCTGGCGGGCCGCCTCCTCGTACTTGTACGTCCACCGCCCATAGTAGGTCAGCGTCCGCCCCTGAAAAATGTTTGGGTTGCGCAGTCCGGGATCGTTGACGAGCAGCATGACGATTTTGCCGCGCACATCCACGTCCTTGTAGTCATTCCAATCATATTCCGGCGCGACAATGCCATAACCGGCAAAGATCACCGGAACATCGTCGAGTTTGACTTCCGGGACGCACTCGCCGGATTGCGCCGTGAATTCCGAACCGTAGGCCAACTGGACGGCTTGTCCCTGGTTGGTCCGTAACGTCATCACGGTCGGTTGGGCGCGCAAGTTCGTGATCGGGACGTTTTGAAAATACGAGCCGTGACGTGGTTCCAGCCCGTAGGCTTGAAATTGGGTAGCAATGTACTTGGCCGCCAGCAGTCCACCACGCGCGCCGGGTGCGCGTCCCTCGAACAGGTCATCGGAAAGGAGTTCGGTATGGGCGCGAAGGGCAGCCGGTTGAATCCGGGCGAGCGCGGCCCGTAGCTCATCCGAGACCGCGACTTGTGGGTTGGCAGCCTGTGCGCCAATCTGGATGACCAACCAGAGCAGCCACCAGCCCACAACGCCCAAACGAAGCGTTCTCATCACTGCGTTGACCTCATAGAAACCAAAAGCTTTGTGCGATTTGACGAATGGTACTGTGTGGCGTCATTCTCATCGCGCCACCGTTGGATTTCAACCGCGAAAAACACGCGCTACACTAAAAAGCCCTATCGTTTGGCACTTATTCTTATTTGTTATGGGATTGCGCTGGTTTTTCTGGAGACGCGATGCAGCCTGGTGATGCCCTTGGACCCTATACGCTGGTTCGCTTGCTGGGGCGTGGCGCATTTGGTCAGGTCTGGCTCGCGGAGCGGCGGACGGCGCTGGCCGTGACCCGGGTTGCCCTCAAGACGCCGCTCACGGATGACGTCGATCTTGATGCCATTCGCAAAGAGGCCGCCGTGTGGGCCCAGGCCAGTGGGCATCCGAACGTGCTGCCCATCATCGAGGCTGACATCTACGATGGGCGGGTGGTCATCGTGAGCGAATATGCCCCGGATGGCTCGCTGGTGGATTGGTTGGCGCGCAAGGGCGGCGTTGTGACGCTACCCGAAGCTGCCCGCATGCTGGATGGTATTTTGGCGGGGTTGGAGCACCTCCATGCCCGCCAGATCGTGCACCGTGACCTCAAGCCGGCCAATGTGCTGTTGCAAGGTGAAACCCCACGCCTGGCCGATTTTGGCATCGCCCGCGTCATTCGCGTGACTTCGCACACCGGACTCATTGCCGGTACGCCATCATACATGCCACCCGAAGCTTTTGATGGCGTGCGAACCGAGTCGGGCGACCTCTGGGCCGCCGGCGTGCTTTTCCAACAACTCCTCACCGGGGGACTCCCCTTTCCACAAACCGACTTGACGGCATTGATGGCGGCGATTGTCGCCCGCGAACCGGTCCCGCTGCCACCGGCGTTCCCGTCAGCCGTACACCGTTTTCTGGCAACTGCCCTGTGTAAAGACCCTCGCCAGCGATTTGCCTCAGCGACCATCATGCGCCAGGCGCTGGCCCGGCTGACCACGCACCCAGCGTCGGTTGCGCCGCCGGAACGGGTTGCGCCGGCGACTGTGCTGCACCGCCCGGCCACGGATGGCCAAGCTGTGGTTTCCACGTCCGCGCCGACGGCACTTCAGCCGCCGGCGAGCGTCCCTCCCGTTGGCATGGCGTTCGCGCCAACGGCGGATACCCTGCCATTGCCGCCAGCCCAAGCCGTTGATCACCCGCCATCTGAAGCGCGGGGCACCGGTGGTTGGTGGTGGGTCGCGGCTGGTATCGCCGTGACCCTGGTGCTTGGCGCGACGTTGTTTTTGGCGCTGCTCATCTATTTTCAAGGCGCGGCATCACGGCCCCCGTCCACCGGGACATCGCCGGTCGCTCCGGTCGGCAAGCCATCCGACCCGCCACTGCCGCAATCGCCGCCCGCATCTTCTGAGGTGCCGGATGCCCCGTCAGACCTGCCGGTGTCGCGCGCGCCCGGTTCAGAGGGCATCTACGTGATTGGTTTTTCAGCGAAAACGCCGGGAGCGGCCGAAGCCAAGCGAGCTGACTATGCCAAGGCCGGCCTTCAGCCCTTTGTCGTGAAGACAGATGAATGGACAAACTTTGAGCCGGGTTTTTACATCGTGGCCCTGGGGATTTACGGCACTGAGGCCGAAGCCCAGTCCGCGGTCGCTGTCATTCGTCAAAAAGGCATCAGCGTCTATACCAAGGCGTCGGGCCCGCCGCGCCAACCAGAAGATGGAACCGCCACGCCTGAAGACCTGCCCGGTGATTTTCCTGAAGCTTCCCTTCGTGACCTCACCACCGAGGACTTGGCTGACCTGACCCTCGATGAGTTGCGTCTGATGCGGAGCGAAATCCTGGCCCGCCATGGCTATCGCTTTGCCGAACCTGAACTTGCCGAGCATTTCCAGGCGCAGCCATGGTACCGTCCCACAAGCGATGATGTGGATGCCAAGCTGACGCCGGTTGAACGCCGCAACATCGAGCGTATTCGGCGCGCCGAAAAAAATGCCGAACGCGCCCCGCAGGACTAAGCAAGCCGGACTGAAGGAAACGACAGCGTGGCTGGCTTATTGAGCTACGCGGCACAACCGGCTATCGTCAGATGCCCCACCTGCGCAAGGCTGGTTATGTGGCGAGCGGCGTCCGTCCTGCGTATGGCCTGCACCAACTGCTGTTGAGCGAGGTGTTCTTGCCGTGGATAAAGAAATCACTGCTCTTGAAAAAGCACTTGAACGCATCTGGGAGATTGCCCGTGGATTCGGACTTGATCCGTTTCCTGTGAACTTTGAGATCGTTCCGGCAACGGTGATGTATGAAATTGGCTCCTATGCACTGCCGGGGCGTTTCTCCCACTGGACGTTCGGCAAGGCCTATCACCGGATGAAAACCATGTATGACTTTGGGCTGTCGCGCATTTACGAAGTCGTCATCAATACCAATCCGGCCTATGGGTTCTTGCTCGAAACCAACTCGCCGTTGCAGAACAAGTTGGTTATGGCGCATGTGCTCGGTCACGTGGATTTCTTCAAAAACAACGCCTACTTTGCCCACACCAACCGCCGGATGGTGGATGAAGTCAACCTGCATGCCGCGCGTATCGAGGAATACGAGTTCAAGTATGGGCGCAAGACCGTCGAGGCGTTTCTCGATGCGGTGCTCTCGATAGAGGAGCACATTGACCCGAACTTTCTCATCCGCAAGGAGCGTGACTTGCCGCCGCCGGAGAAGAAGGCGAAAACCGGCAAAGAAAATCCGTTTGAAGACATTTTGCGGCTGGGTGAGCCGTCGTCGAGCGCATCGGCTGAATCACCGAAACGTCAGCCTGGTGATCCGGTGTACCCGGAAAAGGACTTGGTGTGGTTCATTGCGACCTACTCGCCAACGCTCGAAGCCTGGCAGCGCGACGTGATGACGATGATTCACGCTGAAATGCTCTACTTCGTACCCCAGATGCAGACCAAAATCATGAACGAGGGCTGGGCGAGTTACTGGCACTCGCGCATCATGCGTGAACTGTGTGACGGGACGGACGAGTTCGTTGAATTTGCCGAACTGCACGCTTCGGTTGTCTCGCCGCACAAAGGGCAACTCAATCCATACTATCTGGGCTACAAAATCTTTGAAGACATTGAGCAGCGCTGGGATCACCCAACGGCGGAAGAACGCGAAATCTATGGGCGCACTGGCGGACAGGGGCGCGAAAAAATTTTTGAAGTCCGGGAAGTGGATAACGATGTGTCCTTCCTGCGCAACTATCTAACCGAGGCGCTGGTCGAGGAACTGGACCTTTATGTTTATGAGCTTGTGGACGACGAAGAGTGGACCATCACCGAAAAGCGTTGGGAGCGCGTCCGAAACCAGCTTGTGACCAACATGACCAACTTTGGCTTTCCCTACATCGAGGTGACGGATGGCGATTACAACCGCAACCGCGAGTTGTATCTGACCCATCGCTTTGACGGCGCGGAGCTGGATTTGAAGTACGCGCGCAAGGTGCTGGAATACGTTTACAGCCTGTGGGGACGGCCGGTACACCTTGAAACGCGCGCGGATAATGAATCGCTCGTCCTGCACTATGATGGAAGCAGCCACAGTGAAGACTAGGGCGCGACCGGTGCCCGCGCGCGGCAAAGCCACGTCCACAGGCAGGAATGCCTATGTTACTTTTGCCCGATGCCCACGCGCGGCACAAACCACGACTTCAGGTTACGTATCAGGAGGACAACACCGTGCGCGGTGAATACCAGACGCTTCGCATGCTTGCCCTGGAAGGCAAGATTACCGAGGAAATGATCGCTGTTGCCGAGGATGAGCGGCTCGACCCGGAATATATCCGGCAGGGGCTGGCGGACGGCACGATGGTGATTCCAAAAAACATCCGCCACAACTTTCGTCCAATCGGCATCGGCAAGGGACTGCGCACCAAGGTCAATGCCAACATTGGGGCGTCGGGCTATCACCAGTTGGTTGAGGAAGAACTCATCAAGCTCCATACCGCAGTGCAGTATGGGGCAGATAGCGTCATGGACCTTTCAACCGGCACGGACCTGGACCTCATCCGTGAGACACTCATTCAAGAAAGCCCGCTCATGCTCGGCACCGTGCCAATCTATCAGGTTGCCTCGGAGGGTTCGATTCTGAAGATGGACCCGGAAGCGCTCTTTGCCGTCATTGAAAAGCAAGCCCAGCAGGGCGTGGACTATATGACCGTCCACTGCGGGGTGACGAAGGAGACGGTCAAGAAATTACGCAACCACCAACGTATCGAAGGCATTGTCAGTCGGGGCGGCGCGCTGTTGGCGGCGTACATCGAGGCGACCGGCAATGAAAATCCGCTTTACGAACAGTTTGACCGTTTGTGCGACATCTTTGCGCGGTATGATGTGACGTTTTCGCTGGGCGACGGCCTGCGTCCTGGCGCGACGGGCGATGCCAGCGACCGCGGCCAGTTAGCCGAACTGCTTGTGCTGGGCGAACTCGTCGCCCGCGCCCGTGAAAAGGGTTGTCAGGTGATGGTGGAGGGGCCTGGACACGTCCCACTCGATCAGATCGTGGCCAACGTTCAGCTCCAGAAGCGGGTCTGTGACGGCGCGCCGTTTTACGTGCTTGGCCCGCTGACCTGTGATGTCGCGCCAGGCTATGACCATATTACGGGCGCAATTGGCGGAGCGATTGCCGCCGGTGCCGGGACGGACATGCTGTGCTACGTGACGCCGGCCGAACACCTGCGGCTGCCGGATCGTCAGGATGTCATCGAAGGCGTCATCGCCACCCGCATTGCCGCCCACTCTGGCGACTTGGTGAAGGGCGTCAAAGGCGCAAAGGCCTGGAACGACCAGATGTCGCGTTACCGGAAGCAGCTCGATTGGGATGGCATGTTCCGCTTGGCGATGGACCCGGAAAAAGCGCGCCGCTACAAGGAAGAATCGGAAGCCGCCAACGCCAAGGTCTGCTCGATGTGCGGTAGCTTGTGCTCAATCAACATAGACAACGCGGCTATCGAGAAATTTTCCAGGGAAAAACCGGACACATCAGAGAAGGTTCTCGCGGCGCGTCCGGCGGTTGCGGCCGTTGCCGGAGACTGAATTGTGGAGCGAGACGGCAGGCTTGGTTTCGGAGGAACAAGCGAGTGGTAGCGCTTCCCAGTCAAGCCTGGACCGGCTCGTTTTCAAGTTTGTTTTTGGAGAAAAGGCGCTTGACAGGCAGTGACTTGCCGCCTACTCTGAGCGTTCCCCGACGACGGGTGCGGTCACGGGCGGTTAGCTCAGTGGTAGAGCATCGGTCTTACAAACCGGGGGTCACTGGTTCGAGCCCAGTACCGCCCACCACGTCGTATCGCGGACAGGCGCGTAAGACGTGAGCGTTTGGGGAGTTATGGTTTGCGGAGTTGTAGCTCAGTTGGTTAGAGCGCCGGCCTGTCACGTCGGAGGTCGCGGGTTCGAGCCCCGTCAGCTCCGCCACATGTTTTCAGGGGAAAAGCCGTTCTTCAGTTCGGGAGAGCGGCTTTTTCGCTTCTAACTGTTTGATCAGGCTGTTCCATGCCGCTCAGTCACGTTGACGAAGCTGGTCGTCTTGCGATGGTGGATGTCAGCGCCAAGCCGCCGACTGACCGAACCGCTACGGCTTCGGGAATCGTCCATATGCAGCCAGCCACCATTGCTGCCATCCGCGCCCGGACGACACCAAAAGGTGATCCCCTCGAGACGGCCCGCTTGGCTGGCATTCTGGCCGCCAAGCAGACCGACCGGCTGATTCCGCTCTGTCATACCCTGCCACTCGCGCACGTCAACGTTGAGCTGGCGCTTGAGACTGACCACATCGCCATCACGGCCACCGCGCGCGCTCACGCCAGCACTGGGGTCGAAATGGAGGCGCTGACGGCGGTCAGTGTCGCCGCGCTGACGCTCTTTGACATGTGCAAGGCGGTTGACCGTACGATGCGGATTACAGACATTCAAGTGCAGTCGAAAACCGGTGGAAAATCAGATTGGAACGCACCGCCCAACGAGGCCTGAGCCATGCCGGTCAAAAAGCGTAACCTGGCCAATCCACACTTGCCCCAGCTCGAAGCGGCCCTTGCCAACGTTTATGGCTGGGCCGCGAATATGTCGTTGCGGACGGCGCTGCAAGCGGTTGTCACCGATAAGTCGCGGCGCTTGCTGTTCGATGAGATGACCTACTGCCGCGTCGCGGCACAGTCGCCGGGTGAGCTGCACTCCGTTGCCGAAGAAATCGCGCTTGGCGAAACCAGCTTTTTCCGCGAACCTGAGCAGTTTCGTGCGCTGTGGCGAATGGCGCTTCCCGATCTCATTGAAAAACGCGCTGGCGTGAAGCGCCTGCGGCTGTGGAGTGCCGGTTGCTCGACTGGGGAAGAGCCGTTCTCACTTGCCATGATCTTGGAAGACTTGTTAGGCGACGCGGCCGACTGGCGGATTGAAATTCTGGCCGTGGACTTGCGTAGCAAGGCGCTTCTACAAGCCAGCCAGGGACGGTATCATCCGCTCCAGATGCGCAATCTCGATCCGACCTTGCGTGAACGGTTTTTCCACGGTGTTTACGCGCCAGACGCTCCGCCCGGTGAGCTTGACCGGCGGCTGCGGCGCAACATTCGCCTCCGCCACGCCAATCTCTACGATCCGCACCTGTGGCAACATCTACCGGGTCCGTTTGATGTCATTGTGTGCAGCAATGTGCTCACACACATGCACTACACCGCGATTCAGCAGACGACGGCCCGGATTCAGCAGGCGCTCTTGCCCGGCGGCTATTTGCTTGTGGGGAGTACCGAGGCCGGACTGGTCAGCCAACCGCGCCTCCGGGCTGTACAAACCTTGCCGAGCGGATTTTTCCAGCGTTGCGCATAAGGGGCGGGTAGCGCATCGCCCCGTGATCGCGCTACAAACGTTGGGCATGATGAATCGTCGGCATTTTTTGTACTTATGCTGTTTAGCGTCAGGACTCTGGCTTGACGCGCCCGCGCAGCGTCGTCGCCCCAGCACGCCGCCCGTGCTGGGGCGGGCCAACTCGGCGCAACGGGCCTTTGCGCGGCTACTCCAGCTTGAAGACCAGCGATATTACCAGGAGGAAGCGTTCATAGACTTTCTTGGTTCCGCCAACGCGCGGGTGCGGCGGCGGGCCTGCTTGGCGCTGGGGCGGATTGGCGATAGCCAAGCCTATCGCCTGTTGCTGGAGCGGCTCTACGATGATGGCAACGCTCGTGTGCGGAGCGCCGCTGCCTTTGCCCTGGGTGAACTCGAAATCACCGAACCGCTGGAAGACCTGCGACGCACGCTCCTGCGCGAAGCTGAAGTGCGGCCGGTGCGGGGACGCTGCGCCGAAGCGTTGGGTAAAATTGTTGCCGCCAATGCCAAAACACTCGATGCCGACACCGTCCAGAACATGCTCGCCGCCGTGCTGGCGGCTCTTCCGCAACCGACCGAAGCCATCCCGGCTGACAGCGAACTGGAAACGTTCACGGGGCTGTGCCTGACGGCCGTAATGCGGATGCGCCAGGCGACCAGCCTGCCAACGCTCGTCAAGCAGTTGGCGTCGCCAAATGCGGCCATTCGCTTCCACGCGGCAAATGCGCTGGCACGGCTAAGCGATTTGCCTGAAGCTCAGCCGGCGCTCACCGGTGTGAGTGAGAAGCTGTTGCTTCACTTTCAAGCCGAGGAAACATCGGTTGTCCAGGCCGCGCTGGCGCGAACGCTGGGCCTGTTGGGAGACGCTGAAGCCACCCGCGCCTTGCTGAACCAATTGGTTTCGGAAGACGCTACCGTTCGGATTGCCGTTATCCGGGGGCTGGCCGCCACGCGCGTTCCAGAGGAAGTCATCCCCCCGCTTGTGAAGCAGTTGGAAGCCGACCTGTCCGCTTATGTCGCCGTTGCCGAGCCTGACCGTCCGACGTGGTCAGGTCTCCCCCAGCTACTTACCTTAGCGGAAACGCTTGGCCGCTTGAAGGCGACGGCCGCTCAGTCGCAACTGGAGCGTTTGCGGACGTTGCCAACTGGGCGACTGGGCGCAAACCCGGAGGTTGAAGTCGCGCTGGCCCGGCTTGGCGCCGACGCCTTCTTCGGATCCGATGTGGAGTTCCCTTTGCTCCCGCCAGGTGATGATTGGCGCGCGCAGGCAAACTACTTTGCCGGTTTATCGGTTCTACCCTTAGATGAGCCACGCCGTCGCCATATCCTGGAGCAGTTTTTGGCGCAGGGTGATTTGGACGGCCGGGCACGGACGGCATTACTGGCAGCCGTGCCGAAAACGGTTGCGTGGGTTGCCGTTTGGGAAGCCGAGTTACGGCATCCAGATGTCATGGTGAGGTCGGCGGCCGCGACGGCGTTGAGCGCCTTGCCAGCCAAGGACACAACCCGTCAGGCGCTGATTGCCGCCTATGCCGCTGCCAAGGATGACCCACAGAATGACGCTAAGCTGGCCGTGTTGGGCGCGTTGGCCCAGGACACCCACCCGGCTGCCCAGGATTGCCTAGAAGCCGCATTGCGTGATGCCGACTGGCTCGTACGCAAGCAGGTTGGTGAGGCACTGATTCGTCGGCTCACCTCTGCATCGGACGAAGAAGCCTATCAGTCGCAAGTGGAGGCGATTCGTCGCCGAATCGGGATTTGCCGCGTGAACCGCGCCGAGGCGTTTTACGGCCGGCTCATCCGCCAGTACGCGCGCCATCCCCGCGCCATCGTCACGACAACCAAAGGCGATCTGACGCTAGAGCTGTTTTCCGAAGACGCTCCGCTGACGGTTGAAAACTTCATCACGCTTGCCGAGCGTGGTTTTTTCAATGGGCTGACATTTCATCGGGTTGTGCCAAATTTTGTTGTCCAAGGTGGCGATCCACGAGGTGATGGCGATGGCGGACCAGGCTATCAAATCCGCTGTGAGATCAACGAACGTCCATACCTTCGAGGTAGCGTTGGCATGGCCCTTTCGGGGAAGGACACCGGGGGCAGCCAGTGGTTTATCTGCCACCTCCCACAGCCACACTTGGACGGTGGCTATACCTGCTTCGCCCAAGTGGTTGAGGGCTTGGAGACACTTGACCGGCTTGTGCGTCAGGATCGGATCCTGGAAATCCGCGTTGTGTAGCGAGCACACCCATCCAGAAGCCACGATGCACGGGCTAGCCGAGGAGAACCGCCCTGGCTGGCGGGTGCAGGCGCTGGAATAGAACTCAACGTGAAGCGGTGTGTGGAGCCGACTGCCGGACTTGAACCGGCGACCTACTGATTACGAATCAGTCGCTCTACCGACTGAGCTAAGTCGGCCCATTCGAGATGACAAGCAACGATGGTAGCACGCTTGTCAAGTCACTGATGACAGACTCATGAGCCTTGGTCAATCGGGCGGGCGTTGCACAGTGGGTTTTTGGCCTTTACACTGCACTACCGCAGGGCTAGCGAAACCTGGGCCACGGAGGGCAACGGCATGGAGACGAAGCCAACCATTGAAACGGTATTGGAACGGATGGCTGAACAGACGGCGATACTACAAGCCCTAGCAGCGGAAGTCGCCGGACTGAAGACGGAAGTTGCCGGACTGAAGACGGAAGTCGCCGGACTGAAGACTTGGGTTCAGGAACTTGATACCCGTGCTCGGCGGATCGAAAACCGCGTCAACGTCCTTGGCCAAGACGTGCTTGACGTGCGCGCTTACCTCCAGCGGATCGACATGAGGCTCGACACTGAAGTCGCCAGCATCAAAGTTGCCGGGTAGCCACACCAGGCATCACTTTCTGGCGCGGACCCGACGCACTTCCTCCGGCGTTGGGGGATCGATATTCCACGTCGCCAGAACCTTTCCGTTGCGCAGCAACACCAGCCGGGGCGTATCGCCATCCGCGAGCAGGCGCTTGAAGTCGTCCTTGGAAATTTCACCTAACTCAAACTTGGCGCTAAACCGCTGGACAAAAAACTTGCGGCGCCAATCTTCATTCGAGCAAAGCGCCACGAAGGTTGGAAAATCCTTCAGTCCGACATAGGCATTGAGCTTAGGAACGCTCTCCTGGCAGTGGGTACACTCGGTGTCGATCAGGGCCACGAGCCGCTCGCCGGCTGCCACACTGATCGTCGTTCCAGAGACTTTGACACTCGACCAGTTGTCTCCGCCCAGCGGAAAACCAAACGCCAGCGGCGTCAACAACCCAACCGCTGCGCATAACGCAACGACCACCCCGCGCCAGCGGGTTCGCTCGGCGTGGGGTGGTGTATTCGACCGCCAGACAAGCCATCCGGCGACCAGCGTTACAGTCAACATCACCATATCCTCCACGATGGCTTCCTTGGGGCTGCGTTTGAACTGCGACCCAAAGCAGCCACAATCTTCAACTGGAATCCCGGCCACGACGACCCAACCCAAAGCTCCGAGAAATACCAGCGTTAGCAACCCGGCCCCAATCAGCGCCCACCGCAGACGATAGCCAATGATGAGCGCACCGCCGAGTGTGCACTCCACCACGAGCAGTCCCCAGGCCGTTACCGTTTGAAGCCGTCCACTGGGTACGAGTTGGAAGCTGGCAACTTGCCGCGCGAAGTCAAAGGGCTCAAGTGCCTTGGTGACACCAGCAAAAAGCCAGACAACGCCAAGCAGCACAGCTAGGAACCAGCCGACATAGGCGCGGCGGGGCAGCGTCGTGGCGGTAGCCAGCGGCGATTGGGTAGTTGGGTGAGTTTGTTCGTCAGTCATGAGCGAATTTGAAAGCGATGGCCAGGTTGTGCGCGGTCGCCAGTTGGGTTGTTGGTCGTGCGCGGCGGTATGACACGCTTAACCACAAAGGTGTGGGTCGGCTTGTCACCGGGGAGCGGCAACTGCGTTTGATCGCAGGGAAACAAGGTCGGGTTGGCATAGAACCAGTCAGCGGCCTTGTAGTTGGCAATGCTGTGGGGATCGATCAGTTGTGGGTCAAACTGAAACAACCGCGCCAGCTTGATCACGAATGAAGCCAGCCCTTCGCGGAAATCCCACTGTCCGATGCAAATTTTCCCGTCTGGCCACACGTGGGGATGAAAGATTGGTGTCATGCCATGCATCATCACTGTCGGTTTCTCAAAGGGGTGATTCGGTGACAGGAGGATCCGAATCTGGTGCTCGTCGCGGGTTGTGTTGGGTCCGATATAGCTGCGTACCCGAAAAGTCACAATGTAATCCGTCGCCGGAAAATCATTGTTTTGCCAATGAACGTATTCACCCCGAATGGTGCGCATCTCCTCGTAGTCGGCCGCAAGTCGGGCGCGACGAACATCATCAGGCGTCGCCATGAGAACCGTCATCCCCCATTCCCCTGGAATCCTAGCATTAGTAAAGTAAGGCTGATTGTAGCCCGGACTGGGTCAATCAAAAAATCAATAGCGACGACCCCCCAGTCTGCGCTGCGTGCATTATGGAAAGTCCCATCGTTTTTCAAGGTTCAGAAAAAGCGCAACGTATCCAAGCGATGTTTGCTGGTATTGCGCCGACATACGACCAGCTCAATCACTGGCTATCACTCAACATTGATAAACGCTGGCGACGCGCGGCCGTTCAAGAAGTTGCCGATGCCTTGGCTCGTCCTGGCGCACAAGCTCTCGATGTATGTTGTGGCACAGCCGACTTGGCTATCGAGCTTGGTCGGCTCGTGCCAACCGTTGGGGTGGACTTCTGCCAACCCATGCTCAAGCGTGGGATGGAAAAAGTCCGCCAGAGTGGTCATCCGGTGACGTTGCTGGCAGGTGATGCGCTGGCACTCCCCTTTGCCGATGCAAGTTTTGACGCCGTTACGGTTGCTTTTGGCATCCGTAACGTCGTGGACTTAGACGGTGCGCTAGCCGAAATGCACCGTGTTCTGAAGCCAGGTGGCAAGGTGGCTATTCTAGAGTTCTCCCACCCGGTTGTTCCGGGCCTCAAACAGTTGTTCGGATTGTACTTCACCCAGATTTTGCCACGCATTGGCAATGCCATCTCAGGGTCGGGCTATGCGTACTCATACTTGCCGGAGTCGGTGCAGCACTTTCCAAGTCAGTCCGCGCTGGCTGCGCATATGAGACAGGCTGGCTTTGAGAATGTACGGTGGCGCAATTTGTCCGGTGGGATTGCGGCGTTGCACACTGGGCTGAAACCAGTGGTTGCCTGTTCGTAGGCCTGTTCGTAGTCCGACCTGGTTGCCACGTTGCGTCAAATCCATTGTCTTTGCCGGTGTCCCTCTTGGTGAGAGATTGAGTTGCTACAGCCGATGAGATGCACGTAGGTTGGGGATACAGGGTCAACCAACATTCGGATTCCCCAGGCGGCAGCGGTGAAAAACGCAGTCAATCAAATACTCAACTTTGCTCTGTATAGCCTTTTCTGCCTGATGGTCGGAACAGGCTGTATTTTAGAGTTTCGGCTACCTCCGCGGAGTGGAGGTCGGCAGGTTTTGGGCTTGAGCCGCCATGAGTGGTCAGATATCCATGCCTGGATTTCATTTGGTTTTATACTCCTAATCATTGTTCACCTGATTGTTCATAGAGTGTGGTTGGTAAAAATTGCCTCGTCTAATCAGACCTGGCGCTTATGGGTGGGTTTATCCTTTGGTCTGTTCATGATTTTGTTTCTTTTGCTCTATCCAGTGACGGGTTCACCGTAAGGATACTAGGTGGCGCTCACCTGGGCATTATCTGTCTTTTGATCGTTGGGTTGAAAAGGTTGGTTATTTGCCATCTGTTCACCTAGCATACTTGTGCGCGGCAATTGCCAGTGCTGGCGGATGGCTTGCTCCCCAGCCGGGACGTGGATTGTAACGTTGCGGAAATCAGCTGAAATTCAGTGAGCCTGGGAGATGATGGATGGCAGCTTTACAAAAACCGATTTCGGGTGACTACACCATCGAGGAATATCTGGCACTCGAAGCGGCTTCCGACCGGCGGCATGAATTCTGGTACGGCGAAATTTTCGCCCTGTCAGGCGGTACCCGCGCCCACGCGCGTATCGGAACCAATGTCGTGGGCGAGTGCTATCGCCAGCTTCTGGACAAGGAATATCGCCCGATTTCGGAAAACGGGGCGGTCAAGAACACGCTCGCGCCGCGGCCCGACTGGCCATTGTTTGTTTATCCTGATGCGACAGTGGTGTGCGACGAGCCAGTGTATGAGTCGATCAAGGGCATTGATGTACTGGTCAACCCGACGCTGGTCGTCGAGGTGATTTCACCGACCAGCGCGGTTCGGGACATAGGCGACAAATTCACCATCTACACGTCAAATCCCGCGATTCGGCATTACCTTTTGATTGAAAGCGAGACGGTTCGGGTAACGCACTGGTTTCGTAACGACTCTGGAACGTAGTCAAAGAAGTTCAGGCTGACCAGGACGACGTCATCCAGATTGAGCGTCCGCCGCTGGCACTTTCGCTTCGCCGGTGGTATGCCTGAAGGTTTTTCCTTTGTTGGGTGACTTTGTATGCGTCAAACCATGGATCAAGTCGTTGAAGCGGACTGAGGCTTGCCCCCGACCCAAGGCGCACCTGCCACGCCCTCACGGGCGTGGCGAAAAGCTTCGTCCTGGCGCGCGGAGAATGTCAGTTCTTCTATCCATGTATCCAGGAGCCTTATTCAGACACGCTTGAGAAAAACCTAGCGGAGCTAAACGTCTCTGGTCGGTTAATGCCGGAAATGGCGCATGCCGGTTAGCACCAATGCCATGCCGTGCTCGTCAGCGGCTGCAATAACCTCCTCGTCCCGAATCGAACCGCCTGGCTGAATCACAGCCCGAACCCCATGCCGCGCCGCTTCATCCAACCCATCCCGGAAGGGAAAAAACGCATCGGATGCAACGACTGCCCCGGCCAGTGGTAATGTGGCTTTCAGGGCGCCCAGTTTGACGGCATCTACCCGGCTCATCTGGCCTGCCCCAACCCCGATGAGTTGGCCCTGCCGGGCGTACACAATCGCGTTTGACTTGACGTGCTTGCAGACTGTCCAAGCAAATGTCAGATCACGCCACTCATCCTCTGAAGGCGACCGCCGGGTGACAACCCGCATCTCGGCTGGCGACGCCAGCCGAGTATCCGCCGATTGCAGCAGGAATCCCCCGGAGATCGTTCGCAGGTTGATGCCGTCTCCCTTGTGCGCGGCCACCACCAGCAATCGCAAGTTCTTCTTGGCGGCAAGTACCTTTTGCGCCGCATCGTCAAAGCCAGGCGCAATGACGACTTCCAAGAAAATTTCTGAAAGCTCCGTTGCCGTCCCCGCGTCAACGGGCTGATTGAAGGCCACGATACCACCAAAGGCGGCTGTCGGATCGGTTGCCCGCGCCAAGCGAAACGCCTCGAGCGGAACCGCCGCCAATCCCACGCCACACGGGTTGGTGTGCTTGACAATGACGCATGCCGCAGCTTCTCGAAACTCACAGGCAAGCCCCCACGCTGCGTCGGCGTCAAGCAGATTGTTGAACGAAAGCTCTTTGCCTTGTAGCTGGCGGGCCGCTGCCACGCCATCGGTCGCGCCTTCGTCCGTAACGTACAAAGCTGCCGCCTGGTGCGGATTTTCACCGTACCGCAGCGGCTGTCGGCGCGTCAGCGTCAGGGAAAGACGTGGGGGGAATGGTTCACTTGGCTGGGTGACGATGCGCCCAGTGGTTTGTTCAAAGTCCGTGCGGTTGGCGAAAAAGTCAGCAATCATGGCGTCGTAGCGCGCCGTATGCGCAAAGGCCTTGCAAGCCAGGCGGTAACGGGTGTCAGCCGTGATCCCGCCGGCGTTGTTGAGTTCAGCCAGGATCAAGTCGTAATCTGCCGGGTCCGTGACCACGGCGACGTGCTGAAAGTTTTTAGCCGCTGCGCGAATGAGGGATGGCCCGCCAATGTCGATGTTTTCAATGGCCTCCTCGATGGTCACGTCCGGGCGGGCAATGGCGTCGGCGAACGGGTAAAGATTCACCACGACCAGATCAAAACAGTCGAGGTCGTGCAGGGCGAGTTGTTGTAGGTGTTCCGGCAGGTCACGCCGCGCCAAAATGCCAGCATGAATGCGTGGGTGGAGGGTTTTGACCCGCCCATCGAGCATTTCCGGGAATCCTGTCACCGAAGCGACATCGCGGACAGCAAGTCCAGCGGCGGTCAATGCCTGTGCCGTACCGCCGGTTGAAACGAGTTCAACTTGGTGGGACTGAAGCACACGGGCAAAATCAATGAGTCCAGTTTTATTGGAAACGCTCAACAAAGCGCGGGAAAGCGAAGTCGTCGTCATAGAAGTTCAAATGTCAGGCTCGTCACAGGTGGGGACTGGCATCGCCAGGGACGTCGCCAGAGATAATCACCAGGAACGGAAGCAAAGCTTCTGACTGGGAAGGGGAGATACGATAGCAAAATCCGCCCCCTCTTGTCTTTCGCCTAGTATTCGACATAAAAGCTTGACATCCGCCACCAAGGACTGGCTTGCGCATGTTCATTTCAATTGTCGAACTCCACGACAGCATCCCGCTCTGGTTTTGGGCCATTTGGTTTTTTATTTTGGGGAGCTGCATCGGGAGCTTTCTCAATGTCGTAATTTACCGCCTGCCACGCGGTGGTTCAGTCAACACCCCGGCACGCTCCTATTGTCCGAGCTGCAACACAACGATTGCGTGGTATGACAACCTTCCGCTGGTTAGCTTCCTGGCGCTGGGAGGGCGGTGTCGGTCCTGTGGTGTGCGGATTTCCTGGCAGTACCCGTTGGTTGAGTTAGCAACCGGACTGCTGTTTGTGGGGGCGCTGCTTTATTTCGGACTAACGTTGCAATGTGTGCTCAACTGCGCTTTTGGGGCAGCGCTCGTGGCATTGATTGTGACCGACTTCAACGAGCAGATTCTCCCAGACGCCATTACCTTGCCCGGCACCGCACTGGCCATAGCTGCCCGGATGGTTGACCACAATTTGGTTGGCCTCCCCTGGATGAACTTATTTTTTGAAGGACTGGTTGGGCGTCCGCTCCCAATGACCGGACTGACCGGCTCACTGATCAACGTCACGCTCGGGATGGCAATTGGTGCAGGTACCCTGTGGGTGCTGGGCGTCGGTTATTTCCGATTGCGGGCATTTCCCATTCGTACCTTAGAAGATTTGACAGATTTTCTTAAGAGGCGCTGTGTGGTCGGCACGCTGGCCCGGTTGAAAGTGCGACGGGCAAATGGGAAACGCGGCGCTGTGTATATTCTTGGGGGCGACTTCAGCACGCTCTCCCCAGAAGAACTGGCCGAGGCCGAATTTGCCTCGTCGGATACCGGCTCACCCGAACTGAGCATGACAGCGCTCGATGGCGTTCAGGTTGAGGTCGGCGAGCGGGGGGTTCGGATTACCAGCCTGCCCGATGACCTAGAAAGCACCGTTGATGGTCGCCTCGAAGCCGGTGATACCATCGTGTCTGGCAACCTGGAAGGCATGGGATTGGGCGACGTAAAAATGATGCTGTTTGTCGGCGCTTTTCTGGGCGGTGGCATGACCTTCTTTGTGCTCCTTGTGGCTTCACTCATGGGCGTTCTCGTGGCCCTGCCGCGCCTGGTGGCGCGCGGACAAGCCGCGCTTCAATATGCCATGCCCTTTGGTGTTATGCTGGGCATCGCTTCCCTAGTGGCGCTCTTTTTCGGAGAAAAAGGGCTGACGGCCTACCTTGATTTTATTTCCAGTTTGATCAGCTAGCTTGGCTCACCGCTATGATTGATGCACCAACCCTTCAGGCTGCCATTGCTGATTCGCACCAGTGCTTAGCTACGGCTTTCCGCGAACGCTTTCCCGAATGGACGTTGCCGCCCCTAGACCTGCCATCCGCGCCACCACGGCGTCAGTGGCAAGTTGTCAACGACTATTGGCTATCCCGCAAGCAAGGGGTTCTGGCGCTCAAGCTCAAAGAACTCGGCACGCTGCCGCCCGAACTGCGTCCAGTCCGGGGCGCTGCGCTCAACGCCTTCAAAGCGGAAGTTGATACTGCGCTGACCGGCCTCGAACAGCAGCTTCAGGCGTATGAGGCGGCCGAAACGATCCGCCGTGAGGCAGTGGATGTCACGTTGCCAGGGTTGGCGCGGCGGCCGGGACGGGCCCATCCACTAACCCAGATTCGGGAGCGTATCGAGGACATTTTTGTGGCTATGGGCTATGCCGTCGAGGATGGCCCAGAAGTGGATACTGTTTTTTACAACTTTGATGCGCTCAACATTCCGCCGGACCATCCGGCGCGTGAGATGACCGATACGTTCTACATCAACGAGGAGCTGGCCCTTCGGTCGCAAACCTCAAATGTCCAAATTCACGCCATGCAGCGCCGCCGACCGCCGCTGCGCGTGATTGCGCCAGGGCGTGTCTTTCGGCGCGATGAGCCGGATGCAACCCATAATCCAATGTTTTTTCAGGTTGAAGGTCTGAATGTCGGTCGTGGTATCACCATGGCGGACCTCAAAGGCACGCTCCAAGTATTTTTGACCAAGCTCTTTGAGCGTCCGGTGACACTGCGCTTTCGTCCCAGTTATTTTCCCTTTGTCGAGCCGGGCGCGGAAACCGATTTTCAGTGCATTTTCTGTGGCGGGACAGGCTGTCGGGTATGCAAGCATACCGGATGGATTGAGTTAGGTGGTTCGGGGATGGTTCATCCCAATGTCCTACGGGCATGCCAGATTGACCCGGCCGAATTTTCCGGTTTTGCCTTTGGCTTTGGCATAGACCGGATGGCCGCACTGCTTTACGGCATTGATGACATCCGGCTGTATTTTGAAAACGACCTGCGGTTTTTGAGTCAGTTTTAGTATCAAGTCAGGCGCTTGGCGCGGGGAGTCAAACGATGTTGCTGCGTGTGTTCGCATTCCTTGCGCTGTTTGCAAGTGTCGGTTTCGCTGCCCAAGCGCAAGTTGTTGACCGGGCCGCGCTGCGGGACTGGCAGGGACGTTACCCACACCACGAAGTCAAAGGTCCCCGCGGACGAAAGCAAACAGTGAGCTTTTTCAAGCTGCCAGCCGTTCGCGGCCCGCTCGCTGATTTGCTTGGGCCGCCCTTTCTCGATGGCGTTGAGGAAGGTGACTACCTTGAAGAAAAAATTGAGCTAATAGGCGACTACTTGGTGATTCGGCTCTACCCTAACTTGCGCCGGATCGAGGACGAACGGAATCTCATCATTATTGTTCCGCTTGGCAATCCAGGCTTGCACGCTGTGTACTATCAGCAAGAACCGACCCCTGATGGACAGCTCAGTATCCAGACCGATTGGAAGCATAGCGCTGGTACATCGCTGGACGACCTGCCAAAGTCGCTCAAGGTCGCGCTGGCAACCATGATGGGTTTTCCCTGAGCACGGTCTGTCAGCTATCTTTCTGCCCACTTGCCTTGAGACGTTCGGCCAGATAGGCCTGAATTTCATCCAGTGGCAGGTCCTTCAACACCTTGAGCCGTTCCTCGACGGGCAGTCCCTTGAGCCGTTCCTCGACGGGCAGCCCCTTGAGGCGTTCCTCGACGGGCAGCCCCTTGAGGCGTTCCTCGACGGGCAGTCCCTTGAGCCGTTCCTCGACAGGCAGCCCCTTGAGCCGTTCCTCGACGGGCAGTCCCTTGAGCCGTTCCTCGGCCGGAATATCTTCCAACAATCCTTCGTCCAGAATGCCTTTCAAAAGCAAATGTCGTGGGAGCTTCCGAATAAACTCCGGCATCGTTTCCTCTACGAAGTCTTCAATGGTGTATGGCATCGCCAAGCCCTCCAGTCGGTAGTAAGCAAACAACCGGTCAAGAACCGAACTTGTATCTGCGCGTTTCGGCTGAAAATTCCACGCCGCCTGGCGCACCTTGGCCTCAACGCCGCTAAATATCCCCCACAGCCGATTGGCGGGTGTGTCCCGAATCTCACTCAGCACGATGACCCGCATCCCCAACGTTCCTAAGCTGATATGGTAAACACCCGGACGGTCGGCATCAATCCGCTGGAGTTTCACTTGATGGTTGAGCTTTTCAGGAAACCGCGTGCAGATAGCGTAAAGTGACAGCGCCGCTTTAGGCAGCCATTCGCCGGTTGATGACATCTGCTTCCGGTAGTTTACCGTGTGGCCGATGAATTCCTCGATGGCATCTTCGTCGAGTGCCTCGCGTAAGGATTTATAGGTGATCAGGTTGTGGTCGGCGAGGTTGTCAAGTCCGTCGGGAAGGTCTTGCTGGATGTCACCTGGACCTTTGCGGATGACCACGACATCGAGCAATTGCTGGCGGAGTGACAGGTCTTTCTCCAGCTCAACGGTGAAGGGAAGATCAGAAAAAAAGTCCGCTAGCGCAACACCAAAGAGCCGATGCCAGTTGAGATTGCCCATGACACTTTGAAGTCCACAGAGGATGACGATGCTGTGGCAGGATATACCAACTTTTTTTCAGCCATCTCTGAAAACGTGGCGTAAGACGCGGAGATGTTCCCAATAAGCGTCACTGGGCAAACAAGAAAAGAGCTTAGAAAAAACGCTCCAGCGCTTCTGCACTGGGGCGCGCTTGCTGGACGCGCTTATGCTAACCGAACGCATCATCTGTGACCCGCACCACCCTGATCCAGTGGCTTTGATGAAGGCCGCTGACTTGTTGCGCGCCGGTCAGTTGGTTGCTTTCCCAACTGAAACAGTGTATGGGCTTGGCGCGCTGGCGTTTGATGAGACGGCGGTGGCGCGGGTGTTTGCCGCCAAAGGACGCCCACCGAACAACCCCCTCATTGTGCACATTGCCGAGCGAAGCTGGATAGAACGGGTTGCTGTTGACATCCCACCCGTGGCGTATCGGCTGATGGATGTCTTCTTTCCAGGCCCACTCACACTCATCTTGCACAAGCAAGCGCGTGTGCCCCCCAACGTCACCGGCGGTGGGGCGACAGTTGGGGTTCGCTTGCCAGCCCACCCCTTAGCCCAGTCCCTCATCCGGGCAGTTGGCGCGCCGTTGGCCGCGCCAAGCGCCAACCGCTTCACCGAAGTGTCGCCAACGACGGCCGACCATGTGCTCAAGAGTCTGGGCGGTCGGATTGCCGCCGTGCTCGATGGCGGACCTTGCGCCGTTGGCATCGAGTCGGCCGTACTCGATGTTACGACCACGCCGCCAACGCTCTGGCGGGCTGGTGTTTTGGCGCAATCCACGTTGGAGGCGTCTGCTGGGGAACCTTTTCAGTCTCCACCGCATACAGCGACTGCGCCTAGTCCGGGACAGTTCCCGCGCCATTACGCTCCCCGCGCGCGTGTTGAGTTGCAGCCGTTTGGCGACATCAAAGGCATTGAAAAGCGGTTGGCCTTCTGGTCCGCGCGGGGACGGCGACTAGGTGCGGTTGTTCTCTCGGAGGTTGATGTTCCCCCCGACGTAACGCAGATCCGCCTACCGAGCGTGGTGGCTGCCTACGCCCAGCAACTTTACGCGGCCTTGCACGCACTCGATGGGCAGCTTGTGGATATCATCGTCATCGAGCAGGTCCCAGCCACTGCTGAGTGGGATGGCGTGCGTGACCGTCTCATCCGCGCTGCCCATGAGCCACTACCCTCATAGCCTTGCTTCAATGGCTTCGTAACTTCCACGAGCAGACCACGGCGGGTAATGGTACTATTGCCGGTGAATCAATCTTTTGTGCGCCGGCTTTTGTCGCCTGCATGGACATTTTTCACGATTGGCAAGCGCCTGGCATCCAAACGCCCTCGGTTCTGACCATGGGGGTGTTTGATGGGTTGCATCTGGGACACCAAACAATTATTCGCCGTGTGGTGGAGCGGGCGGCCGCGCTTGAATGTGCCTCAACGGTTGTTACGTTTGACCCACACCCACGCGCTGTACTCTACCCGGATGCCGCGCCACCGCTGCTTCAGACCCTGGGCCAGCGACTCGAAGCCCTCAAGATTCTGGGAGTCCGGCAAACACTCGTTCTGCATTTCGACCAGGACTTGGCAGCGCTGACGGCTGCCGAATTTGCCGAGCGCCTGCTTTTCAAGGCGCTGGGGGCGCGGGAAATCCATCTGGGTGAAAATTTTGTCTTCGGCCGAGGACGCCAGGGCAACATTGCTACCCTCCGCTGCCTTGGCGTGGACTACGGCTGCGCGGCATACGAAGTTGAGTCTGTTGTCCTGCGCGGCCGGCGCGTCAGCTCAACGCGCCTGCGTGAAGCCATTCAATCTGGCCAGATTAACTTGGCGCGGCGCATGCTCAGTCGCCCCTATGGCGTCGAAGGCGAAGTCGTTGCCGGCCGCCGTTTGGGGCGGACGCTCGATTTCCCAACGGCGAATATCGCCGTCATCAATCGAGTGCTGCCGGCCGATGGCGTCTATGTGACCGCAACGCTCATTCGCGGAGTGTGGCGGCGTAGCGTTACCAACATTGGTGTCCGTCCAACCGTGAGTGGTGACCGGATGCGCGTGGTAGAAACCCACATTCTGGATTTCAGCGGCGAACTCTACGGCACCTCCCTCCGCACCCGCTTCCTGCACCGCCTGCGACCGGAACAGAAGTTTGCCAGCCTGGATGACCTCCGCGCCCAAATCGGACGCGATGTCGCCCGCGCCCGCCGCTACTTCCGACATCCCGGCGTACGGCGCTCGCTGGCCGTCGAGTGACAGAGCCAAGTGACAGAACTGGGCTGGCTATCGCTTCGACAGCACGAACTGGTCGAGGCGATCAACCATCCATCCGTTGCCCACACGCCGGAGCGTTATCAATCCGGTGCCAGACTGTTCTTCCTTGGTGGCCGAAACGACGGTCACGTTGACATCGAGCAGGACGCGCTGTGCGTCAAGCCGTTCCATGCGTGTGGCTTGGGTGGTCCAGGCGTCGGGCTTGGAAACGACGATACCCAAGACGAATTTTGCCGTATCTGGCCGAATGAAGCAGGTTTCCAGTGCCTTGGACGTTCCCGCGCGAATGGCCTTGTCCATGGTCGCAAGAAACGCGCGGATGTCCTCCTCCGGTGGCCGTGACTGCCCGGCGGCTACTTCGCTGCTCAGTAGTCCACGGCGTGCCTGTTCATCGAGCGTTGGGCCAGCCTCCATGTCAAACGCTGCTTTGTAGGCCATCCGTGCTTGGTCATAGGCCTGGCGGGTCATGGCCAGTTCACCCTCGACAAGCAGCGCCACTGCCAGCGGATAGCGGGAAGGCGGGTTGGCCTGGCGAATGGCTGTGATTTCTGCCATAGCCGCCTCACCCTTGCCCTGAAAAGCCAGAATTCGAGCCAGATAGGCGCGGGCCAGAGCAAAGCCCGGTTCACGGGCAATGGCCGCGCGCAACAGGCTTTCGGCTTCGGCCTGGCGTTGGGCCTCGGTCTCATTGGTTTTCAGCCGGCGTGTCAGTGTGGCTTCTGCATCCAGAACCAACCCAAAGGCATAGCGCTGTTCGGGCCGGGCGTCGTTATCGAACTGTTTGGAGTTGCGGTCGTAGCCAAAGCGTACCTGTGGGTAAACTTTTTCCGGGTCTAGCTCCACGCTGACAATGGTTGCCGAGGTTTCAAAGGTGGCGGTGGCATAGCCTTTGGAGGGCAGATCCACGGTAGTCGTCAGTTTTTCCCCCTTGTCGGTCACGGCGACGACCGGCAGCCGGGCGTCACCCGTGCCAAGGTTGCGCAGCGCGCAGCTCCAGCCCGGGCCATCCTCGCGTTTGACAGGAACACCAATCACGAAATCCGGTTCGCTGAGTTCCTCGAACCACTGTTTGAAAAAGTTGGCGCGGCGCTCGTCTGGCGGATCGCCAACGAGGCGGCTGCGCAACATGTCGTAGGTTGCCACACCGCTGGCGTCCAGGACGATGGACTTGACGGCAGCCAGCAACGTATCGCGTCCCACGAGGCGTTCTAGGAGCCGGAAGACAAGCGCGCCTTTGGTTGGCAGGCTGGCATAGTAGTCGGGCAAGGCCGGGTGTTGCAGGGTCAGAATCGGGTCAATGCCACGCTCAAAGCCTTGCTGTGAAACCCGAATGCCCGCCAACCTTCCATGGGCGAAGCTCCGCCGTAACCAGAAATCGCGCTCGGCAGCGGCTCCGTATTGCTGTTGAAGGTACTGTGCTGTGAGGTAGGCTGGCAGGGCATCGGCCAGCACGCCCCACCCACGCCCCCGCAGGCGGGTCTGTCCACCGAGCCAAGTCTGCGCAACATTAGCCGTCAGCCATTCGACAGTTTCAGCATCCAGTGTCGGACGTCGCAGGGTTGCCGCTTCGAGCACCACCACGCCTGGCGCGCTATAGCGTATGGCGCGGTCGGTATCGAAGTCCCGCCCCCGTAGCTCCGGGCTGCGGCGGTCGGCAACGACCCGCCGGGGAGTGGTCAACACCTGGAACTCACGCACCGGAACGGCTCCCCAGAGTGACTGGTAAAAGCCCAGAATCCGCGCAACCTCTTCGGCGAGGCGCTGGGCTTGTCGGGAACTTTCTTCCGGGAGTCCCCGCGTGCCATGGACGTTGACAACTGTTGGCTCACCACTGGCCGGCGTGAAGCGGCGCGTGACCGGTGGCGCCAAGGGCTGTACGAGTAGCCACGGTTCGCCGGCCAGTGATGAGGTGAAACTGATACTCCCGCCGGCTTCCTGTCGCGTGCCACTGGACCAGACTTCGCCATCGGTCGGCTTCGTAACGGTCAAGACGTATGGGGCGGTGTCGGGTCCATGGCTACTTTGGGGCAGATGGATGAAGGGCGTCCACCCGGCTTCCGGCAAAAGCAGGCTGTCGCCGGGCGTAAGGGCAGCGTAGTTGGTGCTTTCCCGGTACGTCAGTGTGTACACCAGTTTGGCCGTGACGTTTTTGCCCGGCCCAAGTGGTGGGGAGAGTTCCGCCACGTACGTGGCAATCGCGGTGTCACCCCCTGGTTGTTTCTTCTCATCCGTCGGCATGGGGCGGTCATTGACTGTAAAGGAGGTCACTTGGGCCGCTTTGGTGAGCCGCAAGGTGAGCGTCCGTGCTTCGGCTTGCTTGGCGATGTTGGTAAGTTCGAGGGTCGCCGTGACATCGGCGCTGTAATCCGCCGGCCGAAGCGTGACGTTGACGGTGGAACGAATGATTCCAAAGTCGGCGAACTCCTGAGCCTGGGCCACGCCAGTCGCCAGCCACAACCAGAACAGTCCGCCAAGCCAGTGCCAGGTAAAGCCTTGAAGTCGTTTCATCAGAGATTGAACTTAGGTGATTTAGCAGGTAGAAGATTTGGTCGCCGTGCGACACAGTGGCTAGACGCCGTTAGGCAAACCTACTATGGTTGCCTGCGTTTCT
Organism: Chloracidobacterium validum; assembly: GCF_018304825.1. NCBI lineage: Bacteria > Pseudomonadati > Acidobacteriota > Blastocatellia > Chloracidobacteriales > Chloracidobacteriaceae > Chloracidobacterium > Chloracidobacterium validum. The sequence goes on from NZ_CP072648.1 coordinate 712,542, forward strand.
CCCACCTTTTCTTGCGCTGAATGACTGACCTGATGCCAGTCCCCGGTAGTGCAATGAGGTGGTTTTCCCGCAAGTTTTCCTGGGGTTTGCCGCCATGGCTTGGTTTAGACGTAAACGCAACATCACCGATGAAACACCACCGGCTGACCGCAAGGTTCGGACTGAAGGTCTTTTTGTCAAGTGCCCGGCCTGTGGCACGACGCACTTCAAAAAAGACCTTGAAGCCAACCTAAACGTCTGCCCAAACTGCGGCCACCACATGAAGTGGCCGACGCGACAGCGCCTGGCCCATCTTTTTGATGATGGGCAATACACAACCTTTGACGACAACATTGTTTCGACCGACATTCTGGAGTTTTTTGATACCAAGTCCTACGCCGACCGGATTGTTCAAGCGCGGAAGAGCACGGGTTTCAACGATGCGATTGTCTGCGCTGAAGGAAATCTCGGAGGACGACCCCTGATTGGCTGCGTCATGGTGATGGAGTTCATCGGTGGGAGCATGGGGTCAGTGGTTGGCGAAAAAGTCACCCGCGCCATTGAGCGGGCAATTGCTAAACAGCGACCGCTCGTCATCGTTTCCGCTTCCGGCGGCGCGCGCATGATGGAAGGCACGTATAGCCTGATGCAACTTGCTAAAATCTGCGGCGCGTTAGCCCGTTTGGATGCTGCCCGCGTGCCTTATATTTCCGTACTGACCGATCCAACGACGGGTGGCGTCACGGCCAGTTTTGCCATGCTTGGCGACATCAATATCGCCGAACCGGGTGCGCTCATCGGTTTTGCCGGACCGCGCGTCATCGAGCAAACCATCCGCCAGAAGCTTCCCGTCGGATTTCAACGTTCGGAGTTTCTTCTGGAGCACGGCATGCTTGACGCCGTCGTGGACCGCCGCGACCTGCGGAAGTTCCTCATCGATGCACTGGCTTTCATGGCGCACTGATTCAACCAAGCTGCCGCGTCACAATGCTGACAAGGCCCGGTCTTCAAGGCAAAATCTCATTGGGAGAGTTTGGAATGCTGTCTTGTTTCTCAAGTCAACGGTTGACGCTCGTCCTGGTCGGTTTGGCGCTTGCCACAACGAGTTTCTTCGTCCGGCCGGTGCCGGGCGTTGTTATTTTGGATAGTGCCTGGCGTAAACACGGGGGCAACGCCGACAACAAGCCGGCCGGCTTCGCCAAGCATATTGCGCTCGCTAATCAACCGCAGTTTCGCGCAACCATCCAACTGGTTGGTGAAAGTGCTGGCGCGTCTGGAACCTGGATTGGTAACGACGCCAAACATGGTTACGTCCTGACGGCGGGCCACAACTTCACCAAGGGTGGCAATGCCACTGAGTATGCGTACGTTGCTACGGATGGCACGACCTACAAGGGGGTTGAGCTTATCGTTCATCCGGCGTGGAATGGCGACAACAACACCCGCACGGGCTATGACTTTGCCATTGTCGTCTTAGATCGCCCAGTCAGAGGTGTTGGGCAACCGGCGCTGCTTTACGCTGGCTCAGATGAGATGGATCGGCTTTGTACCATTGTCGGTTATGGCATGCGCGGTACTGGTTCCTCAGGCGAACAGGCCGACTACTACGACGACGACAACCCCAAAGCTGCTGCGCAGAACCTGATTGAAAATGTAACTGAAGCGGTCAAACCGCTGCCCAGCGATGAAGACGGCGGCAACTACCTTGGGATAGACTTCGATAAAGAAGACGGAAGCGCCAAGAACACCTACGGCGACCCGACGCCGGTGAATGAGTATGAGGGCGCGTTGGGTTCAGGCGATAGCGGTGGTTCCTGCTGGATGGAGTACGATAGGCAGTGGTGCGTTATCGGCGTCAATGCCAATGGTGACACTTCGACATACGGCGCAGTGTCGTATTTTGCTCGTGTCTCCGGAGAGGTAGCGTGGATCAAGTCGGTCTTTCCGGGCGCAAAGTTTATTGGTAACTAAGTCTCGTGACTGACAGTCCCAGGCTCAAGCGTGAATTTTGAAGCATCGGTCGGGTATTTGTATTCATTAGGCAATGAGGTCACGACCATGAAGCTTGGTCTTGACGCAGTTGCCACCCTATTGGATGCGCTCGGCCGTCCAGACCGCGCGTTCAGCGCCATCCACGTTGCTGGAACCAATGGCAAAGGCTCAACCTGCGCATTTCTGGCCAGCATTCTGCGCAGAGCCGGCTTGCAAGTTGGGCTATATACCTCACCGCACTTAATCAGCCTCACCGAGCGTATTCGGTTCAACGACCGAGATATTGCTGAAGGCGACTTTGCGCGTGTCATGACGCATGTTCGTGACGCGGTTGAAGCCTTACTGAAGCAGGGCCGCTTGCTCGCTCGACCAACCTTCTTCGAGCATCTGACAGCAGCAGCATTTTGTTATTTTGCGGAACGGTCGCCGGATGTGGTTGTGGTCGAAGTTGGGCTTGGTGGCCGACTTGACGCAACCAATGTGCTCGTCCCGGCTGCCTCAGTTATCAGCTCCATCGGAGATGACCACCGCGAGTGGCTTGGCCCGACGCTGACGCACATTGCCCGTGAAAAAGCAGGCATCATCAAGCCTGGTGTACCGGTGTACATTGCCGACACGCAGCCTGAAGAAGCCCGCCAAGCGCTTGCCCAAGCGGCCCTCGAAAGGCAATGCGAACCAAGGTGGGTCGAGCCGCTCGACATCATTTGTTATGACACAACTGGTCGCCCTGTGGTCTGCCTTGACAGTCAGACGTCACGAACCTATGGGCGAGAATGTCGTCTGGCGTTGCATGGCCGTCACCAGTCTCAGAATGCCGCGTTGGCAACTCGTGTGGCGCAGGATTACCTGCGGGTGCTCGATATGAGCGATGGCGCGGTCGAAGAAGCTGTATGTTCCGGGCTTGAACAGACCCACTGGCCAGGCCGCTTGCAATGGATAGACGGAAATCCACCGATCCTGCTGGATGGCGCGCATAATCCAGAAGGTGTACAGGCATTGGCCGACTTCCTTGAAACGACTTGCCGGCGGCGACCGGTCACCACTGTTTTTGCTGCTATGCGTGATAAGCCGGTGATCGAGTTGCTGTCTCCGTTGGCGACCATCGCCGAGCGGTTGATTGTGACGGAAGTGACCGGACAATCACGCGCGATGCCATGCGACAGCCTGGAAGTCATTGCCCTCGGGTATTGGCTTCCGTCGAATGTGATCCAGTCCCCAGATGTCGCTACGGCGCTGAGGCTGGCGCGCGCGTCAACCCCCCCGGATGGTCTGATTGTCGTGTATGGGTCAATCTACTTGATTGGCGAAGTCCTGAGCTTACTTCAGTGCCAAGGCGCATAACGCATGCCATGACGCAAACCTTCTTTGTGACCGGAACCGATACGGGCGTTGGCAAAACGGCAGTGACCTGCGCATTGGTACGGTCTCTGACGGCTGCCGGGTATCGCGCGCGCGCCATCAAACCGATTGAAACTGGTTGCGCCGTGAGCGCTGACGGTGAACTGCTTCCGGCTGACGCGTTAGCGCATCGGGCCGCCTCTGGTCTTGCCGAGCTGCCGCTCGAGCGGTTTATCCGCTACCGGCTGCGTGAGCCGCTGGCGCCGGCGGTTGCGGCCGAGCGCGCCGGTGTTGACCTTGACATTAGCACTTGCCTGGAGCTGATACGTACGGCCCAAACTGAAACGGATATTCTTTTGGTCGAGGGGGCCGGAGGATTGCTGGTTCCCTTCACGGGAACAGCGCGGAACGGTTATCAAACCGTGGCCGATGTTATTGAGACGCTTGGCGTTCCCGTTTTAGTTGTGGCGCGGGCGCGGCTGGGAACGCTCAACCACGTCCTGCTGACGTGGGAGGAGCTGCGGCGGCGGAACCTGGTTTGCGCCGGGGTGATCCTCAATGATGTTGATGCGGAAGCCGGTTTGGAGCGTGAGGATAACGCGCGCGTGCTGCGCACATTTGGCGTCCCGGTGCTGGCTGAATTACCATACACCGCGCACCTCGAATCGCACCTTGCTGATGTCGTGCGCTGCATTACCGGATCTCCCCGCCGTGAACGGAGCTAAACGATCATGACCGAGGCGCGCACGCTCTATCCGCCAATTGAACCCTATATGACTGGCATGTTACCGGTTTCGGCGCTGCACACGCTTTACTACGAAGTGAGTGGCAATCCGCAGGGGAAGCCCGTTGTGTTCCTGCATGGCGGGCCGGGTGGCGGCACATCGCCTGACCACCGGCGCTATTTTGACCCGGAACGCTATCGCATCGTGCTGTTTGACCAGCGTGGAGCCGGTAAAAGCACGCCTTACGCCTGCCTCGAAGAAAACACGACCTGGGATTTGGTGGCTGACATCGAGCAGCTACGCCAGCACCTAGACGTGGAGAAATGGGTAGTGTTTGGCGGTTCCTGGGGCAGCACGCTCGCGCTCGCGTATGCGGAGACGCATCCAGATCGGGTGCGCGGGCTGGTGCTGCGTGGGATTTTTCTATGCCGGAAAAAGGAAATTGATTGGTTTTACCAGGAGGGTGCCAACGCCTTGTTTCCCGATGCCTGGGAACCGTATGTCACCTTGATTCCACCCGATGAGCGCCATGATCTGGTTGCTGCCTATTACCGCCGACTGACGAGTGACGATGAGGAACTGCGCCACGCGGCAGCCCGGGCCTGGAGTGTTTGGGAAGGCAGCACATCCAAACTGCTGCCTGACCCAGAACTCGTCAAGGATTTTGACGAGCGCTCACTGGCCATTGCGCGCATCGAGTGTCATTACTTCATCAACCGCATCTTTATGGAATCCGAGCACTACTTGATTGAACATGTGCACCGGATTCGCCACATTCCGACCGTCATCGTGCAGGGGCGGTACGATGTGGTGTGCCCGATGATGACGGCCTGGGACCTCCACAAGGCTTTTCCTGAAGCTGATTTTCAGATTATTGCCAATGCCGGACACTCGGCGTCCGAGCCGGGCACGACTGCCGCACTCGTAGCGGCGACGGATCGCTTCGCTTTGCTGCCTGACTAGTCACTCGCAGCCTGGACTGCCTATGGCCGGACGGCGTCTTTCCAGATGGGGCAGGGTTTGGCTGGCCGGGCTGTGGTGGCTGGCCCTACCGTTCACTGTCACCGAAAGCCATGGCTGTTCTTTAGCTGCCCATGCCACCTTGCCGGTCACGTTGCGGATGGGTGTGTTCACGCTTTTTCAGCCCCGGTTCGTCTGGCTTCGCGCCCATGACCGACCGGCTGCACTTCAGCTTACAGGACAGACATTTCGCCTCTCGCCACAGATGACCTGCCGCATCGAGCATACCGCGTCGGGACTGGTGATTTGGCAGGGGAACCAACTGATGGCCGCTAGCGATCGCTTGACGGTTGCGGCCGCGGACGTGACCTTGGAGGTGGTTGGTCGGAAAACGCGCGTGCAGCGCCAGTTTCAGGGTACGCTCGCCATCACGGCGCTCGAAAAATGCCTTCAACTGGTTGTGACCCAGCCGGTTGACGCGGTTGTGGCGGCGGTGGTGAGCGCGGAGTTGCCACCCGACGCGCCGCTTGAAGCCAGCAAGGCGCTGGCAATCGTGGTTCGCAGCTATGTGGCGCATCAGGTCGGACGGCATGCCGGCGAAGGCTTCGATCTTTGTGACTCAACCCATTGCCAACTGTTTCTGGGCGACCAGTGGATTCGCCAGGAAGCCGGTGGCAAGACCGGCGGGAAGCTTTCGGTAGTGGCGCAAAAGGTGGCCGCCGATACGGCCGGGGAGGTTCTCCAAAACGTGGACGCCACCATCTATTCAGCCTATTTCGCGGCCTGTTGTGGCGGGCGGACAACCTCCCCGGACGTGGCTTTCGGCGCCGGACTTGACCAGTCCGGCGTCGCGTGTCGCTGGTGCAAGGCATCACGGTTTTTTACCTGGACGCGCCAAGTTGACCGCCGACGCCTCGCCAGAGCCTTGCTTGCCGAAACATCCGTGACCGACGACATCCGAATTGAAGTTGCCAACCGCACGGCGGATGGCTTTGTTGCAAGCTTGGCCGTCACCATCGGGTCGCGGCAAATAGTTGTGCCGAACCACCGGTTTCGCCACCTTGTCGGACAACAGTTAGGTTGGAACCTCGTGCTTTCGAGTCGGTATGTCATTGAACCGCGCGGAGACGCGCTGGTTTTACGTGGTCACGGTTTTGGCCACCACGTTGGGCTTTGTCTGGATGGGTCCCTCGCCCAGGCGCGGGCTGGACGCACCCACCAAGACATCCTGAGGTACTACTTTCCACAAGCTACTGTCGGGCCGTGCCGAGTGGGACGTTAGGCAACTTGGCTAGGACTGCTCGCTCCGTGCTTTGAGGCCTGAGACTTCTGTCCTCAGCAGGTTTTCGGTCAGGTCTTTGAGAAACCGCCCGATGAGCCATCCGAGCCAGCCTTCGACACGGAAGCTCACTTCGGCGCGAGCGCCGCCCTCCGGTCTCGGCACGACGAGATGATCGGCCGTGACCGTGAAGCCGGTCGAACGAGTTGCCCAGGTGAAACGCCGGCGCGGTTCCCAGTAGGTCATGCGCCAGACGACCGGTTGTGCGCTCATCCGCTGGATGGAGACGCTTGACCCAACCCCAACTGGGGCCATATCAAGCCGCTTGACATGCTGTATGGTGGGCGTCCACTCAGGCCAGCGTTCAAAGTCAGTCCAAACTTGCCAAACACGCCGTGGTTCCGCTGCGATGTCAACTGCCACCGTGAATGCTGGCATCGGTTATAACCCTTCGTTGCCCCAGATGACCAAGCCGTGCTTCAGTCCGCGAGCTTGCGGAGTGCGTCGAGTAGTTCGCCCCGACTACGCTTGAAAATTGGTATGGTTTCAACGTGGCGATAGCGAATCACACCCTGCTTGTCAATGATGAACACGGCACGGTTCGCAACCGGAAGCAATCCGCCTAGCATCAGAACGCCATAGGCTTTGCACAGTTGGCGCTCTGGGTCCTCGAGCAAGGGAAACGGAAACGCAAACTTTTCGGCGAACTTCTGGTGCGCTGCTAGGTCGTTGGTGCTGACGCCCAAGATGACCGCATCGAGTTCCTGGAATTCACTCCAGCCGTCCCGGTAATCGCACAACTGGGCCGTGCACGTTGGCGTGTCATCACCTGGATAAAACACCAGCACGACATGGCGCTTACCCCGAAACTGGGACAGGGAATAGGTCTTGCCGTCGTTGGCGGTAAGCGAGAAATCCGGTGCTGTATCTCCCACATTGGGCATGGTCGGTTTTCCTGTGCGGCGCGCTGGTGGCTGGCGCGCGCTCGAATCGAAGATCAGTTTCCATTCGCGACGAAATCATGTTCCAGGTTCATGGCTTCCCACTCGCCGCGGTGCGCTTCCCAGAAGGGTTGCGCGTCGTCAAAGACCTTGACGTGATTGAGTAGCGTGCCACGCGCGAAGAGGCCTTCGCCCATTTCGACGATTCGGTGGTCATGCGAGGCGCTTGGGTCAATCAACGCGGTTTGTTCGCGCAGCGCGGACTGGAGCGCCACCCGGTCAGCCGAACTCGCCAGTGGTCGCGCTACCGGATATGCGCCCTTAGGCGCTTGCTTGATGGCCGCAAAGCTCACGCCGGCGTAGCCGGGCACGTCCAGCGCAATATCGTTGAGCAGCGCGCTGGACGAGCCTTTGGCGTTGACATCGAGCCGCATGGCCTTGGCCAGTGCCTGAATGATCAGCCAGTCTGGGCGACCGCTTCCACCACGTTCAACCACCCGCGCCACGCGCTGCACCTGACCGACATGGTTGGTGAACGTGCCGTCTTGCTCGGCATAGCTCGTGGCCGGAAACACCACCTTCGCCAGCTTGGCCGTTTCCGTCAGGAAAAGTTCGCTCACAATCAGACATTCGAGCTTGGCTAGCGCCGCGCGCCAGTGGTGGCCGAGATTCGTGATTGGGTCGGCCCCGGCCAGGTAAGCCGCGCGAATGGTGCCGCCAAAATCGGACATGAGCGTGGTAGCATTGACGGCAAGCCCCATGTCAAAAGCTCCGGCCGCGTTGTTGTCGTCGGCCAGCGCCAGGAGGTGAACCGTGGCGTCAGGGCGCGTCAGCGCGCGAATCTGCGCCACAGCCCGTAACGTTGCCCCGCGCACCTCGGGTCCGGCGATGACAACCAACCGCTCAGCGGTCATTATCGCTTCATGCAGCGCGCGCAAGTCGTGGCTGGCAACGCCGGCCAGCGCCGCCATAGCTTCCAGACTGGTTTCCTCAAAGAGCGCGCGCACAACGGCGCTTTCACCGTCGGGACGAACATGCAGGAAGACATCGGCTTGTCGCCGCGCAATTTTGGTGGCCCGCTGGTTGACCACCAGGATGCGCGCCCCATGCTTGCGCTTGGCGTAGCGCATGGCAAATCCCGTCAGCGGGCTGTGCTCGGTAGGATCGCCACCAAGTTGGACGATGGTAGTAGCTTGCTTGATATCGTCATGCGTTGCCAGCGGCGCGGAGAGGTGTGCGTAGAACTCACCCAGTTCGACGTTACGAAAGTGAGCCAAGTGCGGTGTGTCGAGGGCGCGTCCAAATCGCGCCAAGGCAAAGTTGGCTTCGTTCGTCAGTCGTGGTGAGCCAACCACCGCTACGGCACGGCCGCCATGCTTGGCGTGAAGATCGCCTAACAGCCGGGCCGCCGTAGCGAGCGCATCGTCCCAGCTCACGGGCTTCAAGTCGTCGCCCTGGCGAACGAGCGGTTGGGTGAGGCGCGCCGGATTTGAGATGTACGCGCTACCGTAGCGCCCTTTGACACACAGGAATTCGCCGTTGATACCGGTCAGGTCTTTCGAGGCCGCCCGGACGTAGGTCTGACCACGAACGCCGAGTTCAAGCTGGCAGCCGTCGGCGCAAAATGAGCAGGTGGTTTGCTGTTCGCGCATATCCCACGGGCGCGACTTGAAGCGTGAATCCACCGAGAGCAGCGCCCCGACCGGGCAAACCTCGACGCAGTTGCCACACTGCTCGCAGTGCAGGTCTTGCCCGTAAAAGCCAATCACTTCTTTTGTTCCGCGGAAGACCTTGGTGAGAGCGTGCACGTCCATCCAGTCTTCACACACGCGCACGCAGCGGTAGCACTTCACGCACCGTTGCTCATCATAAGCAATGAAAGGGGAGAGGCGGCGCTCGTCCTTGGCGTTTTTGGCAACTTCATAGCCGGCGTACAGCGCTCCATGCTGGAACGCCATATCCTGAAGTTCGCACTGACCACCCTTGTCGCACACCGGACAGTCAAGCGGGTGATTGCCCAGAATGAAGTCAAGCATCCCTTTGCGCGCTTCGATGACCTCATCCGAGCTGGCTGTGACCACCATGCCATCCGTGATGGTGACTGTGCAGGCCGTGGCCAGCTTCGGAATCTTCTCGACGCGCACCAGGCACATCCGGCAGGCCGCTTGCGACGTGAGGTCGGGGTAGTAGCAAAAGTTCGGAATGTCAATGCCCTGTGAAGCACAAAACTCCAGCAGCAGCATGCCCTTTGGGGCCTGGTAGGTCTTACCGTCGATCGTGAGCGTGACAAGTTCCATCGTGGGACAGTTGAGAAATCAGACGAGCGGAGTTTTGAGCACACAAAGTGTGGGTTATAGTACCGTCGCATTTTCAGAGCTGACAAGCTGGCTTGCCTCCCACAAGCCGTGAACTCCATTCATTCCAGAGCTTGGTTTCAAGTCTTGCCCGGTGCGTGCACCCCAGACCAACACAAATCAGTCAACCTGCATCAATGGCTACAGTCATAGTAGCTACTGCGGCATTGGCTTACGCAAGATGACTGACTAGATCTCTTACTAGAGAGGAAAGGAATCCCGATCATGAAACGTTGCTTTACTCAAAGCATTGCCACCAGTCTTGGCCTCATCGCGCTCTTTGGAGCCGCGTGGCCGGTGCTTCCCGCTCGTCAGTCGGCGCTCGGCGGGGTCGTTTTCGCTCAACGCTTTCGGGACGTCATTGTGCCCACCGGAACCATTTTGCGGGTCCAAATGGACCGCACCATTTCGTCGCGCACGGCGCGCGTCGGCGATACCTTCACGGCCACCGTTTTTGAGCCAGTCATCGTGGACGGCCGCACGGTAATTCCACAGGGCACACAGGTTCAGGGCCGCGTAACCCAAGTGCAACCTGCCGAGCGGCGCGGACGCTCCGGGTCCATTGCCGTGGACTTCGATCGCATCATTTTTGCCAATGGCGTATCGCGCGACATCCGTGCCTCGCTCACCAGCCTTGATCCCAATGAGCGCGAGCAAATTGATAGTGAGGGGCGCGCACGTGGCGGCAGTTCGACCAAGCGCAACGTTATCTTTGTTGGTGGCGGCGCGGGTGCTGGCGCGGCCATCGGCGCGATTGCTGGTGGCGGCAAAGGCGCGGCCATTGGCGCTGGCATTGGCGCTGCGGCTGGGGTTCTCGGTGCGTTGCTTTCCAAGGGACAAGAAGCCCAGGTGAAGAGTGGGTATCGCTTTGGCGTCGAACTCGACCAATCGCTGCGCGTGCCAAGTGACGTGGATAGTGGAGGTGTCGGTGGCAGCAGTGGAGGCACTGGCGGCGGCTTGGATGACTATGGCTACGATGCGGCACGGGGGGAATACACGGCCTCTGACATCGTCCGGCGGGCGCAAACCGAACTACGACGGCAGGGTTTCTACACCGGCGACATCACGGGTAACTTGGGGCAGCTTACCCGTCAGGCAATCGGCGAGTTTCAGCGTCAACAGGGACTTTCTGTTACACGCCGTCTCGACCGTGAAACGGCGCGCGCGTTGGGCCTGCTCTTCGGCAGTGGAAATACGACCGGACCGAATGATCCAAACGAAGACTTTGGCTTTGGATATGACCCGAATGCCGGCGAATACACGGCCAGTGAGATTGTGCGTCGGGCGCAGACGGAGTTGCGGCGGGAGCGGCTTTACAATGGACGTATCTCCGGCCGCCTCGACGCCGAGACCCGCGACGCCATCCAGCGTTTTCAGGAAGAACGCGGCCTCCCAACAACCGGCCGCCTCGACCGGGAAACCGCTTTAGCAATGGGTGTGGTGTACTAGCGCCCATCCCCATGCCCAAACAATCGGCGCCGGGAGCCTGGCGCGAATGCCAGGCTCCCGGCGTTTGCTTGGCTTGGGTTTCAAAGCTCAGGTTTCAAGTGAAGCGGCGGACGGTGCGGTGACCAAGGAAGCGCCGGATTTCATCCACGGCGGTGTTGAGCAATCCCTCGCGGTTCAAGAGCGACTTGACATACTGCGGCGCAAGCGCCTCCTGCATCGGCTCAAAGCCGTGTTCGATAAGGCTCCAGCCGGGCCGCAACTTGGACGCCATGCCCTCCAGCAGCGATAGGCTGCGAAAAACATAGACGAGTTCAGGTGGCAGGTTCAGCCCCAGCTCGCGAGCCGTCCGCTCAATTGCCAGACCAACGCCGAGCATCCGGCTCTGGGCATTCAGCCCGCGTTGGTGAAGCTGGATGATTTCCTCGATGAAAGCGTGGATGCGGCGGCGATTCGTGCCTTCCGAGACAATACCGGTTTCATAGAGGCCGTCCACGAGGCGCTCCCGGTCGCCGCGCAGTCCGGCGACAACCGAATCAAGGATGATGGCCCGTGTCTCGCGCGATAGACGGCAGACCATGCCGTAATCAAGCAAAATCAACTGCCCCCCATCGCCAACGAGAATGTTCCCAGGGTGTGGGTCGGCGTGATACACGCCAGCCACGAAAATCATTTCGGCATAAAGCTTCACCAAGCGCGCAATCAGGTCGTCAAAGTCAAAACCGGCTGCTCGGAGGCGTTCAACATCAGTGAACTTCACGCCTGGGCAGTATTCCATGACGATGACTTGGGAACCCGAGACCTCTGGGTAGATGAGCGGCACGGTCACGTCTTCCCGCCGGGCCAACACCCGCGCCAGGGTTTCGAGGTTTTCCATTTCATTGGTCAAGTCCAGTTCCTGCGCCATGCCCTTTGAGCCTTCCGCAATCGCGGTTGACAGCATGCGCGTCAACGAGTTGGAAAACCGCTGATCGAGTTGCCGCATGACAAAACCAGCGATCTTGAGATCAATGGCCATTTGCGCCGGGATGTCGGGCCGGACAAACTTGACGGCAACATCCTGCCCCTGCCAAACCGCATAGTGAACCTGTGCCAGCGAGGCCGCTGCCAGTGCCTGGTCGTCAAAGCGGTCAAACACGGCTTCAAGGCGCGTTCCGTAAATCGCTTCGAGCGTCCGGCGGGCTTCCCGGCCGGGGAGTGGCGTAATGCCATCCTGGAGTTTGGCAATTTCTTCGATATAGACCGCTGGCACGAGGTCAGGGCGGGTGCTGACGAGTTGCCCCAGCTTAATGAAGGCCGTGCCCAGCGTTTCGATATGCTGCTTGATAGTCTGCGCCCGCTGCCGGTGGATTTGCTCCGAAACGTGACGCGGTGCGCCAAATGCTAGATACCGCCGCTGGTCGCGTACGAACGCTAGCGTGGTCGGGAGTGCCAGCCGCAGCATGGCGGTTGCCCGCCGGGCAAGATGCACCTGCTGAACAAGGGACGCAAATCGGGATGAAGGACGATGTGACATGGCAAAAACGTAGCATCAACAGTCAAGCGAGCTATTTCTATCGTCCATCACCAACCGCCAAAGCGAAAGTCATATCTTCAAGTGGCCGTCCCATTGCCTGGCAACGTTCAAATTGGAGTCGTGGGTAAGAGGCGGTAATGTAGTCATCGCGCGCCAGTCCAAGCTGCTGAATCAGGCGCTCAATGGCTGCTTGGTCGCCTTCGAGTTCAACAAAGCATCCAATCGGGGTCTCGTCAAACATGGCCCATAGGTCAAGACCGGTTGAGTGGCGGAGCCGATAGATTGTGCGGAACTTCTGGTAACGAAAGGTTTTTTCAAAACCTAGCTTCTTGAATAACTGGATGAGCGTGTGACCATCGGAGACGGTTAATTCAAGCTCCTCACGAACCTTGACGCCACTTGCCGGGGTTTCGACTGGTTTACCTTTATGCGTCACCGTCGCGCCATCCAGGTCATCCCGAAGACGAACCCGCAGCGCCTGACGTGTGTTGAAGAGCGACCGGGTAGGCGTGTCAAAGAGCCAGTTGTCCTCGAAGTGGCGCGGTGTGGTGAGTTCCAGCGTAAACCCGGCCGCTGTCAGTCGTTGCTGGAGCGCATCGAGCGTCGGGCCAGCCAACTTAATTTCAGCTTCGATCTGCGATGGCATGGATACGTTCCAGCAGTCGTTGAAGATAGCTCTTGAAGTTCCGCTCAGAAAACAGCATTGGTAGTTAGGGCAAACCTAGCGATCGCCTCGATTATCGTCAAAATTATCGCTAAGCGGTTGCCGAAACCCATTTCGACGTTAGAAAGTATAAGTTGCAACCAGGAAAACTCAATCTTGCGTGATAGCTCTCATCTACCATCCGCAAAAGTCACGTTTGCGGGCCTTGCCGTCTATTTCCGCCAGTCGTTTCGATTGAGGTGATTACCAGCGATGTCGGAGCCAATCCAGAACCAACTTGAAGCACCGCCTATACCGCCGTTTGATGGAGAGGTCGTCAAATTTGAAAGCGAAACATACGCTTTTGTCCATCCAGCTCAGTGGGAAGTGATTCACCTGAGAGGCTTCAAGTATGGTGCACGGAGCACTGATGGTATGGCTGCGCTTTTCCGGTTTGTTGCCGACTACTTACCAGACGTTTCTGAAGAGGGGACGCTGGCATCGGCGCTGAATGACCTGCTGGATGAGCTGCCACCAAGCATTCGCGGGGACAAGTTCACAACCGGATTGTACACCGGCCTTACCGCGCAACTGGAAGCGGTGTGGCAAGGCATCCCGTACCTGTTTTGGGGAGTCGTGATTACTCGCACCGGTTCGTCTCCGGCAACGCTTTCGCGCGGGCTTCTGATGGTTGCCGTTCCGGTCGCGGCGCTCGATGTCGGAGAGAGCGTCGCCCGATTCATACTCGACAGCTTTGCCGTTGCTGGGCAGTCGGTCACTGACGCCCGGATTTCCATGAGTCAAATCGAAGCCGTTGAGTTTGACCCGAGTAGCTTGGTTGAGACCCGTCGCCTAGCCGAGGAAACCAATATCTCGACCCTGGAAGACCTGCCAGCCCACCCACCAGAGCGAGAGCGACTACCAGATTGGAAGATTGCGGTCAGCACCCTGACGATAAGTGACGGAGGCTACGGCGACGGGCCGCTGTCGGTTGCCAAGTTTTTGCGTCCAAACGGAATTACCTGTGACCCGCAGGGCAATCTCTATGTTGCCGACTTCGGTGGCCATCGCATTCGGCAAATCTCGGTGGACGGCATGGTGCGCACCTTGGCCGGCAACGGTCGCGCCGGCAACCGGGATGACCTCGGACTGCTGGCTGAGTTCAATGGGCCACGCGGAGTCGCCTATGCGTCGGGTTATCTTTATGTCGCCGATCTCAATAACGCCTGTATTCGTCGGGTGACACTGGATGGTGCCGTGACGACGTTGGCCGGCGACGGCGTTGAAGGGACGCGCGATGGCGTCGGCAAGCAGGCGCGCTTCAAATCGCCGCGCGCTATCGCGGTGGACGCGCTTGGCACGGTGTATGTGGCGGATGATGCGCGGATTCGCTGTATTTCCCCGAATGGCATGGTGACAACCCGGGCTGGTAGCGAACCAGGTTGTCTGGACGGCCCGGCCGCCACAGCGCAGTTCGATACCCTGAGTGGGTTGGCGCTTGACCGGGTCGGCAACCTCTACCTCGCCGATGCCGGCAACCGCCGCCTGCGTAAACTAAGCCGGGACGGCCAAGTAACGACCTTGCCGGTCGGCCCGGATGCCCAAACGGATACACCGATTTTGCACCCCGTGGCGGTTTGCGTCGGCCCGGATGGCACGCTGTATGTACTCGATGTTGCTGACTTCTCACTCAAGGCTGTATTGCCTGGAGGCCAAGTCGTACGGATCGCCGGTGACCAGCAAGGAAACAGTGATGGCGATGAAAAAACAGCCAAGTTCTGGATGCCGACGGCGCTCGCGCACTTCAATGATCGGTTGTATGTCACCGACCGTGAGCAGCATGCCATCCGACTGGTTCGACTGTACCACGGCGCTTCGCCACTCAATGTGGCGCTGGAGGGTCCTACCGAACAGTTTGGTGCGCCGCCGGCACCCGAAGACAGCAAGCAGACTAAGCCTTCCGTCGCGGTGATCGTTCCTCAGCCAGGCACGGTGGTTCCACATGGCGTTCCACCCTTCGCCGCGCAAGCCGGATTAACGACAACCGATCTCGATGATTTGGTTGTCGAGGTTGTGACAGGGAGGGCGGCTGGGTTGGTGGATGGCGTTGGCGCCGTCGCTCAACTCAACCATCCCGTCGGCTTGGCCCTTGACGCCGAGGGGGTACTCTACATTGCCGATCACTTCAACCATGCCATTCGCAAGCTCACTCCCGATGGCTATCTACAGACGGTGGCTGGCGGTCACCAGCGCGGGTTTCGGGACGGACGCGGCAATGAAGCCGAATTCAACGGGCCACTCGGCATTGCCGTCGGGCGACAGGGTGAAGTCTATGTGGCCGACCATCTCAACGCCCGCGTCCGCGTCGTGACACCAGATGGCGAGGTGCGAACCCTTGCCGGAACGGGCGTACCCACAATCGAAGACGGCCCGGTGACCGCTGCCAGCTTTGAAGGACCCAAAGGCCTTGCCGTGGATATGCATGGCATCGTGTATGTTACGGATGGGGTTGTGGTTCGCGTGATAACGCCGGATGGGCAAGTACAAACCCTTGCCGGACAAGCGCGTGGTTTTCGGGACGGTATCGGCGCGCGGGCAATGTTTGGCTGGGTGTATGCCATTACACTCGATGTGTCCGGGCGGTGCTATGTCACGGATGCCGCCAACCATGCCATCCGCTGTGTTTTTCCAGATGGCACGGTAAAAACCGTGTTTGGCGGCGGCCAAGAGCGCCAGTTGAACTTTCCAAACGGATTATCCGCGGATGTGTTTGGCAACCTCTACGTGGCCGATACCAATCACCATCGCGTCCTGCGTTTGACCCCAACTGGGACAGATACCTACACGGCGGCGCTGATTTGTGGCCAGCGCCGTGGCCGCCAGACTGGACCCGCACGCGAGGCTGAACTCGATGCTCCACGCGGAATCGTTGTGGGTTTTCACCATGACCTTTACGTTGCGGATTCCAATGCAAACCGCATTCTACGGGTTCGATCAGTTCGACTGGAGTCTCCCCCTTCGCCCAGCCACTGGCAGGCAGCTCCGTTGTCTGCGGCTCCGTTGTCTGTTGCTGCGGACGCCCAGACTCCGGAGGGGGCACTGAGTGAAGCTGAAACTGTCAGCGAATCGCTGTCCTCACTTGCATTATCTTCCCGACCAAGTTCGGCGCCGGCTGACGTAGCGGCCTTTACGAAAGAGACAGAGCATGGCGCCGCAGCCCAGCCGTCCGAGCTATCCAGCACGCCGCCCCTGAGCATGCCACCCAGCCAACCAGTTTTAGTCCAACCTAGTTTGGTTTCACCGGCAACCCCGCCCGCCTCACACCCGCGGCATGCCGCCGCCACAATACTTGGGTGGGGCGTCGAGCTGTCGGGCAACAATCTCATTCGGACCGAGCCAGATGGGTCCCTGTTGCTTGATACGACCTACAGCGCGGAAAACAGTGCTTTCTTTTACTTGCCGTGGGATGTCACCGCCGAGCAGAAGGTCGTTATTGAAGTCAGGATGCAGCTTGTGGCTTACGTCGGTGAGCGCGATGCCACTGGTTGCGCCATCTGGTTTGAAAATGACCGTCACGCTGATGCGCTGTTGATTCAGCCAGAGGGCATCCGGTTGCTGCGTGTGCCGACATTGGCCTATGCGTGCAATCCCTGCGCCGGCATCAACACCTATACCATCGTGCTGCACGGGGCTGATCTCCGCATTGGCTTCAACGGGGTGGCACGGATTCACGGCGATGGCAAGTTTTGGTCGCGCCCGGCTGCCCGCGATGGTCGTCCGCTTCGGCGATGGCTCGCTTTCGGGGATGGTTCCTCATCCGCCGGCAGCATTTCACGGTGGCAGCGGGTCACGTATCAGGTCATCCCACCAGATTCGGATACGTTGCCGTTATAAGTTGGAACTTAGATTTGAAAACCGTTTTCGATTTAGAGTAGTCTAGCGCCAGGTTTTCTTGGCAAGGAGCTAGGCCGTGATACTCAGTCGAAGCAAGCGCAAAGACAAGTGCTGTAAAAAGTTCAAAAAGTGCGGCAAGCATTGTAAGGGTTGCCCACGACTGTAGTCTCAGCGTTGACACTGCAACCTTACCAAGCACAAAGCCAGTTGTTTGGTGCTGTGTGCTTCAGCTCGCCTTCGGTTCATGGCCCTAAGAAGCAGTTAAGCACAAGAGCGTGTCGTTCAGCAAAAAACCGGGCGCGGGAAGTCTCCACGCCCGGTGATGGTTTTGCCGGCTCCGAGCGGACCGATTAGAACCGTACCTTCAGGCTGAACTGCATGATCCGCGGTCCGCCAATAGTATTGGTGATGGTTCCAAAGTCACCCGGATCCTGTAGGTCATTGCCTGGCAACGCAAAGTTCACGTTGTTGAAGGCATTGAAAATATCCCACCGGAACTCAATCCCGACGCGCTCTGTGATCGAGGTGTTCTTTGCCAGGCTGAAGTCCACCCGCTTCTGAAACGCGCCGCGCAAGATGTTTCGACCTAGGTTGCCGTGATCACCAAGTGGTGAGGCCAGTGCTGCCGGGTTGAAGAACTGCGCAGTTGGTTCAGGTCCCCGTCGCCGCAGGTCGCTAATCGTTGCGCCAGGCGCGAGATTTGGACGTCCAAAGCCCGGTCGGAACAAACCGCCCGAACCCAGGCGCAGGCTGGTAAAGTTCGCGCCGTTCGTACCTACGGCCGAGATTTCAGGCTCACCGGAGAAAATGCTGAAGGGCGCTCCCGATTGAACCTGGATGAAGGTTGAAAATGCCCACCCTTTGACAAAGCGGTTGGTCAAACCAAAGGTTGGGAAATCGTACACGGCCGTCGCACTGAAGCGATGTGTCCGGTCAAAATCAGATGGACCACGGTTGGCGCGAAGGTTACGGGGATTGCCCGAAGCCACGAAGCCAACGTTAGGCGTATCCGGGCGGGCGTTCCCGGCCGTGCTGCCGGGGTCGGCGGAGATGTCGTCAATGGACTTCGACCACGTGTAGGCCGCAAAGTAGCTCAACCCACCATAAGACTCGTTGAAGTTGAAACGCTGCTGCGTTGACAACTGGAGTGAATGATAAATAGAGCTTGCCGAAGATGTGAGCAACACCGCTTCGGGGATGTTCAGCCCAAGGTAGAATCCACGGGCCTCAAAAGGCAGGACTGAGCCAGCCGTGTTGGCAACGTTGAGGTCCATGGTGCGCCGGGGGTCACCAACCGGAAATGCCACGTTCGGAAACCCAAACGCCCGTCCCATGCCACGTTGGCGGGCCGTTGCGCCCGGATTGAGTGGCCCGTTGGGGCTACCGGCCGCGACATAGGCCTGGTTGAACCGCTCATAAATCAAGTCCGGTGTGCTGGGGTCATTGAGGTCAAAAACGGGATTGAGGATGAGCGCCTGAAGCAGCTTCGTGCCCTTCGTGCCAATGTAGCGGGCTTCCACGATCCAGTCCCGGCGCAGCTCGTACTGCACGCCCAAGTTCCACTGTTGGATATAAGGCGTTCGCAGCCGGCGGTCAACCGCGCGAAACTCAAAAGTTTCTGCAACATTGCCGAGGAATGGTTGGCCGGTTGCCGGGTCAATCGGATTGAGTGAGCCATCCGCCTGCCGAGTTACGCCCGTGCCATCCCGAATGGTATAGGTTCCGGTTGCGCCGGCTGTCCGCACTACGCGCAAGCCAGGAATGCCCTGGGCTGGAAGACCAGTGAGGAACTGGAAGAAGGGGCGGTTCGGGTCCTGCTGCGAAAAGGCAGTCGTGAACGGCACGTTGCCGGCCGGAGCCGTCACTTCGATTTCCCGTAGGAAAGGATAGTTGCTGAACACCGTATTGATGAACGCCGCCGACGGACGGTCATAGAAAAACCCGTAGCCACCGCGGACGACAAACTTCCCATCGTTGAAGGGCGTCCAGGCAAAGCCAACCCGCGGCGCGAAGTTGTTTCGGTCATCGTTGATGGTGCTGCGGCTGTTGGCCCGCACCGAACGGTCAATCGAGGTGTCAATGGCCGCGAAGCCAGTTGGCTTGGCATTCGACGGCACGACGAAGCCGGTGATGATGTTATTGGGGTCGGTGACCAAGTCTGGGTAAAAGTTCCCGAACCGCCCGCGTTTTTCACTTGGCGTCCCGAAGTATTCATACCGGACACCATAGTTGAGCGTGAAGTTATTCGTAATGCGCCAGTCGGCGGCCGCAAACAGGCTTACGTCAAAGAAACGGAAGTTCTTTTGCGTGAAGCCATACTGCGTGTCGGCTTCCGTGACGCGCCCGGCGAGAAACTGGGTGAAGTTTTCAAGCTTTTCAAACTCCAGCCCCTGTTCTTCTGGCAAGTCAGTGTCAAAGAAATGACGTTTGTACTCACCCCCAAACCGGAAGGTCTGATCGCCTTTGACCCAGGTCAGCGTGTTGAAGAGCGAGTAGGTGTTCTGGAGGCGCTTGTTGAACGCATCGTTCGGACCATTGATGGAGAAGTTACTGGCGCGTGTCACGATGCGGGGAAGACGAAAAGAGTTCGTTCCTGAGTCAAAAATTGAGGCTGGGTTGAAAGCCTGTGGGCTGGTTGCGTTGAAGGTGCGGGCAACTTCGTCTGGCTGGACAAGCAACGGTGTGTCCAACGCGCGTGAATTGCGCAACCGGAAGTAGCCAAACCGAAACTCGTTGATGAGGGTTGGCGAGAAGGTGTGCACGTCTGAAATCGCCACCGAGTAGTTTTGGTCAGCGCGGCGAATGGTCGCCGGTGAGGCAAGGTTTGTCGGCGAGGTGAACGGATCGAAGCCCGGGAAGTCGGCAAAGAAAAAGACCCCGCTTAGGCGGTTATTGCCGGCAATTTGCCAGTCTAGGCGTGAGTTGACTTGATCCTGGGTGAAATTTGCCGGTTGTACGATCCGCTCCTGGAGCATTGGATTGCCGCGTGTGCCGCCGGCTGACCCGGTATTGACATTTCGGGTCGTTCCCGTGGCGCTATTGGTAAAGGTGACGGTGACGTTGTTTCCAGTGACGTTGGTGGGCAGCCCAGGCAGCCCCGTCCCGCTATCCGTCCCGATCAGCCGCGCGTTTGGTCCGGGAGTAGGAATGAGAAACCCGCCGGTAACTGGATTGCGGCGATTGAGCAAGTTGAGCGCCACCGGACTAATTTCAGACGGGAGCAGGTTCAAACCAGGATTGAGCTGGTTGACCGCCGCGGCAATCCGCGCCGCCGACCGGTCACTGCCAATGATCTGGAGAAACTGCGGCAAGACGGTAAGACTGCTGGCCGTAGGCACAAACGCTGTGCTGGCCTGGGTTCGCTGATAACCGCCAAAGAAGAACAACCGGTCTTTCAGGACGGGGCCGCCAATCGTGAAGCCGCCTTCGTTCCGCCGGGCGCGCGGACGGTCAATCCCATCGCGGTTGAAGAAGAAGTCATTGGCGTTGAAGATTTCGTTTTGCAGATAATGATAGGCGGCGCCGTGAAACTCATTGGTTCCGCTCTTGGTGACAAGCTGAAAGTTCCCACCGCCGGAGCGCCCGGTTGAGGCATCATAAAGGCTGGTCTGGAGCTTGACTTCGGAGAGGGTTTCCGGCGCGGGCGAAATGTTGCCATCGAGTGAGCCTTCGTTGCTCGTGATGTTGGTAGCGTCAATCCCGTTGAACTGCAAGCTGGTGCTGGTCGTGCGCGTCCCGTTGACGGCCGGTGAGACGTTGCCATTGCCGTTGACCGACACCGGTGGCAAATCGGCGGCCACGCCGGCTTCGGTTGAAAGCAGGTGCGTGAAACTGCGCGTTGACGTTGGAACCTTGGTGAGCTGTTCCGCATTGATCTGGCGGAAGGTCGCCGCCGTCGTCGTCACGACTTGCAGCGGCACGTCCTCCGTGATGGTGATGGTTTCGGTGACAGCACCGGTTTCAAGCTTGACATCAACCGTCCGTGGCACGGCGGCTTCGACCTCAACCCCCTTGCGGTCAAGCTCCTTGAAGCCATCCCGGCGATAGCTGATTTGATAAATCCCAGTTGGAAGCACCGGCACGAGCCACCGACCGTTGTTGTCGGTTTGTACGGTGCGCTCGACCCCGGCATCTGATTTAACCGTGACGGTGACGCCCGGTAGCGCCGCGCCGCTCGGGTCCTGCACGACGCCGCCAAGACTGCCGGTCGCCCCAACCTGGGCCGACGCACTGGAAAACGCGCCGAGCGCTAGGGCGACCGTCCAGATGACGGCGCACAGCATACGAGTCAGGTATTGCCTGAACATAAGTCCATCCTCCTCAGGGCCACGAGGGCCGTTGAAACACAAGTCCGCCTTGTGGTGGCGGTGACGATTTGCGACTGAGGAAGACGCTAAATAGGGGACGTAACATTCTTCTAAACAACAATGTTACGTCGTGTTTCGAGAGTGTAACCTCCCTGTAAAGTGCCAGGTGATACCTCTGCGTCCAGTTGATGCCAAGCAAAAAATGCCCGCCGGCTGTGCCGGGGATGGCACTTGGCTCCGTTGCCTGGATTGGCCGTTACTGTGGTGTCGTGAGCAGGAGGCGTTGCACGGCCTGCGCGTCAGGGTCGTTGGGACTGAGGTCAAGGGCCTGCCGAATGTGAGCTGCGGCCCGCGCGCGCTCTCCCTGCGTCAGCAGAATGCGACCAAGCAAGACATGCGCCGCCGTAAGCTTGGGATTCCAAAAGACGGCTGCCTTGAGCGCATTGACGGCGGCCGGCAAATCCCCGCGTCGTTCGTGAACACGCCCCAGCAGGAAGTGGGCATCACTGTAATCCGGTGCGATTTGAATGACTTGAGCCAACTTCTCAGCGGCAAGGTCAGACTGATTTTCAAGAAAGGCCGTCTGCGCTTCACGCATCAGCGATTCGACGCGCTGGAGTGCCGACACGCCAAGAAAGGCTTGCTGGCGACTTTGTTCTTCGCCGCGCGCGAAACGGTGAAAGGCTTCGCGGTTGAAGCGGGTCTTGACGTAGGGCAGCCACGGGGGCTTGCCGCTGGTTTCCCACTTGGCGAAATCCGGCGCATAGCGCTTGGCGGCATCCAGAGCTGCGGCGGCCTCATCGGCACGCCCGACCTTGGCGTAGCTCTTGGCCAAGACGTACCAGGCACGTCCCTCTGTTGCCGTTCGCTTGGTCAAGGTCTCCAGTGGCGCGATGGCTTCTGTCGGACGGCCGTCGCGCCAAAGTGCATAGCCATAGTTGAAAAGCGCTTCGTCGTCGAGTGGGACGGTATCGGAGGCCAGCTTGGTCAAGCGCGCAGCTTCAGCAAAGTTGTTTTTCTGCATCTGCGCGACACCGGCGTTGACATAGGTCTCAAAAAGTGGCATCGGCCCAAGAAGGGCAGTGTGTGTTTTGATAGCGGCGTCGGTCTGATTGGAGAGGATTTGGCAGACGCCCAAGTAGAAGCTGGCTTCGAGTCCACGGGGATCAGTCGGGCGAACCCGTTCAAGCCAAGTTAGAGCTTCGCCGTGGCGTCCAGCCCGGTAGTGGGTCAGCCCAAGTTCAAAATATGCCTGTGGAAAGGTCAATTGCGCGTTGCGCGTCGCATCTTCAATGGCTCGGATGAGCAGCCGCGTTCGATCAGCGCCATCTTCAGTAACCAAGGCTTTGACATAAATTTCATAGGCGCTGGGCGCGGTACGGGTCGCCCGCGCAATGATTCGGTCACGCGAAAACGGGAGTGCCGGGTTCCGTTGGTAGAGCAACTCCCACGCCAGCTTGCCCTGGACAACCTGGAGATCGGCCAACGGAGCGCTGAGGACATGCTCGCTGCCAAGGAGCTTACCTTCGCGCAGGGAAATCATCTGTGCCCGGACGGTCAACGTGCTGTCCTTGCCGTCGCCGGTCACCGCGTATGTGCCGCGCACCAGAAGGTCAGCGCCAACGGCTTCGCCCAGCTTGATTTCGGTGGCGCGGGTCAGCAGAGCAGTACGTGACAACCCAAGTTTCTCATACGCCAGGTGGCATTCATCGAGCGGAACAGCAATCAGTCCCGGCGAGTCGAGTAACTCCGCTAGGGCAACCGTAAAGCTCTCCCGAATCCAGTTATGCTCAGGTCGCGCTGTTGTATGTTCGAAGGGAAGGGTCAGGACAACGTCCGTCGCCATCGCCGGACGGTCCAGTAACCCAGCGACAAGCCACATTCCGACCAGGAATACCCCGGCCATCACCTGCCAACCCGACTGCCTACCTGTTTGCCAAGTCATCCCACTCACTCCTGACTTGATGCGACGTCTGTGCAAACGCCGAGATCAAGGCTCAAGTTCAAAACCTAGCAAAGCGCCTTACGAAGCCAAAGTCGTACCCCCCGCAATCCAATGTTTGGTTCATCCGTTTGGTTCATCGGGAGGGCAGACCCTGTACCAGGTCAATCCAGGAAAATTAATCTTGACAATGAGTGACTAAGATTTTTATATTAGCCTCGGACTAAGAAAGATGGCTGGTTCCCCCAGTAACGAGGTTTGCCATGCGACACGATCAGTTTACCCTCCGCGCCCAAGAAGCCATTGCCGCCGCTGTGACCATGACCCAGGAGCGGCAGCACCCCCAGGTTGAACCCGAACACCTCCTGGTCGCCCTGCTTGAACAAAGCGACGGTATCGCCAAGCCCATGCTGGAAAAGATTGGCGCGCCGGTGCCACGCATCCTCAAAGAAACCCAGGACGCACTCGGCAAGCTGGCGCAAGTAACCGGTGGTGAGCGTTACTTCTCCGGCCGGGTCTCCACGCTGTTTGTCAATGCGCGCAAAGAGGCTGACAAGCTTCAGGATGCCTATGTGAGCACGGAGCATTTGCTCCTGGCTTTGGCTGAAGACAAGGAAAGTCAGGCTGGTCGGATTCTCCGGCAGCAGGGGGTTACACGTGACGCTATTTTGAAAGTCATCAAGGAGCTACGCGGTAACGAGCGAATCGTTGACCAGGACCCGGAGTCAAAGTACCAGTCACTTCAGAAGTATGGGCGCGACCTCACCGAACTGGCGCGAGCGGGCAAGCTCGATCCAGTCATCGGCCGTGACGACGAAATTCGTCGGGTCATTCAGGTCCTGTCCCGCCGAACCAAGAACAACCCGGTTCTGATTGGTGAGCCAGGCGTTGGTAAGACGGCCATCGTTGAAGGCCTGGCCATGCGGATTGTGTCGGGGGATGTGCCGGAATCACTCAAAAACAAGCGGCTGATGACGCTCGACTTAGGTTCGATGCTGGCCGGTGCCAAGTACCGCGGTGAGTTTGAGGATCGCCTCAAGGCAGTGCTCAAAGAAGTTGTGCGCTCCAACGGCGAAATCATTCTGTTCATTGATGAACTGCACACGCTGGTTGGGGCCGGTGCCAGCGAGGGCGCACTTGACGCCTCGAACATGCTCAAACCGGCACTGGCGCGGGGTGAGTTGCACTGTGTTGGGGCGACAACGCTCAACGAGTACAAGAAGCACATCGAGAAGGATGCCGCCCTAGAGCGGCGCTTCCAGCCCGTGTATGTACCCGAACCAACGGTGGAAGACACGATTGCCATTTTGCGCGGACTGAAGGAACGCTATGAGGTTCACCATGGTGTCCGCATCAAGGACGCCGCGATTGTGGCGGCAGCCACCCTGTCGAATCGTTACATTGCCGACCGCTTTCTGCCGGACAAGGCCATTGACCTGATTGATGAGGCCGCGTCCCGGTTGCGGATTGAGATTGACAGCCTGCCGACTGAGATTGACGAAATTGAGCGCGACATCATGCAGCGCGAAATTGAACGCCAGGCACTCCAGCGGGAAGATGATCCGGCATCCCGTGAGCGGCGGGCCAAGATTGAACAAGAGGTTGCCGAGTTACGCGAACGGAGCGCCGCGCTCAAAGCCCGGTGGACCAATGAGAAAGAAATCATCGAGTCCATTCGTGCAGACAAAGAAACGCTCGAAACTCTCAAACTCGAAGCTGAACGCTATGAACGCACTGGTGACTACGCCAAGGTGGCTGAAATTCGCTATGGCTCAATGAATGAGGTGCGACAACGCATCGAAGCCAACCGTGCCAAGCTCGTTAGCCTGCAATCAGCCGGCGCGATGCTCAAGGAAGAAGTGGATGAAGCCGACATTGCTGCGGTCATTGCCAAGTGGACCGGGATCCCGGTTGCCAAGATGCTCGAAAGCGAAGTGCAGAAGCTCGTCCACATGGAAGAACGGATGGGGCAGCGGGTGATTGGGCAAGCCGATGCGCTCCGCGCCGTCGCCAATGCGGTACGGCGGGCGCGTGCCGGACTTCAGGACCCAAACCGTCCGATTGGCTCCTTTATCTTCCTCGGGCCAACCGGCGTTGGCAAAACGGAAACGGCCCGTGCCCTGGCGGAGTTTCTCTTCGATGATGAACAAGCCATGGTTCGGCTCGATATGTCGGAGTATATGGAAAAACATACCGTCGCCCGGCTCATCGGGGCCCCTCCCGGCTACGTGGGCTACGACGAAGGTGGGCAGTTGACCGAGGCGATCCGTCGCCGGCCCTACTCCGTCATCCTGCTGGACGAAATCGAAAAAGCTCACCCAGATGTCTTCAACGTACTGCTCCAGGTCCTGGATGACGGACGCCTCACTGACGGCAAGGGCCGGACGGTGGATTTCAAAAACACGGTCATTATTATGA
The DNA here is from genome assembly GCF_018304825.1 of Chloracidobacterium validum. NCBI lineage: Bacteria > Pseudomonadati > Acidobacteriota > Blastocatellia > Chloracidobacteriales > Chloracidobacteriaceae > Chloracidobacterium > Chloracidobacterium validum. The sequence goes on from NZ_CP072648.1 coordinate 738,276, forward strand.
CCTCAAACATTGGCAGCGGCGAAATTCTGGACTGGGGCGGTGATCCTGAGACCGACGCTGACGTGCGCCAGCGGGTGCTCACCTTACTGCGCAGCGTCTTCAAGCCGGAGTTCCTCAACCGTGTCGACGAAATCGTCATCTTCCACCCGCTCGGACGCCGGCAACTGCACCAGATTATCGGAACGCAACTGGAACGGCTGCGGGCGATGTTGGCCGAGCGGCAAATCAACCTGCACCTGACCGATGCGGCTAAGGACTTACTGGCCAGTGAAGGGTTTGACCCGGCCTATGGCGCGCGCCCACTCAAGCGCGCGATCCAAAACTTGCTTCAGAACCCACTGGCCCTGAAGTTGCTCGATGGTACGATCCTTGATGGGCAGACCATTCGAGTGGATGTCAACGAGACTGGTGAGGCATTTACCTTTACGCCTGAAGCAGTGGTCGAGGCCGTGGCGGAAACGGTCAATGCCTAGCCAACTGCCTGAACCTGTTGTTTTGCCTGTTGTTTTGGAGGTAATCAAGCCATGACACTGCAACGTTTTGATCCATTTCGTGAACTCATCACCCTGCAAAATCGGATGAACAGCCTCTTCAGCGAGGCCGGTTTGCTCCCGCGTTCAACGGCGCAAGATGAAGCAGCGGCGACTTGGTCGCCGGCGGTGGACATCTACGAAACCGAAAAGGAAATCGTCCTCAAGGCCGAGCTGCCCGATGTCAAGCAAGAAGATATCCGCGTGAGCGTGGATAACAACCGTCTCTCGGTAACTGGCGAGCGGAAGTTCGAGTCCGAGGTAAAACGTGAGAATTACCACCGCATTGAACGGTCTTATGGTAGTTTTGCGCGTACTTTCACCTTGCCGCCGACGGTTGACCAGGACGGCATTCGGGCGGAATACAAACAGGGCGTGCTGACGGTTTCACTCCCGAAGCGTGAAATGGCACAGGGTAAGAACATCAGCATTCAGGTTAGCTAACCGTATTCAAGTCAGCTAACCGTGTGGTTGGCGAAATTGTTCTCGCCTGAGCCTTCATCGGATGATGAACAAAGCCGTTTCCAGCTTTGTTCATCGTCCGACCGATTGAACCAAACTGTGATTGGACAAAACTTTCCCCGCTAAGGAGCTGGACATGAGCGATGAACCACGCGAAACAACCGACGCCACTGTGCCGGTTGTTCAGGTTACGGACAAGCGCCGGTTGTACATGGATACTGAGAACCCAGAATCGGCTTCCACCGCAGCCGTGGAGGGAGCTACTGGCTCGCTTGATTCGGACTCGCCCACGCTTGAGCAGCTTCAGATGCAACTTGAAGAGCGTGAAGCTCAACTCGCGCGCCTCCGGGCGCAGGTTGTCGAATTTGAGTCCAAAACCCAGGCGGAGCTGCGCGAAACGCGCCGCCGTCTGGAGCGTACCTTTGAGCAGCGGGTGGTGAGTGAACGTCTCGCGCTGATTGAGGATTGGTTAGCTGTGTTTGACAACCTAGATTTGATGGTGGCCGGTGCCGAGAAAGCCACCAAAGATGACCTTCTGACCGGAATTATGGCCATGCAGCGGCTTCTCAGCCAGGCGCTTCAGCGCCATAATATCGAGCGCATCGAGGCCGTTGGGCAACCTTTTGACCCACAGGTTCACGAAGCGGTCGAGACCACCACGGTGAGTTCGGAGCAGGATGGGCAGGTTGTCGCTCAGACTCGTCCGGGCTACCGTTTAGGCGAACAACTGATTCGGCCGGCCCTGGTTTGCGTTGGACGGGCTGAAACCTCGACGGCTGTGCTTTCAGAAACGGAAATTCCGGCATGACCTAGGTAAAGAACCATTCGACGTAACCAGCGTGTATGGTATTCTCGCTTCTGGCTTACCCACTCCCCGCCGGCAGGTACGTTGCGTCTCCACAGGCTCTCGTCGGTTGGATGCGCATCACATAAACGACCCATATCATCCTCACCGAGGCACGCTATGATTGACTTTGGCGATTTCGCAGACCGATTTTCAGAAAGCGGACAGCGCGTCATGCGCCGCGCCTATGAGGAATCGAAAAACCGCGAGCATAACTTTCTTGCGCCAGAACACATTTTCCTTGCCCTGACGGAAGTCGAGCGTCCGCTTCTCAATGAGATCATGCAGAGCCTTAATCTCGACCCGCAGGCCATTCGCAACGCGCTGGATGGTCGTCTAGCGATCCAACGTCAGTTTGTTGGCAAGCGGATGAAACTCCACGATGCCACACGTGACATTCTCAACAAAGCCATGCGTCGGGCGCGTCAGAATGGGCGACAGGCGATAGACTCAACTGACTTGCTCATTTCACTCTTTCAAGACGAGGACGGCGTAACGGTTTCCGTGCTTCGGCAGTTTGGGGCCGACCCGCAAGACGTCATCGAGCGGGTGGGTTCGCGGCTCAAGTCGCGCGAGGAGCGCGAGGCGCGCATCAGCCGGAAGTTTGAGTTGCCGCCTTACATCAAGCACTTCGGAACGAGCCTCAACAAGCTGGCGCGTGAAGGGAAGTTGCCACCGGTGATTGGTCGGGAGCGAGAAATCCAGCAGATGATTGAAATCCTCTGCCACCGCGAACGCGCCAACTCGCCTATTTTGATTGGCGAGCCGGGCGTTGGGAAAACGGCGGTCGTCGAGGGTCTCGCTCAACTCATTGAGCTGGAACCAGACCGTGTGCCGCGTCGCCTCCGTAATGCGCACATTGTCTCGATGCAGATTTCAAATGTCGTGGCCGGGACGATGCTACGCGGCATGTTTGAGGAGCGCATTCAAGGCGTCATCAACGAAGTCAAAGAGCGTGAAAACCTCATTCTGTTCATTGATGAGGTTCACACCATCGTTGGCGCTGGCTCGGCCATGGGGGCGGCGGCTGACGCAGCGAACATGTTCAAGTCGGCGCTTGGGCGCGGTGAACTACGCATCATCGGGGCCACGACCACGACTGAATATAAAGAATATATCGCCGAAGATGAGGCCCTTGCCCGCCGTTTTCGCCCAGTGGTCATTGCCGAGCCAAGCGTTGAGGACACACGCAAAATTCTGCATGGGGTTCGGCCACGCCTCGAACAGAACTACGCTGTGGAGATTTCTGACGAAGCCCTGGAAACGGCTTTGGAGATGGCCCCGCGCTATATTCGTAGCTTGCACATGCCGGACAAAGTCATCGGCTGGCTGGACACCGCGTCAGTCAAGGTGGAGATCAACCAACCCGATAACCCGCGGGTTCTGAAGCACCATGTGATTGATGTGATTGCCCAGGAGTCGCGTATCCCACACGACATGATCTTCCGCGAAACGACCGAACGCTTTGCCAACATGGAAGCCGAACTGGCCAAGCGGGTCATTGGGCAACGCGAAGCCGTCGAGAGTGTGGCGCGCCGCCTCCGGCTCAACAAGGGTCCGCTCAAAGAAAACTTCTACAAGCCAGACGGCGTGCTGTTGTTCCTCGGCCCGACCGGTGTCGGCAAGACTGAGCTGGCCAAGGCCGTGGCTGAGTTCATGTTCGGCGATGAGCAAAAGATGGTGCGGATTGACATGTCCGAGTACCAAGACGGCGTCGTTGCGGTCGAAAAGCTAATCGGCATGCCGCGCGGCATCGTTGGTTCAGAGCGCGGCGGCATTTTGACCGAGCGTCTCCGGGACAATCCCTACACGGTTCTGCTCCTCGACGAAATTGAGAAGGCGTCACCATATCTGCTCAATCTGTTCCTTCAGGCTTTTGACGAGGGGTGGTTGACGGATGGCCGTGGTAAGAAGGTCTATCTATCCGATGCCATTATCATCATGACCTCGAACCTCGGTAGCGAGAACTTCAAGAAGTACATGAAGCCGCTTGGTTTTGGCGTCAAATCGCTTGGCGACATGAAGGAAATCAAGAACGAAGTGCTGAAAGCCGCCGAGACGCGCTTCTCGCCGGAGTTTCGGAACCGGATTGATGAGATTGTCGTCTTCTCGCCGCTGACGCAGGACGAAGTGCGGCAGATAGCGGTGCTCTACCTCAAGAAAATCGAGCGGCAGATGGCCAAGTTTGGCAAGTCCATGCAAGTCACCGAAGCCGCCATTGACCAGCTCGTGCAGCAGGGCTTCAGCCCGGCCTATGGCGCGCGTTTCCTCAAGCGGACGATTGATGAAAAGGTCAAACTCCCGATTACGCTTCAGTGGAGCGCCGCGAATGCCTTTACCGTGGATGCGCGCGACGGGCAGGTGGTGGTGACTGAAGAACGGGCTGAAGCCAGTCCGGTTTCCTTTTCCGTCAACTGAGCCAGCTTGCAGCTTCAACGCTTATCTTGGGGACACCCGGCCGGGTGTCCCCAAATATTTTGGCATCAGTGACTTCCTACCTGCGACGACTTAGATGCTCGGCGAGCAGAGAACTTCCGTCAGGACCCCGATGGCGAAAGCCAAGTCGGCTTCGGTCAGAATGAGTGGTGGGAGGAGGCGGATGACCTGCGTGCCAGCATTGAGCACCAGAAGCCCCCGCGCTTGCGCGGCCGCAATGTATGGGGCGGCTGGTTCGGTGAGTTCAACGCCGATCATGAAGCCACGTCCGCGAACGTCCCGAATACGCTCGCTTGGGATGGCGCGAAGCTGCTCAAGAAACCATGCGCCACGCGCTGCGACCTGGGCCGGGAGCTGCTCCGCTCTGAGAATGCGCAGGGTTGCGCGGGCTGCTGCGCAGGCCAGGGGCGCGCCGCCAAACGTCGTCCCATGCTGACCCGGTGATAGCTTCACGACGCGCTCCCCTAACGCCACGGCGCCCATTGGAAAACCGCTGGCAATGCCCTTGGCCATGGTCAGGATGTCGGGCTGAAGGCCAACGGACTCACAAGCAAAAAACGTCCCAGTTCGCCCAAAGCCCGATTGCACTTCGTCCACGATGAGGAGCGCCCCACGGTCTGAACACAGGCGTTGAGCGCGCTGGAGAAAATCGGCCGTCCCCGGCTGGACGCCGCCCTCTCCCTGGATGACTTCGAGAATGACGGCGCCGACGTCATCGGTCACGGCCGCTTCAAGCGCCGCGAGGTCATTGTAGGGAATATAGTTGAAGCCGGGTAGCAACGGCTCGAATGGCTCGCGGTACTTTGGCTCCCAGGTTGCGGTCAACGCGCCGGCCGTGCGTCCGTGGAAGCCACGCATCGCCGCAACGACACCGGTGCGGCCGGTCGTCAAGCGCGCGAACTTGAGCGCGGCTTCGTTAGCTTCGGCCCCGGAGTTGCAGAAGAAGACTCGTGTTAGCCCGGCCGGAAGGACGGTGGACAGTTCGGCATAAAGTTGAGCGCGTTGGTCGTTGCCGAACGAGCCAGAGCAGGCAATGAGCGTTGCGGCCTGGTGGCTGATTGCCGCCACGACGGCTGGATGGCAGTGGCCGAGGCTAGCCACGCCGTAGGCGGCCGTACAATCGAGGTAGCGCCGTCCATCGGCGTCCCAAACATAAGCGCCTTGCCCGCGGGTCAGGGTGATGCCCCGCGGCACGTACAAGCCTAAGCCATGCCGTGACTCAAGCGCCGCAAACGTTTCCTCTCCGGGGTCAACCTGCGTGGCAGTTCCATTGAGTACGGCGTCACGCATTCGACCCCCGCTGGCCGACGCCATTGGCAAGGTGTTTTTTGATGAGCAGCTCGGCCAGGTCGGGCACGACTTCCCAGGCAATTTCGCGGATCACCTGGTCAGAAATTTCGGCAACGACACGCCGCACGATGTCATCCACCACGGCTTGCGGCAAGGTGAAATTTGACCAATCAGGAGCGCCGGTTGCTAGCTCGGCAGCCGGCGGCATGGTCAGGGTCGGCGCGGTTTCAGTCGGTGTCGGCGCCCGGTCGGTCAGCATCGGCTGCGCTTCGGCTGGAAGCGCCTGGTCAGTCGGTGTGACCGTCACCGGCAGGCTTTCCATGGCTGGCGAAGCGCCCACGCTTTCAACCACCGTTGGCTCGACCCCTATTGGGGCTGAAGCAGGCGCAACGCTCGTCGGTTGAGGCAAAGCCGGTTCATGGATGGTCGCATCCACTCCCGTGGCCATCTCGGTGGCCATCTCGGCGGGTGGCGCTGATTCCGCTTCACTGACTGGGGCTGCCTCTTCATCGAGCGGCGGCAAAGCAAAGACCGGTGGCAGGCTCGCCTCGGTCGCGGTCAGTGGCTTGGGCTGAACTGGCGTGTCTAGCGCGGCGCTGGCATCTGCTTCCGGCGCAGCTTCTGGCACGGATGGGGTGGGGGACGCCGCAAAGAGCGTAGCCGATGGGATCGGCTCCGGCGTGAAAGGTTGAAAAACAGGCTCCTCGACCGTGGCCGGGGCAGTAGCCGTCACCACTGGCGGCGAGGTAGTGTCTGGGACGGGTTCGACTTGCTGCTGGTTTCGGATGGCAAGCAACTCGTCTGGGAGCAGGTCCGTACCGCGGACGGGAGGCTCGTCCTCCATCACGACTTCAAAAACCGGCATCGTTGCCATCCCCGCTGGTTCGGGCGAAGTCGTGGCCGTTGCCAAGCTGGGCGGCGGTTCATCTGGCTGGCTTTCGACCGAAGGCGCGGGTGGTTCGGTCGGTGCCGGTGGCGAAACCAGTCCGGTGAGAAAATCAGGCGGCGGAATCGGTTCGTTGAGCAGCGCGCTGGTTTGGGTGGCTTCAAGTGAGGACGTCACGGGACTCAGTGACGATGTTTCAGCCTGTGTTTCGAGCGGTGTGGTGACTGGCGGCTCAACTGTCACCGATGGCGACCAGGGTGGTGCGACCTGGACTGGCGGCGTCACAACCACGTCCGGGGTCTCGATTGGGGCTGGCTCGACCAGCGCACTCACGCTGCTGACCGGGGCGATGTCTTCGGCGGCCGTCGCCGGAGGTGCTTCAGTCACTACTGGCGGCGGCTCGGCCGGGACAACCTGAGATGACTCAACCTGAGACGACTGGGCGGCCGGCAGCGGCGCGTCATCCAGCTCCAGTGGTGAGTCCACATCAACCGAGGGCGGCGCAACCGCAGCCCCAAGCAACTCTGGCAACTCAGAAGGAGTAAACCGAGCTGTTTTCGTCCCAAGGTCCGGGGTGGGCATCTGGGAGAAAGTTGGCCGCGCGATTGGTGACGAGAGGGTTTTGGGCGGTTCTGGGTAACTCAGCACCGGCGGGGCTTGTTCCGGCGGCGGCAGGTCGAGAATAAAATCCGTGGCTTCTTCGGTTGTCTGGGCTGGCGGCGCGGTATCGAGCGGCAAAAGCGGCTCCAGGTCCGGTAGTCGCCCATCATCCAGCATTGAAGGCAGCATTGAGGGCGAAACCTTGATGGTCGGCGGTGGAACTTCCGAACTGGGGTCACCGACCGGGCTGCCAAAGTTAAACTTTGGCAAGCTACTGCCGAGCGCGGAAGGTTCCTTGGGCGCGACCGGCGGTGAAACAGAGCCTAAAATTTGCGTCTGCGCTATTGGTGTTGGTGGAGCGGCAGCGTTCTTGCCCGCGCGTTCCAGGGCCGTCTGAATGAGCGAAACAAACTCCTGTTCCCCGATGGGCTTGATGATGTGCCCATCGGCCTTGACACGCTCAGCTTCTTTCTCGTCATAAGGCTCGAACTTGCCACTCAGAAGCAAAACGGGAATGTGCTTGAAACCTGGATGCTGCTTGACGTACTTACACACCTCATAGCCGCTGCGCCCCGGCATAAAGACGTCGGCCAGAATGAGATCGGGGCACACATTGGGAAGCTTCGAGATCGCCATTTCGCCATTACTGGTCGTGATGATATCGATGTCGTATTTTTCAAGGTACAGCCCGAACATCTTTTGGATGCTCAAGCTGTCATCTGCCAGCAAAACTTTACGACGCATTGGCCGCTCTCTCCCCTTTCACGATGAGGGCTGAATCAACTTTGAGTACGAAGTGGAAAGCGAGCGAAAATTAACACCCTTGTCGAAGCCTGTCAAAACCTTCACCAACCAATTACGGGCTGCTCGTCGTCCGCCCACGACCGCTGCCAGTCGCGCCGACCGGTCGGGGAAGACCATCCGCGATGCCGTGCATGGCGATATGGTCTTTTCATCTGACGAGATACGGTTGCTCGACACCCGCGCCATGCAGCGGTTGCGTGGGGTCAAACAGCTTGGACTCAGCAACTTAGTTTATCCTTCCGCAGTCCACACGCGCTTTGAGCACTCGCTCGGCGCTTGTCACCTAGCCGGAAAAATCATTGAAAGCCTTGAACAAAAAGGTGTGCATCGCTTCAGCCAGGACGACCGGCGGCACGTCCGGGCAGCCGCTCTGCTACACGACATTACCCATGTTCCATTCGGCCATACCTTCGAGGACGAGCGGCGCATTGCCCCGCGCCACGATGCCGACCCATCCCGGCTGGAAAACGCTTTGGCTGATGGGGTTGGCGATGAACTCAAGCGGCAGGGGCTGCTCCCGGCCATCCGCCCCTACCTCACCGGCGGCATATTGGCAACGACTGAAGACCAATTTCTACGGGATATTTTCGCCGGGACGATTTGCGCCGACCTACTCGACTATCTCCGACGCGACGCTGCTTTCTGCGGGCTGACGATTGATTACGACAACCGAATTTTTTCGCTGTTCACGCGCCTGGGCGGACGCCTTGCGCTCGACCTCCAACGCCATGGACTGTTTCGTCACGATGCGCTGTCGGAAGTCGTCCAGGTTTTGCGGATGCGTTACCTTCTGACGGAGCGCGTGTATTTTCATCACGCCAAAGTCGCGGCCGGCGCGATGTTGTCAAAAGCTTTGGAACTGGCGATTGCCGCCGGACACTTTCGCTACGCCGATCTCATTCAGTTGCGGGATGATGCCTTTTTGCATGTGTTACAGGAACGGGTTGAGTCCCTGCCAGATGTGCGGCAACTATTGACATCACTGGCTACGCGCCAGTTGTATAAGCCAGTTTTTCTGTGCACGCGCGATGGGTTGGACGATGACTACCTGGAGGGCCTCAGGCGACAGTTTCATGAAAATGCAGATGGTGCGCGGACTAGGTTAGAGGACGAGCTATGTACTGCGGTTGGCGTCCCCAATGGAAGTATCATTGTGTATTGTCCGTCGCCCGATATGGCGCTCAAGGAAGCCAACGTCACCGTTCAGCTATCAGAAAACCATTCGGCTCAACTCGCATCACTCCACCATCCTGAGATTGAGACCCTACTTCTGCGCCATCGTCAGCTCTGGCGGCTAGTGGTGCTGGCCGGCCCGCACTTTGGGCGACACGACGCCAAAATCCGGCGCGCACTGGCCCACCTTTGCGAGGAACGGCTCAACCTTCCAAACCAGATTGCGCGCGCCCGGAGCCTTCAAAAGGCGCTTATCTTTCCGGCCTGATGGGGGTGGCTCACGGGCCGTCGCCCTGGTCGTTGGACGGCGCAAGGCGCTTCAATAGCTGTGTGATGCGCGCGCGGTCAAGGTGAAACGCTGCCCGATTGACGATGCACCGGGCGCTGACCGTGGCAATTTCTTCGAGCATTACCAATCCGTTTTCGGCCAGCGTTTGACCGGTTTCAACAATGTCCACAATACAATCTGCCAGTCCCAATACCGGCGCAAGTTCGACTGAACCGGTGAGTGGAATGATCTCGACCGGCGTCGCGCGGGTTTGAAAGTGGCGCTGAGTGACATTTGGATACTTGGTCGCTACCCGCATCTTTGAAAGGCGGTTGGTTTGTCGCCAGTCCGCGTTGGGATAACCGGCGACCACCAGCCGGCAGACGCCAAAGCCAAGGTCAAGCGGTTCATAGACATCCGGTTCAGTTTCAAGAAGTACGTCGCGCCCACAGACCCCGGCCTGGGCAACGCCATGCTCAACGTAGATCGGCACATCCCCCGGCTTGACAAGCAAAAAGCGATATTCTCCGGCTGCATCGGTCAGCACCAGCCGCCGACTCTCAAGCTGCTCTGGGCTGACGACAATGCCAGCTTGGGCCAGGCGGGCAAGCGTTGCGTCCTGGAGGCGGCCCTTAGCCAACGCCAGCGTGGTCACTGTGGGTTGCTCGCTCGCCGCGCGCGCGTCACGTTGGGAGGCGTGGAACGGGCGGCATCAGAAGCGTCGCGCTCCTCCTGGTCGCGAGGCGCGGCGGTCGCCGGTTTGGCATCGTCACCATTGTTTTTGTTCTTCATCCGGCGGGCAATCTGCGGCGCATATTCCTTGGCGGCGGCGGCCAGTCCGAGATAGACCGTCTGGAAGGCTTCAAAGGTGATGGCCATTTCCGTCCGCAGCGACCACTTCAGGCCGATATCCTGTTCCTTGTCCACGAAGAAACTCCCAAAGGCGAGCGCCTCGTTGGCATTGAGCAGGAGCGTCCGTAGGTCGTCGGCATCGCTGGCATCGGCCAGGTTGCCAAAGGCGTAGGAGTACAGTCCAACCATTTTCTTGCGCGGTGAGTGGATCACCACAATGTCAACCTCTTCGCCGGTGGTCATTCGGTAGCGGCTCACGATGGTGTTTGGGTCTTTGTCGGCCCGCTCCAGCCGGACGCCTTTGATCTGCCGCAAATACCCGCGCAGCGTCTCATGGAGCGGCTTAGGTCTAGGCGCATTCGGATCGGGCGGCGTTTGACCGGTTGTGGCTGGTTTGGCGGTTGCCGGTGGCTTGGCCTGGGTGTTTGCGCCTGGCGTCCCAGCGCTTGGCGCGGATGGTGCTTTGCGACGGGTTGGGGCAGTCTCCTGGGCTACGACCTCCGCGCCAATGAGCGCGATGCCCAATGCCGCCAGCATCACGTGACGTCTCATGAGTGCATCCCCGCAGGTTCAAAAGTTGAAGGCGTTCAACCGGCCAACAACGCTATCATGCCTGAGCCAAGTTGGGCATGACGGACTTCAGGAGAGGCATCAAAGCATAGCTACCTTTCAAGCCGCATCATAGCGAAACCTTTGTCCACGTCGAATGAAAGGCTTTTCAAAGTATTCCCAAGAAAGCTTGGCCAACCAGATAACGACAACCGCAGCGGCGCTTGTCACCAGAATGCGCGGCAGCGTCTCCAAATTGGGCGGGCCACCAAACACGACGGCATGCGCCAGCCCCAGGACTGGAACATGCATGAGGTAGAGTCCGTAGGAAAATTCGCCCACCCAAACAAACCACGACCACCGAAAGAAGCCCGCCAGCCGTCCACTCTGGCGCGTCAGCACCAACCAGAACAGCATGGTGTAGGCCACGGCTTGGGCAAAGTAGAACGTCGCCACCTGGGCTGGCGCGTAAAAACTCAACCGCCGACTGTAGAGCAGAAACAGCCACCCGCTGGTGACGGCAAGCATGGTCCACCACCAAGGTCGTTGCCGCGTCAGCCAGTCCCAAGCCGAGGCGTCCCGGTAGAGGAGCGCCGTGAGCACCCCAAAGCCCAGCGCGTCAAAGCGCAGTGGCGTGAGAACGTACTGCGCCGTTGCGTTGCCATAGGGCGTCAGCGCTAGCCCAAAACGCAGGATGGGCGCAGCCATGATAAATCCCAGCACGACCCCCCGCAGCCAGCGCGCCGGAACGTAGCGAATCAGCAGCGGCAACCCCAGGTAAAACTGTTCCTCGACGGCCAGCGACCAAGTCGGCGATAACCAGTACGCGCCGTATTCGCCGGCATAAGCCATGGCGAAGTTTTGAAGGTAAAGCCAGTAGCTGATAAACCAGCGCCCATCCGTGGCATTCAGGGTGCTGACCGGCCGTTGGATGAGCCAGTGGAGCGCCTCCAGCCCACCGGCCCACGCCACCAGCCTGGCGATGAGAAATAAACCGACGACCGCATAGTAAAGCGGAAAAATGCGCAGCAGGCGTCGCAGGTAAAAGGTTTTGAAGTAGTTGGGTTTTAGGCGAGCATCATACAGGACGCCTGCAATCAGAAACCCTGACAGGATGAAAAATAAATCCATGATGCCAATGGTCCAGCCAAGATAGTCGGCGGCATGCTTGAGCGGACTGGGTGGTGACTGGCGCGTGATCAGGTGGACGTAGTGAAAAAGCACCACGACCAGGGCCCCAAAACCGCGAATGCCATCCAACTCGACGAAGCGTTTCGTTCCTGGGTTAGCCATGCCAAAACTGTAACTGTCCTTGTTGATTGTTGATGTCCACTGTCCTCAAGCCGAACTAGAAAAATCCAGTCTTTTCAGTAACAAACTGTTTACATGGTGGGCATAACATTTAGCTCACTCTACAAGACATTTGTTCCCCATGAACGTTTTTTTCCATTGCTTCGCTGCCGCCGTTCGCCACGCTTGTCACGGGGCAGCCAGGCCTCAGGTTCAAGGAGTCAAAGCAAACATGCAAAGCTTAAGAATCCATGCGCGTCAGTCCCGCCGGGCACTGGCGCTGGCGACAAGTGTGGCCTTGGCATTGGCCGCGCTCTGGTTGCCGTGGGGGCGGTCAACCCAGGCTGATACCACGGTCGGGAGTCTCCCAGCCGCGTCGGTCACGACCGCCTCAACCACATCGGTGATGATCCCTTACACTGAAACCTTCGATGGTATCGGTAGCGGTTTGCCCGCCGGGTGGACGGTGCGCACCGGGGCTACCGCCACCTCACTTGGCACTGCGGTGTCGTTTTCAACATCGGCCATTGACTGGGCGAATACCAGTGGTGCCTTCAAAAATTTTGCTTCCGCCAACAACACCGGTTTCAGCGATACAACCCCAGCCGGAACCCAAAACAGCGCGCCGGACCGGGCGCTGGGCATTCGCCAGACTGGTGCGTTTGGCGACCCCGGCGCAGCATTTACCTATCAACGCGACACCACCGGCGAAACCATTGATACCATTAGCTTTGACGCGCAGATGTTGAGTGTCCAACCGCGCAGCACCACCTGGACGCTCCAGTATGGCGTTGGCGCTGCGCCCACGTCATTCGTAACGCTGGCAACCTACAGCGATCCTGGCGCGTGGGGCAACACCAACATTTCAGTCACCTTGACGCCGACGCAATCGGCCGATGTCAGTAACCAACCGAGCGTGTTTTTCCGGGTTGTGGCCCTGACCGCTTCAACTGGCTCTGGCAGTCGCGACAGTTTTGGAATTGACAACTTCACGCTTTCCAACTCGAGCGGTCCGCCGCCGACCTCCCCAATCGTGCCATCCTGTCCCGGCACGGTTGCGGCATTTCAGGGGACGACCGCCGTGGCCTGTGGATTGAGCGCGACCGACGCCGACAGCATCGTGAACAGCGCGACGGTTTTCAGCGTGACCCCGCCGACGAGTGGATTCTCGATCATTGGTTTTACCCCGGCCGGCAGTGTCGGCGGCACTGCGACGGCAACCCTCCAGATTGACAACACGGTTCCAACCGGCACCTACAGCGTGGTGGTTCGCTGGTCCAACGACGATACGCCGACGCCCCAGACGGCCGATTGCACGATCACGGTCAATGTCGTTACCGCCACATCGGTCACGCCGATCAACCAGATTCAGGGCACGGGCAACACCTCCCCGCTCGTCAGTACGGTACAGACGACTGAAGGCGTCGTTTATGGCCTGCGCAGCAACGGCTTCTTTATTCAGACGCCGGATGGTTCGTCACTGGATGATGGAAACCCAAACACGTCGGAGGGGATTTTTGTGTTCACGGGCAGCACGCCACCGGTGCAGATTGGCAACCTCGTGCGCGTGCGCGGAACGGTAGCCGAGTTTGTCCCAGCGGCCGATCCACAACAACCATCGGTCACCCAGCTTTCAGGCACGCTGACGATTGCCCGGCTTGCCTGTAGCGCCCCCTTGCCGGCGCCAACAATGATTACCCCGGCCATTGCAAACACACCTTCGCCACTCGAACCGGCGCTGCCGCTGCGCTATGAACGGTTTGAAGGCATGCGGGTGTCGGTCGAGCACTTGGCCGTCGTCTCGCCAACCGGTGGTAGTATCAACGAGACGAATGCCACCTCGACCACCAACGGCGTTTTCTTCGGCGTTGTAGCCGAGGTATGCGGCAGTGATTTCTGTTTTTCGCGTCCGTTCCGCGAACCAGGCATTCGGTTCCCTGACGCGGTGCCAGGTGGCGGAGTTACCGGAACCCTTCCGGCCCCGATCAACGTGCCCCGGTGGGATGCCAACCCGGAACTCCTTCGGGTCTTCAGCACAGGACAGCCTGGCACAACAGCCCTCAACGTGCCGGCCGGAAATCCGCCGGGTAACTTACCCAAGCCGGCAATTGTGACCAATCTCGTCGGCGCGATGGATTATGCCTTCCGCACCTTTACCATCCTGCCGGAGTTGGCCAATCCGCCGGTCTTCAGCAACAGCAGCGATCCGGCGGTTGGCGCGGCCGTGCCGCTAGCGGTTCAGCCGTCCGGCCGGGTAACGATTGTCTCGATGAACCTTCAGCGGTTTTTTGATAACCGGAATGATCCAGGGCGCGGTGAACCGGTTCTGACGACTACGGCCTACAACAACCGCCTCAACAAGTTTTCGCTTCAGGTGCGGGACATCCTTCGTAACCCGGATGTCATCGGGTTGCAGGAGGTGGAAGCCCCGACAGATAACCTGTCGGTGGTCATCAACGACATGGCGGCACGGCTCAATACCGACAATGGGAATCCGTCCAATGGCGATCCAAGCCTGCCTTTTTATGTGGGCTACATCTTCCCGACCAACGACGTGGGCGGTATTGCGGTGGCCTACTTGGTCAACACGAACCGCATCACGGTCAACAGCGTGACCCAGGTGGGTGCCAGTGACACCTATGTGCGGCCGGACAGTTCAACGGCGATTCTCAATGACCGCCCACCGATTATTCTGGAAGGGACACTGGGCACCTATGCCTTTACCGTCATCAATCTCCACCAGCGTTCGTTGAACGGCGTTGCTGATGGGGGCGCGCCGGTCAACGGCTATCCGAATGAGGGCTACCGGGTACGTCACAAGCGTCAGTTGCAGGCGGAGTTTGTCGCCAATCTCATTCGCCAGCGGCAAATCCTGAACCCCAGTGAGCGCATGGTCGTGATCGGTGATTTCAACGGCTTCCAGTTCAACGATGGTTACACCGACATCTACAACACGATTCTGGGCAATCCGCCGACGCCGCCAGCCAGCGGCGCGAACGATACCCGCGTTGTGTTGGCTCCGACCGGAGCGTGGAATCCGCCGACGCCACCGCTGGTCAGTCTCACCGGGACAGCCGCGACGGTTTCTAACTATTCGTTCCTGTTTGACGGTAGCGCCCAGACGCTCGACCAAGTGGCTGTGACGCAGAACGTGAGTGACGAAGGCGCATTTTCGGAGACGGCGCGAGTCAATAGCGACTTCCCGGAAGTTGACCGCAACAACCCGTCGTCGCCAAGGCGGTTGTCCGACCATGATCCGAAGCGGGTGGTGTTGGTTGTGCCAACGGCTGCGCCAGTTCTCCAAAACTGCCGGGTGTCGCTCAATGTGACTGGGCAGGTGCTTTCGGGCAACACTTGTGGTTTGCCAGACTACGCCGGCGACTTGGTGCTGACGGCCGTGCTGACCAACACTAGCTCGCAGACGATCTCGGATGTTTCCATCCAGGTTGCGGGCTTGGGCTACCCGGACAGCACGCCGACGGGCGTGATCGTGCCGTCGCCGCCGCACCGCCTGTTGACGGCGGATGGGGCGACCTGTAGCAGTGGCGGACAGGCCGGCGCCAGCCAGTCCACGGTCAACGGTCAAGCGCCGATTGGCAGCAATACACCGATTGGGACACTCAACCCAGGTGACACGCGCACCATCACCTTCCGCATCGCGTTGCCGCAGGTACGGCGGCTGCGGTTCTACGTCAACGTGTTTGGGGTTGGGGGGACGGCGTGTCCGGTAGCCTCAAATGAGACGCGGTTGACGGGGCCGGTGATGGCAACGATGACGCAACTGGAAGGTCCGGCGCTGGGCTTTGAGTTGCTACGCGACAAGGGCGGCGTGACGGTCAAGCCGGTGGAGTCGCGTCTGACCAAAGGCGAGCAGCCAACGGCTGGACGGCGGTAAGCCGGTTAGTTCAGCTCCTAACCTTGGCGGGTGGTGAGTTCCTCACCACCCGCTTTTTTAGCCACCTCATTTGGTTCGAGCTTCGTGGATACTACCGCCCTCGACGGTTTTTTCCCCGAGTCTTATTGTCGGCAAGCCCTATCCTTGAGGGTGGTAAAGGGTGCGTTCAGGTGCCGCCGGCATCGCACAAACGCAGGTTACTTCTTGCGAGTTGTTCTATTTGAACTTTCGTGTCATGCTACGCAGCTACCGTTTCGTCCGCAACAGCTTGATGGCTTGCGGTGGCACGGTATGAGTCATCGCGAAATTTTCCAGGATAGAGTATGGCACATTTGCGCCGCCGGATAGTTGGATTGGCGATACTGCTTGTCGCGCTGATGGTTGCGATAGGTGTCGGGGTCAGTGCGTACCAAAGTCTTCGACAACCAGTAAGTCACCGAGCGGCTGAAGAACTGATTACGGTTGAGCCAGGGATGGGTGCGCGTGAGGTGGTAAATTTGCTCTATGAACGGGGCGTCATCACAAATCGCTACCCGGTGCTGCTCTACTTGCTGATCAACCCGGTCGGGCGACGCCTGCAAGCCGGCGATTATGAGTTTGAGTCACCGATCTCGCCAGTAGCAGCACTCGACAAAATCCGCCGAGGCGCGGTGGCAACCCGCAAAATCATGTTCCGGCCGGGGCTGACCATTTATGAAGTCAACGAACTTCTGCCGAACCGCCCTCCAGAGGGCAAACTCGATCCGGCACTCCTGGACGTACGCTTGATTGCTGACCTTGACCCAACTGCCAGAAGCCTAGAGGGGTACATTTTCCCGGATACATACATTGTCCCGAAGCGGGCGACAAATGCAGAAATTCTGGCCGAGGCCGTGGCACGTTTTCGCAGAGCCTGGACGCCGGAGCTGCGCCAACGCGCCGAAGGATGCCGTCTGACGGTGCGCGAGGTGGTCACGTTGGCCTCGCTCATCGAGGAAGAAGCGGCGGATGATGCAGAACGTCCATTGGTGTCGAGCGTTTTTCACAATCGGTTGCGCAGGGGCATGCGGCTTGAGTGCGACCCAACGTTCATTTACGGGGCGAAGCTCAACGCGACTTGGGATGGCAATGTGAATAACCCGGCCCACCGTCGTTTGCTGTCTCCCTATAACACCTACCTTTACCCAGGACTACCGCCAGGCCCGATTGCCTCGCCAAGCGAAAAGTCACTCCGGGCGGCGCTTCAGCCAGCGACAACTGACTACTTCTACTTCGTTCTAAGCGCTGGTGGCCGACACCGCTTCTCCCGAAACGAAACCGAACACCAGGCCGCCGTCGCCGAATACCGCAAGCTCCAGCAAGTGCAGCGACAGTCCCTGCACACGCAGGACATCAACAAAAAGTGAGCCGGACAAGAACCCACGTCTCGATGGACGCCGAGTTGCAGAATCCGCCCGCGTTGCGAGAACTGCTTGAAGCCGCGGTTGACACTGGTGAAATACAAAGCGCTGTCTGGCTGGTGTCCGACCGGGGAAAGCCGATTGCGGAAGGCGTGGTTGGGGCAGCGCAACCGGACACGATCTATGATTTGGCATCACTGACAAAGCCGCTGGTGACGGCGCTCCTATGTGCCCGGCTGATCGAATGTGGTGACTGCGCGGCGCAGGACACGTTGGGCAAGTGGTTGCCGGCGCTGCGTGATAGTCCCTATGCGCGCGCCTCGATAGAGCAAGCCCTGACCCACACGGCCGGTTTTCCGGCCTGGCTTCCGCTCTATGTCCTGTGCGGCAATCCAGGCGAGGCCCTGGCCGTCATCGCGCAAACTCCACCGGTTGCCGCGCCTGGAACCGAAGTCGTGTACAGCGACCTGGGCTACATCGTGCTGGGACAACTGCTCGAACGGTTGACCGGGCAGCCGCTGGACGCCTCATTCGATGAACTCGTGGCGCACCCGCTGGGGCTAACGTCCACCCGTTTCTGTCCACCGCCGGATTGGCGCTACCGGGTTGCCCCAACGGAAGACGGCAACGCCCATGAGCGCCGGATGACCGAGCAGCTCGTGACCGATGGGCGACTGGCGAACCCTGATGCCCAGGCACGCCTGCGCCGCTATGCGGGATGGCGCACGTCCCGCATCCACGGCGAAGTTCACGATGGCAACGCTTATTTTCTCGGCGGTGTGTCCGGTCACGCCGGACTGTTTTCAACCGCCACGGAAGTCTGGAAACTGGTGCAAGTGTTTTTGCCGGACAGCCCGTTGTTGCGCCCCACGACCTGCCGGTGGTTTACCACCAACTTCACACCGGGCAAGGCGGAAGACCGCTCCTTCGGTTGGATGCTCGCATCTTCACCAAACGCAACCGGTGTCGGACTGTCGCCCACTGCCTTCGGTCACTTGGGTTTCACCGGAACAAGCGCCTGGTGTGATCCCCAGACCACGCGCGTCTATGTGCTGCTTGCCAACCGAACCTTTCCCTTTCGGGCCAGTTTGCAGGATGTCCGCCGGTCCTTCCACGCCCTGGCGTCGTCAGTGGGCAACCACGGCTGAATCGTTTGGTGGAATGCGCTATGCTTCCGCCGTTGCTCAACCATCATCTGCCCGCACGGTCACAAGGTTGCTCAAGAATGTCTTTTATCTCGGAAAGGATGTTGCCCCATGCCAGTCAATCCGGTTGATGCCAAGAAACTTGCCACGGAAAAAAACACCACCGATTTGCGCCAGATGCTGGAGCAATCCGATGAGTTGATGCGCGTCGTCATGGAAAAGGGTGACATGGAAACCGCTGAGAAGGCCGCCCAAGAGGCCGCGGCCGCGGCCGCGGCGCTTATCGTGCGGAAGCAAGGCGGGGTACGGGAATTGGCCAAGCGCGTCCGTGAGCGCGTTGCCGGTGAAAAAGATGACGCCGAAGATGAAAATACGCAGCCAACGACTGGCGACGCCGGACAGTAGCGCGTCTGACGGGTCGCCTTGCCTGTTAGGATGGATGCACATTCCCTTGTTGCGCGCTTCACTTCCAGCGCCGGTGGCTCGTGACAACCGGCGCGGATGCCTTCATGCCAATCTTTCTCTATGACTTTCGGCGCTGGCTGCCGGCTCATGTGACGCCGCAGGCGGTCATTCATGAGTGGCTAGCGCAAGCGCATGCCAAGGCGGGGGCAGGCGATGAACCCACCTTGGCTGCGGCTCGCATGCGTCGCGCTTTTGAGCGGTTTGGTTGCGCCCCAGACCGCGTTGCCCAGCGCTTCCACGCGCTCGAAGACTTTACCCACCAGGACTGGGGGCGGATGCGAATTTTCGACCTCACGATGGCTTCCGAAGGTCACTCGCTGTCAGCTCGGACGGCCTATTTCGCGGAAGTTTCTTCCCAAGTGCTGGCGCAGTTGTATGCCGATGAAGCGGCTGCGCCGTCCCATCTCATTCATGTGACCTGCACGGGATATGCGTCGCCCAGCGCCGCCCAACGACTCGCGGCGGCCAAGGGGTGGTTCACGACCGTGGTGACGCATGCCTACCATATGGGCTGCTACGCCGCGTTTCCGGCTGTTCGGCAAGCCGCCGGTTTTTTGCTGTTGGATGGCGCTTCCGGTCGGGCCGATGTCGTACACACCGAACTGTGCACGCTGCACCTCAACCCGGCGCTGCACGACCCGGAGCAGCTCGTCATTCAGAGCCTTTTCGCGGATGGTTTCATTCGCTACACCGTCGAAGCCACGCCTCCAGCCGCCACATGTTTCGAGCTGTTGGCTGCCGTCGAAGAAATCGTGCCGGATTCATCAGACGCCATGACTTGGCAGTGTGCTGAGTGGGGATTTCACATGACGCTGGCGCGCGACGTGCCGGCCCGGTTGGCGCAGGCGCTCCCTGGCTTTGTGGCGCGGCTGGCAAGAAAAGGCGGACAAACCGAAGCCGCCGTCCGCAACGCGGTGTATGCCGTACACCCCGGCGGGCCGAAGATCATCGAGCAGGTTCAGGCGGTACTCGAACTCGACGCATCACAGGTGGCGGCTAGCCAGCAGGTGCTTCGCCAGCATGGCAATATGTCGTCCGCCACGCTGCCTCATGTTTGGGCGACGCTCCTTGGCGATGCTGCCATCCCAGATGGCGCGTTGATTGTCAGCCTGGCGTTTGGTCCGGGCTTGACCCTGTGCGGAAATCTGTTGGTGAAGCGATGGTCATGATGGTTCACGGATGGCTGGCCGCGCCGTTTCTCATCCAGGGCGCCGCCATGCTGGTGGATGAGTTCTGGTTTCACCGGCGGCGCGGATTGGGACGCTGGGAGCGGGTTGGTCACCCGCTCGATACCCTGACCGTGCTGCTCTGCTATGCCATCGCGCTTTTCGTTCCCTATTCACCCGACAGGCTGCCGTGGTATGCCGGTTGCGCGATCTTTTCCATGCTCTTTGTGACCAAGGATGAATTCGTGCATGCCAAGGCCTGTTCGGCCGAAGAGCATTGGTTGCACGCGCTGCTGTTTGGGCTGCACCCGGTAACGTTGGCAGCCGCCGCACTCATTTGGATGGACCTTCCTTCGGGCGCTGCCGCCGGGCGCGGGTTTCTGGCCGGGACGTTTGCCTTGGTGATGGGGTTTGGGCTTTATCAGGTGCTTTACTGGAACTTCTGGAAGGCGCGGCAACCATGACGACCGTCAACAACGCGCTCTACGACACGCTTGGCAACCGGTGGTACACCGCGCAGGATGACCCGGTGGCACTGCTCCGCGCCGAAGGCAACCTGCGCAATCCGTGGATTGCGACGGCAATTGCCACTCGGTGTGGAACGGGCGCGGCCGTCCTGGATATTGGCTGCGGCGGTGGCTTCTTGTCGAACGAGTTGGCACGCGCTGGTTTCACCGTGACCGGATTGGATCAATCGGTGGAAAGCTTGGCCGTGGCACAGGCATACGATGCCACGCGCAGTGTTCACTACGAGGCCGGGAGCGCCCTGGAACTACCTTACCCAGACAAGTCATTCTCGGCCGTCTGCGCCATGGACTTCCTCGAACACATCGAAGACCCGGCGCGGGTTATCCAGGAAGCGGCCCGTGTGCTGCGGACGGGTGGGTTATTTTTTGCCTCGACTTTCAATCGCAACTGGCTGAGCTGGCTGATTGTCATCAAAGGCGTCGAGTGGTTCGTTCGCAATACGCCACCAAACATGCACATCCTGCGGCTGTTCATCACGCCACAGGAGATGACGCAATACTGCCACGCGGCCGGACTGGTCAACGTGGCGTTTCGCGGGATGCGACCGCGCCTAAACGCAGCCTTCTGGCGCATGCTGTGGACGCGCGAGGTGCCGCCGGATTTCGAGTTTACATTTGTGCCGTCGCTCCTGACGGGCTACCTGGTCACGGCCGAAAAAGCCTAAGCCTGGCTCAGGGCAGTTCCGAAGATGCCGGTACCACGGGCGTGCCAACGGATGGCGTATTCGTCTGGCGCAAACGCTCAGGACGTTCCGAGCGGTCGCTCAATCCGCGGTCACCACCCACGCGCTGGCCGGGTTCCTCGATCAGTTTGCCAAAAATCATTTTGCCGGCCGTTGTTTGCAAAACGCTCGTCACGCTGATGTCCACGGCGCGTCCGATCTGTCGCCGCGCATTGTCCACGACGACCATGGTGCCATCATCGAGGTAGGCCACCCCCTGGTTGTATTCCTTGCCTTCTTTCAGAATGAAGACCTGCATCGTTTCACCCGGCAGGACGACCGGACGCAGCGCGTTGGCCAGTTCGTTGATATTGAGCACCAAGACGCCACGCAGTTGCGCGACTTTGTTGAGGTTGAAATCGTTGGTGACGATCTTGGCGTCGAGCTGCTTGGCAAGTTCGATGAGCTTGAGATCGACTTCCCGAACATTCGGGAAGTCCATGTCGGTGATGATTGTGTCGAGCTTTTTGTTTTTTTGAAGGCGTTGCAGGATGTCAAGTCCACGCCGTCCGCGGTTGCGCTTGGTTGCCTCGGCGCTGTCGGCGACGTGTTGCAGCTCCCGAAGCACGAACTGGGCAATGATCAGGCGCTCGCCCAAAAAGCCGGTCTCGGCGATGTCAGCAATGCGTCCGTCAATGATGACGCTCGTATCGAGAACCAGATTCAGTGGGCGACCATCTGCGCCCGCCG
Organism: Chloracidobacterium validum; assembly: GCF_018304825.1. Taxonomy (NCBI): domain Bacteria; kingdom Pseudomonadati; phylum Acidobacteriota; class Blastocatellia; order Chloracidobacteriales; family Chloracidobacteriaceae; genus Chloracidobacterium; species Chloracidobacterium validum. Next base: position 760,249 of record NZ_CP072648.1, read on the forward strand.
CGCTTTTCGTCGAGGCGCCAAGCAGCTCCCACCACCGGTCGCTTGCGCCGCCGCGCACCATGCCCAAGTAGCCAAGGCCGAGCAAAGTCATCAATGCGACATACGTCTTGATTGAGTCCGGCAAGCCTGGCTGGAGGCTGATGATGAGGCCGATCAGCGTCGCCGCGGCCAGTCCGGCCAAGAGTCCGAGCAAGCCCCCAAGCAGCGTTGTCATCGGACGCGATCGCAGATGGTATTCAATGGCCACGACCGCGCCGCCAACACCTAGTCCAAGGGTGGCCGACCAGAGTGCCGATTCAGATGGTTTTACCAGTAGGGCAATTCCAAGTGAAAGTAGCACCAAAATGAGTTGCGTAAACAATCGAGCACTATGCATACGGTAGTATCAAACCTGATTGGCTGGCGATGGGGTGGCAGCCAGCTCGCAATAAGCCTGTTATGTGTGGAATGTGACTGATTCAATAGCCTGCCGCAAGCTGGACTGACGGTCACCGCGCATTTCAAAATCGGGCCAGGTCAGGCAAAGTGGAAGTCTTCGGTAAGGTCTGATGAGGGGGATGAGTTTTCGTGCAATCTCTTGCCTGGGCTAACCTTCAGCATCGCCCGGCTCGCTCGTTGGCGACGGTTTTTGGCGTCGCGGTTGGCACCGTGCTGGTTTTACTGACGACTGGGTTGGCGCGTGGCATCATTGCCGAGCGCGCCGAGCGCGAAGCGCGGGTTGGCGCGCACGTCATGGTGCGCCCGCCCGGCTCGTTCGGCGGTGGGGTCGTGTCCAATCAGCCGGCCTATCCGCTCGACAAGATACCGCGCATGGCAGCTATTCCCGGCGTGCGGGCGGTCGTGCCGGCCATCCAGTACGCGCTGCCGTCTGACAGCGGCATCGGCTTCCGCTTGCTCGAAGGCGTCCCGTGGCCAGACTATGCCGCCATGAGCGGCGTTCAGATTGTCGCCGGCCGCGCGCCCCAGGGTCCAGATGAAATTGTGATTGACCAGGAGCAGGCGCGCAGCCGTGGCTTTGAGTTAGGCGCGCGGGTCACACTTTCCAAGCATGCGTTTACGGTCGTTGGTATCTATGCTCCCCCCAGCGGAGCCCGCATCAAAGCCCCACTAGAAACGCTTCAATCCATGCTGGAAGCGCCGGGTCGGTGCTCGTTGGTATTCGTGCAATGCCAAGCGGCCGGTGAGCAGGAAGCCGTCTATCAGCGATTGCGCGAGGCGTTCCCCACGGACCAGATCATTTTCATGCGCGACTTGCCCAGCCTTTACGCTGGAGGTTTGCCGGCGCTCGATACGTTTCTGCGGGTTGTCGTCGGATTGTCATTGATTATCAGCCTACTGATTGTGTCGCTGGCGATGTACACCTCGGTCATCGAGCGGACTCGTGAAATTGGCATCCTCAAGTCACTTGGCGCGACCAATACCTTTATTTTGCTGGCGATTGAGCAAGAGGCACTCCTACTGAGCAGCTTGGGTGCCGTGCTAGGCATTGGGTTGGCCTACCTCGGTCGCTGGTGGATTGTCAGCTTCACTGCCTTTCGCGCCATCGAGTTTGACCCCGTATGGTTCGCTACCGTGGCCGTTGTGGCGCTCATTGGCGGCGGCGGTGGCGCACTCTATCCTGCTTGGCGCGCGATGCGGCTCGATCCGGTTGAAGCGCTGCGCTACGAATGACTGGGGCGCTGGGGTGACGGCGTCTGGGGGCCGTCAGGGGTGCGCAATACCGACACACAAATTGCCGCAGTAAGCTTCACGCGCATGGCAACCATCGGGTACATCGAACTTCTGCGCCGGAATCCCCGCTTCCGAAGGGTCTGGTTTGCCCAAGTCGTCAGTGAGTTGGGCGACTGGCTCAACTATGCCGCGCTGATGCAGTTGGCGCGGCAGTATGGTGGCGGCGCGGAAGTCGCCGCGCTCATCATCGCCATTGAACTCCTTCCGTTTCCGCTCTGGAGTCCGGTGGCCGGCATGGTTGCCGATCGCTTCAACCGGCGGCACGTCATGATGGTTGCCGACGCGCTGCGCGCCATCATCGTTTTGGGGTTCCTGCTGGTTGATCGGCCTGAACGCCTCTGGCTGATTTATGTGCTGTCGGCACTTCAGTTTTCACTCGCGGCCTTTTTTGAGCCGGCCCGGCAGGCGCTGATCCCCTCGGTAGCGCGACCGGAAGAACTCATTACGGCCAACCAGCTCACAAGCCTGACTTGGTCCTTTACGCTGGGGTTGGGGGGCTTTTTGGGGGGCGTGGTCGCCAACGCCTTTGGGTTGACGGCCGCCTTTTTTGTGGACGCCGCTTCGTTTCTGGTTTCCTTTGCCATCCTGTTCGGCATGCGCGACGCTCCCGCTGTGGCCGAGACGAAGGGTATGGCGTTCGATACGGGGTTCTGGGTCGCCGTCAGGTATCTGTTCGCGCATCCGGTGACGCTGGCCGTAGCGCTAGTTAAAACCGGGATTTCGATTGCGGGCAGCGGCGTTTGGCTGTTGGCGGTCGTCTATGGTCAAACGGTCTTCCCGTTTGGCAAGGACGGCGCGCTGGCGGTCGGGATTCTCAACGGCGCGCACGGCCTTGGCGCACTCATCGGCGCGTTGACGGCCGGCTGGTTCATGCGCCGCCAGTTCAACATTGCCTGGAGTATCTTCTGGCTTTTTATGTTGCGCGGGCTGTTTTTTGGTCTCTGGGCCGGCGCGTTCAGCCTCTGGGTGGTTGCTTTGGCCACGATTCTGATTACGATCTGCGGCAGCTTGCTCTGGGTGGTCAGTACCACGTTGCTGCAACGGCTGGTCCCGGATGCCTTGCGCGGGCGCGTGTTTGCCATTGAGTTCGGCGCATTGACATTTGCGATGGCGGGTTTTCTATGGTTGACCGGACGGGCGCTCGATAGCTGGGGCTGGACGCCGACCCTGACCGTGCTGGCCACCGGCGCGTCGGCGTTTCTCGTGGCGGCCGGCTGGTTGCTCCTGATGGGGGTGTCGTCCCTGACCAAGCTTTCTGCCGAGACGACAGCGGATACGGTCGCCAATAAACCGGCTCGGGAACCCGGCGTGGCTTGAGTGCGTCAACGCACCAGACACATTCTGCTACGTCCCGGAGCGCACATCATGCCAACCTTTCCACGCTTGCTTACGGTTCTCGTTTTGGCACTTTTTCTGGTTACGAGCCATGACGCTTTTGGACAGAAACGCAAGCGCCGTCCGGTTTCCCGCCCGACATCTGGCTCACCAGTGGTCGCTTCCCCTATTTCCAAGGAGTCATCCATGAACCCCGCAACCGCCCCTCAAGAAGCCGCCGGTGGCGTCAACCGCTTTGCGGTGGCATTGCACCGGCGACTTGGTCAGCAAACCGATGGCAATCTGTTTTTCTCCCCATACAGCATCAGTTCTGCCTTGGCGATGACGGCGCTTGGCGCACGCGGCGCGACCTTGTCAGAAATGAATACTGCGCTTCAGTTCCCGTCCGGCATTCCCCATGCGGCTTTCACTGCGCAGGACAACCTCATCAAAACGCCCAACGCGCCCTATGTGTTGGCGGTGGCGAACGCACTGTGGGGGCAGCGCGGGCTGGGCTTTGCGTCAGACTTTCTGGCAGCCACGAAGACGTATTACGGAGCGGGATTTGAAGAAGTTGATTTTCAGGGAAACCCGGAAGGCTCACGCACCCGAATCAACGATTGGGTGGCCGGCCAAACCAAGGGACGCATCCCGGATTTGTTGCCGCCGGGCTTCGTGACGCCCCTGACCCGTTTGGTATTGACCAATGCGATTTATTTCAAGGGGGACTGGGCGACCGCTTTCAACCGTGATGGCACGAATGAGCAAGACCGTTTCCAACTGGCCCGGGGCGGCACGACGACGGTTGCCATGATGAATCGGACGGGCCGCTACGCGCATTTTGACGGTGGCACATTCCAAGCGCTGACGCTGCCTTACCGTGGTCAGGAATTGGCGATGGTCATACTGCTGCCCAATACCACCGATGGACTGCCCGCGCTGGAGCAGTCGTTGACGGCGGAGCGCCTTCAGGAAGTGACGACGAAGGCTATTGCGCGCGAGGTGCAGGTCAGTATCCCGCGCTTCAAGCTCACCTTGCGCGTGGATAGTCTCGTCAACGACCTCAAGGCGTTGGGGATGCCCTTGCCCTTCACTGAAAGCGCCGATTTTTCCGCCATGACCAAGCAAACCAAGCTGTGGATTGATGGCGTGGTTCACAAAGCCTTCATCGAGGTCAACGAAGAGGGAACGGAAGCTGCCGCCGCTACTGGCGTCGGGATGCGGACGACTTCAATTGCCGTCGAACCGGTGCGCCCGCTCGTGTTCCGGGCCGATCACCCATTTTTGTTTGTGATTCGGGACAACCGCAGTGGCGCGGTGTTGTTCATGGGGCGAGTGATGAATCCGTCCGCGCAAAACTGACCCACCGCGGCGCGCGCCAGTGACGCAATCCCGCGCTGCGGTGACGTTCTTTGGGGAGCCAGATCACCAGGACGGTGCTCAAGGTCGTAAACAGCGCCGTCCCAACGATGACGCCGTGGTAGCCACCAACCAGCGAGGCCAGCGGCTCGAAGGCGCGTGGTGCGAGTGACCCAACGCCCCAGGCAAAGCCCATCATGAGCGCCGATACGGTGGCCGTTCGCTGGGGAACGAGTTCCTGCGCCATGGCGACGTTCACTGGAATCGTTGCGCCCAGGGCAAAGCCGCCGCACACGAGCAAAGGGAGCGTCCAGTGGGTTGGCGCAAGAAAGGCCGCGGCCAGCAACGGCCCTGACGTAATGCCTGAAAGCACCGTGACGGCGCGTCCGCCGATGCGCTCGGCAAAGAAGCCGCCGGCCAGCCCGCCAATGCCCCCGGCTAACAAAAAGACGGTAAGGGCGTTGCCGATCTGGGTCAGCGAGGCCCCCTGGGCTTGCAAAATAAACGGATAGTACGCATTGACGAGCATCTGCGTCGCGGCCCGCGCGACCGTAATCGCGTAGAGTGCCAGAAGCGGAACACTTGCCAACTGCAATGCCTGCACCAAACCCGGTTGAGTTGGTTCGGCTGGAGCTGTGGTAGATGGGCGAGGTGGTGGCGTCGGGAGCGGCGGAAGCCAAAAGAACAGACCCGTCATGATCGCGACGCCGGCAATGGCCAGATACCAAGTACTCCCCAGACCGGCGAGTTCAATGGTTTGCGTGACCATCAACGGCCCACAGGCCACGCCGATCGTTCCCGCGGCTGAGAACAGCGCCATGCCGATGCGCCGGCGCTGACCACTGGCGAGAGCCGCCATCGCCGCTCCCTGTGGGTGGAACATGCCCACGCCCATCCCCCCGACGACTAAAACCAGGATCAACCAACCGTAGCCGGTGGCTTGGCCAATCGCCGACAGACAGAGCGCCGCCAGCAGCGGACCTACGAGGGCAAAGCCGCGCCGCGACCAGCGATCAGACAGCATCCCATAGGCCGGCTGGAGGAAGTTTGAAAAGAGCGCGTAGATGGGAATGAGCCAAAACGCTTGCGCCGCCGACAAGTGCAGGTGCGCCGTCATCAGCGGCAGCAGCGGGAAGATAAAGCTTGAGTAAGCATCGTTGACAAAGTGCGCCAGACAGGCCAGCCACAGTGCCGTCGGATTGGCAAAATTCGATAGACGCGGTGCGGAAATGGGTGAAGAGACTGAAGCCGTCGCTGCCATAAGATGCGCGACCTTAGCATGGCTTGCGTCTGGATGAGTGCCGTTTTGCCGGATAGCCGCGAAGCCGTAAACCCGCTGAGATGCATTGCGTGGCAGTGCTATGCTGTTGCATACCAGATTGCGTGAAGGGAATGGCAGACCATGAAACGCGAAATTGTCAAATACGGGTCAAAGGTTTTGACGGAAAAAGCTGCGCCGGTAACGGAATTTGATGACGCTCTGGCGCAACTGGTCGCCGACATGTTTGAAACGATGTATGACGCGCCAGGCGTCGGGTTGGCCGCGCCGCAGGTCGGGGTTTCCAAACGCCTCTTTGTGATGGATTGCAGCAAGGAGAGAAATCGGCAATTTGTTTTCATCAATCCAGAAATCATCCAGACCGAAGGCTCACAGACTGGAGATGAAGGCTGCCTGAGTTTTCCCGGAATTTACTTTGATGTGGAGCGCGCCGCGCGGGTGATTGTTCGGGCGCAGGATGTGAAAGGTACGTGGTTTGAGGCTGATTTTCTTGACCTCGAGGCCCGATGTGTTCTGCACGAGTACGACCACCTCGAAGGCGACCTCTTCATCGAGAAAGCCAGCCCACTTCGCCGGGAGCTGGTCAAGCGTAAAATCTGGAAGCTCAAGCGGGAAGGGAAATGGTGAGCTGACGTGGGGGATGCCTTACCCTCGATTGCTGCGTCGGACTACCTCAACTCGGCCGTCCTCATGGAGGACTTTCTCACCGGCGCGCAGCGCGAGTCTTGCCACTTGATAACGGATGCCGCGCCGGCGCGATGCGCCGAACTACTCCGGCAGGGCGAAGTTACCGCGGCGTTGATCCCCGCCATCGAGTATCAGCGCCTACCCCATCTGTTAGCCGTGCCCGGTGTGGCAATTGCTTCCAAACGCGCTGTGCGCAGCGTCGTCCTGGTGGCCAAAAAGCCGCTGCCCGAAGTCAAAACCGTTGCCCTCGATACGTCATCGCGGACGTCGGTTTCACTCATTCGTATTTTGTTTGCCGAGTTTTATCGCCAACCTGCGGCCTTTCATCCGGCACCCCCAGACATCCCACAGATGCTTGCCGACGCCGATGCGGCGGTCATCATTGGCGATCCGGCACTGACATTCGATCCGACTGGGTTGTACGTGTTTGACTTGGCCAGCGAATGGCGGCGCTTCACGGACTTGCCCTTTGTGTTTGCCATCTGGGCCGTCCGCGAGGCTGCGCGTGACCAGGTCGCGACACTTGACTTCATCGCTGCGCGAGACGCTGGTTTACAGGCGCGTCCGGCATTGGCGGCGCGTTACGCTCCGCGGCTTGGCTTGCCCGTTGAGACACTCAACACGTACCTGCTGGAAAACATTCACTACCGATTGGATGCTGACGATCTAGCCGGTTTGATGCGCTATTGGGAGCTGGCGGCCAAACATCGGTTGATTGACGAGGCGCACCCAGTTGTTTGGCTGAATCCGGCTGAAGGCTAGGCTGGCTTGAGTCGCGCCAGGTCGAAGCGCGCCGGTGGGCATCCGGTTTGCACCATTTCGGCGGCCAACCGACCGACTTCGAGGCTAAAGCCCATGCCGTGGCCATGGCAGGCCAGGGAGAACCATACCTGGGGGTGATTGGGAAGTGTCCCTAGAAGCGGCAATCCATCCGGCGTGAAGCCCATGACGCCCGCCCAGCGATAGTCAATGGGCAGACCCGACAGCTCTGGAAAGTGCCGGTCTTTGAAGCTTTCGAGAAAACCCTGGACCTCGGCCGTCGGCGTTTCATCCGTCCCGATTTCGGTGGAGGCAAACGCGCGACGGCCGCCCCCAAAAAGAAACCGACCATCCGGCAACTGACGGAAGTACTCATAGCCATGGTTGGCATAGACAACCTCCGCCAAGAGCCGCCTGGGGTAGGCAGCGGTGACGAAAATCTGCCCACGGGTTGGAAAAACCTTGTCGGCAAAGTCTGGACTGAAATGGACGGCCTCACCATTGAGTGCCAAAAGAATGCGCTCGGCGCGGAGGCTCCCCCTGGGGCCGTGCGCCCGAACCCCATCGGGGGTTGTTTCGAGTGCCGTTACGGGCCAATGCTCGAAAACTTCTGCCCCGGACTGTTCAATCAGGGCCCGGACGAGCTTGACCGGGTGAATGCCGGCGTCGTGGGGATTGTGGATTGCCGCGTAAAAACCACGTCCGAGCGGATCGCTCGGCAGGAAGGTCACGTTGAATCCGTCTTCGCGCAAAAGTTCGGCTGACTGTGCGAGGACGTTGGCTTCGTCGGGTGTTCCCGCCAACGTCAAGCTGCCGCAGGGCAGGTAATCGCAGGCTACGGTCGGGTAGCGCGCCAGGAACGCCCGAATGTGGTCATGACTGGCAACCGTGGTTGCAAACACGTCACGGGCGGTCGCGCGGCCGTACTTGGCAACTGACACCGCGTAATGATCAGCCGTGCCAGCGAGTAAGAAACCGGCATTTCGCCCGGTTGCGCCGCCGCCAATCTGACGTCGGTCAACGACGGCCAGTTTCCAAGCCGGTTTGGCCTGGGCCAAGGCATAGGCGGCTGCTCCCCCGGCAATACCACCGCCGATGATGAGGCAGTCAAACGTCTGCGCGGTAGGTGATGGTGGTTGCCAGGGTTCAGCCGTGGCCTGCCAAAACGATGCGGAGGTCATCGGTAGGTGCGCGCGCCCGCTTGCTCTGAACGCGCTGCGACCTGCTCAGGGGTGTGCGGCGCGGCATCCAGGGCAAACGCCCGGCGCAAGTCAACCAGTTCAGAATCTTGTTTGGCCGCTTCACGGAGTCCCAGAATGAGTGGGTGAAGGGTCTTGTTGACAATGCCCATGAGTAGAAACTCCCGAATGGCCGCTTCTTGTTCGGGTGTCAGGGCGCCAAGGCGCTTGCGATGACGCTCAAACTCAGCTTCGCAAATCTCGGTCAGGCATTCCTTGAGTGCCGCAACGGTCGGTCCAATATCAAGCCGGTCCGCGTCCGTCAGGAAGGCAACCATCTCGGCTTCGACAATTGCTTCCGCGCGTTCGGCTTCCCGTCGCCGTTCGCGCTGGTTGGCGGCGATGACCCGCTGTAAGTCGTCGAGGTCAAAGACAAAAGCGCCGTCAATCACCGCAATGTCGGGCGCAATCGTCCGGGGAACCGAAAGATCAAACAGCAAGAGCGGGCGGTAGCGCCGCCGATCCAGCGCCGCGCGAACCATCGTCGTGTTGATGTGATAGGTCATGGCACCGGTTGAAGCCACAACGATGTCGGCCTCGTGGAGCCGGAGCGGTAGTTCGTCAAGTCCGAGCGCGCGCCCCCCGCCGTGGAAGCTATCCGCAAGGTGCTGGGCATGGGCAAGCGTCCGGTTGGCGACAAAGAGCGTATCAACCCCGGCTTCAAAGAAGCATTTGGCGGCCAGTTCGGCCATTTCTCCCGCGCCGATGAGCAGCAGGGCTTTGTTCGTCAGATGGTCGAACACTTTCCTGGCCAATTCGACGGAAACCGAACCAAGGGAAATGGCATGTGCGCCAATACCGGTTTCTGTCCGAACTCGTTTGGCGACGGCAAAGGCTCGCTCGAAAAGGCGTCGCAGGTGGCGCCCTAGGGTGTTGGCCGCCGTTGCGATGGCGTAGGCGCGCTTGACCTGTCCCAGGATTTGGGCCTCGCCAACAATCATTGAATCGAGGCTGGCCGTGACGCGCATGACGTGCCTGACCGCGGCGCTTGACTGGTGAACGTAGAGATGCGGGCGGACTTGTCCACTTGGGAGATCGTGAAAGTCGCACAGGAAGGCCGTCACTGCTTCAACGGCTTCGGCCGTTGGCACGCAGGGAACGACGACCACTTCGACCCGATTGCAGGTCGAAACAATGACCGCCTCGCTGACGCGGCCACCAGACAGGAGTCGCTGGAGAGCCACTGCCATCCCGTTCTCGGAAAAAGCCAGCCGCTCGCGCACGCTGACTGGCGCTGTGGTGTGATTGAGTCCGACGAGGAGCAGGTTCATGGAGCGCGGTACTAACTAGCGGTGATGGTCGGGGGGCGCACTGCTCACCAAGCGACTTTGAATAAATCAGCAACGGCCTCGCGCGCAAAGCTGGCGGCTGAAAGGCTGGCAACCGCGCGCACTGACAAAAGCCCAAGAGCATTCTAACCGATGGCGTGAAATCCGTTAAACCAACCAATGCCAACCAGGCTTACGATCACGATGGCAAATCCAACGATGCCCAACCACGCGGCTTTCCGTCCCCGCCATCCGGCGGTAAGACGGTAATGAACCACACAAAAGTATATTAGCCAAGTCGCCAGGGAAAGAAATTCAAGTGGGTCGCCGTGCCAATAGACGCCATTGAGACGGCGCGATCCGACAATCCCGGTCAGTATCCCCAGCGTAAGCAGCGCAAAGCCGATCATCAGCGCCTTGGTGCTTACGTCATCACAGGTATCCAGGGATGGAAGGCGCGACCAGAGGGGGCCAAACTGTTTTCGCTTAAGCTGGCGCTCCTGCACGATGTACAAAATGGCCGCCACAAACAGAATGGCAAACGCCGCATAAGCGAAAACGAAAAGCACCGCATGCAGTGTTAGAAGTGAAGCGGTCTGACCATAAAACTTCAGGACGGCGGCGGTGTCACTTGGCGCTGGCAAAAGCCAAGCTGCCAATGCAAAAAGGAACACCATCGGCATCGCAAAGGCCGCAAATGACTGCGAGCGATACCAGGCATAGGCTCCGAGAAAGTAGGCTGCAATCGCCCACCCCAGAAATGAACAGACCTCTTGGTAACTCAACAATGGGCAACGGGCGACTTCCCAGCCGCGAACCACAACCGAAGCTGTGTGCGCTGCAAAACCGGCACCCATCAACCACAGGGCCAGCCAAAACCAGCGCGGACTGAGTGGACGCCATAATGCAGCCAAGGCATGGCCAGCGCCAAAGGCATAGCAGGCAACGGCAATGAGAAGCAGCGCAGACATAGGAACTATCTCAAGACAGCTTGACTCTAACGTATGCCACTAGGCTTACGTCATAGACGTGTGTCATGGTACGCACGATCAGCCGCGCACTCAATTCGTCCAACCACGCGGCTCCGCGCTCCACGAAAATGATTGCGCAGGGCAGGACACGATGACCTTGAGAAATAGGTTGCATTTACCATGAAGGAAAACTTTCAGGGCGGCTTGCTGGGGGCTGCCATCGGCGATGCGTTAGGGTTTCCATTCAAAGGATTGAGCGCCGCAGAAGTTAGCGAGTATGGTCGTTTCGAGTCACTGCGTGAACTCCAGCCCGTCCCGTCTGTCCGCGCCTTGCCTGGCGAATTAGCCGACGAGGGGCAGCAGCTCTTGCTGACGCTTGAGGGAATCTGCACGCAGCGCGCGCTCGATGTGCCAGACCTTACTCGGCGGCTCAAAGGCTGGTTTCGGAGTCATCCAAAGGACATGACGCCGCTTGTCCGGCATGTCCTTACCCGTCTCGATGCTGGCGAAGTTGCGGACGAAGCGGCTGAAGGGGCGTCGTTCGATGCACAGTTTAACCCACCCGATGGTGGGCATCTCACGCGCTGCATCCCGGTGGCGCTGTACCGGGTCAGGGATGCCGACCGTCGCCGGGCGGACGTCACGGCCGTTGCCCGTCTGACCCACTGGGATCCGGTCGCTGTCCAGGTTGCCTTGGTGGTGGGAGAACTCTTGGTGCAACTCGTCCAGGGCAAGTTGGGTTCACTTGACACCTGTCTCCCCCCCGATGCGTTGCCGGAAGTGCAGGCGGTTGTTCGGTCATCTCGTGAAGCCGAACAACTAGATGTGTCAGGCAGCGCTCTTGGGGTACTGGGGGTTGGATTGTGGGCGCTGAACAGGTCCAAAACCTTCGAGGATGGCTTGGTTGAGGTTGTTTCCCTTGGCGGAGCAACGGATACAAATGCGGCTGTCGCGGGCGCACTGCTCGGCGCGAAATTCACCCGTCTCGCGCTTCCTCAGCGCTGGGTATATCGTCTGGAAGGGCATGCCCGACTCGAGGTCCTCGGAACGCGCTTATTTGAGCTGGCAACCCTTGTGACTCAGCGTTGATCGGGGCGCGCGGTTATGTGTCGTCTGGTTTGACGATGACGGCTTGGGATGGCGGCCAGAAAACCTGAACTCGCGTGCCTACCGCCCAGTCGCTGGTTGGCGTGTGGCGGAGTGCGGCTGTGATGACTTGTCCATCCGATAAGCGGATAGTCCAGTAGGTTTCAGACCCGGCATACGCTCGTTCAGTAAGTTGCCCAGTGAGCGCTGTCCGATGGTTGGAGAGGACGTCGGACAGGGATGCAACCTGAATACTTTCCGGGTGGACAGCAATGGTTACTGTCTGCCCCGGCTTTGTCGGGAGATGGTTATTGGCGACGTTCACTAGGTGTTCCCCGATGACAACGGTGCAGGTGTGGTGCTCCGTGCGGCGCACTTCACCTCTCAGTAGATTGCAGTTGCCGATAAAAGACGCCACAAAGGCCGTGCTCGGTGTGGTGTGCAGTTCTTCAGGGGTTCCGACCTGTAGTATTCGTCCACTATGCATGACGGCAATGCGGTCTGAGAGGGTCAAGGCTTCAACTTGGTCATGGGTGACAAGAATAAAAGTCATTCCAAGTTGACGTTGGAGCGCTTTCAACTCACGTCGCATATGGCGGCGCAGGTGTGGGTCAAGCGCGGACATCGGCTCATCGAGTAGTAACACTGGCGGCTCACAGGCGAGCGCGCGGGCAAGGGCAACGCGCTGTTGTTGCCCGCCAGACAGTTCGTGTGGGTATTGGTGGTGAATGCCCTCCAACCCGACGAGCTTGAGCATGGCTTCGACCCGCTGCCGAATGACGGACTGGGGCTGCCCCTTCCGCATCAGCCCAAAAGCAATGTTGTCGCCCACATTCAGATGGGGAAACAGCGCATAGTTCTGGAAGACAGTATGAACTGGACGGCGATACGCTGGCTGGTTTGTGATGTCTTGCCCGGCCAGGTGAATGCGCCCAGTGTCGGGATGCTCCAGCCCGGCGATGAGGCGCAGGAGGGTTGTCTTACCGCATCCCGACGGTCCCAGGAGTGTCAGAAACTCCCCGGCATCAACCTGTAGCGAAATATCGGCGAGTGCAATCTGTGAACCGAATCGCTTGGTAAGCGTGAATAACTCAACGGCAGGTAGCATGACGCACGGCGGGCGATAGCTGAGGAGTTATTATGCTGTGCTAAAAGGTGGTGTCTTTGAAAGAAGTGTTACTGATCGTCAGTCATGAAGTCGGTTCAATACTACTGCCGCACGCAAAAAACGGAAGCAGAAAGTACCGTTTCAAAAACTTTGCATGGATATCGCATTCCTGCCTCCATGCAAAGGTTTAGCCGTCACGCCACTTGACTCGATACATCCTGCTTCCCTTGACTTCAAATCATTCTCAGGTTTGTTGCTTCGCTATTGCAGGCAGGGTCGGCGCTCCAAAAAAACCTGTTTGAAGCTTGTTTTCTCTTTGACTTGCGCCGTTTTCACCCGTATCCCCTCACCCAGTGGGTTTCTTGAGGGATTTTGCTTTGCGGTGCTTGGCGACTCGTTCCTGCCTCAGTTCAATGCGCCGTGATTTTGATGGATTAGGGCTTGACAAGGCTTGTCGGCTGTTCGTAGTATAGGCGTTTCGTCACTCGAAAAGTTACCGAGTCGCTCACGAATGCGAACGTTAGAAGTTTTGGGGTGGCGGGTCGCTTCCTGGCGACTGCTTGCGTTTTGAGAGAGTTTTTGGAGGTCAGCGTGCCAACGATCAATCAACTCGTTCGCAAGGGACGAGAAAAGGTCAGATACAAGACGAGTAGCCCAGCGCTCCAATCCTGCCCACAGAAGCGTGGTGTCTGTACGCGCGTTTACACACAGACGCCCAAGAAGCCAAACTCTGCTCTGCGTAAAGTGGCGCGTGTGCGCTTGGTCAATGGGATTGAGGTGACGACCTACATCCCTGGCATCGGACATAACTTACAGGAGCACTCGATCGTGCTCATTCGGGGCGGTCGAGTCAAAGATTTGCCCGGCGTGCGTTACCACGTCGTGCGCGGTACGTTAGATTCGGTAGGCGTTGCCAATCGCCGCCAAGGTCGCTCGAAGTACGGGGCGAAGCGTCCGAAAGAAGGCGGCAAGGGCGCTCCAGCCAAGGGTCCAGCGAAGAAGAAATAGTTTTGGGAAAAAGAGAGTCCAGGCGGAAAGTCGGGCTGCCGCTTCCCGCTAGCGTATGGAGCAGGGTGATGTATGCCACGAAGACGAGTCGCTGAGAGACGGGAAGTACTCCCCGATCCGATATACAATAGTGAAATCGTGACAAAATTTATCAACTGCCTGATGTGGGACGGCAAGCGCTCTGTAGCTGAAAACATATTTTATCGCGCTATGGAGAGCATCCGCGTCAAGACGGATGATGACCCACTCAAGATTTTTAAGAAGGCTCTCGACAATGTTCGCCCGCGCGTGGAGGTCCGTTCGCGGCGCGTTGGTGGTGCGACCTACCAGGTGCCAATTGAAGTTGATTATCGGCGGCGTGGTAATGCTTTGGCGATTCGGTGGCTCATTACTTATGCCCGTCAACGCGGCGAGAAGGCAATGATTGACCGACTGGCTAATGAGCTTCTTGATGCTTCTAACCTGCGTGGCGCGGCCGTCAAAAAACGTGATGAAGTTCACCGTATGGCTGACGCTAATCGCGCTTTCGCACACTACCGTTGGTAGTTTTCACAGGGTGATGGGGGCGTTATGGCAAGAAAGGCTCCGCTCAGCAAATTTCGTAACATTGGCATCATGGCACACATTGATGCTGGTAAGACGACTACCACTGAGCGAATTCTGTACTACACCGGCCGCAATCATAAGTTGGGCGAAGTCCACGAGGGCGCGGCGACCATGGACTACATGGTTCAAGAACAAGAGCGTGGTATTACGATAACCTCGGCTGCAACGACTTGTTTCTGGCGACTCGGTGGCGCTACGGAAGGTGAGCAGTTCCGTATCAACATTATTGATACGCCGGGACACGTAGACTTCACAATCGAAGTGGAGCGTTCCTTGCGCGTTCTGGACGGCGCGGTTGCTGTATTTGACGCAGTGGCTGGTGTTCAGCCTCAGTCGGAAACAGTGTGGCGTCAAGCAAATAAGTATGGTGTTCCGCGTATCGCCTTTATCAACAAAATGGATCGCGCCGGAGCCGACTTCTACAAGAGCACTGAGTCTATTCGTACTCGCTTGAGTGCTCGTCCTATCCCAGTTTTTCATCCGATTGGTGCAGAAGATGCTTTCGAGGGGGTCGTTGACCTCATTACCATGCAAGCAGTCCGGTGGGACGAAGAAAGCAATGGACAAAAAATGCTCTTTTCAGAGCCAACCGGCGACTTGCTTGAGGAAGCAAAGGCGGCTCGCGATCGGATGATTGAGCTGCTTGCGGATGTGGATGATCAAATTGCCGAAAAGTATTTGGAGGGTGCGGATATACCTGAGGCCGATCTGCGCGCGGTGCTGCGACGCGAGACGATAGCCATGAATATCGTCCCTGTTTTGTGTGGCTCGGCTTTCAAGAACAAGGGAGTCCAGCAGCTTCTCGACGCAGTTGTTTATTACTTGCCTTCACCGATTGATATTCCGGCTGTCCAGGGAGTTCTTCCAAGGAGTGAGGAAACGAGTAGTCGTCGGGCCGCAGATGATGAGCCATTCTCAGCGCTTGTTTTCAAGATTTTGTCTGACAAGCATATTGGACAACTCGCCTTCTGTCGCATTTACTCAGGCGTTCTTACGTCAGGTTCCTATGTTCTGAACTCAACCAAGGAAACTAAAGAGCGTGTTGGCCGCGTGATGCAGATGCACGCGAACAAGCGCGAAGACCTTGAAGAAGCCTACGCCGGGGAAATCGTTGCCGTTGCAGGACTAAAAAATGTCGCAACTGGAGATACTATTTGCGATGAGAAATCTCCAATCATTCTTGAGGCAATGGAGTTTCCAACACCAGTTATTGAAGTGGCGATAGAGCCGAAGACTAGACAAGATCAGGACAAGTTGAGCGTTGCTCTTGGCCGTTTAGCTCAAGAAGACCCTTCGTTTAGAGTCAAGACCGATCCTGAAACTAATCAAACCCTAATTGCCGGCATGGGCGAACTTCATCTCGAAATTATCGTTGATCGCCTACGCCGTGAATTCAATGTGGATGCCAACGTTGGTCGTCCACAGGTTGCTTATCGGGAGACGATTCGCATGCCGGCAGATGGTGTCGGGAAGTATGTGCGTCAAACTGGCGGCCGGGGTATGTACGGGCATGCTGAGATCAAGTTATACCCACTTGACCCAGGCTCTGGCTTTGTTTTTGAGAATAAAATTGTTGGCGGCGTTATCCCACGTGAATACATACCCGCTGTCGAGTCTGGAATCAAAGAAGCCATGGAGCGAGGAATTCTCGCTGGCTATGAAGTTGTTGACGTAAAAGTTGAATTAGTTTTTGGTAGCTACCACGAAGTTGACTCAAATGAAATGGCTTTCAAAATCGCAGGCTCAATGGCGTTTCAGGAAGCTGCAAAAAAAGCAAAGCCGGTTTTACTTGAGCCGGTTATGGCAGTAGAGGTCGAATCGCCTGAGGAGTACTTTGGTTCAGTGACCGGGGATTTGAGTTCACGTCGTGGGCGAATCGAGGGTTTTTCAGAGCGAGCTGGATCACGAGTTATCTCGGCTGCCGTTCCACTCTCAGAGATGTTTGGTTACTCAACGGTTTTGCGTTCTATGTCGCAAGGGCGAGCTATTTATACCATGCATTTCAAATCTTATGAGGAAGCACCACGGTCTGTTGCAGAAGAGATTATTGCGAAGGCAAAGGGTGCAACTGGCAACTAAGTGTAAAAGTATCTGAAGTGGCATTGATTTTTGAGGAGTGATGTATGTCAAAGGAGAAATTCGATCGGAGTAAAACGCACGTCAACATTGGGACGATTGGACACGTGGATCACGGGAAGACGACGTTGACGGCAGCGATTACGACGGTGTTGGCGAAGCGGAATCCGAAGGTGCAGAAGAAGAGCTACGACCAGATAGATGCAGCGCCGGAGGAGAAAGCGCGTGGGATTACGATCAACACGGCGCACGTGGAGTATGAGACGGCGACGCGGCACTACGCGCACGTGGACTGCCCTGGGCATGCGGACTACATCAAGAACATGATCACGGGGGCGGCGCAGATGGATGGGGCGATTTTGGTGGTGGCGGCGACGGACGGGCCGATGCCCCAGACGCGGGAACACATTTTGCTGGCGCGGCAGGTTGGGGTGCCGGCGATGGTGGTGTTCATGAACAAGTGCGACATGGTGGATGACGCGGAGTTGCTGGACTTGGTGGAGTTGGAAGTGCGGGAGTTGTTGTCGAAGTATGACTTTCCTGGGGATGACATTCCGGTGATTCGGGGGAGCGCCCTGGGTGGACTGAACGGGGAAGCGAAGTGGGAGGAAAAGATTGAGGAGCTGATGGCGGCGGTGGACAACTACATTCCGACGCCGGTGCGGGACATTGACAAGCCGTTTTTGATGCCTGTGGAGGATGTGTTTTCGATATCTGGGCGTGGGACGGTGGCGACGGGGCGCGTGGAGCGCGGGGTCGTGAAGGTGTCGGACGAGGTTGAGGTGGTTGGGATTCGGGAGACGCGCAAGACGGTGGTGACCGGGGTGGAGATGTTCCGGAAGCTGCTGGATCAGGGGCAGGCCGGGGACAACGTAGGGTTGCTGCTGCGGGGCGTGGATCGGCGGGACATCGAGCGGGGGCAGGTGATAGCGAAGCCTGGGACGATTACGCCGCACACGAAGTTCAAGGCAGAGGTGTACGTGTTGACGAAGGAGGAAGGTGGGCGGCACACGCCATTTTTCAAGGGGTATCGGCCACAGTTTTACTTTCGGACGACGGACGTGACTGGGGTGGCGGAGCTGCCGGATGGGGTGGAGATGGTGATGCCGGGGGACAACGTGGCGTTGGCGGTGGAGTTGATAACGCCGATTGCGATGGAGAAGGGGCTGCGGTTTGCGATTCGGGAAGGAAGCCGGACGGTGGGCGCTGGCACGATTTCCGAAATCATCGAATAGGCTGTTTGGGTTTTGTAGGTCTCACCAGGAGAAATAAAATGAGTGATAAGATACGAATTAGGTTAGAGGCATACGACCACAGGATACTTGACCAATCTGCCTTAGAAATTGTTGAAACCGCACGCCGAACTGGGTCACGTGTGGCTGGTCCTATTCCTTTGCCTACGGCAATGAGCCGTTTTACAGTTCTTCGTTCACCGCACGTAGATAAAAAGTCACGTGAGCAGTTCGAAGTTCGTACCCACAAACGTCTGGTGGATATTTTGATGTCTACGCCTCAAACAGTAGATGCATTGATGAAACTGGACTTGCCGGCTGGGGTTGATGTTCAAATAAAGACCTTCTTCAAAGAAAAAAGATAGACTCTATTCGGTGAGAAACTATGGCAAATGGTATTCTAGGCATAAAACTTGGCATGACACAGGTCTTTCAGAGTAATGGGACGGTAGTTCCAGTGACGGTGATAAAAGCCGGACCCTGTGTTGTAACCCAACACAAAACCCAAGCTAAGGATGGCTACAATGCTATCCAAGTTGGACTGGTAGAAGCAAATCCTCCTAAAAAAGTAACTAAGGCTCTTCGCGGACATTTTGAAAAGACGGCTAGTGGAACTCCTCCCACGCGACTTCTTAGAGAGTTTCGAGTCGAGGATGTAGAGAAGTTTCCGATAGGATCTACTATCTTGGCCAATGTATTTAGTCCAGATGAACTGGTTACCGTCAGTGGTAACTCAAAGGGACGGGGATTTGCAGGTTTCATCAAGCGTCATGGTTTTGGTGGGGGGCGTGCAACCCACGGATCAATGTTCCACCGTGCCCCTGGTTCGATCGGTGCCTCGGCATTCCCATCGCGAGTTTTCAAGGGAAGTCGTATGGCAGGTCACATGGGCAATGAGAAATGTACCGTAAAGAATCTAAAAGTTATCAAGGTGGACGAAGACCTTGGCATCATACTTGTTCGTGGTGCTGTGCCCGGTGCGAATGGAACTTACTTGATGGTAAAGAAAGCTTCTTCATAAAAAAGATTGACAGTGTGAGAAATAAAAATGACCACGGTAAAGATGCGAACCTTAGACAATGACCAAGTTTCTGATTTAGAAATAAGTAGTGTGCTGTGGCAATTCCCATTAAATACCACGCTAATATCAGAAGCTATTCATGAGTACCGTGCAAGGGGACGTGCTGGTACTGTAGCTACTAAGACCAGAGGTGATGTCTCTGGTTCAGGTAAAAAGCTGTGGAAGCAAAAAGGAACAGGTCGCGCTCGCATTTCTAGCATTCGCTCTCCTTTATGGAAGGGAGGTGGGAATGTTCACGGTCCTCAGCCACGAGATTGGTCATACAACCTTCCAAAGAAAAAACGCTGGAAGGCAATTGCGACAATTTTCGCTGAACGTCTAAGAGAAAACAACGTTCTTGTTGTTAGTGATCTCTCACTTTTCTCTCATAAAACTAAACTCTTAAAGTCGAAGATAGATACACTTGGTCTCTTAGGACATAAAATTTTAATTATTGATTCAACTGAAAATAAGAATCTGATCCTTGCATCGAGAAATCTTCCTGGAGTTAAGGCTATCACCTCTCTGGGCGTTAACGTTTATGATTTACTCTTCCATGAGAAGGTACTGATTAGTAAATCAGCGCTCAACACGTTGTCAGATAGTCTGTCTCGTATACTTAATGGAAAGTGATTGTGTACTAAAATGAATGTATTTGAAGTTATAGAGAAACCACTAGTTAGTGAGAAAGCTCTTAAACTCAAAGAGCAGGCTGTCAGCTCAAACCAAGTCATTGCGCTTCGCGTCGCTAAGAAGTCTGATAAGGCAGATATTAAAAATGCAGTAGAGCTCCTCTTTAACGTAAAAGTTAAATCGGTCAACACAATGAATTATGAAGGGAAAAAAGTGCGTCGTGGCCGGTACACAGGGAAGAAGAATGATTGGAAGAAAGCTTATGTTACGCTGGCTTCTGGGTATAGTATAAATGATTATCTAGAGTCGTTGTGAGATATTTATTTGGTTCATAGATGATAGAGATTTGAGGCTACCAACATGTCAGTCAAGACTGTAAAACCTACATCTCCTGCTAGGCGTTTTCAGACATTTATTGTTGATCCTAGTCTGTCTCGTGAACGCCCACTAAAATCTCTAACTGAGAAAAAGGAAAAAATCTCAGGAAGAAATAATGACGGACGCGTTACCACTCGTCATCGTGGCGGTGGTCACAAGCGTCTTTATAGAATCATAGACTTCAAGCGAAATAAATTGGGTGTGCCTGGTAAAGTGGAAAGAATTGAATATGATCCAAACCGTTCTTCGAGGATTGCGCTGATCAGCTACCTTGATGGTGAAAAGCGCTACATACTTGCTCCGGTTGGACTTACGATTGGACAGCTTGTTATGGCAGGTCCCGACGTAGACATTGTATCTGGTAATGCTTTGCCCCTGAAAAAGATACCGCTTGGCACAGAAATTCACAACATAGAGTTGAGACCAGGCAAGGGAGGCCAAGTTGTGCGAGCTGCGGGAGCAAAAGCACAACTGATCGCCAAAGACGATAAAATGGCACAGATTCGGATGCCTTCAGGTGAGGTAAGGAAAATACTTGTTACCTGCTACGCAACAATCGGCCAAGTCGGAAACCTAGATCACGAAAACGTTTCGCTTGGTAAGGCTGGTCGAGCCCGTTGGCGTGGGTTGCGTCCCGAAGTACGGGGCGTTGCTATGAATCCTGTGGATCACCCGCATGGCGGTGGAGAGGGAAGAACTTCTGGCGGCCGGCATCCTGTGACACCCTGGGGTATTCAAACTCGAGGGTACAAAACACGCCACAATAAGCAAACAGAGAAATATATCGTCCGTCGCCGTGGTAAGTAGTTATGCGGGTAGTAGTGCGAGTGGCTTGTGACAAATGGAGGATTGAATGCCGCGTTCGATAAAAAAAGGTCCGTTCGTTGATAATTCTGTTCGTGACTTGGTTTCTCGCTTGAACGAAGTTAACGAACGACGTGTTATTAAGACTTGGTCAAGACGTTCAACTATCATCCCTGATATGGTTGGCCACACATTTGCAGTTCATAATGGGAAAAAATTTATCCCTGTTTTTGTATCCGAGAACATGGTCGGACATAAGCTTGGCGAGTTTGCTCAGACCCGATCTTTCAAAGGGCACGCTGGTGATAAAAACGAAAAGTCAGCCAAACGGAGATAAGAAAGGTTTTTGAAAAATGCGCTCCACTGCTCTCCTTCGATCATCAAAAGGTTCACCCCAGAAAGCTAGATTAATTATAGATCAAATCCGCGGGCGCAACGTCACCGAAGCCTTGGCTCTGCTTAATCTCAGCAGAAAAAGATTAGCTCCTATCCTAAGAAAAGTTTTATGGTCTGCTATATCTAATGCTGAATATCGTGCCGAGCAGAATAATATACAACTTAATATGGAGCAACTTTTTGTCGAAGAATGTTCAGTCGAAACAGGCTTAACCAAGTATCGCCGCCGTGTGCGACCTGCTCCCATGGGAAGGGCTTACAGAGAGCAACGACGACTCTTCAATGTGAGAGTTGTTCTTTCTGACGATAAAAAATAATACGACATTTGGTGAAAAATAATGGGACAAAAAGTTCATCCTTACGGATTCCGACTAGGTGTTGTTCGTAATTGGCGATCAACTTGGTACTCCAATAAGGCGACCGAGTTTGCAAAGTTGATTGCAGAAGACTTTTATCTACGTAAGGAGTTGAAGAAGCGTTTTTCTGGTGCAGGCGTCGCGTCTATTGACATTGAGCGTGCTGTAAACAAGCTGAAGATAATAGTCCACACTTCACGACCGGGTGTGATCATTGGCAGGAAAGGTTCTGAAATAGACAAACTCAAGTCAGAAATACAACAAAAAACAGGACGTGATGTGATTATCAATATTCAGGAAATACAGAAGCCGGAGTTAAACGCTCAATTGCAGGCTGAACAAATAGCATCTCAAATTGAGAAACGCATTGCGTTTAGACGTGCAATGCGAAAAGTTACGGAAAGCTCTCGTAGATTCGGTGCGCAAGGAGTAAGAGTTATTGTTTCGGGAAGACTCAACGGGGCAGAAATTGCAAGAAGTGAGCAATACTTAGAAGGTAGGATGCCGCTCCACACATTACGTGCTGATATTGATTATGGTTTTGCTGAGGCACATACTACATATGGTGTTATTGGAATAAAAGTTTGGATATACAAGGGAGAAATCTTTTCAATAAGACGTGCCGCCAACCAAGGAGAGTCCTGGAAGGCTCAGAAATAATGAGCAAAGTGGAAATTAATCATGGCTGAATATAAATCACCAAAGAAAACAAAGTACAGAAGACAGCAACGTGGGCGACGCTCTGGTTTAGCTACGGCTGGCTCTAGTATCAGTTTTGGACAGTTTGGACTCAAGGCACTTGAGGCGGCCTGGATAACGAGTCGCCAAATAGAAGCTGCGAGAATTGCTATTTCCCGCTCTTTGAAGCGAGGTGGTAAAATATGGATTCGCATTTTTCCAGACAAACCCATTACGAAGAAACCAGCGGAAACCAGAATGGGAAAAGGTAAGGGGGCTCCAGATGGCTGGGTTGCAGTTGTAAAACCTGGCAGGATTCTATTTGAAGTTGAAGGCGTCAGCGAAACACTTGCTAGAGATGCCATGTACTTAGCGGCCCAGAAATTACCGATAAAGGTAAAATTTGTCCTCAGAGATTCTGAGAATGGGATGATACTATGATGATGGTCACAGATATACGCTCCAAATCTATTGTTGAGTTAGTCCCCTTAGCAAAAGAGATGCGCAGCGAACTTGCTAGGCTACGTATCAAGAAAAACTTAGGTGTGACTGAAGCTGCCGCAAAAATAGCATCTACGAGAAAGACCATTGCGAGAATTGAAACTATAATAAAAGAAAAAAGTAGGATTGGTGATGTAAATGAATAATAGACGTATCGAAAAAATCGGGTTTGTTATCAGTGCAAAAACAAGAAAAACTGTTACTGTGAAAATTGAAAGACTAATCATGCATCCGATATACAAAAAATTTATCAGAAGACGTTCTAAATTTCTAGCACATGATGAGTTATCGTGCAATGTTGGCGATAAAGTGAAGATAGTTGAATCTCGTCCTTTGTCAGCAAGGAAGCGGTGGATAGTAAAAGAAATTTTGCACAAAGCTTAGTTTTAGATGCACTCATACATGTGCAGGGATTTGAGAGGGAATTCTATATGATACAAATGCGCACTTTACTCGATGTAGCAGATAATTCAGGAGCAAAGAAAATATCTTGCATCCTCCCACTTGGTGGATCTGTTGGAAGGCGGATCTCGCTTGGAGACATTATTACTGCTAACGTTAAGGAAGCTTCTTCAGATGGAGCAGTGAAAAAAGGACAGGTAGTGAAAGCCGTTGTTGTGAGAACCCGTAAGGAAGTTCGCAGAAGAGATGGTAGTTATGTGCGCTTTGATCAGAATGCAGCTGTTCTAGTCAAGAAGGGGAGTGAGGGGTGGGATCCAGTTGGTACACGTGTTTCTGGTCCGATAGCCCGCGAGTTACGAGATAAAAAGTTTATGAAGATAGTTTCACTAGCACCTGAGGTAATATGAAAAGTAATAAGCTCAAAAAGAATATCAGAGTAAATGACCAGGTAGTCGTAATCTCTGGACGCGACAAAGGAAAGTCAGGGGCGATTAAAAAAGTTGACCGCACAAACCTTATCGCCATAGTTAGTGATATTGCTCTCAATAAAAAACATGTGAAAAGAGACTCATCCAGTCAAGATAATGTTGGTATCATAGAAAAAGAAGCATGGGTATCACTGTCAAAATTGCGAAAACAATAGACTTTTATACTTTGATTGATTGAGGTGAGGCTAAAAATGTTAGACTTTGAGAGAAAAGAAAAAATTATAAGCAGGATGCGTGAAGTATTCAATTATAAGAATGTTATGTCTGTGCCGAAACTTGAAAAGATAGTCATCAACATGGGACTTGGTAAAGACTATATATCATCAAAAAACATAAAGGTGCTGGAGTCTGGCCTTTTAGAGCTTTCTCTGATTACTGGGCAAAAGCCAGTTATAACAAGGGCAAAGCTTTCTATTGCTGCATTCAAGTTAAGAGAAAAAGATCCAATTGGTGTAATGGTAACTCTGCGTGGAAGGCGGATGTACGAATTCTTCGAGCGTTTAGTCAATATAGCCTTGCCAAGAGTTCGTGACTTTCGAGGCGTACCTGCTAAGTCGTTTGACGGGCGTGGTAATTACACTCTCGGTATAAAGGAACAGATTATGTTCCCTGAAATAGATATAACCAAGGTTGAAAAATTTCGAGGCATGAATGTGACTTTTGTCACATCAGCTAGAACTGATGAAGAGGCCAGAGAGTTACTTGCCTGTCTTGGAATGCCTTTTAGAAAGTAGCTTGCAGTCACTCTCCAAATAGCAAAATCTTTTGATATTATAGATATGTGTAGGTAGCAAAGATGCATGACCCTATTAGTGATCTCCTAACGAGAATAAGAAACGCAATTAGAGCTGGACACTCCAAGGTAGATGTTAGCTACTCTAAAATTAAGGTCGAGATTGTAAGAATTTTGAGAGAAGAAGGCTACATCAACAATTATAAAACAACAGGTGAAGGGGTTAAGAAAACAATACGTATATACATAAGATACGCTCAATCCTCTGAATCTGCTATTCAGTGTCTTCAAAGAGGTTCTCGCCCAGGCAAGCGAGTTTATGTAGGTGTGAATCAAATACCTCGCCCGCTCAATGGGCTTGGCATCTGTATTTTGAGTACATCTCAGGGAATACTCACTGGAAAAGAAGCTTACCAAAAACAGATTGGAGGAGAGCTTCTTTGTATTATTTACTAGTCTACAAACTCAGGTAGCTAAACTATGTCAAGAATAGGAAAACGCCCAATTCCTCTATTGAATTCAACTGTTCGCACTGAAAATAAAAGTGTCTTTGTAAGTAGAGGGCAACACCTCATTGAAGTAAAAATCCAAAATGGATTGGATGTAGAGCTACAAAATAACAGTTTGGTTGTCGTAGCAACTGATCAATCTAATTGGCAATACCAAGGGCTGACAAGAACCCTTATCGATAATGCTATACGAGGTCTAGATTCCAGTTTTTCAATTAACTTGGATTTAGTCGGGGTTGGTTACAAAGTTGAAAAGAAAGACACAAAATTAATTTTTAATCTTGGCTACTCGCATCCTATAGAATTTGAATTACCTAGTGGTATAGAGTGTAGTATAGAAAAACTACAAAAGCCAATACAACAATACCAGACAACGCTTACAATAAAAGGCTCGAATAAAGCAGAAGTTGGGCAGGTTGCTGCTGACCTAGTCAAATTGCGTAAGCCCGATGCTTATAAGGGGAAAGGTATTCGTTACGCAGCCAAGACCCTGGTCCTGAAACCTGGCAAATCGGGTGGAAAAGGTGGGAAGAAGTAACCTCCCCCCTCAGCTTTATAAGTTAGGAGGTATTAACAACGTGCGAAAAGGAAAGAAAAATATAATTTTGCCCACTCGTTTTCGCCTTTGTGTGCATCGCAGTTCAAAGCATATTCGAGCACAGATAATTGATGACAAGATAGGGGTAACTATTTGTTCTGCAAGCTCTCTTGGAAAAAATGTTCAAAACCTGGAGCTAGTGAGCGAAGCAAACCTTTCAACAAAGATCAGATTCGCCAATCATGTGGGTACGGAAATAGCTAGAAAAGCAAAGGAAAAGGGTATCTTTGAAGTTTTTTTTGATCGAAACGGCTACAAATACCATGGAAGAATTAGGCAGCTCGCGGAAGCCGCCAGGAAAGAAGGGCTCAGCTTTTAGGGAGCCGACTTCAAGGTTAGGATTATAGACATGAAGAATAAAATTGTGAGAAGCTCGGATGAACTTGAACTAAAGGACTCCGTAATTTCAATAAAGCGAGTCACTAAAGTGGTCAAAGGTGGTAAGAATATGAGCTTTAGTGCACTTGTCATTGTAGGTAATGGTAACGGTATAGTTGGCTTCGGAAGTGGCAAGGCATCAGAAGTTCCTATCGCCATAAAAAAAGGTATAGAGTCTGCCAAAAAAAATTTGATAAAAGTTACTTTGCACAAAGGGACATTGCCGCATGAAGTAGTTGGTAAGTTTGGCGCTGGCAAAGTGCTCATAAAACCAGCTAAAGAAGGTAAAGGGGTCATAGCTGGTGCGGCTCTAAGATCTGTTCTGCAGGTTCTTGGTGTTCGAGATGCCGTTACAAAAGTTCTTGGTTCAAATAACCCTGCAAACATCGTGAGAGCTACATTTAATGGTCTGTCAAATGTACGTTCAAGAGAACAGGTTGCTCTTGCAAGGGGAAAAAACTTAACTGATATCTAAAACAGACAAGGACTAAGAGAAGATGCTCAGCTTGAGTAGCCTGTCACAAGTTGTAAGAAGCTCCAAAAAAAGAGTCGGTCGTGGACCTGGCTCTGGCCTAGGGAAAACATCAGGTCGAGGTGTCAAGGGACAGAAGTCAAGGTCTGGTTTTACCTCCAAGCGCGGATTTGAAGGTGGACAGATGCCTTTACATAGGCGGCTTCCGAAGAGAGGTGATTTGCGGGGAAGGAAAAATGTGGAAAATAAAAATGCCGCCATCCTTGATATTGCAAAACTGCTCTCTTGCTATGAGTCAGATGCCCAGATATCTATCCAGTCTTTGATAGATAAGGGGCTTGTCAAAGGTGAGAAGAAAAAAGTAAAAATAATAGGATCTGCAACCAGTGATAAAAAATTCAATTTCATAGATGTAATGACTTCTTTGAGTGTGAAGTCTAACTTTGGGCAGTAATGTAATGAGCATAATTGATACTACAAAAAGTGTTATTACCAACATAGCACAGTCAAAAGATGTTCGGAGTAGATTAATATTTGCCCTGGGCATGCTCTTGATTTATAGGTTAGGCAGTCACGTACGTGTGCCAGGGATAGATCAGGATCGACTTAAACTAATTTGGCAGAATTTACAAGGATCATTAGTTGGTGTTCTTGACTTATTTTCAGGTGGAAACCTAAAAGTCATATCTATATTTGCTTTAGGCATTACACCATACATAACAGCTTCAATAGTTATCCAGCTACTCACCGTAGCTATTCCATCATTGAAAAAATTGCAAGAAGAAGGCGATGCCGGAAGGCGTAAAATTAACCAATATACAAGATATTCGACTATAGGACTTTCACTTATTCAGTCTACAGCCATAACATTTTGGATATTATCACAACCAGGACTTGTCAATATAACTCAAAGCATTTTTGTCCCAGTTGCAGTTATAACACTGACTACTGGAACAGCGTTGGTCATGTGGATAGGAGAGCAGATAACAGAGAGAGGAATTGGTAATGGTATTAGTTTGCTGATATTTGCTGGGATAGTGGTTAGGTTCCCATCCACGCTCCTTCAATTCTTCGACAAGCTTGGAAATGATCCTGTCTCTGCACTTGAGTCCTTACTCATAGTAGCTCTGCTCTTAGCTCTTGTCATTACAATTGTTTTCGTGGAAAAAGCATACCGCGCTATTCCTATAGAGTATGCCAAGCGTAAGATGGAAGGATCTCAGTCCAAATCTTCTTATATACCCTTGAAGATCAACATGTCAGGTGTCATTCCCGTCATTTTCGCTTCCTCTTTACTTGCATTTCCACTGACGATAGCCCAATTTTCCAACGTAGATAGTTCAGTTGCCGACTTCTTGACTAGAGTATTACGCCCAAGCCATCCCATATACGAACTGGTCTTTACTATTGGAATTATATTTTTCTCGTTTTTTTATGTTTCTGTGATATTTGATGTCCAAGAAGTGTCTAACAATCTTCGCAAGTATGGCAGTTATATTCCAACTGTGCGGCCTGGGAAATCAACAGCTGATTACCTTTCACTTATTTTGAATAGGCTTACCCTAGTAGGGGCAATATACCTATCCTTTATTTGTTTTGTGCCACAGTTTATTGCAAGTGGCTTGGATGTGGCAGAGCTTCCGATAATAGGAGATTGGTTATATACTGCCATCTCTACAAACAATGTGTTATCTTGGATAGTAAAAGGTTTTGGCTACACATTTTACTTTGGCGGAACATCTCTACTGATTGCCGTTGGTGTTTCTATGGACACTGCTCAGCAGGTAGAGGCACGACTTCTTACTAAAAAATATGAATCTTCAAGTGGGGTTAGGGTAAGGGGGCGGCGAGCTTTGCAGGAGGCTAATGATGCGCAGTAGAAAACCTCTTGTAATTATCATGATAGGCCCTCCTGGCTCAGGTAAGGGAACTCAATCGAGTAAGATAGGAGCATCACTTGGTATACCGAAAATTTCAACTGGTGATATTTTGCGTGCTGTTGCCTCAGAGAAAACTTTGTTTGCTGAAAGTATAAGAAATACAATATCTTCAGGTGGTTTAGTTTCTGATGAGATATTGGCTACATTAATTAAATCAAGACTTGCTTCTTCTGATTGTGAAAATGGGTTTATTTTAGACGGTTATCCACGAAATACTGAGCAAGCAATCTATCTCGAAAGCCTGTTATCTGAGGCTAAGTATTACATAGTTGTAGTTGAAATCGATCTGCCAGAAGATGTTTTGATAAAGCGAGTGACTGGACGTTTCTCTTGCAAGCTCTGCGGCGCTATATACAATAAGTACTTTCGAGAAACAAAGAAGAAAGGCGTTTGTGACGAGTGTGGAAGCTTAGAATTTGTATATCGCTCTGATGATAGTGAAGTAGTTGTTACAGAAAGGCTGAGAGAGTATGCTCGTCAGACACTGCCAGTTATAGATTTCTACAAATCGAAAAAGATGCTACATAAGATTGATGGGAATAAAACTGCTTGTGATGTTTATACCGACCTAATGTCTATATTTTCACAACTGAATGAGTCAGCTGGTCAATGATCATAACAAAAACCTCTCAGCAGATAAAAAAAATGCATTCTGCTGGTAGGTATCTAGCAGAGTTGCTCTTAGTGCTTAAAGAAGAGACTTTGCCTGGCATCACGACTTTGCAGCTGGATAAAATTGCTGAAGAATGGTTGCACTGTAAACGTTTATATTCTCCCTTCAAAGGCTATCGTGGCTACCCGTCAAGTATATGCGTGTCTATTAATGAGCAAGTTGTTCATGGCATTCCTGCTAAGCGATTGATAAA
Source organism: Chloracidobacterium validum (assembly GCF_018304825.1). NCBI lineage: Bacteria > Pseudomonadati > Acidobacteriota > Blastocatellia > Chloracidobacteriales > Chloracidobacteriaceae > Chloracidobacterium > Chloracidobacterium validum. The sequence continues at coordinate 789,163 of NZ_CP072648.1, forward strand.
GGAAGGTGATATTGTTAGTATAGATGCAGGCGTTGTCTTTGATGGGTATGTTGCCGATTCTGCGATTACTATTCCAGTAGGGGAGGTTTCAAAAGACATTCAGAACTTGCTTAGCGTGACAGAGTCCTCGTTGCGTCGAGGTATAGAGCAAATGGTCGAGGGAAACCGGCTTTATGACATTACATATGCGATACAATCTTATGTTGAGTCTAGTGGGTATAGTTTAGTCAAGGAATTTTGTGGCCACGGTGTGGGTCGTAAGATGCACGAAGAGCCACAGGTTCCTAACTGTGGGCACAAGCCAAATACTGGCCCACGTCTTCGTAGTGGGTGGGTGTTGGCAGTTGAGCCTATGGTTAACATGGGCTTGCCAGATGTGAAAATTGAAAGTGATGGATGGACAGTTGTTACTTGTGACGGTCTGCCTTCGGCTCACTTCGAGCATACGATTGCAATAACTCCAAATGGTCCGTTGGTGCTTACTGATTTATCCTAGTAACACATTGAGATTTATGGCTTGCTAGGGGAGGGGTTGTGCCTAAGGAAGATTCAATTGAGGCCTCAGCTTTCGTTTTAGAGGCTCTTCCAAATGCTACTTTTCGTGTTGAGCTTGAGAATAAACACGTAGTTCTTGCTCGAATTTCAGGCAAAATGCGGAAAAACTTTATTAAGATATTGCCTGGTGATAAAGTTTTAGTTGAGCTTTCGCCTTATGACTTGACAAGAGGGAGAATTGTTTACCGTTATAAGTAAGTTTAGCGATATACTAGCTGAAAGGTTTAACTATCATGAAGGTTAGAGCATCTGTTAAGAAAATATGCAAATCTTGTAAGATTATTACGAGATTTGGTGTCGTCAGAGTCATATGTATTAACCCTAAACACAAACAAAGACAAGGTTGATAAACTTACACGTAATTATTTTGGAGTAGTTTTATGGCACGCGTTGCTGGTGTAGATCTTCCAGAAGACAAAAGAGTTGAGATTGCCCTAACCTATATATATGGCATAGGTAGGTCTTTGTCATCTAAAATACTTGAAAAGGCCAATGTCGATCCAGGTATAAAAATGCATAACCTGTCTGAGGATGAACTAGGCCGTATAAGAGCTGTTATTGACACCTCTATTGTTGTGGAGGGTGATCTAAGAAAACAAATCCAGTTGGATATAAAGCGGCTAATGGAGATTCAGTCTTATCGGGGTTTGAGACACAGAAGAAGTCTTCCCGTACGTGGGCAAAGAACGCATACAAATGCAAGAACGCGTAAAGGTCCTCGAAGAGCAACAATTGCTAAGAAGAAGGCTCCTGGGAAGAAGTAATCTAAATTAAACCCGAAACAAGGTTCACTACTATGGCGAAAAAGAATAGTCAGTCTAAACCTTCTTTGAAGAAAAAGACGTTCAAGAAAAAAGAAAAGAAGAATATCCCACAAGGAATAGTCCACATTCAAGCTTCTTTCAATAATACTCTAGTAAGCATAACGGATCTGAATGGTAATCTATTAGCTGCTAGTAGCTCTGGTGCGCTTGGCTTCAAGGGATCAAGGAAAGGTACTCCGTTTGCAGCACAGCAGGCAGCTGCTAAAGCAACGGCAGTTGCAAAAGAATCAGGTTTGCAATCTTGCGAGGTTCGTATCAGTGGACCTGGTTCTGGTCGAGAGTCTGCGATAAGAGCTATTCAAGCTAATGGCGTGGAGGTTCGTCTCATTCGTGATGTTACTCCTATCCCACACAATGGTTGTCGTCCGCGCAAGAAGCGAAGGGTTTAACTCTCCGACTTAGGGTACTTTGAGTATTGAAATAAGATAGGAAGGTGTACTTTGGCAAGATATCGTGATGCTGTTTGTCGTCTTTGTCGTCGTGAGGGGGCTAAGCTCTTTTTGAAAGGGAATAGATGCTATAAACCCTCTTGTCCAATAGAAAAGAGAGGGACATATCCACCTGGTCAGCATGGTAAAGACTCTAAGCGAGGAAAGCTGACGGGATATGGTGAACAATTACGAGAAAAGCAAAAAGTGAAGCGTATATATGGGATGCTGGAAGGTCAGTTCAGGAGTTATTTTGAGAAGGCATCTCGTCAGCGTGGTATTGTTGGAGAGAATCTACTAGTTTTACTTGAAAAACGACTCGACAATGTTGTTTACAGGATTGGTTTTGCAACCTCTAGAGCACAGGCCCGCCAGTTAGTAAATCATGGACATGTGAGAGTGAATGGCAAAAAAGTAGATATCCCCTCTTTTCAGGTAAAAGTTGGAGATATTATATCAATAAAGGATGAAAGTGCGAAAAACCCTCACATACTGCATGCATTTGAAACGGCTGTCGGGCGAGGCCGTCCAAATTGGATAGAAGTTGAGAATAAGACAATACTATCTGGCCGCGTAGTTTCATTGCCAAGACGAGAGGATATTACTCAATCCATCAGTGAGCAGATGATTATTGAGTTGTACTCTAAGTAGACTTTGAAGGTAACTTACTGCCTAAGCGATGGGAGCGATTTATGTGGGCATCTTTTCAGCGTCCTAAAAAGCTAGACTGTGATTTGGAAACACTCACTGACACTTATGGCTGCTTTCAAGCTCAACCCTTTGAGAGAGGTTTTGGGACTACTGTTGGTAATAGTATTCGCCGGGCTCTATACTCTTCAATGGAAGGGGCCGCAATAACAGCCGTGAAAATCGAGGGCGCGCTGCATGAATTTTCTTCAATCCCTGGTATTGTCGAGGACGCAACGGATATTATCCTGAATTTGAAAAGAATTCCCTTTAAGATGTTACACAATCAGTCAGTTTCTACATTGCGACTCAGAGCTACTGAACCAGGTGGAATTTATTCACGCGATATTGAAACTGAAGGTGATGTAGAAATTCTAGACAAAAACCTCTACATTGCAACTGTCAGTGAGGGAGGATCTCTATCTGTCGAAATGCGTCTAAAAATGGGACGGGGATACGTTTCTGCCGACAGAAACTTCGATGAAGATTTAGCGATTGGATATATACCGATCGACTCGGTTCACTCGCCTATAAAACGTGTCCGTTGTAATGTTGAGTCAGCTCGTCTTGGTCAGGATACAGATTACGAAAAGCTCATACTAGAAGTCTGGACCAATGGGAGTATAAAACCTACTGACTCAATTGGCTTAGCCGCTAAGTTAGTCAAAGACCATATGTCAATATTCATAAATTTTGAAGAAACAGAGGTAGGTGTAGAGCCAGTTGAAGTTCAGCATCCAAAACGAGTTAATAACGAAAATTTAGACCGTTCAGTTGAAGAGCTCGAATTAAGTGTCAGATCCTACAACTGTTTGAAGAATGCAGATATAAGAACAATTAGAGAACTCGTCCAGAAAAACGAGCAAGAGATGCTTAAGACTAAAAATTTCGGACGTAAGTCGCTCAATGAAATAAAAGAGATACTAGCTGCTATGGGTCTTGGATTAGGTGCAATTTTTGACGAGAATGGTAATATAGTTGGTTACAGGAATGACTAGCCAAAACTGATTTCAGTTTGCGAGAGGTAGCTTGGAAACGATGAGACATCTAAATGCACATAGGAAATTAGGGAGGACTTCGGCACATAGGAAGTCTTTATTGAGAAATCTTGCAACATCCTTAGTATTAAATGAAAAGTTAGTCACGACTCTGCAAAAAGCAAAGGAGCTTCGCCCATTCGTAGAACGAGCTGTGACATTAGGTAAGCGTGGCGACTTACATGCTCGACGACTAGCAGCCGGTTATTTCCATGCTGGAAATCAGAAATGGAACTCAAACCCAAAGCGCCTGCAAACAGGGACGCAGAGGACGGCTGGTGTGGCTGCTCTATCGAAGCTCTTTGATGTTCTCTCTGCGCGTTTTTCAGACAGAAAGGGTGGTTATACTCGAATATTAAAACTTGGAACGCGTCGAGGTGACGGTGCCGAGCTGGCAATAATTGAATTTGTCGGACCAGAGGACAATTGATATCTAACTCTGACAAATCGGATGAAAATGCTCTAGCTTCGATACTTGATGCTATATCATTGTGTCGAAGCTAAAACTTTTTAGTACGGAGAGAAGATATGAACTTAAAAGAAATAAAAGAGCTCATAGAATTTGTAAGTGAAAAACAAATAGCTGAATTAGAAATTGATAAAGCTGGACTAAAACTTCGGATTAGAACAACTCAATCTGTCGAAACTACCAGTTCTCATCTGCCTACTCTATCGCCAACGAGTATCTCGCTGCCTTCTGGGGGCACTCATATTGAAACCCAGGCTCCAGAAAAGCAAGAAGAGGACTTATATATAGTTCGCTCTCCTATTGTTGGCACTTTTTACAGGGCACCGGGTCCAGATGCGAAACCCTTTGTTGAGGTGGGTACACAAGTGTCGTCCGGTACTGTGCTGTGTATTATTGAGGCAATGAAATTGATGAATGAGGTTGAGTCTGATGTGTCAGGTGAGATTGTTAAGATACATCAAGAAAATGGTAAGCCTGTTGAATTTGGTCAACCCTTGTTCTCTGTGAAAAGGAATTAGCTGTGCCTTTATTCAAGAAAGTCCTTATTGCAAATCGAGGTGAAATAGCCTGTCGCATCATCTGGGCGTGTCGTGAGCTAGGATTGAAAACTGTTGCTGTTTATTCCCAGGCAGATGCTGACTCCTTACATGTTCGTTTTGCTGACGAGGCAGTTTGCATTGGTCCTGCATCATCAAAGCAGAGTTATCTCAACATACCATCTGTGATCAGTGCCGCTGAGGTTACAAATGCTGATGCTATTCACCCAGGATACGGCTTTTTATCTGAGAATGCTCGTTTTGCAGAGGTTTGTGAGGCTTGTAATATAACGTTTATAGGCCCATCACCTAGTGCAATTAGGATGATGGGGGACAAAGCTACAGCTAAGGCCACGATGAAGGCATCTGGAGTTCCCGTTGTGCCTGGGAGTGATGGCGTGATTGATTCATTCGAGGTTGCAGCGTCGGTTGCTTCCGAAATTGGTTTTCCAGTAATGATCAAGGCTACAGCTGGTGGTGGTGGACGAGGAATGCGAGTTGTGCATTCTATAAATGACCTCCAATCTAACTTTGATTCTGCTCAATCCGAAGCTGCTGCTGCTTTTGGTAATCCAAGTGTTTATATAGAGAAGTATATAGAAAACCCACGCCACATTGAAATACAGGTTCTAGCTGATAAACACGGAAATGCTGTTCATTTCGGTGAACGTGATTGCTCAATTCAACGTAGAAATCAAAAACTTGTTGAGGAATCACCAAGTCCGGTCGTTTCAGCTGAAATGCGATCTCAAATAGGCCGGGCAGCACTCAATGCATGTGCTGGGGCTAATTATTTTAGTGCTGGAACAGTTGAGTTTATTGTTGACGAAAAATTGAATTTTTACTTCATGGAGATGAATACTCGAATACAAGTTGAACATCCAGTAACAGAGTATGTAGCTAATGTAGATTTGGTTCGTGAGCAAATACTTGTGGCGGCGGGGGAAAAACTTGATCATTCACAGCAGGACATTGTACTCAATGGACACGCAATTGAATGTAGGATAAACGCTGAAGACCCTCAAACATTTACCCCTTCACCTGGTTGTATTACCTCTCTAAACTTACCTGGTGGCCCTGGCGTGCGTGTTGATACCCATGCTTATCCTGGCTACCACGTACCACCTTACTATGATTCACTTATAGCTAAGCTCATTGTCCATGCGCCAACTCGCGACCAGGCAGTAGCCCGCATGAGAAGGGCGCTAGATACTTTTGTTATCGAGGGTATAAAGACAACAATACCTCTCCATCAACGTATTATGGATAGTGAAATTTTTAAGTCTGGTCACTTTTCAACTCGATTTCTTGAAGAGTTTTTAGCAAGGTAGTAATATGAAACTATTCACTAATTCTTTTTTTATACAGAGTTTTTGCTAACAACTTTGCATCCTCTAGATTAATGACTTTCCCATCAATTTCGAGTTCATGGATTTGATTGATAATGCTTTTTATGTGTGGACCTGGGGGGATACCTACCTCTAAGATATGCCGCCCCTTAAGTAGATCCTGAAAGGGATTTTGTAATAAGCTAAACATTTTCACTTTCTCCTCAGCCCAGGACAGATATTCACTTTCAGGAGTGTGGAAAATAGATTTCAGAAAACAAATTAATAGTTTTATATCTATGATTCTTGCCAATCTTTTCAAATATGAAAATTCGAAGTTCTGTTTTTTTGATTGATAGAATATCTTGTAAGCAGGCAGATGTGTAGATATTATAACTAAAACTTGATTCCTTATATTGTGTCCCTTATAAGTGTATATACCTAAGCTATCAAGTAAGTCAATAAGTCTTGTTGTGCTCAATCCCAGACCTAAAATAGATAGTAATACTGAAAGTTTTTCTGGTTCACTTAATTCTTTTGTATTCTTTTTCCCTCGATCAATTGAAATTAATGTATAATCCCAGAAAGCTTCTTTTGTATAAGGATTTTCAGAAATCATCGAGCTATGCAAATCCCAGAGCATAGGTAAGACTTGGCTAATTATTCCAAGTTTGAGACAATAATCGAGTCCTATAGATGGTTTTGGGGATAGTAAGAGTAATTTTTCAATTTCCTTACGCACTCTCTCCTTAGGGATATCCCCCAAGGAAGTTTGTTGGCACATAGCTATGGTTTCAGGCGATATACTTAGTTGATAGCGAGATGCTAGCTGTGCCGCGCGTAAAACTCTCAGTGAATCGTCCCTAAATGTGCTGTGATTAACTGCCTGAAGCCTTTTGTTGGCTAAGTCTTCCACTCCTCGGAAAGGATCTAAGATAGTCTGTGTAAAAGGGTCCTGTAGAATTGCATTGATTGTAAAATCACGACGACTAGCTGCTTCGTGAAATGGCATCCAAGGATTGCCCTCAATAAGAAATCCACGATGGCCTGGTCTGAGTTTCGACTCATGTCGCGGAAGTGATACGTCAATTTCTATCGAGGCATTGGCTTTAGGCCGTAACTTATAGACAGCAAAGTGTTCTCCGACTGTATTAACACTACCATGCCGCTCTAGTAATTCCCTTAGTTGACCACTAGGTAGTCCGTAAACTTCAATATCGTAATCCTTTACTGGGTAGTTGAGCAATCTATCGCGTACACAGCCTCCGACAAGAAATCCTTTCCCTCCTGATGACTCAATAGTTTTACAAACTGCAATAAGCCATTCTGGGATAGATTGCACCATTTTGATTTGCAATCAGCTTTTTTGCACACTTAGGTAATTTTGAATAGACTCGAGGTTGAGCTGACTTATGGATTCAAAGATGAAGTCAGCTTTGTATAATTTTTCTCTGGCATAAGAATTAGTGATAGCGACACAGTGCATACCAGCTGCTTTAGCCGCTTCAACTCCAGCTACTGAATCTTCGATAACTAAGCATTCAGATGCAGAAATTTCCTCTTTTGCCATATTTTTTTTATTTAAGTGATTAAGCGCAAGCAAATATCCTTCTGGAGACGGCTTTCCATGTTGTACATCGTCTGCGCTGATGATCAGACTAAAATGTTCTAGTAAGGAATGAAGTGAAAGTAAAGTAGTGATTTCTTGCCTCAAGGCTCCTGAGCAGATAGCCAACTGGACAAGTGGTGAGTACTTTTTTATCCAATCACTTACCCCGTGAAAGAGTTTGGCTTGGGGTAGTAACATTTCTAATTTTGAAGTTTTATAGTGGATAAGCTGTGCAAGTTTTTCTAACGAAAGTTCAACACCAACCTCTAAAAAGAATTTCCTAAAGCAACCTTTGTCGTCTAATGCCAAGAAGTGTTGATCATATGTTTGACGATTAATATCTAGCCCTTCTTGTAAGAGTGTGTCTCTTAGTCCAGTGAAATGAATTTCTTCACTGTCCACAATAACGCCATCGAAATCGAAAATTACGGCTTTTATCATAGTCAAACTTGAGGTAATCTACTCTATTCCAATCTGGTATCCTGGGGAGGGTAGTTATGAGGGCTTCTGTTCTTGTGTCGATTTGGTTGCTTTTGTGCGGCTCCTTGCTTGACAGTACATTTGCTCAAGGCAGCGTTGGCATAGGAAGGGCTCCACGTACGGCCAGTGAGATAAAGCGAAACCTAAAAACAATTCTAGTTGTAAAGTCAATAAACTCAGATCTTTACACTATTGAAGCCACCGATGAAATTACTGGTGATGAGTTAACTTATCGTGTCTCCCGTAATGCCAAAATCACAACTGAAAAAGGATTTCCAATAGTTGGTCGTGGTAAAGAAGTTAAATTAAGCGACATCCAGCCTGGGCAGCGATTAGAAGTTGTATATCGGGAATCTTTACCTACGCAGTTAACAAGAGTAACGTTGTTGAAAGACAAGGCTAACTAAATTATCAATACTGGAACAGTCCCTTTTCATCACACACAATGGCGACGCTGTTGCTCGTCCCAAGACGGGTGGCACCAGCCGCGATTAATTGTTCTGCCATTTCTCGGCTACGGATGCCACCGGATGCTTTGATTTGGATTTTTCCTTGTGCAGTTTGATAGAGTAGCTTGACATCACCTATGGTTGCGCCAGGCTGGTTGAACCCGGTGGACGTTTTGACAAAGTCTGCTCCAGAGGACTGGATAATTTGGCAAGCCTTGACTTTTTCGTTGTCAGTTAGTAGTGATGTTTCAATAATTACTTTACAGATTGCGTTGTACCTTTGCACTGTCTTAACAACAGCTAAGATATCCGCTTCAACTAGTGAAAAATCACCCTCTTTGAGCTTGCCGATTCTCATAACCATGTCTATTTCACGGGCTCCATTTTCAAGGGCTTGCTGGGCTTCAAAGACCTTAACTTCAGTCGTTGTCGCGCCAAGCGGAAACCCAACAACTGTGCAGACGGTTGTTGCTTGACCAGATAGCTCATGAGCTGCTTGAGAAACCCATGCTGGATTTACGCACACGGATGCGAACCTGTACCGTTTGGCCTCATCACAGCAGCGTGTAATATCGGCACTGGTTGCTTCTGGCTTCAAAAGTGTATGGTCAATGTATGCAGCAAGTGATGATGGTTGTCTGACTATTTCTGACATGGTTACTTGAACGCCCTAATTGCTCTGTAGAACTTGAGTGACGGTTTCACGGGCAAAGCGGTCTTCACTTTGCAGAAGTTGAAGAAGTATCGACTCTCCAGCGTCACCGAGTTTCTTGAGGGACTGAGCTGCATTGTGCCGTACCCACCACGCCTTGTCACTTACGGCGTCCTGGAGTGCTGATAGTCCAGCCGTGAGCTGTAAGTCTCCAATTGCTCGTGCGGCGACGGCACGAACTTCCCAGTTTTTGTCGCCTAGTGCCCGGAGGATACTGCCAATTTCCTGAGATGATTCCACGCCAAGTGCTGTCAAAGCACGAATTGCGCGGGTGCGCAGATTAACTGAATCGCTTTCTAGCAGACGAATTGCAGCTTGTCGTCCAGTGACTGGGTTAATGTAGCTCCGTGCGTGTGATCCGAAATCGGTGATCAAGTCGAGAACAGTGGCCATAATGCGCTCACGGCGCTCCCGTACACCACCGGCCGAGTCTAACAACTCCATGAGTGGAAGCGTCAGGTCAAGCCGCATGTCAAGTAAGCGATTTGCGGCCTGCATCAGTTGCCATCCGTTGGCTTCCGAGAGCGCAAGCACAACCGGTTTGATGCCGCGCGCGTCAGCTAGTTCCGTGAGCGCCCAGACGGCGACCAGCCGTAACTCAGCCGAGCTATGCCTGCTAGCGCGTTCAAGGGTATCGAGTGCGGGGAGGTGGCGTAGCCGACCAAGTCGAAAGGTGGCGCGTGACTGTTCTTCTAGTGTTCCATTACGAACGGTTTGAATGTCATCGGCGATCAGCCCAAGTGTTTCATAGAGCAGCGCCAACGACTTCCGTACGGTGTCAGAGGCTTCTTCTCCGTAAGCCTCAATAATCACGTGCTTGAGCGCCTCAACCTCATCACGGGTCGTTGCTTGCAGAGACTGTGCTATGGTCATCAAGTCTTCAGGTGACTTTGCTTGAGCAATGGCATCCTGTAGCTTACGGAGCTGGCTGCGATAACGTTCATAGTGTCGCCTTTGCTGTTCAATCCAGCGAGCCTGCAAAGCTCGGTAAGACAGCACAAATCCAAGCCCCCCCACCGGCACTATCACTAACAAGCTAGAAATCAGTAATAACCAGTCAGACATTGCGCCTGTCCTTGAGAAATATTGGTCTAGCTCGACCGTGAGAACGGTCAGGCTGAGACGAGCGCCCGCCAGAAACGTTAGGGGAAGTACCCTGTCTCGGCAATTCAAAATTTCCTGACTAGTGATAATTGAGAAGCGCGGGAGCAATCATATTGCTCCCGCGCACGACACGCTCCGCGAAGGATTGCGCTGGCGGCCGGGCCTGAACCGCCTACCCTACTCAGATAGAAAAGACCGGATACCCCTGTACTTCGAAGGCGCGGTCGGCCAAGCGCCGACGTAGCCCAACCGTATCAATCGGCTCATACTTGCTAAAGCGTTTGACGGCTGCAAGTTGCATGCGGAGATTATCTCCTTCTGACAATGTCGGGAGAATCCGTCGGGCCGTCAGTTCAATTCGCCCGACCGCGTCATTGATGAATACCTGCGTTGCGGCTAGGGCATCCTGAGTCGCCACTTCGTCTGGTCGTGACTGGTGAAGCTTCAGTGCTCTGAGGTAACTACTTTCCATGGCAAACACATCCATGGCGATGTCGCTAAAAGCGATGAGCACTTCTTGTTCCTCAGTCAGTTTTTGTCCGTACTTCTGAACGGCAATTCCTGCAATGAGCAGGGCTATTTTCTTGCAGTCAGCAATCGCTTTGCGTTCCTTGGCTAGTGGCGCGTCGTCCTCCTCATCAAAGGAAGGCCCAGCCAGCAATTCTTCAAGGATGCGCTGCGTCGCCTGCATAATCGGCAGTTCACCACGCATGCCCCGCTTGAGCAGCATGCCAGGAATGAGCAGCCGGTTGATTTCATTTGTCCCTTCAAAAATGCGGTTGATGCGCGCGTCACGGTAGGCCCGGGCCACCGGATACTCCTCTGAGTACCCATAGCCGCCGAAGGTTTGAACGGCCTCATCCGCCACATAACCCAGCATTTCGCTGCCATAGACCTTCATAATCGAGCATTCGATGGCATATTCCTCGATGCCCTTGAGAATCCGATCAGCGTCGTCCGCGTCAACGTCGGCAAGAATGTTATGAATGAGACCAGCCGTCCGGTAAGACATGCTCTCCGTGGCGTAAATACGCGCCACCATTTCTCCGATTTTGTGCTTGATAGCACCAAACGAGCCAATCGGGCGATCAAACTGCTTGCGTTCCATGGCGTACTTGGTGGTGTGCTCAAGGATGGACTTTGCCCCGCCAACGACGCCGCCGCCAAGTTTGTAACGCCCCAAGTTCAGGCAGTTGAAAGCAATAAGGTGTCCCTTGCCGACTTCCCCAAGCAGGTTTTCCTTTGGAACTGGGACATTTTCGAGGATGAGCTGGCGCGTCGATGAGCTGTGAATGCCCATCTTGTCCTCTTCCTTGCCGGTCGAAACGCCCGGATAGTCCCGGTGTACAATAAAGGCTGAGAATTTCTCACCATCCACTTTGCAAAATACAATGAAAATATCGGCAAAGCCGGCGTTGGAAATCCACATTTTCGTGCCGTTGAGTATGTAATGCGTGCCTTCTTCGTTGAGCACAGCTTTAGCCCGCGCGCCAAGCGCGTCTGAACCACTCCCTGGCTCTGAGAGCGCATAAGCTGCCAACCACTCCCCAGTTCCAAGTTTAGGCAAGTAGTGCGCCTTCTGCTCCGGTGTGCCAAAGTAGGTAATTGGCCAAGTTCCAATACCTGTATGTCCGCCAAGTGAAACCGAAAAGCCACCAGATCGTGAGATAAATTCAGAGACCAGCATTTGGCATACTTTGTCAAGTTCTAGTCCGTCATACTTAGCCGGAATATCACCTGCCAATAAGCCAATGTCTGCCGCCTTGCGGAGCAAGCTGACGGTCAAGCTGAAGTCACCGGTTTTATATTGCTTTTCAAGCTTCTCCATGTTTGGGAGTACTTCATTATTGACAAAATCAGCCGTGGTTTTAGCAATCATGCGCTGTTCGTCATTGAAGTCTTCTGGCGTGAAGACGTCCTGGGGCGAAACCATTTCAATGAGAAAGCTTCCGCCTTTGGGGTAGGCAGATCGGGTCTCAGGAGCGGGTTTTGGGGCTGACATGGGTGAACATCCTTTCTATACCAGCCTGGGGCTATTGCAGACTGGTATCGTGAGCAAAGTTGGATGGCTAGCGTCGAGGGAGGAGCAACGCCTATGTTACGCGCTCATTGGCTTTCTATGGCTCATTTGCGCGACGAAGATTTGAGGAATGCAAAGCTTTTGAATGATCGCTCAAACATGGCAGCACCCTCTGGGCGTTCCCAGAGCGCGCTTGGCGCCGCAGCTTGAATAATGTAGAGGTTATTTTGGTGAACAATACCGTATTCAACCGTGCGATAGGTTTTTTCCCCGTCTATTTCATAAATGAAAAGTACAGCTTCTCTTCCGGCCAGCGAAGCTTTTTCAAACTTGAGAATACGGAGTTGAGAAGCTGAGATCTCCGAAGTGTCTTGAGATTGGGCCGCGCGACGGTTATCGGCGTAGCTGATTTTCACTTGGCGCAGCCGCGCTTCCATGCCATTCGGCATGATGACGCTTGGAAGGGCAATGACCGCAAAGCGCGGCGACCACATGTCAGACTCTTCGGCCAAGCAGGCAAGCTTGGGCAGGCCTGAATCCTCTTCATTGACGATGGTCCACAGCCGATCCGGCTTGACGAAGCGAATCCCCATGGACTCACTGACGACTTCAGGACTCGCCGCCACGCGCGCGTTATCGTCCGATTTCTCTTGCCCGATGGTCAGCGTATAGAGGGTGACTAGGGTCACAAGCCCTAGCACAACACCATGCCCCCAGCGTTTGGTACGACCTAACATGATCTGGCCTCCTATGCTGCTTCGTCAGCAAAAACCTCGAAAATGCCAGCCGCGCCCATGCCGCCTCCAACGCACATCGTTACCATGCCGTAGCCGCCGCCACGGCGACGCAACTCATAAATCAACGATGCAGTGAGCTTGGCTCCGGTGCAGCCTAGAGGATGCCCAAGCGCAATTGCCCCACCGTTGACATTGACCCGTTCTGGATCAAGTTCCAGTGCCTTGATGACGGCCAGTGATTGCGCGGCGAAGGCTTCGTTGAGTTCGATGAGCTTGATGGCATCGAGCGTCAAGCTAGCTCGCTTCAATGCTTTAGGTATGGCTTCAACCGGACCGATCCCCATGATCTCAGGGGCGACACCCCCGGTGGCAAATGCCACAAAGCGGGCCAGCGGCTTGAGGCCCAGCTCCCGGGCCTTGGCATCTGACATAACAACCGCAGCAGCAGCCCCGTCGCTAGTCTGTGAGGAGTTGCCGGCGGTTACTTGTCCTGCGATGTGGAAAGCTGGCTTGAGTTTTGCCAATGCCTCAAGAGTTGTATCGCTCCGTGGGCCTTCGTCCACCTCGAAAATTTGCTCAGTTGTGACTGTTTTCCCACGCGCGTCACGATGCTTGTGCGTTACGGTGACCGGAGCGATTTCTTCACGAAACTTGCCCTCCGCAAGCGCTGCCAACGCGCGCTGATGGCTACGGTATGAGAACTCATCCGCTGCCTCGCGGGAAATATCGTATTTACGGGCCACCATCTCAGCGGTTAGTCCCATGCCGAGGTAAACATCTGGATAGGTTTCAACCAGCGTTGGGTTAGGGGATAGCTTGTTGCCGGTCATTGGAATGAGCGACATGCTCTCCGTCCCCCCCGCCACGATCACATCCGCGCCGCCAGCCCGAATCCGTTCGGCTGCAAACGCAATCGTTTGCAGCCCAGACGCGCAAAAGCGATTGACCGTCACCGCACTGACCGATACCGGTAATCCGGCGCGCAGGGCAGCAATCCGAGCCACGTTCATGCCTTGTTCGGCCTCTGGCATGGCGCAGCCCATCATCACATCGTCAATCGCAACCGGATCAAGGGGGGACGCGCGCTCGACAGCCGCACGGATGGCTACGGATCCAAAATCATCGGGGCGGACGTGCGCAAGTGCGCCTTTCTTGGCTTTCCCAACCGCCGTGCGGACGGCAGAGACAATGACGGCTTCGTTCATGAACAAATACCTCGGTCAAAAAACAGGTCAGTCGGGTGGTTCAGCTCTCGCCGAGAATTTTCAGGGCGGACCGGTAAGGTTCTTCAAGAGCGGCAATTTCTTGGACACGCTCTTCGTAGTACTGCGTGAACATCTCACGTTGTTCGTCGTCCTTGGCCAGGCCAATTTGCTGTTTCCAGTGACGGAGCCAGATATTGGCTTCCTTGTAGCGTTTGACGATTTCTTCAGGGGTGCGAGCCATAAACCCTCCACAGAGTCAGCAGATAAGGTCTTGCCGCTTGCCTAGTTGCGCAGCGGTTTGCCAGTCTTGAGTGTGTGCTGGATGCGTTCCTGGGTTTTTCGTTCACCCAGCAGGCTCAGGAAGCCCTCCCGCTCCAGATCAAGCAAGTCTTGTTCAGAAACTGTGCTGGGATGGTTGAGGTCACCGCCGGTCAGTACTTTGGCGACCTTGCTCCCGATTAGAACATCATGTTCGGTGGCGTAACCGGCCCGGAACATCTGGTGTAACCCAAGCTTGAGCGCGGCCAACCCGGATTCACCAAGGGCCGGAATATCGCTCCGCATGGTCGGTTGTCGGTAACCTTCCAGGGCCAGCGCGAGAACCGTTTGTTTGGCATCGGCAATCAGTCGGTCGCGGTTCATGGTCACGCCATCCGTCGGCCGCAGGTAGCCCAATTCACGGGCTTCTTCGGCGCTGGTCGAAGTTTTGGCCAGCATGATGTTCTGGAACACTTCCTTGACAAAGGCCAGTAGGTCGGCGTCCGTCCCACGGGCGCGGTCGGCGCAGCGAATGAGCATTTCCTTTGTCCCGCCACCGGCCGGAAGCAGTCCGACGCCAACTTCGACCAATCCGATATAGCTTTCCGCCGCTGCGCGCACCCGGTCGGCATGGAGCGTCATCTCACAGCCACCACCCAGCGTCAGCCCAAACGGCGCAACCACGGTCGGCTTGGGTGAGTATCGCAGCGACATCACCGTGTTCTGGAAGGTCCGAATGGCGTGGTTGAGTTCATCCCACTCACCCTCCTGCGCACCCATCAGCATCATCATCAAGTTGGCCCCAGCACTGAAGTTCTCACCCTGATTTCCAACGACCAACCCGACGAAGTTTTGCGCTACTTCCTTGACGGCGAACTGGATCATGCTGATGGTGTCCGCGCCAAGCGCATTCATCTTGGTATGGAACTCGAGGCAGGCCACGCCATCGCCCAGGTCAATCAACGAAGCTCCAGCGTTTTTCTTGATAACACCCGTCCGCTCCTTGACCGACTTGAGCGCAATGACCCCCACCCGATCTCCGACTGGTTCATGGGTTTTCCGCGCTGGCACAAAAACTGTTGGCTTGGTGTCACTGGCCGCATAGAAACTGGTTTTGCCAGTTGCAAGCAGGTCGGTAACCAGTGCCGGGATTGGCTTGCCATCCGCTTCCAGCCGCTTGACCGTATCGGTCACACCGAGCGCATCCCAGGTTTCAAAGGGGCCAAGCTCCCAGTTGTAGCCCCATTTCATGGCGCGGTCCACCTGCACGAGGTCATCGGTGATTTCGGGAATGCGGTTGGCGGTGTAAACCAGGGCGTCGCCAATCACTGACCACAAAAATTGCCCGACTTTGTCTTTGCCATTGACGAGAAAGCGCAAGCGTTCGCGTCCGTCACTGATGCGTTTGGCTTCTTCGAGGGAAGGGAAGCTGACCTTGGGTTGTGGGCGGTACGTCAGGGTACGGTAGTCCAGCTCGTGGATTTCACGCCCGGCTTCCGTCTGAATCCGTTTGTAAAAGCCCTGTCCGGCCTTGTCGCCAATCCAGCGTCGTTCAACCATCTGGGAAATGAAGTCCGGCGGCACGAACACCCCCCGGCACTCATCTTCGGGAATGGTCTCATAAACGGTTTTGGCAACGGCAACGGTAGTGTCCAGACCCGACAGGTCTCCGGTGCGGAACGTGGCGCTGTTCGGACGCCCGATGGCAGGGCCGGTCATCTTGTCCACTTCGGTAATGGAAAGCCCCATGTCCATCATGACTTGGATCGTCCGCATGAAGCCATAAATGCCAATGCGGTTGGCGATGAAGTTCGGCCGGTCGTTGGCATAAACAATGCCCTTGCCAAGCAACTCGTCGCAGAGCTTGGAAGCAAAGCAGGCGGCTTCAGGATCGGTGTCCGGTGTGCGAATCAGCTCGACCAAGTACATGTAGCGCGGCGGATTGAAGAAGTGGGTTCCCAGAAAGTTCCGCCGGAAATCTTCCGACCGACCGGCAGCCAGCGACGTGATGGGAATACCGGACGTGTTGGAGGTGATCAGGCTGCCTGGCTTGCGGAAGGGTTCAATCTTCTCGTAGAGCGCCTGCTTGATGGCGAGGTTTTCGGTCACGGCCTCAATAATCCAGTCAGCATCTTTCAGCCATTCGAGGTGATCCTCAAGGTTGCCAGCCCGAATCCGGGCAGCATGGCTCGCCAGGAAAAACGGGGCCGGCTTCAGCTTGTGCATCTTTTCAAGCGCTGAAAGCGCAAAGCGGCTGCGGGCTTTCGCATCGGCATCAGGCGGGGTATCAGGCGGAACGATGTCGAGCAACACCACGGGAATTCCAGCATTGGCAAGGTGAGCTGCAATCTGCGCGCCCATCACACCCGCGCCAAGCACGGCCGCCTTTTCCATTCTACGAGCCATAGTCACAAATCCTTTTGGGTTATGAGATCAAGCCAACTCACCTAAGCTGAGTCGGATGCTTGAGGCCTATCCTGTTTGTCACCACGTTGCTGTCACGTGGTAGCTGCGCGCTCCTGTCCATAGATCGCGTCAATTTTGTCCTTGTATTTTTCATCCACGACACGGCGTTTGACCTTGAGCGTTGGTGTCAGCTCGCCGTTTTCAATCGTGAGTTCGTTTTCGAGCAAAGCAATGTTTTTGATTTTTTCCCACTGGGCGAGATGGGGGGTTAGGCGTTCGACTTCCTGCCGATAAAAGTCGAGCACTTTGGGATGTTCGAGTTGTTGCGCCAGACTGGCCGACGTGATGCCAGCTTCACGCGCTAGATTCTCAAGCGTGGACGGCGTCGGTACGATGAGCGCCCCTGGAAACTTTCGTCCATTGCCGACCACGACCGCCTGCACGATGTGTGGGGAAGTCTTCAAAATGTTCTCAATTGGTTGAGGCGCGATGTATTTGCCGCCAGACGTCTTGAAGAGGTCTTTCTTGCGGTCGGTGATCCGTAAGAAGCCATCGGCATCCAACTCGCCAATGTCGCCGGTACAAAACCATCCATCCGCCGTTAGGACTTCGGCAGTTTTGTCGGGCTTGTTGTAATAGCCCCGCATGACGTGCCGGCCACGGGTCAGGATTTCGCCATCGGGCGCGATTTTGATTTCCACCCCGCGAAGTGGCTTTCCAACCGTGCCGGGGCGGTTTTCAGCTTTCGTGTTGGACGTGATGACCGGGGAGGTTTCCGTCAGGCCATAACCCTCCAGGATGGACAACCCCATGGCCGAAAAGACGTGCGCGATGTCTTCAGCGAGAGCCGCTCCGCCAGACGAAAAGAACTTGATGCGGGGCGCGATCTTGTTCTTGATCTTGGACAACACGAGCGCGTGTGCAATGTCATACTGAAGGGAAAGCAAGGGCGGCACCTCACCGCGGCACTTGGCCCGTGAATACTCGCGTCCAGTCTGAAGGGCCCAGGTAAAAAGCTTTGTTTTCAGCCCACCGGCCTTGCGACCCTCGTCTTCAATTTTGGCCAGGATTTTCTCGAAGATGCGTGGCACGCTCGTCATGACTGTGGGCTGAATCTCCATGAGGTTCTGTGCCACGGTGTCCACGCTTTCCGCAAAGTACATCGAGACGCCTGAGTAAACAAAAACGTTCATGACCGTTCGCTCATAGACGTGCGAAAGCGGCAGGTATGACAGCGCGATGTCTTCGGGGCCGAGGTCAGTCAGGCGCTCGACGTTAGCCACCAGATTGAACGTCAAGTTGTCGTGCGTGAGCATAACCCCTTTGGGGTCACCCGTCGTGCCCGAGGTGTAGATGAGCGTCGCCAAGTCGTCCGGCGTGGCCGCGCGAACCATTTCATCGAGAAAATCACTCGGCACACCCCGGTCGCCCATTTGCGCCAGCTCCTCAAAGGTCATGACCTTGACCCGTGACGGGAGTGGCTTCGTGATCGTGACCGGATCAAAGGTCACGATGAACTTCAGTTGGGGCATCTCGCCAATCGCGTTAGCGGCTTTATCGAACTGCTTTTGATTAGAAAGGACGAGCGTTTCCGCACCGGCATCGTTGATGATGTAGGCAATCTGCGCACCGGTGGACGTCCCATAGATCGGGACGTCCACGGCTCCACAGCTCAGGAGCGCTACATCGGTAATCGTCCATTCAAGGCGATTTTCAGAGAGTAATCCCACCCGGTCGCCGCGCTGAATGCCAAGGGCAAGGAATCCTGACCGGGCCTTGCGTACCCGTTCAGCAAAGGCTGCATGCGAAACTTTGACCCACTGCCCAGCTTCTTTGTAAGCAAAGGCATCTTCCTTGGCATGATTGCGGATGGCAGCCGCATATGCTTCACAGAGGGTGGTCGGGAGTTTGGCGACCGATGGGGACGTACCGTATGCCATACCTTATGCCTCGTTGAGTTGGGGCGCTGAATGCCGCGCCTGGGGTGCCAGACCGTGCAAGAGAAGGTCGAGCACTGGCTCGACGGCGCCTGCCAGCGGTTTGCCACGCCGACTCAGAATCCAGTTGGTAGCCATTTCGTCGAGCGCGCCAAAAAACACTTTGGTGGCGATTCGCGCATTGATTTCCGCCCGAAACTCACCAACACGCTGTCCGTCCTCGATGACCTGCTGAATCAGGTCAAGGTACTCACTGAGTTTTTTCGTCGAGAACTCTTCCATGAACTTCGTTGAATGCCGAATCTCGACCTCAAACACCACCGCCAAGTCACGGTCGCGGCCGAGCATTTCCAAGTGTAGCCGCGCAATTTCACGGAGCTGGGCAAGCGGACTCGTCAACGGGGCAATCGCCGCCCGAACGTGCGCAATGAAGGAATCCAGCATTTCCGTGATGATGGAAAAAAGCAGGTCATCCTTGTTTTTGAAATATAAATAGACTGTCCCATCAGCCACGCCGGCTTCCCGCGCCACATCGGAAACTTTGGAATTAAAATAGCCGTTCCGCGCAAAAACCTTTATTGCCGCGCGGAGAATAGTGTCGTGCTTGCCATTCTCACCTTTGGAAGTTGAGGTCGGCAGCTTATCGGCGGTGCGGGTAGTGGCCGCGAGTCGCGCCATCGTGAACGAGCCCTCTAAAAGACTAGATTGAACTGTCGGGACGCCGGTGCGCATCGAAATCGTGCGCTGAATGAATCACCATTCAGAAGCTTAGACGGAACCAGGCTTGGATGCAACGGAAAAATCAGGCGGCAAGGCGTAGCCCGAGGCGCTACCAAGCCAACCGGTCACCGGGAAAGCTGGGTTGCGCAGGTGCGTTCGACTGGTGAAGATGACGTCGCCCTCCTTGCGCCATCCTGTCACGCTTTCGATCAAATATGGTGAATCGGACGGTTTTGCTGACGGCGGGACGCGCCTATCAGGATTTTCGCCTCTGGAGTGGCATTGGCTCGATTGGCTGGAATCTCCTGTTCTTTACCGTCTTCCTGTTGGCTGGCTTGCATGTTGTTCTCTTTCAGGGCTTGGGGATTGAGCGCCAATCATCACCGTTGATGGTGGCGCTCGGGTTTGGAGCCTTTTACGCACTTCATGCGGCCGTGAATTTCCCGCTTGAACTACTTGCTGGGTGGGCGTCTGAACGTAGTTTTGGCATGACACGCCGAACGCTCTGGCGCTGGTTAGGGGCTTACCTGATCGGCGTCATCGGTCAGGGGGTGTTGTTCGTTCTGGGTCTTACCGCACTTTGGCAACTGCGTGAATCCCTCCCGACCGGGTGGTGGTTGGCTGCTGCCGGTGGCAGCTTGGTCATCGTGCTCCTCATGGCTTGTTTACAGCCCTTCCTGCTGCCACCGGTCGTGCGGCTGAAGCCTTTAGCTGCTCCACAGGTGCTGGACCTGATTCCCGCGCCGCTCAGGACCGCGTTGCCGAAAGTAGTTGTGTTCACTGGCGATGATGATGAGGCCGTCAATGGTGGCTTGGTCGGATGGGGGCCGGCAACCCAAATCTGGCTCAGTCAAACCACCCTCGACAAACTCCAAGCCGAGCAAGTCGCGTGTTTACTCATACGCGAGCTTGGGCATCTCAAGGCTGGCCACCGCACGCTTGGTATCGTTGTTTCTGGCCTCTGGCTGGCGGTCGGGGTGGCGGTCGCCGCCAGCTTAACGGACTACGTTGGAACCGGAAGCCCGGCGGACTTGCTCATCCTGGCCGTTGGGATGACGTGGTGGAGCTTTGCCGGATTATTTGTGTTGCCCGCGCTTGGACGGCGCAGTGTGCTAGCGGCTGACCGCTTCTACCTGACCCACGGTGGCAACGCGCAGACCCTGCGGGACACTTTGCTCCGGTTGGCGGAAATCAACCGCGCCCAACCCGATATTGCTGGGGGCAAGCAGCAGGTCTTTCATCCACTACCGAGCCTCGATGCGCGTTTAGCCCACATCGAGCAATACTGTTCGGGAGGTCAGTAACAGCATGTTGCCATTGCCACGTCTCACGTTTTGGCTTTCGATGCCGTGGGGAAACCTCATTGCGCGCGCGCTGCATTGCCATGTCGGGAAGCCTCACCTGTGGTTTCTCCCGCCGTCCTGGATGTAGCCCACTGCCGACCTGTTATTTGATTTCGGGACGACAGACCGCTCCTTCAGGACAGACGACAAATCCGCCAACATAGAACGTCGCGTCTGCGAGTGAGGCGAAACCGGCGGCTCCATAGGGAAAAAGCTTGTCCCGGTCTTGAAAAAGGGCGACTGAAATTTCATCCGGGCTGTCGCTGGGCGTGATGAGGTGGCTGATTTTGTTGTCGCGCGCCACGATGCGAATGCGGTTCCACTGGCGCGCCTCGAACCGTAGCGGCAGCGGATCGCTCTGGACGGGTATCCCCAGGACGCCGTCTCGGTAGAGATATGTGTCAATCCGGCTGGTGGTTGGGGTCGGCGATTCCAGGATAAACACATAGCCATTGCGCTCGTCGCGGCCACGAACGACCCACGCGGCCCGCTGCCCCTGGGCAATCCGCAAGTCAAAATTAATCTCACAGCCGCGAAAGCCGACTTCCTTGGGAAGCCCGACGGCAAAGTTCGTCCCGCCGACGCGCAGAAGTTGCTGCTCAACGGCCCAACCGGGTGGGGCGTCCCATTTGTAGAGATTGGTGAAGTTGTCGGCAAACTCGATGATGGCTTCCAAGCGTGCCCGCAGCAGTGTTGGTTGCTCTGTCGTAAGCGTCAGGTCGGTTTCAAACGTTCGGTAGCGCTCCGCCTCAATCCGCAGCCGGTGCGTTTCATCCGGCGAGAGTTGCTCGATGACCAGCGAGCCGTCGGCCGAGACGTCGCCGCAGTAGACATCATCGGCGTAAACACGGGCGGTTGGTAGGGAATCAATGCGCAAGATGGCCTTGGGCGGTTCGGCAACTTCAACCTTTGCCGTGGCCGCTTCAAGTTTCAGCGTCGCGTTATAGACTGCGCGCGCGCCCTGTCGAATCTGGATTTTACGTGTTCCTGGCGGGCTAATCCGCGCTTCCAACCGCTGGCCGTCCAAACGCCACCGGGCTTCATCGAGCAACTGCCCATCCACGAAAACAGCCGGTTTGGGGGTTGGGCGCAGGCGCAAGTTGGGAATCGAAAGCGTGGCAAAGTTTGGCTTGAGTTCAGCAATGATGGCTTCCGACCGTCCGGCCGTGATTGTGATGTCGCAGGTAAAGTTCTCGTAATCAGCCGCGCGCACTTCGAGCCGGTAGCGCCCTGGGTTGAGCTTTTTTGTGAACTTCCCGTTGATGAGTTGGCCGCTGGGTTGGCTGTTGACCAACACCTCACCGGTCGGCGTATTGCTCGCCACGACCAGCGTACCGGCCGACGGCGGGCGATACGTGGCGGTCTTGATTTTTTTCTCGATGATGACACTGGCTTCTTTCTGCGCCAGGATACTGGCGCTTGGCGCGCCAATAAACAAGACAATGAGAAACAGTGCGGCGGTTATCCTCATGGCTGGGGCGGGTCGGCTGCAACACGGAAGCCCAGAAAAGCTTGTTTCTTGTCGGGGAGCGTCCATTTGCGACTGGTGGTACGGGCGTCCAACAAAAGTGACGCGAAATGGCCGCCACGGTAAACCTTACAGGTCAGGTCACGTTCGGTCGCGCGATAGCCGCTACCCGGATAAACCGTGAAATCAGACGCCGTCCATTCACAGACGTTGCCTCCCATGCCAAAAACCCCGAAAGCACTTCGGTCGCGGGTGTTGTTTGGTTCAACATTGACCGGCAGCACAAGCATTTGGGGGGTGTTGATCGCCTGGCGCGTGTTGGCCGTCCCATCGCGCCAGAAGTCGCCCCATGGGAAGAGCCGCTTGTCCGTTCCACGCGCAGCATATTCCCACTCGTCCTCGGTCGGGAGTCGAAACACAACGCCATCGGGATTGGATTTGGTCAGCCAGGCGCAGTAGGCTTGCGCATCGCGCCACGAAACCTCGGTCACTGGGAAGTCATCCTGCCCGGCCGGGTAAGTGCCTTGTTTCCAGCTTGGCGGCAGAGGGTGTCCGGTTGCTTCAGCAAATCGCTTGTATTCGGCGTTCGTGGTTTCGTATTTGGCAATGTAAAAAGCTTTCACCGTGACAGCGTGAGCCGGTGTTTCATCAATCGGCACGCGCTTGTCACTGGTGAGGTCGTCGGGGCCGGGGTCACGCCCCATGGTAAACGTTCCGGCGGGAACCAGGACGAAACTCTCCAGGGATTTTGGCGCTGCCGTTTGAGTGGGTGTCGGTGCCACACCCACTGGCACTGGCGTGGGCGTAAGCCAGCGGTTGAGCGCCAGTGCGCCAAACACAAGGCTTGGCACAACAACGGCAATTGCTGCGTAGAGCCACCAGTTCCGGGACTTGGTGGCTGGTTCGTCAAGCGGTAACCCGCTGCCATAGGGGCGCGTGTCACTGCTGGAGGCTGGTCGTTTCAGGGTAGCCGCGAAGGTATCTGGGTCGCTATCGGGCAAGGGTGCCAGGATGCGTCCTGGCGCGGATGTTTTGGGCGCAAGCTTTGCCGCCGCAAGCAATGCCTGTGAAAATTCCTGCGCGGTGCGGAAGCGGTCGCTGGGGGACTTCTCCAGAGCGCGATGAATCACCGCCGCGATTTCTTCCGAAATGTTGGGGTTGAATTGCCGAAGCGGCGGCGGTGGCTCGTTCACATGCTTGAGGGCAACCGTAAGTGGGCTGTCACCGTCAAAGGGTGGCTGTCCTGCGCACATTTCATACAGCACAACCCCCAGGGAATAGAGGTCAGCGCGTCCGTCAATGGCGCCGCCACGGCACTGTTCGGGCGACATGTAGCGTGGCGTTCCCATCATGGTGCCTTCCGTGGTCATGTTGACCACGGTCGAGGTTTGAATCTTGGCAATCCCAAAATCCAGCACCTTGACGACTTCTTCACCCCCGGCTTCGGGACTCGTGAGAAAGATATTGTCCGGCTTGAGGTCGCGGTGCGTAATGTTTTGCCGGTGCATAAACTCAAGCACGGCAAAAACCTGTTCGGCGTAACGCACAATCGTTTCAAGTGGCAACCAGCCAACGCGGGCTAGTCGTTCCCGCAGGGTTTCACCCTTGAGAAGTTCCATAATCAGGTAGCAATCACCTTGCTCGACGCCGGAATCAAGGACGCGCACCGCGTTCGGATGCTGAACTCGCGCCATGGCCTTGGCCTCACGCTTGAAGCGCTCGACGGCTTCAGCGTTGCTCGATAGGCTGCTTGCCATGATCTTGATGGCAACCGACGTCTCGAGTTCACAGTGCCGAGCTTCATAGACGCGCCCCATGCCCCCTACGCCAAGCAGTCGCACGATTTCATACTTGTTCTGAAACCGTTGTCCGATGGCGAGACCCTCGACGGGACGTTGTTTGGGGGGGGAAGTCTCAATGGCGACGGGCTGGGTGGCCGGGGCTCCGACCCGGATGGTCTCTCCGCCGGGGGCTGGTTTCAGACGCGCGCCGGTGCCAAGGTTCATCGTCTGCTCAACGGTCAAGTCCTGATCGGTACCGGCCGGAAGCGGGTTTTCCGTTAGTCCGTCCGTCAAAGCAGGCGCTGCCGCTGATGATGCCAGATGGGTGGTTTGGTCCGGCGCGCTTGGTCTGCCGTCAGATGGGTTAGCCATGACGTTTGGTAAACGTTGTCACTTGGGTTATTTGGCTTTGAACTTGACTTTGCCGTCAACAATGTCCACGGTGAAGTTGACCTGGGTCGTATTCCGCTCGGAACACAGCTTCTGTGTGTTCTGAACGATAATTTGGCGGAACTGCTCATAGCTTGTGTTGGTGGCTTCCCCAACCGTTCGTTTCGCCTGTTGTAGGCTCTCATAGAGTTTTCGGATACTTGATTCCTGCTGCTCCTGGGACGTGTTACGGCCAATCTGCACGGTCGTGGGTTCAAATCGTGGCGGCAATGGGTTGCGTTGGAAGTCGCCAAACACAGCGTCCACATCCAGCTCATCAATTGCCTCACCAAATTCCTCGCGCCGCTTTTCTTCACTTTCGCGGAAGTTGGCAAGGTATTGGGCGCGCAAGTCGCGTCCTTCTTCACGGTCTTTGAGTGTGCGGTCCCACAGCCGCCGGAACGCCACGAAGCGGGCGACGATCTGATTGAAACGGAATCGCTGCTGAAACCGCAGTGAGCGATTTTCCTCGATCTTTTTGATGAGCGCTTCGACCCGCCACTTCGTGTCGTAGGGGGGGCGGTCGCGTCCACCGTTGAAGTACATGTCAAACTCGATTTTGAGCCGACGAATTTCCTCATCGAGTAGGCTGATCTGCTCGTCGAGTGACTTAGGTTCGCTCATACCCTAATCCTCACGATGCCGGTGATTCGTTTGGGAAAAGACTACACGACTCGGCGCCAGATTGCATCGCGCATGTGAAGGCACAGGTGAATGGGTTGCTGAAAGAGGCGCGCTCGTCGTTGCCGGATGCCAGGGGGCTTGGCGGTGGCACTGGCACAGCCGCCAGCCTGCCTGGTCAAGTGACCGCTCGGCAAGAACCGGCTCACCGCTGATTTCCCGGATGAGCCGATGATTCGGATCAAAGCGGACAGCGCGCGGCGCAGCTTCAAGCGGCAGTGAGAATGCCTGTTCGGCTTGCGCTTCGATAAACCAGCGCACGGTCTGGCGTTGGCCTTTGGGCAGTTCGATGTCAACCTCAACCGGCGTGCGAACGTAATCGTTTTGAGGATAGGCGCTCCGTGGGTCTTGTTTCTGTGTTTGGCGTACCGTCACGTGGAGCTGTTTCTGGGCAGGGTGGTAGCGATGCGTGACTTCAAACACCGGATGCCCCATGCGATACACCCACTGCTCGAAAAACCAGTCCAGTCCCATGCCGGCGGCGGCTTCCATGGCCCGCCGAAAGTCATGGGTTTCGACATTCTGGAACTGGTGGCGGGTCAGGTAGTCGGTGATGCCGCGTCGCCAGGCCTCTTCGCCCACGACGAACCGCAGCATGTCGAGCGTCAATGCCCCCCGCGAGTAGGCATAGGCGTCAAAGAGGGCGTCCGGGTGGGTGAAGCGGCGCGTCACCAGCGGACGCCGCAGCCCTTCCCGCCAAGCTCGGTGGTAAGCCGCCCGGTGCTCCTCCATGACCGCCTGAAACCGCTGCTCTCCAAACCGGTGCCGGATGTAGAGGGCTTCAAAATAGGTCGCAAACCCTTCACTCAACCAGAGTTCCGACCAGTCCCGGCAGGTGACGAGATTGCCAAACCACTGGTGGGCTAGTTCATGCGCCTGGAGCGCTTCGATGCTTTCAAGTGACTCATGACTGCGCGGCAGCGTGGTGTCGGCGAGGTGGGTCGTGGTGACGTTTTCCATGCCACCCCCGAACTCGGCAACCATCGTTTGGGCGTACTTGGCATAGGGGTAGCGCACGCCGGTTTCCGTTGAAAGAAACGCCATCATGCGGGGCAGGTTGGCAAAGGCGCGTTTGGCGTCGGCATACCGATCCGGGTACACGTAGGACTGCACCGGAATGTCGTCATAGCTGGATTCAATCAAGCGATACCGACCGACCGCGATAGCCAGCAAATAACTGGCATGGGGCTGTTCCATGCGCCAGTGGACGGTGCGCGTGCCATCGCCGTTGTCCGTGTCGGCGACCAACCGTCCGTTGCTGACGACCGTGTAGGGCGTTTCGACCGTGGCGCGCAGCTCGGAGGTGAATTTGTCGTTGGGGGCATCAAAGCAGGGAAACCAGTTCCGGTTGTATTCGGTCTCGCCCTGCGACCAGATTTGGCGCGGTCGCTTGGGTAAGTCTGGGGTCGGCTGAATGAAGGTGAGTCCCGTGCCAAACATCCCGAAAATCCCACCGGTCGGAGGCGTGGCCTGCGCCTCGTACGTGATGACCAGGGTCAGTGTGTCGGCGAGCGTGTAGCTGCGTTCGAGCGTGATATGAAGTTTTTCAGCCGACTTGTCGTGCTTGAAAGCGAGTTGCGCGCCCGTTTCGGTCGTGACACCGGCAACGGTCATCGTCTGTCCAGCGTCGAGTGTCACTTGGCGAAAGTCAGACTGGGTGGGCTTGAGTGTCAGCCGTGCCGTGCCAAAAGTCTTTTGGGCCTGCCAATCAAACCGCAGGTCAAGGGCGATGTGCTGGGTATCGAAGTTGTTGATCCGCACCCACTGGGCCGGAGGCAGTTCCGGCGCTGCCCGCTGGGCCGGCGTCACTGCCCAATCTCGGCAGAGCACGCCGATGAGCAAAATGCCGATGATGCGGAAGACCAAACGCGAGGTAGTCATCTTGGCGCTTGATTCAGGCTGAGATAAGAGTACCCTGACTCGCACCCCAGCTTTGTAATCTTTATCCACAACCGGCACAACCGTTGGTTTCAAGCCGCGCTGAACCACACTCGTCGCCCAGGTCTTGACGGTATGGCCGATAACCTACAACTCCGGCGCGGGCTGACGTTCACCGACGCGCTGGCATTGACGGTTGGAACAATTATCGGCACCGGCGTTTTCCTGAAAACGGCCGCCATGGGGCAGTCCCTTGGCTCGCCATCGGCTGTGTTGGCGGCTTGGGCGGCGGCCGGACTGCTCTCACTGGCCGGCGCACTGACTTATGCCGAATTGGGCGCGATGCTGCCCCGCGCCGGCGGAGAATATGTGTTCTTGCGGGCTGCCTATGGCGACGTGCCGGCCTTTCTCTACGGCTGGATGCGGTTCGCGGTTGCCGCTGCCGGCTCTATCGCCATTTATGGCGTTGGATTTTCAATTTTTCTCGCTGGCATCGTGGATTATGGGCCGCCGTGGTACGAGCCGACCGTTCACATCTTTGGGACGTCTGTTCGATGGCAGTTTGGGGCGCGGCAACTCGTGGCGGTCGGGGCGATTGGGTTCTTTTCCGTGCTCAATTGTTTGGGCGTTGTGGTCGGCGGAAGGTTGCAGTCGTTGCTGACGGCGGTCAAGGTTGCGGCCATCGTGGTTATCGTCGTTGGCGTGTTGTTCGGCTCACGAACCGGCACCTGGGCGCATCTCTGGACGTCTGACCACCCGGCAACCGGCGGCATGGCTGCCTTCGGCGCGGCCATGCTGGCTGCGCTGTGGGCCTTTGATGGCTGGAATAACCTGCCGATGGCCGCCGGTGAAGTGCACGATCCGGGACGAAATGTGCCGCGCGCGCTCATCATAGGCATGCTGGTGGTGCTGGTCGTGTATGGGCTGGCGAACCTGGCGTATTGCTATGCTTTGCCCATGAGCGCCATCGTCACGGCGAACTCAACCGCCTACCCGGACGCGCCGCCGGTGGCTACCAAAGCCGTCCAGACCGTGCTGGGCGACGGGGGCGCCAGACTCGTTTCAGTGGCGTTCGTGCTGTCGAGCTTGGGCGCACTCAATGGGTCAATTCTGACCAATGCGCGTGTGCCATACGCCATGGCCCGCGATGGCTTGTTCTTTGCCGGCTTCGGACGCCTCAACCGCGCGGCCACACCGGCCCGGGCCATGCTGGCGCAAGCGGCGTGGGCCTGCCTGTTGGCGGTGTCGGGAACTTTCGATCAACTGACGGATTATGTCGTGTTTGCCTCCTGGGTTTTCTACGGACTGGCAACCGCCGGCGTGTTCGTGCTGCGCCGGACGCAGCCCCATGCCGAGCGCCCCTACCGAACGCTCGGCTACCCGGTTGTGCCGTTGGTGTTTCTGGCCGTTGCCGGCTGGCTTGTCGTCAACACATTACTGACCAATCCGGTTTCGTCCGGGATTGGGTTGGGCATCATCGCGCTTGGGCTGCCCCTGTACTGGCTCAACCGCCGGCGCGCTTCGTGAGGACAGGGGCCTGACGATTCACCTAGGTCTTGATGTGGGGCGGCGCTTGTCGCAGGGGGCGACGTGGAAAACCAAACTTTCCACGGTCATGCAGACTCAGATTGCAAGCGAATGACCAATCTTGCGCAGTGACGGAGCCTATACATCATGCCTGTTCAGCTTCAGCGCAACCGCCTTCGATACTGGCTTGGATGGATGCTCGTGCTTGGGCTATGCCTTCCACCGCGCATGAGTACGGCGCACTCGACAACGAGTGGCTATGACTTCAGTCTGGTCCGCAATCAGCTCCAGGGTGCCGTTGCCGCCAACCAACCACCGGGGCTATCGCTCATGGTACGCCACCGCAACCAAACGATTTTTCGTGAAGCCTACGGGCGACTTGGCTTCGGCGTACCGTTTACGACGGAATCACGGGTGTTCCTTGCGTCTTCCACCAAGCTGGTCTCCATGGCGGCGGTGATGATTTGTGTTGACCGCGGCTTGATCCGACTGGATGACCCAGTCGGGAATTATCTCCCGGCTTTTCGAGATATGCCCGTTGCCGGCTCGACGCGGCGCGGTTGGCCAACCATCCGGCAGTGCATGTCACATACGGCCGGGATGTATGGCACTTCCACGGCCCTCGCCAATGATGCCATCTCACTTGAGCAAGCCGTGGCGCAAATCGCGGCTGAAAACACGCCTCTTCGCGCGCTACCCGGAACAGACTTTTTTTATGGTGGCGTTTCGATGCACGTCGTCGGGCGTGTGGTCGAAGTCGTCACCGGCGTGCCGTTCGATAGTTTCGTGCGCCAGAATATTTTCACGCCGTGCCGCATGACGCACTCGGCCTTTACCGAATCGGGGGCTATGACCGCTAACCCACGGATTGCGGGTGGTATGTGGTCAACACTCGATGATTACATGAACTTTCTGAGGATGCTTTACGCGGATGGGGTTTTCGAGGGGCGGCGCGTCTTGTCGGTAGCATCCTGCCTGGAGATGCGCCGCGATCAAACCCGTGGCGTCCCAATTACGTCGTCTCCCTATATCAACTACGGCCAGCCTGACACGCGCTATGGATTCGGCTGGTGGCTCAATACGGTTGATGCCAACGGGGTAGGGATCAATGTGAGCGACGGCGGAGCCTTTGGTACGCTCCCCTGGATTGACTACCGAACCGGTGCGCTGGGCGTCTTTTTTTCT
This sequence comes from Chloracidobacterium validum, assembly GCF_018304825.1. NCBI lineage: Bacteria > Pseudomonadati > Acidobacteriota > Blastocatellia > Chloracidobacteriales > Chloracidobacteriaceae > Chloracidobacterium > Chloracidobacterium validum. The sequence continues at coordinate 818,956 of NZ_CP072648.1, forward strand.
CAGACACCGCTCAGCAATGTTTTCCTGCTGACCGAGCAGACCAGGGCTGCGGTCAATCAAACTATTCTGTCGGCAAGACTGCCCCGCGCCCGACCCAAGGCGGTCGGCGTGTATCGGCCGGTGGATGGGAACGTCTATCTGAAGTTTGAAAACTCTTCTGGCTTTGCTGATCTGAATTTTCTCTATGGCCAAGCGCAGGACTTGCCAGTTGCAGGTGACTGGGACGGAGATGGACTGCAATCAGTCGGTATCTTTCGCCAGGGACAGTTTTTCCTGAAAAACACGAATGGGCCGGGTTTTGCTGACATCTCGTTCGACTTCGGTGAACCGGGTGACATCCCCGTAGCCGGCGACTGGAACGGCGACGGACAAGATACCATCGGGGTTTATCGGCAGGGTGTTTTTCTCTTGCGCAACACCAATGACGCTGGACCGCCGGACTATGTCATCAACTATGGTCAGCCCGGCGATTTGCCGGTGGTTGGCGACTGGGATGGCGACCTCACGACGACCGTCGGTTGCTTTCGTCCAGCGGATGGTTTTGCCTACCTCCGTAACTCGAATACCAGTGGCTTTGCCGACCTGTCCTTTTTTTACGGCTCGGCCGGCGACCTTCCACTGGCCGGTGACTGGACCGGACAGGGCTTTGACAGCCTCGGTATCTATCGCCAGGGAACGTTTTTCCTGCGCAATACGAACACGCCCGGCTTTGCTGACTTGGCATTTCAGCTCGGCCTGCCAGGGGATCGCCCCCTCGCCGGACGCTGGCGATAGTCAGGAGCGTCCAGGCTGGAGTGCCGACTTTTCGGCAGGCTCAACAGGTTGGCAAAAACTCGGTATGCGCCCGGAACGCCGGCCGGCAACTGCCGAAACCAGGCACAACCGGTATAAACATACGTTCCCCGTCCAAGCTCGGCGACAACCAAGCCACCAGCGTTGGGCACTTCGCCTTCATCGTGGCTTTCAATCAACGGCGTGTAGCGGGGATCGTACTGGCTGAAGTCATACAGCGAACGTTCCTGCACCCACCCATTCCAATCGGCATCGGTGATCCGATTAGGTCGGGTCAACACCGGATGATCGGGCTGTAAAACCGTGACCTTGGCCGTTTCATCGGTCGTACGGCGTGTCATCCCACCGACCGGGAAGGGCGGCAGTCCCCGCGCAGCGTAGTCAGGGCGCTGGTACTGGACAATGAGCGTTCCGCCTTGCTCGACATAGGCAAGCAGGCGAGCGTGTTCAGCCGCAAAGTCAGGACGGGTCTGCGACGCCCGCACGCCGACGACAATCACATCAAACCGTTGGAGGTCTCCGGTCGCCAGCGCGTCAGCGTCAAGCAGCGTCACCGGCAAGCCAAGTTGCTCGATGGACTGCGGCACGCGGTCGCCACTGCCCATGACGTACCCGACGGTGACCGGCGCAACGTTGACATCGGCGATCACGATCAGTCCCTGTGCGCGTGGATAAAGCCGGCGCGTCTGAATGTGGGGGTAAGTCAGGGTTTGGACGTCGTGCTCGTAGGCGCTGCCACCACTGGCAACCGTCGCCGTCAGCGGGTAGCGTCCATCCTCAACCGCAACAGGTGGGGAGACTTGAAAGACAGCGTACTGGCGGCTTTTGGACGGCAGTTTCAGGGTCACAGTCGCGGGCTGGACGCGCCACCCGTCGGGCGCGGTCAGGGTGAGTGTCCCGTCCCGCATCTGCGACGTGTGATTGGTCACGGCTACCGAAACGCGCAGCGCGCGCCGTCCAGACGCCCGTGATACCAGCCGCAGCGCTTCTGTCAAGCGCACCGAGAGCGCTGGTGTCAGGCTTACTTCAGAAGAAACCTCACCGTGAATGGGGTCAGCGTAGCGATATTCGACTGGGAGCGCGAGCCGGTAGGATTGCCCCCGAATCCGTAGGTGAGCAATCGGTGTTACCCACTGCCCAGTCGCCAGGTCCGCCACTGGGGTTGACGGCAGCGTAATCCGGGCGCTCTGCCAGTAGCCATCGGCAGTCAGACGCGGTTCGACGACAGCCTGGCAAGCATTAATCACTTCAGATACACCCCCGACAACGAGCGGTGGCCCCTCGCCGCCAGGCGCCTCCACCTTGATCGGACGGCTGAACGTGAGCGTGACAACCTGCCCTTCGGTGACGGTTGCCGCGTCTGAAACCGCAGCCGGATAGAAGCCGGCCGCTACCATGACGGCCCGAGCCACTTGCGCTTGTTTGACCTTGAGCTGGTCGGCCGTCGGCTGCCCGTTCAGTGCCTGGCAGCACAGCGCAAGCCGTTCGTAGGCAGTCGCCAGTGGCCCGATGGCTTCAGACGTTGCGCAAGCGGTTTCCGCCAGGCGCTTGGTTGTCACTTCAACGGACTGCATCAACTGCCGTAGTTCATCTGGGGCGTCAGGTGGCAAGAGCGGTTGTAAACTCGTATCCAGCCCATCGAACAAGGAGATTTCGGCTCGTGGATCGGTCGGCACACGGCTTTCCACCAGCTTGACACTCGAAAAACGTTCATCATCCGGCTCCAGCGCCCCCATTTCCTGTGATTTGTGCTGGCTTCGCCCACGCATGGCGATCTGGAAATAGGTGCGCCCCAACAGTGGATCATAGACGCCAGTGGGAATGCTGAGTACCGGGTTGGTGTTTTCCGGTGGCGCAACGTCGGCGCTGACGTAGAGCTTTTGGGCCTGCCAGGCCGGGCCGAGTTCGGGATGCCAGTCGGGGTCGCCGGCCTTGGTGAACGCCTGTGGTGTCAGGAAACCACAGTACTGGTGGTGACCGTGGCCGTCGCGGGGCGTCCCTCCCCAGCGGGACACGATGACGAGTGGCTTGAAATCACGGATCACGCGCACCATGTCCATCAAGATGGCATCCGGGCCGTGAAGCGCCGTCCACTTGGCTTCGGTTTCTTTGAGGGTTTTGCTGAAGCCGAAATCGAAGGCGCGGGTAAAGAACTGCTCGCCGCCGTCAATGGCCCGGGCCTGGTGTAACTCTTCGGTTCGGATCACGCCCAGCGCCGTACCTTGCTCTGTCCCCAGAATGTTTTGCCCGCCTTCGCCGCGGGTTAGCGACAAGTAAGCCACCCGCGCCCCGTCGCCTCGCGCCAGGCGGGCAATCAACGCCGAATCTTCATCGTCAGGGTGCGCCCCGATGTGGAGAACACTGGCCGTAGTCGGCAACTTCCGAAGCTGGAGCTTTAGCCCAACCAGTCCCCGGTCAATGTGCTTGCCGGTCGGTGTCGGTTGTGTAGGCACACGCCCGGCCGCCTTCGGCAAGCTTGCCACCGTCAACAGTCCGAGTAAGAAAACGACTGCCAAGCGCCGCCATGAACCGGCGCCGGGCGACTGCCGGTACTTCATTCGAGCGTCTCCGCGCGCAACCGCTGCCAAACCGCGTAACTTTTCAGCGGCCGCTCGACGACCGCCTGCATGAGGCGGCTGTTGACTTCAGCTACATCGGCTACGACGTGGGTTGGCACAGCCTGTCCCAGAAACTCGTCCGGCCCAAATCGCTGAATTGCTGCATAAGCGCGGCGGGTCAGTGGGCCGATGTCGCGTCCCGCGGACACGCAACTGCGACAGGCCGGCGTCCCATCTGATGCCAGCCGCGCCGGTTGCTCGGCATCAAAGAAAGCACCGCACCGAGCGCATTGCCGCCAGGATGGAAGAAAACCGGCCAACCGCAGCAACCAAGTTTCAACATAAGCCGCCAGGGCCGGCTGTGCCTGCCGGGCTTCATCGAGTCCGGTGGACAGACGGCGCTCAATCGCTTCACAACCGACAGAAAGCAGCCGATAGACCGGGTCGTTGGCTTGATGTGGCGGGAACAGTTCGGAGACGAGTTCCGCCCAGTACGCCAACATGGCCAGCGTCGCCGGGTCGGCCGCCGCGCTGAAGCGGGTTCGCTTCACATCGCACGTCACGAGCTGCGCCAAGTCGCGCCCCTCCCGTTCCCGGTAGGTAATGGCGACCTCCGAAAGCAGTTCGAGCGCCGCACCGTACTTGTTTTTTGAGCTGCGCGCCCCATGCGCCACCGCCCGAATCAAGCCATCCAATCGCGTGAAGAGGACGACAATCTTGTGGCCTTCGCCGTAGTCGTACGTACGTAAGACAAAGGCATCGCTGGTGTGGAGTACGGCAAGGGGCATGACAGGGTTGCAGTTCGGGTGAAATCTAGCATGCTTGGGCGCGCACGGCGATGCGTGGTATCGCCGTGGAGCATTTCTCGTGTGAAAGGACCTTTCCAAACTCATGACCGAACTCATCAACCGCCAGTGGCGACTGGCTGCCCGCCCGGTGGGCAACTTCAAGGATACCGACTTCACTTGGCACGAAGAACCCGTGCCAGCACTCGCCGCCGGACAAGTCCGGGTTCGCAACATCTATCTTTCGCTCGACCCGACCAACCGTATTTGGGCCGCGCAGGATTCCTACCTGCCGGCCGTCCCGCTTGGCGACGTGATGCGGGGTGTCGCCATTGGCGTCGTCGAAGCGTCAACCCATGACGCACTTCCGGAAGGGACCTTCGTTCAAGGCTTGCTCGGCTGGCAGCTTTACTATGTTGGTGATGGAAAAGGGCTGACGCCGATTACGAAAATTCCGGGACAGTCTTTGCTTCTGTACCACGGCGTTCTTGGGGCGATTGGCTTGACGGCCTACTTCGGGCTTCTCGATATCGGCAAGCCCAAGGCCGGTGAAACCTTGGTTGTTTCGGCCGCGGCCGGCGCCGTCGGCTCACTCGTCGGACAAATTGGAAAAATTATCGGGTGTCGGGTCGTTGGCATTGCCGGTGGGCCGGAAAAATGCCGCTGGATCGTCGAAGAACTCGGATTTGACGCTGCCATTGACTACAAGCACGAAAACGTTGCTGCGGCACTGGCCAGCCACTGTCCGCAGGGCATTGACGTGTACTTCGACAATGTCGGTGGTGACATCCTCGATGCGGCACTGGCCCGCATGAACAATTTCGGACGTGTCGTTGCCTGCGGTGCCATTTCACAGTACACCGCCGACCGCCCGCCGGTCGGTCCGTCCAACTTCCTGCTGGTCGTGAGCAAGCGGTTGCGCATCGAAGGCTTCATCGTCCTCGACTATCTGCCCCGCGCCCAGGAAGCCATCCCGCAACTGCTCGGCTGGATTGCCAGCGGTCAGCTCAAGTATCGGCTCGATGTGGTGGATGGCCTCGAACAAGCCCCCCAAGCCGTACGCAAGCTGTTTGATGGCTCAAACCTGGGTAAGCTTGTCGTCAAGGTTTCAGAAGAACCCTCATGACGCGCCAATGACGGCCAGAGTCTTCATTGTTGCCGGCGAGGCTTCAGGCGATGCGCATGCCGCCGAATTGATTCACTGCCTCCAGACTCAGGCAGAAGTGGAAGGCGTGCCGCGCCTACACTGTTACGGCATGGGTGGCGACGGCCTGGCGGCGGCCGGCGTCGCCCCACTGGTGCGCATGGAAGCCGTCAGCGTCATCGGCATCGCCGAGGTGCTCCGCCACTTGCCGACGATCTGGCGGACGTTTCGCCAACTCATTGCTACCGTTGACCAACACCGTCCCGACCTGGCCGTTCTGGTGGACTTCCCGGACTTCAACCTGCGTCTGGCGCGTCAGCTCAGGCGACGGGGCATTCCCATTGTGTGGTACATCAGTCCGCAGGTCTGGGCGTGGCGACGCGGCCGCATCCCGGCGCTCAAGCAACTCGTCACGGAAATGCTGGTCTTGTTTCCGTTCGAGGTGACGTTCTATGCCCAGCACGGCATGGACGTGACATTCGTCGGGCACCCACTCCTGGACCGCGTGCCGCGCTTTTCGGCGGAGGAACAACAGCGAATCCGGGAACGTTTCGGAATAGCGCCGGACAAGCGCATCGTCGCGCTGCTGCCGGGCAGTCGGCGCTCCGAACTCCGGCATTACCTTCAACCGATGCTCCTGGCCGCCGAACGGTTAGCGCGGCAGGACGCGCGCGTGGCCTACGTGCTGCCCTGCGCGCCGTCGCTGGACGCGGCCGAGCTTGCCGAGCGCCTGCGTCAGACGAACGCCCCGGTTACCCTGACCTCCCATGCCTTTTACGAAAGCCTGGCCATTGCCGATGCGGCCGTGGTGGCGTCCGGCACCGCCACACTGGAAACGGCGCTGGTTGGGACGCCGATGGTCATTGTCGGCAAGGTTGCGCCGTTGACCGCGGCCTATCTGCGGCGTTTCGCGCCCCTGCCTTATGTCGGACTCGTCAACTACGTAATGGGTGACGTTGCCGTTCCAGAGCTGCTGCAAGAGCAAGTGACCGGCGAGAACATCGCCCATGCCCTTGGGCGTCTCCTTGCCGACCCAGCCGAACGGGAACGCTTGCAGTCCGTTTACCAGGCGCTTCGCACCCGACTTGGTGAGCAAGGCGCTTCGGCGCGGGCCGCGCAAGCCGTCTGGCGACACTTGACGACCGTCTCACGGATGTCCCAGACAACTGTGACGAGCGCGACCGGATAGGTTTTACAACTTAGGGTTCAAGTCCCAGCGCCCGGAGTTTTTCCTTCAGCCGCTCCACTTCAGCCAAGGCGGCTTCCTTGGCGGCTCGTTCGCGTTCTTTAGCGGCTCGTTCGCGTTCTTTGGCGGCTCGTTCGCGTTCTTTGGCTGCCCGCTCTTGCTCGGCAGCGGCGCGAACTTCGGCCAGCGATTGAAACGGCGTTCCGTCGGGATAGAACAACCGCAACTCACCGTTGACCATTCGGAAGCTGATCCCCAGCCGCGGACTCCGCCAGCCATCCATGTCATCAATCGCAACCAGCGTTTTCCCCTGGCGCTGCCACCCCTGCAAGTCACCGGTCGGCACGTCATAGGCGTAGTACTCTTCCACGCCGTATCGCTCGTAAAAATCAAACTTTCGCGCTTCTTCATCGGGTTTGTTTGAGATTGACCAAAACTCAAACACGACTTGGGGCGGGATGTTATCTTCCTTCCACTGCAAGTAGCTCTGCCGCCGAAACCCACGCACCGACGGCGGTCGCCCAAAGGCCACCAGCACGTCCGGGGCGTGACAAATCCTGGGTTTTCCCTTGACCGGATACCAGAGGATGTCACTTCCAACGAAGTCGTTCGGGAACAGCACTTCCAGATTGCTGCGGGTCTGCATGATGTAGATCGCATGCAGGTCAGAGTTCGACATGGGTTCACCATCTTCGGCCGGGTAGTACACCCCTTCGTCATACTCTGAAAAGGGATTGTCTCGTTCTCGAGCCAACTTGGGCAGCTTGGGCGCTGCGGATAGCAAGGTTGAGGACGTCGGCATCGGGGAACCTCCCGCTCGGCACGTTGGGCCGTGCAGTGGCGCGGCCCGATCTTTCTGTTCGTGATTCTAACAGCCTGACGCAACCCAGCGGCGCGATGCCTCAGGCGCTTTGGCGGGCGCGGTCGTAGGCCTGCACGATGAGTTGCACCAACCGGTGCCGGACGACATCCCGGTTGGTGAACTCGACGATGGCAATTTCAGCAATGTCCCGCAAAACCGTTGTCGCCTCAATCAGACCCGACAACTTCCCGGCCGGCAGGTCAATCTGGGTTGCATCCCCCGTCACGACGACGCGCGAGCCATAGCCGATGCGCGTCAGAAACATCTTCATCTGCTCGGAAGTCGTGTTCTGGGCCTCATCGAGGATGATGAATGCCTCGGCCAGCGTTCGCCCGCGCATAAACGCCAGGGGGGCCACCTCGATGATGCGCTTTTCGAGCATGCGGCTGATTTTATCCGGGTCCGCTAGGTCAAACAGGGCGTCGTAGAGCGGACGCAAGTAAGGGTCAACCTTGTCCTGTAGGTCGCCGGGCAAAAACCCCAGTTTTTCACCGGCCTCAACTGCCGGGCGGGTCAGAATGATGCGCGAAACCTTTTTTTGCCAAAGGTAGTGCAGCCCCATGGCGACGGCGAGAAAGGTCTTGCCCGTGCCGGCCGGACCCATGCCAAACACGAGTTCGTGGGACTGCAAGGCTTCGAGGTAACGGCGCTGCGTCGCGGTTCGCGCCGATACCATCTTGCGTCCGGTCGGGTTGAAGCGGTAGGTCTTGGAAAAAAAGGTCTTGAGTGAGGACGTTCGGTCGTCGGCAATTTGCTTGAACGCCTGGCGTAACTCCTGGCTGGACGGTGCCGCGCCTTCTCTGACCAGTTCGGCGAAGTCGGTGAGAATTGCCTCGACCACGCCGATGTCCCCGGCGTCGCCTTCGATGGTCACTTCACTACCACGCGCCCCGATGCGCACGTTCAGGAGCGTTTCAAGGTAACGGATGTTTTCATCGTACGACCCAAACAGGGCGTCGAGTCCATCGTCGGGGAGCGTCAGTTTTCTCAAGCCATCACCATTCTCTGGTAGAGAGCATCGTAAGCCATCAGCGTGATTGAGTGTGCCCGCCGCCTACTATCTTGAACCCACGGCAACGTGTCAACGGCGGCCGGTTTGACTTGCGCCAGCCATCCGGGTGTGCTTTTCCATTGGCGACAAGCTGGTTCGATCCAGCGCCCAAAGTTACCAAGAATCTTTGCTTACGAAAGGTTTGACGCCGTGCGTTACCTCGCCTGCACACTTACCGCCGTGGTCGTCACGGTTTCTCTATCGGTCATGGCCCAAACAACTCACCCAACCCCGCCGACAGCCAAAAAAGAACCGCGCGTTTTTGAACTGCATGGCGACAAGCGCGTGGATGAATACTTCTGGTTGCGCGATGACAAGCGCCAAAACCCCGAAGTCATCGCCTACCTCGAAGCCGAAAATGCTTACACCGAAAGCGTCATGGCGCCGCACAAGGCGCTGGAGGAAAAGCTCTACCAGGAAATGCTCGGACGAATCAAGGAAACCGACTTGAGCGTTCCCTACAAGTACGGCGGTTTTTTCTATTACTCCCGAACCGAGCAGGGCAAGCAGTACCCGATCTACTGCCGCAAAAAAGGCTCACTCGAAGCTTCAGAAGAAATGTTGATTGACCTCAATCAACTGGCCGAAGGCAAGGCGTTTATGGCGCTCGGCGCATTTGCGGTGAGTGACGATGGCCGCCTGCTCGCCTACACGACGGATGACTCCGGCTATCGGCAATACCGGCTGCACGTCAAGGACCTGACCACCGGTCAACTCCTGCCCGATACGGCCGAGCGCGTGACGAGCGTTGAGTGGGCGGCTGACAACCGCACATTGTTTTTGGTGGTGGAAGACCCGGTGACCAAGCGCTCCAACAAACTCCTGCGGCACACGTTGGGCGGCGCTACCGTCGAAATTTTTGAAGAAAAGGACGAGCTTTACAACCTCGGCCTGGGTCGCACCAATGACCGGCAGTACCTCATTGCGCTCTCCATAAGCGCCACGACGAGTGAAGCTCGCTACTTGCCCAGCCGCCAACCCGATGGTGAGTTTCGGGTGCTGTTTCCGCGGGTTGATGGTATTCGCTATTTCGTTGAGCACCGCCGGGATGAGTGGTTCATCACCACCCAGGATGGCGGCAAAAACTTCCGGGTCGTCCGCGCGCCGGTCGCCAATCCGGCGAAGGAAAACTGGCGTGAGTTCGTGCCGCATAGTCCCAGGGTGAAGATTGACGCGCTCAACCTGTTTGCCAAGCACGCTGTTTTGGAAACCCGCGAAGACGGACTCGAAAGGTTGACGGTTTTTGACCTAGAGAGTGGCAAGTCACACCGCATCACGTTTCCCGAAGCCGCCTACACGGTTGGTGGCGCGACCAATGCGGAGTTTGACACGACGAAATTTCGTTATGCTTACGAGTCGCCAATCACACCACGCTCGGTCTATGAGTACGACCTCGATACCCGCGCCCAAACCTTGCTCAAGCAAAATGAAGTCGTGGGGGGCTATGACAAAGGGCAATACGTCACGAAACGGTTGTTTGCCACGGCAGCGGATGGCACAAAGATTCCCCTGACCGTTACCTACAAGAAGGGCCTGAAACGAACGGGCAAAAATCCAACGCTGCTGTATGGCTACGGCAGCTACGGCATCTCGATTCCTGACGGGTTTTCATCCAACCGGTTGTCGTTGCTCAACCGCGGCATGATCTTCGCCGTTGCCCACATCCGGGGTGGTGGTGAAATGGGTGAGGAATGGCATGAGCAGGGCAAGATGATGCGGAAGAAAAACACGTTCACCGACTTCATCGCCTGCGCCGAGTTTCTGATCAAGGAAAAGTACACATCGCCCGACCGACTCGCCATTCAAGGCGGAAGCGCCGGGGGACTGCTGATGGGGGCAGTCACCAACCTGCGGCCTGACCTCTTTCGGGTGGTCATCTCGCAAGTTCCCTTTGTGGACGTGATGAATACCATGCTCGATGCGACCCTGCCGCTGACGACCGGCGAATATATCGAGTGGGGCAACCCCAATGAGAAGGCCGCTTATGACTACATGCGTTCCTATTCACCCTATGACAACCTCAAGTCTGGGGACTATCCATCCATGCTGGTCATAACGGCGCTCAATGACAGCCAGGTGGCTTATTGGGAACCAGCCAAGTACGTGGCTCGCCTGCGCACGCTCAAGCGTGACCAGAACGTTCTGTTGCTCAAAACCAATTTGAGCGCCGGCCATGGCGGGGCATCGGGGCGCTATGATGCCTTGCGTGAAACGGCCTTTTACTACACGTTTCTACTCACGCAATTGGGCGTTGAGAAATAAACCAAGGACACCCTGCGTCTATGCTCATCAAACGGCCCGCCGACATCAAAAGCTCGGAAATTACCCCGGAGCAGGTGTATATCCACCGGCGGGCCTTCCTGCGGCAAGCCCTGGCGCAGGGGGCACTGACCGTCGGTTCGCTCGCGGCAACGACCGGGTTGTACTACCTGTTTGCCGGAGCGAACCGGCGGCCGCCGGCCGGTCTAGGTCCGGCCAAGTTGTCTGCCACACCGGTGCGCGACCCAGCCCTGACGGCCGACGAAGCCCTGACCGACTACGACGACATCACGCACTACAACAACTTTTATGAGTTTTCGACCGCCAAGCATGATGTCGCCTACGAGGCGCGGGCCCTGGTGACGCGCCCGTGGACAGTCGCGGTTGAAGGGGATGTCCACCGGCCGCGCGCGTTTGACCTTGACGAACTCACGCGCCTGTTTCCACTCGAAGAACGTGTTTACCGGCTGCGGTGCGTGGAAGGGTGGTCCATGGTGATTCCGTGGGTTGGGTTTCCGCTCGCAGACTTGCTCAAGCTGGTCGAGCCACTGGGGAAGGCCCAGTTTGTCGCCTTCGAGACCCTGCATGACCCGAAGCAGTTTCCGCTTCAGCGTGGGCGGCTGCTCGACTGGCCCTATCGGGAAGGGCTGCGCCTCGATGAAGCCTTCCATCCCCTGACGTTGCTGGCGGTTGGGCTTTACGGCAAAACGCTCCCGAATCAAAACGGCGCGCCGCTGCGGCTGGTCGTGCCGTGGAAATACGGCTTCAAGAGCATCAAGTCCATCGTGCGCATCGTCGTCATGGACCACATGCCACGCACCACCTGGCGGGAAGCCGTGCCACGCGAGTATGGGTTTTATGCCAATGTCAATCCCCAGGTGAGCCATCCCCGGTGGAGCCAGGCAACGGAACGGCGGATTGGCGAATTCACCCGGCGACCAACCCTGCTTTTCAACGGCTATGCCGACCAAGTGGCGTCGCTTTACGCCGGGATGGACCTGCGGAAGTACTACTGATCTCCGGCAGGTGAAACGCCGCCCGTCTTTGGGCGGGATGGCGGGTTGGGTGGCGTCCCCTTTGGTGGTTCAAACCCGATTGGCTTTGAGGTCAGCCAGCGGGTAGTACGTGCCGCGCCAGGTGATACCGCCGGTGATGAGTGTCCGCAGCGTCGCGTTCCAAACGATGAACGCAAAGAGCCCAATCGTCGCCGGAAACAGTGGGACATGCCACCACTTGACGCCATGCCGCAGTGAGTTGTCGGCATAGAGCGCCAGCCCAAGCAGTCCGTTGAGCAAGTTGAGCTGCCACACCCAGCCGGTCGTCAGGAGCAGCGCCACCCACGGCCACCCAAACAAGACAAAGAGCGTCAGCGGTCCGGCAATGGCCAGCGTTAGGCTGTAATCCATCCCGGCAAAAACATTTTTCTCAAGACCTTTGATGAGTTCCCAAAGGGAGCGATACCACGTCACGGCTAGTAATCCACGTCCCGCGACCAGTTCTTGTCGTCCGCCGCTGCATTTGATGATTTTGCCGAGCTTCATGTCGTCATCGGGACGCAGGCAAATGACGGCATGGGTGCCGGCCCGGTCATAGGCCACGCGACGAACCAAGTTGAACGCTCCAATCCCAACGAAAACGCGGCTTTTGGGGTCACGCGCCCGCCAGGGGCGGACAAACATCGAGAAACACATCGTGAAGGTTCCGAAAAAGGCCGTCAGCCACACCCCAGGCATCTGAACATCCGGCCCAACCGCGACATGATCCAGTCCCTCGGTGACTGCAAATGCGACAGCACGGCGAACGACGCTCGGATGCATCACGATGTCGGCATCCGTGAAAAGCAAGAAATCGCCCTGCGCCGCCTGCGCGCCAACCCAGTGGGCGTGGTTTTTCCCCAACCAACCAGGTGGCAAGGTCGTTATGGTCACAACCTTGAGCGTCGGATGCTCGCGCTGGATTTGGGCGAGTATCGAACCCGTGGCATCCGTCGAGCGGTCATTGACGACGATGATTTCGAGCGCTGGATACTCTTGCGCCAGTAGCGAGCGCAGCGCTGGCGCGATGGTTTCCGCTTCGTTACGAGCCGCGACGATCACGCTCACAGTCGCATCGGTGCGGGCTTCCGGGGCTGTCACGTCCGCCAAAAACCGAATGGCCCGATTCCCGCGCCCAAGCGCAACGAGCGATATAGCCAGCACGGTGCCGGTGATGATCGCCAGCCATTGCATAACAGATTCAATCAGGATGAGTGACATAACAGTCTCCTTGGCGGCTGTCACACCGGCAGTCCCAGGCCGGGACAGTATCGAGGAAAAGCACCTCGGTATCCAGTCGGCTGGCGGCCAGGTGCCGCCACGCTCGGGCCTCCCACGGCACAGTCCTCGCCAATTTGTGGAGCGCAACGACTGTGTGTTGTCGGACTGGGCCGGCCGTGCGATATAACGTAGCCTCAGCTGTGCCGAGGCCTTAGACAGAAAGCGAGTGACGAAACGTTGTGATGCCTTCACCCTCAACCGTGCGGTCAAACCCGCCTAGCCTTGCTCTCCGTGGCGTCGCCGAGCAGTTGCAGGCGCTCGAAGCCGCCATTGAAACGGTCGTCCGTGGTAAGCACAGTGTTGTCCGGCTGGCGCTGGTCACGCTCGTGGCCGACGGTCACTTGCTCATCGAAGACGTGCCCGGCGTCGGCAAAACAACGCTTGCCCGAACGCTCGCCCGCACCCTGGATTGTTCGTTTCAGCGCATTCAATTCACCAGCGATCTGCTGCCGAGTGACGTGTTGGGACTGAGCGTCTATGACCAGCCAACCGGCCGCTTCGAATTCCGTCAGGGGCCGATTTTTGCCAATGTCGTCTTGGCGGATGAGATCAACCGGACGACACCCAAAACCCAGAGCTGTCTGCTCGAAGCCATGGCCGAAGGGCGCGTGACGATTGAAAATCAGACCTTTGACTTACCTAAGCCGTTTATCGTCCTGGCGACGCAAAATCCGGTCGAGCATCACGGCACGTACCCGCTGCCGGAATCCCAACTTGATCGCTTCACCATGCGGTTGAGCATGGGCTATCCCGCCGCTGAAGATGAGCGTCAAATCCTGCTTGGCAAGTCCCAGCGTGACCCACTGCTGGAACTCACGCCGGTGCTGGCGGCCACGGATGTGCTCGACCTGCAAGAGCGCGCCCGCGCCGTCCGGGTAGATGACGCACTGGTGGATTACTTGCTCCGTATCGTCAATGCCACGCGGACGTCGGAGTTGCTCGAAATGGGCGTCAGCCCACGGGGCAGCCTGGCGCTCTTTCGCGCGGCGCAGGCACAAGCGCTTTTTGATGGACGCGACTACTGTGTGCCGGACGACATCAAGGGGCTGGCTGTTCCGGTGCTGTCCCACCGCATCATGGTCAACCCCCGCTACGCCAGCGGCTCACGCCAAACCGACGACGCCCAATCGGCGCTCGATGACATCCTCAAGACGGTGGCCGTTCCGGTCTAAGCGGAATCTGGTCTAAGCGGAATTTGGATGCGCATCCCCAAGCCTAACGATTGGTCAGCAAGGGAACCCCATCGCGGATGATAACCCGCAATGGCTCCGGCGTCGGTTCATCTGGTGGAGTCGTCGCTGTGGGTTTGGGTGATGCTGGCTTGGTGGTGTGGTGGGATGGCCGCCCATAACGTGCCAGGATAGCTTTGACATAGTGCTTCGTTTCAGCAATGTTTGGCACTTGGTAGCCATTGCGGATGACCCGGTGCTCGCCAGCGTTGTAGCCGGCTAGGGCCAACGACACGTCACCATTGAACATGTCAAGCAGCAACCGAAGGTACTTGACGCCGCCTTCGATATTTTGACGCGCGTCAAAAACATTCCGCGTTCCCATGCGTGCGGCTGTGCCGTCAATCAACTGCATCAACCCTTTGGCACCGGCCGTTGATACGGCGTACGGGTTGAAGCCTGACTCCTGGCGTATGACTTCGACGATGAGTTTCGGATCAACGCCATATTTGGTTGCCATTTCCATAATGATGGCGTCCAGGTCTGGCTTACCGGTTGAAATCGGCGCCAGTGGCGCAGCCGGGAGGACATCGCCTTTGGGTGGCGGGGGAAGGGCGCGGCTCACCAGCACCCAGTTGCCATTCGCGTCCTGACGCGCAATTAGTTCCGCAAATGGCGTTTCGTCGGCGGAGGGCGCATCGGTTGGCGGCTTGGTTTCAGCCTGCGCCGCGCCGGAAAGCGGAGGGGCCGCGGCCCCTGTGACCGGGGGCGCATCGCTCTGCGCGGGCGCATCCTGAGCTGGCGTCACGGGAAGCGTTCGCGGTACGCGGAAGTCGTCATTGGTATGCGTCCGTTGGTAAGGCGCAGTCTCCTGGGCCACAGTGTCAACGCTCAACATCAACACACTGACCGCAACCAGAGCCGAAAACGGCCAGGACGGCAACCAAATCAAGCCAAGTGCTACCGACGCAGCGCGCGCCGCCTGCTGGATAATTCGATTCATCATAAGCCAAAACCATTCGGTGCTGGCTAGCTTAAGATGGACTTTCCAGGCTGTCAACGCGCTGGATGGTGCGCTGGTGTGCCGCGGCCACCGCCTGCCTATGCCGTGTCTGGATCGTCGTGAATGGTCCGCAGGCTCAGGATTTCAAAATGGCGCACGCCCTGCGGCGTTTGGACCTCAACTTCATCGCCAGCTTTTTTGCCCATGAAGCCGCGCCCAAGCGGCGAGGAGGTCGAAATCATCCCCTTTGAAACATCCGCTTCTTCCGGCATGACGAGCCGGTACGTTGCTTCGACATCTTTATCCAGGTCAAGGACGTGCAAGGTTGAGCCGTAGGCCGCCCGGTCACGTGGTAGGGAGTCCAGGTTGATGGTCGCCAGCGCCGCCAACCGCTGGTGGAGTTCTGCCACACGCGCGCCCACCAGGCGGACGCGCTCCCGCGCTGCTTGATACTCGCCGTTTTCGCGTAGGTCGCCATGGGCCGCGGCCCGCTGGAGTTCCCGCGGCAAGTCCACTTTCAGTTCCTGTTCGAGCTGTCGCAATTCGGCTTCTAGCTTTTCTCTCACGGTCATGGTCTCTGCTCCGAAAAATCCTTGGGCATCAAGACGTTGCCCTAGCATGTCGGACTGCTCTGGTGCTACATGTCAACCAGCCAACCAAGTTGACTTTCCCCGACTGGATAAATCTCACGCCAAGGCTTGTGGGGTGAATACTGGTCATTTATACTCGTGGCGTATATCAACTTCGGCAATACGCTCTATAAGCACGATCTTACCGATTTGGCGAACGCCTGATTGCCACAAGCGTCAAGCGCACCAGTTGAAGATGGATGAAATAGCGGAGTTGGATAATAACACAGTTTGTATTCTCACTGAGTAAAGCCTTCACCCGACGGGACCTATCACGAGGTGTTACCTCAGACCAAAACCCCTGACCCGGCTAGCGCACCAGCGACTGAGACCCTGATGGACTTCAGCAAGCTCCTCAATGCGATTCGCGGCAACAAGGCTGCCGACGCATCGGCAGCGCCCAAAGACCGCCCGGAGTCTGAGACAGTTATTCCGGTCGAGGTCTCTCCGACCGTGGCTGCGGCGGACCACCCCCCACCGCTACGCCCCTCTGGCGGTGTCGTGCAATCGCTGCTAGGACCGTTCACAGGTGGCAACCGTGAACCGGCCTCGGTGTCCTCCCAGCCACCCCAAGTCGCCAACGGGCCGCAAGCCGCCAACGGTTATGATGATGATCTGGCATCCGTGCTTCCGTCATCGCCTCTTTCATCGGCTCCGTCCATAACGGACAGTCCACTACCCATAAGCCAGCCAACCTCACTGCCTGGGTTGAGCGCATCCTCGCCACTTGACGGCGATTGGTTCGATGTGCCGTTTGGCCACGAACCACGTCCTGCTGCGACTGGTTCTGAAGTGTCTGTTCTGGACCTGCCGCCGGAGGCGGCAGCCCCTACTCCGGTCAACGCGCAAGCCCTTGAAGACCTGCTGATGACGGCGCCCTCGGTGGCTCCTCCAGCCGATCCGTTTGAAGTTTCCGGGAAAATCGATCTGAGCTGGACGCCCACTGAGACATCCCCACCGGAGACTGGTGTGCTTGATTCGTCCACCAGCTTGGGCGCTGGAATGGAGTCACCACCCTTGCCGTCGTCCGCGGTGGGGACGCCGACGGCGCTCTCTCCGCCTTCGATACCGCCGCCACCCATCATCAACCCCTTGGCTGACTTTGAAGTAGGTGGCTACACTGCGCCTCCACTGCCGACTGGGATTTTATCTTCAGGCGAAGCTCACACTGATTCAGGCGAAGCTCAGGCTGACCACCTGCCGGTCGAGGCAGCCGCGCCGCCAGCTCCATCTGACTTGGACCCGGCCGTGGAAGGTATGGCCCCGCCGCTGGGTCCTGCACAGGCGACCTATGCCGACTGGATCATTGAATATCTTGACGAAGCACTGATCGTTCTTGATGCCCAAAGCGTGATCTGCCAGCTCAACCCCATGGCCGAATACCTGCTCGGTGGGTCCCGGACTGACCTGTGCGGACGGACGCTACTTGACGTCAGCCAGCAGGCCGGCGACAACGCGCCCCTGTGGGAGCATCTGGCGGTAACCTCCGAGGCGCAGCAGTTTTCCACAACCGTCACCCTCCCAGACGGTCAGCCCATGATGGCATCGTTCGTCGTTTGTGACCTTCCGCCCCAATCCAACTGGACCGGGGGACGGGTCATTGCCATTCGTGATGAGACGCGCATCCGGGCGGAAGTTGCCCAAATGATGGAAACGTTGACACCTCCTCCACAAGCATCCGCCCTCAACGTCACACCGGAACAATTGGCCGCTATGCACACCTCGCTTCAGATGGTGCTAGGGTTCGCCGAACTGTTACATCGCGGCGAGTATGGCCCGATGAACCCCCAGCAGTTCGAGATGTTTCGCAATATCGAACACCACGCGAAACAGCTCGCCGGGTGGCTTGGGCTTCCGCAAGGGTAAATCGTGAGTATATTGCCGCGTCCGATGATGTTTGAGCCGCGAATGGAGACTGGAGTTCATGTCTGACTTGCGCGCCGTTGCAGAAGCGGTGGCTGGTCACGTCAGTGGTCAGACGTTCGAGGTCCGCCAGATCACCCATGTCGCCGGCGACTGCGAACCTGATGCCGTGTTTGCCGCGCTGCCTGGTGTCCGGGTGGATGGCCACGACTTCATCCCCGAAGCGCTCGCGCGGGGGGCGCGCGCTGTCCTTTCGGAGCGTCCGGCCCCACCGGACTTCCCAGCCGCCTGGCTGCAAGTTGCCGACGCACGGCGGGCCATGGCGCAGATTGCCGCCCTGCTGCACGGCCATCCCAGCCGCCACCTACGACTGGTCGGCGTGACCGGAACGAACGGTAAGACCACGACGACCTACGTGCTCTATGAAATCTTTCGCGCTGCCCATGGGCATGCCGCCCTCCTCGGCACGATTGAACAGCGCATTGACGACGACACCCGCCCGGCGCGTCTCACAACCCCTGAAGCTCCAGAGACGCAAGCCTTTCTCAGTCGCGCTTATGCCCGTGGTTGCCGCCATGCGGCAATGGAGGTGTCTTCCATTGGGCTGGATCGCCAGCGTGTTGCCGATGTGCGCTTTGCCGCCGCGATTTTCACCAATCTGACGCAAGACCACCTGGATTACCACGGCACGATGGAGCGGTATTTCGATGCCAAGCTCCGGCTCTTCGACGGCCGCAACGGTGAAGTTCCCGGCGTTGCCGTGCTCAACACCGACGACCCCCGGACGAGCGATATTATTGCCGCCCTGCGCCAGCGCGCACCGGTGATGACGTACGCCGTTCGGGACTCCGTCGCGGCCGTCCGCCTTGAACGGCTGACGATGCAACCGCGCGGCATGGCGCTGCGTGTCCAGACGCCGCAGGGCCCCGTTGAGTTGACGACCAAGCTGGTCGGGACGCCGCACGTGTACAACATTCTCGCCGCCACGGCGACGGCGCTGGCGCTGGACACCCCGGTGGATGCCATCGTTGCCGGCGCTGCCAGGGCCGTCGTTCCCGGTCGGTTTGAAATTGTCGAAGGCAGTGATGACGACCTGCTGGTAGCTGTGGACTATGCTCACACGCCGGATGCGTTGGCCAATGTCACAGCGACGGCGCGCGAGCTGGCCGCCATCCGCGGGGGACGGGTCGTGACCCTCTTTGGCTGTGGCGGCGACCGCGACCGCACCAAGCGCCCCCTGATGGCCGAAGCCGCGGCACGTGGCAGCGATGTGGTCATCCTGACTTCTGACAATCCACGCCGGGAATCACCAGAGCGGATCCTCGATGATGCCGAAGTCGGATTGCGCGCCGTGGGCAAACCTTTCCACCGGATTCTGGACCGACGCGAAGCCATTGCCTTTGCGATTCGGACGGCGCAGCCAAGGGATGTCGTGGTGCTGGCGGGCAAGGGCCATGAGACCTATCAAATTCTCAGCAATCTGACCATTCACTTTGATGACCGGGAGGAAGCCCGCCAGGCCCTGCGCGCACTTCGGGCGGACAACGGGACGAAGTTGAACTAGAGTGCGGCGCAAAAACCACCAGACATTGTCTTGGAGTGTACGCTGTGACCATTGCTGAACTTGCCGCGTTGCTGGGTATTCCGTGCCCTGAAGAACTGCGCGTGCTGAAACCCAGCGGGTTTTCGATTGACTCACGCACCGTTCGTCCCGGCGACCTGTTCTTTGCCATTCACGGAAAACGCTTCGACGCCCATGCGTTTGTGCCGGAAGTTCTCGCCCGTGGCGCATGCGCGGCCGTTATCCATCGGGACCTACCAGAACTGGGGGAGCAGGCTGCCACCCGCTGCCTGCGGGTCACGGACACGCTGCGCGCCATGCAGGACCTCGCCCAAGCCCTGCTGCGGCAGTGGGGGCGTCCGATTGTGGGCATCACCGGCAGCATGGGCAAAACGACGGCCAAAGACCTGACCGAACTGGCTCTGGCGCCCTTCGGACGCATCTACGCCTCGGTGGGCAACCTCAACAACGAGTACGGGCTTCCCCTGGCCGTCTTCAACATGCTTTCCGACGGGCGGCGCATGGACGACTACGACCTGGCCATCCTTGAAATGGGGATGAATGAAAAGGGCGAGATTGCCCGCCTGTGCGAGATTGCCCCGCCGGATGTGAGTGTTGTCCTCAACGTCGCGCCCGTTCACATCGAGAACTTCCCCGATGGACTGGAAGGCATTGCGGCTGCCAAGGCTGAAATCGTCCATGGCTTGAAGCCGGAGGGCACTGCCATCCTCAATGCCGATGACCCACGGGTTGCCCGGATGGCAGCGATTGTCCTGGGCCGGCGACAAGATCATGCCGGCGCACAGGTGATGTACTTTGGTCGCTGCGAAGCGGCGCATGTCACGGCGCTCGATGTTGAGCCGCGCGGCCTGTTGGGAACGACCTTCACGCTTTCGACCCTCAAGGGGACGGCCGTCGTCGAGTTCCCGCTGGCCGGCGAACACCATGTCAGCAATGCCCTCGCGGCGGCGGCCGTGGCGACGCACTTTGGCGTCAGCCCGGAAGCCATTGCCCGGCAACTCAAGCAGGCGCGCCCAGGCCCGCACCGGGGCGTCGTGCGGCACTATCCGGGCGGTGTGACTGTGGTGGACGACACCTATAACTCGAATCCGGCGGCGCTGGTGGAAGCCGTCCGGCTGCTTGGGCAGGTGCCGGATGCCACGCGCCGGATCGTCATTGCCGGTGAAATGCGCGAGCTTGGCGGGCATGCCGTAGAGATGCACCTTGCCTGCGGCGTTGCCATTGCCCAGTCCGGTGTGGATATTCTGCTCGGCGTCGCCGGCCATGCCCGTGACTTGGTCGAAGCCGCACGCGCCGAAAACGCGCGCCGGGACGGACGGCTCGTGACGGCGTTTGTTGAAACCGCCGCCGATGCGGGCGATTGGCTCGTCAAGCAGGCGCAAGCGGGGGATGTCATTCTCATCAAGGGATCACGGGGGGTACGGTTGGAGACTTGTCTGGAGGCACTGCCGGTTTAGGCGACGACGATGCTCTACTACGTGCTGTACCAGGTTCTTTACCTCAAGTACCAGGTGTTTGGCCCGCTGCGTGTCTTCGGCTATCCATCCTTTCGCGCTCTGCTGGCAGCTATGACGGCGACACTGATGTGTTTGCTGCTCGGCAAGCCCATGATTGCCTGGCTGCGCCGTCTCAAGTACGGGCAGGAAATCCGCGAGGAAGGCGTCAAGGCCCACCAGGCCAAAAAAGGAACGCCCACGATGGGCGGCATCCTCATCATCACCGGCATTGTTGTCGGCACCGCGCTGTGGGCGGACTTGAGCAGTTTGTTTGTCTGGGTGGTGCTGGTTGCCCTGCTGGCCCACGGCGCGATTGGCTTTGTGGATGATTACCTGAAAATTGCCAAGCGGCAGAACCTCGGCCTACAGGGCCGGTGGAAACTGCTGGGACAAGTAACCACGGCGCTGCTGATTGGCGGCGTCCTCATCGGCTTCGGGGACTATTCCACGCAGTTGAGCGTTCCGTTCTTCAAGGACTTCCAGCCCGACCTCACGCCGTGGCTCTACGTTCCGTTCATGCTACTGGTGATGACAGGCAGCTCCAATGCCGTCAATCTCACCGACGGCCTCGACGGGCTGGCGATCAGCACGACTTTTGTCGTGGCATTCACGCTGACGCTGCTGTGTTACGTCACCGGGCTGTCGGAGCTGGCGCTGTATCTCAACTTGCCGCCGACGCCCGGCGCACTCGAAGTGACGGTGTTCTGCGCGGCGCTTGCTGGTGCCAGTCTGGGCTTTCTGTGGTTCAACGCGCCGCCGGCGGAGGTCTTCATGGGCGATGTCGGAAGCCTCGCTATTGGTGGCTGTATTGGCTGCGTGGCAATTGTCATCAAACAGGAGTTTCTGCTGGTGATTCTGGGTGGCGTGTTTGTCATTGAAACGCTTTCGGTGATTTTGCAAGTCAGCTATTACAAGCTGACCAAGGACCCACAGACCGGCATTGGAAAGCGAATTTTCAAGATGTCGCCGCTCCATCATCACTTCGAGCTGACGGGCTGGAAGGAATCGAAAATCGTCTTCCGGTTTTTGATCGTGCAGATTTTCTTTGCTTTGCTGGCGCTAGCAACGCTCAAGCTCAGGTGAACGGCATGGCGTGTGACGACCAAAACCGCCGAATGGTCGTGATGGGGGCCGGTGTGAGCGGGCTGGCCGCGGCGCGATTTCTGCTGGCGCGCGGTGCGCAGGTCACGGTTGTTGACCGCCGTCCACTTGACCAACTGCCCGAAGCCGCCCGGTCGCTATGCGCGCAGGGCGCGGTCATCGAATGCGGTGACGGCTCGGATGCGACGCTTCTGGCGGCAGACGAAATCGTGCTCAGCCCAGGTGTGCCGCCCACCTTGCCAGGCCTTGAGCGGGCCAGGCAAGCCGGTGTTTCCATCATCGGCGAAATCGAACTGGCATTTCGTCACCTGCGTGGACGCATCGTCGCCATCACCGGCAGTAACGGCAAAAGCACGACCACGACGCTGGTCGGCCAGCTCCTGGCAGAAGGCGGACTCCCGACCCAAGTAGGCGGCAACATCGGCGTGGCGGCCGTGTCATTGGTCGAGACTTCACGCGAGGATGGCTGGACGGTGCTCGAATGCAGCAGCTTCCAACTTGAAACCGTCGTCACGTTTCGTCCGCAGGTGGGCGTGTTGCTCAACATCACCCCCGATCACCTGGACCGGCACGGCACCTTTGAACGCTACGTTGCGGCCAAGCTGAACCTGTTTCGCTGCTTTGACCGGGAGACGCTGGCCGTTCTCAACGCCGACGATCCGACGACGCCGCGCGCCCAGGCCCTGCTGGCCGCGCGTGGCGCGCCGGTTACGCTGTTTTCAGCCCAGCGTGAACTCGCAGAAGGCTTGTTCCTGCGTGGCAATCAAGTGATTTGCCGCACCCGTGAAGCCGAGCGGATTCTCCTCGACCGGGCTGACATTCCACTACCTGGGCAGCACAACCTTGAAAACGCGCTGGCCAGCCTGGCGGTGGCGCTGGCCGCCGGCGTTGCGCCGGAAGATGCCCGAACGACCATCTGCCGCTTTCGCGGCCTGGAACACCGGATGGAATTCGTTGCCGAAATCAACGGCGTCCGGTATTTCAATGATTCCAAGGCCACCAACATCGCAGCGGCGCAAGTCGCCATCGCATCCTTTCCGGCAGGACTCCACGTGATTCTGGGCGGACTCGACAAGGGCAGTGACTTTGCGCCGCTGGTGGAGGTGCTGGCCCCACGGGCCGCATCGGTTGCGCTCATCGGCAAGGCGGCTGAAAAGCTTGAGGCGACGCTGGCCGGACGCCTGCCCCAACCGGTCACGCGCCATCCAAGCCTGGCGGACGCCGTCGCCGCCCTTGCGGCGCGCGCGCGGCCTGGCGACACTGTCTTACTTGCGCCGGCCTGCGCAAGCTTCGACATGTTTGATAACTTTGAACACCGGGGGCAGGTATTCAAGAACATCGTCAAGGGGGAAATTGCGAATGCGCGGAGCAAGCCATCATGAAGCCGACCTTGACTGTTCCGAAGACGGTTCCAATCTCACGCAACTTTGCGACCTTCGTTGATCCCTGGCTGTTTGCGGCCACCATCGCGCTCGTCCTCTGTGGACTCGTCATGGTTTACAGCGCATCGGCGACCCTGGGGCGCGAAAACTACCAGTCACAGTTTCACTTTTTGGTACGTCAGGTGGTGGCGGCGCTCATCGGCGGCGGACTGCTGCTCGGTAGTCTCTGGCTGGGCTATTCGCGCCTCGAACGGCCCTGGGTCGTCTATGGGCTGCTTGGCGTAACGGCTGGGTTGTTGGTCTTGGCGCTGTGCCTGCCGCCGGTGCGCGGCACGCACCGCTTCATCCGGCTGCCGGGCGTGATGTTTCAGCCGTCAGAGCTGGCCAAGTTGGCCCTGGTGCTCTTTCTGGCGTTTTTTCTCAGCCGGAAGGATGTGCTGGCGCGCCGCGATCCGTTCAGGGCGCTGCTGCCGGTTGCGGTCGTTGGCGGGCTGTTGATGGGGCTGGTGTTTTTGGGCCGCGACCTGGGAACGATTTTGATGATGGGCGGCACTGCGTTTGCCATGTTGGTCGTGGCCGGCGTGCCACTGCGCTACCCGGCCGTAGCCGGTGCGCTGTGTTCGCCTTTGCTGCTGTATGCCCTCCTCAAGGAGCCGTACCGCCGCGCGCGGCTGCTGGCCTTCCTCGATCCCTGGAAAGCCCCACGCGAAGAAGGTTTCCAGATCGTGCAATCGCTGATGGCCGTTGGCAGCGGTGGGGTTTCTGGTGTCGGCTTTGCCCAGAGTCGGCAGAAGTTGTTTTACTTGCCGGAAGCCCATACGGATTTCATCTTTTCCGTCATCGCGGAAGAAATCGGCCTCATCGGCAGCCTCATGCTCATCACCCTGTTCGGTGTCATTGCTGTTCGCGGACTGCGGGCCGCGTACCTGGCGCCGGACGACTTTGGCAAGCTGCTGGCAGTGGGCGTCACCGTCTTGCTCGTCGGACAGGCATTGTTCAACTTGAGCGTGGTGCTGAGTCTGGTGCCGGCCAAGGGGATTCCGTTACCATTCATCAGCTATGGCGGAAGTTCGCTCATGATGAGTCTGCTGGCGGCGGGTTGGCTGCTCAGTGTCTCGCAGCGCAACTTGAGCGCGCGGCCATAGCGGCAAGTAACCGAGCCTTTTTGAAAGCGAGTCTAGGTGTGCGCGTCCTCGTGGCGGCCGGCGGAACCGGCGGACATATCTTTCCCGGCATTGCCATTGCCCAGGCGTTGCTCAAGCGCGATCCGACGACCGAGGTGCGCTTTGTCGGCACGGAACGCGGGCTTGAAAAAAAGCTGGTGCCGGCGGCCGGTTTCGACCTGACATTCATTCCGTCGGGGGCGCTCAACAACGTTTCCTGGCGACAGCGGCTGAAAACCCTGGCGGCCCTGCCGGTTGGCTTTTGGCAAGCCTGGCGGCTGGTCGGGCAGTTCAAGCCCGACTTGGCCATCGGCGTTGGAGGTTATGCGTCGGGCCTGGCGATGCTGGCGGCGATGCTGCGCGGGGTGCCGACCCTGGCCGTCGAAGTCAATGTCCTGCCGGGACTCACCAACCGCCTCCTGGCGCGCTTCGTGACGGGCGCGGCGGTGGCTTACCGTGAGACGGCCGCCTACTTTGGCGCGAAAGCCATCCTCACCGGCACGCCGGTGCGCGCTGAGTTCACGCATATTCCGCCGAAACCGGATACCGTGCCCCGGCAGCAAGTACTGGTTTTTGGCGGTAGCCAGGGAGCGCAGGCCATCAACCGTGCCATGGTCGAAGCCGCGCCCCGGTTGGCGACGCACCCGGGCCTGCGTCTCGTCCACCAAACCGGCGAGCGGGATGCCGACATGGTCCGCGCAGCCTATGCCGCCACCGGATTACAAGCTGAAGTTCACCCATTCATTCACGCCATGGCAGACGCCATCAGCGCCGCGGATGTCGTCGTTTGCCGGGCCGGCGCGGCAACGATTGCCGAAATTGCGGCTGCCGGGCGGGCGGCAATTTTTATTCCGTTTCCGCAAGCCGCCGACGATCACCAGCGGAAAAACGCTGAGGCGTTTGTCCGCGCCGGCGCGGGCGAAATGATTCTGCAAGCCGAACTCAGCGGCGAGAAACTCGCCCAAACCCTCCTGAACCTGCTTGCCAACCCGGCACGACTATCCACCATGGAAGCCGCCAGTCGCGCCCTGGCCAGGCCGGATGCGGCCGAACACACCGTAGATGTTGCGTTCCAACTTCTACATCGCCCAAGATGAGGTAGTCATGACCGAACATGTTCACTTCATCGGGATTGGCGGAAGCGGGATGAGCGGAATTGCCGAAGTTGCCCTGCGGCGGGGATGGCAGGTCTCTGGGTCAGACCTGCTGGCCACGGCGACGACTGAGCGCCTCCAGGCACTCGGCGCGGACGTTTTTATCGGCCATGATCCGGCGCACCTTCAGGGGGCGCAGCGCGTGGTGGTCTCGGCTGCTGTCAAAGCTGACAATCCAGAGCGTCTGGCCGCCCAGTCGCAGGGGATTCCGGTGCTGCACCGGGCAGCGATGTTGGCGGAACTGATGCAAGGTCACATCGCCATCACTGTTGCCGGCACGCACGGCAAAACCACGACCAGCGCGATGATTGCGACGGTGCTCCGCGCGGCCGGCTGCGATCCAACGGTCGTCATCGGATCCGCCCTGGACGGCGTCGGCGGTGGCGCGTTGGTTGGGCATGGGCCACACTTTGTCGCCGAAGCCGATGAAAGCGACGGCTCATTTCTGATGCTGCCCCGCACCTTGGCCGTCGTCACCAACATTGACCGCGACCATCTGGACTTCTACCGCGACTTGGAGGACATCACCGAGCACTTCGCCCGCTTTGCCGAGGGGGTTTCGGAAAGCGGCGCGGTCATCGCCTGTGCCGATGACCCCGGCGTGCGGGCGTGGCTTCCGCGCCTGACCAGACGATGCATAACCTACGGACTCACGACCCCTGAGGCGCACCTACGCGCTACCGAGCCGGTTGCGCAACCGCCCTTTGGGTGGACGTTCAAGGTCTGGCACGATGACGTTTGCCTGGGAACGGTGCGACTGTCCGTCCCCGGACGCCACGCCATCCGCAACGCGCTGGCGGCTGTCGCCACCGGGCTTGAACTCGGATTAGACTTCCGAGACATACAAATCGGGCTGGAAACGTTTAAAAATGTTTCCAGACGGTTCCAAATTCGCGGAGAACGGGATAATGTGCTGGTGATTGACGATTACGGCCACCACCCGGTCGAAATTGCCGCCGTTCTCGACGCGGCGCGCAGTGCCGGGCGGCGCATTGTGCTGGTGTTTCAGCCGCACCGCTACTCCCGAACACAATGCCTGTTTGGGGAGTTTGTCACGGCGCTCTGCGGCGCGGATGTGGTTTGTATCGTGGAGGTGTACGCCGCGGGCGAAGCGCCGATAACCGGTGTGACGGGGTCCGCCCTGGCGGCGGCCGTGCAAGCGGCGGGACACAGGGCGGCGTATGATGTCGGGGCGCTCGACGAGGCACTGCCGGCCGTGGCGGCGCTCCTGCGCCCCGGCGATGTCTTGCTGACGGTGGGTGCCGGCAACGTCTGGCAGATCGGTAAGAGGTTTTTGGAGCATGCCGAAGTCTAGTGAGCAAATTTGCGCGGAACTTGCCGTTGACGCCCGCTTTCACCAGCCGATGCGCCGCCTGACCTCGCTGCGCACCGGCGGCGAGATTGCCTGCGTCGCGTTTCCAGACACGCCGGAAAAAGCGGCCAGGTTGGTTCAGATGCTTGACGCCAACGGGATTCGCTGGAGTCCGTTGGGCTACGGCACGAACCTTCTCGTGGCGGATGGCACACTTGACCGCGTTGCGGTGAGCCTGCGCGCATTGAAGACTCCGGTGACCTTCGATGGACTGCGCGTCCGAGTCCCGGCCGGTTACAGCCTGCCGCGTCTGGTCAACCAGTGCGCCGACCGGGGATTGTCCGGGATTGAGGGGCTGGCCCCCATTCCGGGTAGCCTCGGCGGCGCCGTCAAGATGAATGCCGGCTCGCACGGCTACGAGATTGCCGACGTCATCGAATCGGTGGACATCGTCCGTGACGGACGAATCCTGACCCTCCCGCGTGACGAGATTGCCTTTGCTTACCGCCACTCTCCGTTCACGGCGCAGGACCTGATTCTGGGAACGACGTTGCGGCTGCGTCCGGGCAATCCCGAAGCCAGCCGGGCTGAAATTGCCGAGTATCGCCGTCACCGCGCGGCGACGCAGCCGGTCAACGCCAACAGCGCTGGGTGTATGTTCAAAAACCCAGCGACTGGACCGACTACCGGGCGTATGATTGACGAACTTGGACTCAAGGGGAAAAGCATTGGCGGGGCCACCATTTCTCCGCTTCATGCCAACTTTATCGTCACGGATGGTGCCGCGCGGGCGGCCGATGTCTTTGCGCTCATCGAGCACATCCGGTCGCAGGTGCGCAAAACGCATGGCATCGAACTTGAAATGGAAGTCGAAGTCTGGGATTGAGCAGGTAGGAGTGGAGCGTGTCTGTCGCCCGTGAACGAACAACTCGGCAAGTCGTGCCGTCGCGCCGTGAACAAACGCGCGAAGCCGCCGCCGTGCGTCGGCCGCGGGTTATGGCCGGTCCACTCTGGGATACGCTCCGACCTTGGCAACCGTGGCTGATGTGGGGCGCGCTACTCATCGGACTCAGCGGATTTGGCTTTGCCATGACCCAGTCAGATTTATTCAACCTGCGCCATGTGGAAGTGGTCGGTTGTCAGCCGCCGCTGGCGGAAGACATTGAACGCGCCACGCGCCAGCAGGCAACCGGCTCACTGTTGGTGGTATCGCTGACGGCGTTGCGGCAGAACCTGGAAAGCCTAGCGCGGGTTCGGCGCGCGCGCGTCGTCCGTATTCTGCCGGACACCCTGCGCATCATCGTCGAAGAGCGCAAACCCGTTGTCCTGGCGCAAATGGCTGAGCGCAGCGGCCTGGTCTGGCTTGACGAAGAAGGGGTGGTGCTGTCGGTTTATGACCCGGATACCGACGGCGAGCCGCCAAGCATTGCGGTTGGGTTCGTCTCTGACCGAGAGCCAAACGGGCAGCGCGAGAACCGCGCGCGCTTGCAGCTTTACCGTAATTTGATGTGGGCGCTCGATGCCGCCACACCGCGCCTTTCTGAGCGCGTTGAGTCGGTTGATGTCTCCCACCCGGATGACGTGCGCATCCAACTCCGGGACACGCGCATCACCATTGGCCTTGGCAAGGAGGACTTTCGGGTGCGCTTGCTTCACGCTTGTGAGATTGTGGATGCGCTTCAGCGGCGTGACATGGCCATTCTTGAACGCTTGCAGTTTTCTGACCCACGTATTTTCGAGCGGGCGCCGTACCTTCGGGCGGTCAACATGGTCAACCCAAAGCAGGTGAATCTGGAGTTCGATGAGCGCCTGACGGCTGGCGCGCCGCGCGCCGCTGCCGGCGCGAGCCGTCCGACGCCTCCGACGTCCGTTACCAGGAAAACAACCGACAAAAAGCCACCAGAAGCGAGACCCCGCGCGACGGGGCCGGTGCCGCGGAGGTAGCCATGGCTCGGGGCACTCCCTATACGGCGAGCCTGGACCTTGGCTCGACCCGAACCCGCATCGTGATTGCGACCCCAGTTCCTGACCGTGACCGCTGGACGGTGGCCGGTTATGCCGATGTTCCATCCAAAGGCATGCGCAAGGGCGTCGTCGTGAATATCGAACTGGTTGAAGAGACGATTCGCCAGGCGCTCACCGAAGCCGAAAAGATGGCCGGAATCGAGGTTTCTTCAGTTCATGCGAGCTTGTCCGGCATGCATGTTCGGGGGCTGAATGGTCACGGTGTCGTGGCGGTCTCGCACCGCAATCGGCAGATTACGGCGGCGGATGTCCAGCGGGTGATTGAGCAGGCGAGCGCCATCAGCCTGCCGTCCGACCGCGGAATTGTCGAGGTTCTTCCGCAAGAATTCGTCGTGGATGAGCAGGATGGCATTGGCGACCCCCTCGGTATGTTGGGGATGCGGCTCGAAGTTACCATACATATAGTGACTTCGCCGGTGACTGCCTCACAAAACATCGTGACAAGCGCAAACCGGCTGGGTATGATTGTCGAAGACCTCACCCTCGGTTCCCTTGCTGCGGCAACGGCTACGCTCACTGACGAAGAACGTGAATACGGTACGGCCATCGTTGACATTGGTGGTGAAATCACCAGCCTTGCAGTGTTTCAGCGTGGCGCGGTCCGCCACACGGCCATGTTTGGAATCGGGGGAACATCTTTCACGAATGATATTGCGGTGGGGCTTCGGTCGTCCGTGCCGGAAGCTGAACGCATCAAGCAAGCTTTTGGATGCGCTTTCGCGCCCCTATTGCACCCTGATGAGCGCCAGGAACAGTTGGAATTCGCTGCTTCCGGTGGCCGTCCCCGCCTGCTTTCACGGCACGTCTTGTGTGACATGCTCCAGCCGCGGGCCGAAGAGATTTTCAAGCAACTTCAGGAGAATATTCGAGAAGCAGGATTGGAGCGAAAACTGTCAAGCGGCTTGGTTCTGACGGGTGGTGGCAGCCTTTTATCAGGCATTCCCGAACTCGCGGAGCGCATGCTCGACGTTCCGGTGCGAATTGGCACGCCGACCGGACTTGACGGGCTAAACGAAGAACTTCGGCGCGCCGAGTGGGCAACCTCGATTGGATTGATTCTTTCGAGCATTCGTCCACGGGCAAATCATCATTTGCGGCAACGTGAGACGGGTTGGCGAGATTGGTTGACGGGTATAAAAAATTTCTTTTCTTCGCCGAATTCGGCGCGCTGAGCATACTATTTTTTTCATAGCGCAGACGGGTCCCGATCAAGGTTACGGGCAGGAGGCATTTATCCCATGGGAGCAGACAACAAGCGGTCACCGAATCCACCACCAGTGAGGTTTGAATTTGTGGAAAACACAATCTCGAAAGGTGCAAACATCAAGGTTATCGGCGTCGGCGGGGGCGGTGGCAATGCTGTCAATCGCATGATTGAGTCAGGCATCGAAGGTATCTCCTTCCTGGTGGTCAATACCGACATGCAGGCGCTCAGCATGTCAAAGGCGCAGGTCAAGATTCAGATTGGCAGCAAAAAGACACGTGGGTTGGGGGCGGGGGCCGACCCCAAAACAGGACGCGAAGCTGCCCTTGAAGACACCGATAAGATCATAGACGCTCTGGAAGGTGCGGACATGGTCTTCATCACGGCCGGGATGGGTGGTGGAACCGGAACTGGCGCCGCACCGATTGTCGCCGGACTCGCCAGTGAAATGGAAATCCTGACCGTGGCCGTCGTCACCAAGCCCTTCGGATTTGAAGGGCGGCGGCGCATGACGAATGCCGAGAATGGTATCAAGGAGCTTCACCAGTGCGTGGACACCATCATCACCATTCCTAACGACCGCCTTCTGACCACCGTGGATCGCAACACGTCGCTGGCAGATTCATTCCGCATGGCGGACGATGTCCTGCGGCAGGCCGTACAGGGCATTTCAGACCTCATCACTGTTCCCGGCATGATCAACCTCGACTTTGCCGACGTGCGCACGATTATGCGCGGCTCCGGTATCGCGCTCATGGGAACCGGTCAAGCCTCTGGTGAAAACCGGGCCATCCAGGCCACCAACGCGGCGATTGCCAGCCCGCTCCTGGAAGAAGCCTCGATTGAAGGGGCAAGGGGGGTTCTCGTCAACGTGACCGGCGGCAGCAACCTGACGCTGCACGAGGTCAACGAAGCGACTTCCATCATTCAGAAAGCCGCGCACCCAGAAGCCAATATCATCTTTGGCGCGGTCATTGATGAACGGATGCAGGAGGACATGAAAATCACGGTCATTGCAACCGGTTTTGACCAGGTCGCCCAAGCCGCCAATCACCCACCGGCGACGACAACGACGGCGGTGGCCGGCAACGTCGTCACCGCACCATCCTTTGGGCGAGTGGCAAGCTCCAATCCCGAATCTGATCTGTTGGAGACCCCAGCCTTCCTCCGGCGCAAAGCCGAATAGCCTGGCGATGACGCTGCGCGTCATGTTGCCCCGGGTTCCCGCGTCCGTGGGCGCGTTTCAAAGGCCGCTCAGAACGTGTCTGAAAAAGCTTGAAACGCGACACGGCATCCTGCCTGTGAACAGCCGCGCCTTGGGGAGGCGGTTCTGCCGTGGCGCGAACGCGCCGGCGGTGACGCGAGCACTACCGCATCAGGCAAGCACCATCCAGTAACGGCAAACACACAACCCACGAAATTCCCCGACAAGCCACCGTCTTGGAGACGCCGTCACACCGGTTGAAGCACTGGTAGATAGGCGTCACTGTCCCTGAATCCCCCTGTTTTCCGGGGTGCTCGACGCGCTTGCCTGCCGAAACTGCGTGGGGCGGCTTGCCGTCGGCTCGGCAGCCAATCTCGAAAAAGGCCTTGACAGCCAGTGGCTGGATGCTAGATGTTTACAGCACTGAAAATCATTTTCATTTACAGAAAGCGATGCCACCCTAAGTTTTTCATGCATGCTAACGAAGCCTTCCGTGCGGCAACACGGAAGGCTTCCACCGTACGTTCCACCCAGTAGGCAATTGCGGATGGCGCGCACCCCGACACTCTACCCGATGCGTCATCTGGAATGAAGTGACAGTTGGCGTTCTTGCGCCAGCGCAACGATTGGAGTGTTTGTCAGATGACTACCAGCCGTGTCTCCCTTGTATGGCGATCCGTTCGCCTGGTGGTTTGGATGCTTGGATTAGTTCTGGTCGGCGTTGCTGCGCGAGCCGAGGAGCGCGGAACGTTGGTCGGTCAGGTGCGGGAGTCACAGGGCGCGCCGGTTGCCGAAGCTAGTGTGCTCGCGCGCAACCTTGCGACCGGCGTTGTCCGTTCTACGCTGACCGCCGCCGATGGGACGTTCACTGTGAGCGACTTACCCTTTGGACGCTACCAAGTACGAATAACGCGGGATGGGTTTTCAGATGCGCTGGTTGAAGCGCAACTCAGGACCACGAGCGTCACGCTCGATCCGGTGATACTGGTTCCCGGCACCATTCGGGAAGTTGTGACGGTAACGGCAAGTCGCGCCAGCCGCGACACGATGACCACCCCGGAAGTGGTTTCGGTAGTCACGGAGCGACAGCTCCAAGAGCGGCTGCCGGGCACCGCCGCCGATATTCTGCGTGACTTGCCGGGTACATCCACCCAGTCGCAAAGTTTCCTGACACGCCCCATCATTCGTGGCCTGGAAGGGAATCGCGTCCTGGTGCTGGTGGACGGTGAGCGACTCAACCACGGACGGACGCCAACCAGCCACGTTGGGAATGGGGTGGAAACCGGTTTGGTGGATGTCGGGACACTGGAAGCCGTAGAAGTGATGCGTGGGGCTGGCTCGGTGCTCTACGGCACCGAGGCGCTGGGCGGCACCATCAACTTCAGGACTCGTCCCCCGGCGACCACCGATGGTGGGATTCGGGTCAGCGGCGTCGTTGATCCCTTCTTTACCTCGAACGGTCCAGGTGGGCGCTATGGTGGCAGCCTGGGCTTTGCCACCCGGCGATTGACCGTCCGCGCGCGGCAATCCTTCGAGAACTTCAGCGATTACACCTCCGGCGGTCCCGTCGAAACGGGCTACGCTTCGGTCACGCCCCAGTTCAACCCGGTGACGCGCGTGGTGACCGGTTCAACCTACCGAACCAATGCGACCCGCGTTGAAGGTCGCTTCTTCGTTACCGAGCAAATGTTCATTCGGTCGAGCTATGAGCGGTTTCGGGCAGCGCCCTACCAGTACCCACTCCAGGGAACGTTCAACTTTTTGTTCAGCAACCGTGACAAGGTCAACGCTGGTTTGGTCGTGCGTGAACTGTCACCGGTTGTGGCCAGCATACAGGTCAGTGGCTATTACCAGTGGCAGCAGCGGCGTGACCAAGTGACGGTGCGCGCCCTCCCGGCGCTCTTTCAAGTGACCGACCGGCAAATCAACCCGACGACAGGCGGCTTTGATGGCCAGGTTGTGCTGACGCCCTGGCGCAATCACGTGATCACGGCCGGGGTCAGTTTTTACCGTGACACAAGCGCCGATGACCGCATCGTCCTGCGCGGAACCTTGCCGACGCCGCCCGGTGGACTCACGCCGGCGCAAGCCCAGGCCCAAGCGGCACAAATCCGCACCGACCCAGCGGCTCTCCGCGCACTGCGCGCCGCCCAGCCACGGCGTGATGTGCCCAACGCCAACTTTCAGGATGTCGCTTTCTTCGCCCAGGATGAAGTCATCGTCAATCGCTATGTGCGGTTGATTGGTGGCTTGCGGATGGATCACTACCGTTCGCGGGCGCTCGATACGCCGAGCTACGACATCTTCAACCTCGTGCCGCCGGGGACGGCGGGCATCACCGGGCTGGCCTCGCTCCGCCACGCAAACACGGCCCTTACCGGGTCCGGCGGCATTGTCGTCAGCCCCATCCAGAACATCAGCTTGGTGGCGCGGCTCGCGCGCAGTTACCGCGAACCAAACATCTTTGACCGATACAATGCCGGGGCATCGCATACGATCAGCCCGACGACGCGCAGCGTGACAATTCCAAACCCAGACCTCAAACCTGAAACAGGTGTCAACCTGGATGTTGGTTGCAAGGTGCGTTTTACGCGATTTGCCGGCTCGTTGACCTACTTCCGAAATCGCTACAGCAACTTCATCAGTAACTTTGGTGCGCCGGTGCCAGGGTTGGCGCCAATTCCCAACCCGATTCCCGGCGGCGCGCCCCTGGCTGTGCTCCAGCGCCAAAATCTGGGACAGATTCGCATGCAGGGCATCGAAGCCGACGTTGAAGCGCCCTTCCGCTTGCCAGATGCCTTGCGGTCGTCGTTTGTGACCTTGCTCGGCAATATCAGCACGACGCGCGGGGACGATCTACAGACGAACCAGCCGGTTGATCCGTTCAACTTTCCTGTCGTGCCGGTCAAGGCCGTGGTGGGGATGCGCTGGAACTCGGCCACCAATCGCTACTGGCTGGAGTACCGGAGTCGTATCGTCACGACGCAGCGCCGACTCCCGCCGGGAAGCCTCTACGCACAGCCCGGCACGGCGCGGTTGGGCTTCACGGTTCACGACCTGCGGGGTGGCATCAACCTTGACCGTGAACGCTATGGCGTTGCAGTGACGCTTGGCATCGAAAACCTAAGCAACCGCTTTTACCAGGACCTGTTTTCACTCTTTGACGCGCCGGCGCGCGGACGCGCTTTCGTCGCCGGGGTGCGGTTTCGATTTTTCTAACCATTTCGATTTGGGCTGAGCCAGTAAAGGAGCTTGCAACCCATGGACATCGAGTCGCTCTTTCGCTTACCGGAAGACCCAGACCAAGTTTCGGTGCCGGCCCGGATGTGGCTGTGCCCAGATTGTGGCAACGTTCATCTTGCGCTTGGAGGCGCGTACTACACGTTTTCGCCGGAGCAGTTCCGCTACTTCGTCAAAGCGGTCAATGCGTGCGCGGTTCACTATGGGTTGAGCCAAGTCGGGTTTGCTGAAACCCTGCGCCGGTGCTGTGAAACCAATGCCTTTGGACGGCAAAACTAACGGGTTCTGGTGCGTTACCGATGGCGCAAGTCCAGGAACGATTTCCAGAAAACACTCATGGGCCGTTCGACGTGGACGCGCGGCGCATTGACTGTGATGGTTGCCGTTCGATTGTGCCGGAGGTCTTCGCGCACCATGATCGTCGGGCGCCGGCTTACGCGCTGCGCCAGCCTGAGCCTGAAGACGAAAACAGGCAGACGAACGCTACCAAGCGGCCCTGGCGTCTTGCCCGGTTGAAGCCATCGGCGACGATGGCGAGCCAGAAAGCGCCCCGCCTATGCAAACTGACCTGACACCTCATAAGGAGCAACCTGTATGACCGCATCCAACTCAGTCATCGAACCAACCACCGACGCCGGATACACGGCAGAGGACATCGCCCGCGAGTGGGCCGCGCTGCGGCAGACCGAACCCAAACTACGCATTCGTGATGCCGCGTCAAAGCTCGGCGTCAGTGAAGCCCAACTGGTGGCGCTTGGCTGTGGCACGACGGCCACGCGCTTGAACGCCGACTGGGGTGACGTTATCCGGCAACTCGAAGCCCTGGGCCCGGTGATGGCGCTGACGCGCAACACCGTCGTCGTCAGCGAGAAGGATGGCCAGTATCGGAATGTCGAAATTTTTGCCGGCCACACGCGCATGGGGCAGGTGCTCGACAGTGGCATCGATCTCCGGCTGTTTCTCGACCGCTGGGCAATCGGCTTTGCCGTGCGCGAGGAATCGCCCCGCGGACCGCGGCGCAGCTTTCAGTTCTTTGATGCGACCGGAACGGCCGTTCACAAGACCTACCTGCGCGAAGCCAGTGACGTTGCCGCGTTTGAAGAACTGACGGGCCGGTTTGCCAGCTCCGATCAGAGCCGTGAGCAGGCTGTTGCCGCGCCGCCGCCACCGGCTGCCGAAATCCCGGACGCCGAGGTGGATGTGGATGGCTTCCGGCAGGCCTGGCGTGAACTCAGAGATACGCACGATTTCGTGCGGCTGACACATCGGTTCAAGGTCAGTCGAACCCAGGCTCTCCGGTTGGCCGACCCGGACATGGCGTGGCGAATTCGCCCGGATAGCTTGGCGCAAGTTCTCGAAAACGTCGCGGCCGCCAAGGAAAATCTCATGGTGTTTGTCGGCAATCCCGGCTGCATTCAAATCCACAGCGGCCCGGTGCACAACGTCAAGCTCATTGGGGAGTGGCTCAACATCCTTGATGACGGCTTCAATCTCCACGTTTACGAACCGGGCGTAGCCAGCGCTTGGGTCGTCAAAAAGCCAACGGCGCGTGGATTGGTCACGGGGGTCGAGTTTTTCGACGCGCAGGGTGAGCAAATCGCCATTCTCCATGCCAAGCGTCGGGAGGGCGAGCCGCCATCCACCTTCTGGGCTGACCTCTGTGACCGATTGCCGCGCATTTGATGGGTTTTGCCGCGCAAGGCGTTACTCCTGAGCTTTGCGCGGCCGTCGGGGCGCGGACGGGGTATTGGTTGGTCAGGTCGCATACTTCGCAACTCGCCCCCGACGTTTTTTCTTCGTCACCGCTTTGGGAGCCGCTGCGGCGGATTCCGAAATTACTTGAGGAACATAAGCCATGACCATCAAACGTTTGTGCGCGCTGGTTGTCGCCATCGGATGTGGGTTGGGATGGTGGGCCGGCACGAGTGGGTGCCGGCGAGAAACGACGACTCAGGCGGCCGCTCGCGCGGTGCCGGACGCGACGGGCCAACCGGTTGCGATTACGGACATCTCGCGGGTTGTCGCCGCCGGCGGCTCCGTTACCGAGATTGTCTATGCCCTTGGGGCTGATGCGCTGCTGGTGGGATGTGACGCATCGAGTCTTTACCCGGAAGCGGCCGCGAAGTTGCCGCAGGTGGGCTATGTCCGCGCCTTGTCGGCCGAGGGGGTACTGTCATTGCGGCCGACGCTGGTCCTCACCGTGCCTGAAGCCGGACCGCCGGAGGCGCTGGCCCAGTTGCGCAACAGTGGAACGCCGGTTCTCGTCGTCCCGGCTGAAACCTCGCTCGACGGCGTCAAGCGTAAGATTCAGACCGTTGCCCAGGCGCTCGACCGCCAGGCGCAAGGCGACCAACTGATTGCGCAACTGGAGTCCGATCTGGCGCAGGCACGCGCCTACCTGGCCGGACGTTCAGACCGCCCCAAGGTGATGTTCATCTACGCCCGTGGGCAAGGTGCGGCCAACGTTGCCGGACGCGACACGGCCGCCGCCGAGATGATTCGGCTGGCCGGCGGCATCAATGCCTTCGACTTTGAAGGCTACAAGCCGTTGACCGCCGAAGCTGCCGTTGCCGCTGCGCCGGATGTCATTCTCCTACCATCGCGCGGGCTGGAAAGCTCCGGCGGGATAGACGGGGTGCTCGCCATGCCGGGTGTGAAACAGACGCCCGCCGGACGCAACCGGCGCATCGTGGCCGTGGACGATCTGTTGCTCCTTGGATTTGGTCCGCGAACCGGACAGGGCGTCCTTGAACTATCGCGTCTCCTGCATCCCGCAACGTAAGCGCGTCATGACCGGTGTCACAACCCTGACAACCAGCGCTTCAGCGCACCGACTCACACGCGGATGGCTCATCGGTGGACTGGCCGGCACGCTCGCCCTCGTGGTCTTGTTTGCCAGTGGCATTGGGGCGGTTGCCATCACGCCCATGCAAAGCCTGGCTATCCTGGCCGAGTGGCTCGGCGTTGACCTCGGCGTGCCCTTCAGCGAACAGCAAAAGGCCGTGTTGCTGACCATTCGTCTGCCACGGGTGCTGTTTGGCGTCCTGGTTGGCGCCGGGTTGGCGTTGGCCGGCGCGGTGATGCAGGGTGTGTTTCGGAATCCACTGGCCGACCCCGGCATCATCGGCGTTTCGAGTGGCGCGGCGCTGGCCGCCGTTCTCTGCATTCGCGCCAACGGATGGCTGTTTGGCAAGTCAGGTGGCTGGTTGGCGGTCTATCAACTGCCCATCGCGGCCTTTCTTGGCGGAAGTCTGGCGACCTTCGTCGTGTATCGGTTGGCGCGGCGCGAGGGGACGCTTTCCGTTGGATTGCTGTTGTTGGCTGGCATCGCGCTGGCGATGTTGACCGAGGCGCTTCGCGGCGCGCTGATCTTCGCGGCTACCGACGATCAGCTACGCAGTGTGACCTTCTGGAGTCTCGGTAGCTTGGGCGGGGCGTCGTGGAGCCACCTGGCGGTCGTCGCCCTGCTGGTTTTGCCGGCGATGGTGTGGTTAGGGCGTCTGGCGCGTCCGCTCGATGCGTTGCTGCTGGGGGAGTCTGAGGCGCGGCACCTCGGATTTGACGTGACCACCGTCACCCGGACGGCCATGGTGGCGGCGACGTTGATTGTCGGCGCGGCGGTTGCCTTTGCCGGCGTCATCGGTTTCGTCGGACTGGTTGCGCCGCACCTGATTCGCCTGGCGGCCGGGCCGGGGCATCGTACGTTACTGCCGGCCTCGGCTTTGCTCGGCGCCGGTTTGGTGGTGTTGGCCGACTTGTTGGCGCGAACCGTGGTCAGCCCGGCCGAGATGCCCCTTGGGGTCGTCACGGCCAGCTTGGGCGCGCCCTGTTTTTTATGGCTCCTGCTCAGGGAGCGAGGGTTTAGGTCATGATGCTTGAAGCGCGTCAGATTGGCGTCGCCTGGGGCGGCAAGCCGCTGCTCGATCAGGTGTCGGTGAAGTTTGTCCCAGGGGAAGTCACAGCCCTGCTGGGACCAAATGGCGCCGGGAAGTCAACCCTGCTCAAGGTCCTGTCGGGCGATCTCGCGCC
Organism: Chloracidobacterium validum; assembly: GCF_018304825.1. Classification (NCBI taxonomy): domain Bacteria; kingdom Pseudomonadati; phylum Acidobacteriota; class Blastocatellia; order Chloracidobacteriales; family Chloracidobacteriaceae; genus Chloracidobacterium; species Chloracidobacterium validum. Next base: position 857,464 of record NZ_CP072648.1, read on the forward strand.
GACGCAGGGAGCGGTCTATCTGGACGGCCGGCCGCTGGCTAGCTGGTCACTGCTTGAGCGGGCGCGCCGCCGAGCTGTTTTGCCCCAGGAATCGTCGCTTGCCTTCCCGTTCACGGCGTTTGAAGTCGTTTTGCTTGGGCGCGCCCCCCATGTCGCCTTGCGTGAAACACCGCAGGACGCCGAGATTGCCCGACAAGCCATGAAACAGACGAGCACTGAGCATCTGGCGGGGCGAAGCTATCCTTCCCTTTCCGGCGGGGAACGGCAGCGCGTCCAGTTTGCGCGGTCGCTTGCCCAAATTTGGGATGCCCTGCCGGATGGCGCGGCCCGCTGGCTGCTCCTCGATGAACCGACCGCCAGCCTTGACCTAGCGCACCAGTATGAAGCCATGGCCGTTGCGCGCCAGCTCGCGCAGGATGGGGTTGGCGTGATTGTCGTACTTCACGATCTGAACCTGGCCGCCTATGCCGCAGACTACGTGGTGCTGCTCGAACGCGGGCGTGTGGCGGCCGAAGGCCGGCCCGAGGAAGTCTTGACTGCCGAACGCATCCGGTTGGTGTTTGGCCTGGAGGTGCTGGTGAGTCGCCATCCGCGCCACGGGCAACCCTGCATTGTCCCCCTTCCGCCCAGCCTGCCAAGCCGCGAGCGGCGCGCCGCATCCCAGCCGACGGCCGCGCAGGTCCTCCGGTTTCGGCTGCTTGCGCCGTAGGCACATGCAATGGCTGCGGCCATGCCTGGTTCCGGTCAGGCTGTCAACGCCCGATAGGACGCGGGGCCGGCAAACCGGCCGCGCGGTCTGCCCCAGGGGCCTTCACATCCCCGTCGCCGCCGCTTCTTCCCATTCGGCGTAAAGCCCTTCGAGCTGCTGCGTGAGGGTTTCGTACTGCCGGTGCCATTCGCCATACCGGACGGGATCGGCGGCGACTTCGGGCGTCGCCAGGGCGGCTGAGATGCTCGATAAATCCGCTTCGGCGCGGGCAATGTCGGACTCGATGGTTTCGACGCGGCGTGACTTCCCCTTGGGTTTCTTCTTCGTCGCCGGTTTGCCGGTTGTCGCCGATTGGGCTACCGGAGGCGCTAGGTCCGGCGAAGGCGCGGTAGCCGGTTTGGCTCGCCGGGCCATGTCCCGCTGCTCTGCCTGCCGGATTTCCCACAGCTCGCTGTAACTGCCGTCAAAATCACGGCTGCTGCCCGGTTCGAGCCACAGTAGGCGCGTCGCTACGTTGTCGAGAAAATACCGGTCATGTGAAACGATCAAGCAGGTGCCCGGATACTGCACGAGCGCCATTTCCAGTGCCTCACAGGAGGGAATGTCGAGGTGGTTGGTCGGTTCGTCGAGGATGAGCACGTTTGAGCGGCTGTAGATCAGTTTCGCCAGCGCCAGGCGTCCCCGCTCGCCCCCGGATAGCACCTTGATGGGCTTGAGAACGTCATCGCCGGTAAACAAAAACTGGGCAAGAAACGACCGCAGCTCAAGCTCGGTGGCCGATGGGTTGAGGCTCTGGAGTTCGGCAAAAATCGAGTTGGCCAGCGTCAGCGATTCCAGCCGTTGATCGTAGTACGCCGTCTTGACACCGTTGCCCCAGCGTAGCGCCCCCGTCACCGGCGGCAGGACTCCGAGCAGGGTTTTGAGCAAGGTCGTCTTGCCCGCGCCGTTCGGCCCGACGATGCCCAGCTTTTCACCCCGGCGCACCACTAGGTTGAAGGGACCGGCAACGGCTTTGCCCTGATAGCCAACGCGGAGGTCTTCCAAGGTCAGAACCCACTCGCCAGAGCGCGGGACGTGCTTCATCGAGAAGTTGCCCTGGGCCGCGTCCACGGTGGCGGCTTCCAGCCGCTCCATCCGGGCCAGCAGGTTACGCCGCGACTTGGCTTGCTTGGTTTTTTGACCGGCTATGTTGCGCCGGATGAACTCTTCCTGGCGGGCAATCTCTTCCTGCTGCTTTTCGTAGTGGCGCTGCTGGATTTCGCGCAGGGCGTCCCGTTTGGCAATGTATTCCGTGAAGCCCCCTTCGTAGGAGAGGGTTTTTCCGCGGTCCAGCTCGATGGTGCGGGTCGTCACCTGATCGAGGAAAAAGCGGTCGTGCGAGATGACGAGATAAGCCGCTTCGTAACCGTTGAGGAAGTTCTCCAGCCACTCGATAGCGCGCAAATCGAGGTGGTTCGTGGGCTCATCGAGCAACAAAATGTCCGGCTGTCGCAGCAGGAGCATCCCCAGATGTAAGCGCCCTTGCTGTCCACCACTCAGGCGGACGGCCGGCTTAGAAAAATCATCCTTAGTAAAGCCCAGTCCAAGCAAAACTTCCTCGGTGCGGGCTGGGTAGGTGAAGCCACCCTGTTCTTCAAAGCGGTGCTGGAGGTCGCTGTAGCGGTCGAGTGTGGCGGCCAGGTGGTCTGGGTCGGCACCCGGCTCGGCCATGTCGTGTTCGAGTTGGCGCATGGTGCGTTCCATCGCCTGTAGCTCGGCAAAGACGCTCAGGGCCGCTTCGATGACCGTCACCTCCGGTGGAAAGTGTGGGTGCTGTTCCAGAAGGCCGAACGACAGGTTGTTCATGCGGGCGACGCGGCCACGGTCGGGTTGGTCAAGCCCGCACAGCAGCCGGAGCATGGTGGATTTGCCCGCGCCATTGCGTCCCACCAGACCGATCTTTTCGCCGGCATTGACTTGGCAGGTGACGCCCCGGAGGATGTCATGTCCGCCGTAGCTTTTGTGTACGTCTTCAAAGCGAAACAACATAGGCCAATCGTAATCCGGTCAAAAGCGCGCTTTCTCAATCAAAATACCAAAGCGACAATTGTGACCTGCCAAGGGCGGTTTCGGCAAGTAACTACTGCACCGCAAGACCAAGGCGAGCTGAATCCGGGGCGAAAGGTAAGCTTGAGGCGGTTAAAACCTATCGCCGAACGCGCGCGCTTTCATCATGATGACAACAGCCGCCAATGCCGTTTCTATGTGGAGTTTTGAACCATGTCCAATGCAGCGTTACCTTCCTCGGTTGCCGTCGTCATCAGTCTCACTGCCGACTACCGCGAGCGGATGTCCGAAGTCGTTGCGGCCTTGCGCGTTGCCGGGTTGAATGTCACGCGCCAGTTGCATTCGCTCGGCCAAATCACCGGCACGGTGTCCCGTGAACGCCTGACCGACCTGGAACGGGTTCCGGGTGTTGCCTATGTTGAACAATCGGGCGAATATCATGCGCTGTAATGAAGACTGTGGTCATTGACCCCGACTGGTGGTGAGTTTCTCGTCCATGAGAGTGAAAGTTTTCTACCACGACCACTGCTTTGATGGCGCGTGTTCGGCGGCGGTTTTCGCGTGCTTTTATCGCCGGGCTTTTGATGCGCAGGCTGAGTTTAGCTATGCCGGATTGATGCATCGTCCTGGTGGCAGTTTTGGCGACATGCGCTTCGATGCCGATGAGCATGCCATTCTGGATTTCAAGTTTCATCCAAGCGAAAGAATCACCTGGTGGTTTGACCATCACCAAAGCGCTTTCCTGACGGTTGTGGACGAAGCCCTGTTTCGCGCCGACACAAGCGGCAAGAAGTTTTTCGACCCAAGTTATAAATCCTGCACGAAGTTCATTGCCGACATTGCCCAGGCGCGTTTTGGCGTGGATTTGCCAGAGCTGAGCGAGTTGGTTTACTGGGCCGACATCATTGATGGCGCGCAGTATCCAGACGCTGAAACGGCCGTCAACTTGGCGGCTCCGGCGATGCAGTTGACGCTGGTTCTCGAAGGCTCGAAGGATCACAGGCTGCGTCAATTTATCGTTCGCGCGCTTCAGTCGGCATCGCTGGCCGACGTTGCGGCCGAGCCGTCCGTGCGGGCCGCGTTTGAACCGATTCGAGCGCGTCATGAGCGCGCCATTGAAATCTTTCGGCGCGTTGGCGAGTGTCACGACGGCGTGGTGTTTTTCGATTTGACCGACCAGGATATTGAAGGTTACAACAAGTTCATTGCTTACTGGCTTTACCCGCAGGCACGCTATAGCGTGAGCGTCAGTCGCGGCGGGCATCGGTCGAAAGTTTCGGTTGGTTACAATCCGTGGAGCGGACGCCAACGCGACCACAACATCGCCAGCATTTGTGAGCGGTATGGCGGTGGCGGCCACGCAGTGGTTGGGGCCGTTTCGCTTGCCCCGGAGGACCTGGAGCGCGCCAAGGTGATTGCCCGCGAAATTGCCGCCGAGTTACGGGATGACCATTGCGCTACGTCGAGTTAGGTGAACCTTCATGCAGCCCATTCTTTCTGCTGCTCACATGGCCGACGTTGATCGGTTGACCACTGAGCAGTTCGGCATTCCGGGTTTATTGTTGATGGAAAACGCTGCCGTCGGTGCCGTTTTGGCCATCGAGCAACAGTTTGGGCCAATCCAAAGGCGGCGCGTCCGAATCTTTTGTGGCAAAGGCAACAATGGGGGCGATGGCGCGGCGGTTGCGCGTCAACTCTGGATGCGCGGCGCGCGCGTCGAAGTTCTCCTGTTTGGAAAGCGTGAAACCGCCCGCGGCGATGCGCGCGTCAATTTTGACATTGTCGCGCGGTTGGCCGAGGCTTCATCACGGCTCCGCATGGTCGAGGTGCAGAATGAGGCCGAGTTTACCTCGGTTTTGGAAAGCAGTAAGTCCCGTTTCAATCTGCACATTGATGCCCTGTTCGGAACCGGACTCACGCGCGGGCTGGAAGGCCTGTTTGTCAAGGTCGTAGAGTACATCAACAGCACCCGGGCTTATATTCCGGTCTGCGCGCTCGATTTGCCCTCTGGGTTAGCGGCCGATTCGCCGCACCCGGTCGGGGTTCACGTGATTGCCGACCTGACCGTGACATTTACGGCCCCGAAGATCGCCAACATTTTGCCTCCGGCCGGTCATGTCAACGGCAAGTTGCAGGTTGTGGACATTGGCTCTCCACCGCACCTAGCACGTGCAACCGAGCGTCATCGCGCCACCTATTACCGTATTACCGAGCTTGGCGTACGGGACTACCTCATCCGTACCTGCCGGATGCCGGATGCCCACAAGGGCCACCTCGGCCATGTTTTGCTGCTTGCTGGCTCACGTGGCAAAACCGGCGCGGCGGCGCTGTCTGGGGAGGCAGTGTTACGTGCCGGGGCCGGGTTGCTCACGATTGCGATCTCGGCGAGCGCTCAGGCATTGCTGGTGAGTCAATGCTTGCCGGAAGCCATGACGCTGCCCCTGCCGGATGACGGCCAGGGACAGTTGACCGAGGACGGGCTGCAAGCCGCCTTTGCGGCTGCCAACCAGCATACGGTGTGCGCCGTTGGCCCGGGGCTTGGAACCGAGCCGACCACGCGCCGCCTGGTGCAGCGGATTGTGCAGGAAGGTCAAGTGCCAACGGTGCTCGATGCCGATGCGCTCAACTGCTTGTCGCCCTGGCAGTCCGGGCGCGGCACGGCGGAGCGTCCGATCATCCTCACGCCGCATCCAGGGGAAATGGCGCGTCTGCTTGGCGTACCGGTCAATGACATTCTGGTTGACCGGCTGGGCGCGGCGCGGCGACTGGCGACGGCCTATCACCTCTTCGTGGTGCTCAAGGGCTACTATTCGCTCGTTGCTACCCCGGAAGGTGATGTGTATATCAATCCCACCGGCAATGCCGGGATGGCAACCGGTGGCAGTGGGGACGTGCTGACCGGTATCCTCGCCGGACTTCTGGCGCAAACGCCCCACCTGCCGCTCGAAGCAACGTTGGCGGCGGTGTACCTGCACGGCCATGCGGGCGACCTTGCCCAGGAAGCCTTGGGTGAACGGGCATTGGTAGCCTCCGACATCCTGCGGTTCTTCCCGCAGTCTCTCAAGCATCACACCCAAGTGAGCTAACTCGAAAGGAGCCTCACCATGAGCCGGTTACGCTGCCTGTGGCGTCTTTCCTTGTTTGTTGCGCGTTGTTTGTCACGTCATCCCTATTTGGCAACTGCCCAGGAAGCGTCTCGCAAGATGGAACATCAAGTGCCGACCGCACTGGCAGAAAGAGCGTTACGTGTGTCTGTGTTACCGACTGTGGCGTTTTCTTCATGGGTTGCGATCAGATCGCTGCGCGGGTGTCAATGGGTGGCCAGCGTTTTGATCGGGGTGGTGCTGTTCTGGAGCGGAACGGCCGTGGCCCAAACTGCGCTCGCGCCCGAAGAAGCCAGAAAGATGATGACCAACGTCGTCGAGACGTACCGGGGACTGGCGTCCTACCGGGCCACCGTCAAGGTGGGCAGCTCGGTCTTTGGAACACCTGATGCCGAAGTCTTCGTCGGTGTCAAGGACCAGACGCGCCTGGCGGTGACCATCAAAACGGCTGAGGCGGAATGGCGGAGCGTGTATGGACCCGAAGGACTGTTTAGCTACTCGACCAAGGACGCTGGCCGGTACGTCCGGCATCCCATGCCCGACGCCGCCGACGTGACGGTTGAGAAGCTCTATGGTCTGTCTGAGTTGCGGGGTTTGTATTTCACGCTGGATATTTGGTCTGGACAGAACCCGATGGACGCCCTGGCCAATAGTCTTTTGGAAACGACCGTCGCGCGTTCGCCGGATCGGCCACTCACCACCATCACCTGTGTCTTGAAGAATCCGAACGGTCAAGTGGCCTTCACGTTTGACCATGAGCGGAACTGGCTTCAGTCAGTACGCAGTGAGGTACGGACTGGGAAAGGTCCGCCGGTCGTGTTTACGGAAGTGGTAATGGCGTTTGAGCCGATGGCCACCGAAGCCGATGTGGCCTTTGCGCCTCCGCCGACGGCCGAGCGATTTGAGATTCCGGCCCCGCCTGGCAACTATGACCGGGCGCTCAAGCCAGGCGCGAAACCTTTTGCCTTCGAGGCGAAAGACACGAACGGCAAGTCGGTATCGCTGGATGATTACCGCGGCCGCGTCGTGCTGATTGACTTTTGGGCGACTTGGTGCAGCCCCTGCGTCGCCGAGGTGCCGGTTTTGAAGGCCGTTTACGAAAAATACAAAGCCCGGGGCTTTGAGGTGTTGAGCATTTCGCTGGATGATGAAGACACCCAACCGGGGGTGGCGGCTTTCGTCAAGCGGAACAAGATGGATTGGCGTCACATTTGCGATGGGCAGGGTTGGAAAACCCCGATTGCCCAGCGATACGGCGTACGCGCCATTCCATTCACCGTGCTGGTTGGGCGGGATGGTCGCATCACGGCGGTCAACGTGCGGGGTGAGAGCCTCGAACCGGCCGTGAAAGCGGCGCTGGCAAAGTAGTCTTTGTTCATCGCCACACCCCAGGGCCGGGGGTGGCGGCTCACGCTGTTGCTTGACTGGCTTTGGCCTTGAGCCGAGCTTCAACGATTGGCGGGACAAACTGTTTGACCGACCGTCCCAGGAAGAAGATTTCCTTGACCAGCCGTGAACTCACGAAGCTATAGGTATCCGCCGACATCAGAAAAACCGTTTCGATATCGGGTTGCATGTGGCGGTTCATCTGCGCCATTTGGAGTTCGTACTCGTAGTCCGAGACGGCGCGCAGGCCCCGGACGATGCAGTTAGCCTGTTTGCGTTTGGCGAAGTCCACGAGCAGGCCATCAAAGCTTTCGACCTCGATGGTCGTGCGCGTCGTCTCGGCCAGTGGGGCGACGACGGCGCGAATCATCTCGATGCGCTCCGCGACAGTGAAGAGCGGGCTTTTCTGGTCATTGTTGAGAACGCCGACCGTGATGTGGTCAAACAGCGTACAGCCCCGGCGAATGATGTCGAGGTGTCCATTCGTGATTGGGTCGAATGACCCTGGATAGACAGCGCGGCACACGGCACGCAACCCTTTCGAGCTGGAGTTGGGAAAGCCTCTGGACGGTTAGCCAGCCCGTAACTGTATCGCGGCGGGGTAGGGATGTCGAATACTTGTTGGATGACCGGTTGGATGCCCAGGACGCTGCCCGCAAGAACCGACTAGGCGAAAGCCGGGCCTGGTGGGACAATCGTGGGCATTCAGAGAACACCGGCTGCGCGGCGGGCGGCCCTCTAAACTGGGTCATGAGCGAGGCGCGCGGCCCAGGCAAGCTTTGCGCCGTCACGAATGCCGGCTTCCAAGGTGTGGGTTACGTTTGAGCCAGGCGCTGATGCGCCTGTTGCGCGGCGGCCCGCGCCTCTTCCGGAAAGCACAGCCGATGCAACCGGTAGGGACGTAGCCCGGCTACCGCCGCCGAAACTTCGGAAATTTCGCGCAAGCGCGGATTTGCGCGCCCTTCCTCCACCACAATGCGGCGATCCGGCGCATCCGGCGCATAGGGCCCAAAGTAGGGAACGTCGCCGGCGTCGTCTTCCAGTAAGTAACACTCCGGGGCCAGTCCATGCGCAAGCAAAGCGTCGGCAATGGCCGCGCGCAGGTCTGCCCTCTGCTCCGGCGCCAGATCGGAGACATCCAGCGACTTGAACAGCCGCCGTTCCAGAAAGCGCCGCGCCAAGTCGGAAAGCGTCGGGTCGGGTTCGCGCTGCCACTGCTTGATGTGAAACAGCACGTCGGCGTCGTCCAGGCTGAGATACTCCAGCGGCGTCAGCGGGCGCGTCGTAAGAAGCTTGTCCATGGCCGATTCCGGCAGGCGAAACACCAGGCTTCCCGCTGCTGCCAGCGCCACCGCCCGCCGAAACATCGCTACCAGCATGTTTTCGGCCGCGCGCAGCGCATGGTGAAAATAGACCCGGCGAAACATGTGGTAACGCGCAAAGAGGTACTCTTCGACGGCTAAAACGCCGCGCGCCCGGACGATCAACTGCCCAGTAGCGGCGTCCACCGCCAGGGCATTCAAAATCCACGGCAGGTCGTAGCATCCATAACTGACGCCGGTCATGAGGCTGTCGCGGAGCAGGTAGTCAAACCGGTCACAGTCGAGTTGCGACGCCACCAGTTGGGCCACGAACCGGGGCTGAAACGCGCCGGCCATCAGGTGAGCCAATCGCTCCGGCAGGGTCGGTTCATGGGCGGCAAGAATCCGGTGAACGGCGGTTTCTGGACTCAGCAGAATGCGCGCCGTCCAGTCCTCGTGCCGCTGGCCGAGAACCTTTTCCATGACGTGTGAAAACGGCCCATGCCCAAGGTCGTGCAGGAGCGCTGCCGCGCGCGCGCAAAGCCGAACCTCAGCCTCCAGCGCCACACCGCTGCGCTGCAAAGCGTCGAGCGCCAGGGTCATCGTGTGCATCACACCCAAACTGTGCGCAAAACGGCTGTGCTCGGCGCCCTGGAAGGCAACAAACGCCAGGCCAAGCTGCCGGATGCGGCGCAGTCGTTGAACCTCTGGCGCGTCAATCAGCGCCATCAACAGGCGGTCGGACGGCTCCTCGCGGTCAAGCGTAATGATGCGGTGTACTGGGTCACTGTATCGGCGCGGCGCCATAGATAACGCCCCCTTTCAATGCGCCGGTCAGCGCTCAGTAGTCAAACCCGTTCTTCCGAATGCGGATCATCGGCTCCCCGTCGGTGGTGACGTCTCCGGCCACGACCTCGCCCAAAAAGAGCACGTGATCGCCGGCAGTCACCTCCTGCCGGAGAACGCAATCCAGGTAAGCCATCGCTTCGGGAATCACCGGCACGCCGGTCACGGCCGGTTCATGCGCAATCCCTTCAAAGGCCGGCTCGTCGAGTGGGAAGCCCTTGGCAAAGTGCGCCACGAGCTTACCATTCTGCTTGTGACAAACATTGACGGCAAACGCGCCGCTTTCCCGGATGCGCGTCAGAATCGGTCGCCCCTGCCGAACGGCCGCCATAATCATCGGCGGATGAAAACTCACCTGCTTGATGAATGACGCCAGCATGCCAGTGGCTTTGTCGCCCGCGCCGGTCGTAAGAATGAAAATGCCGCTGGAAACACGTCCCAGCGCTGCGCCAATGGCCGCCTGATCGGTGATTCGCGCCGTGTCGGTCATGCCTGTTTACTCCTTGGAACGAAATGATTAAACGTCGCCCGACAAGATTTTCGTTGTGCGCCGGGGCATGGATTGAGTACGCTAGGGGCACCTCTGTGCTGAAGCATCGTTTCCAAACGGCGTCCCCGACACAACCCAAAATCGCGTCCGACCCTCACCACGCCCTGGCTCCGCCTCGTCGAGATGGATGCGACCGTTAGTTTTTCGTGCGAGGTACGCAGTCGTTATGAGCGAATCCACTACCCTTCCGCCTGTCACTGAACGCGGCTTTACAAACTTGATGATCACCGGTTTTGTGTACCCGATGACGGTCTTGCCGGTGACGCCGCTCCTGGGAATTTACCGTTCCGGCAAGGAAACCTACCGCTTCCTTGAAAGTACGCCCTTTGGCAGCAATGATCTCGTTCGCCTGGCAGTAACCGTCTTGGCCACACCGTTTGTGGCGCTGGTCATGCTCTGGCCGTTCGGGATTATCGAGGGAACCGAGTTGATTTCCAACCAAGTCGCCCGCCTCGGCCTCGACAAAGCCGTGGAAAACACCATCCACGGGGTTGCCGACAGCGTCTTTGGTACCATCGGCTCACTCCTTCCAAAAGAGTAAATCCAAACGCATCAGCCGTTGGGCAACACTGGCGCGGGTGGCTCATCCCTGCGCCAGTGCGTGCCGGCGGGCGCGGACGGCCTGAGCCAAGTCCGCCAGCAGGATTTCTGTTTCTTCCCACCCAATACAGGCGTCGGTAATGCTCTGCCCATAAACAAGCGGCTGACCGGGAACATGGGCTTGCTTCCCCTCGACGAGGTGGCTTTCGAGCATCGTCCCGATAATCGCACGATTTCCTTCGGCGACTTGCGCCATCACGCTCCGGCACACCACCGCCTGCCGCCGATGGTCCTTGGCTGCGTTGGCGTGGCTACAATCAATCATAATGCGCGCCGGTAGCCCTGCGCTCTCCATGAGCTGTACGGCCTCGGCGACATGATGAGCATCGTAGTTCGGCGTCCGCCCGCCGCGCAGAATGATGTGGCAGTCAGGGTTGCCGGTCGTGCGGAAAAGTGCCGAACGCCCATCTTTCGTGTGCGACAGGAAGGCATGCGGCTCGCGCGCCGACCGAACGGCATCCACCGCGATTTGAATGGTGCCGCCGGTGCCGTTCTTGAAACCAACCGGACAGGATAACCCCGAAGCCAACTCGCGGTGGGATTGGCTTTCTGTCGTGCGCGCCCCAATCGCGCCCCAACTGACGAGTTCGGCGGTGTATTGCGGCGAAATCAAATCCACGAACTCACTGCCGGCCGGAACACCCATTTCGGCGAGCTGGACAAGCAACTGGCGCGCCAGCCGCAGCCCCTGTCGCACGTTGAACGTGCCGTCCAGACCCGGATCGTTGACCAGCCCTTTCCAGCCAACGGTCGTGCGGGGCTTCTCGAAATACACCCGCATGGTCACAACCAGGTAGTCGGCATACTCCTGGCACAGAGGCCGTAGCCGCGAGGCATATTCAAGGGCGGCTGCGGGATCATGAATCGAGCACGGACCAACCACAACCAACAGGCGGTCGTCGTCGTGGTGGAGGATCCGTTTGATGGCTTCACGAGTGAAATAGACGGTTTGGGCAGCCTGGTCGCTGATCGGGAACGCTTCACGCAGTTCGTCTGGTGTCGGTATTGCCTCAAACGATTGGATACGAACATCATCGAGTAGGTGGCGCATGGCGGAAAAAGCCCTAAGCAATACTGAAGCAATGACTCGTGGGGGCTTGGGAAACTAAACTCTCACAACTGGCAAAGGTAAACAACACATCGCCGTCAGTGACCCGTTCCGCGCTCACCTTCCGCGCTGGGGCGGTCAGAGCGCCGGAGCCACTGCTGATAGACTTGTCGGCGGGGCAGCCCGTAGCGCCGCGCCGTCTGTTTGACGGCTTCCATCGCACTCAGTCCCTCCTGGGCGACAAGCCGGGCGACTTCGGTCATCAGCGCCGCTTCACTCGGCGGCGGGAGCGCCTCGGCGGTTTTTCCGGCGATGAGCAGTACCAGTTCGCCACGCGGGGGCGTGGCCTCGAAATGGGCAAGGATGTCCGTGAGCGTGCCCCGCACATAGGTTTCATGCAGCTTGGTGATCTCGCGCGCGGCCACGGCCGGGCGTTCGCCCAGAACCACCTGGGCGTCGCGCAGGAAGGTCTGGAGACGATGGGGGGCTTCGTAAAACACGAGCGTGACTGGTTCATCTGCCAGGGCTTCGAGCGCCATCCGTCGCGCATTGGCTTTGGCTGGAGGAAAGCCGACAAAGCGAAACCCTTCCGTTGGCAGCCCGGACGCGCTCAACGCCGTGACCGCCGCGCACGCGCCCGGCAGCGCGGTGACCGGTAGCCCCTCGGCAAGAGCAGCTTGAACCAAGTGCGCGCCGGGATCGGAGATCAGTGGCGTTCCGGCATCGCTGACCAGCGCCACGGAGAGTCCGCTTCGCAATCGCTGGAGCAAGTCGCGCGTTCGGTCGCGCTCGTTGTGCTCGTGATAGCTCACCGTGGGCGTGGTGATGCCGTAGTGGTGCAAGAGGTGGCGCGTCCGGCGGGTGTCTTCGCAGGCAATCAGGTCGGCTTCACGTAGCACCCGGATGGCGCGGTAGGTGATGTCTTCCAAGTTGCCAATGGGCGTGGGAACGACGTAGAGCGGCATCGGGCGTCAGGCGCGCAGAAAGCGTTTGGCAAGCTGGTTGAACTGCGCGGCCTGCTCGTCGTGCGGAAGCAGCGCGCAAGCGTCGAAGAGCGCCAGTTGCGCATCTGGCTTCCGCGCCAGAAAATCTTCAGCCTGGCGCGCTGGCGTCGTCCGGGCCTGCTTGCCCCATACCAGTTGCACCGGATGGGAGAGCCGCCCGAAGCGGTCGCTGACGTCACAGTTGGCCATGCCCGTCAGAAAAGCGACCGGCGCATATTTGGCATTGTTGGCGCGCATCGTCCGGTAGAGATAATCCGCGTGCTCTGGCGTGAAGCACGCCGGATTGTGAAAGCCCTGCGTCGTCATGAAGTAGCGGATGACCGGGCGGGTCCTCAGGAGTCTGAAAAGCAGAGTTCCAACCGGTGAGAACAAGATGGTACGCAGGGCACGCCGTAAGCGCGTCGGGCGCTCATCGGCCAGGGCCCGAATCCCGGTCGGCACAATGAGGATGAGCTTCTCAAACAGTTCCGGGGCCAGGCTGGCGGCCCGGATGACATAGGCTGCCCCCAGTGAACTGGCAATCACATGGCAGGGCATCCCAATTCGGTCACGGCAGAAATCTAGGATGAAATCCACATACAGCGGTGCCGTGTAATCCATCCGCCGCCGTTCCGATGCCCCAAAGCCGGGCAAGTCTGGGGCAATGACGTCGAAGGCGTCTTCCAGTCCAAGAAAGACCCGGCGCATCTCATAGGCTGAAGCCGCGGCGTTGAGGCTGTGAACAAGCAGGACTGGCGGGCCGTCACCGCGGCGGGCGTAGTGAATGCGCTGACCGCGCCACGTCCAGATGGACGTCAGCGCATTCACGGGTGGTTCAGCGAGTGACGACATAGGGTGATGACTACTTCAGCTTGTCGAACTCGGCATCATCCATCTCGAAGTTAGTGGAAATCTTCTGTACGTCATCGTGATCGTCGAGCGCGTCATAAAGCTTGAGCATCTGCTGGGCATCCTTGCCTTCGAGCTTGACCAGTGTCTTTGGGACGCGCGTCAGATCGGCCGAGAGGGTCGGTATGCTGGCTGACTTCAGCGCCGTCAGGACGCTCTCGAAGGCTTCCGGTTGGGTTTGAATTTCCCAGTAGTCGCCCAGGTCGCGCAGGTCTTCGGCACCGGCACCAACCGCAATCTCGAAGAGTTCTTCTTCGGACTTCACATCCTTGTCGAGGGTGATGACGCCCTTGGGATCAAACAGCCAACTGACACTCCCGGATTCACCCAGATTCCCACCATTCTTGGAAAAGAGGTGCCGCAGCTCGCTCACCGTGCGGTTTCGGTTGTCGGTGGCGGCTTCAAGTAAAATCGCCACACCGGCCGGGCCGTACCCTTCATAAACGATTTCTTCGTAGGTCGCCCCTTCGATCTCACCTGTGCCGCGCTTGATTGCGCGCTCAATGGTGTCGTTCGGGATGTTTTCAGCCTTGGCATCCGAGATGGCTTTGCGCAAGCGCGGGTTGGCGGCCGGATCGCCCCCGCCAACCCGCGCCGCAACGGTCAGCTCCTTGACCAGCCGCGTCGTAATCTTGCCGCGTTTGGCGTCGAGCGCGCCTTTTTTGTGTTTGATGGTGTGCCATTTACTATGACCAGACATGACTTTTGGTCTTCCTCAGCAAAACGATGTTGAAAAGGTGGTCCGTGAATTCGACTTTAGCATGGCCAGCAGGGTCACCGCTCACAACGGCGAGCCGGCGGGCGCGGCGCACAGCCGTCGCTCCCGCGGGTTTGCGGCGCGCTTGGCGCATCCTTGGGTTCAACTCTGTGGTTGAAAATATGGTGGGAGGTGGTGCTTCTCGTCGGGGATCAACCGTTGGTGGCTGCCGCTGTACTTGGCAGCCGCGGTGGCGGCGCGTTCCGTATAGCGTTCACGGATTTGTAAAATCTTGGGCAAAATGGACTTAAATGTTTCAACCAAGTCAGGGTCGAAGTGCTTGCCACTTTGGCGGTCGAGTTCAGCAATGACATCTTCGACCGGCCAGGCCTGCTTGTAAGGACGCTCCGTCGTCAGCGCGTCGAAAACATCGCAGAGCGCCACGATCCGTCCGACGATAGGAATCTCCTCGCCCTTGAGACCCTGTGGATAGCCTGAGCCATCCCACTTTTCATGATGCGACAGGGCAATCTCCATGGCCATTTGCATCAGCGGCGACGTGGAGCCGCTAAGAAGTTCCGCGCCAATGGCCGCATGCGACTTCATCACCTCCCATTCTTCCGCCGTAAGCTTGCCTTCCTTGAGCAAAATCCGGTCGGGAATGCCAATTTTGCCAATATCATGCATCGGGCTCGCGTGAAGCAGCATTTCGCAGGCTTCTTCTTTCCAACCAATCGCGCGGGCCAGTTCGGCACAGTAATGACTCATGCGAATGACATGCATGCCGGTCACGTTGTCCCGGTATTCGGCGGCCCGTCCCAAGCGGCGCACAATTTCGAGTTGTGTCTCGCGGAGCTGGTGGGTGCGCTCGCGCACCTTTTCTTCAAGATGCCGGTTCTGTTCGCGGACATCGTTGTGCAGTAGCCGCACCTCAATCATGTTGCGGATGCGCGTCAGTGCTTCGATGTGCTCAAAGGGTTTGCTGAGAAAGTCGCGGGCGCCAGCCTCAAGGGCGCGAAGCCGGGTGGCGTGGTCGGGTAGTCCAGTCAACACCAGCACCGGAATGTACGAATCCCGCTCAATCTCACGGAGGTCTTCCATGACCTGAAAACCATTCCGATGCGGCATGTGGAGGTCGAGCAGCACTAGGTCGGGCGACAGTTCACGGTAGAGTTCCGCAACCTGTCGCGCATCCGTCGTGCTGAAAACCCGGCGGTAGCCAGCTTCCGCGAGCAGATTTTCCAGTAGCTTGATGTTTAGTTCGAGATCGTCAACAACAAGAATCCGAGCGTCCCGAATGCGCGCCTCATCCATGGTTTTCAGCTCTCTTGCGGGCGAAGCGCTGTCTCTGGGTTTGGCGCAACTCGCCCACGGGGGAATGCTTCAGTCGAAGCGGAGTGTGAACGGTAAACGTGCATATACACCAAGTGGGTCGTTGAGTGCAGCCAGTGCTGCCGTTTCAGTCCACAGGCGCTCCAACTCGCGCTGGAGGGGCCCCTGCACCAGGCGGTCTGGCTCTTCATCGGCGAATATCTTGGCAAGTTGTTCCGCGAAGTTGCGTCGCTTTGGATATTCGGCAATCTTCCAGTCAGCGCCAAGCTTGGCCAACTCACTGGCCGCCTGGATGGCGGCTTCCATCCCCCCAAGCTCGTCAACCAGTCCAAGCCGCTTGGCTTCGGCGCCAGACCAGACGCGCCCCTGGGCAATCTCCTGGACGGTTTCCTTGGGCAGTTTCCGGGCCTCGGCCACGCGGGACAGGAATTCGTCATAAATCCGGTCCACATTGGCTTGAATGAGTTTGAGTTCATCGTCGGTCTTGGGACGGGTAATCGTGCCCAAGTCAGCGTAGCGGTTGGTTTTGGCCGTGTCCCACTTCACGCCGTAGTCACCGGCGAGCTTTTGAATGTTGGGTAAAATGCCAAACACACCAATCGAGCCGGTAATGGTGTTTGGAGCGGCAAAGATTTTGTCG
The DNA here is from genome assembly GCF_018304825.1 of Chloracidobacterium validum. Taxonomy (NCBI): domain Bacteria; kingdom Pseudomonadati; phylum Acidobacteriota; class Blastocatellia; order Chloracidobacteriales; family Chloracidobacteriaceae; genus Chloracidobacterium; species Chloracidobacterium validum. Next base: position 873,615 of record NZ_CP072648.1, read on the forward strand.
CTGGCCGTTGAAATCCAATACCCGCCCGAAGCCGCAACCGTTCCCATCGAGATGACAACCGGCTTGCCGGCGGCGCGGATTTCCGCCAGTTCGCGCCGAATCACTTCTGACGCCAAGGCGCTGCCGCCAGGGCTATTGACGCGCAGGACAAAGGCTTTGATTTGGTCATCCTGCCGGAGCTTGCGAAGCTCCTTGGCGAGCCGGTCACCGCCGATCTGGCCATCGCTGCCCGGTCCGTCCACGATATCCCCTTCGGCATACACCACGGCGATGATGTTGCGCGAGGTGCGCTCCATGCCCAGTGAGCGCCGTGACACCCGCGCATAGGTCGCCAAATTGACCTGGCGGAACGGTTCGTTCGCGTTGGTGACCCCGCTCAACTTGCGCAGATCGGCCAGCACCTGATCGAAATAGGCCGTTTGATCCACAAGTTTGGACGCCACTGCATCCTCGCCAACTAGAACGGCTTTTTCATTGGCCAAGCGCTGGATGTCGTCGGGCGTCAGTTGGCGGGCGGCAGCGACGCTGCCGACAAACTCGCCCCACACATCATCGAGCAACTTCTGCGTCTGTTCGCGGCTTTCGGGACTCATCTTGTCGAGGATGAGCGGCTCAACAGCCGACTTGTATTTGCCGACGCGCGTCACCTGGATGCCCACGCCATACTTTTTGAAGGCGTCCCCGAGAAACATCATTTCCGAGGCCAAGCCGTTCATTTCAATGGCGCCAAAGGGGTTGAGGAAAATTTTGTCGGCGACCGACATCAGGTAGTAGTCCCGCTCGCTGTACACTTGGTTGTAGGCGTAAATCGGCTTCTTGGAGGCTTTGAAGCGGAGGAGCGCTTCGCGGACTTCGCGCAGCGCAGCAAAGCCGGAGCCGTAGCCTTCGGTCGCAAGGTTGCCGTGGAGGTAAAGCCCCACCACGCGCTTATCGTTCGTCGCCTTGTCGAGGCAGTCCAGTGCCGTACTCAGCGGCAAGACGCGCCCGCCACTGCCGCGCAGGAGCCGCTGAACATCCACCTCGCGGCCGTCGTCACTGGGCGCGATGTCGGAAATCGTCGCCGAAAGATCAAAGACGAGAATGGTTTTGTCCTGGACGGTAGGGTCGCTGCTACGCCCACCCGACAGCGAGGCGAGTGAGGCCAAGAGCAAGAGCCCGACCCCAACGATGAGTCCGAAAAAAATCAGCGTACCGGTCAGGCTGGCAAAAACATACTTCAGAAAATCTCGCATCTGACTCGTTTCCCTCGCTCCACGTGAACTAGCTATGAACCCGGCCACGGCATCCGCGAAAGACCGGCAGCGCCTGAGCCAAGTTTAGTTGCGCGGACTATACAGGTGACGACTCACCGCTGCCGAATAAAGTTGGCAAGTTTGGCATAGACCTCGCGCAACGTATCGGGTGGGGGTAAGAAAACGATGCGGAAGTAGCCGTCGTGCGGATTCAGCCCAAAACCAGAGCCATGGACAAACAGCACGCCGGTGGCCCGCAGGAGCGCCAGCACGAAGGCTTCGTCAGTTTGTCCCTTCAAGTCTTCGACCTGTCCCATGACATAGAATGCCGCCTGCGGCGCGACACAGTTCACGCCCGGAATCGCGTTCAGCAGTTCAACCGTGATGGTTGCCCGCAGCTTCATTGCTTCAATCAGTCCCGGCAGATGCTGTTGATCCGCCAGTGCGGTTGGGAGCACCTGTTGCGTCGGGAGTGGGCTGCAAATCCGAGCCTCAGCAATCTTGCGGGTAGCCGCGATGACGTCACCAAAGCGCTGGGTGTTGGTGTAGGTCATCCAGCCAACGCGCCAACCGGGAACAAGATGTGATTTGGAAAGGCTTTCCAGGGTGACGACCGGCACATCCATCCCGGCGGCAAGCTGCGCCATCGGTGGCGGTGGCGGGCCGTAGGTCAATCGGCAGTACACTTCGTCAGCAATGACGACCAACTGATGCTCTTCGGCAATGGTCAGCAGCTCCATCAGCAGTCGGGCATCGTAAACCGAACCACAGGGGTTGTTGGGATTGATGATGACGATGGCGCGGGTGCGCGGCGTGATCTTGGCCCGAATGTCGTCCGGGTCGGGCGTCCACCCCTGCGCCGGGTCAAGCCGATAGTAGTTTTCACGCGCGCCCAGCTTGGCCGTAATCGCCGTGTAGAGCGGATACGTCGGGCAGGGGGTAAGCACGTCGTCACCGGGTTCAAGGAGCGCGCTCAGGAGCATGTCGGCGGCTTCCGACGCTCCGGAACTGACCACCACATCGTCTGGGGAAAGATAGACCCCACGCGCTTCGGCATCCCGAACGATGGCTTCGCGGGCCGCCACGGTGCCAACGGAGGGCGCATAGCCGTTGTGCCCCTCCCGGACGGCGCGCGCCATGGCTTCCATCAGGGACGCCGGCGGCTGCAAGCCGTACAGGACCGGATCGCCGATGTTGAGGTACGTGACCGAACGCCCTTCGGCTTCGACGGCCTTGGCCGCCGCCACAATGTTGCGAATCGCATAGTTGTAATTTTTCGTCCGTTCGGCCGGACGAAACAGGGTCGCCGTCGTCATCATGCTTTACCTCACGGCAGCCGCATGTGCCAAACCGCTGCCGAAATTCTTACAAGCCATAGCCTGGATGGCTACGTTGTAGCGAAATCGTGCTCTAATCGCAACTGACGACCTTGGTTGTCCTGTCATGAGAGACAGGTTCCGGAACGGTTTGCGCGACCGTTCCGGAACGTCTCCCCGAAAAGGACCGTCCTACACAACAAGCGAGCTTTCGATTTGGTTGAGCTTGTGCCGCGCGAGCGCCAAATTGCCGGTGTCTTTTTTGATGGCAACGTAAAAAAACAGATTCGGCGCACTTTTGACCATTCTGATGAGGTGGTACTGGGTGTCGAGCGTAATGAGAATGTCCTCAACCGTTTCCTTGAGGTTGAGGTTTGCGACAGCTTTCATCTTGGCGCGGACAACCTCGGTGTTGCCGGCGGCTGCGATTTCGAGATTGTACGTTGGCGTGCCGCCGATGGTGCCAAGGCACATGCCGCTTTTCCAATCGGCGAGCGCCGCGCCAATGCAGCCTTCGATGTCCATGACTGCCGTGAGTGATTCCTTGATGTTAGCCATGTTGTAGGTCTCCTGTGAGGTGGTTGTGGATTGGCGAGGACTTGCCTCGTCCATCGAAAAAGGTTCAGTTAGGGTCGCCTGGGGAACAGTTCCTTCGCGCTGTTGCTCGTCGAAAAGGCGGTGAGCGTCGAGCAGCAACTGGTCAAGGTCGGCATGAACCGTGCGTTGAGAAGGTCTGGCTGCCGGGTGCAGCGCAATCTCCGGGCTTTCCCACGCGACGATGACATGGGCAGCCGCCTCGCCCTGCAAGTCGCCCACCACCGCATGGACAACCTGCCCCTGTTCAAACCATAGCTCGCCAACTTGGGCGGCTTGACGGATGACCAGGCGGCAGGACTTGCGCTCGAGGCCCAGAAGCTGAAGGAAGCTGGAAAGGCTAATCCCCTGCAAATAGCCGCCAGCGCGCTGGGCAAGCGCCTGGCGCAAGCTGTTGGCAAGTGCCTGGAGGTCAATCGGCTTTTCAATGTAATCGGCAATCCCATGCCGACGAACTCTGCGTTCGATATCCGCCGTGCCAAAGGCCGTCATCACAATGACGGCCGGTGGCGCTGGTCGTTGTGTCAACTGCGCCAGCAACTGAAAGCCATCCACGACCGGCATTTTCAGGTCGGTTACCAGAGCGTCCACTGGAGATCGTTCAAGCTGGTGCAGGGCTTCTTCGCCGTGGTGGGCCTTGAGAAAGGTGACGCCCGGAAGCGCAGCGGAAAGCCCCTCAACCACACTGTCGAGGAAGAATGACTCGTCATCTACGATGAGCACGGTAGGCATGGTCGGCATCTCAGGGATGAACTGGCTGCCTTACCTATGGGCAACTGCCGTGCCACCTTTTCCCCAACGCGCAAAAAAGGCGTCAACAGGTTGTAGAGCAAGTACTTAGACTTTTTGCAGCGGTGATGTGACGCGCGCTTGCCAGAGCCGCGCTATGTCAACCTGACATAGCAAGCTGAAACGAGTGTTCACTTTTGCACAGATTCGGAGCCAAGCGGGACAGGCTATGGCGTAGCGCGTTGCGCGCCAGGCGGTGGCGTGAACTCAAAAAGCGATTCCGGCAGAACCGGATTTTCAACGATATTTGAGAGCAGGAAGTCGTCGCGGTCGCCGGTGGCGCTCAACAGTGCAATGCGCGTCAACTCAAAGTTGGTCGGGTGGCACTCTACCAAAACGGCGGTCACAAGCTCGATTCGTTCGCGCGGCGTCAGTCGCAGCACGACGTACCCGGCGCGCGTAGGCGGGTCGGCGGCACGTTCCACACGAGTGAACAGCCGCGCGGCGCGCTGGTCGCCAAGGAGGAACAAAAACGGCGTGCGTGGGTCGCGGCTGGCGCGAACCGGCTCAACGGTGTAGCGCTGCCGTGTCGCGCTGTAAAAGTAGGTTTGCTTGCCATCGCACAAAAACTGCTTGACGTTGGGAGCCGCGTAGTCCCAGCGCATCCGGCCGTTGCGTTTGAGCGCGAGCGTCCCCTGTTCGCGCAGCGTTTGCCGTCCTTGGTGAACCTGGATGAAATCAGCCGTCAGCGCCTTGAGCCGTCCGTAGCGCCGCAGGACACCGGCCAGCAGTTCGCGGGCGTCCTCCGGCGCGGGCCACGCCGCGTGGCTCACGGCCGACCGACCGGCCAGATTCCAGCCCACGGCGAAGCTGCCGCCGGCCCAGAGCGACTGGACAAGAAACCGCCGCCGCGCCGCACAGTCACCACTTGCAGCGCGGGCGCTACTTTTTGCGCTTACCATTGTTGCCCCCTGGCTCGACATAGCTCCGGCGGTATTGGAGTTCCAACCGCTTGTTGTCGGGCTTGCCGTCGCCGTCAATATCCACCAGGACTTCAATCTTCCGGCGCTTGCCTTCGCGGCGCGGGTTGGTGGGTTCATAGCCGATGCTGTATTGGTTGCGCAGCAGCGCGTCAATCGAGCGCAGGGTGGTCGGCAGTTCACCCACAAAGGTCACCGGGAAGTAGCGCCCGCCGGAGCTATCGGCAAAGGTGCGAAGTGTGTTGAACGCCTGGAGAAAGGTCAGGTTGGTTTCCGGCGACAGGCGTGGGTCGTTGAGCTTGTAAAAGAGGTTGCCGATGCCAATGCAATAGACCGGCACGCCGGCGTTTTCGACAATCTTGCGCGCCTGGTCGTAGTTGATGCGGCTAAAGGTATCAATGCCGAGTGCGATGAGCAGAATGGCCGTGCGTCCCTGGACTTCTTCCAATCCGGTGTAATCCTCGCCGTCGAGCTTCCCGCCCTTGATGACAAACTTCAGCGTATCGAACAGGTTGCTTTCGGTGAACGCCGGGAAGTTGCGATACAGGAGCGCGATGCTCGACCGCAGTACGGCGGGGTCATTCGTGAAATCGGTGAGAACTTTTGGGCGAATGTCAAAGGGAACAATCGAGATGTAGTCGTTGGCCCGGACAAAGCGCTCGATGAACTGGGCAGCCGGTTCGAGCACTTCAAAGACCAGCGGGCCGATGACCCGGCTATACTCCAGGATCATCACCAGCGTAATGGCGCTGTCGCCAACTTGAAAGTTGGTGATGTCCTGCTTGACCCCATCTTCCAAAATCGTGAAGTTGGCCGGCTTGAGGTCGGTAAAGATGCGGCCGGTTTTTTTGTCGTAAACGACGACTTCCAAGTTGACGACATCGGTGGACAACACAATGATGTTACCTTCATCATCCGTGGTTGGGGCTTTGGTCGGAGGGCGACGGCGTGGTGTCCCCATGGGGCGGTTTGGGTCTTGCCCGTCCTGGGCGGCATCTCTGGGCGGCGCTGCCGGTTTCTCATCGGGAAGTGTCCGGTTGGGTTTGTCGTTTTCTGGGGATGGTGGAGGTGTTTTGCGAGTTGCGCCCGATTGCGCCTGGGCGGTCCGTGGCGGCACGACAGCCGGCAAGCCAACGGAAATAAGGCACAAGATGATGGCGGCGTAACGGCCGGAGCCATAACCAAGGGACTGCATCAGGTTCACGTCACTACCTCCAAATCAAAGATTCTCTTGGGTTTGTCGCAGGACTCGCCGCCGGCGTTGCCTGTTGTCGCCCCAGTTCCTCTTTTGTCACACCGGACCGGAAACGACAAGTGCCGCAAGTTCAGGGCATTAGGCGCGGGTTGTGGCGCGCAGCCAAAACAACGCCAGCCAGGCGCCACCGGCGGCGACCCAGAAGGGAGCCGTTGGGTCGAGTTTTTCCCAGAGCAGTCCGGCAGTGGTACTGGCCACTACCACGCTCAGACTCGCCAGCATCGTTTGCAGGCCAATCGCTGCGCCCCGTTGCTCGGGTGGGACAATCTCTGCAATCCAGGCCTTGCTGACGCCTTCCGTTGCGGCGGCATAGAGTCCGTAGATAGCAAAGCACACCCAGGCCTGCCAGGCTTGGGTAAGCAGCGCAAAGCCAACGTACACGGCAGCGTATAACCCAAGCCCCCAGCCGATGACCCGCCGTTTCCCCAAGCGGTCGGCAAGGTCTCCAGCCGGGTAAGCTGCCAGCGTATAGACGGCGTTGTAAAGCACATAACCACCAATGGCAGCGGTGTCTGAAAACCCCGCCTGCTTGGCTTTGAGAATGAGAAACACGTCGCTGCTGTTGACCAGTCCAAACAATGTCAGAGCAATTACAAGGCGGCGGTAGTCGGGTGGCGACTGCTTCCAGTACGACAGCACTGCCAGGGGAGCAAAGCGCCGCGACGAGGCCGGCTGGAAGGGCACGTCTTGGACGCGCCACACGCACAGCACAGCCAAGATGCCGGGCAGAAAGGCCAGAAGAAACAGGGTTGCATAGTCACCTGGCCGTAAGGCGAGAAAAGCCAGCGCGGCCAATGGGCCCAGCACGGCCCCGGCAGTATCCATGGCGCGGTGAAAGCCGAAAACACGCCCCTGCGCGCCAATCGGAGCATGGCTTGCCAGCAGCGCATCGCGTGGGGCGCTGCGCAGTCCCTTACCCAGCCGGTCGGCCAGTCGGCCGAGTGCCACCGCCGAGGCCGCCGGCCACAGTCCGGGAAGCGGTTTGGAAAATGCCGACAGCGTGTAGCCGGCGCGGACAAACGGCGCGCGCGTTCCAAGCCGGTCTGACAGCGCCCCAAAATACCCTTTGAGAATCCCCCCCATGCCCTCGGCCAGGCCTTCCAGCAGGCCAACCAGGATCAACGACGCGCCCAGGGGACCGGTCAGATAAAGTGGAGCAATGGGGTACAGCATCTCGCTGGCCATGTCGGTCAATAGACTGACCAGGCCAAGCAGAATAATCGGCCGGGAGATTGGGCGCTGGGCAACCATCAGAGTTCAAGCTGGAAGGGCGTGAAGTCAACGCTGTCGGCGCTGACGAGCTGGATGCGTGTCCGTCCGAGTCGCCCAGTGAAGGCGGTGGCAATTGCCGCGCCGTGGAGATGACCATACACGCACCAGTCGGCTTCGTAAGCTTCCAGCAACTGGGTAAATCCGCTTGGCTCGTGCCGCGCATTCATTGGTGGGTAGTGCAACATGACCACCAATCGGTCGAAATTCGCCCGTTGTTGATGGGCAGCCTCCAGCCCAAGGCGCAGTCGGCCGACTTCGCGCTCATAAATTTTCCAATCCTGAGCCGTGTACGCTTGACGCGGCTTCTCACGACGGATGACCGCTTCCTGCCGCTCAAACGCATCCGTGCTCGGTTCATCGCCCGGACACTGCCAGCCGCGCGTGCCCACAAAGGCAATCCGCTGGATGATGACACAGTTGGCTTGCAAGGGGATCACCGAGGAGTCAACCAACGCCCGCACCTTGGATAGGGAATGCCACCAAAAGTCATGATTGCCACGAATGATGAGCTTTCGTCCGGGAAGACGGGCAATCCAGTCGAGGTCAGGGCGAACATCGTCGCTGCGCATCGCCCAGGACAGATCGCCGACGAGCAGGAGTAGGTCGTCAGGCGTGCCGATCCGCGTCCAGGCCGCGGCAATTTTGTTGGCGTGATCGCGCCATTGCTCCCCGAAGATGTGCATGGGTTTGGGTTTGGCAAAGGACAGGTGAGGGTCGCCGAGAGCAAACACGCGCATAGGCCGAAGTACTTGGTCAGCGAGCCGAAACTGATAGCCCACCGATTTGATCAAACTTTTTCACGTCCCAACGTCTCAAAATGACGTAGCTTCTATGAGAAAGCAGGCTTTTTAAGAAAATTTGGTTGAAATTACCGCAATGAAGTAATGAAATCCTGGGTGGCATTCCGTAAGCTAGCCCGGTGATCAGGCATCATCGTTCGTTTCGTTATTATTGAAACAAAACATGTCACAAACAACACTGCCGCCGCTTGGGACTTCTTCATCGTCCACCGCTGTCCCGTTTGTTCGTTCACTCCTACCTTCGGTTAGCGACACGACGTTTCACTCACTCGGCCACGTGGTCATTGCCGGGCTTCTGCTCTTTGATGCCCTGGCAGCCACCGGATCGCTGGCCGCTGGCATTTGGATTGCCTCGACGTTCTGGCAGGTTGAGCCATCTTTCACGCCTTATGTGCCTTTTTTGCCAACCCTGCTCATCGTGCGGTTGCTGACGCTGCGGCACTACGGACTCTATCGGCTGCGGGGGGCATTTCGATACTCCGATGACCTCCTTGGCGCTTTCAAGGGGGTCTCGCTTGGTTGCATCTATGGCTTTGTCACCCTACTGTTTTTTCACCGGGGCATTCTTGACCAGCCGTTGTTTCTATCGCGGGTCGTCTTTGTTTGCGACTGGGCATTGATGCTGTTTCTGGTCGTCGCCAGCCGGGTCATGCTGCGCCAGGCGCAGTCCTGGGTGCGCAATGAAGGCCATGATTTGATCCCAGCCTTCGTCGTTGGTGCCGGCGAGGAGGCGCGTGTCTGCATCGCTGAAATCAACGAGTCGCCGCGCCTGGGCTACAAGGTGCTGGGCGTGCTGGCAACCGATGACCGCGTTTCCGACCTGCCGGATATGATCGAGGATGTGCCCGTCATCGGCACGTTCGACGACCTGCCGGAGCTGGCCCGCGCGCTGGGCATCAAGGAAGTCCTGATTACGGACGCCCATCTGCACCCACGGCGCATTTTCAACGCCATGATGAACGCCGGGCGGAAGCACCATCTCAACTTCCGTGTCGTGCCCAGTCTGTTTAACTGTCTGCCGGAAAAAACGCAGATTGAGCAACTCGGTTCGCTGCCGATGATCCAGCTTTTCCGCGATCCACTTTCGGGGATCAATCGGTTTCTCAAGCGGGGGCTGGATGTGATTGGCGCTGCTGTGGGTCTGATTGTGTTGTCACCCGTGCTGGCGCTCATCGCCATTGCCATCCGCCGCGAATCACCAGGCCCAATTTTCTACCGGCAAGAGCGTGTTGGCATGGATGGACGGACGTTTCAAATGCTCAAGTTCCGCTCGATGTATGCTGACGCCACGGATGAAATTCATCGGCGACTCATGGTTGAGACCATCAAGTATCCCTCCCGTGCCAATCGAGGAACGCGCGGGAAGCCACTCTATGGCAAGGTGTTCAACGACCCACGGCTGACCAAGGTCGGAAAGTGGATTCGCCGCTACAGCCTCGATGAACTTCCAAACTTGTGGAACGTCCTCAAGGGCGAGATGAGCTTGGTCGGTCCGCGTCCGCCAATCCCCTATGAAGTGGCCGAGTATCAAGACTGGCACCGCACCCGTTTCAGCGTGAAGGGCGGCGTGACCGGGTTGTGGCAGGTCTCTGGACGCAACCGGCTCACCTTCGAGCAGATGGTGCGACTGGATGTGTACTACATTGAAAACTGGTCGCTGTGGCTCGACATCAAGATTCTGCTGCGCACCATCCCGGTTGTGCTTCGGGGTGACAACACGTACTGAGGCAACACAGGCTAGCCTTCAGATAGAACCTTCAGATAGAACTTTCCGCGGACAGCACCCTGCTCCTCGCATAAGCAATCGCGCGCGCACCAATGCAGAACGTTCTAGAGCCACCGCCACCGCTTACGGTTTCCGCCCTGACTGCACAGATTCGGCGGCAACTAGAACGTGAGTTTGGCGAAGTCACTGTCGAAGGTGAGCTTTCAAACTTCGTTGCGCATACATCGGGCCACTGGTATTTCACGCTCAAGGATGCCCAGGCGCAAATCCGGTGCGCCTGCTGGAAAGGCACCAACTACCGGATTCGCTTTCGCCCGCAAAATGGCCAGCATGTCGTTTGTCGGGGGCGAATAACCGTCTATGCGCCAAAGGGTGAGTACCAGCTCACGGTCGAAGCCATGTCGCCGGTGGGCGTTGGGGCGCAGCAGATGGCCTTTGAACAGCTCAAAGCCAAGCTCAATCTGGAAGGGTTGTTCGCGCCAGAGCGCAAGCGCCCGTTACCGCTGATTCCGCGTCGCATTGGGATTGTGACCTCGTCCACCGGGGCTGCGCTTCACGATATCCTCAACGTGCTGCGTCGGCGAAACGATGGGGTAAGCGTTTTGCTTTACCCGGCGCCGGTCGAAGGCGTTGAAGCTGCGCCCCACATCGCGGCCGGCGTTCGGTGGTTCAGCGAGCACAACGACTCAGGCTTTCCAGTGGATGTGCTCATCGTGGGGCGGGGCGGTGGGAGCGCCGAGTCACTGTGGGCGTTCAATACGGAGGAAGTCGCGCGGGCCATTGCCGCTTCTCGCATTCCGGTGATTTCGGCTGTCGGGCATGAGATTGACGTCACCATTGCCGACTTTGTTGCCGACCTGCGCGCCCCAACACCTTCGGCCGCGGCCGAGATGGTGGCGGCGCGGCGTGGCGATGTGCTGGCGCATGTGAACGCGCGTGCCTCGGCATTGGCCAAGTCCATGCGGATTCGATGGCTACAAGCACGAAACAGAACGGAGTCCCTGGCCCACCACCCGGCATTTGCTGACACGCAGGCGCGCTTGCGCGACACGGTGCAGCAGTGCGATGAGCTGACGCTGGCCCTCCAGTTGGCAATACAGGGGAAGCTACGACTCGCAAGTTCGCGTCTGGAGCAACACGCGGGGCGTCTCCACCGTTACCCGTGGGAAACGACGCTTCAGGTTAGCCGCCAAGTCGTTGACAGACAGGTTGGCGCGCTGGTCAATGCTGCTCGGTTGCGGATGACGCGCGAACAGCACCGTCTGGGGCGCGCTCTTGCCCGGTTGGAAGCTCTGTCGCCCCTGCGGGTGCTGGCGCGGGGTTACGCGGTGGCGCAGCATCCTGATGGGCGCATCGTCCGCTCGGTTGATGACGTTCAGCCCGGTCAACCCCTGCGCATTCGCCTGGCGGACGGCTACCTGCACGGACGAGTTGAAAGCGTCGGGTCGCTGCCCGACGCCGAGGACGCGCCCCTGCGCCCGTAGGCTTTACTCATAGGACGTTGGTTTGTCTGGGCTGGTCAGCGCCGGCCAGCCGCCGCTCTGGAAACGCCATTCGCCGCTGGCGTAGGTCGTGACACGATTGCCGCCGGCGCGTTTGGCGGCATACATCATTTTATCAGCACGCACGGTGAGTTCTTCCGCCGATTCTCCGGCGTACTCGACAATGCCAAAGCTGACGGTCACTTCGCCGTCGAAGCGCTCAAAGACGCCTCGGCAAATCCGTTCGCCAACGCGCCGGGCAGCTTCGGCCGGTGTTTCAGGCAGAATGAGAACGAACTCGTCGCCGCCATAGCGAAACGGTAAATCCACTTGCCGTCGGATGACCGACTGCACGAGTTGCCCGACCCAGCGCAGGAGCTCATCCCCGGCAACGTGGCCGCGCGTGTCGTTGAAGCGCTTGAACCCGTCTAAGTCGAAGTAGCATAGCGCAAAGGTCGCATCGCGGCGCTGCGCGCGCGCAATTTCACGCGGCAACAGGTCTTGGTAGTAACGTTTGTTGTAGAGTCCGGTCAGCTCGTCCGTAATGCTGAGTTTGAGCAGTTGTTCCTGCTGGGCGCGGCGTTCGGTGACATCAAGCAGCACGAACAAAAAACCCTCGCTGCGCTTGGCCCGTAGCCGGTGAACCGACAGGCTGGCATAAAAACTCTCGCCGTTACGACGTTTGAGTTCCACATCGCCTTCGCCAAAGCGAACCGATTGCCCGGACAGAAGTCGGTCCAGGTCGGACGCGATGCTCGAATCCTGAAAAATCGGCGTGATGGATTGCCCGACGACTTCCTTGTCATCGTAGCCAAACATCATTTCCGCACCACGGCTGAACGTTACAATGTGTCCGGCGGGATCGGTTGAGATGATGGCCGTGTCCACCGCGACATCGAGCACGGTTTGCAGGTATTCGTGCTCGGCCTGAGCTTGGTGGTAGAGGCGCGTGTTGCGGATCGCGGCCGAAACTTGCAGCGCAAGGTCCTCGGCGATGGCGCAGTCATCCTCGTCGAAGGCGTTGAGGCGCGCGCTTTCAAACTCCAACACGCCCTCGACCCGACCTTCCAGCCAGATGGGCGTCGCAATCTTGGAGCGCGACAGCGTTGAGTGCCCACACCAGTCTGGCAACTGCCGCAAGTCGCGGCACAGAATCGTTTCACCGCTTGCCATCACCTCTTGAATGAGGCCGGCGTTGCCCTGCACCGTGGTGGTAATGAAGCTCGTTCTTTCTTTCAGCGTTGAAGCGATGTGAAAGTTTTCGCCCTTCGGGCCCGTCAAATACGGCGTGTAAATCGCGACCACCTCGCACTCCATGTAGCGCTGCACCTGCTCGACGATGTGATCAATCACCGTCTCGAGGTCAAGGTTCCGCATCATTTGCCGTGTGACTTCATTGATCAGAAAAACCTGTTCGCGCTTGCGTTGGACGGCGTGGTGCTGAAGTGCGTTGTCGGCGGCTTGGGCAAGATGGCGGGCCAACTGCCGCAATCCATCCACTTCTGCAGCCTTGAGCTTGATGCGGCGTGGGTAGCTCAGCATGGCGACGCCCCGCCAGCGACCGCCCTGCCGCAAGTTCAGGTGGAGGCGGTTGTCATCGGCGTAGGTCAGCGTATCGTCCGTTGCCGATAGGGCATCGATTTCGGAAAGGACAGTCTCAGTCGGAAGGGGTTGGATGACCGGTTCGCCGGTGGGTGACAGACCGGCGCTGTAGCCAAAGCGTCCACCTTCGCCAGCAACCAGTAGTCGAATCATGGTGCACGGGGTGATGTGAAACAGGGCGTCAATGGCTGTGCGCGCCAGTGTCGCGAGGTCCAGGCTGGCATGAAACCTCAGGGCCAAGTCGCTGATGGCACTTGGCGAGAGCGTTTTGTCGGCTTCTTCCTCACGGCGCTCCGCGCGCGCAATGGCGCGGCGCAAGCGGTCGCCGGTGAATGGGGGCGTCAGGAGCTGGGTAACGCCTTCACTCCTGGCCCTGGCTGCCAGCGCCGTGTCGTCATTTGGCAGGCATCCCACAATCGGAAGTTGCGGATTGACCTGGTGAATGTAAGCCAAATGGCCCCACGTCACCGGGTCATCCTCTAGCGCAAGCAAGACGACATCAAACTCATATTCGGCCATCAGGGCAATGAGTGATGTTCCATCCGCTGCGACCGTCAGTTGCAGCGTCCGACTTCGCTGAAGCAAGGTCTCCAGCGCGTCCCCTGCCAGTGTGGGAGCCGGCACGAACAAGACCTGCTTCTTGAACTCCACACGCGACATCTGGATGGTGGCAGGCGCGGGCATGAATGACGACGAAAAATGCAAGGTGATGCGGGCGCGCCGGTAGTGTAAGCGAAGTTGTAGGACTGGTACAGCCTTTTGCTCGAATAAAGACGCCTGCCACCATCAACGCGACGGCGGCAGGCGCATAGTTGGGACGGATGTGTAAGCCGAATTCTGTTCCGTCAAATGACGGTGACGGTCATTCATCTAGGCAGCCAATTGCTCGACTGCTCAAGCGACCTACCCGGAGATGCGTTTGCCGAAGCAACCTTGGGCGAGCAACCCTCGAGCATCCCCATATTTGGTCTTGCACCACGAGGAGTTTGCCTAGCCGAACGTGTCACCACGCTCGCTGGTGCGCCTTTACCGCACCGTTTCACCATCGCCACTCCTGCGCCTGAAGGGCGCATAAGTCAGGCTGTCTGTTCTCTGTTGCACTTGTCGTCGCGCCCGCGCGATGTTGCCATCGCCACGAACGCGCCCGGCCGTTAGCCGGCTCGCTGCTCTATGGTGTTCGGACTTTCCTCTCCCCACCAGTCGTTGGTTGCGACCGACGGGCAGCGACCGTCCCATCCGCCCCAAACACAAAAAGTTGAATCCGTCCTGGGAGCTGGCGGAGGAGGAGGGATTCGAACCCTCGATACAGTTTCCCGTATACAGCATTTCCAATGCTGCGCCTTCAGCCACTCGGCCACCCCTCCAATCATAGACACAGAATGCCGGGACAGCGGCATTCTGCGTTTGGCGTAACAATGGCGGTGAGGGTGGGATTCGAACCCACGGTACAGTTACCCGTACATCGGTTTTCGAGACCGACCGATTCAGCCACTCTCGCACCTCACCGCAAGCTTCAAAGAACGACCGACCCCCGCCGCTGACGGAAGAAGTCACGCAACAGTGCGCCACACGCATCAGCCAGGATACCACCTGTCACCACCAGACGGTGGTTGAGGATTTCGGTCGTGCAGAGCCTGAAGTGGCTCACGACCGCACCGGCTTTGGGATCGGTTGCCCCAAAAACCAGCCTTTGCACGCGCGCCTGAACCAATGCCCCCGCGCACATCGCGCAAGGTTCGAGCGTCACATAGAGCGTCGTTCCGGTCAAGCGATAATTGCCTACTTGGTGGGCAGCGTCACGGAGTACGACCATTTCAGCGTGCGCGGTTGGGTCACAGTCCGTGCGAGTGCGGTTGCCGGCCTTGGCAACTAGCCGGTTGTCGGCGATCAGGACCGCCCCGACCGGGACTTCATTCCGCTCTAAACAAGCCTGGGCTTCAGCAAGCGCCAAGCGCATCCACGTAATGTCGTCCGTTTGTTCCACAGTCTTGTTCCTAACCAACGCTCTTTGAGCCTGGCGGGGCCAGCGCGCCGAATCACCTTTCGCCTGGAGTCCCGTCTGGGGCGCTTTTCAAACGCGCACCCTGTATTGCACCTTGAAATGGACGATGACGGCGTTCCCAACCGCGTGAGTGATGAATACACGGCTTGGCGCTCGTCTGAAAAGTCCCGTAAGGCCAGTTTACGATGCGGTTGAATAGTATCGGGTGAACCGTCACGAATGCCGCCACCTCGCCATCCAGTCCGTCAGCCGCTTCGACATCGCGGTGCGCTCCAGCTCGTAACGCGGTATGACCAGGGTGCTTGGTCGGGGCGGCGGGCGCGCTGGCGCTGCAATAGGGGCTTCATTTCAGGTCTGGCTTGCCAAATGGTCGCGCGGCGACCAAAATCGCTGCTTTTCCCACTGAGGATACTGGCGCAACGCTCAATTAGCAGCGGAATCTCGTTTGTTAGGTCAAAGCATCATGGCAAAAGGGCTGGTTATTGTTGAGTCTCCGGCAAAGGCCAAGACGATTACGAAGTATCTTGGCAAGGATTTCACGGTGCTGGCTTCCTATGGTCACATCAAGGACCTCCCAGAGAAGGGCTTGGGGGTGGATGTCGAGCATGGGTTCGAGCCAACCTATGAGATCATCCCTGATACCAAGAAACGCAACAATTCCAAGACTGTGCGCGAGTTGAAGTCGGCTGCCCGAACGGCCGCAGCCATCTACCTCGCGGCTGACCCCGACCGCGAGGGAGAGGCGATTTGTCAGCATCTGCGCGAAGAACTCGTGGATGACAACGCCCGGAAGCCAGTGTATCGCCTGCTTTTCAATGAAATCACGAAAGATGCGATTCAGTCTTCACTGGCGCAGCCGAAGCAAATCAACCCGGCGTTGGTGGAAGCGCAGCAGGCACGGCGCGTGCTCGATCGGCTGGTTGGCTATCAAGTGAGTCCGATGCTCAACCGACGCCTGGGCGGCGGTAAAATGGCGCTTTCGGCCGGGCGGGTGCAATCGGTGGCGCTGCGTCTGGTCGTCGAGCGCGAGCGCGAGATCCAAGCCTTCCAGTCAACGGAGTACTGGACGTTTGCCGCGCGGTTTGCGGCCGCGCTCCCCCCAGAGTTCACGGCTAACCTGTATGCCATTCAGGGGGAAACGCTCAAGACCGGCGACTTTGAAAAGCTGCGCAAACATGAGCGGCATATTCGTGACGAGGCGCAAGCGCGTGACATCGAGCACCAACTCCGAGCGGTCACCGAGTGGCGTGTTGCCACGGTAACGACCAAGGAGAAAAGGCGAAACCCGGTCGCTCCATTTATCACGTCGACACTCCAGCAGGAGGCCGCGCGCAAGCTGTCCTTCTCGGTCAAAAAAACCATGCAGATCGCCCAGAAGCTCTATGAGGGCGTCGAGCTGGGAGAGGAAGGCAGCGTGGGGCTGATTACCTATATGCGGACTGACTCGACCCGTACGGCAGACTCCGCGCTCAATGAAGTGCGCGACTTCATTCTGGCCCAGTACGGGCGCGATAAGTTGCCTCCCAAGCCCAACCAGTACAAAAACAAAAAAGGCGCGCAGGACGCCCACGAAGCCATTCGTCCAACATCCGTGTTGCGCGCGCCTGACCGCGTCGCCCCTTACCTCGAGGCCGATGAACTCGCGCTCTATCGGCTGATCTGGCAGCGCTTCGTGGCCTCGCAAATGATGCCCGCCCTGTTTGATGCAACGACGGTTGACATCGAAGGCGGCGACGGTTTTGTGTTTCGCGCCACGGGATCGGTTCTGCGGTTTGCCGGTTTTCTGGCCGTTTATGAAGAGGGCAAAGACGAGCGGGACGCTGACGACGAGGCGCTGGCGCTCAAACTGCCGAAGGTCACTGCCGGAGAAGTCGTCACCTGCCGTGGACTCGAAGCCAATCAGAGCTTTACCAAGCCGCCGGCGCGCTACACCGAAGCCACGTTGGTCAAGACGCTGGAAGAGCGGGGCATTGGGCGACCTTCGACCTATGCCCAAATCCTGTCGGTCATCCAGTCCCGCGAGTACGTCGAAAAACGCGAAGGGCGATTCCATCCCACGACGATTGGCATGGTCGTCGCGGATGTCTTGACTGAAAACTTTACTGACCTCTTCGATCCGGGCTACACCGCCGCTTTGGAAACCCAGCTCGATGAAATCGAGGAAGGGAAGCGCAACTGGCGGGATGCGCTCGATGACTTCTATGAGAAGTTTCGGGCAGATTTGAAAGCGGCCGAAATCAATATCAAAAAAGCCAAGGATGGCGTGGCCACCGATGAACGGTGCCATGTGTGCGAGTCGCCAATGGTGCTCAAGCTTGGGCGCTTTGGCAAGTATCTGGCCTGCACTAACCTGGAATGTAAGGCCACCCGCGACTATGGGACGCCGCTGCCGGACTCGACGCCATCTGTCACCCCACCAATGGATGTGACCTGCGAGGTGTGCGGGCGTCCGATGGCGCTGAAAAAGGGACGGTGGGGCGACTTCCTGGCTTGCACCGGCTATCCGGAGTGCAAAACGACGCGCAAACTGACCAAGGCGGGCGCTCCCAAGCCGGCCGACGTCCTACTCGAAGCGTCCTGCCCCACCTGTGGCCAACCGCTGGCCGTCAAGCACGGACGTTTCGGGGAGTTTACGGCCTGTTCGACCTACCCGAAGTGTAAATACGTCAAGCGCGAGGTCCTGATGCCTTGCGCCCGACCCGGTTGTGGCGGCGACATCATCGAGCGCAAATCCAGCCGTGGACGTATTTTTTATGGCTGTGCAAACTATCCCAACTGCCAGGTCGTGTACTGGGACAAGCCAGTCCTCGCGCCTTGTGCGGGCTGCGGCGCTCCATTTACGCTCGAAAAAAGCACCAAGCGGGATGGCACCTATCGCTACTGCGCTGACAAGGAAGGCTGTGGCTGGACGGAAGTTGCGTCTTCAGTTGCGAAACGCAAAAGCGACGCCGCAAGTCCAACCTCAAAGACCAAGAACGAAACAACCAGGAAAGAACCAACGTCGAAGCGGTCGGCGGCCAGTGTTGCCTGAGTCGGCGTTGGGCGCGTTACTGAGGGTTTGCGTCGCAGGTGACCGCTGGCCTAAAACATGCGCTATGCGTGACGATAGATACCATCGGCGGCACTTCCTCCATAGCTCGGCATCGGCGCTGTTCGGCTTGGCGGTGACCGGCAACGTTTTCGCGCTTCCACCGGATGATGAGGGAAAACTACCCAAAGGCTTTCGTGAGCCAACGCTGACGCTGAACAAGCTTCAAGTGGAGCAAGTTGATTACCCGACGGCGCATCTGCGCGCCGACATCACCATTGACAACCCCAACCGGTCGCTCACGCTGACCAAGCTAACCTATCGGATCGTCCTCAACGAGGTTGAATGTGGAACCGGGCAGCATCCAGAGAAATTCACGCTGCCCAAGAAAGCGCCGTTTGACCTGTGTCTGCCGGTGACGGCTGATTTGTCGGCCGTGCCGCAGCTTGGTCTGAACACCATCCTGCAAGCTCGCTTGGGCGAAGGCGTGGCGATCAACTACGTGATCCACGTCGCATTTGACGTAGGCGTCCTGTGGCTTTTCAAGCGCCATATCAAGGCGACGCTAACCGGGCGCTTACCGCTTCAGGACGTCGTTGGCAAGGTTTCCCTTGGCCGGAGACGCGGCACATAGCGCACTTGGCTCGCCTTGACCCAAGCCATTACTGGAGACATCCCCATGCGACTGGTCATTCAACGGGTCACGCAGGCTTCGGTCACAGTCGGTGGCGATATGGTCGGACGCTGCGGACGCGGCCTGTGCATTCTGGTCGGCGTAACCCATCAGGATACGGAAGCCGACGCCGATTGGCTGGCGGAGAAAACTGCCAACTTGCGTATCTTTGAGGATACCGCCGGCAAGATGAACCAATCGTTGCTGGAGATTGGGGGCGGGGCACTGGTTGTTTCGCAGTTCACGCTCTATGGCGACGCGCGCAAGGGGCGCCGGCCGTCATTTACCGAAGCCGCACCACCGACGCTGGCCGAGCCGTTGGTGAGGCGCTACGCCGATGCGCTGCGACTGCTCGGCGTTCCGGTCGAAACCGGTGTCTTTGGCGCGCTGATGCAGGTTGAAATCCACAACGACGGGCCCGTGACGCTCGTCCTGGAGCGCTCGTCCCTGGCGTCAGTTGGCGCGTAGGTCGAGCAGGTAGGTATCAGAAACATAACCGTCTGGGTTCATCACCTGGAGGCTGACATACGGCTCGCGCGCAACCTCCGTGGGCAGGCGGAAATACACCCGCTGGTTGAGCAATCCGCGCAACGATTTTTTGACGCTAGATGTGACTTCCACGCCATTGACGATGAGCGTTGGGGTGTCACCCAATCCTTGTCCGCGAACGAATAGTCCGACCGTCGGGGTAGCCGACCGACTCGGCAGGTGAACGCGCGCCACATTGGTCACCTGGATATTACTGCAAATCACCGTTTGGGTATCGGTAAGCTGTTGTCCTTGGTCATCGGACAACCAGACCGTGTAGCGCCCAAGTTGGGGCGGTAACTCAAACAGTCCCAACTGTCCTGACCAGGCCCGGAAGGGAAGGCTCAAGAATGCACCATCTTCAGTCAGGAGCGAGACTCGTGTGGCGCGTTCGAGGTGGTCGCCTAACAGCATGACGCGCCGGTTTTTGAGCGTGACGAAGTTGTTGACAAAGCCGCGCAGCCGGGTTTCCGCCGCTGTGGTCTTGGTTGAAACTTCAACTGTCGTGGTGAATGGCGTCCAGGTGCGCTCATCGCCGAGCGCACCAACGATGAGCGCGCGCCCAGCCTGAGCGCCCTGTAACGCAATGGTGCTGTTGGAAAACGTGCCTTGAACGCAAGCTGGGTCCAGGCTCAAAACCGCGAAGTCAAACACCGGAAGCCGACCGGCCAAGGACCGTGCGAAACCCGTCCACGTGACCCGCTCGCCAACATACAGCGGTAAGCGGGTGGGCGGCGGTTCAACCTTGATACCCGGCTGAGTCGTTCCATCCTCAGCGGTACTGGCGATCACGCGAATGGTCGAGAGCTGAGACGCCACCTCCCCATCTGGCATCCGACTCGCGCAAACGGCCAGAATGCCAGCCACGCCGACCCGGCGCGCCGTCACCCGCCACGTGACTTCATCTGGCGCTTGGCTTGGCAGAACATCAATATCGAGGATGGTAGAAAGGCGGCTTCGGTCGGCAGTAATCCGAGCTGAGGAGTAAAAAATCGCGTCGCGGATAGGATGTGACTCAAACGCCATGGCTCCGGCAAGTCGAGCGGAAACCCCATCCCCGGCGAAGCGGAAGGTAACAGTCCGCACATCACCCACCCGCATCAGGGCGGACAAACCTTCAACCGTAATGGCAGCCGCGCCTTTGGGCAAGGCGTCGAATACTCGAAAATCGGCCAAGGTGCGCATCGAGGAGGTGCTAGCCAAGGTGTAGCCTGGAGCAAACGAAAAGCGGGGCTCCACCGTCATGTCAGCCTGTGCCGTAAGGAGTGCGCTGAGCAAGAGAAGGAGCGCGGCAGGAAACGTCCATTGCTTCGACGAGAAACCGGATCGTCGGTTGACTACAGCGCCCATAAGCAAGTTACCTCGACCAAGCGAAGGATTACACCTAAATTGAACGTTGTGGGTCATGTAACACAGCCAGCGAGGTCTGCAAAAAGGCTTTTTTTGACCAACCAGACACCCTAGTATCGAGTTGACGATGACCATTTCCGCTGCACCCCTGATAACCCAGTCTGCGCCATTGCAGATATTACACATAACCGACACCCACTTGTTTGCTCAGCGAGATGCCCGGCTGCTCGGTATCACCACCTACGATTCACTGCGGGCAGTCCTGGCCGAAGCCGTGGCTGACCCACCGCAAGCAGTTTTGGCCACGGGTGATCTGGCGCAGGATGGCACGGCGGCGGCTTATGAGCACCTGACCGAGCTGCTGTCCGACTTTGCACAGAACTGTCCGTCCCCGCCGCCGGTCTATTGGTTGCCAGGCAACCATGACGAGCCAGAGGTGATGCGCGCCACGCTGACGCGCGCGCCGCTCTGTCCGGTTCAGGAAGTCACTATCGAGGGGTGGTATGTCGTGCTGCTGGACTCAACTATTCCTGGGCAGGTCGGTGGCGCGCTTTCCGAAGCTGAGTTACAGCGCCTTGAAGCTGGCCTTGCGTCCCATCCCCAGTGTCCGGCGCTGGTTTGCCTGCATCACAACCCGGTTGCAACCGATGCCCGGTGGATGGATGCCATTGGGCTGGCAAATGCCGACGCTTTTTTTGCTGTCCTGGATCGGCATGCCAATGTCCGTGGCGTGGTGTGGGGGCATATCCACCAGGAAGTTGATCAGGAACGAAACGGCGCGCGTCTGCTGGCTTCGCCCTCAACCTGCATTCAATTCAGACCAAAAACGGATACCTTTGGCCTTGACCAGCGCGCTCCCGGCTACCGAAGGCTCTGGCTATACCCGGACGGACGGCTGGAAACACAGGTTTTTCGCGTTACCAACTTCACCGGTTGCGCTGATGTCAACGCAACCGGTTACTGAGTAAAAGTTCGGTTGGTGTCGTTGCCGACGATGCGGCGCTAAAGGACGGTGACGGGGCCGTGGTCGTCGCAGTGTCCGTCGTGGACGTGGTGCAGGCGGCCGTCCACCAAGTAGTCCACATGGTCGCCATGGGGAATGGCTTCGTGTCCACAGTCTGGCCCGTGGACGTGACTGCAAGCGGCAGCGGCTGGCACACACCCAGCGGGATTAGTCGCGCTGATGGCAATCACATGCTCGTCGTAGTGGTCGCCATGTTGGAAGTGAAGATGCCCGTCGTGAAGGTAATCCACATGGTCATCATGCTGAATGCGGGTATGGCCACAGTCTGTGCCGTGGACGTGCTGGTGGTTTGGGTGAGTTGTGCAGTTCGACATGGAATGACTCCTTTCAAGTCAAGTGGCAAATAATCAATGCGCCAGAATCTTGTGACCGAGCGCGTCCAACGTCCACTGCCGCGTACTCGTATGCCGCTTACTCGTGGCGCGCATGGGCAAGTCCCTGGTGAAAAAGGTTGCGTATATGCTCGTCGGCCAGTGCGTAGTAGGCGTGCTTTCCCTCGCGGCGAACGGTGACGACCCCAAGTGTTCGCAGCAAGCGGAGCTGGCTCGAAATGGCCGGCTGGGACATGCCCAGAACCAGACACATTTCACCTACGCACAGTTCACTGGTGTCAAGGAGCGCGATGATTTTCACGCGCGTTGGGTCGGCAAACGCTTTGAAAATGTCGGCGACCCGCCAGGCGAGCCGCGCTTCAAGGACATCTTGGTTAGCCGGATGGTGTTCGGTGGTGCAGGTGGATGCCATGGTTATCTAAACATATAAGCATTTGATTATATGTTTAGGACATAAATGGGCGTGCGTCAAGATGGTTTTTTTTCGCTTATGAAGTTGCGCTTGGACTGGTTGGGTGATGCGGTTGAGCTGATTCGGCCTCGGCCTGTTCGAGAATGGCTGCCAAGTACTGGGCTGGCCGCGTGCCCCGGATGAGCGCATCGCCTAGGTTGGTATCCCCGGTCAGATTGACGAAAGCATGAAAACGGGCGACCTGTCCGGTGATTTCGATGACTTGGCAGGTCTCGCAGGCGAGGAGTTCGATTTGCGGAGCGAGCAGGCAAAAGTGACTCCCAAAGTGGTGACGGCGGACTGGCTCGACTTCGGTCGTCACCCGCAGGGCAGATGCCTTGGGGAGTCCCGTCCATAGGGAACTGGGCAACCGCGCCGCCAAAACGTCGAGGTAATCGCGTCCTGGTGCCAGCTTCGCATGAAGTGTGGACACCAGACGAAGGTGCGTTGGGGTCTGCTCCACGCTGGACAGTGTTTCGAGGTCAAGCGAGCCATAACCGGCCACCTGCCCAAGGTCGTTCCGGGTGGCGTCAACGAAAAGCAGATGCTGGTTGGCGGCGACTTCATCATCGGCAAGTTCGGCCGCAGCCAGCGACATTTCAAACTCGGTGTTGCTGGCTGGTCGCTCGTGTGTGGCAACGTAAGCGCGGAGGGTATCGTCTTCGCCCCGAACCAAGTTGTTTGCCGCGCCGCCGAGTAGGGTGAGGTTGCCAGAGCGAAAAAAGAACGTGCCGAGTGGTTCTGGAGACATGCGGAGCAAGCGGTACGCCGCAAAGGGCGCGGCCCTGAACGGACGCTCCAGCCGCTGGGCGAGGGTGACACTATCCAGTCGCCCAGCGGTAATCTGTTGCTCGACGTGCTCGGCCGCGCGGCGAAACTGTTCCGGCGTGAGTGGGCTGACAATCGCGCGTGTTCCACTGCTTGTTGTGGGTGGTGGCTCTGGAAACGAACCATCAAGTTGCTGTCGTAAGGTGCGCAGACGGTCGCAGGCCTGCTCATACTCCGATTCAAGGCGCTCGGTGCGTCCATCCGTTGCAACGTTGACGACGAGCTGCAACTGCTGGCGCAGGTGGTTGAAGACGACGACCGTTCCAAAGGAAGCGAGGATGCCTTCCACGGTTGGCGGTGTTCGCCGTGGCCCATCGTAAAGTTGGTAAGCCAACTCATGCGCCAAGTAGCCAAACGCCCCGCTGACCAGTTCTGGCACATTGGCGAGTCGCGCCGGGATGTCAGCCCGCAAGCGGCGCCGAGCCGCTTGAAGCAGCGTTTCCGGTCGTTCAAGGGTGGCATGGGATGTCCGTAGCTCGACCTTGCCATCCTTGCCGGTGACAACCCAGCGCGGGGACAAGCCAAGGAAGGTGTAGGGCGGGAGTCGGCGGTCCAGGCGATGGTTCTCAAACAAACAAGCGTCGGTGGCGTCACCGGCCAGTTTCAAAAAAACACCGACGGGCGTGTGAATGTCGGCGGGCAGGCTGAGGGCAACCGGCACGACGGTAGCTTCCTGGGCCAGTCGCAAGAACGCATCATAGGTTGCCGGGTTGAACTGCATCGCACTCATGTGAACTGCATCGCACTCATGTTGGTTGGACTCACTCTGGAAGCGGACGGCGTTTACCGGCCCGGCTGCGGAGAACTTCGGCAACATCGTCGGGCGTCAGGTCGCAGGCTGCCATCAGCACTAGCAAATGATAGAGCAAATCGGCCATCTCGGCTGCCAGTTCGAGGCGCTGCTCATTTTTAGCCGCAATGATGGTTTCGGCCGCTTCCTCGCCCACTTTTTTGAGAATTTTGTCGAGTCCGGCTGTGAACAGGTAGGTCGTGTAAGCGCCTTCCGGGCGTTTCGCCTTGCGGTCACGGATGAGTTCGTACAACTCATCGAGCAACACCCCCAGTTCGAGCGCGCTGTGCGGGACGAGCTTGACCTCTGGGGGGGTGATGGGTGATGCGGGCGAGACCGGAACGGCTCCATCTGGAGGCCAGCCGGGAGCTTCGGCGCTCACTGTCTCTGACCCCGCGCTCGGTGGGAAGACCGGTTGAAAAAAACAACTCCTTGCTCCGGTATGGCAGGCCGGGCCACGCGGTTCGACCCGAACGATAAGCGCATCCTGGTCACAATCGAGTCGCATTTCGACGACGCGCTGCGTGTGGCCCGATGTCGCGCCTTTGTGCCACAGTGACTGACGAGACCGGCTCCAGAGCCAGACTTCACCTGTTTCACAGGTGAGCTGGTAACTGGCAGCATTCATGTAGGCAAGTGTCAGGACTTCGTTGGTTGTTGCATCCTGGATGATGACTGGCATCAATCCGTTCGCATCAAAGCGCATAGACTGGATGAGGGGATGATTCACGACAACTCGCAAAAGATTTGGCGCGACCGGCTTATCAGGCGAAGAGCGTAACACATCTCCCGTTGTGATGCCGTGTGGTCAGCCTAGCCGTGACGCGCGAGCAAGTAGTCACCAACTTCCGTCAGACGGGAAAAATTTCTAGGTATGCGTAACTGTGCCACGGGCAACGCCCCAGCCAACTGAGCCAGCAGGTCGAGCGCTGCGACCTGGGCTTCCGGTAGCGGCAGCCAGCTCGGATAGACGTTGGCGAGCAGCCGGCCGACGGCCACCCCCGGACTTGTGGGGAGACTCGTAAGTGCTGCCTCATCTGAGGCTGACTCTAGTAAATAGATGGCTGTGAGCGGCGCGGCTTCGACTGGTTCGTAATCATCCAGTAGCCGATACTGTTTCGGCCAGTGCTCGGAAATGCGCGGCAGGGCATCTGGGCGCCCGTAGAGTGCCACGACCGAGGGCGGCCACAGCCGGATGGCGCGCGGGCCGAGGTGAACATAAAATCTCTCGCCGCGTGGTTCAATGGTAGCGACGTCTTCCGTGATGAGCTGCGCCCCACGCTCCACCAACACCGCTGCCAGGGTAGATTTACCGGCTCCATTCGGGCCGACGAAGGCCAGCGTGGACCGGCCCAGAGCAACCACGCTAGCGTGCAAGCAGACCCGGTGCTGGAGTTGGAGGAGGAATCCCAGAATCGGCCCAATCAAATAGGTGCATGTGTCCTCGAAAGTTTGCGGCTTTGACCAAGATGCTGTTAGTTGGCGGGCGCGACGCTTGTAAGTAAAAGTGGTTCCAACTTGGTAGTGGAAGTAGAAGGTATCGTGAACCGGGTCGCAATACCCGACCATTTCCGGTACTCGGCCGGGGCTAGGGAGTTGACTTTGATACCAAGGCACACCGGCCACTTGGAAAGAAGACGTCAGTGCTTCTTCAAATAGTACGGAGCAGTCTGGCTGCAACCCATCGGCAAGCGCCAACTGAAGAAATGGAATCGGGTCGCTCGTCGCCAACCGCAACCCGTACACCGCCTGGATCAACATCATCGAGCAGTGGTCAGCGGGTAGCAGTGGTCAGCGGGAGACTCGATTCGGTGCTGGACCTATCCGATCAGCCCGAATGCCACCCGAAGTTGCCTGGGTTAGCTCAAGCAATGTGCCATAGTCCGTCAACGTGGGACGTTGGTAGGGCTTTTTGTGGGGCAATGGCGCGGTCGAGGTGCTGGTAGGTGAGTTCATGCCTGAGTTGGGTAAGGGCTGCAAAGAGGAATTCATGTCAGTCTCCAGAGCTATGCTGAATGTTGAGATAGACAACATTGATATTGCATCCATTTGTATAGACTTAGCGGGCTGAGGTCAACAAAAGATTGATCCTCTGGTTGTGCATTCCACAGCAGGGGACGGCCAACGATGGCTTCGTCTACAAAGTAGCTCAGGCTTTGCCAAGCCTCATCCGCAGCAAAGATCTGTGCCCAGGCTGTGCCATGCCGCGCGATGTAGCCGCTGATGGGGAACTGCCGGAGTGGAGTTTTGGCGCGGCGGACAACCGCGCGTGGCAGTCGTCTGCTGAGAGCCTCGCGGAAGAGCCACTTGTCCAGGCAAAACGGCACTGGCGGAATGGCGAGCAGAAATTCAATCACCCGTTGGTCAAGAAGTGGGTAGCGCATTTCAACCAAGGCCCCAGTAAAGGCCGGATCGCCGTACTCGTGGTCATTGGCCAGGTGAACGCGACTGAGGAAACGGACGGCCAAGCTGCGAAAAGGATGCTGGGGCAGTTCCGCGGCTGGCAAGTTACCGCGTAGATGTTCGACGTAACCGGACTGGCGCAGCCGGTGGGCAAAATCCGCCGCCAACCACCGGGGGGGGGTGGGCGGCTGCGCGGCAGACTTCCGTCCAAGCCGGCGGCGGATTGCGTAAAAGCCCTGACGCCCATCGCTGATGACGTAATCGAGCACGGCTCTGCCGAAAGCCAATAGCTGGCGCTGTGCCAGCAAATGCCGCAGGTAGGGAGCGGTTTGTTGCGCCAGGACCTCGTCACCCCATTGTCCGGTCAGTAGTAGGCGCGCGTGCCTTGCTACTTGCCGATAGCTTTCAGTGATCCCATTCCAAAAAGGTTCGTGAACCGGTTCTGGTGGGGGGTGTAGCACGTCTGGATGCGGGACATAGGGCTGCCAGTCATCGTGACGGATGAAGGTGATTGGGATGCCGTGGGCCTGGGCTGCTAGCCCGGCAAAGTACCGTTCGTCATCGGGAATGAGTTGATCGAAGACATTGGTGAAAGCGTGGAGCGCTGTCGTTGGAGTGAACTGACGCGCCGCGTGAACCACGACGTTGGAGTCAAGTCCGCCGCTCAGAAAAACTGCTGCGCGGGGCGCGCGCAGGCGGTCGGCAACTGCTTGTTCAAGGAGGAATTGAAAATGCTCAACGTAGTCACGCGGATGAGCGTGGCGAAGGCAGCCATCGGTTGGCCAAGTCCAGTATTGCCACTGCCGCAGCGTGCCGTTTTCCAAACAAAACGCCGAAGCGCGCCGCAGCCGCCGGATGGCGCGGTAGATGGTGGCGTCCTCATCCATTTTCATGCCATGGATGAGAAAGTCGGCGATGGCGAAGTCATCGAGGTCGGTGGGAATGGTCGTCGGCACGCTTGGGTGCGCCCTGACCGTATCGAGCGCGCTGGCTGCAATCAACAAGTCCTGTTGGTGGTGGTAATACAGCGGCTTGATGGCGAAGCGGTCGCGCGCGCAAAAGAGACGCTGCCGAGTGGCATCCCACAGGGCAAAGGCGAAATCACCGCGCAGGTGCTGAAGGCAGTCCAAACCCCAAGCTCGATAAGCCTGCCAAAGTAGCCTGGCATCCGGCATGTCGAGTGAAGCGTCAAAGCCGGCTGAACGGAGCGCCCGGCAGAGTTCAGAACGTGCATCAAGCCGGATGTCGGCAGCCAGCCAGATCGCTTCGTCAAACGTAAGCGGCGGCACTGTTTGCGTGAGGTCATCCACCGAGAGGTGGGCATAACCCAGCGCAATGTGCTCATAAGTCCATTGTGACTGTCCATCAGGACCACGCCAGGCTAACGATTGAAGCAGCCGATTCGCTATCGCTGAATCAATTGGGCGTCCCGGTGGGTTGGCAACGACGAAAAAACTACTCACGCTGCACTGAGGGGAGTATCAAAGACGGCATAGCGCTGCCGCACGTCTGGAGCTTCCATGAGCGGCGCACCCTGCCATTCAACCCAAGCATGGGCTTCAAGTGAGGCTGGCGTTTTGGCGACGCCAAGGATGATGTCACCAACGACACCCCGCCGAGCCAGTAAAAACCACAGTGTCATGGCCCGAACCAAGCACGTAGCTGGAACCGGGCAATAACGAGCTGCGCAGTGAACGAGTTCGACTTGACGGCAAATCCAATCGGTCGGTGGTGGCGATGGAGCGGCACCCATGGTAAGCCACCGCAGGCAGCCCAAGCTGGCACGCACGCCAATCAGCCGACACAGTAACCGAAGGCAAAGGAGCAGGACCCAAGCCAGCAACAGTCCGCCACGGTCGTCAGGCGGAAGCCGTCTGAATGTGCTCAACCGGTGGAGCCAACGGGTCGGCTGTGAAGGTAGCATGTGCGTTTACTGGGAAAGTGGCTGTTCTGGTGGCTGCAGTTCAAGCAGTTTGGCCTGTAGGAGTTGCCGAATCAGAGACTCAAAATCGCGGAGCAGTTCCTCCGCGTTGACATCATATTCCTTCAGCAACTGTTCGACGGCTGTTTTGAGGTTGGGGCAAGTCGTAGCGTGCCGCATCATACTGGTAGCCACACTATCCAAAGTGTAGTAATGCTCCGTGTCAAGGTTGAGTAAAACGGCTTCGTCGGCAACCGTACGAACGACGACGTGGGAAGGAATAAAGGCACGATTGGTTAGTAGGCTCATCAGGTTGCTTTGTCTAGAGATTTGTTATGTTTCTAAAGGTATAGCCAATCAGCCCCAAACCGTCTAGTCATGGCGCATGACGGCTTGTGCACTGATCGTCGGCCTGTCTATGGTTGCGGCTTTGAAAACCCTCATTCAGTAATCATTATGTACGCTGACTACATTGCGTTGACCTATCACGCCTCACTGATTGCCGATGAAGTCCGAGTTCGCGCGTTCCAGTCAGCCATTGAGGCGGTCGTACGTCCTGGCGATATCGTGGCGGATGTTGGCTGTGGCACGGGCATTTTGACGCTTTTGGCCTGCCGAGCCGGCGCGCGCCATGTGTACGCCATTGATGAAGGGCCAATCATTGAACTTGCTAAACAGATCGTGGAACAGAATGGTTATGCTGCCCAAGTAACGCTGATCAATCGTCCTTCCCGCCGCGCGAACTTGCCTGTCCCGGTGGATGTCATTGTCTCGGAAACAATCGGCAACTACGGTGCCGAAGAGCTGATCCTGTCCACCCTTTCGGATGCGTGCCGGCGATGGCTGAAGCCGGGCGGAAAGGTGATTCCGCAGAGGCTGGAACTGTACTGCGCCCCAATTGCTTGGCCCAAAACGGAAGCTTCCCTGTCCATCTGGCATCAACCGGTATGCGGTTTTGACTTCTCACCCGGCCTAACGTTTGCCGTCAATCAGCAATACCCCCGCGACCTGTGTCCAGCGCACCTGCTTGCCCAAGGGATTTGCTACCACCGCTTGGAGCTGTCGTCGGCGGTCCTGGCGGCTGAGTCTCTGCCCAAAGTCAGTGGGACGGCCCGGTTCAGCATAACGCAGCCGGGTGTCATGGGCGGGGTTGGCGCCTGGTTCAACGCTTGGCTGACAGACCACGTACACGTGACCAATGATCCGCGGCGCGCGAAGACGAGTTGGGGTCACCTCTGTTTGCCCATTGCCGAGCCGCTACCGGTGACGGTTGGCGATGAAGTGGACATCACCTTGCGGGCAGTCGGTGGGGGCAGTCTCCTGTGCTGGGAGGTGGTGTGGCGGGGCGTCAACGGCCAATCTCGCGCATTTCGGCACTCCGATTTTGAGGGCTGGCTGTCCACGCCGGAGCAGTTGCACCCGCTCGCCCCCACGGCTGCTCCTGGGCTTGGGGTAGATGGACGGATTCAACTTTTTCTTCTGACCAAGCTCGATGCCGGGTGGACGATTGAACAAACTGCGCGCGGATTGCATGAGCAGTTCGCGGCTGAGTTTCCGACGCTTGAAGACGCGCTCATCTATGTGAAGGCCCGGGCGCTCAAGGTGACCAAGCCGTGACCGGCGCCGCCTGGAAGCCCAGTCCTGCCGGTACTTCATTCGTCGTCGTCGTCCGTCTCGATGGGCTGCCCATCGCCGTGGCGGTCGCTCAGGGCCACGCGAAAGCCAAGAATGGTGAGCAAGTCTTCACGGTGTAAACCTTCCCGAATCGAGCACCGGCAGCCATCGGGTGCGGACGACCAAGCGCCCCCACGAATGACGCGGGACTGTCCTGCCTCATCTTGGCGCACACTGCGCACCGGCGCGCCCAGCGCATGGGTTCCGGTGAGCCGCGGCACATAGGCGTCCAAGCACCACTCCCGAACATTGCCGTGCATGTCGGCCAAACCAAAGGCGTTGAAGCCAAGCGAGCCGGCCGGCGTTGGTTTGCGGCGCGCGGGCACGGCCGGTTCGTCGCCATAGGGCAGGGAACTATCATAGTTTTCGAGGGTTGGCGCAAGCACCGCACCGTAGGTAAACATTCCGCTTGTGCCAGCGCGGCAGGCATATTCCCATTCGGCCTCGGTCGGCAGCCGGTATGGGCGTCCGGTCTTTTTCGTGAGCCGCCGGCAGAACTCGACCGCTTCATCCCACGTGATGCTGTCCACTGGGAGGTCATCGCCTTTGAACTTGGAGGGATCAGGTGGCAGGTCACGCTCAATTTTGGGCCAGCCAGCTACGACACGCCACTGCGCCTGGGTCACTTCGGTGCGTCCCATGTAAAAACCAAACACCCGCGCCCGGATGGGCGGTTTCTCGTTTTCGTCGGCTTCGTCGGCCCTGGACGATCCCATGGTGAAACATTCGCCCGGTATGGCGACCAGTTCCAGCGACACTTGGTCGCTGAGTCGTTCTGTGAAGCGCTGGGTTTCTTTGTTGAGCGTTTCGATAACGTTGCCGCGCGCGTCAAGGCGCGGTGTTTCAAAGGTGAGTGTAGAACGTTGTTCAGTCGGCAAGGTGACGGTGGGCAGCAGTGGACTGTCGGGGCAAGGCGGTCCGGCGGGCCGGGATGGTTTTCCGCCGCCGCTACTGGTGCGCCGGACGCCACTGTTTTTTTTCTCTCCGGCTTCGACGGGTGGCTTGCCCCCGACGCTGGTGCTGCGTTCCTGCGCCCTGGCATCGAAGCCGGCCAGGGACTGCATCAGAAAGACACTCAACATCAGAAGCCGGCACCATTGCCACTGCACATTTGACTGGGCCATAACGCTCCTGCTTGTTTCAGGATTGATTTCACACGGTGGCATACCTTGGCTGATGAAGTGTAACAGGCCCTTGGTTGCCTCCAAACACGACCTTGACTGAAAGCTTGGAGTCCCCAAGGCACAAGTCTGGTGCACCATTGCACCGTGTGTGGGACAACCACGGGCGATGGTCATTGCTCCTGCCGTGGAGCATGCGCATGCCGCATCCGGGCAGCAACGAATACGGCAATGCTTACGCTGCCGATGAGAAGCAGCGTGATGGCCGAACCAAACGGCTGATTGCGCTGGAAAAATTGATTCCAGATGACGTTGCCGAGCAAGATGCTTCTCGCGCCACCAAGGAGGTCGGCGACGACGAAATTGCCCAAGCTGGGGACAAAAACCAGAATGCTGCCGGTCATCAGTCCGGGCCTGGCCAACGGGAAGACGACGTTCCAAAAGGTCGCCCACGGTGTTGCGCCCAGATCGGCTGCCGCGTCGAGCCATCGCCGGTCGAGTTTATCGAGACTGGAAAGTAGGGGGATGATCATAAAGGGGAGTTCGCCGGCAACCAGTCCGATGAAAACTGCCAGGTTGTTGTAAAGCAGCGGCAGTGGCTCGCGGATGAGTCCCCAGTTCAGCAGCGCCGTATTGATGACTCCTTCGGTGCGCAGCAAGTGGGTCCAGGCAAAGGTACGGACGACGAGACTGGTCCACAGCGGCACAACGGTCAGTGTCATCAGGAACGGCTTCCAGCGAGCTGAAACATAAAAGGCAAGAAAGATGGCTACCGGGTAGCTCAAGAGGATGCAAACTACGGTGACGACGGCAGCCATCCAAAGCGAGCGCCAGTAAATCGCCAGGTAAATCGGCTCTAGGGCCTGTTGGAAGTTGGCCAGGGTCCAGGTCCAGGCAATGTTGCCGTAGGTTGTCCGACTCGCAAAGGCCTGCCTGGCCACGATGACAAGTGGCAGAAAGCTCAGTAAAAACAGCCAAATGGTCGCCGGCGCCACCAATCCGGCGCGCCATACCAAACGTTGCACGGTTGGCCTCGTTCACCTCGGTTTTGCACATGGGATGTATAGTCCAGTGACATTATGCTTTTGGCGCTCGTTTGAAAAGCCCGACCTACCCAAGCGCTGGCTTTGGGACGTTTCGGAAGCCGACCCATGCCCATCGTTGCTGATCTTGCAGCCGATCTCCACGCTCTGACAGTGGAGCTTACCGCACTTGAGGCGGCCGGTGGTCCGCTCTGGGTTCAAGCCCTGACGCCAACTAGCGTGACCGGCGGGGCTTACGAGGTAGCCTTTGCCGTGAGTTATGGAAAGCTGACCGTGACATACTGGGCTGCCCACGGCTCGGCCTGCTGGCGCGTCGAGTGTTATCACTTCTGGGGCGACCGCCTTGAACTGGACGTTTCACGGCGGCTTGGCGGCGAACATGGACGCCTCATCATCGCGCCTCTGTCTGCGCCTGCCTCAACGATGAAGGCCGCACCAGACGCGACACAGTGGCGGCAGTTCGTTCGGAACTGGTTGCCGCGGCTGCTCCCACCGGGCGCGTTGGTGAAAAGGGTCAGGCAACGGCCCGGGCCGGTCGTTGGGTGGCAAGCATCCCACACTGACGCCACATGGCTGATCTTGACAACCTCGCATCCAGATGAATTGGCTGTCCGTCAGCTCCTGGGGCAAGCATTACAGGCGCTCGGTATGCTTCCGACTGCAACCTGTCTGTGCCTGGTGCTGCCGCCCGGCGCATTCACCCAGGCCGCGCCTTTTCTGTCATTGCTGACCCTGCCGCAACTGCGCCTCTATGAAGCCACGGCTGACTGGTCGAGCTTACGCCAGGCAGCGGTCGGACATCAGTTGCCGCTGGTCACGGAACCCATCCGCCGGTGGCAACATATTCCGCCCACAGAAGCTGAACTTGACGAACTCCGTACATGGTTTGGCGACGCCTTGGCGTCGCACTGCGAGGTCGTCCCGGTTGGGACAAGCATCTTATCTGTCCGGTGGTATGGCTTGGCGTGCGCTCGATTACGACGTGCCACACCGGAGAGCCGTTCACCGGCGCTGCGCTTCGGTCTGACAACGCTGGGCGAGCCGGAGCGTCCGCTCACGAGCCGGAATCGGGCTGACTTTCAGGCACTTCTGGCCGCGCTGGCGCGCTACCGTAGCCCGGCGGCGCGTGAGGTTCACCATCCGCTCTATCGGGCGCACCCGGAACGCTGGCTGGATGTCGTCATTCGGCGCAACCTGCCCGTCGTTGATGATGCCTTGGAACCGGCGCACATCTGGGGGCAATCCCCACATTTCGGCCGCGATGCCGTTGGACTGGCGGACTTTGTGACGCTGACCCGCGGCGGGCAGTTGGCCGTTGTGGAACTCAAGGCCGTTGCCGACCCAGACCTGATCTGGCAGGGCTTGACATACTGGCTACATGCCGTCCATCACTGGCGGCAGGGGGATTTTGTGCGGCGGGGCTATTTCACGACGGCACAGCTTGACCGGCGTGCTTTGCCACGGCTCTACTTGATTGCGCCAACGCTGAGGTTTCACCCGGTCGTCCGGGCCGTGGCGCGCCGGTTGAATCAGACCGTACCGCTGACGCTGATCGGCATCAATGAGCGATGGCGACGGTCGTTACGGGTTGCCTTCCGAGAAGACTTTGGCCCCGTGGATAGCAAGTCACCAGAATAGGTCACTTTTCACGGCCAGGCGTCCCGTGGCGGATGCCAACGATGGCGAACCGCCGGCGCTGGCAAAACCCGTCACCACAAGGCCTGCTCCTGGTGGGCGAGGGTATGAACTGCGGGAGAGGTTGAGACCGAGACACGCTTTTGAAAACGGCTCGAATCACTGAAAACTACAAAACGAGCCACGAATTTTTCGAATCTTTGGCAGCCGCGACAATGCAACTTCATTTCCCAACCTGGCAACTGCCTCCGGTGTACCCCATTACGTCCCCAAGCGTGGGTCATTCACTCCCGGCGTTGGTGGATGCGCTCATGGCCGGCGGCGCAACGCTGATTCAGCTTCGGGATAAACACGCTGACGCTCGAACGCTCTACGAAGCCGTGTGCGCTGTGTTGGCGCTGGCGCGGCCGCGTGGCGTGCGGGTGATTGTCAATGACCGAGTTGACATAGCCTATGCGGCCGGGGCCGACGGCGTCCACCTTGGGCAGGACGACCTCGACCCACGGGCCGCGCGTGCGCTGTTGGGACCATCGGCCGTGATTGGCTATTCGACGCACAACGTCGCGCAGGCGGTGGCCGCCGAACAGTTGCCGGTGGACTACATCGCCATCGGACCGGTTTTTGAAACGCAGACGAAAGCGAACCCCGATCCGATTGTTGGACTCGATGGCGTGCGGCGCGTTCGCGCCGTGACGACCAAACCGTTGGTTGCCATCGGCGGCATTGACGACCGAAGCCTGACGGATGTTCGTGCGGCCGGGGCCGATGCGGTGGCGCTCATTTCGACGCTATATATCGCCCCTGACGCCATCCCGGAACGAATGGCCGCG
Source organism: Chloracidobacterium validum (assembly GCF_018304825.1). Taxonomy (NCBI): domain Bacteria; kingdom Pseudomonadati; phylum Acidobacteriota; class Blastocatellia; order Chloracidobacteriales; family Chloracidobacteriaceae; genus Chloracidobacterium; species Chloracidobacterium validum. The sequence goes on from NZ_CP072648.1 coordinate 908,235, forward strand.
CTGCTCGCCCTGGCCGGCTGACGACTTGGCCGGTCAGCTATCGGCGTGCAGGTTCGGTTTTGGGATAGCCCTCTGGGTAGCGGCCATGCCATCGCCAGGCGGACGCTATGATTTGCTCCAGACCAGAATGCGCGGGCTGCCAAGCCAAGTACGCTTGGGCTGCGCGTGGATCGGCAATCAGTTGCGGCGGGTCGCCGTCCCGCCGCGCGCCCAGGCGGATTGGAATCGGATGACCTGTCACGTGCCGGGCCATTTCGATGACTTCCAACACTGAATATCCCCGTCCGGTTCCCAGATTCAGGAAGGCGGACGATCTGCCATCCAAAAGCGCATCGAGCGCGGCGATGTGGGCAGCCGCCAGATCGCGAACGTGGATGTAGTCTCGGATGGCTGTGCCATCCGGTGTCGGATAGTCCTGCCCATAGACGGTCACGGCTTCGGTCTTTCCCTGGGCGACGCGCAAGATGTTGGGAATGAGGTGGGTTTCCGGTTCGTGGTCCTCGCCATGCACGGTTGTCGCTCCGGCGGCGTTGAAGTAGCGCAGCGCCACAAACCGAAGCCCATAGGCCTGGTCGTAATCCGCCAGCATGCGCTCCGCGAAGAGTTTCGACCAGCCATAGGGCGTAATGGGCTGTTGAGGATGGTCTTCGGCAATCGGTATGCGCTGCGGCAAGCCGTACGTCGCGCAGGTCGAGGAAAAAACAAAGCGCCGGATGCCAGCTTCCCGAAGCGTATCGAGCAAGACCTGGCACTGGTGGACGTTGTTGTCGTAGTAACGGGCTGGATGGGTGACCGATTCCGGGACAAGCGCCAGCGCCGCAAAATGAATGCAGGCGGTGATGTCGCGTTCGCGTAGAATGCGGCGGACAAGGTCGCGGTCGCCGATGTCGCCGACGTAGAGTGGAATGGTCTCCGGGACGGCCGCCCGGTGGCCGCGGGAGAGATTATCCAGAACAACAACCGGGCGTCCGGCTTCGTGGAGTTGCTCGATGGTAACGCTGCCAATGTAGCCGGCGCCACCGGTGACTAAAATCGTCATGGATGTGTTGGGTCAGTGAGGTTTCACCGCCTGGCTCGAACCTGTTGTCAGCCGATGTGCGGTCAGCCTATCTTGCCGTTCCGCGTCAGGAACGACAAGTCGGTTGCAAGGTCAAGTATGGCAACGCTTCCAGAAGTTTACATCGTGTGCGACGGCTCCAGTCTGGGTAATGGGCGTGAAGCGCCGGCCGCGGCGGCGGCAGCCCTGTTGGAGCATGCCGGCCGGAATGGACTGACACGCAAGCTGGTTGTCGAATACCTTGGCCCGGCCACGAACCAACAGGCTGAAATTGTCGCGGCCTGCCTGGGGCTGGAGTCTTTATCGCGTCCCTGCCACGTCGAATTGGTTACAGATTCGCGCTACGTCGTTGAGACCATGAAGGGCAAATTTCGCCGCCGCGCCAACCATGCGTTTTGGGAACGGCTTGACCGGGCGGCTGCGCCGCATCGCGTTACTTGGCAGTGGACCCGCGGCCATGCCGGTCATCCAGCACAGGAAATTTGTGACAAGGCCGCGCGCCATACGGCCGAATGCCGTGGCCGCGACGAATCCTTCTTGCAGCAGTTGCTGGCTACGCTGCCAAACCACTAACGAGATGCCCACGATTTGGCTTCTGCTTCGGCATGGCAAGACCGACAACCCTGAGCAGCGTTGTTATGGTTGGCGTGACGTGCCACTGCATCCCGACGGTCAGGCGCAAATGCAGCAGTGCGCCGCCAAGCTACAAGCTGTCAGGCTTGCCGCCATTGCAACCAGCGACTTGGTCCGCGCGCGCGACAGCGCGCGCTACTTTGCCCTTCCACGGTCACTCGACGTCCAGGTGTTTGCGGCGCTCCGCGAAATTGACTTCGGCCAGATTGAAGGGCTGACATTTCGTGATGTCGAAGAACATTACCCGGTCACGGCGCGGGAGTGGGTAGCGGCTCCGGCCGCCGTGCGTTTTCCCGGTGGCGAGTGCTTTGCCGACGTGCGTGCGCGCGTCATCCCGTGGGCAAGGAACTGGCTTCGGGACTGGGAACAGCAAACGACACTCCTGGTCATCCACAGTGGCACCATGCGGGCCCTACTCCAGTGGATGACCGGTTGCGAGCCACATGCCACGCTCATGGTCAAGATCGGCTATGGCGACATCCTGCGCTGTACCCAGGAACACCTAGACGCCCCCTGGCAACTCGAAGCCATGCCCTACGGCGCGACGGCCTTCACGTCCGTCGCGCTTGAATAGCCGGGCTTTGGGTTAGCTCTGGGCGGGGGTTAAGCCCTGGGCGGCTGCCCACGCCGCAAAGGACTGTTCGAGTTCGTCAAAGGAAGCAATCTCAAAGAGTTGTTCCTGCATGTGGTGGATTTCAACCGGCGTTTCGGTCACCTGCTCAATGTCGAAGGGGATTTTTTTCACGCGGTCAGAGAGCGCGTATTCGATTTCCCCAACCGATGAGCTGATGCCGGCACCGTAGATTTTGGTCAGGCCGGGATCACGGTCACGACCGGCATGCGCCGTCGGGTTGATCAGTCCAAATTCAACGGTGTACCAGTAGATGCGCCCTAGTTTGAGTGTATCCGCTTCGTTACGGGCATGGATGCCGGCCAGCCCAAACTTGTGGAAAAACGAGGCAAATCGAGGATTGGTGATCATGGGCAAGTGGCCCATGAGATCGTGGAACATGTCCGGCGCCGGCGTGTATTCCAGCTCGGTTGGATGCCGCAGAAAGTCAGTGCACGGAAAAAGCTGCTGCGCCAGCAGCAAAAAGAAGGTCGCCTCTGGAACGTAGCCTTCCACCCGTACGCACTGCCAGCCGGTGCAGGCGCGCAGCCGCTCGCTCAAGTCGGCCAGGTGCGGCACCCGTTCTCGTTCGTAGCGGAGCTTGTCACGCCCGGCGAGGTATTCGTCGCAAACGCGCCCCAGAATCGCTGCCGCCTGTCGGTCGTATAGCCGCCGCCAAGTTTCATGCTGAACCGGCGCATAGACCGGCGGCCGAATATCACGCCCAATCGTGCCTTCTGGGGATGGACTCGGCGCAAGGGGAGGCGATGGTTTCGCCTTGAAGACGACTTCCGTGGAGAGCTTCTGAGGAAGGGGTTGGAGGACCGCTGTTGCCGACATCGTACGCTCTCCTTTCCATGCAAGGGTGTGACTTGGGGACGCCAGCCAAACGCTACCGAAGGATGGCGTTAAGACCAACGGCCACCCGCCATAAGTCGTCCCAACCAATTAGTAACGCTGCGTCCTGGCAAATGTGCCCAGAAAAATAGCCCGAAAAGACACCCTTAGAAAAATCTGCCCAAAAGAAACGCGCCTGCCAAAAGCGCAGGCGCGTCAGCTCTGGGTATGTCGGCTAGAAACTACTTGAGGGTGTGAATCCACTCAGCAATTGCCGCCCGTTCTGCCGCCGAGACTTGTGGCATCGGCGGCATCTTGGAGGCGTCATAGGCAGATGGATTCTCAATCAGCCCGGCAATCTCTTCTTTGCTCCGTCCTGGCTTTTTGGCGATGCCAACCAGCTTTGGCCCAGCCGGACCGCCGGCACCATTTTCACCATGACAAACGGCGCAATTCTTGACGAAAGCTTCGGGTGGTGGCGCGACGGCAAGTGACTTTTGGCTCGTGTCTTTTGGCTCAAACGGCTCTTTCAAGAAACGTGCGCCTTCTTCCTCCTGTGCCTTGAGCTGGGCAGCAAAGTTCTGGTTGTCGTCCTGCTTGGCCAGCAGGTGAAGCGCGCCAATCGCCACCAGCAAAGCCAGCGTGCCCAACATAACAAAGGGACGCTTGAGCGGATGCCGTTCTGGATTCCGGTCAAGGAAGGGGAGGAACGTGATGATGGCCATAACGATGCCCGGAATGATCAACGAACCAATGATGGCAGTTGAGCCGGGGAAATACTTCAAAAGCTGGAACAGAAAAAGGAAGTACCACTCCGGTCGCGCAACATATTGCGTTTGCGACGGGTCAGCCTTTGGTTCAAGTGGCGCAAGGGTTGCGAAGGAAAGGTAAGCCAGGATGGCGAAGACCACCAATGAAAAGACGGCATCCTTGAAGACCTGTCCCGGCCAAAAAGGCTCAACCTTGAACATGGCTTCCTGTTCCGTCATGTTGAATGGACCCGCCGGCTGCGCTTTGCGGAACAAGTAAAGGTGAGCAGCAATCCCGCCGGCCGTCAGTGCCGGGAGCAGAAATACGTGAACCATGAAGAAGCGTGAAATGGTAATCGTACCCATCTCTGTTCCACCGATGATGATGCGCTTGATCATGTCCCCGAAGATGGGTACCTCACTGGCGATGCCTACCGTAACAACCGTCCCGTAGTACGCTTTCATGTCCCACGGCAACAGATAGCCGGACAGTGAAAACGCCAAAACGAGTTGAAATAATCCAGCCCCCACTAACCAAAGCAGTTCACGCTTTTGCTTGTATGCACCCCAAATGACGATTTGGAGAATATGCAGCACCACCATGATAACCATGGCACTGGAACCGTAGTGGTGCATGCCACGCATGAAGGCTCCGAAAGGAACTTCCTTCATGATGTATTCAACCGATTTGTGCGCATCTTCAGCGCTCGGCACGTAATACATCGCTAGGAAAACGCCAGTGATGGATTGCAGCGCAAAGATAAAAAGCAATGCGCTGCCAAAAGCGTAGGCATACTTCGTGCCACCTGGAATCGGTTCGTCAAGCAACTCGTGCATGATTTCACTGATGCCAGCGCGCTCATCAACCCAATCGTAGATTTTTCCTAGCGTACCGTTGAACTGTGGAATTGCCGGAGAAGCCATAAGAAAACCTTTCTAGCTGAAATTCTTCTAGCTAAACGTCAATATGGATGCCGAGGCGTGGGGGCTGTCGCCGGCTACGACGGCCAAAGCCGCCGCATGTTCTTCACGAAAAATGTTCTTCACGAAAAGACTTCCTTGGTTGGAAGCAAGTTCTTGAACTTTTGAAAAACAACCTGAAGCTTACCATCGGAAACGCGATATTCGAGTGTATCCAACCCACGCGCCGAGGCTGCGCCAGGCTTTTTCTCCCCAGTCACTTCAAAGGCGCTATTGTGGCAAGGGCAAAAGTACTCACTGCGCTCTGGAACCCAGTTGACCTTGCAGCCAAGATGTGGGCAAGTTGCCGTGAAGGTGAGAAACTCATTGCCTTTTTTCACTACCCAAATGGTTTCATCTGACGACGATTTAACCCATCCATCACGAATCTCAATCGTGATTTTCTTGGCAGTGGGTTTACCTTCCTCAAACTCGGATGCAGAACCCAAGTCAATCCAGTCTTTACTATCCCCATCGTCTGCCGTTTTTAGTGCGTTCCCAACGGCAAATTGGAAAATTGGATAGGCCAGTGCGCCGCCAATGCCAGCGCCAATCACAATTGAACCAAGCCCCATGAAAAGGCGCTTAGTTTTGTCCACTTCGGACAGGTCGGACATACGAACTCCTTACGAGTCAAGCAAAAGTCAAAGGTACTGCTCTGGTAACATGCGCTGGGGAATACGCTATCGCGCTTGTGGAGGATAACTGAGCGCGAGTATAGCGATGGACTGATGCGGTGTGTGTAAGCAACCTTACAAAGCTTTTGCGTTTTCACCAGGTGGAGTGGCTAGGGTGATTTGAGCCACTACGCCGGCTCAACCACCACGCTCACTTCATCTAAATCGGGATTGAGACATACACGAAGCACATTGGGTTGGCAGCAGACAGCGCAATCTTCGATATATTGCTGCCGCCGTCCGGCGCTCCAGTCAGGAAGGGTGACATTCAGCTCGCCACAGTAGGCGCACGGGTAGGTTGCCGTGTCTTGCATGGTGGTGATTACTCGGCCGGGGGCAACTCGCGTTGCGGCTCCATCCGCCGCAGCGACCGGAGCGGCTCAAGTGTGGTTGCTTCATCTTCAATAAAGCCAATTTCGCTCACTGGCCAGTAGCGATAGACCGCTTTGCCGTAAATGTACATTTCGGGCACCAGTCCCCAATTGCGACTGTCATTGCTGGCATCCCGGTTGTCACCCATCACGAAATAGTGGTGCGGCTCGACGATCCAGGTGCGCGGTGGGCTGACAATGGTCGTGTAGTCACTTGACAAGTAGGTTTCAGGAACCAGCTTGCCGTTGATGTAGAGCTTGCCGCCTGACAGTGTGACCTCGTCGCCGGGCAGCCCAATGACACGCTTGATAAAACTCTCCTGGGGGTTTTTAGGGTAGTAAAACACCACGATGTCCCCCCGCTCGATGTTTGAAAAATTATAGATGAAGCGATTGACGAAAAGGCGTTCACCCTCGCGCAGCCGGGGCAGCATGCTTGTCCCCTTGACATAGACGGGTTGAATGACGAAGAGGCCAATCAGCAGCGCAATCACGAGCGCCAACAGCATGTCCCGACCAATGCTTAGACCCTCCTTGACCCAGTGTTTCCAGCCTGGTGGCGCGCCGGTAAACGTGGACACCACTACGCCACCCTCGTCTGTAAAAGCGTGCCCGGCTGAAAGTGGCTGGTTGGGCGCGACAGTCCACAGTGGGCGGAACGTGGGAAGGGTAAGGAGTGGATCCTGAGCGAATATAACTGCCTCATCCGCTTCATCCGCACCTTCCGGTTGCAACCCATCGGCCTGGGCTGGCGGTGCTTGAGCTAGGACTTCCTCGGTTGGAGGCTCTGACACTGAATTGGCACAAACCGGGTATTCAGTATCGTCGGCGGTAAGTTTCGGCTCTGTGCCAGATTCGCTTGGCGCCGTCACGGATGAATCTTTCGCCAAAGCCTCCGCAAAAAGCACTTCCACAGGGACTTCGGCTGATGAAACCGCGGCTTCTCTCCCTGGCGTTGGTGAGGTGGTTGCTTCGGGGCCCAACGGGGTACTCGACTGGTGAGGCGAGTCGCTGGCCGGGGAGTAACCAGTTAGCGGAAGTGCCTGTGGAAATTCAACTATCTGGTTGTCGGAGAAATCATCGCGCATCGTCGTTATCGTTGTTCAGTTCGTAAGCTTCCAGCCCAAGCTTCGGGACACTCAGGCCTATGGTTGGACAAGTTCAACGTTTCCAAACTTTGCCAATGCCGTTTGAAGTGTGGTGGACCCACCCTGAAGCACCACGAGCCGCCCGCGGCCAAGCATTTGGCTGGCCAAGGCCTGGCAGTCGGCTGGGGTTACGGCTGCCAACCGGGCTGGCAGATCAGCTTCGATGGTTGGACTAAGTCCGTAGGTTTCCAACCATACAAGTTGCTGGGCAATGTCCCGGTTATTTGGCGTATGCCCACGAAGCACCGCTTCGATTGCCGTCCGTGCGGCTTGAACCTCTTCCTGGCTTGGGGGGGCGTCGCGCAGCTTGTCAAGTGTTTGTAAGACAACATCAATATCCGCAACAGCCGTTTCTGTGGTGAGCTTGCTGCTCAACATCCACGGGCTGTCAGGTAGTCGGCGGTGGGTGAGTTCAAGCGTCCAGGGCTGGACACGACGCTTGATCAGCTCGGCCAAAACAAGCCAAGCTGCCCGGCTTTCAGGTGTGGCTTCGGGCAGAAGTCCCCCCAGGCGAACGTGAACCCACTTGCCCGTCCCAGGTTGCAGCACCAAGCGCAGTTGCTCCGGTGGATTGGGCGGGAGGAATGTGGCTGGCGCCAGTTTGCCTTTGGCCCAGCCGCCAAAGGCACGGCGCGTCACACTCCGCACTTGAGCGGCCGTGACATCCCCCACAATGACAACCGCCGCGTTGTTGGGTAGCCAGTGGCGACGGTAAAAGTCGGCGACATCCGCCTGCGTGATGGCGGCAATGCTCTCCGGCGTGCCGAGCAGGCTGTGGTGATAAGGGTGAGCGTCATAAAGCGTCTGGAAAAACAGCGCATCCGCTGCTGCTTCCTCGGTTTGAGCCGCCTGGGCGGCGGCCATCGCAGCTTCCTGAAATGGCTTGAAACGGGCCTCGGCAAAGTCGCGTTTGGCAAAGTCGGCAAGTGTAATGAGTCGCCCAAGCAAATCAATCAGGACCGCCGCGTTGCGGGCTGGCCCGGTAAGCAGAATGCAGGTGCGGTCCCAGTTCACGTCAACCTCGAGTTGGGCTTCAGCCTCCTCAAGCTCAATCCGCACCCGCTCGGCGTCATAGCCACCGCCACCGCTGCGAATACATTCCGCCGTCAAGCGTGCCAGTCCCGCTTTGCCAACTCGGTCAAACGTGCTGCCAACTTTGATGACGACGGCCACAGTGACGGACGTCGAACCAGGCCGTTCACCAACGAGAATGGGCAGTCCCGTCAGTAGGGTATCCCGTTGGACATTCGGTAATCCGTCTGGTTCGCATATTCCAAGTGTCGTCGCCACCACCTGGAATGGCAGCGCAAGTTGCAGGATCAAAGCGAGCCAAGCGGCAAGCCTCCAAGGTGGCTGGCCGTGAAATGTCATCTGCTTGATGGGCATAGCGCTAACACCACGCTCAAAACCAATCGCAAACTTGGCGGGGAACCATCATCGCCCCACCAGCTCAACATCCTAACTGATGCCTGACAGTCACGCTACCGTGCGCCGTTGTGTGTCCCGCCGCCTACGGTTCCGACCATCCACCTGACTTATCTGCCTGGCGGGCGAAGCGTAGCTCGCTGATTGGAATTTCGCGTTTCCAGTGTTCGATGCCGTCTTCGTCAATGCAGCGCATCGTCAGAAGCCGGGTGGCGCGGGAACCCGAGAACTCCAGGATGCCAAAGTTGTGTTTCTCCACAAGCGTGCCACTCACGCGGGCGGGATTGCTTTGTTCAGCCTTGGAAAGGGTAGCGATGCCAGCCGTGAGTGAGCTTGAGGTGAAGTCATACAGCGGGTAAAGCCCTGGCTCTCGGCGCTGATTGAGTTCAGCGAGGTGGCGGTCGCCAGAGATGAACAAGACACCTGAGATTTTCTCCGCTCGAATGAAATCAAAAAGCCTGGCTTGCTCAACCTTGAAGCGGCTGAAGCATTCCCAGGGCGAAACTGGGTTGAGCATTTGTCCGCCGCCGACCACGACCTTGAAGGTCGCTTGGCTGGACCGCAACGATTCCAGGAGCCATTGGAGCTGCTCACGTCCAAACAGCATTTTCTCTGGTGAGTCATCGCTCAGCTCATTTGGCGTACGATGGTACCGACCATCCAGCATGAAAAATTCGATATCCGCCCACTCGAAGCGGAAGAAGCAGCCGGGAATGTCTGGCGTCCCGTAGGCTGGGTTGCCCCAGTAGTCCCGGAAGATGCGCAGGGCTATGTCGCGTCCACGAAATGTGCGGTCCGAGTCGTTTGGGCCGTAATCGTGATCATCCCAAATCGCGTAGTGGTGTGTCGCCGCCCACAGCGGTTGTAGTTCGGCTTGGGCCCGCGTGTGGGCGTAGCGATACCGCATGCCGGCTTCGGTATGGTAGTCCGCTTCCCGGTAATAGCAGTTATCGCCGAGCCACAGCATGACGTCCGGTTTGTGCGCCATGATCGCCGAGAAGATTTTGGCTGGGCTGCCATAGGGGCGGCCGGGGCGATCAAATGGCGGATCGTTGACGTAGTGACACGACCCAAAGGCGACCTTGAACGGCGGCGGTTCCGTCCGCCACTTCCACATGGGCTGCGTTTGGAACGTCATCGCGTAGGGACGCTCAATTCGGTGACCGTCTAGGTACACCTCGTAGTCGTAGCGTGTCCCGAACGCCAACCCGGACAACGTGAATTTGGCGATAAAGTCTCCGGCCTGGGTGGTTCGGTATTCTTCGCTGATGCGCGCCGTCTCTGGTTTGCCCTGAACCCAGTAGCGAAGCTGGGCGCGCGCCGCCCGTCGCGTCTGAAGCCAGATGACGGTTTCCGTGATTTCGCTGTAGCCAACCATGGGACCTGAGAGCAGGGCATCCACTGCCTCCCCTTCAGCTCGGAGCTGAAGGAGTGACAGAGCCACCGGCGACAACAGCAGGTGACTCATGAATGAACGTCGCTTCACGATAAAGTTCCTCGTTTAGGGGATTGGTGGCGGCGCTCGATTGACTAGGTGCGCGAATTGACGCTACCGCCAGAGACGTGTCACCCACGCCAATACCACCACAGCATGCCTCCGATGAAAGCGCACGCTACGACGATAACTGCAATAACGACTGTACGCCAAGTTGCACTCCGGCGCGGCTCTTCACGGGCAAGTACCGTTTGGGAAGCCATGACTAGGTCGGCCGGGCTGGTGGCTAAGGCTGCTGGCTCAACTGCATCCGCAGTGGGTGGCAACGGCGGGGTTGCCGGCGGCAGTGACCGTTGTTCGGCTTCACGCTTGCTCATCGTTGCTGCCAGGCGCACCGCGAGTTCCAATTCACGCGCAAACTCACTGCCTGACTGTGGACGCCGCAGTGGGCTTTTCTCCAGCGCCCGCATGATGACGCGCTCGACGTGAGCGGAAAGGTCTGGGCGTAGTCGGCGTGGCGATGGTGGGATTTCGTTGGCGTGTTTGTTGAGGATAATCTTGGACGGCCCGCCCTGAAATGGCGTCTTGCCGGTGAGCATCTCGTAAACGATGATCCCGAGGCTGTAAATATCGGAACGCGCGTCGAGTTCCAGTCCCTTGGCCTGTTCGGGCGACATGTACTGCGGCGTTCCCATGACCATGTTCTGAGCCGTGAGCGGCGCGCTATCGCTGGTGTCTTCCTGCACCTTGGCAATGCCAAAATCGAGCACCTTGACTCGTTCGCGCTCCGCCTCATCCGTGGGCAAGAGCATGATATTTTCAGGCTTGAGGTCACGGTGAATGACGCTTTGGGCGTGGGCGGCGTCAAGCGCCTCGCCAATCTGCCGAACGATATGCACGGTCCGGTCGAGCGAAAACGGTCCGTCAGTCTGGATGGCGCGCTTGAGCGTCGTCCCTTCCAGATATTCCATGACCAGATAGACATAGCCCTCTTCGCTCGTCCCGAAGTCAGTCACCTGGATGACACTGGCGTGGTCAATCCGGCTGGCGGCCTGAGCTTCTTTTTGAAACCGCTTGACCGCCCGCCGCTGCGCGGCAAGTTCGGCATGTAGAATCTTGACCGCCCAGAGCTTGCGGGTGAGCACATGGGTGCCACGATAGACCGTGCACATCCCCCCTTCGCCAATCCGGGCCGTGAGATGGTAGCGGTCAATGAACACGCGCCCGACCAGCGGATCGTCCCCAAGCTCTTCTTCGTCCGACACCGCCGACAGTGGCTTGCCATCGTATGGGCAAAAGGCGATGTCCGCCGTGTAGGTGCGCCGACATTGCGAACAGGCTTTCATGGCTTACACGATTGACGAAACCGATGGGTGGACCCGCCCCGTGCTCACTTCAGATAAAGTTCCTCGAGATTCCACGTCGCCGCCGGATCGAACGCTGCCAGACGGACATTCAAAACGTTGGACCGCGCGCCAGCTATGGTATGTTCTGAAACAAGGTAGATAACAGGTGAGACTTCATTCCAACTTTTCTGGAAGTCATCATAGAGCTTTTTGCGCTCCTCGACCGTTTTCTGCTGGAGTGCTTTGTTAAAGTCCCTAGCTATTTTCTTGAACCAGTCGTAACCACGCAAGTCTAACTGCGGATTGACGATGGTGGCTTCCGCAAAATAGGGGCGCGTCCCTGTCACAAATGGCTGGAGGAACACGGGGTCTGGGAACTCAGGCTGAAGCTCGACCAAAATCATGTCGAAGACCCCGGTCGTCAGGGCTTTCCACCATTTGTCAAGCGGCTGCTCTTCGATGACGATGTCCAATCCGGCGGCCGTCAAGTCCTGCACGATGGACTGTGCCAGCGCGATTGCCGTCGGCTCCTTGGGCACCGTGAACTTGAAGCGCACCGGCGTTTTGATGCCGTCAAAGAGCTTGCCATCCTGGTAGCTGTAGCCTGCGGATTGAAGAGCCGCCTTCGCGGTTTGCACATTGGGTTCGTAGCGTGGCGCGTTGGGGTCGTACCACGTCGCATTGCCGGGGGCAATAAGCCCGAATGATGGCTTGGCCTCGCCATTCAAGACGGTCTGAGCCAGGCGGTTACGATCAATCAGCCGTGAGATCGCTTCCCGAAAGTCATCGGTGAGGAAGTGCTTTGAGCGATTGCGATCAACCTTGGTTTGATCAATCCGGGTATTACCCACAAGGGTCCACACCCGCAGCGAGCCGCCGGCGTTCCGAATTTTGGCCTGCCCGTCGAGAGCTTTGGCTTGTTCCGGTAGCAAATAGTCAATGATGTCGTATTTGCCTTCCGCAAATCGCTCGGACTGGGTTTTGCGATCGACTCCCAAGTCATAGACCACTTCATTGAGGTAGGGCAGGACTGTGCCTGCGTTATCCACTTTCCAGTAGTTTGGATTGGCCGCCAAACGCAGCTCTTTTGCAGAGGATGCTTTGACGACAAACGGGCCGGAATAGGCCAGTTTGGTTGGATCGTCCTTGGCGGTTGGAAAGTTTGCTTTGGAAACGATTGGAATCCGCGCAAAGACAAACTTGGCTGCGTCTGCCGAGATTGGATCGTTGAATTGGATTTGCACCGTTTGAGCGTCAATGATGCTGAACTTGGCATCTGACCGCTCATTCCCAACGCCGGTCTTGAGGAGGTCGCTCAACGCTGAACCAGCCGCCAAGGCGCTACTGTATGAGAAGACGACATCATCCGGCACAAGCGGCGAGCCATCTGAAAACAGGCACTTGCGCAGTGTTACCCGATAGGTTTTGCCATCTTCTTGGAGCGAAACGGCGGTTGCCAGCCCGCTGTCTTCGACGACCTGTTTTTCAAAGTCGTAATCCAGCAGCGTGCCGTAGAGCTTGCGCAGCACGGCAAAGGTATCTGGCGTGGAATCAACGAATGGATTGAACGTCAGCGGGCCAAACGCCAATGCCAGCCTGAGCACACCCCCCTGCTTACCGGGTTCACATTTGGCTGGTTTGGGATCAATTCCTGCCACGAGCTTGCGGGAAGACGTCCCACACCCGGTGACCAGGGTCAGACAAAGCGACAGCGCCAATGACAGCGCCAAGGCAGCTTGAGTGGTTGATCGCATGTGTTTTTCGGTCCGCCGGTCTTGGCTACAACAAGCCCGCGCCGACGGCAGTTTATGAAATGAAATCAAAGAAGCTTAGCTGCCTTTTACCAAAGTGGCGGGAAAAACGCCATGACTTGCTTCAAACGCAGGCGTATGCGCTGGAGCAACCGGGTGGCTGACTAGGCGGGTGTTATGAAGCGCCGTGACAGTTTTTATACTTCTTGCCTGAGCCACAGGGACAGGGCTCATTCCGCCCAACCTTAGGCGTCCGCCGCACGACCTGCCCCCCTGACCCGGCACGAGCTGCGCTAGCGTTGGCAGCCGTGTAAACCTGTCCGGTCACTGGGCGCGGAGCAGGCAATGGCACCGCCGGCCTGGGTTGGGGCGCGACGCGGGAAAGGTTCGCCGGGGCGATTGCCTCGCTGGCGACCTCGAAGCTCCCACTCTCAACGTCCTCAGCCTCGATTTCGAGCGCCGAAGCTTCCGCGACCTCGACGCGCATGTTGAACAGAATGCGGACACACTCTTCATCCATCCGGTCAATCATCTCTTCAAAGAGGCGACTGGACTCCTTCTTGTATTCAATCAGCGGGTCCTTCTGACCGTAGCCACGCAAGCCAACCCCTTCTTTCAGGTGATCAAGCGTGGCAAGATGTTTTTTCCAGTGGGCGTCAACGACATTGAGCATGACGTGGCGCTCAAGCTGCCGCAGGTTCTCAGCCCCGACCTTGGCCTCGCGCGCCTTATGGCGCTCCAGGACGGTCTGCCATACTTTGTCACGGATTTCATCTCGGCTCAGATGATCGAAGTCGAGCTGTTCCGCCTCACAGTCAAAGGCATAAATGTCGAGCAAGGCGACTCGGAGCCCATCCACATCCCATTCCTCTGGGCGTCCGTGGAGGTAGCGGCGAATAACGTCACCAAGCAAGTCTTCCGCCAGATGAATGAACTCCCGTCCCCCATCTGCACCTTCCATGAGTTCCTGGCGCAGTCCGTAGATGGTGCCGCGCTGGAGATTCATGACATCGTCATATTCGAGCAGATGTTTGCGGATCGAGAAGTTATGGGCTTCAACTGACTTTTGGGCAGCTTCCACGCGCCGCGATACCATCCGGCTTTCAATCGCCACGCCCTGTTCCATGCCCAGGGTGAGCATGACTTTTTTGAGCCGGTCGCCACCAAAAATCCGCATCAGGTCGTCTTCGAGCGAGAGGTAGAAGCGGGAAGAGCCGGGGTCGCCTTGCCGCCCAGCTCGACCGCGTAACTGGTTGTCAATCCGGCGCGATTCATGGCGCTCACTGCCGATGATGTGCAGTCCGCCGATGGCGACGACCTCTGCGTGTTCGCGGTCAATTTGCGCCTTGATTTGATCGAAAACAGCCTGGCGCTCTTCGGGGGAAACCTCCGCCGGATTGCGCTCCTGCCGTCGCAGTTCGGCATCGGTGAGAAAATCTGGGTTGCCGCCCAGCAGAATATCCGTCCCGCGCCCGGCCATGTTCGTGGCAATCGTGACCGCACCCTTGCGTCCGGCCTGGGCGACGATTTCCGCTTCGCGCTCGTGATACTTGGCGTTGAGAACGTTATGTGGAATCCCGATGGCTTCGAGCTTGCGTGAAACCAGTTCCGAGTTAGCTACGGATGCCGTCCCCACCAGAATCGGCTGTCCGGTTTGGTGGCGTTCCTTGATTTCTTCAACAATCGCATCCCACTTTTCTTCGGCCGTCCGGTAGATAAGGTCTGGATAGTCCTGACGAATCATGGGCCGGTGGGTTGGAATGACCGTAACTTCCAGATCGTAAATTTTGGCAAACTCTGGCGCTTCGGTTTCCGCCGTGCCGGTCATGCCGGCCAACTTCTCGTACATGCGAAAGTAGTTTTGGAGCGTGATCGTCGCCAGCGTCTGGGTTTCAGCCTCAATTTTGACGCCTTCCTTGGCTTCGACGGCTTGGTGAAGGCCATCCGACCACCGGCGTCCATCCATCGGTCGCCCCGTGTGCTCATCCACGATGATGACCTGTCCATCCCGGACCATGTATTCCTTGTCGCGGTGATAGAGCGTGTGAGCCTTGAGCGCTTGGTTGACGCAGTGCAACAGCTCGAAGTTCGCCGGGTCGTAAAGATTTTCGATGCCAAGCAGTTTCTCGACCCGCTCGATGCCGACCTCGGTCAGGGCTGCGGTGTGGGTTTTTTCGTCAACGAGATAGTCCGTTGCGCGGTCCAGCTTGGGGATGACATCGTTGGCCAGGTAGTACTTCTCGCTCGATTCATCTGATGGGCCGGCGATGATGAGTGGTGTTCGAGCTTCATCAATCAGGATCGAGTCCACTTCGTCCACGATGGCGAAGTAGTGTCCGCGTTGGACACAGGACGCGACCGCGTATTTCATATTGTCGCGCAAGTAATCAAAGCCGAACTCGTTGTTGGTACCATAGGTAATATCGCAGGCATAGGCTTCACGGCGCTCGTCGTCATAGAGATGATTTTGAATGACGCCCACCGACAAGCCCAGAAACCGGTAAATTTTACCCATCCACTCCGCATCGCGCTTGGCGAGATAGTCGTTGACCGTGACCACGTGAACGCCCCGTCCTGCAAGCGCGTTGAGGTAAACCGGCAGGGTTGCCACAAGCGTTTTGCCTTCCCCGGTGCGCATCTCGGCAATCCGTCCGTGGTGGAGCGCCGTGCCGCCGATAAGCTGGACATCAAAGTGTCGCATGCCCGTCACGCGGCGTGACGCTTCGCGTACGGTGGCAAAGGCATCCGGGAGAAGGTCATCCAGTGACGCTCCGAGGTCGAGGCGTTCCTTGAAGCGGGTAGTTTGCGCCTGTAGCTCGGCATCGGAAAGCGCCTGGAGCTTGGCTTCGCGCTCGTTGATGGCGGTGACAATGGGACGAATCCGCTTGAGGTACCGCTCATTAGCGCTACCGAAAATCTTGGCGAGAACCTTATCGAGAAGCATGGAAGTGCCTGGGCGGAATGAGAAATGAAACGAAGTTGGTCAATGTACCTTCCCTCAGCAAGTCGCCCGGGTAACAGCCAGACGCTTCAGCAGAGCGGTTAAGCCCGGTCTGACATAGTAGGGAACCAGTGGTGTGGCGTCAAGAAAGGGCAGCTCGCGCATTCGTTTCGCTGGACAGGAGAGTTTTGAGCGGATAAATGCCCTTGAAAGCTTTTTTTCGCCTATGCTATGAAGCCGCTTGCTCCAGACAAGCTTCCGTATCGGCGTTTCGCTCGGTGGTGGTGTGGCTTCGGAATGGGTCGGAGTGCGGTAGTGCCGATGCCGCTTGGAGCAGCCGGCGTGCGGATAACCAGCTACGGTAAGTAACCGGCTATGGTAACCGGCTATGGTAAATGACTGGCGCATGGGGTTCTGAAGGATAAACCGGCCACAACTCGCAACATATGAAAACTTGGGCTGCTAGCGCAACTTGGGTGTAGCCAAACTGAGCCGCACGCGCTACCTTTCTCGGCGAGGACGTTACAACATGTCAAGTGCCGCGCTGGTGCTGTATGGTGAAGAGTACCAGCAAATCAAGACTATCATCGCCCGTTTGTGTGAAGACGCCAACGCCCGAATGGTCTTTCTGATCGATAAAAACGGTCAGAAGATCGCCGATCATGGCGACGTTGGCGCCATTGACACAACCAGCTTGGCTTCGCTTACTGCCGGGAACGTCGCCGCAACCGATGCGCTGGCGCACCTGGTCGGGGAAAAAGAATTTCCAGTGCTCTCGCATGAAGGTGAGCGTGATAATATCCACATCTCAATTGTGGCTCAGCGCGTCATTCTAGTAGTAATTTTTGACGAACGGTCGAGCTTGGGGTTGGTTCGGTTACGTGTCAAGCGAGCGGCGACGGATATGGCCGAAGTGCTAGAAGCCATCGCTCGTAAAGTAGAGGAAGAAAAAGCCCGTGGGGTCAACCTTGAGTCGCCATTTGCCGAAATCACCGAAGATGATATTGACAACCTGTTCTCTGACTGAGAAGGTGTACCCAACATACCCAAGTATTTTTTCAGGTTCTGTTCCTAGTCGTCCAAGGAGTAGCCGGCCTTGACATTCATCAACTACGCTGCCCGTGAAATCAATTGCAAGCTCGTCTATTACGGCCCTGGGCTTGGTGGAAAGACGACAAATTTGCAGTACATCTACGACACCACTTCGCCCCAGGCGAAGGGCAAACTCATCAGTCTTGCCACGGAAACGGATCGTACGTTGTTTTTCGACTTTCTGCCGCTTGAGCTGGGTACGGTGCGCGGTTTCAAAACCCGCTTCCACCTCTACACCGTGCCGGGACAGGTTTTCTACGATGCCAGCCGCAAGCTGATTCTCAAAGGCGTGGACGGTGTGGTGTTTGTCGCCGATTCCCAGGAAGAACGCATGGATGCCAACATTGAGTCCCTGTGGAACCTTGAGCAGAACCTCAAAGCCCAGGGCTATGACCTGATGAAGATTCCCTACGTTCTCCAACTCAACAAGCGCGATCTGCCAAGTGCCATGCCAGTCGAGGAGCTGAAGAAAGAGCTGATGCGCAAGGGGGAGCCGGTGTTTGAAGCGGTTGCCTACAAAGGCACGGGCGTGTTTGATACGCTCAAGGCTGTTGCCAAGCAGGTGCTGGTCGAACTCAAGAAAGGTGGCGGCTAGTTGCGCTTCATCGTGTTTGGGAGCGTGAACCATCGCGCACTTCAAGGCTTCGGTAGTCAGCCGAAGCCTTTTTAGTTTAGAGCTTTTTAGTTTAGAGTTAGTGTATTTCCAACGTTGGCGGCTTATCGGCCGACGCGCCGTTCTCAGGATAGGAGCTTCATCATCGCATGTCTGGTCTCATGCTTGCCGATAAAAAGGGTGTCGTTCTGGGTGTTGCCAACAAGCGCAGCATCGCTTGGGGTATTGCCCAAGCGGCGGCGAACGCCGGCGCAACCCTTGCCCTGAACTATCAGAATGAGCGCCTCGAAGCGAATGTTCGTGAACTTGCGGTGACCTTGCAGAACCCACTGGTTCTGCCTTGCGATGTCACCAACGACGCCGACATCGAGACTTTTTTCGCGCAAGTTCAGTCCAAGTTTGGCGCTCTGGATTTTCTGGTTCACGCCGTTGCCTATGCGCCCAAAGAAGACCTCGAAGGGCAGTTTATTGATACTTCGCGTGAGGGATTTCGCATCGCGCATGACATCAGCGCCTATTCGCTGACGGCCGTGGCGCGGGCGGCGCTGCCGCTGATGAAGGATCATGGCGGAAGCCTGGTGACGTTGACCTATCTTGGCAGCGAGCGGGCGGTGGTTGGCTACAATGTCATGGGTGTGGCCAAGGCAGCGCTTGAAGCCAGCGTGCGCTATCTCGCAGCGGATTTGGGCCCCTACGGTATTCGCGTCAATGCCATTTCAGCCGGGCCGATCAATACGCTTGCCGCGCGCGGGATTCAGGGCTTCACCAAGATGCTCAAGCACCATGCGGCCATGGCCCCGTTGCGCCGCCCCACCGAGGTGGCGGAGGTGGCCGATACGGCTCTGTTCCTCATTTCGCCCATGGGGCGCGGCGTTACCGGGGAAGTGATTCATGTGGATGGCGGTTATCACTGCATTGGTCTCGTCCCCAAAGATGAACCAGCCGAAAGTAAACTGGGCTAGCCGCGTTGATACGCCAGCAACTCAGCGCGTGGTTGGCGCGAACCCGCACGCCAATTGATGAGCGCGAACTGCC
Organism: Chloracidobacterium validum; assembly: GCF_018304825.1. Classification (NCBI taxonomy): domain Bacteria; kingdom Pseudomonadati; phylum Acidobacteriota; class Blastocatellia; order Chloracidobacteriales; family Chloracidobacteriaceae; genus Chloracidobacterium; species Chloracidobacterium validum. Next base: position 926,915 of record NZ_CP072648.1, read on the forward strand.
GTCCTGGGCGGCACTGCTTCCGTCCGTGCGGGACAGCTTCGAGGTCGCTGGTGTTACACCCACCGACTTTGCATGGTTTGGGCGGCGGCGTGGCGACCTGCTCAACTTTTACTGGGCGTTGCGACGAAAGCGCCTGTGGCGACATGTCACCTTCAAACAACCTAACCTAGAAGTCGGTTTCAACGGTCTGCGCTTGCACCCACGCTTTGGAACGGATGAACTCCTTGCAGATTTGCGGGCGGATGCTACCTTCACGGACCTGCGCCAGACCTATCGTGGGCGCTTCAACAGCCGTTTACACCCAGAGCGGTACAACTTTTCAGAAAATGACACGTCCCTCGCGGCGCTCCACTTCAATTTTGATGATGACGCGACCGTGGATGTGCACTTTGATTACTTCAACGCCCATGCGCCGGGAGGGTGGCCGCTGATCGCCCACGCCTTGTGGGAGTATCCGCTCAAGTTTCTAGTGGATTACTCAAACGCCGAAGACATTCGGCGTTGCTTCCAGGCGCGGGATGGACAGGACCCATGGCAAGTGACGCGAGGCGTCACGGATGAGCCTCCCCAAAAAGCGCTTGGCTACTAGACCGGCGCTTCAGTTGAAATCAAAACACTTTTACCACGTTTTTGATGCAATAGAGAAAAAACTAACGCTTTCAGGTTACACAATGATGACCATCCGAGCGCACTGGTTAATCATTTGTTTGGCTGTCTTTTTGGCGCTGGGTTCGAGCACTGGGTATGCCCAGAGCGGCTCAACGACGGGTGCCATTACGGGGCGTGTTCGGGATGCTTCGGGTGCGGTGATTGCCGGTACGGAAATTGTCTGCTTGCAAGTGGCTACCGGAACAGAGCGCGCGACGCAATCCCGTGAGGATGGCACGTATGAATTTCTCAACCTTCCGCCTGGCGATTATGAAATCCGGGCTATGGCGGCCGGTTTTGAGGATCGGCGGCAGACTGTCCGGCTCTCGTTGGGCACAACCGCCCTAGTGGTGATTACCTTGGCCACGGCGGGGACGACGGATGTGATCGAGGTCGTGGCCGATGCTCGGAATGCGGCTGAATCTGCCACGAATGTGAGAGAAACTGACATCCCAAGGCTGCCTATCAACCGGCGCGATTTCTTGCAGTTTGCGATTACCGCTGCGCGGACGGTCCCGGATAATCTCCCGGACCAGGGAGCAACCGCGACTTCTGGTCTATCTTTCAACGCCCAGTCGCCGCGACTGAATAACCTGACCATTGACGGACTGGACAACAACGATGCCACCTCTGGGAGCATCCGCTCGACGTTCTCACAGGAAGCCGTGCGCGAGTTCCAAGTCGTGTCGGATGGGTATTCCGCCGAGTTTGGACGCGCATTGGGCGGTGTCATCAATATCATCACGAAGTCTGGTGACAATACGTTTCGTGGATCGCTGTTTGGCTTCTTCCGCAACGCGGCGCTGAGCGCGCGCGAATCCCTCACGCCGAGCAAGCCGCCATTTGAGCAGTATCAATACGGTCTCACGGCTGGCGGGCCGCTGCGGCCGAATCGGGCCTTTTTTTTCGTGACGGGCGAGCGTCTCAACATCAAGCAGAATACCGTCGTCACGATTTCCGACACCGTCCGGGCGGCGGCGCTGCGGAATGGTTTTCGGTTTGACACCGGTAGTGTCCCGTTCAGTACCGGTGGTTCGACGGCACTGGTGCGCGGCGACTGGCAAATCGTTCCTGAAGACAACCTGACCGTACGTTATAACTACGGCGGACAGGTCAACACGGCGTTTGAGCCATTTGGTGGGCTGACGGCTAGTACCTTCACGGGAGAGCAACGCCTGACGGACCACAATCTGGCGGTCAACAATACGTTTGTCGGACAAAATGCGCTCGTCATCGAGAGTCGCTTTCTGTACAGCACCCGCCTGCAAGACATTGGCGCGGCTGATCCTGGCCCGCGCATTGCCATCAACGCGCCAGAGGGGCAGGTGATCTTTGGTAAATCACTGGTCTTGCCACAGTTTCGAGATACGCAGACCTATCAGTTTTTCACGGCCGTGGGGTTGGTGCGTGGTCGTCATCAAGTAAAATTTGGCGGCGATCTGCTCCGCGTGAACTCACGCCAGCGCCAACCCGCCAGCGAGGGCGGGCAGGCGAACTTTTCCAACACGAATCTGGTCGCTTTGGGCGCGCCGGCCGGATCGCCGGTGCTATCCGCGCTCCAGGCTTTTGACCCTTCGCTCCGCACGCCGGAACAACGCGCGGCACTGGCCCTGATTGGCGCGAGTTTGCCGAGTCGGTTTCCAGGCTTCCCAGCGCTCCCACTCGATATTCTGCCGCTTACCAATGACTATCGGCAGGGCTTTCTCGATCCACAGCCGACGCCGATTCCCCAAACCTCACTGAGCCTGTTTGCGCTTGACGATATTTCACTTGGTCCGAGCTTGAAGCTCAATGTGGGGTTACGCTACGATTTGACGCGGGCGCGGAGTACGCCGGAAAACAATGGACTGCTGTCGCCCCGCGTCGCGGTCGTCTGGCAGCCACTCAAGAAGCTGACGGTACGGAGCGGTTACGGACTGTTTGCGGCCAGCAATCTCACCTTTCCGATCTTCACGGTCGTGCCACCGACGCGCCGGACACTGGTCCTGCCGTTTCCCTTCAGCATTTTGCCCTTTACACAACCCAATCGGCAGCTTCCCCCATCCGGTGATTTTCCGTTTGGGATTCAGTTTGTTCCCCAGTTCGGGCTGGAGTTTCAGTTTGCCCAACGGCTGCCGGCCAGTTACACCCAACAGGCGAGCCTGGCCCTGGAGTCGCAGGTTGGCAACACGCTGTTTTCGGCTGTGTACAACTACGTCCGGGGTAACCGCATTCTCTCGCTGCGCACGATCAACCCGGTCGTCCGGCCGGGCATCGATCCCCTGGACAGTGTCATCAACGGACGCCTCGACCCACGGCGCGGCACGGTGAATGAGTATGCGGCGGCATACGACAGCTACTATCACGGTGTGACGTTTGGCGTGGAGCGGCGCGTCGGACGCTTTACCGGACGGGCCAGCTACACCTTGTCCAAGGCGATTGACAACTATGTGGATTTCCGAACGTCGCTTCAGGAGTTTGCCGAGCCGCTCGATATTAGCGGCGAACGCGCGCTTTCAATCCAGGATGCGCGCCATCGGCTAGTGCTGGCCGGCATCTGGGACATCAACTATTCAAAGAACCCGCTGCTGCGCGACTACGCGCTGTCATACATTTTGACGGCCGTTTCGGGGCGTCCCTGGAACCTGCTGGCCGGCGTAGATTTGAACCGCAACGGAGACGCCAATGACCGACCGGCCGGGCTGGGGCGGAATGCCGGCGTGACGCCCGCGTTTTATAACCTCGATGTGCGCTTTTCGCGCCGCTTCATCAACCGCGAACGGCTCAAGATCGAGGGCATCATCGAGTCGTTCAATCTTTTCAACCGGACGAATGTGCGTGAGTTTGGGCGCACCTTCCCGCCTATCAATCCGCCACTCAATACGCAGTTCAACCTCCCGCCGCGCCGGGGTGGACGTTTCATCGTTACCCCGGATCGCTACCGGCGGGCCTTTCCGCCGCGGCAGTTCCAAATTGGTTTTCGGATTACGTTCTGAAGCCAGTCTGGGACGTCGTTTTGGCATCTTCGCGCGCAATGGCAGACGCCGGCTGGCGCTCAGGCCGGGCTTGATAGCCGATTGACCAGAATCTCCAACCCGGCGCGCAACTGGGTCGGTTCGGTCAGACAGGAAATCATCAGGTGCGCCCCTTGCTCGCAACCGTAGAAATAACCCGGATGGACCAGGACACCAGCTTCGAGTAAGTCCAGGACCAGCTCTTCTTCGTCGTCCCAGCCTGCAACCTGCGGAAAAAGATAATACCCCCCGTCTGGGGGCCGGACGGTAACATTCGAGCAGCGCTGGAGTGTTTCCAGCGCCATATCAAGTGCTGCGCGGATGCGAGCCTGCATCGTTGCGACGAAAGCCGTCCCCTGGTCAAAGAGTCGCGGCAGCATGAACTGCGTCAGGCTGTTGGCACTCAGGAACGCATCGTTGAGGATTTCCAACCGTGCGCCGAACCGGGCGACCGCCGGTTCGTTGAGCGCCATCCATCCGAGCTTCAAGTCCGGTAGGGCAAATCGCTTGGAAATGCCGTTGAGGTGAAAAACAGGCAGTTCCGGGTGGAGCACCCCAAGGGGAGGCGTGGTGGCGGCACGGTAGGTAAAGGCCGCGAAGACCTCGTCGCAAATGAGGGGCAACCCCAGTTGGGTCAGTGTCGGCAGCCGTTCGGCAACGATGCTGCCGGTTGGGTTGTGGGGCGAAATCAGCAGGATGGCCCGCGTTCGCTCGTCGGCGGCTGCCAGCAGTGAGTCGGCCTGAATCGCCCAGCCGCGGGCTTCGTCCAGCGTGTACGTGCGCAGCGCGATGTGATGGGCCGCCGCGAGATGCTCAAACAGTGGGTAGGTGACATCCGGCCCAAGCACGTTATCGCCGGGTTCCGTCAACAGCGTGAACAGCAGGCTGTAGGCTTCACTGGTGCTGGCCGTGATGAAAATTTGGTTTGGCGACACGTCGAACTGCGGTGTCCGCCGCGCATAGTCGGCCACAACAGCCGTTCGCGCTGCCAGCAGCCCGCGCGGGTCGGGCGCGTAGGCTCGATTGCTCCAGTAGCCATCTGCCGCCGCGCGGAGTATGTCGGGCGGGAACAGCAGCCCCTGGGTCGTTGGATTGCTGCTTGTCAGGTCAATGTATGCGCCCGCTTGTCGGCGGGCGCGTTCAATGCGGTTGGGTGTGAGGTCAACGTCTGACAGAAAACCAGGCATGGCCGGAATGGCTGGCAGCCGCGCTTTCAGAATGGTTGCTGGCGAATGGCACGCAAGCGCGCGCAGGAGCGTTCCCGTCCGATGAGCGCGAAGACCTCAAACATGCTCGGCCCAACGCTTTGCCCAGTGAGCGCCACGCGCGCGGCGTTGATAAAAAGGCCGGCCTTGGCAGCCTTTGACTCGGCAAAGTCCCGCAGCGCCGCTTCGACGGTTTCCGCCGTCCAGTCAGTTACCTTTTCCAGCGCATCGGCCAGTTCGGGCAGCCAGTCCAGCAAACGCGCGTCCCGAAGGTTTTTCTTGACGGCCTCCGGGTCAAACTCAAACGCATCGTCAAAATAGGCTCGTCCATAGGTGGTGAAATCCACCAGCGTGCGGAAGCGTTCGCGGATGACATCTACCGTGCGGGCAAACCAGGCGTGACCGTCCCCTTCGGCAAGCTCGGCTTTCCACAGGCCGGCCGCTTCGAGCTGCGCCCGAACCATTGGCAGAAGCTGATCGAGCGGCATCGTTTTGAGATATTCCGCGTTCATCCAGAGCGCCTTTGGGTCGGTGAACTGGCGCGGATCAGGGAGTGGCTGGTCGGTCGGCACAAGGTTGAAAATACCGTTGGTGCGGCTCACTTGCGCGAAATCAAACGCGGCAATCATGGCTTCGCGGGAAAGGATTTCACGGTCGTCGCCGGGCGACCACCCGATGAGGGCAATGGCGTTGAGAAAGGCATCGGGGATGAACCCGCGCTCCTGGTAAAACTGGACCGTTGCGCCCGCGCCATGCTTTCGCTTAGAGAGCTTGGCACGTTTTCCGTCCAGAATGAGTGGCAAGTGGGCAAAGGTTGGTTCGGCGACACCTAAAGCGCGGTAAATCAGCAGTTGCTTGGGCGTATTCGCCAGGCCGTCTTGCCCGCGGATGACGTGTGTGACTCCTTCGGCAATGTCATCGGCGGCATTGCTGAGAATGTAGAGCGGCGAGCCGTCGGAGCGAAGCAGCGCAAAGTCTTCGATGTCGGCATAGCGTTTGGTCTGCTCGCCATGCACTAGGTCGTGAAAGGTAACGGCGCCGTCCGCGCGCGGGACGCGAAACCGGACGACATAGGGAACCCCATCTGCCTCTCGCCGGGCACACTCCGCCGCCGTCAACACCTGACCGCGAAAGACAAAAGCCGTTTTGGCAGCTTCGGCCGCCCGCCGCATGGCATCGAGTTCTTCCTTGGTTTCGTATGACTTGTAGGCATGTCCGCTGGCCAGCAGGCGTTCAGCCAACGCACGGTGATCGGCCAGCCGTTCGGATTGGTAGAATGGCCCTTCGTCCCAGTCGAGGCCAAGCCAGCGCAAGCCATCGAGAATCGTGGCGATGGCATCTGGCGTGGAGCGTTCGCGGTCGGTGTCCTCGATGCGCAGAATGAAGACGCCATTGTGTTTGCGGGCGAAAAGCCAGTTGAAGAGGGCTGTGCGCGCGCCGCCGATGTGCAGGTAGCCGGTCGGCGACGGCGCAAAGCGGACTCGGATGCGATTGGTCATGCGGTATGATGTGTCCTATCAAGAAGATTTGGCGGCGTAGCGTGCCAAGTCACGGCGGTTTCCCCAAAGTCTTAGCAAACTGCCTGGCGTTCGTCACGTTGGTTGCGTCAGGGCTGTCATTGGTTCCGGCAAGTTGTTTGCGTGGCCGCCGTTGCGCTGGCGTCCTGGCGACGATACCATCCCCTCGTTCGCATCATCACGCTTGAGCTACGTTCTATGGCACTTGGTATTACCGAAGACATCACTGAGCTTATTGGCAAAACCCCGCTGCTTCACTTGCGCACTGTCGTCCCGCCGGGCGCGGCAAATGTGTATGCCAAGCTCGAATACCTCAACCCCGGCGGAAGCATCAAAGACCGGGCCGCGCTCGGCCTCATTACCGACGCCGAGCGGCGCGGGCTGCTCAAACCTGGCGCGACCATCATTGAACCCACCGCCGGCAACACCGGCGTTGGGCTGGCGCTCATTGGACGGACACGCGGCTATCGAGTCATCTTGTGTGTTCCCGAAGGCTACAGCCGTGAGAAGATGCAGGTTGCTGAAGCGCTGGGCGGTACGTTGGTTTACACGCCCACTGAAGAGGCTATCCCAGGCGCGATTCGCAAGGCTTTGGAACTAGCGGAAACCATCCCTGATTCATTTGTTCCGCAGCAGTTTAGCAACCCGGCAAATCCCCACATCCACTACGTGACGACCGGCGCGGAAATCTACGAACAGCTTGGCGGCAAGGTGGATGGCTTGGCGATTGGTTGTGGCACGGCCGGGACGTTTTCCGGCGTGGCCCGCTACATTCGAGAGCGCAATCCACAAGCCGTTTGTGTCGCCGTTGAGACAGAAGGCTCAGTTCTGGGTGGCGGCCAGCCCGGCCCGCACAAGGTTGAAGGCATTGGCACCAGCTTCATTCCAGAAAACTTTCACCGCGAGTTGTGTGACGAAATTGTGGCGGTCACAGACCGCGACGCCTTTGCCATGGTGCGCCGCTTGGCGTGTGATGAGGGCGTGTTGTGTGGCGGCTCAGCCGGGGCCAATGCCTTTGCCGCCATCCAACTGGCCATCCGTCTTGGGGAAGGGAAGAATGTTGTCACCATCTTCCCGGACGGCGCCGAGCGTTACATGAGCAAGGGAATCTTCGACCCCATCCCATAGTAACTGCCGTTTCCGTATCCCGGATGGGTTTCGATGACTGTGCGCCGTGCTGACTGTCGCGCGCGGGGTCCGCTGCCTGAAGAGAGTTTTGTCGCATGGGAGCGGTTCCCATGCGATAGTGGAAGTGGGATCACGTGGGCTTGGCTTTTCCCCCGCGCCGACCGGTCATCTGTGGTCTCATCTTGCCCGGTTGACACGCATAGATGATGGACACTGCGGAAGCGCGCGCCGCGAACGTACGCGGCAATGAACATTTACAGCGTGGTGATTATGCCGCTGCCATTGCTGCCTATCAGGAAGCAATTGCGGCTGATCCGCACGCGCGGGCCTACCCACGCGAGCGTGGGATCATTCACGCCAACCTAGCCTATGCGCTGTTGCTGTCTGGGGAGCTGGATGCCGCTCGCGCCGCATATCAAACGGCCATCCAGCTTGAGCCACGTCGGGCAACCTACCATAACGAGCTTGGCGATGTACTTTTCCGCCTTGAGGATTGGTCATCTGCCCTGGCGGCCTATCACCGGGCCGCTCAAGCCGAGACCTTCATGCGGGTGTATCCCGAATCACCCGGGCTGATTCAATATAACTTGGGCGTGACCTACCAGCGGCTCGGTGACCGGGGCGCGGCGCGGCGCCACTTGGCTGAAGCGGCGCGGCGGGAGCCGCGCAACGAAACGTACCGGGCGGCGCTTGACCAGCTTGGTGACGCTGCTGAACCGGTGGCGGCGCCCATCCCGTCAGACCGCCCCACCTTTGCGGCGGTTGGTGGGTGTGCCGAGGCCAAGCAAGCCATTGCCCAGGCTGTGCGGATTGTTCTCGATACCGAGCGCGCCGCCCGATACCGAATCCGCTTGAACGGCATCTTGCTGATTGGCGCACCGGGAACGGGCAAGACGTTTCTTGCCGAGGCCACGGCCGGAGAGTTCAAGCTGCCACTGCTGCGGATCACCCTCAGCGAAGTGACCTCAAAATGGGCCGGGGAAGGCATCGAGCGCCTTCGGCAAGTGTTTGAGCAAGCGGCTCAACGCGCGCCCTGCCTGCTGTTTTTTGACGATTTTGATGGGTTAGCCGCGACGTTGCGCGACACCGAATCCAATATCGAGCACCGCCGCTTCCTGGAAGCCTTCATTCAGCATATTGAGCAAATTCGGCGACAGCCAAGGGTGGTGCTCATGGCGGCAACCTCCCAGCCGGACGCGCTGGACGCTGCCATTGTGCGTCCGGGGCGGTTTGATTGGCGGGTCACCCTTCACCCACCGGGAACGGCCGAACGGCGGGCGATGCTTGAAAGTTTATTGCAAGCCCGCCCAATTGGTGAGATCAATGTTGACCACTGGGCCACGCGCACAACCGGATACACGGCAGCCGATTTGACGCGCCTTGTCAACACAGCCGCACTCAACGCCTTTGATGCCAATCAGTTGATTGCTGACCAGCACCTTGCCGAGGCCCTGTCGCAGTTTGAAGCCAGCGAGCGTTTCGTGGGCGTGAAACGCTCTTGGCAGGACATCGTCTTGGATGAAGATGTACGGGCCGCGTTCCGGCTTATCCAGCACCTGCTAGAAGACCCCGATGCCGGTCGCGCCTTTGGGCTGATGCCACCCCGCGGAGCGATCCTTTACGGACCGCCGGGCACCGGCAAAACGACGTTGGCGCGCGTCCTTGCCTACGAAGCCCGGTGTAGCTTCTACGCCATCACGCCAAGCGACATCTACGCCAAGTGGGCAGGCGAATCGGAGCGCCGCGTCACTGAACTGTTTCAGCGCGCGCGCGCCAACCGCCCCAGCATTATTTTTTTCGATGAGGCCGATGCCTTGTTCGGTGCGCGCTCCACCGCTGCCGGAGAAGCCGCGCCACACGTCAATCGCGTGGTCAATCAGTTCCTGGCCGAAATGGACGGGCTTCGCGCCAATGAGCGGCTATTTGTTTTAGCCGCGACAAATCGTCTCGATCTCATTGACCCGGCAATGTTACGTGCTGGTCGCCTGTCAGAAAAAATCCACGTTCCCCTGCCAAACCAGGCACAGCGCTACGCGCTGCTTAAGCTCTTCACGCGCCACATGCAATTCGATGCGAACCTGTGCCTGGATGCATTGGCAGCGAAGACAGCCGGGATGTGTGGCGCGGATATCGAGGAGCTTTGCCATGCCGCCGCGCGCGCGGCGTTTCTTCGGTACTTGGATACACCGTTATCATCACGCCAGTGCTTTGTCACCGAAGCCGATTTTCATCGCGCTTTGCTCCACACCAGCGCCTGCACGGCACCCTCACCCGTATCACCAGTGACCGAACCACATCTCGACGCCGAGGCATTCGCGGCTAGATAAGGCTCGACTAAACTTCACAGGTTGCCATATTAACCGTGACCGGTGAGACGTTCCAGATTGACTTGGCATATTCCTGTATGGTTCGGTCACTAGAGAATTTCCCCATTTTCGCGGCGTTGAGGATAGACTTTCGCGTCCATTGATCCTGGTCAAGGTACGCCTGCGAAACTTGCTCCTGACATTCAATATATGAACGGTAGTCGGCCAGCACCATGTACTGGTCCCCACCTTCAAGCAGTGAAAACAGAATGGGGTGAAACAGCTCTTTATTCAGTGGGCTAAAGTATCCACCTCCGATCATGTTCAGTACTTCATTCAGCTCTGGATCGTTGTGAAAATAATCCCAAGATGAATAATGTGGCTTGAGGGCAGCTATTTCTTCAACTGTTAATCCAAAGATAAATATATTTTCGCTTCCAACTTCTTCAGCAATCTCAATATTTGCCCCGTCGAGTGTTCCAATAGTCAGTGCGCCATTGAGAGCAAATTTCATATTCCCTGTGCCGCTTGCTTCCATACCAGCCGTAGAAATTTGCTCGGAAAGTTCAGCGCCTGGCATAATTTTTTCGGCAAGGGAAACACGGTAGTTCGGAAGAAAAATTACGCGCAACCGATCTCTAGTAGATACATCATTATTGATGACATCAGCTACCGCATTGATTAACTGGATAATTAGCTTTGCTTGTCTGTACCCTGGGGCAGCTTTTCCTGAAAAAATAATAGTTCTTGGCACAACGTCAAGCTGAGGTTGGTGTCGAATCCGGTTGTAAAGGGTAATAGCATGTAGCACATTAAGGAGCTGGCGCTTGTACTCATGAATTCGCTTGACCTGACAATCAAAAATGGACGACTGGTCTATTTTAATTTTGCCTTTCCATCCTTTTTCAATAATATTGATGATGAGATTCTTACCGGCCTGCTTAATTTTTTGCCACTCTTGACGGAAGCCAGCGTCTTCGGCAAGCGGCAGGAGTTTCTCTAATTGATAGAGGTCGGTCATCCATTTGTCCCCAATAGCCTTGGTAATCAGGGAAGCCAGGTCAGGGTTACACGATGCCAACCAGCGTCGTTGCGTAATACCATTGGTTTTATTCTCAAATTTTCCAGGGAACATGGTAGCAAAATCTCTAAACAGCTCGCGTTTGATGATTTCCGTGTGGAGTGCGGCGACCCCATTAACGCGGTGCGAACCAACAATCGCTAAGTTCGCCATTCTGACAGATTTAGGTCGGATACCTGGAACTGGTTCCTCGATGATAGAGACTCTTTCGACCAATGACTCATTGTTTGGATATTTCATTCTAACTTCACGGAGAAATTTATGATTGATCTCATAAATAATTTCCAAATGACGTGGCAGCACTTTTCCTAAAAGTTCGACTGTCCACTTCTCTAAAGCTTCTGGCAAAACGGTATGATTTGTATAAGCGACAGTTGCTCTTGTCAGTTCCCAAGCCTTATCCCAAGGTAGTTCTTCAATATCGACAAAAATTCGCATGAGTTCAGCAATAGCAATCGCCGGATGGGTGTCATTAAGTTGAATGGAAACTTTGTCGGAAAATTCATCAAAAGTATTTCTTGTTTTTTTATAACGCCGAAAAATATCTTGTAGTGTTGCTGACACAAAGAAGTATTCCTGCTTTAATCTCAGTTCCTTGCCAGAGTGACGACTATCGTTTGGATAGAGAACCTTTGAAATTGTCTCAGATTCAGTTTTCATGCGTACTGCGCTGATATAGTCGCCTTCATTGAAATGATGAAAATCAAATTCTCGTGATGCTTTTGATGACCAGAGGCGGAGAGTGTTGACATTTTGTACGCCATAACCTGGGATGGGAGTATCATAAGCTAGGGCTAAAATCTTTTCTGTTTTGACCCACTTGTGAAAAATTTTCCCTTTCCCGTTTGGATACTCAACAACTTCCCCATAATAGTGGACAGGATAGATTACCTCTGGGCGTACGATCTCCCATGGGTTTCCATAACGAAGCCAGTTATCCGGCTGCTCAATTTGCTCACCATTCTTAATCTGTTGATTGAAAATACCATACTCATAGCGAATTCCATAGCCGTACCCAGGCAGTGCTAACGTTGCCATTGAGTCAAGGAAGCAAGCTGCCAGCCGTCCAAGCCCACCGTTGCCAAGCCCTGCATCTGGCTCAATCTCCTGAATTGCCTCAAGCGCATAGCCGAGTTCAGCCAGCGCCTTTTGACATTCGTCTCTAAGGTTAAGGTTAATAATGGCATTGCCTAGAGTTCGGCCCATGAGGAATTCCATTGAAAGATAGTACACTCGCTTGGCATCAGCCCGGTAATAGGCATCCTGAGTTCGCAGCCAACGTTCAATCATCCTGTCACGAATAGCATGAGCTAAAGCTAGATATTGATCGAGTTCAGTCATGCTAAAGCGATCTTTGGCCAACGTGAATTCAAGGTGGTCAAGAAAGCTGCGCTGGATAGCTTGTGCTGTAAGTCCATGATAGCTTTCATAGGCCGAGAGCTCAGTGGACGAATCAGTAAACTGCTTTGCTAATTGTGACATACTATTTCTCCTTTTCCCTAAGCGACCAAGACGAGAAATACTTTTTACTTGGTATCCGTCACCCTAACCATAGCAGGTGCTAGTGAGCCAAAAAGCGCGCGGCTGACACAAGCCACAATAATGCAGAGAATAGGGGCTGTGAACAGCGCGACTGTGCGTGGAATCATAGCTCTGTAATCAGCTATGCTACCTTCTGGAAGATTGAGTGAATCCCAGTGAAGGAAGTATGAATTATGCAGATTACCCATCAAGCTTATGAGTGTGAAAATCCAGATTAAGATTTCGGCAAACTCAGCAATGATAAATCCAACTAGTGCAGTCTCGATCCATCGAAAGTTGCCGAATGAACTTGATAAAGCTCCAAAGTAAAAAGAACTTAAAATCATTGTAACAACAATTGAAAACATAGAATTTCCGCGCGGCGTGTATGGCACACCCGATATACCAATAACAAATCTTCCAAGCGCAACTATAAAAATTACAATTAGAGGAAGTCTAACGAATTTGAATACTTTCAAGAACATGACTTTTGACATTTTTGTTTTCCTCACCAAAGTTGGTTTTTTGACGGACCCGATAGTTTTCGTAACGACACACTGACTTAAAATTGCAGAATCTACATTCTTCTAATCCACGAAACGGCGTGATTTGAAAATTTCCGTTTCTTATTCTAAATTGATATTTGAATGTATGACTAATTATTGTTTCAATTTGCGAATCCCACTCCGATTCTTCTAATAAGGATTTTTCTGAAATATTTGGCAGTAGATTTTTGTAATTAGATTTATAAAAACCATTGTTGCATCTAGGCGTTTTTGTGATCGAATAATACCCTCCTCCAATGATAGTTTCACGGGGTAAAAAAAGAGACTTTAGTGCTTTGAGGTAGATAGCGACCTGGACATCCCTTCCTTCGAGCATTTGCCTTGGTGAAAATCCACTAGATAGCTTGTAATCATAAGCTATAAAAACTCTTTTGCTGTGTGATTCATTTTCTATTTGCAAGACATCAATTCGATCAATTTGCCCGCGTAAGCGAAGTTCCTGGCCTTGTTCGTTGCTTAGCACAAGTGGATTTTTGTCTGAATGTAGGTCAGCTTCAGGCGGCCGCATTCCGAAAGCAATTTCCGTTATGTGTTCGATTGCTTGTGGGGAATTGGATAGTTCCTCGGCCACAAACTGCTTGAGTTGTCCAATGAGGACGCGCTTCTCAATCTCCCAGAGTCGAGCATTGAGTGGCGGAAGCTGACGCTCATAGTGCGCGCAGGTTTCTTTGGCAATCAGTTCAAGGCGATGTAGCTTCTCCTCAAGCGAGGCATTGTTGGCAAAAGAGACCCGGTAAAAGTCCCTAAGAATATCGTGCATGAGTCGCCCACGGTCCTGTGCCTGAAGGTCGAGCGCCGCCGCAACTCGTGGACGCAGGTTCAGCACCCGATGCGCAAAAAAACGAAATGGGCAAGCGGCATATTCATTGAGCGCCGTGGCGCTGAAGACATATTCGGGGCCAAAACGGAGCGTCAGGCTATCGCGTATGTCTTGTGCTTCAAGCCAGCCATCGAAGGGCGTCCAGTGGAAACCCTGCCGGGCTGCCTCAGCGGCGAGCCGTTGAGCGAGCGTTGGGCTACGCCACGACTTTTCTTGGAGGTACGCTTGAACCGTGTCGAGCTGCTCGGATGGCAACAGTTGATAAGGGGTGTTTTCAAGTGTCAGGAGGGCCGGCTCGGCGACGCCGCGTTGGCGGCGAGCAGCGACGGCTTCAGCGAGGCGTATCAACTCGTGGGGCGTGGTTGCTTCTAGAAGTGGTGAGCCATCGTAGCCCTTGGGAACAACCACGCGGCACGCGCCCCCAGGTCGGATTGCGGGCAAGAGGCGCATCACTTCAGACACGAATGAGGACAGGGTCAGTTCTTCGTCTTCCGCCCCGACGGTGGCGTAGGAGAGATGAAGTGCCCGCGTCGCGCGACAGGCAGCCTGATAAAAATAGTGTTCTTCCTTGGCAAGCGTGGCCGGTGAGATATCTTCGAGCGTCAGTCCATCTTCCTTGAGCCGCTCGCGCTCCGCGGCCGGGTAAATCCAGTCGCCTGGCAGGCGAATGGGAAAGCCCCCTTCGACCAGGCCGGGAAGGAAGATGACCGCGAAGTGCAACCCACGGACGGTTGTGGCTTCCAGAATCCGCACGGCGCCGAAGGTTTCTGGTTCAACCCGCAGCGTCAGTCCATCCAGCGCGCGCAGGATGTCGGATTGCAACGCGGTCAACTTCATCTGTGGTTGAAGGGAAGGATTTGGCGCTGACGCGCCAAGCACGGCCGCAATGCCGCGCGCCGCTACACTCTGAGCGTCGAGCGTCGCCGCAATGGCGCGGCGCACGGCCTGAAGTCCCCGTAAGTCCAGCGTGGCTTGAAGGAGTTGCTGCGGTTTTCCAGCCGCCGCCCGAATGTTGGCCGTGAGCTGTGACTCGAAGTCAAGCGCGGCGAGCGTGTGTTCAAGGGCATTGACCAAGGCTGGGGCCTCGCCCTGCGTTGGGATTGCCGCGATCATCTCTCCTAACTGCGTGAGGAGCGCGCTGACTTTGTCCACATCAGAACTGGTCACGGTATCTGGCCGGACGGTTGTCCCGTGCTCCTCTGCGTCCACGTCGTCGGCGTCCGCTTCCTGAACATCATCCGAAACGCTTTCATCTAATGAAACGCTTTCATCTAATGCCGTCTCGCCTGGAACTGCCAGTTGGTTATCCTTGGTTTCTCCCTTGCCTTCCGTTGTTCGCAGGTACGCCGCCAAGCGCGCGGCGCGGGCAAGCCAAGTGTCCAAGTGCAGTTGGTCTCCGACAAAAGCAACGACGTTTTCAATATCATCCGGTGGCAGATGGCTGCCGGGCAGCGCGAAGTAATCGCTTTTGATCACGTCAAGCAGCCGACTCACCGGCACGTGTGGGATGGTGTCTGGTGGGGTGTTGTCCGGCCGGTCCAGCGCCGCGGCCAAGAGTTTGAGCCAGGCGCGCACAGCCGGAATGTCAGTGATCGGCAGGCGCTCATCGAGCGTGTAGGCAATACCCTCGTCGGCGAGGATGCGCCGCAGGTGCGGCCCGTAGGTTTCTTTGTCGCGCACCACAATGGCGATGTCGGAAGGTGCCAGCCTGGCAACGCGAATGTATCGTTTGATTGTTTTGGCAATGTGCCGAAGCTCGCGTTCCAGATCAGGCGCTTCGGCCAAAAAGACGGGAGCCGGCGCGGGGCCTGGGTCAAGTGAAGTCAATGCTGAATCAATGGTTGGGTTGAAAAGCCCCCGACGCAGGGTATCGAGTCCGTCCGCCACGGGAAAACAAGCTATCGGCTGGTCGCCGGCGCGGTCGTGGAAGATGACGTCCGTGAAGCCCTCGCCCATGGTGCGTACCTTTTCGATGGTTTCCCGAACCGGCGCGAAAACCTGTGGGTTGTCGAGGTCATCATCAAAGTTGAACGTGACCTGTGGGATGCGCCCGATCAGTCGCCGCAGGATTTCACCCTGAACCGGGGTGAAGTCGAAAAACCCATCCACGATCAGCCAAGTCACGCCCTGCACCATTGGCGTCTGGCAGGTGTGTCCATCCAGTTCGCCGTCCAGGGCAGCTATGGCGCGCAAGTAATTCACATCACTATCGGTCAGACCGCCCGCTTCGAGCGCGGCGGCATAGCACTGGGCGATGCGCGCCACATCTTGCTCGTAGCCATACACCTGCTCGGCCGGGTGCGGCGCTTGCGCCCCGGTTGGATCGGGCGCCGGCAAGCTCTCCTGGTAGCGGGCAATGCGTTGTTCGACAATCCGGGCAAATTCCGCCGCGGTCTTGCCGGCCCGCGTGATTTCGCCAATGAGTTTCGTCACGGAAGCGATGCAGCCACTGGCCGTCGCCAGTGGACCAAAGGCCGGTAATGCCCCCTGCTGCGCAAGCTGGCGCATCACTTGGGCAATCAGTGGACGGCGGGCCGGATAGTCTTCCTGGCCGATGTCACGCCGGAGCAGTGCTGGTTGCCACGCGCCGGCGTCTTGGACGCGGGCCGTCCGCAGTAGTTGGTGGATAAACCCGTTGAAGAGATAGACCGGAAGCCCATCAAAGCTGCCTTGCACAGATTTCCCGTCCAGCAAGCGACGGGAAATCGCGTCCAGCATCGGGCGCGAAGCGGTCAGATAGATGACCTGCCTGGCTTTTCCCTCACCAATCAGCCGCTTGACTTCGTCCAGCAAGCGGTCGCGTTGCTGCCCAAGTATGGGTCCACGCCAGATTTCACGCTTCACGGCTACCGCCTGCTTGCCTGACATGGTTTCCCCTCTGAGCGTGCGCCGGCCACTGCCGGTTTCGGTTAGGACTGCGCAGATGCCGTCCGTTGTACAGTCAAGAATGCCAGAAACACGGCCGCGGCCAGCGCCGCGACGGAAGCTCCGGTAACGAATGGAGAAACGACAGCCACATGCTTCATGGCATAGCCGCACCAGGCCGGGGCGACGATGCGCCCAAGGCTGGCAACCGATGCGGCAACGCCGAGCACTTCACCACGTTCATCATCGGCGGCCCGATTGGTCAGCAGCGCCAGGAGCGTTGGGTTGGCCAGCGCCGTGCCAATCCCCATCCCGGCGCACAACCAGACCAGTCCCGTAACCGTACTTGCGGCGGGAGCCAGTCCGAGCGTCATGGTGAGCAAGCCAATACCGATGGCAAAAATCGTCCGCTCACCGAAGCGATGCACCAGCGGGCGAATGAAGCCACCCTGCACGATGGTCATCGTCAGACCCAGGAAGGCAAAGAGGTAGCTGTTGTCGCGTTCCTCCAATCCGAAGCGGAGATTGGTGTAAAGCGGGAGCATCATCTGGTAGCAAGAGGCGGCCACGATGAACAAAAAGTTGATGAGTAGCAACGGCCCAAGTTGTGGGTGGCGCAGCCACGCCCACAACGAAGTCAGGTTACCCGTGTGGTGATTGAGCCTCGCTCCCTGGCGCTGTTCCGGCGAGAGGCTTTCGGGAAGCACCCACCACATCACCAGCGCGTTCACGAGGGCCAGTCCGGCGGCGACGTAAAATGGCGTGGCCGCATTGCTGTAGTGGGCAATCAATCCCCCCAGTGCCGGGCCGATCGTGTAGCCCAGACCAATGGCCGCGCCGATCAGGCCGAGTCCCTGGGCCCGGCGTTCAGGCGGTGTCACATCGCTGGCGTAGCTCATCGCCAGCGCGGTGTTGCCCCCGGTGATGCCATCGAGTGCGCGGGCCAGGAACAACACACCAAGCGCAAGCGCCCCATCCGTCAGCAGGGAGGCCGCGCCGGTGGCCGCCGCCGCGACGGCCGAGCCGCCCATGCAGGCGAGCAGTAACGGCTTGCGTCCGGTGCGGTCGGACAGCCGCCCAAGGGCCGGCGCAAACAGGAGTTGGGCCACCGAATACGACGCCAGCAACCACCCGACGACAATTGCCGAACCGCCGAACGTCCGGGCGTAGGTCGGCAAAATGGGGATGACCATGCCCCACCCAATCTGATCAACCAAGGTGACGACAAAAATGAGCCACGGCGCGCGCCGTAGCCGATTGTCCATGTTCACGACCTTGCTCATGGGGGTGTTCCCTCGCCGTAGTAGTGACAGGCCGAAGTACAGGTTTCGGCAACGCTCACGCGATACAGACAAGGTAATACCGGCGCAAGCCGTTCCCAAATCCAGCGGGCGAGGATTTCGCTGGTCGGGTTTTCAAGTCCGGGAATTTCGTTGAGGTAGTAGTGGTCGAGCTGGAGACGCAGCGGTTCAAACGCTTGCTTGATCTGGTCAAAGTCCATGAGCCAGCCGAGTTCGGGATCAACCTCCCCACGCACGACGACCTCCACTCGATAGCTATGCCCATGCAGGCGTCGGCACTTGTGGCCGGGCGGCACATGAGGCAGGTGGTGGGCCGCTTCAAAGGTGAAAGTTTTCGCCAGCTCAACGCGCATCGTCACGAACCTGCCTGGATAAGAAACTCAATGTGATAGTACGCACAATCGGCATAAGGTCAACGCCCGGCTTGTGTCAAGTCCTGGTCGTCAACGGGCGTTGCTTGACTTGATCTGACTTGACACATACCGTTTAGCCCACACGCTGGTTCCTTTCTAGCTAACCTCTCGACTCGTTTTTTCACTGTGATGAGCTACGTCTAGGATGTAGGTGGTCACGCTCTTCGCCCGCACACATGACTGAACGCGAGTCGCCGTCAACTGAAGCTGCTGACATCCAGTCTGATCCACTCCTTGGGATGACGGTGGATGGGAAGTACCGTGTCGAGCGGGTGCTTGGCGTCGGTGGCATGGCCACTGTGTATGCCGCCGTCCGGCTGCAAATTGGCGATATTGCCGCCATCAAAGTCCTGACGCCAGAATCCACGGCCGTTCCACTGGCCGTTGCCCGTTTTCAGCGGGAAGTGCGGGCCGCCGCGCGGATCAAGCACCCAAATGTCGTTTCGATTTATGATTTTGGCACGCTGCCGGACGGTCGCGCCTACATGGTGATGGAATACATCACGGGTGAGTCGCTGCGTGACGAACTCAAGCGGATGGGACGTCTTTCCCCAGAGCGCGCGGTTTCGATCATGGTCAGCGTTTGCAACGCCATTCACGCCGCGCATCAGGAGGGCATCCTGCACCGCGACCTCAAGCCGGAAAACATCATGCTGGCGCGGATGCGGGATGGGTCGGAAGTCGTCAAGGTCGTGGACTTCGGCGTGGCCGAACTCCACGACCAGGCGGCTACCTCCGCGGTGACGAAGCTGACGGAGTATGGCTTGATGGTGGGCACACCACACTATATGTCACCGGAGCAGTGCCGCAGCGAGCCGCTCGACCCGCGGTCAGATATCTACAGCCTGGGCATCATTCTCTATGAATTGCTGACCGGAACGGTGCCCTTCAACGCCCGTACCGTATCCGCCGTCATCATCCAGCAAGCCACCGAGGCTCCCCGCCGTCCGCGTGACCTCCACCCGGAGCTAAGCTGGGCGCTGGAGCACGTCGTGTTGCGGGCCTTGGAAAAAGACCCGTCGCGCCGACCACAAACCGCGGCCGAACTGGGCCAGGATTTGAGTCTGTCGC
Source organism: Chloracidobacterium validum (assembly GCF_018304825.1). Taxonomy (NCBI): domain Bacteria; kingdom Pseudomonadati; phylum Acidobacteriota; class Blastocatellia; order Chloracidobacteriales; family Chloracidobacteriaceae; genus Chloracidobacterium; species Chloracidobacterium validum. Next base: position 946,350 of record NZ_CP072648.1, read on the forward strand.
TGTCAAACATTCGTCCGTCCCTGTCAAGCCAGCGTCCGACCGGTTCACTTGGCGGCTTTGCGGCGCCGCCAACCCGCGAGATGACCGGTCCGTTGTCACTCACCACCCGTGGCGGAGCCGGAGAGCCGTCGCTGGCGCGCGGTGGCCTGACGCGCCGTTCGGGTACGTTGCGGTACGACAGCCTAACCGGCATCCGCAACCTGACCTTTCTCAAGCAAGAAGTCGAGAGCCTGGTCGCGGCGCGCCGCGCGGCGGCATTGCTCCTGGTCGGAGTGGACGGCATGAAGGACCACAATGACCGACTGGGCTATGCTGCCGGCGACAATCTCCTGCGTGACCTGGCCCACTGGCTGCGGGAGCATGTCGGTGACCTGGGCATTGTCGCCCGATTCGGCGGCGATGAGTTTGCCATCCTCTTGCCGGGCAGCACAGCCTCAGATGCCATCGTCTTTGCTGACCAAATGGTGCAACGATTGTCTGAGCAGCGGTTTTTGCGGGCGGAAGTTCCCGATGGCATCGCCTTGCAGGTGACGGTGGCCGTGGTCGTCTCGCCGGACGATGCCGCAACTGGGGTTGAACTGCTCGATATAGGCGGCCGCGCCCTGTCCGCGGCCAAGGCGCAGTCGCCGGGGCGCGTCTATCGCCGGGGCCTCGATGACAACGCGCTTCAGCATCACCCAAACTTCAATGCGTTTGTCGGACGGGAACAAGAACTGCACTGGCTAAGCGAAATGTTTGACCGAACCGTGGCCGGGCGTGGTCAGCCGGTGCTCGTGCTCGGCCCGACCGGAATCGGTAAAACGCGCCTTCTGCACGAGTTTCGGCGGCGATTGGCCGGGCGGGAGGTCACGTTTCTGACCATGCCATTCTATGAGGCCGGACAGGGAACACCTTACAAGTCCTTTTATGACAGCCTGCGCGCCAGCATTCAGTTGCTGCTTGAAGTCCCCGAGCCAGCGGATGCCGCGCAGCTTTTCGGTCCACTGGCCGAGCGGGTGGCTTTGGAGTTTGCAACGGAAGATGGCTTCTTGCACTTCTGCGACTCCGTGCAGTCTGACAATCTGCATGAGCGTTATCTGGCCTTTGACTATCTCGCGGCGCTCTATGCCACGCTGGCCGGTCAGCAAGTCACGGTGTTGTTCGTGGATGATGCCCACTTTGCCGATGAACTGAGTTTGGACCTTCTCGCCTATTTGGCCCGTGCCCTGTCCGAACAACGTCTGATGCTCGTTCTCACCGCACGGACGGAACTCCTGACCGAGCAGCATCCGTTGCGCAATTGGATGCGGGCCGTCAACCAGTCGGTCGGGTTTGAGTCGCTGACGCTTGAGCCGTTGTCGCTGGAGCATACGACCGCGCTCATTCAGACCATCTTTCCCGGTGTCAAGGTGGCTGCCGGCACCGTTGCGCGCCTGCATCACGAAACCCGTGGCAACCCTTTCTTCTTGGCTGAAACCCTGCGTCACCTGACCCAGACGCAACACATTGTGCGTCAGCCAGACGGTTGGTCGTTCCCCCCGCTGACGGATGTTTCACTGCCGCCTTCGGTGGTCGAAGTCGTCGAAGCCACCTTTTCCCGGCTTTCGCCCAGCGCCCTTGAACTGCTCTCCCAGGCGGCCGTGATCGGCATGGACTTCACCTTCGATTTGTTACTGACCATTACGGAACGCCCGGAACGGGAAGTTTTGGCCGCGGTTGAGGAAGGACTAGCCCAGGGCGTGATCACCGAGATCACCGAAGCCGAAGAGGACAGTTACCGTTTTCGCCATGGAACGGTGCAAAAGGTGCTGTACAACCGTCTCAATCGCCGTCGGCGTCGCACGACGCACGCTGCCGTCGGCTATGCGCTGGAGCGGGCCGCAACGGCGACCGGCCACGGCGGGCGACTGGCCGGAGAGCTGGCTTTTCACTTCCACCACGCAGCGGAACACCTGCCGACGTTGCGTTACGCCTCGGCCGCCGGCACCCAGGCCTGGCGAACCTGGGCCATTGACGAAGCCCTCAAGTTCTACGGCTGGGCCGAAGAAGCTGAGCGGCGACTGAACATCCTGGTGGATGTCATTTTTGATGAAAAACAAGCGTCGTTCGACAATGTCCCCGTGGAGCAACTGCGGCTCATTGCCGACTTCAATCTCCACTACGGGCAACTTCTCGTGCATATCGGCCGGCTGGATGAGGCGGAAAAGAAGCTTCAGCTTGCCCAAACATTGGCCCGTCCCTCTCAGGATGAGCACCTGCGGGGCAAAACGCTGGCCGCCTTGGGCGAGCTGTGCGAATCCCGCAGTGAGTACTCCTCGGCGCTCCTGTACTGCCATCAGTCCCTTGAAGTCCTGCGGCGCAAGGGCGACAAGCGCGCCGAAGCGCGGACCACGGCCGTCATCGGCACACTCTATGACCGGCTTGGGCAATTTGCGCGCGCGGCCGAAGCGCTGGATAAAGCCCTGACCCTGGCCCGCGCCATACGCGACCGCAACGTCGAGGCGCTGGCCCTGCGGGAAGGCGCGTTCGTTCGCGCGCGGCAGGGGCAGTTTGCCACGGCGACATCCCTGGCCAGGGAAGCCGTCACCGTCGCCGAACGCCTGGGCGACCCGCTCGGTGTCTCAATTGCGACAAGTATTCTAGGTTCGGCGCTGCGTGCCCAGGGCGTTTATGAAACCGCCTTGGAACACTTTGAGCGCGCGCGTCAGTTGACCTCCGACCTGAACCGTCCACGCAGTGAGTGCATCGAACTCATCAACTTGGCCGAATCCCTGATCGGACTGGGCGAAGCGCCCCAGGCGTTGGAAAAAGGCCAGAAGGCGCTCGATATTGCCCTTCAGATCGGCAGTCGTCAGCTCGAGGGACTGGCGACGCTCGTCGTCGGCCGGGCCTATCGCCAGCGGGATGAGTTAGGGGCGGCGGTGGTCTGTTTCCAGTCGGCGCTGAAATTGTTGTCGGCCATCAGCGACCGCGCCGCCGAGTGTGACGCCCTGCTGGCGCTGGCCGACTGGCACTGCCTGGACCGCCATCCGGTCGAGGCGCTGGAACTCGTCCACCAGGCATCCACGGTGCTGCCGGATGTCACCGCTTGGCCCTGGCAGTGGCGCATCGCCGTGATGTCGGCACGGTGCCACCGCCTGCTGCGGCAGATGGAGGCGGCGCGGTCCGACCTTGAAAAAGCCCGCACCATTGTCGAAAACCTCCGCGCCAATCTCAGCGCAGAAGTCAGACCCGAGCACTTTGCGCGCGTCATCCAACTGTTTGAGGCGGAGTGGCAGGAAGTGCACGGCGGCTGAGTGTCACACGCGCCGCGGCGACCGTTGTCATCAGCGGGCAACGGCTCTTGTTCAGACGGCCTTGAAAAGTTCCAGCGCCGGCCCGGAGCTAACGCGGCCTTGCTCAGACCAAGGTTGGGGTAGGCAACCGCGTAGAAGGCGGGTTTGGGGCGGAACCTGAGTGGCGTCTGCAACCCCGAATGTTCACCCATCAACGACAGGTAACCGAGCAGCTAGGCCAATTCTGGCGCAAGATGAGTCCACGCAAACGCACTCACGACGCACAGGGTTCAGAGCTGTACTTGACAGTATTACAGTAATTTGCTATACTACTGTCAGATTAAGCTCATGACCATTGAAGAGTTATGTCAAGCGACAGCACACGAACTTGCCCGGCGCGGACTGGCGACACCCCAGCCCGACGGGCGGGTTACGGATGCGCCGGATGAGCGGACCGTGCGTTACTACCAAACGCTTGGGTTGCTGCCGCGTCCGTCAGTCCTCGGCCGCAAGTCGTGCTACGCTGCCGTGCATGTGCAGCGATTGCTGGCCATCAAGGCATTGCAGCGTCAAGGCTGGTCACTGGCAAAGATTCAACAGTGGTTGGTCGGGCGGACCGATGAAGAACTGCACGCCCTGATCGATAGGGTATCGGAGTCAGTTCGTTCTGAAGGGCAGTCACTCCCAACCACCGTCTGGCGGGAAGTCACCCTCCTGCCTGGTCTCAAGCTGCTGGCGGCAACCGACTGGTCTCCGCCAGTCGAGGCCACTGCCGCACTCGAAGCACTGTTTCGCGCGGCACTGGCTACGTTGCGTACGGCCCACCCCGGCTCCCCTGGAGGAAGAATGCATGAACCCGCAAATGAATGACGCTGCAGACCAAAAGACCAACCGACAACTCGGAACACTCGCCGTCGAGCAGTCCAGTAAGCGCGTGGCGCTGCCATTGGAGCGCGTTTGTATTTCCGCGCGCGTGGTTGAGCGGATTGCTGAGGTTGAGGTCAGGCAAACCTTTGCCAATGACTTTGACCAGCCACTTGAGGCGGTTTACATCTTTCCACTCGCGGGTGGCGCTGCCATAACACAGTTTGAAGTAACGTTTGCCGGGCGTACGCTGACCGGTGCGCTTGCCGAGCGCAAAGAGGCGCGGCAGCAGTACGCCGAGGCGGTCCAGCAAGGTTATCGGGCCGCCTTGCTAGAGTCAGAGCGGGATGACGTGTTCACCATCCAGGTGGGTAACCTGCCCCCCAGAGAAACTGCCGAGGTGCGGTTGGTTTACGTCGAGTCACTACCGTTTTGGGCGGATGGCATGACCGAGTTGCGGCTGCCGACAGTCGTCGCGCCACGTTACATTGCCGGACAACCACTTGACCGTGACAGTGTCGGCACCGGGGTTGAGTCAGACACGGACCGCGTCCCGGACGCCTCGCGGATTACGCCGCCGCGATTGGCGCCGGGCTTTGATCCGAATGTCGGATTGAAGATAACGGTTGAGTTCGATGGCGAGGACCTCGCCGACCTCAGTTGTGTCCAGCATGCGATCAGCCTCACGCTGACCAAGGGCAAGGCGCGGATTTCGTTGGCGCAGCAGACCGAACGACTCAACCGAGACTTCGTCTTGCGTTGGAAATCCGCCGGTGACGACATCCAGTTGCGCGCGCGAGCCTTTCCGGCCAAAGCCCGCAAAGTGTTCACCATGCTCACACTGACCCCACCGGTATTGCCTGGCCGGGAAGTCGTGGCGCGTGATGTCACGCTGGTTCTCGACCGGTCTGGCTCGATGGGCGCGGTGAAGATGCTCAGCGCAGTACGAGCCGTCACCTTGTTGCTCAGAAGTCTAACCCCACAAGACCGCTTTGCGATCCTTGCCTTTGATGACCGAATGGAGTGGTTTGACCAGGGTCAACTGCGTTCCGCGGATGGGCCTAACCTCACCCGTGGCGAACAATGGCTGCGTACCATCGAATCGCGTGGGGGCACCGAAGTCACCAAGGCACTTACGGCTGCCTTGGACGGGATACAGCGCCAATGCACCGAAGCCAACCGATTGCCGGTGATCATCTTGCTGACAGATGGGCAGGTCGGTGATGAGTCATCTGCCCTCAAGCTCGTGCAAGAGCGCTTGGGGCATGGACGGCTCTTCACCGTTGGGATTGATACCGCCGTGAACGATGCATTTCTAAACCGGTTGGCCAAACTCGGCAGGGGCACGGCCACGATGGTGACACCTGACGAGAGCCTCGACCGGGCGCTGCGCCAGATCGCCGAGGAAATGGGTACTCCGGTACTCAGAAACTTGGCAGTCGTCGAAGCGGCATCTGGCGCATCTATTTCAACGCTGGCGCCGATGTCCCTCCCCGATCTCTTCCCGGGACGCCCGGTGACGGTTTTCTTAGAGACGAGTGACGTGAGAGAACTGCGTGTGACCGGTGTTTTGCCCAACGGGAAGGCTTGGCAAAAGTCACTCAAGCCGGTCAAGACCGATGTGCCAGCGCTAGCGCACCTGTGGGCCAGGCACCGGATTGCCGATCTCGACGATCAGTTCCGCCTCGAGCGCGCGAGCCATCTCAAGCAAACCATCATTGATTTGTCCATCAGCCACTCGGTGCTCTCCCGTTTCACGGCATTCCTGGTCGTGGACAAGAAGGAAATCGTCAATCAGGGCGGAAAACGCCTCACTTATGTTCAGCCGGTCGAGACCCCAGCTCGTTGGGAAACAGAGACTAATTTCACCTTAGGTGCAGGATTTTGCCCCTTTCCACCATTCGAAGTATCTTCCCCAAGAGACTCTGCTGCCCCACCACCTGCTGCCCCACCACCTGCTGCCCCATTAGCTTGTGCTATGCTACATTTCACAGCAGAGGTTGTAGCTTCTGCGACTGAGGACTCCGCTCGGAATCTCACTCAAGGTGCGCCTGATGCGACAGCATCACTGCCGGATGACCTCACGACCGTCTTGGCTGATTTTGCCAAGGAACTCACGAAATTCGTTCAACTTGCCGACCCATCACTGCCCGAGAAGGACATCGAGACCCTTTGGGCCAAGTTAGCCTCGACGGAACTTGATGATCTCGCCGAGGCCTGCATTTACGCGGAGGTGTATCTTTCGGGCCATTTTTCGGACTTCAAGGTTCATTTCCCTGAGACGCAGCGCTTGCTAAACGAGTTGGACCAGCTTCTTTGGGTGGACAGCGACTTGAGGTTTGGGGGGAAAAGGCAGCTCTCGGCAGCGGAAGCCTGTGCGCAAGGGTTCTGTGCCAAAACCTTCAAGCCATTGATGGAAGCGTGCTTGAAGGAAATAGCCCCTTACGTGAAGCCGGCACCGCCGATGCGAACCTCCTCAAGTCAAGAGGATGGGGATTTCTGGTCGGGAAGCATCTAGAGTTGAGTGGTTCACACCGGGGTGGCCGTGCGGATGGCTCCGCGCTGCCACCCCCCGCACAGGCTCAGGCTACCTTCATACGGGCAGGAAGCGCTTGTCAGTCCCAGTGGCTGGATGCGTCGTTGCAGGAAGCTTTGGCACGTGGTCGAGATCACCGAAGCGCGCTGCCTGTTGGCGGTAGGTTTTCCGCTTCCCCAGACGTGACGAGCAGCAGTTTGCCGATGACGGCGCGGCTTTCGAGTTGACGGTGGGCCGTTGCCGCGTCGCTCAACGGGAAGCTCCCGGCAATGATGGGATGGAAGGTCCGGTCGGCAACCCGCTCCAGGATTGTGTCGAGGTCTGCGCGCGCCTCTGGATAGCGCCCGGCCGCCATCAAGTTCCCCAACTGAAAGCCATAAATCTGGGCGTTTTTAGGGTAAAAATCCCGAACGTTGATGACGGATGGCTCGAGCGTAACGTTGGCCAGCGCCGTGACGCGACCAAACGGCGCCAGGGCTTTGAGGCCGTCGGCAAAGGTCAGTCCGCCGACCGTATCGAGAAACGCCGTCACGCCTTTGCCCTCGGTGATGTCGCGGACGGCTTCGAGGAGGTTAATCTCGGCGTAGTTGACGGTCACATGAGCGCCCAGCCGGGCCGCAACCGCCAGTTTTTCCGGGGTGCTGGCCGCCGCGATGATCCTGGCTCCAACGTGGCGCGCGATTTGAATGGCTGCGACGCCCACGCCACTGGTGGCGGCAGGAATGAGCAGGGTATCGTCCGGGCGCAACCCAATCAGTCGCCGGAGGCAGTACCACGCCGTCAGCCAGTTGACCGGCAGCGCGGCGGCCGTCACGGTTGAAACCGCATCGGGGAGCAGCGCGACCTCGGAGGGCTGGACGACCACCTCGGTTGCATAAAGTCCGGTTCGATTGCCAAAAATGACAACCCGGCTTCCAACCGGGAGGTCGGGTGTGCAAGATTCAACGACCGTCCCGGCCGCTTCGAGACCAAGTCGCGCCGGCGGACGCGCGCCATGGTAGGCTCCGGCGCGAAGCAGAATGTCGGCGCGGTTGACGCCGATGGCTTCAATGGCAACCCGCGCCAGGCCTGGCGTCAGGTTTGGTAGCTCTTCAGTGACGAGGCGGAGCGCTTCGGGTCCGCCAAACGTTTCAACAATCATGGCTTGCCGCGTAGGCATACGGGTTGGGAATGCACCTTTCGTCGGATTGTCTAGGGTCACGCCAGAGTGTGCGCTTGCGCACAACCATGCCATCACGCGGGTGGATTTGGCTACTTGGTCTGTGGTTGGCGTTAGGTGGACTGGGTGAAATTTCCGGTGCCGATGGGGAGGCGTCGTCACCGTCGGGGCCGACCTTGCGCCCCTTCACGCGCCTGTTCACCGGAAAAGACGGATTGCCCCAGGTGTCGGCGATGAGCCTGGCGACCGACGCGCAGGGCTATCTCTGGGTGGCGACGCAGGACGGCGCGGCCCGATTCGACGGGCGTGCTTGGCAGTCCTTTGCCGTGCCGAATCGCAGCCGGTCAAACTTTCTCCGGGTATGCCTTGCCACCCGTGATGGGCGGGTGTGGTTTGGCCGGCAAGATGGCGGGTTGGCCTGCCGTCTGCCGGATGGCACCTGGGAAAACTATGACGAAGCTCAGGGCTTGCCGGCCGGACGGGTCAACGGTCTCCTGGAGCGTTCAGACGGCGCGCTTTGGATTGGAACGGAACAGGGCCTGTCCGTATGGATGCCAACCACGTCGCGGGTGACACCGCTCCCGGCGACGCACGCCACCGGGCGGGTGCTTGCCCTGGCGGAAACCGCCGACGGCCTGGTTTGGCTTGGGACGGCCCAGGGATTGGCCAGCTCCGATGGAAAGACCTGCGAAATCGTCGCCAACGGGCCGACCGGGAGCGTGTTTGCCACGTTCGTTGACGGGACTGGGGCGCTCTGGGTTGGCGGCCGAGACGGTTTGCTTTGGCGTCGGGAAAGCCAAACCTGGCAGCGTTGGCCATTGCCGACCCGGAGCCGCGTGACGGCGCTGACCGAAACCGTGCTGCCCAGCGGTGAACGTCGGCTCTGGATTGCCACCGATGGCGACGGGCTGTTTTACACCCGCTCCGATGGCCGCCCGGACCTGGCCGGCGTTCAGGCGTTCGATGCATCATACGGTTTGCCGAACATCAGCGTCTGGAGCTTGCTCCCGCTCCCGGCGGCCGACCCCGGCCGCCACGTTGGGCTGTGGGTTGGGACGGATGGCGGATTACTGCACGTCTCGTTTACCGGATGGGCGACGCTGGACAATGTTCCGGCACTGGCCGGGGCAAGCGTGTACGGCATGGGCACGGCCACGGGGCCGGACGGGACGACGAACTACTGGTTTGGGACGCGCGGCAAGGGGCTGGTTGGCTACGTGGATGGGCGCTGGCGCCAGCTCACCATGGCCGACGGACTCTCCACCAACACTGTGTTCAGTGTTCATGAGTCGTTCGATCCGAAGACCGGCAGTACGCTCTGGATCGGAACGCAGTTGGGGCTATTCCGCAAGTCCGGGCAGGGGCGGCCGTTGCCGGTGCGCGACGCGCCAGGGCTTGAAAAAGCAAGCATTCGCGCTTTTCTGGCGTCAGATGGTTGGCGTGGCCGGCCGGGGCTGTGGGTGGTTACGGCCGAAGTGGGACTGGCACGCTTTGAAGATGGGCAGTGGTCATCATTCACAACCGCCAATGGCCTACCAACCAACGCCCTGCACAGCATTTGTGAGAGCGTCGCGCCGGATGGTGAAAAGACCATCTGGGTGGGCACGGAAGGCGGCGGACTGGCGCGGTGGCGTAACGGGCGATGGGACACCTGGCAAACGCCGACATTGCCCAACAACACGGTCATGACGGTGCAAGCCATGACCTTTCCCGATGGCAAGCAGTTTCTGTTCGCCGGGACGGAAGGTGGCGGTCTGGTGACGGCCGAACTGAACCTGCCTGAGCTGCGCTTCCACGTCTGGTCACAAGCCACCACACCGGGCTTTCCGAACGATACCGTGTATCAGGTGCAGTTCGATGCTGAGCGGCGGGCTTACGCGCTCACCAACCAGGGGGCTGCCCGGCTAACCTACCAGGGGAACGGCACCTTCACGATTGAAACGTTTGACGCGGAAGATGGTCTCCCCAGCGGCGAGTTCAATGGCGGCGCTTCGATGGTGGATCCATCGGGGCGCATCTGGGGCGGCACGCCCAATGGCGTTGCCGTGTTTGATCCGGCGGTCAATGCCTTACCGCCACCCCCACGCCGGCCGGTGCTTCAGGCAATGACAACCGGGGCGACCAATCTTTTGCTCACCGATGGGCTGACGGTGCCCTACAGTGCGCGTAACTTGACATTTGATGTCTCCACGCCAGTGTTTGCGTCGCCTGCGCGGTTGCGTTACCGAACCTACCTTGAAGGCTTCGATGAACAGCCAAGCGTGTGGAGCGCCGAACCGCGCCGGTCGTTCACCAACCTCTGGCCGGGCGAATATGTTTTTCAAGCGTGGGCACGGGATGGGCAGGGGCGTGAAAGCCAGCCGGTCCAACTCCGTTTTCGGGTCGCTACCCCGTGGTGGTTGCGGTGGTGGGCGTGGGTGGGGTACGTAGGCTGTGGGGTTGGACTGGTGTACGGCGGGGTGCGGTGGCGACTGCGGGCGCTGGAGCGCCAAAACGCCGAACTGGAAGCCAAGGTGGCCGAGCGGACGGCGGCGCTGGAAGCGGCCAAGACCGAGGTGGAAGCCCAGAACCAGGCGTTGGCGGCGGCCAAGACGGAAGTGGAGCGCAAGAACGCGGCGCTGGACGAGAAGGTGGCGGCGCTGGAAGCGTCGCAGCGGCGTGCGGATCGGATTTTTTCGGCTCTGGCGGAAGCGCTGCCTGGGACGGTGCTGGATGGGAAGTACCGGCTTGGGGAGAAGTTGGGGGCTGGGGGGTATGGGGTGGTGTTTGCCGGGGAGCACCTTGGGTTGAAGCGGGCGGTGGCGGTGAAGGTGTTCAAGCCGGTAGCCGGGAACGACAGCGCGGAGGCGCTGGAGCGGTTTCGGCGGGAAGGGGCGTTGGCGGCGCAGATCAAGGATCGGCACGTGGTGGAGGTGGTGGACGCTGGGGTATCGAGCGAGGGGATGGCGTACTTGGTGATGGAGTTGCTGGAGGGGTACGCGCTGACGCGGGAGGTGCGGGGTGGGGTGAGCGTGGAGCGTGCGCTGCGGGTGTGTGGGGCGGTGTGTCGTGGGCTGGCGGCGGCGCATGAGCTGGGGGTGGTGCATCGGGACGTGAAGCCGGAGAATGTGTATGTGGATTGGTCGAGTGGGGAAGAGGTGGTGAAGGTGGTGGATTTTGGGATTGCGACGGTGGTGGAGCGTGGGAGTGGGGAGGTGTTGGAGACGCTGACGGCGGCTGGGTCGGTGGTTGGGACGCCGGCCTACATTGCGCCGGAGCGGGTGGTTGGGGGGACGTATGATGGGCGTGCGGATGTGTATGGGGTTGGGGTGATGTTGTACGAGATGGTGTGTGGGGCGGTGCCGTTTGGAGGTGGTGGGGAGAGTGGGATACGGGTGTTGTTGGCGCACGTGCATGAGGCGGCGGAGGCGCCGGCGGCGCGGGTGGCGGGGTTGGATGAGGAAGTGAGTGCGTATGTGCTGCGGATGCTGGCGAAGCGGCCGGAGGAGCGTCCGACGGCGGCGGAGGCGGCGGCGGACCTTGACCGCCTGGCGGACAAGGTCCGTTGTCAACGAACCTTGGACTTCGAGCCGGCAACCACCAAACCAGAGGATTGGGATACATTGGTTGAAGCCCGGCGGCGGACCATCAACATTCGGCGTGATACGGCAATGGACAAGAACGCATAGCTCGATCGTGAGGCGGCATACGTTGGAACGGCTTCTTTCCAAGCAGTGGCGCGGTTGGGGGCGGCGAGCCATCCTCTGGTTGGGATGGCTGTTGGCTGGCAGTTTGGTTTCGGCCGCCGCCAATGTCCGTGAAGCCCTACCGACACTACGCCCGGCCCTGCGCGTTTTTACGGATCGCGACGGCCTGCCCCAAAATACCGTTGGGGCCATGACCTGGGATCGCCAGGGACGCCTATGGGTGGGAACACAGGATGGACTGGCGTGCTACAACGGGCAACGGTGGCGGACCGTGGCGTTTCCCGCCACCGCCAAGTCGCGCAACATCCGCGCCCTGCTGGCGACTGCCGACGATGCCCTGTGGGTCGGCACACTCGATGGTGTGCTGCGTCTCCAGGCTGGCCAGTGGACGAGCTTTGGGCCGCACGAGGCGGCCGAAACCGGCAAGTTTCCAGGCCGTGAAGTGTACGCCTTACTTGAGGAAGCCACGCCACAGGGGCCGGTCGTGTGGGCCGGTGGCGATGGTGGCGTGGCGCGCTTCAGCGGCGGCCGCTGGGAGGCGGTCCCTATCCGGGCCAGCCTCCCCAGCGTGACGGTAAAGTGTCTCGCCCGCACGGTAGATGCCGCCGGGCAAACGGTGCTCTGGATTGGAACCACCAACCGCGGTCTGGTGCGCCAAGTGGGTGATGAAGCGCGTGTGCTCGGTCTCGACACCGGCCTTCCGGGCGAGTACATCACCTGCCTGCTGGCTGTCCAAAGCGCCGATGGTCAGCCGCAGGTGTGGGGTGGCACGCAAGGGGGCGGCGTGTTTCAACTGGATGGGCAAGGTGCCGTGCTTCAGCGGTTTGACCCGAAAACCTCGCCGCTGCCCAACGGACGGATTCAGTGCCTGGCTCAGTCGGTCGCGCCGGATGGGGCGCGTCACCTGTGGATTGGAATGGATGGGAGCGGTGTCGCCTGCTACACGGGACGTGGCTGGCAGGTTTACACGCCAAAGCAGGGGCTTCCCGCCGAGCGAGTTTTTTCACTGCTCCAAGAAACCGGCGATGTGACACCCGCTGTCTGGATTGGCACCGGCGGCGGCGGTTTGGCGCGCTGTGATCTCGAAGGCTGGCAGTCCCTGACGGTCAGCGAAGGATTGCCAGACCGCCGGGTGTATGCCTTTCTCGAATCGGCGGGGCGCAATGGCAAGCGCTGTTTCTGGATTGGAACGTCGGGCGGACTCCTCCGCGCCGAGGCTGGCCAGCTTCAAACCTTTACCCGCAAAGATGGCTTGCCCGGCGATACCGTGCTGAGTCTGGCCGAGACCCGCGCCCCAGACGGCGCGTCAATCATCTGGGCCGGGTGCGACGGCGGACTGGCCAAGTGGGTTGGCAACCGCTGGCAAGCCGAGCCAACCCCATGCGATGGCAAGTATGGAACCGTCTATTTTTCATTGGCCGTGACCAACCATCCAACCGGACAACCCATCCTCTGGGCTTTTACCTATGATGGTGTCCAGTATCTCGAAAACGGACGGTGGCAACGGGTGACACTGCCCGGATTTGAAGAAAAACATATTCCAACGTCGGTGATGCGCGATCCTCTGCGACCAGATGTGCTGTGGGGCAGCGTCTATGGAATGGGCGTTCTGCGCTATGCCGATGGACAGTGGACACAACTGCCACGCCAGGGATTACCGACCGATTTGCTGCTTGGCGTCGGCGTCTTTGAGGTCCAGGGTCAACCCCAGCTCTGGGTTGGCACGCAAAGCCAGGGCGTGGTGCGCTATGACCCGGAGCGGACTGAGATGCCCTGGACAAACTTTTCTGAGCAGAGCCAACCGCCGCTGCCCAATAATCACGTCTATGGGGTGGTCGTGGATGCGCTCGGACGCTTGTATTTCCCCACCAACCGGGGTGTCGCGCAGTGGACGTTCAGCGACGGCAGTCGTCAGCCGACCCAAACCCGCACCTTCACCATGGACTATGGCTTGCCAAGCAATGAGTGCAACCAGGGAGCGTTTTACCGGGATAGCGCCGGCCGGCTCTGGATTGGCACGGTGGCAGGCGCGGCCGTGTATGATCCAGGCTTGGAGATCACGCCTCCACTGCGTTCGCTCGTCATGGAGCAGGTGTTTGTCAACGGTCGTCCGGCGCGTCTGGCATTGGGACAGCGCCTCGCTTATGCCGACAACAACCTGGCGTTCGAGTACGCCTTGCTTGACTTCACCGAGCCGCAGGCGATCCGCTACCGGGTTCAACTGGACGGCTACGACCGCGCCCCATCCGACTGGGTGTCCGAAGCCAAAGCGGTTTACACCAACGTTCCCGCCGGAAACTATCGTTTGCGGATTTGGGCGCGTGATGCGCGCGGCCGGGTCGTCGAAATGTCGCCGCTGGCGTTTGAGGTGCTGTCACCGTGGTGGTTGCGGTGGTGGGCGTGGGTGGGATACGTAGGCTGTGGGGTTGGACTGGTGTACGGCGGGGTGCGGTGGCGACTGCGGGCGCTGGAGCGCCAAAACGCCGAACTGGAAGCCAAGGTGGCCGAGCGGACGGCGGCGCTGGAAGCGGCCAAGACCGAGGTGGAAGCCCAGAACCAGGCGTTGGCGGCGGCCAAGACGGAAGTGGAGCGCAAGAACGCGGCGCTGGACGAGAAGGTGGCGGCGCTGGAAGCGTCGCAGCGGCGTGCGGATCGGATTTTTTCGGCTCTGGCGGAAGCGCTACCTGGGACGGTGCTGGATGGGAAGTACCGGCTTGGGGAGAAGTTGGGGGCTGGGGGGTATGGGGTGGTGTTTGCCGGGGAGCACCTTGGGTTGAAGCGGGCGGTGGCGGTGAAGGTGTTCAAGCCGGTAGCCGGGAACGACAGCGCGGAGGCGCTGGAGCGGTTTCGGCGGGAAGGGGCGTTGGCGGCGCAGATCAAGGATCGGCACGTGGTGGAGGTGGTGGACGCTGGGGTATCGAGCGAGGGGATGGCGTACTTGGTGATGGAGTTGCTGGAGGGGTACGCGCTGACGCGGGAGGTGCGGGGTGGGGTGAGCGTGGAGCGTGCGTTGCGGGTGTGTGGGGCGGTGTGTCGTGGGCTGGCGGCGGCGCATGAGCTGGGGGTGGTGCATCGGGACGTGAAGCCGGAGAATGTGTATGTGGATTGGTCGAGTGGGGAAGAGGTGGTGAAGGTGGTGGATTTTGGGATTGCGACGGTGGTGGAGCGTGGGAGTGGGGAGGTGTTGGAGACGCTGACGGCGGCTGGGTCGGTGGTTGGGACGCCGGCCTACATTGCGCCGGAGCGGGTGGTTGGGGGGACGTATGATGGGCGTGCGGATGTGTATGGGGTTGGGGTGATGTTGTACGAGATGGTGTGTGGGGCGGTGCCGTTTGGAGGTGGTGGGGAGAGTGGGATACGGGTGTTGCTGGCGCACGTGCATGAGGCGGCGGAGGCGCCGGCGGCGCGGGTGGCGGGGTTGGATGAGGAAGTGAGTGCGTATGTGCTGCGGATGCTGGCGAAGCGGCCGGAGGAGCGTCCGACGGCGGCGGAGGCGGCGGCTGACCTTGACCGCCTGGCGGACAAAGTACAGGGAACGACGGATGGGAAAGTCCGTTCCATCGCTGCGCAGTTTCCAACGAAAGCGACTTTGGTGACGACAGACGAAACAAAACCAACCCCAAGTTCACGCGAGTGAGGTGGTCGCATGCCAGATTCCATGCCTGAAACGGCTACACTTGAAGCGCCGTCAAACAACCAGCCCGAAACCACCCTGCCGCCTTCGCTCGTATCACAAGCCGCGCCGGTCGTGGATGAGCCAATGCGTCTGGAACCGGATGTCATCGCTTTGTGGCGGCTCAATGGTGGAATTGAGTGGGCCATGCTGCTCGGACTTGCCTTTGTGGCGATAACCATCGGCAGCATCATCTTGTCGCTGGGCATGTGGTTCTGGCTGCTTCTGGCCGCCTGGGTTGTCATGGCGCTACTGGCGGTTGTCCAGACGATTTGGTATCCACCTCTAGCCTACCGGCACTATGCCTACCGCATTGCCGAGCGCGTCATTGAGGTACGCCACGGGGTGTGGTTTCGTGAAAGTCGCCTTGTGCCACTGTCACGCATCCAACACGTTGATCTTCGGCAGGGACTGTTTGAGCGGTCATACGGCCTGGCAACGCTCGTTTTTCACACTGCCGGCATGCATGAGTCGAGCACCGTTTTGCCCGGACTGGCCCTGGCGACCGCGACCGACCTCCGCGATCGATTGATGGCGCAGATTCACGGCGGCCGTCCGCTTCGCCGTGAATCACCACACCCTGGCGAAGCCGTATCTGAGGCCGGGCATGGCGGCTGAAGCCAATTCGTTGTCCGCCGGCCGCTTGGCGGGACGGCTGCATCCGTGGACGCTGGCATTCGGCCTCCTGGCCGTGGCGCGGCAAATGCTCATTCCGCTGCTGTACTGGGTCTTTTCCGGTTTTGGGTTCTTCGGCACATTGCTGGTTCTGGTCTTTGGCGTGCCAAACCTGCTGTTGGTGGTCGCGCGGTACTGGAGCTTCCGTTACCGCGTGGAAGCCGAAGAACTCGTCGTCGAGCAGGGCATCCTGCGCCGTCAGGAGCGGCATATCCCGCTAGCCAACATCCAGGAGATTCGGCTGGAGCAAAATCTCATCCAGCGTCAACTTGGTGTAGCGCGGGCCGACATCGAGACTTCTACTGGTGGTGGCATTGAGGCCTCCCTGGCCGTGCTTTCGGTGGGCGATATTGCGCGGTTGCGTCAGCGGGTGTTCGGTCACCGCCCGGTGGCAGCCGTGGAAGCGCAGACGGGCGCGGATGAAGTGCCGATTGTTGCCGTAGGCCCCCGCGAACTGCTCTTGGCCGGACTGACCTCAAACGGCGTTTTTACGTTGTTTATTGTGCTGGGTGCGCTGACGCGGTTTGCCGAAGAATGGCTCCCTGAAACGGCGCGCCGGTTGGTGTGGCAGGGACTTGAAAACCTGGCGGTGACGCTCGGCGGCCGGAGCTGGATGACGGTCTTGGCACTGCTGGTGGGGGTGGTCGGCGGGTTGCTGGTGGTTAGTACGGTAGTTTCCAGCTTGCTCTCGCTTGCGCGATTTTACGATTTTCGGCTGACCCAACACGGAACCGCCTTGCGGCGCACCTATGGACTGTTGACACGCCATGTCAGCAACTTGTCACCGGCGCGTATTCAGTTGATTGCCATCGAGCAAACGCTGGTGCGGCGCTTCTTTGGCTGGGCTGCGCTGCGCGTGGATGTGGCCGGCGTTGCCTACGAACGCGACGAAGAGCAGCAGGGGCGGGGACTGCTGGCTCCGCTGCTGGAGCGCGGCGCGGCCGAACGCTTGCTCCCACGGTTTTTGAACGACTGTGACCTCGACCCACAGGCTTGGCAGCCGGTGTCACCGCTGGCGATTCGACGCGGTATCTGGCGTCGGTCGGCCTGGCTGGTGGCGCTGACGGCCGGTGCGCTGTGGTGGTCGGGCCTGCCCTATGGGCTGTGGCCGTTGACGCTCTTCCCGGTCATCATTTGGGTGAGTTGGCTGGATTACCGCGCGCGGGGCTACATCGCCGGTGAGGCGTACTGGTTTGTTCGGCAAGGATGGATCAACCGGGCGACATACGTCATTCCGGTCTGCCAGATTCAGTCGGTAGTCGTTGCCCAAACCCCTTTTGATTGGCGGTTGGGCCTGGCAACGCTCATCCTGGATACCGCCGGACAGACGCCAGTGGTCATTCGGGATGTCCCAGTCGCTGAAGCCGAGGCGCTCGGCCGTCAAACGGTGTCTCGGGCTGAAACTGCCGCACTGGAGATGACACCGAGTGGTGGATAGCTGCGGATGATTGAAAGCGATCGGGCCCGAAGACCACCTTGGGTCTTGTTTCTGGAAGCTGGGGCCGTTCACCGGCCGTGATCGGGTTCAGGCACGAAATTGTGGAGCACCAGCCGCGGATGCAACGGTCCAAACGTGACAATGTTGAGGCAGCCATGGTGCTGCTCCAGCCGGACGAGGTATTCATCCGGCAGTCCAAGCGCCCAGCCCAAAATCACGCGGTTGACGCCGGAATGAAGCGCGAGGGCGATGGTCGAGCCGGCATGTTGGGCGAGCAGGCGCTCGATGGTCGGCAGCACGCGCTGCTTGACGGACTGGAAACTCTCGCCGTTGGGAAAGTGGCAGGTCGCCGGATTCGCGCGCCAGGCGGTGATGGTTGCCGGAAAGCGTTGGGGAAGCTCATCCACCAAGCAGCCTTCGAGGTCGCCAAAGTTGATTTCGCGCAACGCCGGTAGCGCCACCGGGGAAAGGTTACGCCCGGTCGCCAGGATGCGCGCGGAATGTTGGGAGCGCGTCAAGTCACTGGCGTAGAGGGCATCAATGGGTTGGTGGCGCAGGTAGCGCGCGAGGCGTTCGATCTGTTTTACACCTTCATCGGATAACGCCAAGTCGGCCCAGCCATGGCAGCGTGGCTCTGAGCCGTCCGTTGTCTGTCCGTGGCGAATGATGAGCAGTCTGGTTTCGGTGGAATAGGTCATGAACGTTGTGAGCGCAGTCAGTTGCTTTCTGATGAGATGATTGCTTGAGCGGGCTGCGGACTGGGACGCACCATCTCGACATGGGGAATCCCATCTTCATCATAGGGTTCGGACACCGTCCGGTAGCCGAACGCGCCGTAAAACCGCTCTAGGTACTGCTGCGCCGAGATGCGATTGGCCTGTCCCGGATACAGCCGGTCGTGCAGGTCCAGCGCCTGCCGGAGTAGCGCCCTGCCGAAGCCTTGTCCGCGTCCGGCCGCCGGGGTAATCACCCGCCCAATAGACGGTTCAGCGTATTTGATACCCGGTTCGACGAGCCGACAGTAAGCAACCAGTGTGCGTCCATCTGGCGTTCGTCGCCACCCCATGACGTGGTGGGCATGGCGGTCAACGCCATCGGCATCCTGATAGGCACACTGCTGTTCAACGACAAACACGGCCAGGCGAGCCTGAACAATGTCGTACAGCTCGTCGAGCGTCAGTTCGGCAAAGCGGGCCGTCTGCCACTCAAGTGGCGGCATCGGGGGCGTAGGTTCTGGTGTCATAGGTGGAAAACTAGCTTGTTGGCAGTTGAGACGCCAGTGTAGTGTTGGTGAGTAAGTGAATACTAACTTTGTGGGTAAACGCACACAGTACGCTCTGTCACCATGACCAGCTCCCTGCCAACCGCTTCACCTCGGTCACTTCTGGCCCGCGCCCCGCGGCGCATGTCAGGCGAAGACCGGCGACAACAAATCGTCCGGGTAGCCATGCAGCGCTTTTCTGAAAAGGGTTTCAACGGCGTGACCACCAAGGAAATTGCGGCTGCGGCCGGCGTAAGCGAGGCCATCATTTTCCGGCACTTTGCCACCAAGCAAGACCTGTATGCCGCCATCCTCGACCAGAAAATGAAAGACGCCGATGCGGCAACGTTCTGGGCGTGCATGCGCGAGCTGGCTGCGGAACGCGATGACCGGCGCTTTTTTGAGGCGATCATGAGGCACGTCATCGAACGCCACCGCGCTGATTACTCCTTTCAGCGGTTGTTGTTTTTTAGCGCGCTTGAAGGTCATGAGCTGTCGGAGATGTTTTTCCGGCTGTATGTGCGCGATATTTTTGACTTTTTGGGTGATTACATTGAAACCCGCATCCGCGAGGGCGCGTTTCGGGAAGTGAACCCGCAGGCCGCCGCGCGTTCACTATTTGCCATGCCGTTTCTTCAGACCATGTTCGAGCAACTTCACGGCGATGCGACCGTTACCGGATCGCCGGAAGCGCTGGCGCGCGCTTACACCGCTATTTTCCTCGACGGTGTGCGGCAGCCGGTGGCCGATGTGGCCGAAACGTCATCCCCGGTAAGAAAGGTGAGAACGTCATGACGACGAAAGCTTGGTCGGTGGGTCGTATGGTGCTTGGAGGATGGGGACTGGCACTCCTGGTCGCCGGCGCCGGTGGATGTTCCCACAAGAAGGAAACGGTCAGCGCCGCCGCCCCGGAAGCCACCGCGCCGCCGGCGGTCGTCGAGGTCAAAACCACGCCGGCCGTTGAGCGGCTCATCCGCAAATCCATTGAAACCGTTGGCTCGCTGGTCCCGGATGAGCAAGTGGTCGTCGCCGGACAGGTCGGCGGCGAGATTGCGGAACTGACCGTTGATGTCGGCAGTCCCGTCAAGGCCGGGCAGCCCATCGCGCGCATTTCGCCCAAGGAATATGAACTCAAGCTTCAGCAGGCCGAGGCGGCGCTGGCGCAAGCGCGCGCCATGCTCGGTGACGCCGGACGGCGCGACCCGATTGATATTGAAGCCGTCCCAACGGTGCGCCAGGCCAAGGCGGCTCTGGACGATGCGCGGGCGCAGATGGAGCGTACCCAGCGGTTGGTCGAGTCTGGGGATGTCCCACGCCAGCGGTGGGACACGGTCGAAGCCAGCTACCGCGCGGCCGAAGCCCGCTACCAGGCGGCTCGTGACGAGGCGGTGATGCGCATTGGCGCGGTTGAGCAGCGTCAGGCAGAAGTCCGCTTTGCGAGAAAAAAACTGGAAGACTCAACGGTTCGCGCCCCAATCAGTGGATTCGTCAGTGTCCGCCACAAGTCGCGCGGGGATTTCATCAACGAACAGGGCGGCAACCGTGACATCGTCACCATTGTCCGGCTCGATCCCATCCGGGTCCAGGCCAATGTCGCTGAAGTTGGCGTTTCGTACGTCAAGGCCGGCATGCCGGTGCGTTTCACGACTGACGCCTACCCAGGGCGCGATTTTCCGGCGCGGGTGGCCCGCATCAGTCCTGTTCTCAATCAGCAGGCGCGGCTCTTGATGGTCGAGGCGACCGCTCCGAATCCACAGGGACTCCTCAAGCCGGGCATGTTTGCGCGGGTCTATGTGGACATCGCCAGCGACGTGCCGGCGGTGTTCGTTCCATCTGGCGCGGTGGTCAGCGTCGCCGGCGTGGAAAAGGTCTTTGTTTTTGAGGGTGGCAAGGCCGTGGAGCGGCGCGTCCGGTTGGGCAAGCGCGATGGCGAGGCAGTTGAAATTACCGAAGGCCTCAAGCCCGGTGAAAAGGTCATCACGACCAACCTGGATCGCCTGACCAATGATCAGCCAGTGAACGTTTCATAAGAGTCGAGGACAGAAGGCGATGCGGCTCGAAGGCAGTGTGGTCGTGATTACTGGAGCTTCAAGCGGGATTGGCGCCGCCACGGCGAAGCACCTGGCCGCGCGGGGGGCCGCGGTGGCGCTCTTTGCCCGCCGCGAACCGGAAATGCAGGCCGTCGCGCGCGACATCACGCAGGCCGGCGGCCGGGCGCATGTGGTTCCGGGCGATGTCACCAACGGGGAGCACGTCCGCCATTTGATCCAGTCCACCCTGGATGCCTTTGGGCGCATAGATGCTCTCGTCAACAACGCCGGCACCGGGGGCGGTCTCAATCTGTGCGACACCCGCGACGACCTGCTCAAGCAGGTGCTCGACGTGAACGTGCTCGGCTGCGCGCTCTGCGCCAAGTATGCCCTACCACACCTGTCGCCCGGTGGCGTCATCGTCAACATCGGTTCGGTGGCCGGCGAAGTCGCTACCGTTGGGATGTACACGGCCTCGAAGTTTGCGCTGCGCGGTTTCAACGACGCCTTGCGGCGCGAGGTCAAGGGACGTGGGCTGCGGGTGGTGCTGGTCGCGCCGGGCTTCATTCGCACGGAGATGACCGCCGGACTGCGCTACCGCATGCCGGGACCGGAAATCGTCGCCCGCGCCATTGAAAAGGCCATTCGGTCGCCCCGGCGCAAAATCGTCGTGCCGTGGTGGTATCGCCCGCTGATGTATCTCGGCAAAATTCCCCTCATTGCCGACGCCATCTTTAGTAACCCAAAGACCCAAGCGCGCTACCGTGACCGCGACAGCGTGAAGCGGTTGACGACCTGATGCCGCCGCGGGTGGCTTGTCCCGCGTTTCTACCGCTATGCAAAAACTTGCCGAACTCTGCATCAAGCGCCCCGTTTTTGCCACCATGCTCGTCATGGCGTTCATCGTCGTGGGGGCGTTTTCCTACTTCAAGCTGGGCGTGGACTTGTTTCCCAAGATCGACCTTCCGACTGTGACCATCACGACGCGGCTCGATGGCGCGTCGCCGGAGGAAGTCGAATCGCAAGTCACCAAGCGCATCGAGGAAGCCGTCAACACCATTGCCGGCGTGGATGAGCTGCGGTCGGTGTCGGCCGAAGGCGTGTCGCAGGTGTTCGTCGTGTTCGTGCTTGAGCGCAAGATTGACGACGCTGCCCAAGATGTGCGCGACAAGGTCAACCGCATCCTGGGTGAGCTGCCGTCCGATGTGAAAGCGCCCATCATCGAGAAGCTCGACCCGGATGCGCAGCCGGTGTTGTCGCTGGCCGTGTCTGGCAATCGTTCGCCCCGCGAGATTACCGAAATTACCGACAAGGCAATCAAGCAAAACCTGGAATCGCTCAACGGCGTTGGCCGCGTTTCCTTCATTGGCGACCGCAAGCGGGAAATCCAGGTGACGCTCGATGCGTCAAAAATCGCGGCCTATAACCTCAGCGTGGAGGCGATCAAGCAGGCGTTGCGCGCCCAAAACGTCGAAATCCCCGGCGGACGCCTCGATGACGGCCAGCGTGAACTCTCACTACGCACGCTCGGACGAGTCACCAGCGTGGAAGACTTCAATCAAGTCATTGTCGGCACGGTCAATGGACTGCCCATCTACGTCAAAGACATTGGGTATGTTGAAGACGGCGTGGAAGAACCCCGCTCGCTGGCCCGGCTCGATGGTCAGCCGGCGGTTATTTTGGAGGTTCGCAAGCAGTCGGGTAGTAACACGCTCGAAGTTGTCCGGCTGGTCAAGGAGCGGGTAGCAGAACTGCTGCCGCAACTGCCGTCTGACTTCCGGGTGCAGTATCTCAAAGACCAGTCCATTTTTGTGCAGGATGCTTTTGACGCCGTGCAGGAACACCTCCTCTTGGGTGGCATCATGGCGGCGCTGGTCATCTTGCTGTTTTTGCGCAACTGGCGTTCGACCGTGATTTCGGCCATTGCCATTCCGGCGTCGGTCATCGCGACCTACGGGCTGATGTACGCCATGGGCTTTACCCTCAACCGCATGACCATGCTGGCGCTGGTCCTGAGCGTCGGGATTGTGATTGACGACGCCGTGGTGGTGCTCGAAAACATCTACCGCTTCATGGAAGAAAAGGGCATGTCGGCGTTTGAAGCCGCCAAGGAAGCCACCGCCGATATTGGTTTCGCGGTGCTGGCAACGACGCTTTCGCTCGTAGTGATTTTCATTCCCGTGGCCTTTATGGGCGGCATCGTGGGGCGCTTCATGTCATCGTTTGGCTTCACCTGTGCCTTTGCCATTCTGGTCTCGATGGTCATCAGCTTCACGCTGACCCCGATGCTCTGTTCGCGCTTTTTGCGGCCGCCGAAAGCTGCCGACGCTCGCCACAAATCATCACGCGCCACAGGCTTTTACGGGTGGTTGGAGCGAAACTACATCTGGCTACTCGAATGGTCCCTCCGGCGGCCGGTCGCCGTAATTGGCATTTCGCTGCTGACCGTCCTTTCGGTGATTCCAATTTTTTCTGTGATCGGGAAAAACTTCATTCCCTTTGATGACGCGGGCATGTTTGAGGTCGCCGTCAAGTTGCCGGAAGGAATGACCTTGCAGGAAGCCGAAAAACAAATGGCCAACTTGGAAGCCATGGTCAAGACGACCCCACATGTCACGCACTATCTCACGACGCTTGGCGGTGACGAACAGCGCCGCGTCAATCGGGGCAACATCTTTGTTCAACTAACGCCACTGACAGAGCGACGCCTGACCCAGGCCGACTTGATGCAGATGGTCCGTGACAAGCTCGCCGATCAGCAGGGTAAGCAAATTTCGGTGCAGTACGTGCAAGCCATTTCCGGCGGGGGCAACTCGGCAGCGCCGGTGCAGTATGTCGTGCGTGGCCCCGACATCGCCGTGCTGACCCAAGCCTCGCAACAGCTCTCAGACTTCCTCAAGGCGACGCCTGGGGTCGTGGACGTGGACACCACTCTGGAAGTTGGGAAGCCGGAACTGCGCGCCACGATTGACCGTGAAAAAGCAGCCAACTTGGGCGTGAATGTGGCGACGATTGCTTCGTCCTTGCGCACGCTCGTGGCGGGGGAAGTGGTCGGGACGTACCGCGAAGGCGATGACCGTTACGACGTGCGGTTTCGGCTGCGGGGTGACGACCGAACCGGCCCGGAAACGTTGTTGCGGTCGTATGTCCCCTCGACCAAGTTGGGGAATGCGCCGATTGCCAACTTTGTGTCGTTTTCGAGCGGTGTCGGGCCGGCCCAGATTGACCGTTACAATCGGCAGCGGCAAGTCACCATCTCGGCCAACCTCCAGGAAGGGTATTCGCTTGACCGGGTGCTTCAGGCGCTCGATGAAAAAGCCACGGCGCTCAACCTGGGTCCTGACTACCGGGCGGCAAAGCTTGGTCAGAGCAAGGAATTGGGCAAGGCGGCGGCCAACTTCCTGCTGGCCTTCGTGCTGTCCTTTGTGTTCATGTACATGATTTTGGCCGCCCAGTTCGAGAGTTTCCTCCACCCGGTGACCATTTTGTTGAGCCTGCCCATGGCCGTACCGTTCGCGCTGCTGTCACTGATTCCATTTGGGGAGACGCTCAATATCTTTTCGGCACTGGGCATCCTGATGCTGTTTGGCGTCGTCAAGAAAAACTCCATTCTCCAGATTGACCACATCAACGTTTTGCGCGCCGAAGGGAAAGCGCGTTACGACGCCATCGTGGCCGGTTGCCGCGACCGGCTGCGCCCGATTCTCATGACGACTCTGGCGCTGGTCGCCGGGCTGATCCCCATGGCCGTGGCACAGACGCCTGGTTCGGCCGCCCTCCGTTCGGTCGCCATCATTGTCATCGGCGGACAAACGCTGTGCCTGCTGCTGACGTTGGTGGCAATCCCGGTGTTTTATCAGCTTTTCGACACCCTGACGGACGGTTCCTGGTGGCGCGCGCGGTTTGACGCACTGCCTGGTTTCTGGCGTCCAACACCGCGTGAAGAAGCGCCGACGGATGTTTCGGCTGCCGCGCGAGAACAGATGCCGTAATGCTGCTCAGGACTTGGTTGCGTCTCACCCGACCCCGCCGCCCGACCGCGCCGCCAGCGGGACTTGTCCCTTCATCTGCGGCCGCGTTGGCTGCTGCCGAGCCGACGTTCAGCCCGGATGTGGCGGCGGTGCTGGCCGCCCTGCAAGCTGACCTGGGACGGCTGTCACCCCAGTTGGCCGCCGGTTTTGCCGACCAAGCGCCAACTTTGATCGGACAGCTTGGGGAGCCGGTTTTCATTGCGCTCTGCCGCGCGCTCAACGCCGCCAGCGCGACGCGGCACACGGCGCGCTTGACCGACATTGTTGCGGAAACTTGCCAAGTCGTTCTGGCCCTGCGTGACGATGAAGCCCGGTGTCAGGCTTTGGTCGAGGCGGCGCTGCCACTCTATGCCACGCAGCCGCTGCTTGGCGCAGCCGCCTTGCGCGCCGCGGCTGAGCATCTGGCGCTGACGGCAGATGGTTTCGCGCAGTGGCTTTCATTCGGATTGGCACGCCACGGCGCGAACCCTTCACACTTGGCAGCGTTTGCGCGATTGGAAACCGCGCAAGCGCGGTCGGTGCTTGAAGCGTATTTGCCCGGACTTCCACTGGAAGAAGCCGCGCCAACGCTGCGCCACTACCTGCGGGCCCTCACCGGGCGGAGCTTTCGTCTTGCGCCGTCCGCTGGTGCGGCGGACGTGGGCGGGCAAGTGCGTTTTCAGGCGCAAGTCCATCAGTTGGCGTTGCCGCGACGGGTTGCCCTGTTTTCAGAACGCGACCGAAATTTTCTGCTGTACAAGCTGTTGGCGGCGCAGGGGGCTGGGCGACTCCTGTTTGGCAGCTATGCCGAAGACACGCCGCCGCTGCGAGTGGCCTACGAAACCATGCGGGCGTTTTTTGCGGATTTGGGGGCCGGTGCGGGCGGGCTGTCGCATGTGGATTTTGCCGTGATCCGAGACCGCGCGGTGGAGCGCCGGCTGCCGCCACGTCCCGGCGTGGTCACGGCCGAGGATGCGCTGGCACTTTTCCCCGATGTTGAAACCGCCAGAACGCTCTTCGATGTCGTGGAGATGGCGCGGGTGCTCCGGCGGCTTCGCCGGGCTTACCGCGGCGTGGCACGGGATGCCGACGCCTTGACCGCTCCCTTGCTGGCCAGTCGGCAGTCGTTGGCCGGAGCGCCGTTGACGACGGCTGCTGTTGAGCTGCTCTTTCGCTTGGCGCTGGCGGGCGAAGTTGGGCCAGCGGTCCAGGCAGAGTACGCCGCCCTGACCAAAACGCTCACCGATGCGCTTGCGCCGTGCCTGGCGGGCGATGCAACGGTTGCCGACTCATTGCAAGCAACCCTTGACATTTACAGGCTGTTGCCGCCGCCGTCTCAGCCGCGATGGTCTTCAGACGCGCCACCATCAAACGGCATGGCGCCGCAGCGCGTCCCGGCCTCTGGCACCGCACAGCCCAATCCGTCCATTGCTGATGCCGCCGGCCAGAGCCAGTCCATCCGGGTGGTTCCGGCGCTGCCCGGCGGACTCGCTCAGTCGGTCACAAGTGGCAATCTGCCAGCGTCGGCTGTGCCGCCGCCGGATGATGCGACACCACCGCCGAGCGACGGCCTCCCTGGCGATCAGCCGCTGGTTCCCAGACAAGCGAGCTGGCGCGCAGTGGCAAGCTATCGCTACCCAGAGTGGGATGTTCGACTGGGCGAATATCGCCCCGATTGGTGCCAGGTGAGTGAACTGGATACACCGGGCGACCTGCCGACCGTTCCGGTCGGGGACAGCGCCACCGTGGCGCGGCTGCGCCGCGCTTTTGAACGCTGGCGTCCGGCCGATTTAGCCTGGGTGCGTCCCACCACCGATGGGTCAGAGTTGGCGCTCGATGCCCTGATTGAGCGCCACGTCGAACGGCGGGCGCAGCCTTGGGCTTCAGACGCGGTGTATGCCCGACGGCAGCGGATGGTCCGTTCTGTGGCGGCGCTGCTCCTGCTGGATGTGTCACGCTCGACCGGTGAGCCGATGGCTGGCGCGGCTCCGCGGCGCGTGCTGGATGGCGAAGTGGAAAGTGTCCGCTGTCTGGCGGCGGCGCTCGAACAGATTGGGGATCGTTTTGCCATTTATGCGTTCAATAGTCAGGGGAAAGATGCTGTGCGATGTTTTCGGCTCAAGGCCTTTGATGAGCGCGCTGAACGCCTGGCCGGACGGTTGACGGCGCTGGCGCCGGCGTCCAATACCCGTTTGGGGGCGGCCATCCGCCATGCCACGCGGCTGCTCTTGGCTGAGGCGGCGCGCTCGCGGCTTCTGCTGGTTGTGACGGACGGATTGCCGCACGACAGCGACTACGGAGATGTCACCTACGCCGTGGCCGACACCGCACAAGCTGTGGCGGAGGCACAGGCCGTTGGCATCCGAGCGTTGGGCGTCGCCCTGGACGCCGGGCAGGATGCGGCGCTCTTGGACACCTTGTTCGGGCGCGGCCGCTATGCCCGCCTCCGTGAGGCATCCCGGCTGCCTGACGCGCTGCCTCGCCTGTATCGCCGGTGGGCAGTCTAGCATCGCGTGCCTAAATGCTCTGCCGAACGGGGTTGTGCTGGCTTGGCAAAATCCACACTTGACACTGTGTCAAGGCACGACGCATCATCGGCGGCTTGACACCCAGGAGGTGCCACTTGACGGTTGCCATTCACGTCGAACGTCTCAGCAAAACCTTCAAGCGCTACCAGCCGCGGCGGTATCGGACGCTCAAAGAGTCACTCATCAACGGAGAAATGTTCGAGCGGCGACTATCGGAACGAATTGAAGCCGTCAGGGATGTATCGTTTTCCGTGACGGCCGGTGAGACATTTGGCATCGTCGGGCGCAATGGCGCCGGAAAAAGCACCCTGCTCAAGCTGCTCTGCGGCATTCTCAAGCCGACGAGTGGCCGGATTGCCGTCAACGGGCGCATTGCCGCGCTGCTCAGTCTTGGCGTCGGCTTTCACGAGCAAATGTCCGGTCGGGAAAATGTTTTTCTCAACGGACTCGTGCTTGGACTCACACCGCGTGAGGTTCGGGCGCGCTTTGATGACATCGTGACCTTCGCCGAGCTGGAAGACTTCATTGACGCCCCAGTGTGGACGTACTCGACCGGGATGCGCATGCGACTGGCTTTTTCGGTCGCCGTCAATGTGGACCCTGACATTCTCATCATTGACGAAGTTTTGGCGGTGGGAGACGCTGCCTTCATGGAAAAGTGCCTGGGGCGAATGCGTGAGTTCAAAGCAAAAGGCAAGACCATGTTGCTCGTCACGCACGAGACGGCGGCGCTGACGGAATGGTGCCGACGCGCGCTATGGCTCGATTATGGGCAAGTGCGCGCGCTTGGCGACCCAGCCGAAGTGGTTCAAGCTTATCTCAACGAGTTTTCCGAGGCCGTTTCGGTTGCGGCTATGAATGCCGTTGCATGAAACCCGTTGCGTTTTGCACCATTGCCGCCAAGAACTACTTTGCCTGCATTCAAACGCTGGCCGATTCAATTCGTGACCACCACCCGCAAGTGGATGTCATGGCGCTTGTGGTGGACCGTGACGAGCTACCGCCACTGACACCGATCGAAAAGCCGCTCCAACTTCACGGCCCGCTGGATTTTCTATCCGAAGACCGGTTTCGCTCGATGGCCTTCAAATATGATGTCACCGAGTTTTGCACGGCGGTCAAACCCTTCTATCTTGAATACTTATTCAAGCAGGGCTACCAAAAGGTAATCTACCTCGACCCAGACATTTTGGTCTTGCGCCCGCTTGATATTGTTCTTGCCGCGCTTGACCAGTCCGCCATTGTACTGACACCACACTTGGTCGAGCCGCTGCCGCTTGATGACAAGTTTCCAACTGAAGTCACCATCATGCAGGCCGGGGCCTACAACTTGGGGTTCATCGGTCTGGCGGCCGGCGCGGAAACCGAGCGCCTGCTGGCGTGGTGGTCACAGCGTCTAGAGGACTTATGCTTCAGTGACTTCAGCAAGGGGTTGTTCGTTGACCAGAAATGGATTGACCTTGTGCCGGGACTGTTTGATGGCGTTCAAGTTCTGCGTCACCCGGGTCTCAACGTTGCCTACTGGAACTTGCGGGAGCGAGACATCACCGAGCAGCAGGGCGAGTTCTTTGCCAAGGGTGAGCCAATTCTGTTCTTTCACTTTAGCGGTTACAACCCGTCGCGCCCGACCATCATTTCGCGCTACCTCTCCCGCTACACGCTTGATGACTACCCAGTGGCGGCGCCAATTTTTGACAAGTACACCAAGCTTTTGGCGCAAAATGGTCATGCCATTTACCGAAAGATTCCCTACGGATTTGACACCTTCGACAATGGTTTTCCCATCGAGCCGACTATGCGCCGGCAATATGCCGACGCGCTGAGACAAGGGCGGCACTTTGGCAATCCGTTTGTCGTGGGTGGGCGACGCTCGTTTTTCCGCGAGATCACCGGCGTTGAGGCGGTTGAGTTGCCCATGGGGGTCAATATCGCCGGGTACTTTCGGGCCGAGCTAGGGCTTGGCGAAGCCGCGCGCGGATACGTCCATGTCATTCGGAAGCTGGGCTACGCGACCAGCCTGTATGATTTCTCCGACACCGTGTCCAGTCGAAAGCTGGACACGACCTTTGGTGAGTTTTCCAATGAAAACCCCTTTGGCGTGAACCTCGTATGCGTCAATGCCGATCAGTTCGATGTCTTTACGAGCCGGGTGACCGAAGCTTTTTTTCAGGATCGCTACAACATCGGCCTCTGGGCTTGGGAGTTGCCGGATTTTCCATCTGAATGGTCTCCCTGCGCCAGGTGGTGCGATGAAATTTGGACGGCCAGCCACTTCATCCGGTCCAGTCTGGAGAAAGCTATCCAGACGCCTGTTTACACCATTCCCCATGTGGTCGAAATTGGACCGATCAAGCCGTTGAGCAAAGCGCACTTTGGACTACGCGAGCAAGACTTTTGCTTTCTGTTTTCATTTGATTTCAACAGCACCCTCGAGCGGAAAAATCCCTTGGCGGCGGTGGCCGCTTTCAAGCGGGCATTTCGTCCCGATGAACCGGTGTGCTTGGTGCTCAAGTGCGTCAATGAACATCTCCACCCAGAGAGCTTTGCGCGGCTCGAAGCGGCGGCGCGTGGGGCGAACATCCGCATTCTCAATGGCTACCTCTCGCGTGAGGAAAAGCATGCGCTGACGCAAGCCTGCGATGCCTATGTGTCGCTGCATCGCTCGGAAGGCTTTGGGCTGACGATTGCCGAGGCGATGTACTTCGGCAAGCCGGTCATTGCTACGGGGTGGTCGGGGAACATGGACTTCATGACGCCGGCCAACAGTTATGCGGTGGAAGCGCGTCCGACGGTCATTCGTGAAACGGTTCATGTGTACCGCGCCGGCAACGTCTGGGCCGAGCCGAATGTCGAACATGCCGCCCGCCTCATGCGTGACGTCTATGATCACCCGGAGGCTGCGCGCGCGCGCGGCGAGCAGGCCGCGCGTGACATCCGCGAACACAACTCCATTGCCGCCGTCGGCCGCATTATCGAGTCACGCTTGCGGGATATTGAGCAGCGCCGCCGTACGCAGGTCATCAGCCGCACTCTGGCCGCTCGAGCGGCAACAGCGGCTATGACGGCGTCGCCAGCTCCCTTGCCCGTAGATGCGGTGCCGGCGACGCAAAACGGTCATCATCCAACGTCGAGCTGGCAGCTCGCCCTGCGCTCGAAGCTCGATGTGGCTCGCCAGGCGCTGCCGCTGCCCGGCGAAGCCTACATGGACGATTCCCAGGTTGGGACGCTGGGGCGTATCTCGAAGCGTTTTCTGGCCCGCCTGTTTCGGTTCTACATTTTCCATCAAAACAAGGTAAATCAGCATCTCCAGGCGCGGGTGGCCGAGCTGACCGAGGATATCCATCGGCTGAACGAAACTTTGGCTGAGTTGCGGGCTCCGGTGCTGCCGCCTGAAAAGCACCGCTAGGCAGTCGTGTTCATCTTGGAAAGCCGTGAAATCGCTGCTCGACTATTACCGCCGTCATCCGCACCGGATTCGGCAAGTGATGCAAACGGCGGGCAGGCTCTGGCGCACGGAAGGCGTGAGTGGCATCTGGCGTCATGTGCGAACCCGCATCGCTGAAGAAAGCGGCGCGGCGCCACCGCGTTGTCCCTACGCCCGGTGGGTTGCGCGCTATGACCGACTGACGCCCACCGACCGGCAGCGTATCCAGGAGCGCCTCGGCAAGCTTTCATCTCACCCGCGATTTTCCATCATCATGCCGGTGTGCGACCCGGAGGTGCGCTGGCTGCGCGCGGCGCTCGATTCAGTCCGGCGGCAGTTGTACCCACACTGGCAACTCTGCCTGGCCGACGATGCTTCAACCAATCCCGAAGTACGCCGCTGTCTGACGGAAGCAACGCAAGCTGACCCCAGAATCGTTGCAGTGTATCGTCAGGCGCGCGGCCACATAGCTGCCGCGTCAAACAGCGCCCTCGAACTGGCGACCGGTGACTTCATCACGTTCCTTGATCACGACGACCTGCTGGCCGAGCACGCGCTGGCCTGCGTTGCCGTGGCGCTCGATGTGCACCCCGCAACCGATGTGTTGTACACCGATGAGGACCAGTTTGACGCACGCGGTCGCCGCTTTGCTCCCCATTTCAAGCCACGATGGAGCTTGGAGTTTCTGCGTTCCTGTCACTATCTGGCGCACCTGACCGTCTATCGGGCCGCGACGGTGCGCGCGGTCGGCGGCTTTCGTCCGGGATTTGACGGCGCGCAGGATTATGACCTGTGTCTGCGCGTCATCGAGCAAATCGAACCCGAACGAATTCGGCATCTACCCCATGTGCTTTATCACTGGCGCGTCACGGCCAGCTCAACCGCCGGAAGCGCGGCTGCCAAACCCTATGCCACCGTGGCCGGGCAGCGAGCGCTGGCTGACCACCTGAAACGGGTTGCGCCGGAGGCCGAGGTGACCTCGATCAATCCGGGACGTTACCGCGTTCGTTATCCGCTGCCATCGCCGCTACCGCGTGTCAGTGTCTTGATGGGAACCCGCGATCAAGCGCGTTTGACGCAAGTCGCTCTGCACGGCGTTTTGGCGGCCACGGACTATCCCAACCTGGAAGTCGTTCTGGTGGATAATGGCAGTCGTGAAGCCGAGACGCTTCGTCTGTTTGACGCGCTCCGCACCGACGCGCGGGTGCGCGTCATTGCTTATGACGCGCCGTTTAACTTTTCCGCCATCAACAATCTGGCCGCGTCCGAAGCGACCGGAAGCGTTTTCGTTTTGCTGAACAACGATGTGCAGGTCATGCGCCCCGACTGGCTAACGGAGCTTATTCGTCTTGCCATGCGCCCGGATGTTGGCGTGGTTGGGGCAAGGCTTTTGTATCCAGATGACACCATCCAGCATGCGGGTGTGGTGCTGGGGATTCGGGGCGTTGCCGGACACGTTCATCAACGCACGCCACGTCTGGCCCGGAGTGTCCCTTCCAATGTTCAACTGATCTGGAATGAGGTTGTCCGGGAAGTCTCGGCCGTTACTGGCGCGTGTCTGGCACTTCGGCGGGAAGTCTTTGAAGCCGTGGGCGGACTCGACGCCGAAAACCTGCCTGTCGCCTTCAATGATGTGGATTTGTGCCTGCGCGTGCGCGAACGCGGCTACCGAGTTTTGTTTACGCCCTACGTTGAGTTGTATCATCTGGAATCAGCTTCTCGCGGTTCGGACCACCGGCCGGAACGCCAGGCAGCTTTTCGGAAGGAATGCGACTACATGCGCGCGCGGTGGGGTGAACTGCTTGGCGACGACCCATACTACAACCCCAACCTGACGCTCGACCGTTTGGATGCTTCGCCGGCACCGCCGAGGCGTCCGTACTTTTTTCGGGAGTAAATCTCATGCTGCTGTCTGCCGTGATCTTTGACTATGGCAGGGTACTTTGCCTACCTCAGCCGCCGGAGACGGTAGCGGCCCTGGTAACGCGGCTGGGCATCTCGGAAGATTGTTTCAGACAAGCTTACGCGCAGTTCCGGGAAGCCTATGACCGCGGCACGCTGGATGACGTTGCTTACTGGCAGGCCGTGGCCCGGCACTGCGGCCGGTCGGTGGACGCCGAAACCGCATACCACCTGGCCGATTTGGATGCGCGTGGCTGGTCGCATCCAAATCGGCCACTCGTGGACTGGGCCGCGCGGGTGAGAGCGGCAGGCTTCAAAACCGCGATCCTGTCGAACATGCAGCGGAGTCTCCGTCAGCGGTTGCACAACCTGTGCCCGTGGTTGCCGCCGGTTGACGCGGCTGTTTTTTCAAGTGACGTCGGGATGGTCAAACCTGAATCAGGCATCTATGACCGAGTGCTGGAAGCGCTGGGCGTGCGGCCGGAGCAAGCCCTGTTCATTGATGACGTTGAAGCAAATACAGCGGCGGCGCGACAGTTGGGGATGGTTGCTTTGCGCTTTACCGAGCTGCGAGAGCTGGCGCGGTCAATTGCTGCTTTCCCCAAACTGCCACAGCTCGACGTTTCTTAACCAACATGCGTGACCAACCTGATCTCGTTGACGAAGCTTCCGGTGTAGCGTGGCGCAACTGGCTGCACCGGAGCCTATTGCTGCTGGTGCTTGGATTGTTCGCTGCCGCGACGTGGCGTAAGTCGGGTGATCCCATTGTGGACTTCGGCTGTGAGCTGTACGTGCCGTGGCAGATTACCCAGGGGAAGCACCTGTATCGGGATATGGGATGGTTGGGTGGGCCACTGGCGCAGTATGCCAATGCCTTGGCTTTTGCCTTGTTTGGCGTTTCCCTGACCACGTTGATTTGGGTCAACCTCGTGCTCCTGGCACTGCTGACCGAACTCATCCGCAGCTACTTTGCGCGCTGCGTATCGCCGGCGGCCGGACTGGTCGCCGGGCTGTTGTTTCTCACGCTCTTCGGCTTTGGGCAGTACGCGCCGCTAGCAAATTACAACTACATTGCGCCATATCGGCACGAACCGATTCGGGGGATACTGCTGTCCATCGGCGCTTTGCACGGCGCTACACAAGCCTTGGCAGCGTGGACTGACCGACCCGACCGCGCCAACTGGTGGGCTGGACTGAGCGGACTGCTGTTCGGTGGCATCCTGCTGACCAAGCTTGAAATGGTCGTGGCGACCGGGGGGGCGCTGGCGGCCGGGTTCGTCATCGGGATCCGTCGTGCGCGCATCCAGCCGCCTGCCAAACGCAAAGACGCCTGGACGTTAGCACTATGGTTCATGCTGGGCGCGATGGCGTTGCCGGTTGGGTTTGTCGCCTACCTTTC
The DNA here is from genome assembly GCF_018304825.1 of Chloracidobacterium validum. Lineage (NCBI taxonomy): Bacteria > Pseudomonadati > Acidobacteriota > Blastocatellia > Chloracidobacteriales > Chloracidobacteriaceae > Chloracidobacterium > Chloracidobacterium validum. Next base: position 980,189 of record NZ_CP072648.1, read on the forward strand.
GTTGCACATGCCAATGACCACCGCTTTGCGGGGGACGCTTGGCAATCTTGTCACGATTCTATCCACCAACCCGACGCAGCAAACATTTTACCGCCACGTGCTCGGCCTCGATGCCTGGGAGCAGCACGTCAACCACATCGCAACCGGCTGTGGCGTCGTTGGCGCGGCTGTGCTCGGTATCCTGGTTGCTGAACGCTGGATACCCCGTCGGTGGCACAGCGCACTTGGGCTGGGTGGGGCGCTCGTGATGGGGTGGCTATGCTACCAAGTCGTGCCCTGGGACTGGTTTGCCAATCCTTTCCCGGTATTGTTGGCGCTGACGGCAGCGGGTTTGGGTTACGCCTCGATGGTAGCGGAGCGCGAGTCCAAACATCGGCAATGGCTGTCGTTGTTGATGTGGAATGTGCTGGCATTGGGGCTGCTTGGGCGCTTGGGGCTGGCGGTGCGGCTCGGTCACTACGGCTTTGCGCTGGCGATGCCGGCCTTTTTGTTGCTGGCCGTCCTGGCACTTTTTGTCTTCCCTGACGTGATTCGCCGGCAGCATGCCGGAACCGGACAACTTATGAGCGGTGTAGCGACGGGTTTTCTGATAGCGTGCACCGTGGTGCACCTCCAAGTTGCCTTTCGCTATCACGAGAAAAAAACACAGGTCGTTGGGGCCGCGGGCGACTACCTGATGACCTATGCCGCACCGTGGTCGCCGGTGGGGCTGGCGCTATCCGAAGCCATCACGGAACTCAGCCACGAGCTGCCACCGCGCGCGACACTGCTCGTGATGCCGGAGGGCATCACGCTCAATTACTGGCTCCGCCGTGAGAACCCGACCACCTTTCTCGCGTTTGACCCGTACTACTTGACCGCCCGCGGAGGAGAGCCAGCGGTCATTGCCGAGCTGGAACGCCGTCCGCCAGATTTTATTGCCCTGACGCGGCGTGATATGCGCGAATACGGCGTCGGTTGGTTTGGCGAGGATCCAAACTATGGAAGGGACATCATGGTCTGGGTTTCACAGCGGTATGAAGTCGCCCGAATCTTTGGCGAATGGGAAGAGTTTGGCGTCGTCTTACTGAGACGGCGGGATGCAAGCCGGGGCTTGTAGAAGCAAAAACGCTTTGGTTGAACAATTGGAATCACAACATGACAGACCACCCTCGCTATGACGCCCTTCCGCCGGAACTTTTGGCAGCTCTGTTTCAAGACTTTGAGCTTCCGCTCCTGCTCATTGATTACGACACCCGGCGCGTCATCGCCGTCAACAACGCTTTTGTCCTGGTATCTGGTTACACGGCCGATCAGGTGGTCGGGCAAGAAACCAAGCAGTTTTCAATTTTTCCTTCCGACGACGAACGCGAACAAGTTTACACGCAGCTCAGTGCGCAAGGGCGCACTGCCATAACCCTGCTTGTTCGTCGTCCACGCGGTGACGTTGGCGAGATCTCCCTGCGCTTGACGCTGCTTGAAGTTGGCGGGCATCGCTACATCACCGCTCAGGTCGATGGCGTGACGGGGGTGGCCCCTGAGTCAAGGTCACAGATCGAACAATTGCGCGATGTTCTCGCCGTTGTTCCTGGCGTGATTTACCAGTACACCTTTGATGTGTCAGGTAAAGGGCGTTTTACCTACATCGGTGGAAGAAGTGATGAGTTGTTCGGTCTGTCGGCGGAAGTCATTGCCACCGATGAGCGCACTTTCTGGCGGCAAGTGCCATACGAACATCGCCTAAGGATAAGAGATACGTTTGCCCCGGTATTTGAAAGCCAGCGTCCCTGGGGTGAGGAATGTCCTTTTCGGCACGCGATCACTGGGGAGGAACGATGGCTACAAATCGTCGCCTTTCCCAGAGCTGCGCCGGATGGAGGAACGATTTGGACCGGCTTCTGCTCTGACATCACCGAAATCCACCGCCTACGGACTTCTCAGATGGAAGCGCAGGACTTGCTAGAAAAAGAACGGCTGCGAAAGAGCAAACTGGAGTCGCTCGGCACGTTGGCCGGTGGCATTGCGCATGACTTCAACAACTTGTTGGCGGTTTTGACCGGAAACATTGGCCTCATCAAGCACGAGTTATCACTCAGCCCGGCAAATCAACGCCGATTTGACGCCATCGAGCAGGCGACCGAGCGGGCAAAGTTGTTGGCCAAGCAGCTTGTGACCTTTGCCAAAGGTGGCGATCCAATTTTGGAAAGCGTTTCACCGGAGGTGTTTGTCATCGAGCCAATGCGCTACATCCTGGAAGGGCGGGGCGTGCAACTCCACTCTGAGCTGGCAAGTCCACTGTGGCTCGTGCGTGCCGATAAGGGACAACTGATGCAGGTTTTCCAGAACTTGGCCACAAATGCTGCCGATGCCATGCCACAGGGGGGGAGTGTGAGCGTGACACTCCAGAACTGCGCGCTCGGCGATCAGGAAGTGCCGGGCTTGGTGGCAGGCAGGTACGTTCGGATCAGTGTCACGGATACCGGCGTTGGGATTGCGCCAGAGCATGTGGCGCGGATTTTTGATCCCTATTTCACGACAAAATCCGGTGGGCATGGCCTGGGGCTATCCATCGGTTACTCGGTCGTCACGAAGCATGGCGGGCAAATTATTGTGAACTCGAAGGTCGGGGTTGGGACACGCTTTGATGTGTATCTACCGGCCAAACCGACAGCCGAAATTACCCTTGAAGCCTCACTACTGACGGAAGACGCTGCCGCCAAATTTCTCCAGCGCCGATTGCTGGTGATGGACGACGACGAGTTGATTCGAGACCTGCTCGGCGCGATGCTCGAGGCCTTTGGCTATGGGGTGGTCGTATCGCGCCATGGCGAGGAAGCCATCGAACGTTACCGGACGGCCCTGGAGAGCGGCCATCCATTTCTTGGCGTGATTCTCGACTTGCGGATTGCCAACGGCCTTGGCGGCCAGGAAACGCTGGAACGTCTGCGGCAGCTCAACCCAAATGTGACGGCGATTGTGTGCAGCGGCTACCACGATGACGGGGTCATGGCGAACTACCGTGAGCACGGGTTTGCTGCCAAGCTACCGAAGCCATTTGATGTAAAAGAGCTGGGACGGCTGCTCGAGCGGCTCTTTGGTTCGAGCGATGAGTGAGCAGGGGCGGATGAGTTTACGGGCGTGTCATATTCCCTTGACCAGTTGGGGGCGTTTTCCGGTCGCCACGGCGGAAGTGTTGCGCCCGGCTCGGCAGTCCGATTTGACGTGGCTGGTGGGTGAGCGAGTCTATCCATCGTTGATCGGGCGTGGCTACGGACGGAGCTACGGCGACGCGGCGCTCAACAGTCAGGGTGGCGTCGTGGAACAAACCTACCTGGACTGCATGCTGGCCTTTGACGAGACCACTGGCGTGCTGGTCGGTGAGGCGGGTTTGCGCCTCAAAGACATCCTCGAAGTCTTTGTCCCGCGCGGCTGGTTTTTGCCGGTAACACCTGGAACCAAATACATTAGCCTGGGGGGGGCGCTCGCCTGCGACATTCACGGGAAAAATCACCATGGCGATGGTTCGTTTTCCGGCCACGTTGAGTGGTTTGAGCTGCTCGCTGCCGACGGAAGTGTGCGCCGCTGTTCCCGGACAGAAAACCCCGACCTGTTCTGGGCGACGGCCGGCGGCATGGGGTTGACCGGACTGATCCTGACCGTAGCCCTGAAACTCCGTCGGATAGAGACCGCCTACATTGCCGTGGATTACGTTCGCACACGGGATTTGGACGAAACGCTGGAACGCTGCGAGGCCGAAGACGACCGTTATCGCTACGCCGTTTGCTGGATTGATTGCCTGGCAACGGGAAGAGCTTTGGGGCGGAGCGTGCTGATGCGCGGTGACCACCTCGCCAAAGCCGACTTGCCGGCGCACCGGCGCGCCCAGCCGTTGACTATCCCACGCAAACTTGAAGTAGCCGTGCCGTTTTCCTTTCCCAATGGCGTCATCAATCCGCTGACCGTCAAAGCCTTCAATACGGTGTTTTATCACAAGCATCCAAGGGCGAAGTCCGGCGTGGTCGTGGATTTTGATTCGTACTTCTACCCATTGGACGCCGTGTTGGAATGGAATCGGGTCTATGGTCGGCGTGGCTTCATTCAGTATCAGCCGGTGATTCCGCTCGAAACAAGCCGGGCCACGTTGATCAAGCTGCTCGAAGCGTTGAGCCAGGCCAAGATTGCTTCGTTCCTGGCCGTCCTCAAGCGCTTTGGCCCGCAGGAGGGGCTGCTTTCCTTTCCCATGCCGGGCTACACCCTGGCGCTGGACATCCCAGTGACGGATGCCCGGATGTTTGCTGTTCTGGATACGCTCGATGAGATTGTCGTCAACGCCGGTGGTCGGGTGTACCTGGGCAAGGATGCCCGGCTGAAACCACAACACTTGGCGGCGATGTATCCGCAGCTCCCGGTGTGGCAGCGAATCAAGCAAACGATAGACCCGGAAAATCTCTTTGCGTCCGACCTGTCCCGCCGGGTGGGCTTGACGCCGGTGGCGCGCCCCTGATGGTTCACCCGTCACGGCTTGTCTGGTCGGAACGGTCGGGCTTTTCCGGCGACGGCTTCGGCGTAAGCGCCATCCCGCACGTCACCTATGGCGATGGCGCGCTCGTAAGCCGCGATGGCTTCCGGTCGCCGGTCGGCCAAGTCGTAGAGCTTGCCGATGGCGACGTGGGCGCGGGACGCCAGCCATCGCTCGTCGGCTTGCGCTAACTTGGCCGCGCGTTCGTAAAGTTCGACGGCTAGCTCAAACCGTTCCTGGAGCGCCGCCAGCTTGTCGCTTTCGTCGGCGTCGGCATCCAGTTCGATGGCGCTGGGTTGCTTGGCCGTGAGTTCGGCGAGACCAAATGCCGCGCGAGCGTTGGTCGGTTCCTCCCGAACCAGCATTTCAAGCAACTGCCGCGCTTCGGCATACTTTTTGGCGCGCAGCAGGTCGTCGGCCTGCTCGATGCGTGACCGCCCGGCGGCCACTGGAGCCGCGCGCGCCCGCCGCCGCTCGACCCGCGCGCGTAGGTCGGCGAGTTCGGTTGGTCGGCGCCGTTCGCGGTCAGTATCAAAACTTGTCACCATGCGCGGCAGCCATTCCAGAATGTCCACGCCGGTTTCATCCAGCGCGGCAAGCTGCTCGAAAAAATGGAGCGCCAGCACGCCACCCCGTTCCCAGACGCCAAGCAGTTCAATCCGGGCTTCCTCGTCGGCCAGGATGAGTGCTGCCCGTGCATCATCCGCGCCGGCGCGGGCCGCGGCGCGCGCTTCCTGGAGGCTCAGGCGCGCTTCGATGGCTCGCCCAAGCGATTCCCGGACGATTTCAAAGACATTGTTCTTGAGTGCCGGATCGGCATTGGGCGCACTCCCGGCCAACTTCACGATGGCCGCCCGCCGGTCGGCAATGAGTTTGGCGGAACGCGCAATGACCGGCTCCAGAATGAAGCGCATCAGCGCCCGCCGCAGGGGGCGATTGGGCGCTTCCCGTGGGGCGCTGACGACCAGGAAAAATTCATCTCCGGGCCGCCGGTACGTGCGGCGGTCAGACCCGTCTAAAAAATCATTGCGTGTCACGACCCGTCCGACCGGGCCAAGCAGGTCCGGCAGGATGAACAGCCGGCGCGTCCGCTCACGCATTTCGCCGGCCGGGAGGCTGGCACTGGTGAGCGTGTCGAGGTCAGCGAGCGGCGGCGCGTCACGGGCCGTCACGATGGGCTGGGTGTGCAAAAACGTCAGCAGCCGAAACAGTTCTTCCTGAGCGACTTGCTGAAGAAGCTCCGCAAATGCCGCATAGTTCGCCGCATATTTGGGGAACACCGACTTGACCGGCGAGCGTGCCGCAAATTCAGCAATCAACGGAGCCAGTCCGGCCAGTGGGCGGACATCCGGGGGCAGGCTCTCCGACGGTGGCAGTGTAAACTCTGGCAACGGGCGCGCGATGAGCGCCAGGGCGACCGCGCTGCCCAGCAAGGTCGAGCGCGTCCGCTCGGCTTCTGGGAGCTGCTTCCAGAAAGCGCGTAGCTTTTCGGTGACTTCCGGCGGTGTCGCCTGAAGGTCGCGGAGCAGTTCCGCCCGGACTTCATTCGGCGGCGCGCCCGGCGTTTCGGCATCGAACCCGGCAAGATTGAGGGCCGCCAGCGTTACGAACAGTCGCTCATCCGTGCCAACGAAGACGTTGTTTGTGGTGGATTGGGGCGACGTTTGCCCAAAGGCTTGCCCAATGAACAGGCTCAACACCAGGCAGCCCAGGAGAAACCACGGTAGTCGTCCCCGGCGCGTCCAGGGAAAGCTCCAAAATAAGCGAGGCATGGGGTCGTCAGTGATTGGTGGATCGAGGATGAAAACAGAATGTGAAAAGGCAGCGGGGAGACGGTTCACGTGAGCCGGCTCGCGTCTGGTTTATACACTCGGCGCATCCAGTCGGCTGTGATGCGCAAGCCTTCCTCCAGGCTGTAGGTATTGCGGTGATCGAGGTCACGAACGGCCTTACTCGTATCCACCAGCTTGGTTTTCGTCGTCAACGGCTCGGATTCGGCATAGCGCACAAGCGTTGGTGACGCGCCGGTGACCTTGAGGACCGCGTCTGAAAGTTCTTCGATTGTGTGCAGTTGGTCCCCGCCGATGTTGTAGGTTTCGCCTGGCTTGAAGTTCTCTACGATGTTGGCGACCGTCCGAACGGTATCGGCAAGGAACGTGGATGTTCGCGCATGCCCCCGATAGACCGTCCAGGGCAGCCCGTGCAGCGCACAGTAGAGAAACCGGCAATTGACGGAACGATAGGGACTGTAGTACTCGCCCGGGCCATAGGTGTTGAAGAGGCGCACCACGACGCATTCAACCCCCCGCTGCGCCGCGGCGTTGCGAATCTGCATCTCGTTGACCCACTTTGAGATGGCGTAGTCATTGAGTTGCTTGATTTCAACGTCGTCCGTGATGTGTTCGACCATCAGGTGCGGATAGTCGCCGTAGATTTCTGACGACGAAAAGTGAACGAGCCGGAATCGCTGGCTTTCCTGGAGTCGCAGCAGGTGTTTGGTTCCGATGACGTTCGTGCGCCAAAGCGTTTCGTAGAAATCCTCGCCATTCCAGCGCCCAAACTCCGCCGCGCAGTGAAACACATAGTCGAACCGGCCAAAGTGGTCGAAGAGGCGGGCGAGCTGGCGGAACTCGCCAACATCACAGCGGGCGTAGCGTGGCTCGCGTAAGTCGCCGTGAAGCCCAAAGGCCGCTTCATCTGGCTGGTGAGCCAGGTCGCAGGCGATGACCTCGTGATGCCGCTCACGAAGTTCACGGACAAGCCCGGCGCCAACCACGCCAAGCCCGCCCGTGACAAGAATGCGCGCCATGAATCTATGGAAACTCAGGATGGAGGTAACGTGTGACTGCGCGGCGAAAAACTCGCCGCCGCCCTACGTTTCAAGGTGAGAAGCGGACGTTGAGCCACCGGCCTAGGCAAAGCTGGCGACGGCATCGGCCTCATTGTCGAACGTGTCGAACACCGTGAGCAGCTTCGTAATCATCAATAAATCCTGAATCTTTTTCGTCAAGTTGAGCAACTTGAGCTGCCCTTGCTGATTCTTGACCGTCGTGTAGCTGTGAACCAGTTCGCCAATGCCGGAACTGTCAACGTAGCTGACATCACCCAAGTTGAGCAGAATGTTTTTATTGCCGTTTTCAAGAAGTGACTTGACAGCGTTGCGAAGTTGGACGCTGCCCTCGCCAATCGTGATTTTGCCACTGAGGTCAAGGACGGCAACATCACCAACATTGCGATGGGAAATGGTAAGTGACATACGAACGCGGGACTCCTTCACTGAAAATATCGGCCGGTGAACCGATAGGATATGGCTTGCCTTCTGCCGCCAGCTTATGAACGACGGCGCATAACCTGCGTCACACGTCCAGTTGGGTCAGAAACCCAAGCCCCGACGACCGACCGCGCGAAAGGTCCGGTCCGAAGCTGTGGCTTGCCCTGCGATGGGACGACTTGAGCGCCTAACTACCACCATTATGGAAACCACCGTTGCGCGTTGGACGGTGCTTGACCATACGAACTTCAAGTCCGCCTTGCTGATGGGTCGAGAACTCAACGTCATCCATAAACGTTCGCATATAGAAGATACCACGTCCGTTCGGGTTGAGCAGGTTCTCTGGGTCGCGGGGGTCGGCCACATGACTGGCGTCAAAGCCATTGCCCCGGTCACGAATGACGACAATGAGCTTTTCATCCGTCAACTGGAAGCGGACCTGAACCGGTTTGGAAACATCGAGCTGATTCCCATGCTTGATGGCATTGACAATCGACTCCCGAACGGCCAGTCCAACCCAGTCAACATTTTCTGTTTCAAATCCGGCAAGCTGGGTGAGTTGGTCGGCGACCGCCCCAACCATTTCGACAAACCGATAATGACTCGCGATAGTAATTTCGACGACCGTGTCGGTCTTGTCCAGAATATCGGGGTGTGTTACTTCCACCGTTGTTGCCCGTCCGCGTGATGACTGATTTTGGCCCAACACCGTGCAACCAGTGAACTCATCCATAACTGGCCAAGCTAGATAGCACGCGGTGAAAACAAGCGTCAAGGCAACGACTGGCATGGCGGGGGCGTGATTCGTGCTATAGTCTAAGTTGGTTGTGACGCGCAGGCGCCGTTGAGTCCTCGCTGCCAGTGGTGGTCGGTGGACTGCGTCCCGGCTCGCGGCCGCTTTTTGTCGCCAGGCCGCAAAACAGATATGATTCCGTGAGTTTTCTGGGGGAAATTACGAAGTGAATACGAAACGATGGCTGGCGGCGCTGGGCGGCGCGGTCTTGGCAGGTGGCGTTGCTTGGCAATATCTCAAGCGCCCACGGGACGTCCGCTGGATTGATTGCGTGGGCGAACTCCCGCACCCAGACGCAAGTCGCTTCCTGGTTGTGGATGGCGTGCGCTTGCACTACCAGGAGTTTGGCGCATCCGACGCGCCCGCGCTGGTGTTGCTGCATGGCTACTGCTCATCCACCTACACGTGGAAGGATGTCGCCGAGCCATTGGCGGCGGCCGGCTATCGCGTCATCGCGCCCGACCTCAAGGGATTCGGGTTTTCGGAAAAACCTGCCGACCGGCGCTATCACGTCCAGGATCACGCCCAGCTTGTGGTTGGTTTGCTTGACCGGCTAGGGATCGAGACCGCCACGTTCGTTGGCAATTCTTTCGGCTGCGCGGTCTCGCTGGCCTGCGCGTTGATGTGGTCGTCGCGCGTGGCGGGACTGGTTTTGCTGGATGCGGCGTACAACGACGCTCCGCTACAGCAGTATCCCTTCAGCCTCTATGCGCAAATTGCCCGAACTTGGTTGGTGGGCGAAGCGACAGTGCCACTTCTGATGGCAACCCGCCAGACATCCGAAACCCTCCTGCGCGGTTTCTTTCATGACCAACAGGTGGTGACGCCTGACCGAATCACGGCTTACTTCCGTGCCTTGCGGACGGTCGAAGGTCAGCGGGCGGCCATGACGACCGCCCGCCAGTGGGACTTGAACTGGATTGAGCAAGAGCTAGACAGCATTACCGTGCCCACGTTGATTGTGTGGGGAGAGTATGATCGGGCCATTCCGGTGACGCTTGGCGTGCGTTTGCGCGCGCGCCTCCCCCATGCCGAGTTTGTTGTGATTCCAGACTGTGGTCATATCCCGGCGGAAGAGCGTCCGGCGGAAACCACAGCGCTGATCCTAGATTTTTGTCGTCGCCAGTCCCCGCGACCGGTGGCGGCTTTGGCCGGTCCGGCGGTCGCGTCGTCGGCGTCATCCGCGGTGATCAACCTGGCGATGTCGGCGTCTGCGACGCCCGCCCCATCGCTTCATTCCACGACTGCTACCACCGTTGACCCGGCTGATGAATCGCCTGCGACGTAGCCGCCGGCCAGAGCCTCGGTCAGCTCGCGCGCCGCAAGTTTTTACTGAAGTGTTTACCTGGCGTGGGTGGTTGCTTGGTTTGTGGTTTACCCTTGTCTGGCTTGTTTGAGGTTGGCAATTCATCAAGCCGGTCAGGTAGGGCGGTACATCGGAGAGAGGGCATGGCTATTCGACAGCAAGACTGGAGCCTCCAACGCAAGGGTGTCATTGACCAGGAGCGTCACAAGGAGCGCGTCAAGGACGCCATCCGCAAAAATCTTGGTTCGATTGTCTCGAATGAGTCGATCATCCTGTCGGACGGCAGCAAAACGGTCAAAGTGCCAATCCGTTCGCTGGACGAGTACAAGTTTCGGTTTGACCGCCACAAGCAAAAGCATGTCGCCCAGGGGGATGGCAACTCGAAGGTCGGAGATGTCGTGGCCCGGGAAGGACAGCCGGGGAACGGTCCGGGCAAAGGCGGGTCGGGGCCGGCCGGGAGCGATCCCGGTCAGGACTACTACGAAGCCGAGGTCAACATTGACGACATCGCGGCACTGATCTTCGAGGACCTCCAGTTGCCTTTCCTCGAGGAGCGCGCCAACAAGGCCATGCCCGCGCGGACCACGCGCTTTACCGAAATCCGCCGAACCGGTCCCTTTTCCAACCTCGACAAACGGCGCTCGATCATTGAAAACCTCAAGCGAAACGCTGTCGAAAAGGGACGCGCCCAAGTCGGCGGCTTCAAAAAGGAAGACTTGCGTTTCAAGAGCTGGGAAGAAGACATCCGTTTCGAGTCGAATGCCGTTGTGTTGGCGTTGATGGATGTCTCTGGCTCGATGGGCGAGTTCAAGAAGTACATCGCGCGGAGTTTCTACTTTTGGATGGTGCGTTTTCTGCGCACCAAGTACGACAACGTCGAAATCGTTTTCATCAGTCACCACACCGAGGCCAAGGAAGTCACCGAGGAGCAGTTCTTCACCCAGGGGGAATCCGGCGGCACGGTCGTGTCGAGTGCCTACAAGCTGGCGCTCGACATCATCGAGAAGCGCTATCCCCCGAACGACTGGAATGTGTATCCGTTTCACTTCTCAGACGGCGACAACTATTACAGCGACAACGAGGAGGCCGTTCGGTTGGCCGATAAGCTGATTGCGACCTGCAACCTCTTTGGCTATGGCGAGATTGGTGACGAAGGGGCGTCAAGCTATCGCCGCTCATCAGGCGCGCTGCTTTCGATTTTCAAGGAACACCTCAAGCAACAGCATCGCTTCATTGGCGTGCGGATTGACAGCAAGGAAGATGTTTATCCCGCGCTCAAAGAGTTTTTCGGCACGCGCGGTATCAAGGTTTAGTTCAGCCAAGGAAGTTTCCTGGTCTATGCTTGCCCAGTCTGAGTCTGCCCTGCGATCGTCCGGTGGCTTGGGCGCACCGGGTGACGCAAGCGTTCCTATCCGACGTATGGAGACGAGAAGAGCAACCCCGTGAAATGTCCATATTGTGGCAACCTTGAAGACAAGGTCGTGGACTCGCGTGAAAGCCGTGAGGGGGATGTCATCCGCCGTCGGCGTGAGTGTCTCAAGTGTGAGCGGCGCTTCACGTCGTATGAGCGGATTGACGAGATTCCCTACATGGTCATCAAGAAAGACGGTCGGCGTGAGCCGTTTGATCGGCAGAAGGTGTTGGCCGGGCTGGCACGCGCCTGCGAGAAGCGTCCCGTGTCAACGGCCAAGCTCGAAGCCCTGGTGAGCGCGGTGGAGAAGTACGTTCAGGAGTCCCGCGACCGTGAGCGTTCGACCCAGAAAATTGGTGAACTCATCATGCGCCGCCTCAAGGACCTCGATAAAGTCGCCTATGTGCGTTTTGCCTCGGTGTATCTGGAGTTCAAGGATGTAACCGAGTTTATGTCCGAGCTGAAGTCGCTGGTGAAGGGGAGTCCGGCGGCAGTGCGCCGAAGGCGTGACGTGGATGGCGTCTCGACCTAGGCAATCGGGGCCCTCCAGCGGCGACTTGGACGACTCAAGGCCGCCGGCCGCACGCGATGGCGACGTGGTTCGCGCGATGGCGGCGTGGTTGATGACTCGCTCGCTTGCATCTGACGCAGGGCTGATATAGCGTTTTCGCCTTGGAACGCTACTCGGTAAACAAACGGTAAAACGGCATCCGAGTCAGTACACGCTTCATCATCAAGAGAGCTTGAGCTGGAAAGCCTGACGATGGCTGACTGGAGCAGACGTACGAGGGGGTTGGGCGTATGAGTTACTTTGACTTACCACCGATCATCGAGCGCATGCTGGCGGTTGATGAAAAAATTAGCGACTTGAACTTTTCCGTTGGGCGGCCGCCGCAGGTCGAGCTGAATGGGAAGTTGGTTCCGGTGGACATCAAGGGCCTGCGCAATCTGACGCCCTACCAGACGGAAATCATTGCCATGGCGCTCTTGGCGGGCAACAGCGATGCCGCCGAAAAGTTGGTGCAAACCGGCTCGGTGGACTTGTCGTATAGCTTGCCCTCACGAACGCGCTTCCGCGTCAACATCTTCTCGCAGCGCGGCACCTACTCCATCGTCATGCGCGTCATCCCAACCGAGGTGCCGACGATTGAGTCGCTGGGTCTGCCGCCGCAGCTAGGAGAAATCTCGCACCTCAAGAACGGGATTGTGCTACTGACCGGCCCAACCGGGAGCGGGAAATCATCCACGCTGGCCGCCATTTTGCGGAAGATCAACGAGGAAAAGTTCTACCACATCGTCACGATTGAGGACCCGATCGAGTTTCTCCATACGCACAAAAACTGCACTATCAACCAGCGCGAACTGGGTAGCGACACGCCAAGCTTTGCGCTGGCCCTGCGCGCCGCGCTGCGTCAGGCCCCGAAGGTCATTCTCGTGGGTGAGATGCGCGACCTGGAGACAACTGAAATCGCACTCGAGGCCGCCGAGACGGGTCACTTGGTGTTTTCAACGCTGCACACCACAGACGCCTCGAAGACGGTGGATCGCATCATCGGTATCTTTCCCAAGAACGAAGAGCACGTCATTCGGGTACGGCTGGCGCAGGCCTTCCGCTACATCATCACGCAGCGTCTGATTCCACGCGCGGATGGCAAGGGGCGGATTGCCGCAGTCGAGATTCTCAAGTCCACGCCCCGCACCCGCGAATACATCGAAAAAGGCGAGAGTGAAGGCAAGTCACTTCTGGATGCAATGGAAGATGGTTCGCTCGACGGCATGCAGCACTTCGATCAAGTCATTGAGCGGATGATTCGCCAGGGCATCATTACTCAGGAAGACGGTGTGGCATTTGCCACCAATCAAAACAACTTGCTGTTGCGGTTGTCTGGGCTTGGTTCCTCGAGCGACTTTGCGGGCGCCGGCGGCAGTGAAATCCAGCGCATACAAAAGGAGCAACAGGGGATACGCAACCCAACGCTGGGTGGCATGCGTCCGGTCGCCCCGCCAGTGCGCACCACAACTGAGACACCACGTCCGTCAATGCTTGACATCATTGAGCGGTGATGGTGTTGGGCGTTGACCAGCGCCCTTTGGCTGTCTGATTTACGTTTTGATGGCGTTATGCAAGTTGTTTGCACGCAATGCCGGGCCAAGTTCGAGATTCAGGAAAAAAACCTGCCGGACAAGCCGTTTTCAGTCAACTGCCCGAAGTGCCGCTTCGGGATGACCGTCAAACCTCCACCAAAAGCCGCACCCACGATCCGCGGCGCGCCGAAGTCCATGCAAGTCAATCAGGATGCCTTGACGCAACTCGTGGCCCTGCTCTCCGGCCAGACAACCCGCAATGCCGATGGCTCGACCGGTTCGCTGGCAAGCTGGCAACGTCGCCAGACCTTGCTGTGCCTGACTGATCAAGCTCAAATACAGCAGGTGCTCGAAAAGCTCGACCACAATGCCTATGCCCCATCCGTCTGCGAAGAAGCTGCCAAAGCGATTGAGCTGATGCGCGATTCGCAGATTGACTTGGTGTTACTCGACCCGCAGTTTGATAGCGCCAACCAGGGGGGCATTGCCGTTCTGCGCCATGTCAACTCGCTGCCGCCCAAGTATCGGCGACGCACTTACTTGGTGCTCATCTCGCCTCAGGTCAAGACGCTCGATACCTACATGGCATTTCTGAACGGCGTCAATCTCACGGTCAACGCGGCTGATGTTGAAACCATCAATCTGATACTGGAGCGGAGCATCCGCGATTTCAATGAACTGTATCGTTGTTACAACACTGCCGCTGGACTGAACCCCTTCTAACAACTGGCGTCGAGTCTGCGCCGCCAGTCCAATCACAGGTGGTAAGTGGCTGTGTCGGGAGGATGATTGCCCAAGCTAGCTTGGTTGAGCTGCTTGTTGAGACCCTTTGAGAGGTTGAAGTCGCTGTGTCGTGGTCGAGATCGTTTGTGGTGACGTTGGTTGTTGTCGGATGCTTGCTGGTTGCCGGCCCCAAGGGATGGGCGGCGACGCTTGCGCCGAGCGCGCTTCGATTCCGCGACCTCAATGGCGTGCAGGTCAATGGCCGGGAAGTGGTGTATCCCCAGCGGGCGCAGCAGCTCAACGGCAAGCAGGTCGAAATCAATGGCTTCATGGTGCCGCTTGGCATCAGCGATGGCAAAATCCGACGCTTCATTTTGATCGAAGTGCCGTTGGCGTGCTGTTTTGGTGATGGCCCAGGCATCGAGCAAATGATTTTCGTCACACTCGCGCCGGGGCAGGAACTCAGCGCAGCCAGTGACTATCCGGTAGCCGTGACCGGAACCCTTCAGGTTGGCGTCCAGCGCCGCGAGAGTGGCGCGGTTGAAAGCCTGTACCGGATTGTCAACGCGCGCGCGCGCAAGCTGGTCTGACATTGGTGGTGCGGCTGGTCAAACAAGCCAGGGTTGACGCTGGTTGCCTTTACGCCACCGGGCTGCCGGGTGCGCCCTGGTTCCCCACCCGCACGCTTCCGGGAGAACTCGTAGCGTGCCGCTGATGTGCCGAACAAGGTTGTCCCATCAGCAAAGAAGCGCGCTTGATAGCTAGCCGGCTTTGCTTACTGGTATCGGCGCGCCATGCTGCAAAAGTGATGCCTGAATGGCTTCGAGCGTACGGACGACTGCCAAGCCACTTTTTCCGTCCGAGACGGTGATGTGTCCCCGGCGCAGGCCGTCGAGGAAGTAACGGGCCTGGGCCTTGAGCGGTTCTTCGAGTTGAATCCGGGGAATCGCAATGTCACCCTCGCGGGCGAGGAGTTGGAACTGCCCGTAGTCTTCGTAATACGGTTCACGCACAACGCCTTTGTCGTAGATACAGATGGGGCCGACCGTCGCCAGGTCATCCCAGACGAGCATCTTCTTGTCGCCGACAACCGTAATTTCGCGGACCTTGCGTGGGTTGAGCCACGACACATGAACGTGCGCCAGCAGGTCATTTGGATAGCGCAGCGTAATGAAGGCGAGGTCTTCCACGCCGGGCTGTAGGTAGGCCGCGCCAGAGGCGGATACTTCCAGCGGCGTTGCGCCCGTCAGGAAGTCGAAAATCGCAATGTCATGCGATGCCAAATCATAGACCGCGTTGACATCCTTGCGAATCGGCCCAAGGTTGGTGCGGGTTGAAACCAGGGTGTAAATCCGTCCCAGGTCGCCAAATTGCAGGTATTCCTTGAGCTTGAGAATGCCGCGATTGAACAGGAACACCTGCCCTACCATCAGCAAGCGTCCCCGCTCGGCGGCGAGGGCGACGAGTTCCTCGCCTTCTTCAGACGTTCGGCAGAGCGGCTTTTCAACGAGAACGTGCTTATCGGCCAGCAACGCATCGCGGACGATGGCATGATGCGTACTCGTCGGCGTCGAAATGACAACCGCGTGCGCTTCTGTTTCCGCCAGCATGCGGCGGTAATCTTCAAACAGCGCCAGGCTCGGATAAGCCTTGCCCACCCGTTCCAAGTTAGGGCGACTCACATCGGCTGCTGCGATAACCCTGGCCTCCGGGAACGAAGAAAACGTGCGAATATGGTTTGGTCCCCAGTGACCGCATCCAATAATGGCAATGTCAACCGTAGCCTGGCCCATGCGTGTGTTTGCACTTTCCAAAACTTTCAGCCCAAGAGCAAGTAAACCGGGGCCGCTCACATGGTCGCCCGCTTCTGCTCCAGGTTGCGTTGCGTGCTGTGGCAGTATCGTCGTTGTCCGGTAACTGCGTCAACCACTAGGCCATAGCCAGTCGCTGGCGCGGAAAGAGCGACGGAAAGAGCCATGGAGCGTGGGAGCCGTTGACGCGCTGCGCCGGGCGTAACTGCCAACTGACCAAGCTGGTTGGCGGGTCGTGGTGTCTCCATCACGAGCGCGAACGACTGTGCCGCCTCGGACTTTTTTCGACGCGCTCTAAACCAGAAAGGGCGCGTAGTTGAAGGCATAGCGCAGGTTGGCTTCCCGGGTGCCGATGGGCCGCGCCGGAACGCCTCCGACAATCGTGTAGGGCGCGACATCTTGCGTCACGACGGCCCCGGCCGCCACCACGGCCCCTTCGCCCACCGTCACGCCCGGCATGATGATGGCGCGGTAGGCAATCCAGACCCGGTCGCCGATGACGATGTCGCCGCCCTGATCGGCAAAATCCGGCGATTGGGGATCGTGCCCCAGGGTGAGCAGCGTGGCTTCGGGCCCAATCGAGACATCGCTGCCGGTGCGAATCGCGTAGCGCCGACCGTCAAACAGACAGCCGAAGTTGATTGAGTTGCGCGGACCTAGAAAGACCTTCCGTCCGTTGAGAAACCGGCACCCCATCTGTACCCAGGTGCGGTCGCCACACGCGCCCAGGTAGGCGCGCAGGTAAGCGCGGCGGATGTGGTGCGAGGGCACATGCGTGAGCCAGTGGTTATAGACGTAGCTGAGCAGGCTTCCGGCAAGCACACGTGGGGTCATCGTCCGGCCTCACCCAGGGTTCGCTCAATCACGTCACACAGAACGTGTCCGATGAAGATGTGCATTTCTTGAATGCGCGGCGTGGCGTCGGACGGGACACACAGGCACAGGTCACACAGCGGCAACAACGCACCGCCGGTGCGGCCGGTCAGTCCCAGAACGGTCATCTGTCGGTCGCGGGCAACTTCAGCCGCGCGGATGACGTTCGGACTCTGTCCACTGGTTGAAATTGCCAGCAGAAGGTCGCCGGGCCGACCCAGCGCCGCCAGTTGGCGGGCAAAGACTTCCGTATAGCCAAGGTCGTTGGCAATGGCCGTAAGGGCCGAGGTGTCGGTGGTCAGGGCCAGGGCCGGGAAGGGGCGTCGGTCGCGCTCGAAGCGTCCGACGAGTTCCGCCGCAATGTGCTGGGCATCGGCCGCCGAACCGCCATTGCCACAGAGCAACAGGCGGCCGTCCCGCCGGATGGTTTCAACCATCCGGGCTGCCAAATCGGCAACGGTCGGCAGCAAGGGCATCAGCGCGGTCACGACCGCGGCATGATCGCGCAGTGCCGCTTCGGCTACTGTCAGGGCATCGTTTACCGGAAGCAAGTCAGAAGATTGGGACGACATAGCTGAAAACCAGGGTCCGGCGCTCTGCCGCGCTCACTCCGCCAGTGTAGCGCACTTCTGCGCTAGCCCCATCAAAAAGGCCGGTGACGACCAGTCTCAGGGGACAGCTTGGCAGAACCCCCGGAGACGGGCGGGGCGTCCGCCGGCGGAGGAGCCTGAAAGATGGCTTCGAGGATTGCCGCGGTCCATAACCCGGCCGCCGCCCTGGTACCCTCCGCGTTGAAGTGAACGCGGTCAGGCTGGCGCAGTGCAGGGCCGAGCTGATCGGTATCCGGCCCGCGCCGGGCCAGTCCAGACGCCCACACCTGCTGCTGGCCGGCGCGGACGCCATCGTAAGTCTGCCCATCCTTGAACGACGCCTGCGCCACCACCCACGGCACCGCCGAAGTACCCAGCGCCTGGTGGGTCGCGGTGATGAGCGCGCGCAAGTACCGGGCATAGTCATCCGCGGTCATGCCGGCGTCACTTTCACCCTGGTGCCAGAGAATGGCGCGCGCGCCGGTCGGTCCGAGGGCGCGCAGCGTTTGCACCAGGCGCGTGAAGTTAGCCGTTCCCGGCTGCCAGTCGCGGATGCTGCTTCCGCCAACAGCAAGGTTGACAAAGCCGACCGGTACCTCGAGGCGTTCCACCAGGGCGTCCCCGACCAGCGGCCACACCGAGCCGCCGCCGTTTGCCGTCTGCGGATCATCGCCGAGCTTCCACACCAGGCGGTCGGCATCGTCCAGTTGTCCGGTCCGAACGAACGGCGACCGGGCGGTAAACAGGGTCGCGCAGCTTCCGGCGGCATTGGACTGTCCGGCCACGACGAACACCTCACCCACGCACACTTCGCACGTTTCAACGTGATTGAACGCCTGTGGGGGGCGCGGCTCCCCAACCCGGACAAACAACCGGGAGCAACCGGTCGGGAGCGCCAAGCGCCCTTGGAACGAGGTTCGGGTTGGACTGCCCAGCACCTGCCATTCGTGCTCGGCAACGTCCAGGTCGTCGGCCTGGGTCGTGGCGACTTCGACCGTGCGGGCCAGCCACCCCACGCGCCCGGTCAGGGGGACGGTCGCCAGGGCGTCCGCGCCGCGCTGGAGCACCTGGCCCGGCTGCGGGAAGGTCAAAGCGTGGATGCGCCGGTCGAGGTAGAGCATCCGCCGCAGGCCGAACCAGTTCTTCCAGATGCCGAGCGCAGCTACGACCAATCCCGTGGACAGGATGACGCCGACCACCAGCCCGCGGGATGAGAACCGGCCGACCTTCACCATGGCGAGACTCCGGCGCGGCGCAAGCGGACGCGGCAGTCGGCGCAGCGTTGGCGGCCGGACCACCAGCCGCGCCAGTAGCCACGTAGGGCCGCCCATTTGACTGCGTATTCAAACCAGGGCAGCCGCCACCAGCCGCCGCGTCCACCGCGGGCGTGATAACGTGCCACGGCGGGCGCCAGTTGCCAGAGGCGAAGGCCCAGCCCACCGGCCCCGACCAGCCACACCAGTCCACCGCCGATGGGCGGCCGGCCCAGGCCCCAGATTTCAAAGCCACCGACCAGCAGCCCGACCGGCCAGGCAAGCCACTCGACCAGCAGCCTTCCGCCAACCAACAAGCCATGCTTGCGCCAGATGTCGGCTTCCCCGGCCCCGAAAAAGTTCCGTTCGGCTTCGCGCCGAAAACGGCGCAGGGTCGCCGGACGTTCCCAGAAGCAACGCGGCGTCGGGGCGCTCGTCACCGCCTTCGTATGCGCATGGAGCAGGAGCGCAAACACCATGTCGTCAGCCGCCAGCGTGAGGTCTTCGGGATACCCACCGAGCTGTTCCCAGAGGCGCTTGCGGTAGGCAATGGCGCGCGATGAGGCATGCGAATCAGGCTGCGCCCGGAGCGCAAACTCAGGGTAGCAGGCAAATTCCACCCGCGCCCATGCATCCGGCAAATCTTCATAACGCACCATCCAACTGCCCATCACGGCGTCGAGGGCCGGATCGGCGAGGAGGGGTGTTGCCAGCTCTTCCAGCCACCGGTCGTCCCACTGGCAACCGACATCCGTTGAAACGATGATGTCGTGCGTCGCGCGCGCAATGGCCAGATTTCGTCCGCGGGCGACGTTACAGCCGACTTCCTGCGCCACGATCAGGCGGTAATCGCGGCGTGGGCAGTAATCCTGCAAAAACGCCCAGGTGCCGTCCCGCGAACCACCATCTACGATGACGATCTCCCGCGGACAAAGCGTCTGTGCCTCCATAGCCGCGAAAAACGCCTGGCAACCGGCAAGGTCATTGAGCACCGTCGTCACGAGTGACACCGGCGCATAGCGGGCTTCCGTCGGCATGGCTCAGTCGAGTTGGCGACAGACGGCGACCCACCGGCGCAGGTTGGCCGCCACATTCTGAAAGTAGCCCTGCAGGGCCTCGCTCCACAGAAAACCCTTCTGGCCGGCGGCCCAGGCCTCGATCCGGTCGGCCAGTTCCAAGGCCGCCGTGCCGTAGTCGGATGCCGGCGTGAGCGGCGTTTCCAGCAGGGGCAGCATGTCGTCGAGCACGACCATCCCGGCCAACTCGTGCCACAGGTCAACGTAGAGGTTGTGCGGCGTCCGGCGATGCTCCACCACCGGCGAGCCAACGCGCACCCAGTGGCCGACGGCCTCGGCGCACTTCTGGACGAAATAGCCGCTGAAAATGTCGCCAAACCGGTCGAGCTTCAACCCGGCCAGGGAAACCCCCATTTTGACGTAGTAGTACGCCGGTAGCGCCGCCCGCATCAGCGCCGTGTTCTGCGTGTTGATCGGAGACCGCACCCCGCGCCCAAGCAAATAGCTTTCCGTGAAGTTTTCGCTGGTTGCGCAGCGCGTCACCAGGCGCGTAGCGGCATCCACGTCGGGGTCGCCCGACCATAGCCCGGCATTGATCGCAACCTGCCCGGTTGCGAGCTGGTCGCTCACCGTGCCGCAGGCGAGCGTCCGGCGCGGATAGGGAAAACCGCGCGGATAGACCGTCTGACCGCCGCCCAGTGACGGACACCTAACCGCCATCATCGAGCAAAGGTTGAACCAGCCCTGGTCGCCAACGGCCAAGCGCAGCGTGACTTCGCGCCCGACGACGGCATGTTCGCCCAGGAAATCCCATCCCTCCGTCGGGTAGTTGTCGTCGTCAATGCTGATAATCGGATCGCAGCCGTCACGGTAGGCCATCAGAAACCCAACGTTGCGCCGGTTGTCACTCCGCCATGGGATTTCGGCCGCCAGTTCCGGGAAATCGGCCAGAAACGCTTCCTGGTCGTCCGGCGTGAGAAAGAACCAGGGCAGCCCACGGCGGGTATAGGCCCGCACCCGCTCGGCACAGTCAGCCGGTGTCGTCAGGTCGCCCACGACGTAAAACCGTGCGTCTTCGAGCCGGCCGTGACGGTCAAAGTGTTCATAGTAGGCGTCAATGAAAGCGCCATCGTAAATGGTCGTGACGACGATTCCAAACATGCGTTAGTCGTCCTTGAGTGGAGTGAAAGTCATTTGGCGAAGCCGCCACGATAGCCGATCCTGCTTCGGCCGCAAGCCGATTTGTTCGGCGGCAACTGCCTGGTCGGCCACGAGGCGAAGTTCGATGGCCTGCCGCGGCTGAATGACCGGAACGGTCACTTCCCACCGCAGGGCCGCGCCGGGCTGAAGCGTCTGCTCATGCGTGGGCCGGCCATCCACCAGGCAGCGCAGTCGTACCGGGGCCGGCATTGCCGCCGGAAGTTCACCGGCAATGACGAAACGCCCCGGCTGATGGACGAGCAGAGTCAGTTCGGGCCCTGTCCAGTCATCGGTTCGCCACAGGCCGCCGTTGAGGGCGAAGCGGACCGGCGGGGCCGCCTCCAGCCGGTAGAGGGCGTGTTCCATGACAACCCGTTGCCCGACGTCGCGCCCCGGTATGAGGTTCGGCATGCCAAAGTCGTATGTTCCCATCGGCGTCAGTTTCCAGCCCAGGTTGGCCAGGCGGGGCAGAAGGTTGACCGTCGCGCAATCTTCAAACAGCCGGACATGCTTGCCAAAGGCATGCGCGTAGCGCCGAAGGGCAAGGTAATCACCGGCGGTCGGCTGCCGGAGTTCGTCCGGCTTCGGGTCCTGCCCCAGCGCCAGCGCGCCGGCGCCGGGCAGCGCGCCAAGTCGCCGGCCGCCATACACGTGCTTGACTTGGTTGTTGACTTCGATGGGGACTTCTTCCTCGGTGATGTTTTCCGGGAAAAAAAGCCGTGAATCGGGCGCGCCGGTTTGCGCATAGGTCTGGGTGAACATCCCGAAGCCCTGCCAGCAGGCGCGTTGCAGGCGGGCCGTCTGCGCGAAGCCGACCACGTTGAGCGCCAGCCACAGGCTGCCCACGCCGGCTGCCACCGTTTGCCACGGTCGGGCAAGCTTGCCAAACGCCTCCCCGGTGAGCAGGAGCGCCGCCAGCCAGCAGGCATTCACCGGCATCAGAAAGTAGCCACAGGGCCATTTCCAGACAATCAGCAGCCCGAGCGCCGCGCCACCGGAAAGCCACGCCGTTGCGCCGAGCAGCCAGATTGGGTCACGCCGCCGCGCTTTCTCCCATTCCAGCGCCAGCCCGATCAGCGTGGCCGCGCCCAGCAAAGCCAGCTCAGGGTATTTCGTCGCGTAGGTGTAGCCGTTGAACGCCATGCCACGCAGTGACAAATCGGCAAGTGTCAGCCGGTAGGTCGTCGGTTGAATGAGGTACTTGGACGGCAGCCAGTACGCGCCGAGGAAGAGCAGCCCGGCCGCCAAGTGCCAGCTCAGGAGTCCGCGCACTTTCCAGCTTTGCGCGACATATCCGGCAATGCCGATGAGCGACAGCGTGCCCAGCGCCACCAGGCCGCTTTCCTTGCACAGGATCGCCCCTCCCGCGCACAGACTCGCCCAGCCCATCCACCAGGGCAGCCGGTGTGGTTGGGTAAGCGCAAACAACCCGGCCGTGATCGCGCCCAAAAGGCCGAGCGCCACCATCCAATCCGCTTTGCCAAGGGTATAGGCGTTTTCGGCCAGTGGCGACTGGATGAATAGCACGGCCGGCAAGCTCCAGCCCAGCCAGGCGGGGGCGTTCATCCGGCGTGCCAGAAGTAGGAGATACCCGCCACCAAATCCCAGCAGCGCGAGCGCCTGGACGATGTGGTGGGCCGCGCGTGACATGCCGAGTCCGTTGGCCATGGCGGCGTAATACAGCCAAAAAACCGGGCGGTAACGTTCCCCGTCGTTGCGGCTGAGCGCCACGTCCACGAAGCCATGACTCGTGGCCATGTCCCACAGCCGCCAGTCGTCCAGGGCGGCCCAGGGCCGTGGGAGCGCCGACGGCAAGATGGCAATTGCCCACACGAAAAGCACAAGGAGCAGGGCCGGCGGCCAGGGCGTGGGTTTCACATCTGCTGTTGAACGTGAAGACATCGTCGTACCTATGCCGGCCAGAGCCTTCGGTAGCGCAGGAAGCGGGACAGCCCAAGCCAGCGCCGAAAGCGCATGGCCCAGGCCGGCTCATCGGCAATGGCAAAGTAGCGCGCAAGCCACTGTTCGGCGCGGGCCAGCGCCGCCTGCGCCGTGCTGGAATCGTTGATGCGGCCGGCGGCTTCATACACGCTTGAATAAGCGCGCATCAAGGCCGCCGCTTGACCGGGCGTTGGCTGGCGACCGCGTTCGGTCAGCCACCGCAGGTTGTACTCTGCCGCTAAATCAAACTCGCGCAAGCGTTTGGCGGGGTCGTCAAGCTGGTTGCGGGCCGTTGGTGTCTGCATGCGGTAAAAGGCTCCGGTCGCCGAACTAAAAGCCGTCGAGCACGTCATGACCAGCCGAAACCAAAAAACGGCATCCTCGTTGGAGAAGCGGTCGAGTTCTTCCGGCCAGAGGTACTCTTCGGTCAGCGCCTCCCGGCGGACGAGCGCCGCATGGACGGCCCAGGGAGGGAAGGCAAAGGCGGCATCCTGGAGCGCCAGTGGCCCCTGTCCGTAGCCGGCCGGCCGCTGGACAACCACCTGTCCGGGCCGGTCGTCGCGTACCTCACGCCATCCGCCCGCGATGAGCGCCGCTTCTGGGTGCCGCGTGGCAACGGCAAGCTGGCGCTCGATGTGGTCTGGGGCCAGCCAGTCATCGGCATCGAGAAACTGAATCCAGTCGCCCCGCGCCATTCGGATGCCGTAGTTCCGCGCCGCGCCTGGTCCCTGGCGAGGCGACGTGACCACCTGCACGCGGGCGTCGTCGAAGCCGCGGGCCAGCTCGGCGCTGCCATCGGTCGAGCCGTTGTCCACCACCAGCAGTTCCCAGTCGGTGCAGGTCTGCGCCAACACGCTGCGGAGCGTGTCACCCACATAGGCGGCCTTGTTGTAGAGCGGGACGACAATCGAAATCAAAGCCAACGTATCGCACTCAATAGCTGACAAATCGTATCACCGGCCGAACCCGTCCGGCCGGTGTGTCTGCCAAGTCAGGTTGTGGAAAGAGCCGTTTGGTAAACCTCTATGTATCGCTCGATGACCTGTTCCCAAACGAACCTGGAAGAAATCTGAAAGCCGCGCTCTCCAAGCTTGGAGCGAAGCGACTGGTTTTGAGCGAGCCGGCAAAGCGCTTCGGCTACGTTTTCTGCGGTCTTGGCTTGGTCTCCAGTGTGATCAACCAGGATACCACCTGGATCATCTCCGTTGATTTCCTCCAGGACCGGAAGCTTTCTCGCTATGATTGGCTTTTTGTACCGCCAGGCTTCCATGTACACGATGCCAAAAGACTCTCCTTCGGATGGTACGCACAGGACATCGCAGGCCGCCAGGGCATCGTGCTTGTCGTCTTCTCCGACGTGGCCGACTTCGATGATCCGACTCGCATGAGGCAGCGGCACGTGGACTTGCGGCATGTCAGCCGGCCCGATGACAACCAGTGTCGCATCCGGGTGGTGCTTGAGGAAGTTCAGGAAAGCTTCGACGGCAACTGGATAGCCCTTGTCCTTCGACCGCCTGCCAAGAAAAAGCACCATGAAGCCCTGGACATCGTGCTTTTTTCTAAATCGTGAGCCGTTGCCGTCGGTACGGTCCTCAAAGCCGTGGATGACGTGGATTTTTGGGGATGGAATCCCACGGCTGATGAGAAAGTCCTTTTCAAAATTGGTGTGCGCGATCAGGGCATCCGCCTGGTGATACAACCTCAAGTCAACGGCCTGGTCGCCCCACTGTCCTGGATGAACGCACGGTTCGACGATGAAAGGTTTTCTCAGCGTCGTTGCGCTTTTTAGGCCTGCGAAACCGAGCAGCTCCAAACCTTGACCCAGGAAGTGAACGACATCGGAGGCTTTGATTTTTTCGGTTATTTTTTCTCTGTAAAGGAACTCGAAAAGTCGAATGGGGATGGTCGCGGTTCGTTCCCTGAAAAGCAATTTGTAGGAACTTTTCAGAAGCCAGCCGGACAGTTGACCGTGGCCGACGACGTGGGTTTGGATGCGCGCGCTTTCGATGGTTTGCTCTCGTTCTGAGCTGACCAGGTGGTTTTCCAGTGGATGGCGCTGTTGGGTAAAGCGGGTGATGACTTCAAACTCATGGTGTCTTTTTTTGAGTTCGTGGCCAAGCTGGGCTGCCAGCACTTGCAACCCGCCGGTGAGTGGAAAGAACTCGCGTGTGACCAAGGTGATCTTCATGTCAACTCCGCAACTTCGGATGCCGATGGTTGGTCGGCGCATGGCGCGGTTTGTCCGGCATAGGCCGCCAGGTACTTGCCGGCCTGGGGTTGCAGTCCAAATTCCCGCTCAACGAAGTGGCGCGCACGGGTTCCCAAAAGCCTTCGTTCGTCATCACGTTCGATGAGGCGAAGGATGGCATCGGCAAGCTTGGCCGTATGTTCCGGTTCGACGGTGATACCGGTCTCTCCATCGCGCACAAGGTCTGGCATGCCACCAACCCGGAAGCTCAGGCAGGGAACACCGCAGGCCATGGCTTCCTGAAGGACAAGCCCAAAGGCCTCTTCGCGCGCCGGGCTGACGAAGACATCTGCCGCCGAGTAGAGGCGCGCCTTGAGATGGTCGTTGAACACGCGCCCGGTGAGTACCATCTGGCAGCCCAGACCGGTGCAGTCGTCCGGTCGGGTATCCCCCAGCACCAGCAGCGTCAGGCGCTGCCGATGGTGGATGGGCAACTGCCGGAGCGCCGCTACCAGCAGGTCACTGCCTTTGCGTGGATCGTTGACGTTCATCGCGGCAAACATCAAAACGAAGCGGTCATCTGGAATCCCAAGTAGTTGCCGACAGGCCAACCGGTCATGCGGACGATACACCGCCGTGTCGAGGCCGGCCGGAATCCGATATACCGGCAGGTCGCCCAGAAAACTGGCCTTGGCAATGGCTTCCATCCACTGACTGAGCACGAAGACGCCGCTGAGGGTCTGGGCGAAGACGCGCCGTTTGAGCCGCCATTCCAGGGCCGAGGTGTCAAACCGCATGGCCGGGTACGCCAGGGGATAGGGACACCGCCCGCAACCGGTCTTCCACCGCTGGCAGTCGGCGCTGTAGCTACAGTGTCCGGTGACGGCCCACATGTCGTGCAGGGTCAGAAATGCCCGCTTGCCGCGGAGCAGTTTCGGCAGCGCCAGATAGTTGAAATAGCCATGGTGCAGGTTGTGCAGGTGAATGATTTCGGTTTCCTGAAACACCGGCTCCCGCGCCAAGTCAAAGGTGCTGGTGATGAGCACATCGGGAAACCGCAGCCAGCGTCCAAGCCGCGCCAGGTGGTAGTCACGTCGCCGCCAGCGTGGTAGCGGGTGAACGTCCACCGCGTCGCCGCTGATGCGGGCCGCCAGGATGCGTGAGTTGACGCCGAGCTGACGCAGTCCGCTATGCAGCCGCCACATGGCCGTAGCCGCTCCGCCGATCTGGTCAAACTCGTTGATGTGCAGCACGTTCATGCCGGGCGTCGCTTCCATAATCGGGTCTTGAGCGGACGCAGCGTCCGCCGCAGACAGGCCGCGCCCAGGGGCCAGGACCACAGCGCCGGTCGCCGCAGCATTTCACGCCACCTGCGCCCGTGGTCGGGTTCGTGGTCGGCAAGGATATGCGCCCAGGTCTCAACCAGCAGGCGGTCGAGTTCAACTGGGTCGTAGCGGTGAACCCGCTGGTTGGCCCGCCGGATGCGCTCAAACAAATCGCCGATGAGGGCGGTCGGCGGATTGCCGGTGGCTTCGTTGACGAAGACATAGGTCAATGTTTCGACGTCGGTTTCCTGAAGCTCGCCCAGTAGCGCCGCCAACTGTTGGCGCAGCACCAGCCGCGTGCCGGCGAGTTGGGCGGCCCGCCGGGTCGTCGTCGTTTGGCCGGCATGCAACCGGTACTTCAGCAGCACAGCCGGCACGTTGGCGACGGCGGCCCGGTTGGCGACGGCTACCCAGTAGGCGTAATCAAAGGCTAACCCAAAGGCGTCGAAGTCGAAACCGCCCGGAAGCCAGGCGTCCCGGCGCATGACGACGGTAGGCGTGGAAAAGGGACACGCCATGAGCAGCCGGACGGCCAAAGCCGCCGGTTCGGTCGGAAAGCAGCGTCGTTCCTGGCGCGCGCCAAAGGTTTCCACCCACGCCCCGCAGAGCGCCACTTCGGGATGGCGTTCCAAAAACGTCACTTGCCGCTCCAGCCGCTCCGGGAGACTGATGTCGTCGCTGTCCATGATGGCCAGGTACGCGCCACGCGCCAGGGCAAAACCACGGTTGAGCGACCCAGCATGCCCAAGGTTGGTCGCGTTGCGGACGTAGCGCAGGCGGGCATCGGCAAATCCCTGGATGACGCTTGGCGTGGCGTCGGTCGAGGCATCATCCACGACGATGAGTTCAAGGTCGGTAAGGGTCTGGCGCAGGATGCTCTCGATGGCTTCCGCCACGTAGGCTGCCTGGTTGTAAACGCATAGCACTACCGAAACACACGGAGAAGTCATGCGAAAATTTCCCTGAGCTTATCGGCGAACACTTGCGCCGGATCGGAGGGCAGACGGTGGCGAATCATCTCCGCGGCGCGCTCGCCCATGGCGCGCCACGTGGCACGCCGGTCGTAGGCTCGTTCCAGGGCTTCATCGAGCGAGACTACATCCGGCGCGCGCGCGATAAAGCCGGTGACCCCATCTTCCAGCAGTTCGGCGTTGCCGGGTACGTCGGTCACGATGGCCGGCCGGCCGCAGAGCATGGCTTCGATCAGGGCCAGTGGCATCCCTTCGTGGCGTGAAGGGAGCACCAGCGCGTGATGCTCCCGCCAGAACGTCGCCATATCCGACACGAAGCCGGCGAAGTGAACCGATGCCAGCCCTAGCTGCTCGGCATATCGCCGCAGTCCGCCTTCCCAGGGGCCTGTTCCGGCCAGCGTGACGCGCACCTCCCGCGCCCGCCACTTCGGCAGCGCCAGGGTTTCCAGCAGGATGTCCTGCCCCTTGGCCGAGGGCTCCATTCGCGCCACGCAGCCCAGTCGCAGCGGGCAATCCGTGTCCGGCCAGGGTGGGCGGGCCTCGGCATCCACGTTGAACGGGTTGAAAATGACCTCGGCATTGCCGAGGGGTTGTCCGATTTGTTTTTCGAGGAGCTGCCGGTTGCCTTCCGACACGAAATACGCCCGCGCTGCCTGGGTGAACATTCGTGTGACCGGCGCCACCAGCGCATCCGAGGGCATCCAGAGCAGGCTGTTGGCCTGGGTGAGGATGGCGTACGGACGTGCCAGGCGGTGGCACTCTTCGGCAAAGAACAGCGACCACTCATCGAAGTTGGCCCCCTGGGAGATGACGACGGCTGCCGGACGGACCCGCTCCAGCCAGCGGCGGCTCGCCAGGTGGACCGGCGGCACATAACCGCCTCCACCCAACCGATGGAGCAGGCTCTGGAGTTTTTTGTATCGGTCGAGCCGCCGAAACGCGACCTGGATACCCACTGCCGCCAGCGCTTCGATGGCCGGGGCCGGTGTTGGCCAATACTTCACATTGGCGTGAACTTCCCATCCGGCTTCGAGCAAGTGGCGCGCGGCGCGGCTCCACAGTTCTTCGCTGCCGCCCCACGGGCTGCCTTCCATCGTCGAGATGAACGCGATGTTCATGTTTTTTCGAGGACGACCACGTTGGCTTGATAAAACGTAAACGGGCTGTGCCAGCTCACCCGTGATTGCAGTTGCCTTGATTTCAGTCCCCACAACAGCAGGCGGTGAACCGACCAGTAAGCGCGATTGACCAGCCGATTGACCAGCGACCGTCCAACCGGCTGCGGATAGCTGCTGGCCAGGAGCGTTCCTAGAATGTCCCAGCCGTCCCCGGCCGCTTTCTGAAATTTGACCTCGAAGCCATACTTGGCGGCAAAGTGTTGAAAGGCGTAGGGTGTCGGGCGCCAGAAGTCGTTTGGTTCCTCATGCAAAAAATAAAAATGAGGGCAAGTTACAAGGGCGCGTGCGCCGGAGCACATCAGGCAGGCAAAGTTGGCAAACGACGTTTCCCAGTCGGCCACGTGTTCGAGGACTTCCAGGCACAGCAGAAAATCAAACGGCCCGGCCGCCAGCAAGGCCTCCGGCAGTGGACGGTCAATCTCACAGAGGAAATCCACCGTCCCTTCGGGATTCTGGGCGACATCGAGGCTGACATACCGAAAGCCATGCGCTTCCAGCCAGGGGCGAAAGGGCTGCCGGCCGCACCCAACATCCAGGGCGCGGCCGGATGGTGATTGGGGCAGGTAAGCTTCCGGCATGGCTTCAATCTCCCGGCGCAAAAGCGGAACCATGAAGGCTTCGTGAGGGGCTGCGGGCCGGTAGTCCGGGCGTTGGATGTCGTTCTTACATTCAAGCATGGCTGCCATGGTGACATATCAAGGTGAGGCAGGCTGGCGGCCGGTCCACAGTCGGCGGGTCAGGGCTATCAGCTTGGCCCGCGCCACCCGGCCGTAATACACGAGCGGCGGCGGTTCGCGCCAATGATCTTCTTCCAGATTTGGATGTGGCGGCGGCAATCCAAGGCGGCGCGACCGGCGGCGCAGCAGCGGTTGCCCCTGATAGGTTGCTTCCCGGTTGCGGCGGTCAAGTAAGTCCAGCCACTGCCGATGGCAGGTTTCCAGGTCGTAGCCGGAAGTAGTGATCTGTCGCCGGGCCCCCTGTGCCAGCCGCGCCCAAGTCTCCGGCTGGCCGGCCAGGCGGGCAACTGCCGCCACGAAGCCGTCGCCACGGTCGGGGACGATGAGGCCGGTTTCTCCGTCCACGACGAGTTCGCCGATGCCGCTGCGCATGGGCGTGCAGATGGGCACGAGTCCGGCCGCCATGGCTTCCATCAGCGCAATCGGCAGTCCTTCATAATCCGAGAGCAGGACGAAAACGTGGTGTTCGGCCATGAGCGCCTGGATGCGGGCGTTATCCACCAGCCCTACGTAGCGCACGCGACCGTGGCTTTCCTGGGCAATGATGCGCTCAACGGCAGCGCGACCCCGTCCGTCGCCGGCGATGGTGGCCGTAACGTTGGGAAGCTGCGCCGCCCGACACAGGGCGCGGGTGACATCCGAAATCCGTTTTTGTTCCTCTTCGAGCCGCCCGGCATAGAGCAGCCGGAGCGGACCCTGTGTCCACTGCGCGGTCGTGGCCGGGAGGGGGACACCGTAGGGGATGCCCCAAACGGACGTTTCGGGCGCGGCCTGGGCTTGCGTGGCTACCGTGAGGTAGCGCGAAACCGTCACGATGTCGGTGGGGCGAAAGCGCGCCGGGCCGGCAACAAACCTGTCCACCAGCGCGCGATGGTAATCGTCATCAGAATGGAGCACGCCCACCGTGGGGAGACCGGCCGGGCGCGTCCAGGCGGTGGCATAGAGTCCGGCAATGACGAAGTTCGGGATGAAAACGCTTGGTTGGAGGGCTTCGAGCTGGGCCAACAGCCAGAGAAGCTTCTTCTCGATGG
The DNA here is from genome assembly GCF_018304825.1 of Chloracidobacterium validum. Lineage (NCBI taxonomy): Bacteria > Pseudomonadati > Acidobacteriota > Blastocatellia > Chloracidobacteriales > Chloracidobacteriaceae > Chloracidobacterium > Chloracidobacterium validum. The sequence continues at coordinate 1,010,390 of NZ_CP072648.1, forward strand.
TTTCCCAGTGGGGAAAGGTCACGAAGCCGATGCCTTGGGCAGCAAGCGCCGCAAGCAGGGGATAATCGTCTGGAATCCGATGCGCATGGGGATTGAGGATGAACGCAAGCACCCGGACCTCGAAGCCACGCACCGTGACAAACGCGCTCCAGCGCCGTAGCCAGCTATTGGGGCCGCCGGTGAAGCCCGGGGCATCGAAGGTGCAGATTGCAACTCTTGGTTTCTTCATGGAAAACTTGATGAGTACGTATGTATCAGATTTTTTACGTTTAGTATATTTTGAAAATTATGATAGCAGTCATTTTATCATGGATTACGGTGTTAGCGATTGCTTACGTTTTTGGAAGCATTTTTGTAACAGAAAAATTATTTGAACGGATGGGAGACCATTTTTTAGTTTCTATTTGGGTAGGGTTAACAGTTATTTCTAATTTTTGGATCTTGTTGGCATTTTTTATTCCACTAAAATTTTTCTCGACAATGTTCTTTACCTTTGTAGTAGTAGTGTTGCTATCTATTCGTTTTAAGATAAAATATAATTTTAGATTTTTTAAGGATTTATTGAGGTATAAGTATTTTATAATTTTGAGTTTTTTTATCCTGAACATTGTTGCATTTTTAGCTTCCCAGGAAGTGAAAAATATAGACACAGGTGGTTATCATTATCCAATAGTTCGCTGGTTAGTAGAGTATGGGGTCACATATGGTTTAGCATTGCTTCAGTTGCAGTATGGTTACATCTCCACTTGGTATGCATTGATAGCCCCATTTGAAGCTGGACCTTGGCAAGGGCACATCGGCGGGATTGGCGCTTTTCCAGTTTTCTTACTCTCACTTCATGGTTTACTTAGCATCTTTCGAATACATAAAGGCGAGGAATGTTTTTCAGATTGGTTTATACTTGTTTCCTGGTTTCTTGGAACTAGCTTAATTGTTCTCTCACCAGTTGTTGTTGGCATGTCTACACTTTCAACTGATATACCAATTGCTGTAACTGTTATTGTTACAACATGGATGCTCATTTATCATTGCAATAAAGAAGATTCAGACAATCTAACCAGTAACCTTAGAATTGTGGTGATCGCTTTACTCGCTTTTGGAGCTTTTGCGATAAAATTTTCGTCATTTCCACTAGCTCTATTTGTAACGTTGTATATCCTCTTCAATCTAGGTAAACGGAAATTTAATAGAATAACTCTCTTAGCGTTGACTCTTGTTTTTTCTTTAGCTCCAACTATGGCAGCTAGGTTTGTTGCATCAGGTTATCCACTTTGTCCCTCAACACTATTTGGCTTTGACTCAGTGGAATGGGCTGTTGATCGCCAAGTCATAGAGAACGCAACTGTAGAGATTAGAGACTTTGCCCGTTGGCAATGGCACACTTTATCATCTCCGCGTTATAGTCTTGGATGGTTTGACCTGTCTTGGTTACAGTATTGGGTAAAGTTTGAAATCTTGATGGCTGCCTATCTAGTTGCTTCTATTTTTTCAACACTTTTCTTAATTTTCAGACGAAAATCCGAGCTAAATTTATTTGCAGCGATCTTTATTGGATTAACAGGGACTTTTTATATCTTTATCTCTGCACCCTTCTTACGTCTAGGCATAGGATTTTTGGTCATTTTACCATCTTTACTTTTATCTTATCTTTTGTGGATGAAGAAATTAAAATTAGCTTACACAGCAGTTGGAATTATTGTTTTACTTACAAGTTTATCTGTTTTTTGCAGACAGCCACCTGGAAAGTTTTCGGTTTTGGTTTTCATTTTTATTCTACTTACGCTCTGGCTTTTTGCGATTTGGAGTGGTAAGAGATGGTCAATGCTAACAAGGGTTGTCATAATAGGGGTGTTGCTATGCTTGCCGATGCTTTTTACTGGTGTTGCTATGCTTGCCGATGCTTTTTACTGCTGTGCGCATGCGTCCCAAGTTATACCTCGTCAGGCCAGCAAAGATGCCATCTTGGCCAACCACGGTAATTATAGTCAATGGAATCCAGGTTCACCGTCCGATTATTGAACCCGGAATTTATCCTTTATGTTGGGGAAGTCCACTTCCTTGTGCCGTATCTCCTGACCCAAATCTTGCACTGCGCAACCCAAAACGGGGTTTAGCAAGTGGTTTTAAACGCTTATCTAAGTAAGATTATTGCTTAAATCGAAATACAACTAGTAGGTTTCTCGGTATTGCTAAACTTGTCATAAACCATGCCAAGGCTTTTGTTAACCATTGCTTGGAATTCTGTCTTTGTTGACTTTGGTAAAAGTTCCATAGCAACCAATCACGCTTACGAAAAAAAATGGAATTATTAACTAACGAAAATGTAAGATACCGATTGTATTCCCCGATTTCCATAGGTATGGTATAGGTATTCCTAAGTGTCATTGGAAAGACGTTAGCCAATGCTTTTAATGATTGGCGATTCCAAAGCCCCATGTGGTGAGGTGGGGCATTGAGTGCAAAGTATAAGTCAAATTTGTAGGCATAAGGATCACTATTTGGAACAGCAATAACTAGGCATCCGCCAGGTTTAAGAAGAGTCAGCGTTGAACTGAGAAAATTGTGAACATTTGTAATGTGTTCAAGGACATGAAAAGCACAAACGACATCATAGGAATGTGCGTGCGCGTTCACGTGAGCTTCAACTGTTTCCAGTCGAACATCCAGCCCATCGGCGCGACACTGGGCGACGGCCGCGCGGTTGAGGTCGAGTCCGACCGCCGCCACCTGGCGGGCTGCCAGGCGTTTCAGAAAGAAGCCGCGGCCGCAGCCGATTTCAAGCACCCGGTCGGATTGTCGGATATGGCGTTCGGCCAGGGCATGTTCCGGGCGGTCGGTGTAGTACCACGGAAATTGGGCAAGCTGCGCGTAGAGGTCTTCGCGTCCGGCCAGCGTGAACGGGTAGTAAAAGCGGTAGCCCGTCACCGAACAGGCGTAGATGTCAACCTGGGGCAGTCCGTGGAAGTAATCGGCGACGTCCACGCCGTAATCGCGCTGATAGCTTTCAATCAACCGGGACGTGTCGAGCGCCTCCACGCAGCGTGCCGGCGCGCCGGGAACGACTGGGCTGGTCAGTTGGCGGCTTCCCATACCACTCCCTCGACCGGCCGGACGGCCGACCACACCGTGTCTTCGACATAGGCTGCTTCGCCCGCATGCCGTTCGTATTCCGCGCGCGGTTGCGCGAGCATCGAGACCTCGAAGGCGAGAATCCCCGAAAGCTTTTCGATGAGTTGATTGGAGCGCCGATTGGCCAGCCAGGTGGTCACGGTATAGCGCCCCATGTAGAGCCGCGGCCGTGGCAAGTGGCACTCAAACTGATGAGCGCCGCGCTCCAGTGGGCCGAAGTCATAGTCGGCCCCAGTCACCGGATTGACGTAATGGCAGTGAAGCACCGGGCGTTCCTGCTCGTCCAGGACCTGAAAGGTGAAGGCGAAGTGCCGGCTGGGTTCGTCACAGTGCAGGACGAAACGGAAGGTAAGCGGTTGTCCCCAGTCGTGCTGGCCGCGCGGCCCGGAGGTCAGGACGCTGGCCCGCGCGACATGGCTGTGACGGGGCGGTGGGTTGGCGACGTAGTTCGACGCCGTATCGGTTGTCAGCCGTTGGCGCCGTTCGTATTCCTGAATCGCGCCGCCGGTAGGACCGGCATAGACGACTTCGCCGCCTGAAAGGACGAGGCAGGTCGTCGTGAGCCGCCGGACGGCCTGCATGCTGTGGCTGACAAACAGGACGGTTCGCCCATGCTGGGCGATGTTCTCCATCTTGCCCAGACACTTTTTCTGAAAGCCGGAGTCGCCCACGGCCAGGACCTCATCCACGATGAGGATTTCAGGTTCGAGGTGGGCCGCCACGGCAAAGGCGAGCCGCATGTACATCCCGCTCGAATAAAAGCGCACCGGCGTATCGAGGAAGCGCTCCACTTCGGCAAAGGCGACGATTTCATCAAACTTGCGCGCAATCTCGGTCCGGCGCATGCCGAGGATCGCGCCGTTGAGAAAGATGTTTTCGCGTCCGGTCAGTTCCGGGTGAAAGCCTGTGCCGACTTCCAGCAGCGAGCCGACCCGCCCGTGCAGCTCGACCTGTCCGGTGGTCGGTTCGGTAATGCGGGATAGCACCTTGAGCAGCGTGCTTTTTCCGGCCCCGTTGCGTCCGATGACGCCGACGGCCTCGCCCCGCTTGATCTCGAACGACACATCTTTCAGCGCCCAGAAGGTGGTTTCGCCGTCGTCCGGGTCGTGGTTCGACCGGCGGCGCAGGGGAGACAGGAGCGTTTCCTGAATGGATTCCCGCAGTGAGCGATAGGGGCCGCGGTTGCCGCCGCCAATCCGGTATCGTTTGCCAAGTCCGCAAGCGCGAATCGCAATGTCATTCATCGGGGTTGAGGTCGCGTGGGTTGGTCATACCCGGTCGGCAAAGGTTTTTTCCATGCGGCGGAAATAGAACGCTCCGGTGAGCAGCAGGCCAAGCGCCGCCGCGCCGGACACCAGCAAGGGGAGTCCGGGAGGGGCGCCTGTGCCGAGCAGCGCCCACCGGAAGCCGTCCACCACCCCGCTCATTGGGTTGAGGTGGTAAAGCAGCCGCCACCGGTCTGGCACGAGGCTACTGGGATACACCACCGGCGTTGAAAACATCCAGATTTGGGTCAGGAACGGTATCACGTGGCGCACGTCGCGGTATTCGACATTGAGCGCCGACGCCCACAGCCCAACGCCCAGCGCCGTCACGGTTGCCAGTCCGACCAGACCGGGCAGCCAGATGACCTGCCAACCCGGCATGATGCCGTAGTAAAGCAGCATCGGCACGAGAATCAGGCAGGCAATGGCCAAATCCACCAGGCCGCCGAGCACGCTGGCCAGCGGAATGACCAGTCGGGGGAAGTACACCTTGGCAATGAGGTGGGCGCTGTTGACCAGGCTGTTGGACGATTGACCCAGCGCGTTGGCGAAGAACGTCCAGGGAATGAGCGCCGCCAGCGCAAACAGCGGATAGGGAACGCCTTCGGACGGTATCCCGGCCAGCCGCCCAAAAAAGACGCTGAACACCACCATGGTGAAAAGCGGCTGGAGAATCGCCCAGGCCGCCCCCAGAACGGTTTGCTTGTAGCGGACTTTGACATCGCGCCAGATGAGAAAGTAGAGCAGTTCGCGGTAGGCCCACAGTTCGCCGAGCTTGATGGCCGTCCACCCGCGCGATGGCGCAATGCGGATGGTCGGGTCGGCAGGCGCGTCGGAAGCGTCCAGACGCTGGTGAACCGGCTTGTCAAGCGGAGCGGTTGAATCCATACGTGGCGACTATACGCAATCGTCTGAGTTGGTCTCAAGAGACGCAATCTAAGTGCAACAACTGCCTGGCTGGTCAGCCTTACTTGCCGATGCAGAAGGTGGCAAACACCCGGTCGAAAATCGCCTCGATGTTCGTTTCGCCGGTGATGTCGCCGAGCGCCTGAAGCGCCTGGTGGAGGCCGGCCAGCGGGACTTCCTCGGAGTGTCCGGCCTGAAGGGTCTCCCGCGCCTGGCGAAGGGCAGCGGCGGCGGTCGTGAGGGCTGCGGCATGCCGCGCCTCGGTGATGAGCCAGTCATGGCCGGCGTCGAAGGTTGTGCCGACGGCAACTTGCTGGATGGTTGCCTTGAGCTGATCGAGGCCGGCGCGGGTGTGCGCCGAAACCCCAACCACCGGCAAGTCGAGGTGATGCTGGCGCAGTAGCTTCTGGAACGAGTCAACGGCCGGCACGAGGTCGCTTTTGTTGACGACGCAAATGGCTTGCCGTTGGCGCAGGTGGTCAAGGACGCGCTTTTCGTCCGGGTGCGGGCCGGCGGCGGCATCGCCCACGAACAACACCACATCGGCGTCGGCCAGGGCGGTGTAGCTTCGCTCGACGCCCATGCGTTCGACGATGTCGGAGGTGTCGCGGATGCCGGCCGTGTCAATCAGGCGAACGGGCAAATCGCCAATCGTAGCCGTTTCCTGCAACGTGTCGCGGGTCGTTCCGGCAATGGCAGTGACAATGGCGCGGTCGGTGTCCAGAAGCGCGTTGAACAGGCTGGATTTGCCGACATTCGGGCGACCGATGATCGCCAGCGAGACGCCTTCCCGAACCAGTCGTCCGGTGCGGTAGGTGGCGGCAAGGCCGTGCAGCTTGGCTTCGAGTTCGGCCAGGTCCGCGACGAGCGCCGTCCGGGAGCGGGTATCGAGTTGCTCCTCGACGAACTCAACCGCCGATTCCAGGTGAACGATGGTCGTCAGCAGTTGTTCCTTGAAGGCGTACAGTTGGGTGGACAGCGCGCCACGCGCCTGCTGCGCGGCCAGCCGCGCCTGGTAGGTCGTTTGAGCAGCAATGAGGTCGCGGATGCCTTCGGCCTGGGCCAGGTCGAGGCGTCCATGGCGGACGGCGCGCAGGGTAAACTCTCCCGGACGCGCGGCCCGCGCGCCTTCCCGCAACGCGCAGGCGACGATGCGCCGGAGCACCACTGGCGAGCCGTGCGCGTGCAGCTCAACGACGTCCTCGCCGGTGAACGAACGCGGCGCCGGAAAATACACGGCCAGGCCGTCGTCAATGGTTTCATCAGCGGCCATGTCAACGAAGGTGCCGCGGAGCGTGCGGAACGGATGCTTTGCCAGTGACCGCCGCCCGCGGAACAAGGTTGAGCCAATTGACTGCGCCTGGTCGCCGCTGATCCGAACGACACCAATGCTGCCGTGTCCGGGTGGGGTGGCAATCGCAACGATGGTGTCTTGCCAGTCGTAAGTCGGCATGGCGGTTCAACGCGGGGCGAAAAAACTACGGTTGGGGCTGGGGCGTCGGGGTGGCGGCCTGCCGGGCGACCGGCTCCAGCACTTTCCAGACATTTTCGGCGACCAGGGCCGCACCTTCTTCGTTGGGGTGAATACCGTCTTTCTGATTGAGGTTAGCTTTGCCGGCAACGCCTTCAAGCAGGGAAGGGATCAGCGGAATTTGGTACTGCTGGGCAAGCTTGCGATAAATCGTCTCGAAACGCGCGCCGTAATCCGGGCCGGCCTCGGTCGGCGCTTTGAGTCCAGCCAGAATGACGTTGGCGCCCCGCGCCTTGGAACGTTCAATAAGCGCGCGCAGGTTGGCTTCGAGTTGGTCCAGCGGCAGACCCCGCAGGCCATCGTTCGCACCTAGAGCAATGATGACAATCCGCGTGTCACCTTCCACCGACCAATCAAACCGCTCGACGCCGCCGGCCGAGGTGTCGCCGGAGATACCAGCATTGACGACCTGGTAGGCCAACCCGGCCCCGTCGAGTTTGCGTTGAAGCAGCGCCGGGTAGCTTTTATCGCGCTCCAGGCCAAATCCGGCCGTGAGGCTGTCACCGAGAATGACGATGCGGGCTTTGGGCGCGGCGGTGGTCTCGGTCGCCGGTGGAGCCAGGACGGGCAGGGCTTCGGGGCCGTCCGTCCCGGAGCGGCCGCACCCGCTCAATCCCAAAACGCCACTGACGACCAGTCCCCCGATGACCAGTCCAAACCCTCCGGTGTATCGTGCGCGCATCTGTCCGTTCCTATGCCACGCCGTGGCTCTCGAAAGTTCTAGTAACCAGAATAGTAGCGCAAGTTTGCCTTCAGCCAACGCCATCTTCGCCCGGTGCTAGCCAAGTCGGCAGGTCGGCGGTGTCATGGGCGGTGTCTGGTTGTGCAAGGTGCGTGGGGCGGGCGGGGCGTGTCGTCACGACTGGCCGGGTCGCCTGAAGGGACGTCAGTTGCTCTTTGACTTCCTGAGCGGACGGACGCCGCAGCGGGTCTTTCGTGAGCATGCGGGCCACCAAATCCGACAGCGCCGGTGGCACATCTGGCGACAGGTCGTGCAGCCGGGGCGGGATGGTCTTCAAATGTGCGTTGATGACTTGCCAAAAGTGTCCTTTGGCTGATGGGAAGGGTGGCTCGCCCGTGATCATCTCGAAGAGCAGTATCCCCAGGCTGTACACGTCGGTTCGTCCGTCGAGCGTCCCGCCTTCGATGCCTTCCGGTGACATATAGACAGGTGTGCCGAGCAAGCCGCCGGTTTGGGTTAGTTTGGCGTCTGGACCCTGGCCGTCCGCGTTAGTGAGTTTGGCGATGCCAAAGTCCACGACCTTGACCACCTGGCCGGCAGTGGACTGGTGCAAAAAAATGTTCTCTGGTTTGATGTCGCGGTGGATGACGCCTAGCCGGTGAGCTTCGGTGAGGGCGTCGGCTACGTCCCGCGCAATGCCCATGGCTTCGCCAAGCGCAAGACGAAGCCTCTGGCGCAGTTCGTCTTTGAGCGAATGCCCGATGAGCAACTCCATGGCGAGGTAGGCGATTCCATCGGTTGAGACGCCGGAATCGAAAACCGTGACAATGTGTGGGTGGGTCAGGCGTGATGCCGAGACACCTTCGCGCTTGAAGCGCTCAATCGCTTCGGCTGAGTCGTTGCTGCTGGAGGGGCGAAAGACCTTGACGGCAATCGGGCGGTTGAGCGCCAGATGACGCGCTCGAAAGACCACCCCAAAACCCCCAGCGCCAATCTTGACTTCAAGGTGATATTTACCGTCGAGTGTCGTTCCGGGGAGAGCTTCGGCCAGGGCTGAAAAGATACGATCCGCTTGCTGCTGTGAAGCGACTAGGTTTTGATTGGCTTGCTCCAGGTCATCGTTGGCCTGCGCCAGCTCACGGTTGACCTGAGCCAGTTCGTCATTCATCCGCGAAAGTTCGTGGTTGCGGGCTTCGAGCTGGACGGCTGCTTCGGCCCGAATCCGGGCTTCGGTCAGGGCGGCGCGTTCGCGCAGGCGTCCCATCTGAAACCGGAAGGCGATGGTCAGCAGGGCCGCCCCGGCGAGGGCATAAAGCGTGTAGGCCCACCAGGTTTTCCAGGGCGGCGGCATAATTCGCAGGCGGAGTGCCGCGCCGCGTTCATTCCAGACGCCGGCATCGTTGGCTGCCCGGACGCGAAAGACATACGCGCCAGGGGCGAGGTTGGTGTAGCTTGCGAAACGCTGCGTTCCGGCTTGAATCCAACCCTTGTCATAGCCTTCCAGACGATAGGCATAGCGATTCTTTTCACTGTTGACGTAGTTCAACGCCGTAAACTCGAAGGCAAAGTTGTTGGCGTCGTAGGTGAGCGCCAAGTCATCCGGCACGGGACGGCTCTCGGGCTGATCGAGCTGGCGAAAACCGGTGATGATGACCGGCGGCGGCGTCTGGTTTTCAAAGATATGCGCCGGGTGGAAAACCGTGTAGCCGGCAATGCCGCCAAACAGCATCGCCCCGGTCGAAGTTCTGAAGAAAGCGTTCGAGTTGAACTCGTTGCTCTGGAGGCCGTCTTGAGCGTCAAAGTTACGAAACGTTTTCGTGTCGGGTGAAAAGCGCGACAGTCCGTGGTTGGTGCTCAACCACAAGTCCCCGGCATCATCCTCCAGGATTCCATACACGATGTCGTTAGCCAGTCCATCGCGGGTGGTGTAGGCCACGCACTGCCCCCCGGCCGGGTCGAGTTGACAGAGGCCGCCACCGTTGGTTGCCACCCAGAGCTGTCCGCGCCGGTCTTCATGAACGGCGTTGATTTCATTGGTCGGAAGGCTATTGACATCCTGTGGGTTGCATCCAAACCGCGTGATGGATTGGGTTGCCGATTCAAAACGGCTGAGGCCGCGGTTGCTGCTGACCCAAACGTTGCCACGGCGATCCCGCTGAATCATCCAGGGTAGCGGGGCGCTGAGACCGGTGGGCGATGTGGGCGCAGGCTGGAAGTGGGTCTTGGTTTTTCCGGTGGCAGGCTCAATCACATAGATGCCTTCTGGCGTTCCTAACCAGAGCTGGTCGCTGGCGACCAGCGCAAGCGCGAGAATGTCATCCGCCGGTAGCTCCTTTGCAAGCGGCACGGGGCGGGCGCGCCGGGTTCGGCCATCCACACGGGCCAACCCCTGCTCATAGCTGACCCAAAGGTTATTGTCCGAGTCAATCTGAAGCGCATTGACCCGGCAACTCCCGTTCAAGGGCTGGGCCGGAAGTGGAATAGGTATCTGCCGGTCCGCTATCCGGTCATGCCAGAGCAATCCATCCTCAGTGCCAATCCACCAGTTGCCGTCACGGTCTTCAGCGAACGCCCAAACGTTGCGGCGGCTCAGTTGCTTCCGGCTCGGCTGGTAAACGAGGTGTGAGGTGAAGGCGCGTGGGCGCAGGCTCAGGCAGTTTACGCCCCCCGTCTCTGTGCCAATCCAGAGACCCTGGGCGCTGTCTTCACCAATGCACCAAATACGGTCGCCGCCCAGGCTGGCCGTTTCACTCGAAACGACCGGAACGCGCTCGAAGGTTTGGGTGCCGCCGTTGAAGCGATAGAGTCCGGCGGTGTAGGTGCCTACCCACAGCGTCCCCAGGCTGTCCTCATAAATGGATAGAATCGCATGGCTGCCTGATCGGGAGGCCAGTCGTGGATCGAGCGAGAGCCGGCGGAACTGGCCCGTCTCCGGCAGAAACTGGCATAGCCCCCCTTGCGTTCCAACCCAGAGTATTCCACTGCGTCCCACGTGCAAGGCGCGTACGCTCCCTTCGCCAAGGGTGCCGGGCTGGGCTGGGTTGTGCCGGTAATGGGTGAACTGGCCGGTTTCCGGGTCGTAGCAACTCAGTCCCTGGGACGTACCGGCCCAAAGCCGCCCGGCGTGGTCAAGCGCCAGGCTCAGAACGCGCTTTCCAAGCAACGCCTGTGGCGTCTGGGTGTCTGCCGATGGGAAGCGGGTGATGTGTCGCCGCTCACGGTCAAGGCGGCACAGCCCTTCGGAAGTGCCAATCCAGAGTTGACCTTGCCGGTCTGCGCAAAGGCTGCGCACCTGCCCGCCATAGAGGCTGGTTGGCTGGTCGGGGTGATGGGCGTAGCGGGTGAAGCGTTCGGTGCGCGCGTCATAGCGACTGAGTCCGCCCTCGCTCGTGCCGACCCACAGCACGCCAGTGTGGTCTTCACACACGGCATAGACCAAGTTGCCGGCCAGGCTGTCGGGCTGGCGCCCGTCACGACGAAACACCTTGAACCCGTAGCCGTCATAACGATTGAGACCATCCGCCGTCCCAAACCAGAGAAAACCGGTTCGATCCTGTAGAAAACAGGTCGCCGTGCTCTGGGATAGCCCGTGCTCGATGGAGAGATTGCGAAAGTGGACCGGGGTTCGGGTTTGCGCCCAACCCAACCCATTCCACAAAACCAGCGTGGCAAAGCAACTCATCACGCTGAGAAGTCGCTTCACCCAAGGGCGTCTATTTTGCTCCTGACTGGTGTTACGTAACCTCATGTCCCTGCCTGCCAAAAGCCACGGGTTTGCGCGTAAGCTCTGGTTAAGCCGCGTGATTCAACGTCGCTGGTCAAATTACTGGTCAACCGGTGACGAGAATGTAACACTGCACGTCATCTCGCCGTGTAAACCTGACGGCGGATACATCCCGGTCGTGAGTGCGGTGTTCAAGGTTTTTTGAAGATCAAGCGTTTTGAATGATTGAACTGAAAGAACTCTCAAAGCAAGCCATCAGTGGACAAAGTCGGTTGACCATTCTCCATCCGCTCGACCTGCTGATTCCAGCCGGGCAATTCGTGGCCATTCTGGGGCCTTCCGGCAGTGGGAAGTCCACCCTTCTGGGGCTGATGGCCGGATTGGACACCCCGACGACCGGCGATGTCATTCTGGCCGGAACCTCCATCACCCGCCTTGGCGAAGATGCGCTGGCGGCATTTCGGAGTCGGACCATCGGATTTATTTTTCAGGCGTTTCACCTCGTGCCGACGGCAACGGCGCTGGAAAACGTCCAGATTCCCATGGAGATTGTCGGGCGGCGGGACGCCAAACGGCGGGCCAGGGACCTCCTTGCCGCCGTCGGCCTGAGTGAGCGTGAACATCATTATCCATCCCAGCTTTCGGGCGGAGAGCAGCAGCGCGTGGCGATTGCCCGCGCCTTTGCCAATGAGCCATCCATCCTCCTGGCGGATGAGCCGACCGGCAACCTCGACTACACCAACGGCATGCGGATTTTCGAGCTGCTGCGCCAGCTCAACCAAGAGGCTGGGACGACGCTCGTCATGGTGACGCACAACGAAGAACTCGCGCGCGCGGCTGACCGGGCCATCACGTTGCGCGATGGGCGGGTGGTCCGCGACAACCCCACGCTCTCCATCGAACCCCTCCCATCCGGTTAGAGTCTGCCTAGGCCATCGAGCAGGTGGCGGGTGGACTGGCGGAATGCCTGTTCAGGCGCATGGTTCGTGATCGGCCGTGCCGGACTCGCGCACCAGCGTAACAAACGCTTGCGCCGCTCGTGACAACGACGCCGGTTGCCGATAGACGACGCGCAGCTTGCGGGCCAGGCGCATTTCCCGAACTGGAATCGCCACCAGTTGCCCCCGCGTGGTTTCCGCCGCCACACACAGGCGAGGGAGGATACTGACACCAATCCCGGCTTCGACCATGCGTTTGATGGCCTCGATGGATGGCAACTCAACGGCGATGCGGAGTGGCGTGCGGTGGCGGGCAAAGGCTTCAACGACTTGCAACCGGTACCGCGACACAATGTTGTGCGCAATGAAGACTTCCTGGCCCAGCTCCCGAATCGAGACCTCGCCGCGCCCGGCAAGTGGATGCTCCGGCGCCGTGACCAATGCCACCGCATCGGTGGCAATGGTCACGGCGCGCAAGCCGTCCTCTGGCGGCGCGAAGCTGATGACGCCCAGCTCAACGCCGTGCCGCAGCACTTCGGATGGCACGTCGCTGGCCCGGCACCGCTTGACCTCGACCTGCACGCCCGGATGCGCTCGAATGAAGCGTTCCAGCCAGGGCAGGATGTAGGTGACGGTTTGTTCATTGGCTCCGATGACCAGCCGCCCGGCAGTGAGCGCATCGAGTTGATGCATCGCGTGCAGGGTTTCGTCGCGTAGATCGAGTAGCCGCCGGGCATAGTCGTAGAGGAGGCGGCCGGCTTGGGTAGGCGTGACGCCCTTGGAGTTTCGGTCAAGGAGTGCCGCGCCAAGATCACTTTCGAGCTTTTTGATGGTTTGGCTCACGGCCGCCTGCGTCCGCGCCAGGCGGGTCGCCGCGCGGGAGAAATGCTTCTCCTCAACGACGGCAGTGAAAACTTCGAGGTAAGACAGTTCCACAGGCTTCACTGATGGCAAGCTACGCAGCCTAGCGCAACTTTGAGTGGACAGTTCACGCACAAGTGTGAGAGTGTTTTCATCCGAAAGTCATAAAATTTCAGCGTTGGCCGTCCCTTCACTTGACCGCGTTTGTGCACGCTAGGCAAGCTTGGAAAAAGCTATGCTTGGCCAGGACTGTGGCTAGCCGCAACGACCTGGCTGCTGCCCCATTGTGTCCTCTCGTTATTACACACTCCGGTGATTGCGCCATGCCGCCATACACGATTTTGATTGTGGACGATGAGTCGTACATCCGTGATTTGCTGGTTTCTGTGCTGAGTCTGGAATATAGCGTCCTCACTGCCGAGGATGGGGTTGAAGCCTTTGAGGCCTACAGGCAGCACCAGGATGTCATTCGGTGTGTGATTACCGACTTGTTCATGCCACGCATGGACGGCGAAGAACTCATCGGACGACTTCATGGTGAAAACCCTGACCTGCCCGTTATTCTCATCACAGCCCTCCAAGATGAAGCTCGACTCAATCAACTGCGCGAGCGCCCAAACGTAACAGTGATGCCCAAACCGTTTAACCTTGGGCAGTTACGTAATACGCTCCGCCAGTCCACGGTGGCCCAGTGAGGGACTGGTGAACGACCTGAACCGGTCGCCGGTGCGGCCGGTTGCTGAAAACCGGCCGGGCGCGGTGGGTTAGCTACCGAAGATGGCATCTTTGACGCGGTCAAAAAAGCCCCTTTCCTCGCTTTTGCGGACGCTGTTACGACGCTCACCCCTGGGGCTGAGTGCCGCGAACTCTTCAAGGAGCCGCCGCTGCTCGCGGGTGAGATTGGTGGGGGTGACAACATTGATGACAACAAACAAGTCTCCCACCTCGCCTGAAAGGGAAGTAATGCCCTTGCCACGCAGCCGAAAGGTCGTCCCGGTTTGGGTGCCTTCGGGTATTTTCAAGCTGGTCTGACCTTCGAGGAGCGGAACTTCGATGTCGGCGCCAAGCGCCGCTTCGGCGATATCAATCGAGACTTGGCAGAGCAGGTTGTTATCCTGGCGTTCAAAAATCTCGTGTTCACGAATGTGAATGACAACCTGCAAATCGCCCGGCGGCCCACCACCCAGCCCCGACTCGCCTTCGCCGCCAACGCGCAGGCGCATGCCGTCGTCAACTCCGGCAGGGACTTTGAGTTCAATTTTCTTCTCTCGCCGCACGCGGCCCTCGCCGCGGCAAGTCCGGCAGGGGTCTTTGATGGTTCGCCCCACGCCACGGCACTGCGGGCAAGTTCGGGTAACACTGAAGAAGCCCTGTTGATAGCGTACCTGGCCGAGTCCCCCACAGGCCGGGCAGGTCTCCGGCGCCGTTCCAGGCGCGGCCCCACTGCCGCCGCAATCATCGCAGGTTTCTAGGCGCGGCACGCGAATTTGTGTGGTCACGCCCTTGGCCGCCTCTTCGAGTGTCAGTTCGAGGTCGTAGCGCAGGTCGGCGCCGCGCTGGACCTGGCTGGTGCGCCGTCCCCCGGCCCCACCGCCAAAGCCGAATCCGAAAAGATCCCCTAAAATGTCCTCGAAGTTTTGGAAACCGGCAAACCCACCCCCGAATCCGCCGGCCGCCGCCGCGCCGACGCCAGCGTGCCCGAAGCGGTCGTAGCGCGCGCGCTGCTCGGCATCCGACAGAACCGCATAGGCTTCAGCCGCTTCCTTGAATTTTTCTTCGGCGGTGGTGTCACCTGGATTTTTGTCTGGGTGATACTTCATCGCCAAGCGGCGATAGGCTTTCTTGATGTCTGTTTCGGTCGCATTGCGAGCGACGCCCAGCACTTCATAGTAGTCCCGTTTAGTTGCCATGCCTCAATCCTTCCGAAGCCAAGCTACGTGCCACGGTCTGAGCGACCTCTGGCGGAGCAGCCGCCGCTGGCAGGCCGCGCCGCAGTCGTCGCGGAGCTATCGGCCATCCGCCTAGTCCCTACCATTTCCGACGGCGGTCATTCCGTCAACATCTTTACGCCGCCGGTTTCGGATGGTGGGGGCGTATCCCCGGTTGGCGCATTGAACATGGCGTTGGTGATGATTTGAGCGGCATTTTCAAGCGCATCGAGCCACTGCTTGACAACCGCCGGGTCCTGGATGCTCAACACTTCCTTGGCGCCGGTCAGCGTTTCACGGACCAGTTCTTGTTCTTCGGCGGCCAGCATCCAGCCAAATTCACCAAAGGAGCGCTGGGTGTTTTGCAGCAGTCCATCCAGGCGACTCTGCATCAGCAGCAGCTCCTTCATTTGGCGGTCGCTTTCGGCGTTGCGCTGGGCTTCGGCAATGAGGTTGGCAATCTCGCCCGGCGAGAGACCTGACGACGGGGTAACGCGCATGTTTTGCTCAAGTCCAGTGGACTTGTCACGCGCCGATACTTGCACGATCCCGTCGGCATCAATCTCGAACGAGACTTCAATCTGCGGGACACCACGGGGGGCTGGCGGAATCCCGATCAACTCAAACTTGCCCAACGAGCGATTACCCTTGGCGATTTCACGCTCACCCTGGAGTACATGAACCTCGACGCTCGATTGGTTGTCCACAACGGTGGTAAAGGTCAATGCCTTGCGGACTGGAATCGTGGCATTGCGCTCGACGATTTTTTGGAAGAGTCCCCCACGGACTTCGATGCCGAGCGAGAGCGGAATCACGTCCAACAGCACCAAGTCCTTGACCTGGCCGGTAAAGACCCCGCCCTGAATGGATGCCCCAATAGCCACGACTTCATCGGGGTTGATGCTCGCGTTGGGTTCGCGCCCGAAAATCTTCTTGACGCACTCATGAATGATCGGCGAGCGCGTTTGTCCACCAACGAGCAGCACTTGGTCAATGTCTTCGGGCTTGAGCCGGGCATCCCAGAGCGCTTTTTGGCATGGCTCGACGGTGCGTTCCACCAAGTCCTTGACCAGCTCTTCAAACTTGGCGCGGGTGAGGTTGAGGTTGAGATGCTTGGGGCCGGTCGCCGGATCGGCCGCGATGAAGGGCAGATTGATGTTGGCTTCGAGGGTGGATGACAGCTCGCACTTGGCCCGCTCGGCCGCTTCTTTCAGGCGCTGGAGGGCCAGCCGGTCGGCGCGGAGGTCAATGCCGGATTCGCGCAAGAATTCTTGGATGAGCCAGTCGATGATGCGTTGGTCAAAGTCCTCGCCGCCCAGAAACGAGTCACCGCACGTTGACAGGACTTCAAATACGCCGTCATTCATTTCGAGCACCGAGACGTCGAACGTGCCACCGCCTAAGTCATAGACTGCGATGCGCTCCGATTCGCGGCGACCCGATCCATAGGCCAGTGCCGCTGCCGTTGGCTCGTTGATGATGCGCTGAACGTTGAGGCCGGCAATCTTGCCCGCGTCTTTGGTGGCTTGACGCTGGAAGTCATCAAAGTAGGCCGGGACGGTAATGATGGCTTCTTCGACCGGTTCGCCAAGAAAGTCTTCGGCCGAAGCTTTCAATCGCTGCAAAATGATGGCTGAAACTTCGGGCGGGCTGTAGGCACGGCCCTGGGCGCGCACCCACGCATCCCCGTTGGAAGACTCACAAATTTCGTAAGGGCAGGTCTCACGGGCGCGTTGGACTTCCGGTGAATTGAACTTGCGACCGATCAACCGCTTGACGGCATAGATGGTGTTGGCGGCATTGGTAATGGCCTGCCGCCGCGCAATCTGTCCCACCAGCCGCTCACCCTTGTCGGTAAAGCCAACGACCGATGGCGTGGTGCGGCCACCCTCTTTATTGGGGATGATTTGCGTTGTGCCACCTTCCATGACGGCTACGCAACAGTTAGTTGTGCCAAGGTCTATGCCAATAACTTTGCCCATGACGTACGTCCATTGCATGTCTTCCCGACATGCGCAAGGGAAATGTCTTTACGGCACGCCAAAAGCGCGCTGGTCGGCGCTGCGCCAGTCGCCAGGCGTCAGTTGTTCCACCCGTCGTTCACCCATTGGCCACTACGCCGTCAGGTAGATGCGGGACGGACCGCGACCCGCACCATTGCCGGACGCAGCAGCCGGTCGCCAAGCTTGTACCCACGCTTGAGTTCTTCCAGTACTGTATTTGGTTTGTACTCGTTCGTCTCATCGGTGGCAATGGCTTCGTGAACCGTGGGGTCAAAGATTTCACCAATGGCTGGAATTGAAACGACGCCCATGCTCGTCAAGCTGTCCGTCAGTTGGCGGTGGATAAGCTCAACGCCGGCGAGGAAATCCACCAAACTGCCACCCTCGTTCCGCCCGGTTGCCAACGCGCGCTCGAAGTTGTCAACGACTTCCAGGATGCTCAAGATCACGGCCTGCTTGCCCCGCTCGACCGCTTCAGCCTTTTCACGTTCGACTCGCCTGCGATAGTTGTCAAACTCGGCCATCAGCCGCTGGAGCTGTTCTTGAAGGGTCGTTTTCTCGGTGGTGGTCTTGGCCAGTTGCTCCTTGACAACCTCGACGTGCCGCCGCGCTGAGTTGGTTTGCTCACGCGCACGCTCCAGGTCTTCCTGCAGGCTTGCCAGGTCCATCAACAGGCGAATGGTTTCATCATCGGAAAATGCTTGACGCCCGCTGGTGCTGGCATCCGGGGTGACCGGTTCATCCGCCAGGACTGGTTCATCCGCCAGGACTGGCTCATCCGCCAGGACTGGCTCATCCGCCACGACTTGGGCTGGGGGAGCGGTCACGTCCGGCGTCGCTTTGCCTGCGCGAGTGTCATCCGCCGGCGGTGGGGCAGACTGTGGTGCGGACTGGGCAGGCGGAACATCCGTCGGCCGTGTTCGGTCAGCTTCCCCGCCGAGCCGAAACGCTTGTGGACGTGGTGGGACGTTAGTTGCCACCTCTGGTGTCTCATCCGTTGAAGAAGATGAGACCGTGGAACTTGTCGTGACAGGCTGTTTGTCATCCGACCTGACAAATGGTGGCACAGCGGAAGCTGTGGCGGGATCCTTGGTTGAGGGCGCGACTTCCGTATGGTCATCTAGAATGTCTGGCGTTGTAGGAAGCTCCAGTTCCATCGTGCGGTGCACCGACGGCCTGACGCCAAACTTGGGCATGACGTTACCAACAGGCGTATTCACCGTGCCATCCTCCTCAGGTCGTGGACCTTCCGCTCGGCCAGGTCACAGGACTTTGCATTGCACTTGTCCGCAGCTAGCTTCAGTCGCGCCAGCTCGTTTGGGTAACGGTGTTTGCACCGCCCGTCCGGTTTCTGCCTACTGCGCAATACGTTTTTGACGACCAGCCCCAGTTTGGCTCCAAACAGCTTTTATCTAACACTGCGTGGAGGTCCACCACTAGGCAAGTTTACGACCTGAATCTGCCCGGTTGGTTGTCCAACGAGTGCTGGGGGGAATGGGGACTGGGTCGTATCACTCAAAAGTTGATTAAACATTTTCGCCATGTAGCCAACCAGCCGCATGACGCGCCCATACCTCATGCGCATCGGACCCACCACCGTTACGCTGCCAACCGAATCAGGCCGATAGTAGTATGGTGCCGTGACGATGGCACAGTCCCGCAATCCGGGTACGTGATGCTCCGTACCAATTTGGACGACGATACCACTGGTTGTATCAGCTTGCGATAGGCAAGCGTTGAGGATTTTGACCAAGCGCCCTTTTTCCTCGAACATGCGAAAGATGGTTCGCATCCGGGCGGTATTGGCAAACTCTGGGGCGTCGAGGATGTTGACCGTCCCATCCACATACACATCGGTTTCCGAAGCACTTGTCCCAAGGTCTTGATTGCACAGCACCAGGGCGTTTTTGAGCAACCGATCATAAAGGCTTTTTTCTTCCGACATGCGTTTGAGCAATTCCACGCGAATGTCGGCAAGGCTGCGCCCGGCAAAGTTTTCGACGATGTAGTTGGCCGTCCGTTCCAGTTCACCGAGGGGAATATCCTCATCCACGCGAACGACAAAGTTGCGCACAAGCCCAGTTCTCGACACGGTGATGACCAGGATACGGCGTGCTTCGAGCCTGACGAAATCAATGTGTTGCAGGATGTCGCGGGAGAGCGGCGGCGACAACACGACGCCTACGTGGGAGGAGAGGTTTGACAGCACATGGGAGGCACGCGCCAGCACATCCTCGCTGGTAACGTTGGGGTCGGAGAATAGGCTGCGCTGGATGATTTCCTCATCCGTCTGTGATGGGCGCGCATCAAAGTCCGCCACGAGGTTGTCCACATAGTAGCGGTAGCCGCGATCCGTCGGAACGCGGCCGGCTGAAGTGTGCGGCTGGACGACGTACCCTTGCTCTTCCAGGTCCGCCATGATGTTGCGGATTGAAGCCGGACTCAGCGTTTGCCCAGCCTGCTTGGAGAGCGTCCGCGAGCCAATCGGCTCACCAGTGGCAATGTGGAGGCGCACCAAGGCTAGCAGTAGCTCGTGGCTACGTTCATCCAGCCCGTGAGTCGCTCGCCGCTTGCCCATAAACCATTGTTTTTCTTGGAAGAAAGGTTTTTCAAAAAACCTAGCACCAGTTTAAAAAAGGTGTCAAGACAGAGGTTCTCAAACTGTACCACAGCAATCATTCGTCGCCGTCGGCGATGACGCTTGGCCGTCCCGTCCGGCTTATTCGGCTTGCCGCCCGGTGGCGGGCGAGCCGATGGCCAAGGCGCGCACAGACATTTCGAGTCAGTCTGCCACGCATGACATCCAAGCTTGCCTGTAGGGTGGTATTCGTTCTCCGCCGCTTCAACCCCAAATGGGATGCATTAGGACGCTAATCCAGTGAGGTGGTCTTGCCTGACTGGGTCGGCTGGGGTGCGCCCTGGACTCCCCCGCGCTGAATCAGGGCTGCCAGGGCCGGGTTGGTCAGTAAGTCGGGGACATCCGCTGGGCGCAGTCGGCGCGGACGGTCGCGCTTGGCATCCACGATGCACAGAAACCCGAAGGGTGTAGGTTCATCGTTGACCAATCGGTGCACGCAGTTCGGGCCGATGTAGGCCAGGTCCAGAAACCTAAGCGTTTGAACGGTATCGCCCAGCAGCACCTTACCCACGCCACGCAAGCCAATGACGGCATGCGCGTGCCCATGGCACTCAAGCGATGACCATCCGCCGGGCGCAATCTCGAAGTAGCGGACTTCAAAGCCAATCGTTTCACCGGACTGGCCGAACAGTGTCTGCCGGGTGATGCCGGCAAAGTCAGCGGCCGTGGCTGGCGTGCGCTGGTAGGCGGTGACCGGTATGTTCTCCCACCGGAAAGGCTCGGTCGTGGGCGTGAAGCGGTGGTCAGGGGCGAGAGGGGGGCGCTGTGTCGTCTCCGGCGAGGCTGCCATTTCTAGCTGGTCGGCCGGTTGGGTCAGGGTTTCCATGACTGATTTTACTCCGTTCCGTCCTGCGTCTGGGGCGAGTCTGTCGTTGAGGGCGATGGATCGGTTTCCAAGTCACGGCTGTCAAGGGCAAAGCTCGCCCGAAACTGTTGGGCCTCGCTGCGACGCGCGGACTCACTTTTGACCAGTGCTGCAAAGTCGTCAATGCTGTAGTCTTCGGCCACGACATAGGCCCGCACGACGAGCGCAACGCCAAAGTTATGCTTCGGGTCGAGTTCGTAGCCAAACCGAGTGCGGGTTGCAAGCTCGTACGTTTCACTTCCGCGCAAACGAATGATTCGGTCGTACATGGCACGGCATGCGATGCGGCAACCCAAACGGTGGTTTTCTACCTCCACATGCACACTGACTTGCTTCCGGGTCTGGGACCGCCGCGTTAACCTGGTGTTTCCCCTGGAAACGTTGCACATCTGGGTTGCTCCAGGATGCGCTACAAGCAAGGTGAACGTCTGTCTCATCGCTGTCAAATGACATTGCCTAGATCATTGCCCAGATACAAGCTTGAAACCAACTAGAGCAATCCATAATGATGATACGTATGCATCCTGTCACATTCATTCAAACGCTAGCACGAGTCTTTCGTTTCCACCTTCTTCGCCCAGTTTTTGTCCTTGGACTCAGTGGGTTATGCGGTTTGGTGAATCCGACCTTTGGACATCGGCCTGGGTCACCAACCGCATCTGGTTTGGTGGTTGGCCCAGGGGCTATCTCAAAGCCGGTTCCAGCATCGGCGCAGCGCGCCCGCGACCTGCGCCCGGTGGATATTGTCGCTGCCTGCGTCGAGGCCTTCTTTCGGGGCGATGACCCGGCCATCCGGGCGTTTTTTACCGAACGCGCCCAAGCGACACTCTCTACGCTGGCAACCAATGATAACGCGGCCTACAACGACATTCGACGGGCGCTGTTGGGCGACCATCCACTGAGCCGGCTGGCTGAGCGTGGCGTCCGGGTGGAGTCCATTACAACCGGCACTGGCGCACGCGAGATGTTGCTTCGCTCAGGAACGCGCATCGTTGGCAACATCGCGTTCCGGGATGTGACAGAGGAAAACCTCGCTTCGGTCGAGCTGCGCGCGTCACTCAACACTGAAGAGGCACAGCCGCTCGTTATCAACGTTATTCTGACCCGCGACCGGAAGCTCAAAACCTGGCGGATTGTGGCGCTTTACGCGGCAACGTTTGGCGGACAGACGGATGATGTATTTGACCTGGATCGCTTGTTCGAGGTCCGCATTGCTGCCAATGAGGCGGCCATCCTCCCCTTGCTTGACCAGTTGCAAGAAGCCCAGGCCCGGTATGCGCTGGGGGTTGGTCAAAACCGCTTCGGAACCCTAGCCGACTTGCGCCGCGCGGGTGAAATCACGGGCCTCACGGATGGTCAGTACCGCGGCTATCGGATTGAAATGCTGGTCAACAATCAGGCCGTTCCCCCAACCTTTCAAATCCATGCCGTGCCAGAGCGTTACCGTGAGACAGGCCGCCGCTCGTTTTTGATGGACGATAGTGGCGTTTTGCGTGGGGCGGATCGCCAAGGCGAACGAGCGCGGCTTTCCGACCCGGTTCTCAAGGGGAAGGACAGTGACTCTGCCGAAACTGACTAACGTGCTGTAGAGCTAACTTGCCTGGGCCGCAGGTCTCCGCGCATGCGTGCCTGCTCCCCTGGCTTTTTCGGAGGAACGCGCCGTGACAAGTCCACTTCTACAAGGTGATCTCGTTCAAGATGGGCTGCCAGATGTGATCCGGCGGATTTACACCCGCCGCCTGAGCGGTGAACTCGTCGTGCGTCAGCAAGCCATCAGCAAGGCGATTTACTTTGAGCTGGGGGCGATTGTGTTTGCGCGGAGCAATGACCGCGCGGATCGCATCGGCGAAAGCATGATGCGCAACGGGCTGCTCTCGCAGGCTGATTTTCTGCGCGCTTCCGAAGCCATGGGCCGTGGAAAAAGATTTGGCCGCGTGCTGGTTGAGTTGGGCATTGTCTCGGAGCGCGACCTGTCAAACGCTGTAACTTTTCAGATTCTGGGTATCATCTACTCGCTGTTTGAATGGACGAGTGGGGAATACCAATTCACGAAACAGGAAAAGCTGGTGCCCGACGATTTGCGGCTTGAACTTTCAACCGCCAACATCGTCTTGGAGGGCGTTCGGCGCATCCGCGATTTTAGCATCATCCAGCGGGGCATGGGCGACCTGAACCGACTGATCGGCCCATCGAGCAATCCGTTGCTGCGGACACAATCACTTTCACTCAAGCCCATCGAGCGCCAGCTTATCGCAGGCATCAACATTCCAATGAATGTCTTGCAGGCGATGATGCTCGTCAACGGTCCGCCCAATGCCACGCTCCAGGCGCTGTATGGACTTATCTCCGCCGGAATTTTGGAGCGCCAAGCGGCCCCGGTGGTCAATCGTGAAACTGGGCAGATGGAAATTCCTGCCGAAGTGGTGGAGCAGGCCGTGAGCGCGCCACCGGTGATCCCCCCAAAGGTGGCGGACGCGGCAGCCAAGCGAACCGGCTCGCTCAAGGCCGTAAACATGCTGCTGGCGATGCAGGCCCGACTTGACACCACCAACGACCCGCATGAGATTCTGGGTGTCTCGCCGCACGCCACCCGCGATGAAATCCGAGATGCTTACTACCGGTTGGCAAAAGATTTTCACCCTGATCGCCATTTGAACGCAACACTAGAGACCCGGCGCCAAGTAGATGCTGTTTTCGCGCGGGTCACGGAGGCCTATGAGGCGATTCGAGATGGTGGTCAAAAGCCAACCGTGCTGTCCCCGATGCCGCTGACGGCGGTGACGCCATCGCCGCGTGGAAGTGCACCGCTGCCACCACCCACCTCGCCTGCGCTCGCCGGGGAGACCACGGCGCAACGTGAAGCTCGCGCCGAGAAGGCTTTTCAAGACGCCCGCGCCAAAATTGCGAATCGTGACTTTGTGGGGGCGGTCACCTTGCTCCGTGAAGCCGTGACCCTCAATCCAGACGCTGCCCGCTACCACCTATTGCTTGGGACGACACTTGCTGCCCACCCAAAAATGCAGCGGGATGCGGAAAACGCCCTGAAAAAGGCTGCGGAACTCGACCAGTTCAACACGGCCCCACTGGTGGCGCTGGGGCAGCTCTATGCCCGGGCCGGCATGAACATTCAGGCTGAAAAAATGTTCAATGAAGCCCTGCGTCTGGACCCAGACTCGAAAGTTGCGCGTAAGGGACTAGAAGCCATCAAATCCACCAAGGGCGGTGGTTTCTTTGACAAGCTGTTCAAAAAGTAAGCGTACCCGGCCGCCCTGCGAGCCGAGTCGTTCGTCATCGAGAACCGCCGGTACTTCAACCCGACATCGCGCATCTGCCGCGAGCTGGCCATGGACACAGACGAGGACCTGCTGCGCGCCTTCCAGCAGGGCGACGAACAAGCGTTTACACAACTCTATCAGCGCCACCGGGCGCCCGTGTATCGTTTTCTGGCGCGGCGGTTATCCTCACCCGCGCGCGCTGAGGAGCTGTGCCAGGATGTCTTTGTCGCGCTGGTCGAGCACGCCGGCAGTTGGCGCGGCGAGGCATCCGTCAAAACGTACCTCTACCGCATTGCTTTCAACCGTTTGGTCAGTGATGCCCGTCGCCGTGAGCACCGCGTTATGGCAGCCTCACCGACGACGCCCGACGATGAGCCGTTGCCAGCCGTTGAGCCGACTGCGGTAGAGCGCCCCGATACTGTGTTTGAGCTCAACGAGCGCGCGCGTCTGGTGCGCGATGCGCTGGTTGAGCTGCCCCCCGACTTTCGGGACACGCTGGTGATGAAAGAGTACGACGGGCTGAGTTGTGAAGAAATTGCTGATATTTTGGGCGTGGCAGTCGGAACGGTCAAATCCCGCCTGTTTCGCGCTAAACTGGAACTCAAGCGTCGTCTGACTGACTTTTTTGCTTCGCCAACCCGCTAACTGCGCCTTGGGCTTGGTGGGAGACGGGTGCTATACAAACTTCAGTCGTTTGAATTATGTTTCAGCCTTGCCACGCTTGGTGTTGGTTGTCTGTCACCCGCACGGTAGCTTTAGCCCACAGGCATTGACCCATGAATGATGTTCAATCCATCACAACTACAGTAGTGGAAGATACGGCTTCATCGGTCATCGCCCCACCGCCACCACTTGCCCCGGAAACCTCGCTGGCGGGTGCAGGGCAACGCTGGCTTTTTGAACTAGACATGCTCGTTCAGAGCCTGGGGCATTTTTTTCGAGTTGAGCTTCATCCACTTCCAGAGTCGAGTTGTCCTGCTCTAAGGCAGCGTGATTTCACCGAAGAGTTGCGCATCATTCGGCAGACCGTGTTGCGGATGAATTATTTGTCCACGGAGGTCATTACTTTCCTTCAGGCTTCTATCGCCAAGGGCGATACCGGGCGACTAACCAAATCGGCCACCCCTGATATGCCGGGGGTGGCTGGTTCGCCATTGGTGGCGGCGCTGTATCAACTGACGGAAGCCCTGTTTGATGTCCGAACCATTATTGACGACCTCATCCGTGCCAAGCCAGTCGGGTGTCATACCTTTACGGCGATCGGGCGATTACTCAATCAATCTATTGAGCAGAGTGGCTTCCAACCGGCGGTTCGCCAGATGATCGTGACGCCAAAGCCGGAAATCAGGTCTGACGCCTTGCACAAGCTCGTCGCCGCATTGCCCGACCCGGCGCTGCGCCAAGACTTACGTTACATCTTTAGTTGTTTTTACCGTTTGCTCCGCTATCTGGACTTTATCCAGGATGACCTGCGCCAGGACCGGCCGCTCAAGAGCACGTTGCCGATTTTTATCCTGGTTCGGGCCGAGGCCGAGGCCCTGATCGAGTTTATCGAAACCCGCCCCATGCGGCTGCCCAACCTCCTCCCAGATGTCACCGATGCTTTTGACGCAACGGTGTATGCGCTCGAAATGGAGCTTCAAAAGATTTACGGGCGGGAACTGGTCGGCTTTGCCGAATTGCATCAAGCGCCACCGATTTACGCCCGGACGGAAAACGCCCATGGCTTGCTCCGCGATTGCTTCCAGCAATCACTCGTCGCGCTGGCAGTCGTCTTTGACCCGGCTTTTGATGGCGCCGCCGCCTTTGACATGTTTCAGACCAAACTCGAACAGTCACTCCACTTGCGCGATGACATCTGGCGGTTGCTTTGCCACTTGCGGCGTTTTGAGTCCAGACCAGACAAAACTGCCGTCGCGCCGTTGATCGAGCGGATCACGCTCTTTCGGGATACATCGCTGCGGTTCCTCATGTACAAGGATTGGGATGAATATGACCGCTTCCTGGACGAAGTCCAGTCAGCGCGCAACCTTGAAGAGCTTCTCAAGACTATCCACCTGCTCTCGACGTTTCTTGAAACCCTGCTTGGGCAAATCAACATGCGCGCGGTACTCGCCAATCACCCGTTTGATTATCCATCCCTCGATGATGCGTGACAGGTCCACCCGGTCGGCGACTGAGCGTTTGGCGCGTCAAAGTGGAAGGCGGCAAGCTGCCGGAAGCCCGCTCAATATCGAATGGCTGCGGCACGTGGTTGGTTTTCCAGAGCGTGGCGTGGTGGTGGCCGTGTCGGGCGGGCTTGACTCGATGACGCTTTTGCATGCGCTGTCCGCTTGGCGAGGGTCGGCCGGGAACTGGCTGCACGTCGCCCATCTCGACCACGGGTTGCGGGGGGCAGCGTCAGCGGCGGATGCTCGGTTGGTGGCTGAAACGGCTGACCAGATGGGCTTGAGCTGGACGGTGGAGCAAGTGGATGTCGCCCGGTTGGTCGCCGTCGAAGGCGGCAATCTGGAAGCCGTTGCCCGGCGAGTGCGCTATGCGTTTCTCCAGCGGACGGCCGAGCGCCTCGGCGCGGCGTTTGTGGCCACCGCGCACACGCAGAACGACCAGGCTGAAACCATTCTGCTCCGACTGGTACGGGGAACTGGCCTGGACGGGTTGACCGCAATTGCTCCAGTGCGTCGGCTGGCGCCTGGGTCGGCGGTACAGGTGATCCGTCCGATGCTGGCAACCCCGCGTCACCGGATTGCAGCCTATGCGCAGCGGCACGGCATAAGGTTTCACAAAGATGCGACGAATGACGACCTCTCACGGGCGCGCAATCGGTTACGCCAGATCGTGATTCCAGAGCTGGCGCGGCTCAATCCACGCTTGGGCGAGTCGCTCGCTAGGCTGGCGGCACAGGCGCGAGAGGATAGTGACTATTTGGCAAGTGTTGCGCAGGGGTGGTTGCAGCGACATGCCCGCCGCGTTGACCGGCGACTGGCGCTGCCGGTCACTGAGTTGGCGGCGCTTCCGCCCGCGATCCGTCGAAGGGTCTTGCATACGGTCGCGCAACAGGATGATTATCCGGCTGTGGCGTTTCGGCACATCAACGCCATCGAGCAAACCCTCCTTGCCGCCGACGCGGTCGGAAAGTGTCTTGATTTGACCGGCGGACGCACGGTACGGCGCGTCGCTGATGCGCTCGTGTTCGCCTAAGCTTATATTGAAGGTAGGTAGGCCACGCCGCCTGCCGCAGGAAAACGCGCGATGACTTTTCTTTGGAAAAGCCATTCGTGTAAACTCACGCTCCCATGCGCGACAGGCGCCCCAACGCCTGTCACAGCTTATTCAACCGAATCTCTCGGTCATCCACACAGAGACAACCGACGACCGAAACGGAAAGGCAGGCGCGACGTTGAATACGGCAGTCCGACAAGTAGTTCTTTGGATCGTCATCATTGCTGGCGGCGTGTTGTTCTGGAGCTTGCTCCATCGCAACGGACCACTCAAGGAAGACAACCCCGATTACGCGACCTTGGTCAAGAAGATTGACGCCAAGGAAATCCAAGAAGCCGTCATCTCGGATACGGAAGTCACAGGCAAGTACGTCAATGGGAAACCCTTTCGTACGGACATCGTGGCTAACGTATCTGGCGACCTGATGAAACGCATGGCGGAAAAAGACATCAAGGTCCAGGGCAAGCCGGCCACCAGTGGTATCTGGCTAACCATCTTGCTCTACTATCTGCCGGTGTTCCTGCTGATTGGATTCGTTTTCCTGATGATGCGTCAGATGCAGGGCAGCGGCAACAAGGCCCTGTCCTTCGGACGCAGTCGGGCGCGTCTGCTCTCGAACCAGGCCAAGCGCATTACCTTCAAGGACGTGGCCGGCGTCGAGGAGTCAAAGGAAGAGCTTCAGGAAATCATCGAGTTTCTCAAAGAACCCCAGAAGTTCCAGAAGCTGGGTGGGCGTATTCCGAAAGGCATTTTGATGATGGGCCCGCCTGGTACGGGCAAGACCCTGTTGGCGCGCGCGGTGGCCGGTGAAGCCAATGTGCCGTTTTTTTCCATTTCGGGGTCTGACTTTGTTGAGATGTTCGTTGGCGTGGGCGCGTCGCGGGTCCGCGATCTGTTTGAACAAGGCAAGAAAAACGCCCCCTGTATCATTTTTATTGACGAAATTGACGCAGTGGGTCGCCATCGTGGGGCCGGTCTGGGCGGCGGCCACGATGAGCGTGAGCAAACGCTCAACCAGTTGCTGGTTGAAATGGATGGCTTTGAGTCGAACGACGGCGTCATCTTGATTGCCTCGACCAACCGGCCGGATGTGCTTGACCCGGCGCTGCTGCGTCCAGGGCGATTTGATCGGCGGGTGGTCGTCAATCGCCCGGATGTCAAGGGGCGCGAGGGAATTTTGGCCGTCCACACGCGCAAGATTCCGCTGGGCGATGACGTGGACATCTCCGTGATTGCGCGTGGTACTCCCGGCTTCACCGGGGCTGACCTGGCCAATCTGGTCAACGAAGCTGCGCTCAATGCGGCCCGCAACAACCAGAAGTTTGTTACCATGCGTGACTTCGAGTGGGCCAAGGACAAGGTCATCATGGGCAGCGAGCGGCGCTCGATGGTGATGTCAAATGAAGAAAAGCGCAACACGGCTTATCACGAAGCCGGACACGCGCTGGTTGGCATCAAAGTGCCGAATGCCGACCCGGTTCACAAGATTACGATTATCCCCCGCGGCATGGCTCTGGGACTCACGCAGCAACTGCCAGAAGCGGACCGCTATTCGCACACCCGTGAGTACATCGAAGGGCAAATTGCCATTTTGATGGGTGGCCGCTTGGCTGAGGAAATCTTTCTCAACCACATCACCACTGGCGCGTCGAATGACATCGAACGGGCCACGGAAATGGCGCGGCGGATGGTGTGCGAGTTTGGCATGTCGCAGTTAGGCCCGCTGACCTTTGGCAAGAAGGAGGAGCAAATCTTCCTGGGACGTGAAATCGCCCAGCATCAAGACTACAGCGAAGACACGGCCATCAAGATTGATCAAGAGGTCAAGCGAATCGTCATGGAGCAATACAATCGGGCGCGGCAAATCATTTTGGATAACAAGGACGCGCTCGTTCGGCTGGCGGAGGCGTTGCTAGAGCGCGAGTCGCTCGATGCCATCCAGGTTCGCCGGTTGGTTGCCGGTCTCCCGCTCGATGACGATGAGCCGACTGGCAGCAGCGATCGCGACGACGCCAAGCCGGATGCGCTGCGCCCGGCGGTCGTCAAACCCTTGATTCCACCGGTTGCCGCCGGTGACAACCCGGCAACGGCATAGCGCCTGGCGCAGTTTGCTGGACCACGCCCTGCGACGTCCGTTTTCGAGGCTCGCAGGGCTTTTTCTTCTTTACCGGCGCGCGCTCAATGCCGAGGCGGCCGTATGAGCGTCCAGTGCCGGTCGCTCGTCTGAGTAACGGTGATGCCGGTCAATCCAGCTTCGCGCGCGGCGGCTTGGATTTCCGCCAGCGTGAGCGCCGCACCGAGCGAGTCCCGGAAAAGTTTCTGCTGGCGCAGGGATTCACCCGCCGCATACTGCGCAACTAGAGCGTCAGCCGCTTCCGGTGTTGCCGGACGAAGCAGGTCACGAATGAAAAGCGCAGCTTCTGGCTTGGCGACGCGCGCAATTTCACGAAGTGCGTGTTCTGGCTGCGGGATGTGGTGGATGATACTGTTCGAAATCACCACGTCAAAACTGGCGTCAGGAAAGGGAAGTGCCTTGGCATCCGTCAAGCGCAGCTCGATTTGTGCCGACAAGCCGGCCAGGGCCACGTTGTGAGCGGCCAGCTTGAGCATTTCGGCTGACAAATCCACGGCGATGATGCGCACTTCCGGCAGCCGCCCGGCAATGAGGATCGGAATTCGCGCCGTGCCAGTGCCCACGTCAAGTAGCCGTCCGGCTTGAATTCCCAGCGCAACGACGCCTTCGGCAAAGGCTGTATTGACTTCGGTAAAGTCCATGGCGTCGTAATCCTGGGCTTCCTCTGGTGTGTCCATCACTTCGGGTTCAAGGATGCGTTCCATGGGGCGTTCCTACGCTTCCGTGAGTTGACTGCGGAGTGCTTCTGGTGATGTCACCGGCGACTGGCAGGTGAAGTTTTGGCAAACATAGGCCGTTGGCTGTCCGTCCTGCATGACACGCTGGGCAGCCAGCGCCACTTCGCGTCCGTGTTCGGCATCATCCGGTGCGACCAAGGCCAGGACGCGATGGGGACGAAACGTTTCTTCAATCACCTGACGCAAAGCCAGCGTCGCCGGCGCGGCTGGCGGGCCAACGATAACGATCTCTTTGGTGCTGGCGAGATAAAAATCAAGTGCCCCAAGGAGTTGTCCAAAACCGGACGGCATCTTGGACAGTGAGCCGGAAAGTGTTCGCAAAATGTTCTCGGCGCGCTCACGATAGCGCCGTTCTCCGGTCAACACAGCCAACCGCAGCATGACCTCTACCGCAACTGAGTTACCAGACGGCGTCGCGTTGTCAAACACATCCTTGACGCGAGTAATCAGTTGCTCATGCCGGTCGCCCGTGAAGAACAACGCCCCGCCCTGGGGATCATCAAACTGCGCCAGCAGGGCGTCGGTCAGTTCACGCGCGGCGCGGAAATACGTGACGCAACCGGTGGCCTCATACAGCGCCAGCAGCCCTTCGGCATAACAGGCATAGTCTTCCTGGTAGCCTGGAAACTTGTTTTGCCCATCCTTGTGCGAGCGATAGAGGATGCCATCCCGGCGCATCGTTCCCAGGACAAAAGCGGCATTGCGTTCGGCCACGGCGCGGTAGTCGTCGCGTCCAAGGACGGCCGCAGCGCGGGCAAACGCATACAGCATCAGGCCGTTCCAAGCCGCCAGGCGTTTGTCATCACGCCCCGGCTTGACCCGCCGCTCACGCGCCTCAAACAAGATGGCTTTGGCGCGAGCAAGCACGGCTTCAAGGGCTTCCGGTGGGAGGTTCTTGAGACGGGCGAGCGCTTCAATGGATAACGGCGTACTGAGAACCGTCCTGCCCGTTCCCTCGAAGTTGCCTTCATCCGTGACATCAAAGTAGCGGCAGACCAGCGCCGCATCTTCTTTGCCAAGCAATGTGCTGATTTCGGCTGGTGTCCAGACAAAAAACTTGCCTTCTTCGCCTTCGCTGTCGGCATCCTGGGTAGCGTAAAAGCCACCGTCTGGAGCCGTCATTTCACGGATGACGTAATCGAGCGTTTCTTCGACCACTTGGCGGTAGCGTGGCTTGCCGGTTGCTTGCCAGGCTTCGAGATAGGTGCGCGCCAGCAAGGCGTTGTCATAGAGCATTTTTTCAAAGTGCGGCACGAGCCAGTGGTCATCGGTTGAATAGCGATGGAAGCCGCCCCCCAAGTGATCATAGATGCCGCCGCTCGCCATCTTGTCGAGCGAGAGTTCAACCATTTCAATCGCGTGAAGTTCGCCGGTGGTGCGCCAGTACCGCAGCAGGAACGACAACGCCATCGAGTTGGGGAATTTGGGCGCGCCACCAAAGCCACCGTGCACATGATCAAATCGCGTCGCCAGCCGCCGGTAAGCATCGTTGAGCAGTTGGGGTGAGAGGTCGCCCGCGCCGCCGAGCGGCTCGTGCATGCGGCGCAACTCCGCTGTAATGTCGGCAATGCTCTGCGTGACCTCCTCCCGGCGTTGGCGGTAGGCGTCGGCTACCGAGCGCAGGATACGCGGAAAGCCCGGCATCCTCCCCCGGTCTTCAGGAGGAAAATACGTGCCGCCGTAGAATGGCTCGCCACTCGGCGTCAGAAACATCGTTAGTGGCCAGCCGCCGCGTCCGGTCATGATCTGAACAGCGTTCATGTAAATGGTATCCAAGTCGGGGCGTTCTTCCCGGTCCACTTTGATGTTGATGAACAGCTCGTTCATGAGCGCGGCGATTTCTGGATTTTCAAAACACTCGTGCTCCATGACGTGGCACCAGTGGCAGGCTGAATAGCCAATACTGAGCAAGATTGGTTTGTCTTCGGCCCGGGCCCGCGACAGCGCCTCTTCACCCCACGGATACCAATCCACCGGGTTGTGGGCATGCTGGAGCAGGTAGGGGCTCGTTTCACTGATGAGCCGGTTGACGAACTGAGGACTAGGTTGAGCCGACATGACGCAAGATTCCTTTATAAGCATTTGGTCAATATAACCAAACTAAGCTTTACCCATGGTCAACGTCCACTGGCTGTGTCGGAACGGACGCTTGCTGCGTGCCGTCCCTCAGCTTTGGCATCTGCGCTATGTTGGTTTGAAAAATGACAGGACTGTGAGCGCCGGTCTGAACCATCAGACCGGACCAGTCATCACACGGTTAGCAGATGTCACTTGCCACCAAAGCCAGCAAGTGGTGAAGTGGTGCGCCGGTTGTCTTACCCGCGTACCCAGATGGGTGGGACAACCCAGATGCCAGTGAATCACCGTTCTGAATCACCGTTCGGCCGCAGGAATAAGCAAGTTAGGTGGACGTACCCGAAACAACGCACGCTGCGCCAGAAAGTCAGTAGCGTGACGTCCGTCAGGTTCTACGGCCGTGATGGACACGGGGCGATCATGGGCTTGATCGATCAGGTAGGTAGTCAAGTGGGCGTGGTTACGAAGCGGTTTATCACGATAGGAAGGGCGCAGGCGCGTTATTCGATGCGATCCAGCCAAGCGGCAAGGTCAGGGGCAGCCGACATGTCAAGCAAGTCTTCGGCGAGGCACTCAAGGACTTTGCGCGGCAGCGCTCGGACGCGCGCGGCAAGCGCGTCTGGCAGTGCTCCAAACTTATGGCGTAGTTGGCGGACAATCATTTCCCGCTCATGTTCAAGCCCCTGTTCAAGCCCCTGTTCAAGCCCCCGTTCAAGCCCCTGTTCAAGCCCCTGTTCAAGCCCTTGCTCAAGCCCCTGTTCAAGCCCTTGTTTCAGCCCCTCGGCTTTTCCCTCTTGCAGAATCAGTTGATAAATGCTCGACTCCCGAAGTTGTTCCAGCGGTATCATGAATGACCTCTCCAAGAGCGCGATGAGTGTTTCGACATCATAGCGCAAGCCGCCCAAAACCAAAAAATGCAGCTCGAGTTCCCGCCGGCGTGCGTCGTCGGGCACGGCAGCAATACGCTCTGCCGCAGCCGTCAGCGCATCGCGTCCGCCTGCCATAAGCGGAATGAAGGGCAACAGCGCGGGGCGGTCGGCATTCAGAACGTCCGCTGCCGTCAGCTCCCACAGCTTGACGACCTCGTAGCCGAAAGTGATGCGCAGTCGTCCCAACTCGACCGTGACTTCGGTCGGCGTGGAGGCTGGGGCGCCGCGCCTGGTGAGCAACAGCAAAAACGCGCGCACTGGAATGTCGTAGCTGATGCGGAGGCGGACGGCATAATCGAGCAGGCGAATGGGAATGTCCGGCGCATAGCGGGTCTGGGCCTCGATATGGGCGATCCAGCGTTCGCCCTGGTCGGCAATCAAGTACAGTTCGTCAGGGATGACGGCGGAGGAGATGAGTTCCTTCGGCAGCCGGGTGATGGTCGCGGTGGCGTCGTGGGGGAGCGCGCCGAGCAAGATGAGCAGGGCGTGTGGGTCGCTTTCGGCGAGATACTTGAAGGCTTGGTCGTAAAGCTTGAGGTTGCCGGGTTCGGTCATGGACAAGATTCTCGCGTGGTGGAGTCCCTAACGGCGGGATGCCGACCAACGGCGCTTCAGAGCGTTCGGCAAATGCGACTCACGTGGCTAAAGTGCGCCGTACATCTGCGCATAATACGTCCGATACTCACCGCTGCGCGCCCGTGCCACCCACACTGGGTTGTTTTGGTACCAAGCAATCGTTTGCGCCAACCCTTCCCGAAAAGCAACCTGTGGACGCCATCCCAGTTCACGCTCGATTTTTGAACAATCCACGGCATACCGCCGGTCGTGCCCCAGACGGTCAGTCACTTCCGTCAGCAGGGAGGTCGGCTTGCCCAGAAGTTCAAGCAACATCGTCAGGACGGTTCGATTCGGCAGCGGTGACCGTCCGCCAATGTGGTAAGTCGCGCCCGGCTGACCCTTTTCCAGAACCAGCCGCAGGGCCGCGCAGTTGTCATCAACGTGAATCCAGTCCCGCACCTGCTGACCATCGCCGTAAACCGGAATCGGGCGATCCGCGAGCGCGTTGGTCAGCGCCAGTGGAATGAGCTTTTCAGGAAACTGATAGGGGCCATAGTTGTTGCTCGTCCGGGTGATGAGGGCGTTGAGTCCGAAGGTGTGGGCAGCGGCGCGCACGAGGTGTTCGGCGGCGGCCTTGCTGGCCGCGTAGGGACTACTCGGCGCTAACGGCCCATCTTCAGCAAAGAACTGATCTTCGGGCACGCTCCCCCCAACTTCGTCGGTTGAGATGTGTAAAAAGCGCTTCACGCCTTTTTCACGGGCAACATCCAGCAGCGTCTGAGTGCCTAAGACGTTGGTCAGAATGAACTCGCGCGCGCTCAGAATGCTCCGGTCAACATGCGACTCCGCCGCAAAGTGAACGATGGCATCACAGCCGTCCGGGATCGCCGCCCGCAGTGCCGCCGCGTCGCAGATGTCGCCGCGCACAAACTGATAGGTAGCTTGGTCGGCAACCTCCGCCAAGTTGTCCAGGTTGCCAGCGTAGGTCAGCTTGTCAAAGTTGATAACGGTGTCGTTCGGGTAGCGCTTCACCCACGACCGAATAAATGCCGAACCAATAAACCCGGCCCCGCCGGTAATGAACATCGCCATGCGCGTTATGTCCTCACTACTCAAGTCGCATTGCTCTGGGCCTATAACACGCGCCTCGGCCAGCGCAAGGTCGCCGTCGGAAACCCCAGCCGTGGTCACCTGTCAGTCCGCGCGGATGAGGCCTCTCGGAAGCACGCCCTCATGGGTTGCCGCCGAATGGCACGCTTCAGTATAGTTTCACACGTTCTTGACCGAGCCAGGCCGCCACCCTAGGCGGTAGGCATCCCCCTAAAAAGTGGCTCGCTTCAGGTTTTCACCCATCGAGGATTCGCCATGTCAACCGACGCACTCAAACTAGACACTTCCATGCCTTCCTCTGCCGCGCCCTCTTCACCGGAGGCTCAATCGGCCTGGCCGCGAAGTTTGCTTTTCATCGTTCCCATTGCGGTGGCAACCGGGTTGGTGTTGGCGCGGGCTTCGGGCGTGGCCCCAACGGTTCTCAAGGAAGGCAATCTTACCGTGTTGGCGTTGTTGTCTTATCTGGGAGCAACGGCTGCCTTTGTGATGTGGATGATGGGGCGTGAGTCGCTGCTTCAGCGCATTGGCATCGGAACGATGGCCTTCGGCTATGTGATGAACCTTGCCGCCTGGGGCATCCGGTGGATTGAGTACGTCGAGTTCGAGAAAACCAAGCCCACGATGCAAGCCATCTGGCACACGTTGCCGTTGATGGAGAAAATCTCGCACACCTATCCGCTCAACAATCTCTACGACATCGGGCTGGCCTTCACCGGTTTTGCCGTCCTCGCCAGCCTCATCATCACCACGCGCGACAAGTACCGCTTTATCGGTGCGATGACAATGCCGCTGGCGGCGTTGACGCTGACCCTGGTGGTTTTTCTGGGGAGTGAAGTCACCACGCTCCAACCCATTTTGCGGAGCTACTGGCGTCCGATTCACGTCAGCATCGCTGCCATCAGCTATGGCGTGTGCCTCGTAAGCTTCGGTATCGCGCTGCTCTACCTGCTGCGCGATGGCGTTCGGATTGAAAGCATGGCCCTGTGTGTGGCGATATTCGGTCTGGTGCTCTATGCCACGATTGGCGACTTCAAAGTACTGACGACCGGAAGCTACGGGCTGGGCGTTCGCTGGATGGGGAGCGGGCTAAACTTGGCAGGTGGTGGCTCACTGCGCGCAACGCTGCCCGGCGTTGGGGCGCTCATGGCACTCGGCTGGCTAACCTATGCCGCCGCCGCCGTTGCGCTGACCGTGTACTTTTTCCGCAACGACAGTCTAGCCCAGCAGTGGGGCAATCGTCTGATTGGGGCGGCGCTCATCGTACAGGTACTGGTCTTCGGCGCGATTTTCTATCAGATGAAGTCTCCGATGGACATCAACGGAGCGATCAACGCCAATCAGCACCAAGCGTTTGGCGCGTGGCTGGCCAAGCGTTCTGACATTGACCCGACCACGCTGGCGCCGCAGCAGTTACAGGCTGAAGGCGCGCGCTGGCTGAATCAAAATGCCAGCGGCTTGGAAATCAGCTTCAACTCGAATCCGGTTGAACTGGCCGGAATTTTGACCCTCATTGCCTGTACGGCTTTTGTGGCACTGTTTGCCT
Organism: Chloracidobacterium validum; assembly: GCF_018304825.1. Lineage (NCBI taxonomy): Bacteria > Pseudomonadati > Acidobacteriota > Blastocatellia > Chloracidobacteriales > Chloracidobacteriaceae > Chloracidobacterium > Chloracidobacterium validum. Next base: position 1,046,444 of record NZ_CP072648.1, read on the forward strand.
GGCGCGGCAAGCGCATGCTCGAAAAACTGCCGAACCTCGATGCCCTGGATGACTTGACCTACAAAACGGTTTCGGTTGCGTTCCCATTGCTCCTGATGATGCTTGTGACCGGAGCCGTCTGGGCCAATGAGTCGTGGGGAACCTACTGGAGCTGGGATCCAAAGGAAACCTGGGCGCTCGTGACTTGGTTGGCCTATGCCGGCTATCTCCACACCCGCATCGTCCATGGTTGGAAAGGGCGCACTTCGGCGTATTTTGCCGTGCTGGGCTTTATTTTCGTGCTGTTCACTTACTTGGGCGTGAGCTTCCTTCTGCCAGGGCTACATTCCTACGCCGGGGTGGATTGATGGTGGTCCGTCCCTGGCGCCGGCGGTATGGGCCGCCGCTGCGCCAGGGCAGCCCACCATTCACCATCCGTTTGTGTGGTCAACACCTCCATCCCGGCGGCCCTAAGTGCCGCGCCGACGGCAAAGTGCCGGTCGGTGAGCACCCCGGCGACAATGAGCCGACCACCAGGGCACAGAACCCGTGCAAACTCCGTTGCCAAGTCCGTGACAACTTCCGCTGTCAGGTTGGCCAGTAGGATGTCAACGTCACTGTCTGGGTAGGCCGTAACGCTCCCCACCAGAAAGTGGATGCGCCCATCCACGCCGTTGCGCCGGGCATTGTCGGTTGCAATGGCAATGGCGTCCGAGTCGGTATCACAGGCGTAGCACCGGGCTTGGGGAAACAGTTTAGCCGCCGCCATCGCCAAAATGCCCGTTCCGGTGCCGACATCCAGGATAACCTTGGGTGAGGTGGGCAGGGACTCAAGCAGTTCGAGGCATGCGCGAGTCGTCGGGTGGGTTCCGGTTCCGAACGCCATACCCGGCTCGATCTCGATGAAGATACGCTCGGTTGAGTCCGATCGCGCTTGGGCTTCGGCCTGTCGCCAGGGCGGCACGATGAGCCAGTGTCGCCCAATCGGCTGGGCTTGCCAATCGGCTTTCCACTTGGCGAGCCAGTCTTCATGCGGATGTTGCTCGATGGTCAGGTTCAGTGATTGCGCGGTTGAATAATCGAAGGCGGACAGGGTGCGTTCTAGCACCGCCTGGATGGTCGCCCGCGCCGGAGCGACCGGAAAGTAAGCGCGCAGGGTTGTCACGGCGTCGGTTTCGGCAAGCGTCTCGATACCTTGTGCGCCCAACTGCCAGAAGGCTTCACTCACGGCGTCGGCCGTATTGCGCGGGATGGTGACTTGCGCCGTGTGGAAATGCATACTTTTGTCTGATAACGTTTTTACCAGTAAGTCGAAGCAGTCAGCCTCGTGACCAGCCTAGTGAATCCCCAATTCATCCAGTCGGCGCTCGTCGTTGCGCCAGTGAGGCTCGACCTTGACAAAAATTTCGAGAAACACCTTGCGCTCAAGCATGGCCTCAATCTCAGCACGGGCAGCCGTGGCCATGTCGCGCAGGCGTAAGCCGCCCCGGCCCAGCACAATGGCGCGCTGTGATTGCCGTTCGACAAGGATCACACAGGCCAAATTCAGTCCGCCATCGTCGCGCTCTTCCCATTTTTCAACGGCGACAGCAACGACAAAGGGCAGTTCGTCGGAGAGTCGCCGGAGAAGCTGCTCCCGGAGAAATTCGGCAACCAGCGTCCGCTCGGTTTGGTCGGTGAGGTCATCTTCGGCAAACGGGGGGGGCGCAAGTGGTAAGTGATTCAGCAGGCAGTGCAGCAGGGTGTCCGTTCCTTCTCCTGTGAGTGCCGAAATAGGTACGTAGTCTAGGAAGTCCAGTTCATTGCGGTAGAAGTCAATGAGCTTGAGAAGCTGGCCCTTGTCGCCAAGGCGGTCAGTTTTGTTGAGCGCCAGAAGCGCCGGCCGTCCAGACTGCCGGACCAAATCGAGCACGAACCGGTCGCCGTTTCCGGTCGAGACCGACGCATCACGCAAAAGCACCACGACATCTACCGTCGCCAGCGCATCCAGCACAGACTGCATCATCCGCTTGTTGAGTCGGTAGCCGGGCTTGTGAACGCCTGGGGTATCCACAAAGACAACTTGGCCTTCCGGGCGCGTCACAATGCCCAGAATGCGCGTACGTGTCGTCTGTGGTTTGTTTGAGACGGCGGCAATCTTTTCACCCACCAAGTAGTTGATCAGCGTGGATTTGCCGGCGTTGGGGCGTCCGACAATGGCGACAAAGCCGCTACGGACGGCGTTGGGAGGCTGGGCTTCAGTCGAAGATGTTTCAGTGAATGATTCGGACGGATGCTCCATCGGGATTTAGCCTTACTGTCCTGAATCCTGGGCAGGGCGGACAGCAACACCAGAAATGAGTGTTTCAGCGGAGGTTTTCAACTCCTCGAACATCACGCACACCCGCTGCCAGCAAGCTGTGGCGAACTGCTCTTTCGTGGGGAAGTCGGCCGGAAGTAGTGGTTGGCCGTACTTGATCCAGACGCGCGTCGTGAGCTGTTCGAGAATTTTTTCCGAGCCAAAGATGGCGATAGGCACTACCCCGATGTTTTCCTGCCAGGCTGTCCAGATCAGCCCCCAGTGCGGTTCAGGCTTGGGTTCACCCGTTTTGCTCCGGGTGCCTTCGGGGAAGAGGTAAATCGAGCTGACCTCGCGCATGCGCTGCACGGCAGCCCGCTGGACACGCTTGCGGTCTTCTGGGTCCTTGCGGTCGAAGAGGAGGTTCCCGCCGACATTGCCGGCAAAGGCGATGATTGGGACGCTCAACACTTCCTTCTTGCCAATGAACGGATAGGGACTCAACGAGAGCAACAGCGGCGTGTCGGCCAGGCTCAAGTGATTGCTGATGAACAAATGGTTTTTCATCAGCGCCCCACGGGTGTGCTGATGCCCGTCAGCCGTGAGGCGCACCCCAAAGACCCACCCTAGCAAGTATGAGAAAAATTGAAACGGATAGGTCATGATGCGCGTCCGCAGGGGCTGACGGAATGGAAGCGCAATCCAGGCCGGAACGAGCAGAATCAGCGCCGCCAGGAGAAGGGTTATCGCCAGCCGCAGCCCCGTGATGATTTTCATGTCAAACGCTCCTTCAGATATCTTCAGCTTCCCAGTGTTTGAGTTGTGCCAGAGCGTTGCGGTCGGTCAGGTCGTTACGCAGGGGCGTGATGGCGACCAGTCCTTCGGCAATGGCGGTGTAATCCACATCGGGAGCTTCGTCCCGTCCGTCGGCCTCGGTTCCAATCCAGTAGTAGGGCCGTCCGCGGGGGTCGAAGCGTTCTTCGATGTTCGTGCACAGCAGCTTCGTTCCCGTGCGTGTGAAACGGTAGCCGCGAATTGGGCCAGGTGGGATGTTGACGTTGAGCAGCGTATGCCTGGGGAGTCCTGAGGCCAGCACCTTGCGCGTCAGGCGCCCGGCAAAGGCGGCCGCGTGGGTGTAGTCAAACTCCGCGCGTGACACAAGGGAAAAGGCCAGACTCGGAATGCCGTTGACCGCGCCTTCGAGCGCACCGGCCACCGTTCCCGAATAGGTCACGCTGTCGCCGAGGTTCGCGCCGCGATTGATGCCGGAAACCACAAGGTCGGGACGGGGCTTGTCTTTCAACATCCAGTGCAGCGCCAGCACGATGCAGTCGGTTGGCGTCCCCTCGACAGCGTACCAACCATTCCGCTCGCGCTGGTGACGAATCCGCAGCGGACGGCCCAGCGTGACCGAGCGCGAACAACCGCTATGTTCGCTGGCCGGGGCGACGACCATCACGTCACCCAAGGATTGAAGCTGTTCGACCAGCGCGCGCAGTCCAGATGCATAAATACTATCGTCGTTGGTTACGAGAATAAGCGGCATAATGTGTGAATAGCGCAAGTTGGCGACTCACGCCAAGTGGGTTCGGTGGTTCAGGAAAGTTGCGTCAATCTTCCGGCAAAGAAAAGGCGAGGCAGCCGCAACCGCCTCGCCTACGGGTCGTCAAATCGTGGTCGGGATGACTGGATTTGAACCAGCGACCTCACGCACCCCAAGCGTGCGCGCTACCAGGCTGCGCCACATCCCGTTGTACCTGCCACCGTCAGTGGCGGAACGCGATTCAACCACAACCAGGGCCGGTTGTCACGTTCCATAAGCAACCCCAACGTCCAACGGGGCAACCTCGTCCCAGCGCAGGATGGTTGCGGTCGTCTCTCAGCCAAGTCGGGGCTGCCGAATTCATCCTCGGTCAACTGCCTGCCACCGGTCGAACTGACTATTCAGTTGAACGGACTTTCTAGATGCGTGGCCGCCCTTGGTCACGTTCTGTTATTGTCTCTACGGCTGGACTGTGTTTTCGGCGAATGGCTGTAGTCGGTCAGTGACCTTTCCAGCAAGATCGTCGCTTGTGATTCAGGGAGAATGGTTGCCTCCTCTTCTTGACCAAGGCGCTGCTCGCCACCCAGGGTTAGCCGTCCAGTCGTGGATACGACGCCGCGATAAGCCGGCAACCCGGCCGCAGCCGCTAGTCGATCACCAAGGTCGCGTGCCGTTGGGCGCTCGTCCGGTGATTTAGCCAAGGCTTGAAACACAATCTCGGCAATCTTCGCCGGTACGTTTTTGAGTGGCGGCGGCGGTTGTTTGAGGTGACCAATAATCACACCCAGCATGCCGGTGCTTGTGGGAAGAAACGGCACTCGACCAGCGAGCATTTCATACAAAACGACACCGGCGCTGTACACATCCGAGCGCCCATCGTAGGCGCGTTCATCGAGGCGCTCAGGGGCTATGTAGATCGGTGTCCCCACCACGCCACCCGTTTCAGTCATCGCGGCCAAGGGGTCATTCGTCTCTATCTCAAGGAGTTTGGCAATGCCAAAGTCCACCACCTTGACGACTTCACCCTCCGGCGATTGGTGGAGGAAGATATTGTCCGGCTTGACATCGCGGTGAATGACACCGGCCTCATGCGCCGTCGCCAGTGCATCAAGCACCGGCAGCATGATGGATAAACTTCGCTCCACTGAAAGCGCACCACAAAGCCTCAGTTCCGTGGCGAGCGAGACACCCTGGAGTAGCTCCATAACCAAGTAGGCAATCCCATCCGATGAAACACCGGAATCAATCACGCCAATGGCGTTTGGATGATTGATGCGGCAAGCTGAAATCCCTTCGCGCCGGAAGCGTTCGACGCTGGTGGTTGTCGCGTTTTTGCCGCTTGGGCGAAAAATTTTGATAGCAACCGGTCGTCGCAGGGCAAGCTGTTCGGCGCGATAAACCACGCCAAATCCGCCGCCACCAATTTTCTCACCCAGTCGGTATTTGCCATCAATCACTGTCCCCGGCAGAACATCCGTCAACGCCGTAAAGATGGCGTCGGCCCGGCGGTGAAGTTCAAGCAAGGCATCGTTTTTGCGGGCGAGTTCTTGATTTTTGACACTGGCTTCCTGCTGTGCCACCTGGACATCCGCAAGGGCCCGTTCCAGTGCGGTGTTTTTCTCGTTGAGCTGGGCCGTGCGAACCACGACTTGCCGCTCGAGTTGGGCTGCTCGGTGCTGAAGGGTTATGGTCCGCCAGCGAAGTCCGCCCCAGAGAAGCAGTCCCAGGCTGAGGACAACCAGTCCACGCGCCCAGATGGTCTGGTAAAAAAATGGTTTGACGGTGATGGTGATGGTCGCCGCCGTGTCGTTCCACACGCCATCGTTGTTGCAAGCCGTGACCTGAAAGCGATAGTCGCCCGGTGGAAGATTCGTGTAGTAAGCCGTCCGCCGCGTGCCTGCCTCAACCCAAGTTTTGTCAAAGCCCTCGAGCTGGAAGCGGAAGCGCACCCGCTGGGGTGCCAGAAAGCTCAAGCCGGTGTAGTGGATCTCAAACTTCTCGACGCCCGGCTCTATCACCAAGCGCGGTTGCGTCAGCGACTTGGCTGGTTCACCGACCGCAAAGGTTTGTTGCTCGGTCACGACCTCTTCAATGACAACCGGCGGCGCATGGGGGTTGAACGGCAGCCGCTCCGGTGCGACCAATGCCACGCCGCCAACGGTAGCAAACGCCAGCCGTCCGTCACGCTGGCGAATGGCGCAGGGCTGGGACGTTCCGTTGCATTGATTCGCTCCCATCCCATCACCAAGGTCAAAGTTGGTACAGTGAACGCGAGCTTGCGCCCCAGTCATGAAGGCCTCGCGGACGCGGCGCTCCAGGCGAAAGATGCCGCGGTTGCAACTCATCCAGAAGTCGCCGGCGGCGTCGGGCACGATGGCAAAAACGGTGTCGTCAAACAAACCATCCTTGTGGGTAAGCGTATTGAACTTACCGTCTCGGTACCAGGCCAGTCCGCTACCGGTGCCGATCCAGAGCGTGCCATCCGTTTCCTCGTGGATGGCAAAAATCAAATTGCTTGGCAGGCCTTCCTTGACCGTGAACCGGGTCACGGTGTCCCCCTGAACCCGCATCAGTCCACGCCCGTTTGTGCCAACCCACATGGCGTCGTCGCGTGTTTGGATGATGACGCGAATGTTGCCCCCGGTGATATTTTCATTCTGGGCGTCAATCACGCGAATGACCTTTCCATCGCGCAGCACGTTGATGCCGCCGCCGACCGTCCCGACCCACAGCGAGCCGTCGCGGGCGGCGCAGAGCGCAAACACATTGTCATTGGTGAGTCCCTGAGCCGTGGTGATGCTTGTCCAGTGTCCGTTGGCGAAACTGGCTACGCCACCTTGGTTGAGTCCAAACCAGATGCGCCCTTGCGCATCTTCGGCCGCCGCCCGGATGCCGAGCGTTTTTAGTCCATCTTCCAGCCCGTAGTGTTTCCACCGTCCCGCTGCGAGGCAGTCCAGCCCGGACTCATCCAAGCCAACCCAGAGCCGTTTTTGTGAGTCCTCAAAGACAATGCGTACGTTGGCATCCGTCAAGCCCTGATAAGTGCCCAAGTTGACAATCTTGGACTCACGCAACCGATTGAGGCCGCCATTCGTGCCAAGCCAATAGCTCCCTTCGTGGTCGCGGCAAATCGCGCGAACGAACCGATGCGACAGTCCGTTCTGGTATGTTCGCCAGTCCCACTGGCCTTGGCTCAAGCGCCCTAAGCCACCGCTTTCTGTCCCGACCCAAAGCGTGCCGTCAGCATCTTCATAAATGGCGTGAACGGCATCGTCCGGGAATGCCGTCTTCCGGGCATACTGGGCCAGGACTCGCCCCTGGGCGTCGAGGTGGAGCAAGCCCTGCTGGTTTGTGCCAGCCCAGACCGTTCCATCCCGAGCAACATGAAGCGCAAACACAATATCATTTGGCTTACCGCCATTGAGTGAGTAATTATGAAATCCGCCATCCCGGAGAATCGAAAGGCCGCGTCCGTAGGTTGAAATCCAGAGGTCGCCACTGGGTCCTAGCGCCAGTTGCTGAAGGCTATTGAGAGGGAGTCCATCCTTGACGGTGAAGGTTTTCCACTGGCCATCGCGCCAGCAAGTCAGCCCACGACTGGTTGCAAACCAGAGCGCGCCATCTGGTGTTTGTGCGATGTCAAGGACAAAATCACTGGCCAGTCCCTGCTCGGTCGTCCAGCTTTCAAAACTACCCTGCCGGTAGCGCACCACGCCACCGCCAAAGGTGCCAATCCATAACGTGCCATCACGGTCCTCAAAGATGGCGCGGATGTTGTGATTGTGGAAGGCTGGCGTGTTTCGCCGGTCGAAGGTCACAAAGCGAACACCATCAAATCGGACCAAGCCCTCATACGTGCCAATCCACAAGTAACCGTGGTGATCCTGGGCGACGGCCAGGACGGCGGCCTGGGGTAGTTCGTCGCGCCAGGCGTCAAGCGTGTAATCGCGTAACGGCCTGACTTCCGCCGCGAGGACGAATGCCGACCACAGGCACAGCCAAACAGCAATCCGGCAAATACTGGCAAACAAGCGTGACACGTAAAGGAAGACCGCTTCTGTAAAGCACTTCGACGGTGAGGCGCTTCAACGTCTCAGTCAAAGATTAGGGATCGCGCGCCGGTGGGCAACGTTGGGCGTGAGCAAGCGCGTGCGGGTCGGTGACCAGTGCGACCTAAATGTTTTCAGCCCACTGAGGCAAAATCTGCGGCGCATCATACCAGGTTGTCAATGGCATGGGCAGGTGGTACACGCCCGCAAGCTGGATAACCTCTGCGCCGTCGAGCGTCATGCAGGGCTCGGGAACGATGCCGTCGCCCCACACATCCCCTGGCGCGGCGAGCAGACTTTCATATAGTGCGTAGGCCGTCCGTTCGGCCAGTGTACCCTGCGAATTGCCTTTGATATAACGGCTGTTCACGCTCACGTAGCGAATCTTGGGTGCGAAGAATGTGCCGGGGTAGTGCTCATTTGCCCAGCGGGTCGAAACCGAGCTGGCCGGGGCCCAGCTATGGTGGGGAGTCCCAAGACAAACCACCGTGTTGACGAACCGGTGGCCAGCATAACGTCGGCCGCAGTAGTCATCTTCGCCCAGGAATTTCCGTGTCAACCGCCCGCCGGCGCTGTGTCCTACCACAGTGACCGACTCACCAGTTTGTTCGGCGACGCTTTCGATACACGCTGCCATCACATCAATCACCGGGCGAAAGTTAGCCCCAGATGACTGCCACCAGTGGTACGGCTCAATTGGCGCAATCCAGACTCGTCGGTTGAATGGATTGGCACGCAAGCGGTTGGCGAGTGGCAGGTATGCCCGCCATTCGAGGAAGTGACCGGCAACAATGACAATGGGGGAGGGCATACGCGGCTGTTTAGGCGATAGTGTGAGTTGCGTTTTGACGCGCTGTTATTGAATATAGCGCATGTCCACTTCCTAACCGCCGAGTAAGTCGTCCAACTTCGTGAGATGGTGTCCGGGTGGCTTCTCTTCCGCGGTTTTCCAGGTTGAACCAGGGGCTTCGAACCAGGGTTTCGAGCCAGGGGTATCCAGCGGGACTTCCGTGGGAGGTAGCATGCACTGTGACTCTCGATACCATCGTGCACGGCGACTGCCTGGCTTGGCTCCGGCAGTTGCCATCCGAGATGGCCGACCTGACTTTTGCCGATCCACCTTTCAATCTCGCCAAAAAGTATCGCAGCTATGACGACCACCGAGGCGGCGAGGAGTATCTCGACTGGTGCCGCCAGTGGCTACATGAGTTGCTGCGGATTACAAAGCCAACCGGAAGCTTGTGTGTGCACAACATTCCCAAGTGGCTAACCCACTATGCGGCTTTTCTCAACACTCAGGCCGATTTCCGGCACTGGATTGCCTGGGACGCGCTCGGCATGCCCCTCGGTAAGACCCTCATGCCCAGGCATTACGGCATCTTGTTTTATGCCAAGGATAAGCGGCGTCAAAAGTTTTATGAAATTCGGCATCCGCACCGGCGTTGTCGCAAGTGTGGCGTTTTGCATAAAGACTACGGCGGAAAAAAACACGGGCTGCATCCCTTTGGGCCGCTGGTTTCCGATGTGTGGAGCGACCTCCACCGCATCAAGCATGCTTCGCGCCGCGACCCGCACCCGTGTCAGTTGCCGGAAACCGTGCTCGAACGCATCATCCTGATGACTACCGACGCTGGGGATGTGGTAGTTGACCCGTTTGCCGGCACGGGCACGACACTGGTGGCGGCGAGAAAACTCGGTCGGCGCTACTTGGGGATCGAACTCGATGCCGCCTATGTCGCCATTGCGCGCGAGCGGCTGACACAAGCGCACCCTGTTTCCCGGCTAGGCGAGGTGTGGGTAAGTCAGGTGCGTGGGGCGCTGGTGACGATTCGGGATTGCGATTGGCCACAGCTCCAGGCTTACTATGCGATTCCGGAGCCGGCCGCCGCCATCGAGACAGCCCCGATTGTTTTTGACTGGCGGTTGGCTGCCGTGGCTTCACTTCCGACGTTGGCGGCTGCGCAGACGCCGTCGGCCCGGCGACGCAAAACAGCCTGACCTTTTGGGGGTGCTTCATGTCACGCCTTCAGCCGAGCAGCCACCGGTGACGCCCTGTCTTGCCTTTTCCGCCGACAGCTTGCGCTGGTCAAAACTAAACTGGTTTGTCTTGGCGCTAGCCAGTTTGTTTCCGGTGTGGTGTGGGGTAGGGCAGGGTTTCAACCTCAACGACGACGCCTACATCACGTTGACCTATGCCAAAAATCTAGCTGCTGGGCGCGGTTTTGTTTTCAACCACCCACCAGCGACGTTTGGAACGACAACACCGTTGCTGGCGCTGGTTGTGGCGGCGTTGGGGGCACTCCTGCGTGGCGTATCCGTCGAGGCGGTGGCCGTCTGGGTGACGGTGCTGGCCTGGATTGCCGCCGGGTGGAGCTTCTATGGATTCCGCCGGGCCTGGGGCTTGTCAGATGAGTCGGCGTTGCTGGTGGCGCTGGCGGTGCTCTTTGGTGGGTGGTCGGGCCCCATGGGCGTGCTCGGTTCGGAAGTCTTTCTGTTTCATGCTCTGCTGGTGTTGACCTTCTCGCTGCACCTAGCGGGATATGGCGTGGCGTCGGGGGTTGCCGCCGGTTTGCTGTTTCTGACGCGCGGTGAGGGGGTCCTGGCATTGGGGGTGATTGGATTGTCGGCCGGGGCGCAGTGGCTGGTCACACCCCTGGGTGAAGCCGACGCATCTGGAGGTGCGCCCAAACCTGCCTGGCGACAGGTTGTGACAACCCTTGCGTCCAGCCTGCTGCGCCCCGTCGTTGGCTTTGGGATTGTGGTTGGTTTGTGGGCAGTCTATGCCTACGGGACGTTTGGACATGTGCTTCCTGCGACGCTATCCGCCAAGCGAATCCAGGTGGCCCTGGGCTGGCCGACCTTTACCCATGAATTGGCAACCAAGTGGTGGCGGAACTGGGGCGGCCCGGCCCTGGGGCATCCACTCCTAAGCGTTTGGTGGGCTCTGGTTGCCGTTGGCATCAGCGCCGCCATTTGGTCGCGCCGCCGATGGCTGGTGTTTTTGCTGTGGCTGATTGGCTATGTGGGAGGGTATGCCGCGCTGGGCGTGGCCGGTTACTGGTGGTACCAAACCCCGGTCTTCCTGTCACTGCACTTGTTCTTCGCTCTGGGGCTGGTTGCCGTGGTTGAAAGACTGGCCGTGTGGCGCAACGGGCAGCTCCATCTGATAGGGAGGGCCGTAACGGTCTGTGGATTAGCCTGTGCGATGTGGCCGGCGGCAAAGGCCGTGACAACCTACCACGGCGACTGGCGGGCATCATCGTACCGCGCCTTGGCCGCGTGGTTTCACGCGCACGCCCACCCAACTGACCGCGTCGCCTTCCACGAGGTTGGTTACTTGGGGTTTTATAGTGAGCAGCGCATCGTGGATTTATGTGGTCTGACGACGCCGGAGGTTCTGCCGCACTTTGCGCGACGCGACTTGACCTGGCCCCTTCGGACACTCCTGCCAGAGTGGTACGTGGCCAGTCCGACGTGGGATATTCTGCCGGCGCTCCGCGAAGGTGGATGGCTCGACCAACACTACCACCAAGTTGCCACCCTGCCGGCCCCGGGTGGCGGCGACCTGCGGGTTTTCCAGCGCATCCGCAGGGATGCTAACGTAACGCCATGACCACCCTGACGCTTGGCTACTCACCCTGCCCAAATGACACCTATATTTTTGGCGCGTTGGCGCTTGGACTGGTGCGGCCTCCAGGCATGACATTCGACATTCGGCTGGCGGATGTGCAGACGCTCAACGAGTGGGCACAAGCTGGGACATTGGATGTCACCAAGCTTTCTTTCGCGGCGCTGCTTACCCCAGAGGTCACGGCCCACTATGATTTGCTTGAGGTCGGCGCGGCACTTGGGCGTAACTGTGGCCCGCTGGTCGTGGCCCGCGAATCGTTTTCAGCGGACACCTTACGGAACAAGCGAATCGTTACCCCAGGTCGGTTGACAACGGCCCACTTGCTGATTCGCCTTTTCACAAACGATGCCCCGGTCGCCGCGGAACTGCCGTTTGAGCGCATTATGCCGGCGGTTGTGAACGGAGATTATGACGCGGGTGTGATCATTCATGAAAGCCGCTTTGTTTATCCGACCTTTGGGTTGACGCGCATTCTGGACTTGGGGATGTGGTGGGAACAGTCAACGGGGCTGCCACTGCCCCTGGGGGGGATTGCTGTCAGGCGGACGCTAGACGCAACCCAGCGCGAGCAGATCAGCCAGGCCCTTCGGGAGAGTCTGGCTTATGCCGACGCCCACCCAACCGCCGTCCAACCCTACATCGCGGCTCATGCCCAGGAGATGGCGGCAGATGTTCAGGCACAGCACATCGCGCTCTACGTCAATGCGTTTACACGCGACTTGGGTGATGAGGGGCGGCGGGCCATTGCCGCGCTCCGACGCCACGCGCAAGGGCTATCCGACCCCGTGCAAAGGTAGAGGTATTCGGGCATCCCAAGCGGGGGATCCGCAATGTCAGTGGTTGGTTCGGTAGCATTGGTTTGCATTGGCCTCAGAAGGCACGGCTTGGTTTAGCGGGCGATTGTCACAACCATGTGAGAGATGGAACAAAAAAGCCAATGACGCAAGCCATTGATCACGACCGCCTGTTCAAGGAACTCCTCACCGTATTATTCATGGATTTTCTTGAGCTTTTCGCCCCGGATATCGCGGCCTTCGTGGACAAGACTTCCTTGCTCTTTCTTGACAAGGAACTTTTCACTGATGTCACCCAGGGCGAACGGCGCGCAGCCGATCTGGTCGTCAAGTGCCGCCTGCATGACCAGGACGCTTACTTTCTGGTTCACGTTGAAACCCAAGCAACGCGCCGAGCCGACTTTGCCGAGCGGATGTTTCTCTATGGCGCGCGACTCTATGAGAAGCACCGGCTACCTATCTATCCGATAGCCGTGTTGTCCTATGATACCCCACGTAACCCCGAAGGCGATACGTTTGAGTTTCGGGTTAGGGAATGGACTCCGTTGCGGTATACGTTTCAGGTCGTCCAGTTGAATCGCTTAAACTGGCGCGACTTTGTGAATCGGCCAAACCCGGTGGCCAGCGCCTTGATGGCCAAGATGGGGATGGCGGATGAGGAGCGGGTGCGAGTCAAAGTTGAATGCCTGCGAATGTTGGCAACCTTGAAACTCGACCCGGCGCGGACGCAGTTGATTTCTGGTTTTGTGGACACGTATTTACGGTTGAACGATACCGAAGAGGTAGCGTTTACCGCGGCGTTGGCGCAGCTTGAGACGACGGCACAGGAGGTTGTGATGCAGATCGTGACGAGTTGGATGGAAGAGGGACTGCGGAAGGGGTTACAACAAGGACTGGAACAAGGACTGGAACAAGGACTGGAACAAGGACTGGAACAGGGGCTTGCACAAGGACGCAAAGAAGGACGCGAGCTGGGAGAGCAGGTTGGCGAGGCCAAATTTGCGTTGCGCGTTTTGCGACGGCAGCTAGGGACGGCGGTTGACGCTGAGTCTGCGCGTATTCAGGCGCTCCCAACCCCTTTGCTGGAGCAGTTGGCTGACGACTTGCTTAGTTTCACCCGACTTGAAGACTTGACCGCTTGGTTAGATAACCAAGGGGTCTAGGGCATCGTCAGGCGAGACTGGCCATCCCCCTGTCCGTCTATCAAGAGTGTTCGTCCACGGCGTGGTGAGCGCCGTCTTGGCGGATATTGTGCGGCCAGAGAAGTATCATCGCCGTGACCAAGCCGGTCGGTGGTTCATGACAGAAGTCAAATTCGCTGACGCGCACGAAACCAAGGTTTTCAAGGCTGCGATAGCGCGCCATACCGGTTATGCGCGACCAATAAGCCAGCACTGTCCGCGCCCCAGTGGCGCGCGCGGCGGCAAGGCGCAGTTCGTCGAGCTTCTGGCTTAGTCCTTGACGGCGCGCAGAAGGGTGAACAACCAGGCGGTTGAGCGAAGCAATTGGCGGAATGATTTCACAAGGCAGTTGGGCGAAGAGATGCCCGCCAGGGGCCTCCGCCAGTGCGTGGTGAAGCGAGAGCCGCCCGGCAGCAACCAAATCCTCCCCCCGAAACACCGCCCAATGCCGAAATGGTGGGCGCTCCTCCCCAGGGTCGCACCACTTGCCACTTGGGAACAGCGTAGCCGGCAGGCCCGTGGTCGCCCAGCTTTCCGCGCGAAGTCGCTGGATGTTGGCAATCGTCACCGGATCGGAGACTTCCAGAATGCGGAATTCCTGAACCGCCATTGCTCGCTCCAAAGGGTATTCGCCTTGTGGTCGCAGTATTGCCATTATTGTTAGAAAGCGCAAATAGGTGGTGAGAAAAACCAGCCAATCGTTGCTCGGCCTAGGCGCGTGGTGTGACCGTGAAGGTTGGAATACTACCGCCGCCAGCGCTCACATTGATGACGGCGCTTTGCGAGGTGCGCACAACGGCGCCGGCAATCTGGCCCCCGAGGTAAAACGGGTTGACGTTGTATTTCATGGGGTGAAAGTCAAATCCCCCATCTGCCTGGCGTACTGGAAACAGCTCGACCGGGGTGGGAACGCGCTGTTGCACGACCCACAAAGCATCATCCGTGACCGCCTGCCGGAGGGCCTGTGCCCAAACCGTGTCATCCGTTTCGCTGCCGACATAGACATTCGTGCCGCCGTAGGCATCGGCTGGCTTGAGCACGAACTCCGTCCGGTGGCGCACAACATAGTCACAGAGGTCCACCCGCTCCCCGGTGGGTAAAAGTGTATGCTGTTCGGTAACGATGCGTGTCCAAGGAAGGTGGTTGAGGAGACATTGCTGCGCTTCCTCTGGGAGAAAGGCGATGTGTGCCGGATCCGTCAGAAATGCAAAAAACGCTTTGTTTTCACTGACCCGGCAACGAAATGAGTTGATGAAGCAGGCAGCTCTGGTTTCGTAGGCGGTGGTGAACGCTCGCGTTTCGTCTAGCTTGGTCAAGAGTTCACTGGTCACGACGCGCCGGTACACAATATCCAACCGCGTATCTCCAGCGTAGAGTTGCCCCTGCCGCAACTCAACCTCCCGTGGGTCGGCAATGACGGACGGGTAGCCCTGAGCGATGAAGTAGTCCCGCAGGATAATCTGGTCGGCAGAGGTGCGAACATCCGTCCAGTCCACAATACCAATCGTGGGATGAGTCTTTCCGCCAAAGTCCCGGTAGGCTCTAAGCAAAGCCGCCAGCAAGGCTGGGCGCGGTTCATCTGGTTCAAGCTGATAGCGTTCGGCAAAGCGCCGTAGGATAGATAAGCCAAGGTAGATTTCCGTCATGGCGGCCGCATAGCCGATGCCAGCCGGCGCGTCGTGGTTGAATTCCAGGAAAAGCACGCCATCTGGCGTGGGGAAGGCATCCAGGCGTGTCCACACCACGGCATCCTCGTAGCCAGGATTCACCCGGAGAAGCTTTCGCTCCCGGTCCTGAATGTGGAGAGCCTCGTAAAGTTGTTCGTGGTTGCCCCCAAATAAACCTTTCTCGGCCAGGAGCGCTGCCCGAAGAACACTTGCCGCAGCCGACTCAAGCTGTCGTCGTTGAGATTGGGAGACGAGGTATGGCCGCAGGTGAACCGGCATCGCTTTGCCGGCAAACAAAATCCCACGGGCAACAAGCGCCGCGTCGAGTTGGTTGGCGTCAGCGCTCGCGCCACGTGGGTCATCCGTGATGAGTTGGTGAAAATCGTCAACCGCAGTCTGCATCCACCCGCCCAAGGTCGCTTATGATTGCTTTTCGGCCGCGTCACCGATCAATGGGAGCTTGAGGGTTTCGTTCCCGTAGGCTTTGAGCATCAAAAAAATGGATAGCCCAAGCCCGGCAAGAGCAATCACGAGACCCAGTAGATATGAAGCGAGCGAAAGTAACCCGCTAATCTGGCCCAGGAGCGTTCCGAAAAGCGAGTTCAAAATTCCAATAGCAAGCAGAGACAGATGAAAAAACAGACCTTGCCAGGAATGAAACTTGACGAAGCGATTGGTTTTTTCCGTGATGACGAAGACAATGGACATGATAAGGCCGACACAACAAGGCGCGTAGGCCAGCATGCTGGCGACATTGGGCTGTAATCCGAGCGGACCAGGTTGGTTCCCGCCGCCGGGTGGCACGGATTGGTAAGGGTTGGACGGCGGGTAGGGTGGTTGTTGGTAGGGATTTTGCGGGGTCATCGAGGTAACACTCCTCGCGGATCAGGATTGGACTTACATTGGTCGGCAGTGACTATTTCTTTTCAATTGGTGTGGCGGTGACGGTGTATTCCTTGTCCTCACGACGAATTCGAATCTGGAGCGATGTGCCCAGACGGCTGCGAGCCACAATCCGGTTGAAGTGACCACTTGACGTAACCGGCGTGTTGTCAACGGCCAAGATGACATCGTCCCGCCGAATGCCGGCCTGGTCGCCGGGCAACCCCCGTTCGACCTTGACGACCCGAACGCCGCGGGCTGAACCGGTAATGCCTAATCCACGCCGGTCAAAGGCTGAAATATCCACGGCCTCAACCCCAATTGAACTCCGCCGGACCCGTCCGAGCGTCCGCAGGTCAGGGAGGACATCCTTGAGAATGTTGACTGGGATCGCGAAGCCTAGACCTTGTCCACGCGCGAGAACCAAGGTGTTGATGCCGATCACTTCACCGGTGAGCGCCACCAACGGTCCGCCTGAGTTGCCGAAGTTGATGGCGGCATCCGTTTGCAGAAAATCATCATAAGCGCCATCTAGCCCACTGCGTCCCTTGCCACTGATAATGCCAACCGTCACCGTATGGTCGAGTTCAAATGGGCTTCCAATGGCAATGACCCAGTCCCCAACCCGTACGGCATCACTGTTTCCCAGTGGAAGCGTCGGAAGCGGTTTCTGCCCTAAATCAACTTCGAGCAGCGCCAGATCAGTTGCCTCGTCATATCCCCGGACGCTGGCCGGTAGGGTTCGTCCATCCTGCGTGACGGTCAAAATTGGGCCTCCAATTTTGAGGGCGTCCCGGATGACGTGAAAGTTGGTGACAATCTCACCCTTAGCGTCGAGGCAAAACCCACTGCCAATCGAAGTCCCGCCATCTTCCGCGACGGACTGTATGTTGACCACGCCACCATTGGCGCGCGCCACGACATCCGCGATGTTTGGAAACGGCGTGATGGCTGGTGCGCTGCGCGAGGCAGTCCGGGCGGCTGGCCGTTGCGCGGATGCGGTCAGCGAGACGCTTCCTACCCAGGCGAGCAGGCCAAGCCATAACCACGGAGAAACAAAAAACTGACTTCGGAGCAAGTTCATCAGCTCGACTGGGATGACTGAACCCAAACGGGCACGGAATCGGAAGATGGCTCGTCGGACGGTGGCACCTCTGACGAGCCTTGACACCGTAGCATGGTTGCCAATCGCTCTGCATCATAGCCACAGACTTCGGCCAATTCTTCTCGGACGGCGTGAAGTTTTTCTAGGAAGCGTGGTTTGCGATACATAGGAGCAGAGTCTAAGGCGACGGCGAAGGGATTTCAGTGAGGTGGAAAACCTGGATAAGCGTGCGTGGTGGTTGTCGTTCGATGGTCAGGTAGGCGCGTGCCACCGGTACCCAGGCATCGTCAAGTATCATACCGGCTGGTTGATATTCAGCAATTGGTAATCCGTCCGAAACAAGCGAAATCTTTCCAGATGAGTGAAAGAAGGTCACAAACTGTCCGTGGTTGTTCACCGCGTAGATTGGCTCGCCCAAGTCCATTTCCGCCAATGCTTGGTTTTTGGCAAAGGTAACGAGCCGCATGGCTTGCTGATTGCCGTCTCCGAAAAGGATTGTGTGAAAATCACCGCCGACCTGTGAGCGCATAACCGTCAGTGCTGGCGATGGCAGGCTTGCCTGATATTTGACGCTGCCCTGAGCATCCAGACAAGTGATCGTCGGACGGATTGGACCGGAATTGACCAAGATGTCATCGTCACTCAGGGCCACGATGTGGGGGGGCTGCAAGTAGTTGCACAGCGCAATTTCCCAAAGTTGCCGCCCTTCCAGCGAGTAGCCGGCCGCCTGGGTATGGCTGGCTAGGATGAGCAGCGTTTCAGAGGGCGTAACCGCCAGACTCTTGACTGGAAAGCGAACCTGGAACAGTCGCTGTGGCGTGACCGCGCCAGCGCGCATGGCATAGAGACTCTGGTTCGTTGCAAAGTAGCTGGTTGTGGCGGCAAGGCTTGGCGTGGCGGCAGCCGTGATCCGCTCCGGCAGGAAATAGGGAACGAAGCGCCGCCGCTCAAGCTCAAGAAATCCGGTTGTGCGGTCATCAGCAATATAGACTGTTGGCCGCTGCGCCGGGTTCAGAACAAAGAGCCGCTGGCTCCCCGCCAGCTCAACCGTGAACCAGGGTTCGAGGCGTTGCGCCTGTTCAAGGTTTGGCGTGTCCACCTGGGGGCTTACTAGTGACGTGGCTGGTAAGCTCGTGGGGGTTGATGGTGTGAGCTGCGCGTCCAGCGCCTGCCAGAGGTCTTGAGCTGATTTGACCCGCTCTCTCGGCGACTTGCAGAGCAGGGCGGACACGAGCGGCCGGACCTGCTCTGGGATTGGACGTAAATCCGGGGGCTGCTTGGCGTGCTTGGCAAACAACTCCTCTGGCAAGCCATGAAACGGCCGGTCGCCCGTGAGGATTTCATAGAAAATAATGCCGAGCGAATAGAGGTCGCTGGCATAGGTTGAAAAGTCATAAAACTGCTCAGGGGCCATGTAGGCCGGTGAGCCGTTGGGTTTTTGCTGATCAAAAACATTTGCCAGGTGGTTGGCAATGCCAAGGTCAGCCACTTTATATGTCACGGTGCCAGTTGACGCATCGGGAAAGACAAGGATGTTTTCGGGCTTGAGATCGCGGTGGAGGATTTGTTGGCGGTGCGCGTAATCCAACCCGAGCGTTACGTCGCGTAGGACGTGTAGGGCTTCTGGGACGGGCAGCTTCCCCCGCTCATTCAGGACATCCCGTAAACTCCCGCCAGCGGCATACTCAAGCACAAGTTTATTGCGCTGGTTGCCTTGGCCATAAATCACGTCAAAGCAACGAACGATATTTGGATGCTGAAGCGCAATGAGTGACGAGAGTTCACGGAAAAAGAGATGGGCGGCCTTGCCGCCGCCCAGGAATTCCTTGACCGCATAGAGATCGCCAGTCGTCGAATCCCGCGCTAGGTGAACGATGGCGTGCGCTCCACTACCAATGACCTTGAGAACTTCATATACCATAGGCAATGCCTGCTGAAACCGTAGGCCAATCGGTAAGGTTCATGCGGAAAAGGCCACAGGATTGAGATGCGGCTGACAACCGCATGGAGCAAGCGCCGGCTAGACGCTTGCTACAACTTGCTCGTGGGTCAGCCCGCCTTTGATTTTCTCATCAATGCCCCGGAGGCGCGCCGCGCCAGTGACCACAAACTGACTGGCTTCAGCGCCCCGTGAGATGCAGGCCGTCTGAACACAATCAAGGTCCTGACCGCTCATATGACTCATCATGCCAGCCAGGATGCCAGCAATCATCGGGTCTGAAAAATCTTCTTCATCCCGGATGACTTCGGCAAAGATTGAATCTTCCAGCGTGACGGTGACGATCCCTGTTTCACGGGCTTGGGCAACGTCAATGGTCATCAATCCCCAGCCATGATAAACAAAGTACTCCCTGAAAAACCGCAAAAACATGGAGACAGGCATTTCCCTGAGCTGTAGGTTGCCCACGGTCTGTGCCTCACGCTCCAAGCGGCGCATGATGCGCTCACCCCAGATGCGGCCACAGGTCTTGAAGATAACGGGCCACGCCGGACCTGCTTCATCCTTGACGGCGGTGTAAACGCCCGTCAAGAAGTCGGTTGAAAGAAGGCACAACCGCGTTTTGGCGGGATTCCACAACACGCCTTCGCGGAGGTCGAAGCCCAGCCGGGCTTCATCAAAAAAGCTTTCCAGTCCTTCCAGTAAATCCGTGGTAGCCTGCATCATGCGCCATACTCCTCTGAAAGTACATTCATGGCGAGGTCAAGGTAGGGCGCCATCAGCCGAAAACTGGCGGCGTCAAGTTCCTGCTGACACTCGCGCTTGACAACATAGTACATGTGATAGATGGATTTGACCTTACCCTTGAATGGCTTGAGTTTCGCGGCCAGCGTGGGGTCAATCTTGGCAAATGCCTCACGCATGGCTTCGGTCTGACCATGTTCTGGAAAATCAAAAGCCTGAAGGATGGTTTTCATCCAAATCAGTAGCTTATCCTCGAACCAGCGCGTGTCGTCAATCAACATGGCGAGTGTCGCATAGGCGAGCACATAGCGCGCGTCACGAACACACTTGGCCGTGGCATGGTCGTGGTGCTGCTCGTAGGGATACATCGTGTAGATTTCCTTGACGCTGCGTCCGACGATGCCGGTTTCCTTTGCGCGCACGTCCTTGGCAGCCGCAATCTGCGGCGACAGATTTGGATAGATGCTTTCTAACTTGGCAAACTCAGCGTCAGTAAAGTACTTGCCCTCAGCTTGACGGAAGATGCTGGCCAAGTCAGGGTGACGGTGAGGTGAAAGTACGGTGGCCGGTGATGTCATGAGAGCTAAGCTACCTCCAGTCGGCGGAACTTCCGCCGCGCGCCCGGCACCCTCAGAGGCGTGGGAGCGGCGTGGCGGAAAAACCAGGGAAATTAGGAATCATCAACTGACAAGACTAGTTTTTGGGGTTTGATGCCCGGATGGCGCTTTCAGTCGCTGCGCGTAAAAAATCACTTGTCCCAGAGCTTGACCAAGGGGAGCGCTTGACGGCGCTCCCACCCGGATTCCAGGGAATGGCTGTGAAGAACTCCGCGGCGCTAACTTCCTCGGCCACAGCGACCGCCGTGGCCGTCGCGACGGCGGCCACAGCGGCCGGTTGGGGAGTCGGCTGCGTGACCGGCGGCGTGGCCATTGGCAACGGCGGAAGTCCACCCGTCGTTCGGCTGGCGGCCGTGAGCCGGGTTGTGGATGGGCGAACAATCGCTGAACGAAGTGGAGCGCCACCCCGTTGCCCCCAGGGAACTTGTTCCGTGAAGAAGGCTTCGGCCGTGTCCTCCAAGCTCAGGGCGACCCGCGCGCGTTGCATCGCCAAGTTGAGTTTTTCACGGCAGCGCGCAATGCGCGCCAGCAGGGCTTCCTGCTCATCGAGCAAAGCTTGCGGGAGCGAGAGACTAAAGGTTGCCATAGCTGTCAGGTCCGTACGTGTAATCTGTCGTGGGGTAGGTTGTAGTCGGGTTATACCGGGGTAGGTCAGTCAACCAACTTGGTCATGATTTCCTGGGCGGTCGCGCCTTCCCGCCGCCAGAACTCAGCCGCGTTGACTTTCTTCTGGGAGCCGACGATGAACTTGCAGCAGTCGTTGCCCATCGAATAGCACTGAACCTCGATGCCGCCACGTTCTTCACGGTCAAACACGCTGAAAACACCCGCAAACATCCCGGCGTACATATAGCAAACGGGCTTGCCAACCTGCTCCATGGCTTTGGCCACGGCGGAGTTCTTGATAGTGACGAACACCATGCCTTGTTTTTCAAAACTAAAGTCAATCGCCCAGGCTCCCCAGCCTTCGATGGTCAGCGGCCACCACCAGGATTCGAGCACAAACTTGCGATTCATTTGCCAGATGTCGAGCTTCCCGCCGCCGAACTCGTGACGCATTTTCTCGGCAAAGCGCTTCATGTCGCTCACACCCCATTCGTAACCGCATTTGTACATAACGAGGTTTGAGGCATCGCCAACTTCGTCATTCAGCCCGGTGTGCAGGCTGGCAATGAAGTCTTCCGAGGCGTAAACCCCGCGCTGCCCATCGCGGAGCCGAATCGTGCGCGTTCGCGCGTCACGCGCGAGAAATTCTTCAGGGACGAAATAGTTGTGGTAGTTCTTGATGCCACCATCGGCTACGTTGATTGCCATGGATTGTTACTCCTCAAGTGAGGCTAGAGTTGCTCAAGGGTTTCGCAAAACCCAATACGGCTGGGGGTTGGTTTCAAGTGTTCACTGCTAGACAGACGAGCCAAGGCGTACCTAGCTGCGCTCCAAACGGCTAGGCAAAGGTACGGTTTCAGGAGGCCGACGCTGCTAGCTTGGTCATATCAAAATCTTCGCCTTCAAGCTCCAGAATTCTTGACTTCGTAATGATTTTTCCTCGCTCGATAAGGACACGCCCGTCGCGCGGATGCATGATCGGAATCTCAGCGCGTTTCCCGACCAGAACGCGCAAGTCCTCGATATCTTGAAGGTACATCCCCTCGGGTAGTTCAACAACAACGCCGTCACCGATCACACGGGCTTGGCAAGAGAGGCGGGAACGGGCCGTCGCCCCAGTGATCGTGCCGAGCGTACGGATTTCGCGCTCCGTGCGTGGTGTGAGCGCTTCTTCACCCCGGATAACAAAAACGTGGCAGGTCGCACATAGCCCCATGCCTCCGCAGGCCATGGCGACTTCGCACTGTGAGGCGAGCAGGGTGTCCAGTACCTTGGTGTCGGTCTTGACTGAAATCGTCTTGTTGATTGGCTGTAAGGTCAGGGACTTCATCGTGCTAGCTCCAGCGCTCAACGAACGTGCTTTGCTTTGGAATTTCAGCCGCTTGAAGAAGTTGTTGGTAGAACTTTACTTCAGCGAACTCGCCGGCTGCGTAAAATTTTGTCTTTGGGTTCTCAAGGTAAAGACTCCGTAGCATGACCGGCGTGATGCGCCCCAGTCCGCCAGCCCAACCGGCCGGTCGGTTGGGCTGATTGAGCAGCACCACACGGGTCAGTGGGCTGTTTTGTTCGAAGTGCTTGAACTCATTGTCGTAGAGGACTTGGTCTAAGCTCGTTACCTCGTGAAAGAGTGTCATCTTCCGCTGCGGCTGACGGATGAGGATATAGTAAAAAAAGCTACGCGCGGCGGGAATACAGTAGTCTGAACCCAGAAAACAGACCGGATCCAGGGTGTCGGTCTGGAGTTTGAGTTGTCCCATTGGCTCACCAATAGAAACTGTGTCACCAATTTGTGCCTGGTCGTAAAACTGCGTGCCAAAGTTGCCCGTCCGCTTGACTGTGAATTGGAAGTATTTCTGGTCGTGGGGCGAGGAGCTGATGGTGAGCGGCGCTTGGCATTCGGCGTTGAGGTGGACAACCGTAAACTGCCCTGGTGTGAAGCTGAAGGGATGGTCACCAAACTCAAGGATAAACGAACGCACGTCTGGCGTTTCCTGAAGAATGCGGCGAATCGTGTAGGGCTTGGTTTCCATAATGTGTTGATGGCAAAAGACCGCGTTGCAAAATGAACCGAAGTAATGAGGTGATACCTAGGCGGCGCTGGTGAAACGTGCCGTGGGGGCGTGAGCGATGACTGCCATAAAGGATTTAGCTCCCGCGTAAGGCCGCTAATTCCGCTTCGAGCGACCGAATATGCGCCGTTGTCACCTCATTGGCCTGCGCCACTTCAGCTACGATGGTGTTGAGTTCTTGTGACAGGCGTTCATTTTCCGTTCCCACTTCGCCATACACCCGCGAAAATGCCTTGTTCTGGCGCAGGACTTGCTCAGACAGGGCGTCAAGTTCTGATTCCACTTCACGTGAGGCGTCAATCATACTCAGTAACGCCAGGTCCGTCACTTCAACCCGCCGATTGAGCTGGCGATGGTGACTACGCACGGCATTTTCCAGGCTATCCAGGTCGGACTGGACGTCCTGCATATCCCAGGCCGCTTCGCGGAGGCTTTGCTGGAGGCGAAGGATATGGGTTTCGAGCTGGTGAATATGCTCGGCAACATGTGAGTGATGCGCCGCCATCGCCTGCCGGATGTCTTCAATTTCACGTGTTGTTTCACCGATTGCCGAGAACAGGTTGCGCGCGGCTGTGTCATAGTGCGCCAACTCCTGGTTGCGCTCACGCAAGTAGCCCAGGGCTTCATCGCGCTCACGGCGGAGCCGGCGAATGGTTGTCTCAGCCTCTTCTAGCCGCTCGATGCCGTGCTGGAGCAGGGGGAAGCGCGCAAGCGTGCGGTTGATAATGCGCACGCCCCACCTGTAGAGAAGGCGGGTCAACGCTGGCAAGCTCTCTGTAGAGAGGCGTTCATCGGTTGAGGGCGGCGGCGTAGAAATATCGCTGAGTGACATGTTACACCTGTAGGCTGTGTTGAATGACTAGCCGTAATAGGCTGGTCACTGCTTCTGGCGACTGAATATCCCAAGTTCCAACCTGTTCTGCCGGGAGCGAAAGCTGTTCGGCCAGCGCTCCCAGCCCCGGCGAGGTGAACGGGCTGTTGAGAACACATAGGATAACTGATTTTCCAAGCAAGTCACGGTACTTTTTCAGACTTGCTTGGCTGCGCGCGGCGGCTTGCCGGTCATGGTTGCTGGTAAAGAGGATACTACCAATCCAGGTCGGTGGTTTCGGGCCGGTTGACTGGTGAGCGCTTTCGGTCTCAGGCGGCGGAGCCAGCAGGACAAGCCGTAGGTCAGGACGAAGCGGCACCCATTCAAGTTCAGCCCATCCAAGTGCATTGGTTTCGGAGGCAGGTACGTCAAGCACCTCGCTGGAGAGATGTTGTTGTTGGACCTCGCGGATGCGCCTCAGAGTAGCTGCCAGGACCGGGGCATAGGCGGCAGGCAAGCCGGCCGTACAGACATAGGCCACCGGAGGAACTGGATAGCCCGACCGTAGGGCCAGCGCCTGGGTCAGCAACAGGGCGTCACTGGGTGATAGATAGGGGGCTGTGGGTGGTATCCAGTCTGGAGATGGGGAGAGCGGTGGAAGGTCCTCTGTTGCCAGGGCGGTTGCGGTTGGTTGGCTCGGCGCGCCAGGCTCAACTTCACGTAGCAGCCCGGTAACTTTCAGTCCGTTGACGAGGAAGGTGATCGCGGTGGACTGCTCCGGCGCTATGGAAAGAATTTCTCCCAACGTGAGTCGCCCGTCAAACAGACGGAGGAGTTTGGCCGTTTGCTGGGGGAGTTCATTGTTTTCGATCCGCCGCCGGAGTTCGGGGTTGACCGCGTAAATCTTTGATTCTTCATCCGTGGACGGCACAAGCCGGTCAGCCATCTGAAGCACCGACTCGGCCGTCTTGATGGCTTCTTCCGTGAGCTGGTCGGATGCTGTGGGCCGTGCAGGGTGCTGCTCAACTGGCGCAAAGGTTGTACTGTGGGGTGGCCAGTCGGCATCAACGGCTGCCAGATGAAGTGCGGCGTCTGCCCTCCTCGCTTCAGTTGGTCTGGGTTGGTCGGATGGTGGGTGGTGGGTGGCGCGGCGGCGTGTTTCTTCGGCTTCATCGCGCCGGCGGAAGGCCTCCATGAGAAGCCCCATGAGCCGATCATGAAGGGTTCGCGGCGGCGGAACGGCCGGCAGCGCGGTCATCTGAAGCTGAACCCCTTCCCAGAGCAGAATGTCAAAGGCCGCTGCCTCCCCGCCCACCTCACCGGTCTCCGCGTGAATCAGTGCGCCATCTTCAAAGTAAAGATAGCCGACGCGCCCAGACTTGGTGACGCGCAAGACGCAGCTTTTGCGCTCAACTTCGAGAAGCTGGAGAAACGACGCCAGCGTAAGCCCCTGGATGACGCCCTGCCGGCGGGCATCAAGCTCATTGCAGATCGTGTTGTAGAGCGTGGTAATGCTGAGCGGCTTGCGGAGCACCGGAAAGGCACCGATGTTGCTCAGCCGGGTTTCGGCATCGCTGACAGCCATCGCCGTCATGACAATGATTGGCAACTGGATTTGCTCGCTGAGCAAGTGCGCAATTAGCTCGAAGCCATCCATAACTGGCATTTGGAGGTCAGTCACCACGATGTCCACGGGGTGTTGCGCGAGAATCTCCAGCGCGGCGCGTCCGTGCTCGGCCGTAACGACGTTGAGTTCTTCGCGATGGCGGCTAAGCCACTTAGACACAATCTGAACAATGGCGCTGTCGTCTTCGACTAAGAGGACTTGTTTCATGTGTATCTTGCCTACCCAGGCCTCACTTGGCACGCTGCCGCTGTAACGCTTGCTCCTGTCGGGCTTTAGATACCAGTCGTAACGAGAAATTCAGGCGTCACGATAATCGGACAGGGGAAACCGCTGGTTAGATTGAAGCGCCGAACCCGCGCTTGCCGGTGAATGCTGGCAATGTGCCCAAAGTTCCAAGTCACAAAGAAGTCTATATTATGGACTGAGGCGAGAGCGACATGAAAGGCATCCGCGAGAAAGCGTCGCTGGAAGATGCCACAGCCGACATAGCCGGTGGCGAGCATAGTGGCTTCGTCCCGAATGGGAACTTGGGGCAGGGGCTGAATCAGATTCAGGTAGGCCGAGCGGTGCGGCTCCGCCATCCGCGCTAGTTCGTGCTCGACAAGGGGCGAGACAAAGGCCTGGTATTCCCATCGGTCATATTCCCACCACCGAAGGGTGAGGTCACGACGAAATGGGTCGTCATTATCGAGGTACGCCCCGATGACTGAAGTTTCAAGGTAAAGTGTCAGTTTCAACGTAAGCCCTCAACGACTAAATACATCCCTGACAAGTACGCGACGCAATTGACGCTGACGCCGAATACGCCCATACTTTTTATCTATGCTACTTGCGTCCCCGACGCAGGTGCGCGCGCACCTTGCTTGCGCCTGAGTTTGCATCTCATCGTCTATGACGGGAGCCGCTACCATGTCTGACACCGAAACTTCAAAGCCCGATATTAGTCAACTGCTTGAAGCACATCGCCGCGACCGCGCCTCGCTGCACTGGGAAGGCACCTTCCGCGAATACTTCGAGATGGCGGTCAAGCGTCCTAAGCTAACGCAGTTGGCGCATGCTCGTATCTGCGACATGATTCTTGCGGCTGGCACAACCGTTATCAACGAAGGTACGCGGGACGAACTAACACGCTATAACTTTTTCAGCGAGGAACTCTTTGGCATTGACGAAGCCATCGAGCAACTCGTCGAGTATTTTAAGTCGGCTGCCCAGCGTCTGGAAGTACGCAAGCGAATTCTGCTGCTGATGGGTCCGGTCGGCGGCGGCAAGTCAACCATTGTCACGCTCCTCAAGCGCGGGCTTGAAAAATGGACGCGCACCGAGGCCGGCGCGGTCTATGCCATCAAGGGCGATCCGATGCATGGCGATCCGATGCACCTGATTCCACAGGACCTTCGGCCGGAAATCCAACGGCACTACGGCATTTATATCGAAGGAGAGCTTAGCCCTCAGGCCCGCTATGACCTCGAACACACCTACAAAGGGCGACACGAGGATGTCATCGTCGAGCGCATTGTCTTTTCGGAAAAAGACCGCGTGGGGATTGGCACGTTCGCGCCAAGCGATCCAAAGTCGCAGGATGTATCGGAGCTGACCGGTTCGATTGACTTGTCAACCATTGGTGAAGTCGGCGTGGAAAGCGATCCGCGGGCCTATCGCTTCGACGGTGAGTTGAATGTTGCCAACCGCGGCATGATGGAGTTTATTGAAATCCTCAAATGCGATGAGAAGTTTCTGTATTCACTACTCACGCTGTCCCAGGAACAAGCCATCAAGACTGGGCGCTATGCCATGATCTATGCCGATGAGGTGATCATTTCGCACACCAACGAAAATGAATACCAGTCTTTTGTCGGCAACAAGAAAAATGAGGCACTGCAGGACCGGATCATCATGATCAAGGTTCCCTACAACCTCAAAGTCTCAGAAGAAGAGCGAATTTACAAGAAACTACTTTCACAGAGCAGCTTGCAGGGCGTGCACATTGCGCCCTACACCCTGCGCGTGGCCGCCATGTTCGCCGTGTTGACGCGCCTTGAAGCCCCCAAACGGGCCAACGTGGACCTAGTCAAAAAAATGAAGCTCTACGACGGCGAAGACGTCGATGGCTTCAAGAGCAAGGATGTCAAGGAGCTCAAAGCTGAGACCGTGCGCGAGGGAATGTTTGGGATTTCGCCTCGTTACATCATCAACCGCTTGTCCAACGCCCTGGTGCAAGAGTCAAAGAAATACATCACGCCGATTGACGCACTGCGCACCATCCGCGATGGCTTCGAGCAACACACCGGCATCACTTCTGAAGAACGCGAGCGGTACTTGAATCTCATCACCTTGGTTCGCAAGGAGTACGACGAAATCGCCAAAACGGAAGTGCAGCGGGCTTTTGTCTACTCATTTGAAGAAATGGCGAAAAGCATTTGTGATAATTACCTGGACAACGTCGAAGCCTACTGCAACAAAGAAAAGCTCAAAGACGCCATTACCGAAGAAGAAATGGAACCAGATGAGCGGCTGATGCGCTCGATTGAGGAGCAAATCGGGATTTCAGAAAATGCGAAAAACATGTTCCGGCAGGAAATCCTGATTCGCATTTCAACCTATGCTCGGAAGGGCAAGCGGTTTGAGTACACTTCCCACGAGCGTTTGAAAGAGGCAATCGAGAAAAAAATCTTTGCCGATCTGAAAGATATCGTCAAAATCACGACCTCAACGAAGTCGCCAGATGCTGACCAGTTGCGGCGGATCAACGAAGTCATTGATCGGCTGGTGAAAAAGCACGGTTACACGTCTGAAAGCGCCAACGAGTTGCTTAACTACGTGGGAAGCCTGCTATCACGGTGAGCATGATACCGGAGGCTGGCATGGCCTGGCGTCTCGACCCGGTTCGTCGCTTGCGCGGACAGGTCCGTGTCCCTGGAGATAAGTCCATTTCCCACCGAATGGCGATGCTGTCCGCCATCGCGGAGGGAGAAACGGTCATCGAGGGCTATTCGGAAAGTGCTGATTGTGTGGCTACCCTGAGCTGTCTCAGACAGTTGGGCGTGCGCATCCAGGCAATCCCCGGTGGAGTCAGGGTTGGTGGCGCTGGAAAACAGGGATTGCGCCATAGCCCAACCACGCTCGATGCCGCCAATTCAGGAACAACCATCCGGTTACTGGCGGGTATTTTGGCCGGTCAGCCATTTGAAACGCAGATAACGGGTGACGCCTCCCTGCGCCGCCGTCCCATGCGTCGCATCATCGAGCCGCTCCGGCGCATGGGGGCAACGATTTCGGCGGTGGATGACAACCTTGCGCCGCTCGTCATTCGCGGCGGACCGTTACGCGGCATCACGCAGGCGGCCTCGGTCGCCAGCGCGCAAGTGAAGTCCTGTTTGCTGCTCGCCGGGTTGTTTGCCGAAGGTGAAACAACCGTCATCGAGGCGATCCCTACCCGCGATCATACTGAGCGGTTGCTGGGTGCGTTTGGTGTTCCGGTGGTGGTTACCGAGACAACACGCACAGTGTCAGGTGGCTACCGATTACAGAGTCCAGGTCGTTTACGCGCCCCAGGTGACTTTTCATCTGCAGCGTTCTTGCTTGCTGCCGGGCTGATGGTAGAACCGTCCGCCCTGACGATAGAAGGCGTTGGGCTGAACCCGACGCGCACAGGGATGCTGACGGCACTTCAGCAGTCTGGTACTGAGATTGTGGTTGCCAATGCACGCCTGGAAGGCGGCGAGCCGGTTGGTGACCTCTGGGTGGATGCAACGATGGCCCGTCCGACGCGGCCGCTTCGGCTCGAAGGCGCTTTGACGGCAAATGCAATTGACGAAATCCCCATCCTAGCGGTGCTCGGCGCACGCTTTGCCGGGCTATCTGTTGCCGATGCCGGCGAGCTACGTGTCAAGGAAAGCGACCGGCTTGCGCTCATGGTTCATAACCTACGTGCTATGGGCGTTGAAGTGGAAGAGCATCCAGATGGGTTGACCATTCCGGGTGGACAACGCTTTCGTGGCGCGGCCATCGAAACCGCTGGCGACCATCGCATCGCTATGGCGTTTGCCGTTGCGGCGCTGACAGCCGAGGGCCCTACGACGATTGATGACGCCGCTTGCGTGCGGGTGTCGTTTCCAGATTTTTTTACTGTTTTGGAACGACTCCAGCGTTAGGCTTGCCTTAGCGTAGATATGCAGAGTTAGACATGCCAAGGAAAGGTTCACTGCTCGTCGTTGATGACGAAGAAATCATGCGTGATGTGCTGGAGACACTCCTCTCTGGCGCAGGTTATAGCGTCAAGCTGGCCCAAACGGGGGAGGAAGGGCTAGAACTCTATCGGGAGCAAGTGTTCGACGTCGTCCTACTGGATGTCTCCATGCCGGGCATGGGAGGCATTGCCACGCTCGACGCTTTGCTTGAACAGGATCCCGACGCGATTGTGGTGATGATCACCGCTTACGCTACCTTTGAAACAGCGGTGAGCGCCTGGCAGCGCGGGGCATTCAACTGCATCCGTAAGCCTTTTGAAAATGAAGACATCTTGCGCGTCGTAGAGGCTGGCATTCGGCGGCGGCGCAAAGACGAAGAACATGCTCAACTCAAACGAGTTTTGCAACAAAGCGCCGACAAGCATGGAATCGTTGCCCGAAGTGCCGTCATGCAGGATATTCTGGCATTGGTCGAGCAGGTTGCACCTGCGCGAACGACTGTCCTCATCCAGGGTGAATCTGGAACTGGGAAGGAACTCATTGCTCGTGCTGTTCACTTTGCAAGTCCACGGGCAAAACATGGCCAGTTTGTCGCGGTCAACTGTGGAAATATTCCAACCGAACTCCTCGAAAGTGAACTGTTTGGTCACGTGCGAGGTGCTTTTACAGGAGCCTTTGCGGCTAAAAAAGGTTTATTTGAAATTGCCGATGGCGGGACGCTCTTTCTGGATGAAATCGGCAATATCTCATTTGAAACACAAAGTAAATTGCTGCGTGTCATCCAAGAACGAGAGTTTATTCCCCTTGGTGATACCTCCCCGCGTCGGGTGGATGCGCGAATCGTAGCGGCTACGAATCTTGATCTAAAGCAAGCTGTTTTAGATGGCAAGTTTCGAGAAGACCTTTTTTATCGCCTCAATGTTATTACCATCAAGTTACCTCCCCTGCGTGAGCGTCCACAGGACATTCTTCCGCTAACCAGACATTTTATTCGCAAGTACAATGCTGAAAATCAACGCCAGATGTCAGAGGATATTGATCCAGAGGTGCTGGCGCTGCTTGAAGCTTATCCATTTCCAGGCAATGTGCGTGAGCTTGAGAATATTATTGAACGGGCAGTTGTCATTTCACGCACCGACCGTCTAACCATGGAATGTTTGCGCGATGAAATATTAAATCCAACGGCAAAAAGTACGCCATCTGCATTTTCAGGAAACTTGCTCTCCTCACAACTTGATATTTCTCAGGGAATACGTTTCTATGACGTCGTTGCACAGTTTGAGATAGAGCTTATCCAGCGAGCGCTTGATTTTACGCATAATCATCAGAGCCGAGCTGCCAAGCTGCTCAATCTGAACCCTACGACATTAAATAGCAAAATCAAGAACTATAACATAAAATAAAACCTATATCATGACAGACCGGTAAAATCTTATATTGTCTCCAAGTATCTACACGGATGAAGCTAACATGATACCAGGACTTGAGAAATTTACTAACACAAATAACATTAGTTATATTTATACGCTTGACACATTTGACTGGATAGTGTTTTTACTCTATTTTGGCTTACTTTTTATTCTTGCAGTCTACGGAGCTTATCGCCTAAGAATCACATACTTGTTCTTGAAGTATCACCAATTTAGGCCTGAGCCTAAAGCCTACTTCAGTGAAGATGATCTGCCACCTGTAACGGTTCAACTGCCACTTTTCAATGAAATGTACGTGGTTGAGCGCCTGCTGGCATCTTGTGTCGCGCTTGATTATCCAAAAGCTAAACTTGAGATTCAGGTACTAGACGATTCCACGGATGAAACCCAGTCCATCGCCAGGGCTGCCGTGGAGCGTTATGCTGCCCAGGGTTTTGACATCGTTTATTTACATCGAACGGATCGCGCTGGTTTCAAGGCAGGCGCGTTGCAAGCGGGACTCAACGTTGCTAAAGGACAATTCATCCTAATTTTTGATGCTGACTTTCAGCCGAAGCCAGATTGCATTCGCAAGATGATTCACTACTTCACTGAGCCACGGGTAGGCGTCGTCCAGTTTAGGTGGAGTCATCTCAATGCGGATTATAACCTCCTGACGCGCGTTCAGAGTGTCATGCTCGATGGTCATTTTGTCATTGAACACACGGCGCGTCATCGAAGTGGCGGGTTTTTCAACTTCAATGGCACGGCTGGGATGTGGCGACGCGAAGCCATCACCTGGTCGGGTGGGTGGCAGGCTGATACGCTAGCCGAAGACACAGATTTGAGCTATCGCGCCCAGCTTTTGGGTTGGAAGTTTGTTTATGTTTTGGACGAAGACGTACCGGCAGAACTCCCAGTTGATATCAACGCTTTCAAAGTGCAGCAACGGCGCTGGGCAAAGGGTTACACGCAAGTCGCGCTGAAAATTCTGCCGCGCTTGAGAAACCTTGACTTACCACTTCATGCCAAAATCGAAACCTTTTTTCACTTATCTGGTAATCTCATTTATCCATTGATGATTTTATTCCATTTGCTCCATCTGCCAATTCTAATAATTCGATATAACCAAGGGCTTTTTCATCTCATGCTGCTTGATGTGCCCTTTTTGCTTCTTTCAACCTTTTCGGTTACATCATATTATTTTATATCCCTCAAGGAATTATACGGAAGAAAATGGAAAAACCTGCTGATGATCTATCTAGCAATGTCAATAGGTGTTGGTATTTCAATCAGCAATGCCAAAGCCGTTTTGGAAGCATTATTTGGCATTAAAAGTGATTTTATCAGAACTCCAAAATATGCTATTGAAGACAATAAGAAAGAAGAAAAATGGCAAAAGAAAAAATACCGCCGTGCTATGGGTTGGCTTCCATTGCTTGAAATTGGGATGGCCGTCTATTTTCTGTTTGCAATTATCTACGCCGTCAATAGCGAGATGTGGGGTGTGCTGCCATTCCTCTCCATTTTTATCATTGGCTATGGTTATGTCGGCATTGCCTCACTCCTGAACGGGCTAGGCCTGCTGCACATGGCTAAATCTTCAACCGATAATCAACTTTCTCCCGCAACGGAGTAAACTGTGACCCAGCAGCTCCGTTGAAATGGTCATTGCCTAGGATTGTTCACTAGATTTTGTGTCACTGGCCGGTTTTGACGCCATGGCTGATGAAGAAAACGAGAGTGCCGGAACGCCAGACGGCGTTCGTTTTAGCTGCCGCCGCGAATCGGCTAGGATATCGTTTTGTAGTAGTGGGGAACCAGTTGTCTGTGGAAGCGTCACGATAACTTCCGCTCCGGTAGTCCCATCCGTGCGGTTATGAATGCTAATGCGTCCGCCATGGTCTGAGACAATTTGGTAAACAATCGCCATGCCTAGCCCGGTGCCGCCCTCGCGATTGGAGTTGAACGGCTCGAATGGGCGCTCCAGGTTATCTTTTGGAAAGCCGGTTCCCGTATCCGTCAGGCGGATTTCAATCTGGTCGGCAAGTGGTCGGAGTGTGACACTGAGCTTCCCGCCGTGGGGCATGGCTTGAATGGCGTTGCGCGCCAGATTCCAGATCACCTGCTTGAGCTGATCGCTGTCTGCCACAATCGCCGGCAAGTCTGGCGGAGACTGAAGTGTGATTTCGTGATCGGTTCGTGTCTCAGAGCTATGCTGGAGCAGGGAAAGTGTATCACCGATGAGCCGTTCAAGGTTGACGGCGACCGGTTGCAACGATCGGGGGCGGGCGTACTTGAGAAAGTCTTCAATGGTGCGGTTGAGGCGGTCGGATTCACGGAGAATGATGCGCATGAGCCTGGCCTGCTCGTCATCGAGACGTAGCTCAGACTGGAGCATCTGAATCGAGCCACGCATGGCGGCAAGTGGGTTACGGATTTCATGCGCGATGCCGGCCGCCATTTTTCCAAGCGCGGCCAGGCGATCTTGGCGACGGATTTCTTCCTCAAGCTTGATAATTTCAGTCAGGTCTTGGAAAGAAAGAACATAACCAGTGATGTCATCTGACTCGCTGGTGAGCGGCGACATCGCAAACCCCAATCGCAGGGTTCGCCCATCAGCCGCCTGGCAGTCAGCTTCAAATCTGCGAAACTCGTCTTTTTGAGGCGTAACTGGTAATCGCTCAGGCTCAAAGTTACAGTCAAGTTCACCAAAGATGTCTCGCAGGTGCTTGTTTCGCACGACCTTCATGCGGTAGCCGGTAATTTCCTCAGCCGCGCGGTTGAAGGTAACGATTCTGCCGCTCAGGTCAATCGTAACCAGTCCGCTTTTGACACTTTCGACAATGCGCTCGTTGAATGCCCGCAGTTGGGCCAGGTCCCGGGCGGCGGCTTCAAGTTCCGCGTCGCTTCGCCGCAGCCGTTCGGCGAGTTGTCCGCCAAGAACGGTCAGCGCCAGAATGGCAACCACATAAAGCAGAGGGTTGTTTTGCAAGTAGCGTTCGTTTTGCTCGACAATGGCGTATCCCCCAACCAGCAACCCAACCTTGAAGGCCATGATGAGTCCGACGTAGGCCAGGGCGCACGTAATCCCAATCGCAATCGTGCCGATGCGCGGCAAAATCATGGCCGCAACGAAGACGATCACGAGATAGAGCGGCGCCAGCGGGAAGGCTGAATCGCGCATCTGGTAGGTGAGCCACGTCACGGCAATGACATCCCCGAGCAGTTGGACATAACCCTGCACGAGATAGAGCGTGGACATCCGCAGCCAAGTGAAATAGAACACCGAAAGCAATCCAACCACAACCGCCAACCAGACCAGCGGTTGCGGGTTGATGTCGGCGTTGGCCCAGGAGTTTTCCGAGCGCGCCATGGCGACGGCGAGTGAGAGCAGGATGGAGATGACAACCAGCCGCGAAACGATGAGGTTGATGAGGCGCGTGTAGAGCGGGTTCATGTGGTGCTCGCTTCTCGGTCGGCTTCCGACCGCTCCGGCTGGCGGACAGGTCAGGACTGACCGAACGCCAACACAGCGATTGGTTCATCTGGTTGCCACTCGACGACCAGTGTCGCGCATGCTGGCCCCCGTGAAACATCCTGCATGAGCCAAGTGCGTCCCTGGGTGTCGTGTATCGTGAACCGGGGGGCCGTGGCGGCGCAAGGTATTTCCAAAGGCATATCCATCTGAAGCAGTCGGCGCAGCGCCGCCTCGCCGCTTGCCTTGAGCCAGGCTTCCTGGCGCGTCCAGCAGCGGCGCATGGCCAGCGGACGTTCCAGTTCCGGCAGCCTCCAGAGGCGGCGGTATTCGGCTTTAGGCAGACACCGGCGGGCAACCGCCAGCCACCGTTCAGCACAGCCGGGAAGTTCGACGTCAACCCCAACGCGGCGACCGTGAGCGATGGCAAGGAGTCCCACGTCATCCGCGTGCGCCAAGCTGAAAAAAAGTTGGGGGGCATCTGGCAAATAGGGTTTGCCGTTGGTTGTATAAGCAAATCGAATGGCGTCAGGTGCTTGCTCAAGGTAGTGCGCGAGGATGTGGCGCAAATGGGCGCGTCCGAGACTGAAACGGCGCGCCCGTCGTGGACAGCGCAAGCGTTCTGCCCGCCGGCGCTCATCCAGACTCAGAACCGAGCTGCCGTGCAATGCACCCGACACCGACGTGCTTTCACCCAGCGGCTGCAACGTCAGCCACCATAGGTGAACAGCCTCAGGTGAAAGCCGCGGCTGCGCTGAAGATGGATCAATAACAGATGGAGTTGCTGATTTGGCACTGGTCTGGTTTAAGTAGAGCATGACTGCAAGGGTGAATTTTGAAGGTTGCTTTTGATTATCCTATGTCGCTGCTCATTGCCGAACGCTTGTTCAGGACCTTGTTTGGTGAACCAACTGGGCCGCTTGACGAAGACGGCTACGTTGCCGAAAACGAGGCAGGCAGGCGACGCCGGTCAGGTGCGGCGCGGCCGCTCCACTACGAGCTTTTGCTTGATGCGCCAACGCTCAAGCTTCGACGCTACGCGCCCCGCCGCCGCTTACGCCGGCGGTTGCCGGTGTTGCTAGTGCCACCGCTGATGGTCACGGCGGATGTTTTCGATTTACACCCAAGGCGCAGCCTAGTGCGCCACTTGGTCGAGCAGGGCTACGATGTTTTCCTGCTCGATTACGGTAAACCACAAGCCCGTGACCGCCGTCTGTCGCTGGGGCGTTACATCGAGCACCGCGTCCACACCGGGGTGCGAATGGTCAAGCGCGTCACCGGGACGGACGAGTTGTCGCTGGTCGGGTACTGCTTAGGGGGCATTTTTGCCAACTGCTACGCCGCACTCCACCCCCAGTCCGGCATCCGCAACATTGTCACGATTGGCACGCCAACCGACTTTTCGGCCATGCTCTTGCACCGCGTTTTGGCCGGAGTTTCACGCCAGCCGCTTGAAGCGCTCGCCGCGCATTATGGCTACATCCCGGCTGCCGTTTGCAACGCCTCGTTTCATCTTTTACACCCAGACGTTGTTTTGCGTAGCCCGAAGACATTTTGGCGTGGGCTAAGTGATCCGGATTTCATTGCTTCTCCACGCCCGGATGGCGGGCGGCATCTGGAGTATGTCAACTTGACCGAAGCGGCCTTCAAGCAGCTATGGCACAACGTTGTCCTGGGCAACGAATTGGCGGCGGGACGGTTCACCATCGGACGACGCCGGGTTGACTACGGGAGAATTCGGGCCGCATCGCTGATCATTGCCAGTCGGGAAGATCGGCTGGTGCCGCCAGAAGCCGTGACGGCCATCACCAAGACGTTGACGACAAAAGACGTCGCGGTGCGCTTTGTCAAAGGCGGCCATTTAGGGATGCTGATTGGGTCACGCGCTGGTCGCACCTGGCGTTTGGTCGCGGAGTGGCTGGAAGTCCGTTCCCGCCGTCAACCCGTCGCGCCCGCGAAGCCCAGCGCATCGGTGACACCCTGGCGTGTCGTTCCACTGCCAGCCGCGGCCCTGCCATCCGCGTTACGGAAAGTTTCGTAGGCCCTGTCAGCCATGGACATCGTGACCTATGAAGTTCAGGGGACGACGGCAATTGTGACGCTTCAGCGCCCAGAGGTTCGCAATGCCGTTGACGACCCCACGGCGGCGGCGCTGGATGCCGCCTTTACCCGCTATGAGCAGGACGATGCCTGTTCGGTGGCCGTCCTTACCGGAGCCGGTGGTCACTTTTGCGCCGGGGCTGACCTCAAGGCCGTGGCAGCCGGGGCGCGGGTGAAGGTCCAGGCAACCGGTGTGGCCCCCATGGGACCGACGCGGCGGCGACTGACCAAGCCGGTGATTGCCGCGATTGAGGGTTATGCCGTCGCCGGTGGGCTGGAGCTTGCTTTGTGGTGCGACCTGCGCATTGCTTCGACCACGGCCGTTTTGGGCGTTTTCTGTCGGCGTTTTGGCGTCCCGTTGATTGATGGTGGCACAGTGCGCCTCCCGCGGGTCATTGGCTTTGGGCGCGCCCTTGATCTCATTTTGACCGGCCGCCCGGTTGGCGCGGAAGAAGCCTTGTCCATCGGACTCATCAACCGCCTCTGCCCAGCGGGTCAGGCGCTTGAGACGGCCCTTGCGCTGGCCGATGCCCTAGCAGCCTTTCCCCAGGCGTGCTTGCGGAGTGACCGGCTATCGGTTTACGAACAGTGCGAGCTTGATTGGGACCAAGCCCTGCGCAATGAGTTCCAACGGGGGATGACGGTTCTGGCGTCTGGAGAAACCCAGGCCGGTGCGCGTCGCTTTGCCGATGGCAGCGGTCGTCATGGAGCTTTCGACCGATGATGCATTCTCACCGGGCTTGGCGTTGGCTGTGCTGTGCGGCACTTCTACTGGTTGTGGGGAGCGCCTTGGTCCACGCCCAACAGCGCCCACGGCTGACAACCATTTTGAATGGAAGGGCAACCGTCCCACTTCAGCCACTGTCCACGGTGTGGCTCTACCTGGAGGCAGATGGGGCACGCCAGGAACCCCTTGTGACGGAACGGGCGGTTTACGTTCCACTGCGTAGTGGAAAGGTCATCGCGCTGGCGCGCCAAGACGGCGCGCGGCTCTGGGAGACATCGCCGGGCGTGGCGCTGACCGCCAACCTCTACCGGCTTGGCAACCGCCTGGTGGCTTGCGCCTCGCGTCCGGCGGCGGATGGCGTGGGCGCGATGGGCATCGTCCGCTGGCTCGATCTGGAAACGGGCGTGGTACAACGTGAAATCACCCTCTCGTCCCCGATTACATCAAATCTGGTTAGCGATGGAGCGCGGCTCTACGCGCGGCTTGGTGAAAAGGCCATCGTGGCGCTTGACCCGGATACCTTTTCGATAACGTGGCAGGTTGACGGGGATTTCACCGAGGCGCTGGCCTGCGACCGTGACTTGGTAGTGGTGAGTACGCCGTCTGGTGAACTGTGGTCGCTGCGGGCGGTGGATGGCAGCCGGCAGTGGCGCTGCTTCCTGGGCGCGCGTCCGGGGCCGGCGACCGGCGACGATAAGTGGGTTTACTGTGGCACGGAGCGAGGCGAGGTCGTTGCCATCCAGCGAACCACCGGTCGAATTCAGTGGCGCCGCCGAACCGGCGGGGCGATTACGGCGCCACCGCTTGTCTATTCAAACTGGGTATTGGTGGCCTCGTATGATAACTTCCTCTATGCCCTCGATGGGCAGACCGGCGAGCTACGCTGGCGACAACAGATGGCTGGCCGCCTGACGCGCCAACCAACTTGGCTGACGGATGCCACGTTTGCCGTGGCCGCGCTTGACGACCGCGAGATCACAATCGTCAATAGCTCAGATGGGCGGGTCGTGGCTCGGTGGCGGCTTGACACGGAGCGCGTCTTTTCGGCGCTCCATATCTCTAATGGCTTGGTCGTCATGGGAACTGAACGTGGGATTGCCGCTGTCAAACTCTAGACATTATCTAAAAAAACTGTCTTTGTGCTGCGGGAGGCGCATGCGGTCGGGTGGCCGTCACGGACTTCAAATCCGGTGCGTCCGCATGGAAATGCGGATGGGTGGGTTCGACTCCCACACGCCTTCGCCTGTGGTGGTCACGCATAGTTGATTTTTTTAGAAGGGCGCGCCCAGTCCAGATTGCGCAACCGGGCAGGCTAACGAATAATCCAACCGATGCGCGTAACCTTTGACTTCACGAGCTAATCCCGCCTTATGTCAAACGTTTTGAAGTTGTCTCAGCCCAATGACCCGCCGGTTGATGTCGTGATACCAGCGCCATTTCGATGGGGGCGATGGTTGACGCTTCCATTGGCGTTGCTGGTTTCGGCTGCCGCCGGTTCGCTGGCCATGTTCTTGTTCTTGGAGTGGTTTGCCTCGACCGACGATCAACGGCAAGTCGGGGCGCTCGCCGACTTTCAACCCAGTGTGGTGACGCGCGTTTATGCTGACGATGGGCGCACCGTGATTGGCGAATTCGCGCTCGAACGGCGTGTGCCGCTTTCCTATGAGGAAATCCCGCTGCGGATGCGGCAGGCCATCATGGCGATTGAGGACGTGCGGTTTGAGCACCACTGGGGGGTGGACCCACTGGGCCTGGCGCGGGCGACCTGGAAAAACTTCCTTGCCGGACGCACGGTTGAAGGCGGCTCAACGCTAACCCAGCAGTTGACCAAAATTCTGTTTTTGTCGCCCGAGAAGACATTCGAGCGCAAGATTCGGGAAGCCATCCTAGCGCTTCAGATCGAGCGACAATACAGCAAAGAACAAATCATGGAGTTGTACTGCAACCAGATCAACTTGGGCGGCGGCGCGTATGGGGTCGAAGCCGGCGCGCAGTATTACTTTGGGAAGTCAGTCAAGGATTGCTCATTAGAAGAATTTGCACTACTGGCGGCGATTCCTAAGGCCCCGTCTGGTTACTCGCCCATCTTGAGGCCACAAGAAGCCAAGCGCCGGCGGAATCTGGTGATTCTGAACATGCTCGAAGCTGGCTACATTACGGAAGCCGAGGCGGAGGCGGCCAAAGCCACCGAAATCAAGCTCAATGTGGCATCGGCGCGTGAACTCAACACGAGTGGCCCCTTTGCCTACGTCGTCGAGGAAGTCCGGCGTGAACTGGAGAGTCGGTTCGGCACCCGTGGCACCCACACCGGCGGTCTTCAGGTCATAACGACCATTGATGCGCCGGCCCAGATTCAAGCCGTCAACGCTGTCCGGTGGGGACTGCATCGCTACGAAGAGCGCCACGGGGGGGCGCGGCGCGACGCCCCTGTGCCAAACGTTTTGGAAGAACTCAAGGGCAAAGACCTCACTGCCTATCGCCACCCGGAGTGGGCCTATGAGCCATTCAATGGGATGTATGTGCACGGGCTGGTGACGCGCGTCACCGGACGGACGGCTGAGGTTTCATTTGGGAAGTACCGCGCAACCGTGGCGTTTCCCCCTGATCGCCCACTGCGTGAGGGTGACCTGCCAATGTTTCTCATCAAAAGCGGCGCGCCGCGCCAACATGCCTTTGCCCCGGCAACGCCAGTCCCTGACGCGCCGCCGGCTACGGCTCGCAAAGGCAAGCGCGAGTCAGGCAAAGCATCGGCTGAACCGGCTGCCAGCGACGGCACGCTTCAAGTCGAACTGCGCTCACTCCCGGCGGTGGCTGGAGCCATGCTTTGTCTCAACGCCCAAACTGGCGAGATCAAGGCGATGGTGGGTGGCTACGATTTTTCGCAATCAAAGTTCAATAACGCCACGCAGGCCAATCGGCAAACTGGGTCCTGCTTCAAGCCATTCATTTACACTGCTGCCATCGAAAACGGATGGACGCCTGACGATCTGATATCGGATACACCTTTTCAGTCTGGGAACTGGTCGCCGCGCAACTACGATGGCGGGTTTACCGGCTCGATTCCACTACGGACGGCGCTTGCCAAATCTCGGAATATCCCGGCCGTCCGATTGCTGGCGAGTGTGGGAATTCGCCGCGGCGCGGAAGTCGTCCGGCGGTTTGGCATCACCAACCCCATGGCCCCCTATTTGCCGTCGGCGCTTGGGGCGACTGAAGTGCCGTTGATTGAGATGGTTTCGGCCTATTCGGTTTTTCCCAATCAAGGGAAACGCGCCAAGCCACATCTCATCCGGCGGATTCTTGACTACGACGGAAGAACCATTTTCGACTTTGACCGAGATGAAACGGAACGCGAGTCGCGGGTTATTTCATCCTATGTTGCGGCTCAGATGGTGGACATGATGCGTGGCGTGATTGACGGCGGCACGGCTTCAAAAGTGCGAGGAGTTTCCCAAGGCGATCTCAACAAGCGCCAACTTGCCGGCAAAACCGGCACGGTCAATGATTGGACGGATGCCTGGTTCATTGGGTACACGCCATCGCTCACCTGCGGGGCCTGGATTGGCTATCCTGGCGAAAAGCGCACGTTAGGGCGCGGAGAAACCGGCGGGGAAGCAGCGCTGCCCATGTGGATCGAGTTTATGAAGCTGTATCTCCAAGGAAAGCCGCTCGAGACGTTTGACAAAGCTCCGACGCCAGACGCTGACCTTGAAAAGCTCCAGGCCGAACGTGACCGACAAGAACGCAAAGAACTTGAAAGTGGTGTGGCGACGTTGATGGAAGACACGGGAACCTCATCGGCCAAACAGGCCGCATCTGGTCGAGAAGCCTCCCCGCCGCGGGATGAAGAACCCGGAAAGCCGCGCCGTGAGCGCACCATGATTGAAGAAACGAGCGGCCAGACGGCAGTTGATGAAGCGCAGTCCGCAAAGCGTGCCCAGCGGCGCGATCCACCGGAAAGTAGCGAGCCGTCCCGTCCAACGCCAAAGCCGACCGTCAAGAAGCCATCCTTCGTGACGGATGAGCCACCCAAGCCACCCCAGCGAAATGCGCCGAAGCGCGAAACGCCAGGAGTGGACTAGTGACACGCACCGGCAAAGTCGCCAGGCCGCAAACGTCGCCTCCAAGGTTGTGGAGCGCTAAAGGATCGCTATGTTGTTTTGGAGACGCAAGAAAGACGAGACCCCTGCCGAGCGGGCTGGGCTGACTACGCTGTTCGGCAGCGAGCCAGTTCCATCGGTGCAGTTGCCGGGTGCGCCGCCACCAGCCGACGAACGGCCGGCCGTTGCGTCGCCGGCCGTTGCTCAGGTGGCTGAACCGGCCGACGTGAGTTGGAATCCACCGCCGGTTGCCTCTCCGCCGGCAACGGACGCTGTGGCGTCACCAAGCAGCCTGCCTGCGGCCGTTGCGCCGCCACTTGGTGATGCGCCACCGGAGCAAGCGCGCCGTGGTTTGCTGTCACGGTGGTTTGGACGGGCGGGCAGCGATAGTCCGCCAGCGGCCGATGTGGCTTCCACGCCGGTTGGCGCGCCGGTGGTTGCGCCCCCAGCGGCACCAGCCGATGCGCCCCGTGAAACATTTCTACTGCGAATGAAAAACGCGGTTCGCCGGACTCGCCAAAACTTGGTGGGGCGGCTCGATACCCTGGTGCGCGGCAAGAAGGTCATCAGCCCAGAGGTTTTGGATGAACTCGAAGAGATTTTGATTGGGGCGGATATTGGCGTCCGAACGACGCTCGACCTAGTGGAAAAAATTCGCGCGCAAGTGGATCGCAAGCTTCTCAATGACACTGACGAACTCAAGCGCGTTTTGCGGCAAGAGCTCTTGGCGCTACTACGGTCTCCGGTCAAATCAGTATCGGGCCGCGCCGTTCGTTCAGAGCAAGACCTGTCGTCAGACATTCGTCCGTACGTCATGATGGTCGTCGGCGTCAATGGCGTTGGAAAAACGACAACCATTGCCAAGCTGGCCAACCTCATCAAGCGCGAGGGAAACGAGGTCATCGTTTGCGCGGCGGATACCTTTCGCGCAGCAGCGGCTGACCAATTGACGGTTTGGGCAAACCGTGTCGGCATTCCGGTCATTCAGCAAAAACCGGGAACCGATCCGGCGGCCGTCGTGTATGACGCCATGCAAGCGGCCAAATCGCGGGACGCCGATGTGGTGATCGTGGATACGGCCGGGCGGCTCCACAACAAGGTCAACCTGATGAACGAGCTGGAGAAGATGTCACGCATTGCCCGGCGCGAAGTTCCACAAGCGCCGCACGAGGTGTTGCTTGTCCTGGACGCGGCTACTGGGCAAAACGGACTTGAACAGGCTCGGCAGTTTGCCAAGTCAGTGCCGGTAACAGGCTTGGTTTTGACCAAACTGGATGGCACGGCCAAGGGCGGGATTGTCGTTGCCATTGCCCGCGAGCTAGGTCTTCCGATTCGCTATATCGGCACAGGTGAACAATTGGATGACCTGACCGTGTTTTCACCTGAAACCTTTGTGGATAGCCTGTTCGAGTAGGTCCGACACGCGCAAGTTGGACAGACGATGCCAAGACGGACGCGCGCGGTATTCAGTCCGGCTTGGGTTGCTCCCTTCAAAGCCAAGACTGGTTTGGACTGGGCTGCCCGTCCCGACCAACTGGAAGCAGGTGTAGTAGGTTGCTTGGCCGGCACGGGGCCTGGCGGTGGGTGCTTTGAACGTGGCGCTCACAACATTTCGCCACAGTGCGGGCAAAGAATGTCGCTTTCAAGTACGTTGCCACCGCAGTGTGGGCAGTTAAGCGTGGGTACTGTCAGGACGGGCGGCTCGGTTGTGGGAGCGACGGCAACGATGACGGCTGACGTCAGAATGTCCGTGCCAGTCTTTTGAAGAAGCTCGACTTCCTCGGTGGCAAGTCCGTCGCTTGAGACATCCGCCTCGTCAAGCGTTTCTGAAACTGGAGTCGGTGCATCCGAAGGGAGAAGGATTTCCTGCGTGTTGCTCTCAGGTAGCTCGACCTCGGTCACTTCATAGAGTCCGCCAATGTGAACGGCTGCGTTGCCGGTGTCGAACCGGATACTGAGTCCGGCCGCCGGGTCAGGTGGGGGAAGTTCGGCGGTGATGTGCTCTGGGACGCTGAAGTTGACGTCCGCAGTCGTTTGTGTTGGGATCGGCGCGAAAAAGTTGGTCGAAGGGTACGGGTCTGTAAAGGGAAGCGCTTGGTCTATGACTGTTTCCGGCGAAACGATTGCTCCCAGAGAGGCCGCCGAGCGCTCCTCTGAACTATCGTTTGAAACTGACCTATCGTTTGAAACAGCACGCTCCACTGGGGAAGGCGGACTCGATGACTCGCTGGTAAAGTAGTCGGCATAGTCGCCACTGGCGACAACCGAGTATGGATCAGGCAGCTCGGCAGTTGTCGGACCCTCAGCCGCAACCGGTTGGCTGGACGCATCTGGCAGAGCCAAGTCAGGTACTTCCGGTACTAAAGGAGTGGCAACCGATGACGTCGGCCCAGTGTGGGCGGTGTCTGGTGGCGCAAGGCTGCTCACCACTACTTCTTGCTGTTCATCCTCTGGTTCTTGCTGCTCATCCTCTGGCGGTCGTGGTTCGAGTGAATCGCTGCTTGTTGTGGGGAACCCCATCGCCTGCCCGTTGCCAAAGGCGGCTTCGAGGTCTTCTTCCTGAACTTCTTGTGAAAAATCGCCAGACTCAAACCCAATCGGGGTTTGCCCGTATTTGCGCCAGAGCGCATTGACGGTTTCAAGCAGCGCGAAGGGGTCAATCGGCTTGATCAACGTTTCATCCGCGCCAACCCGCGTGGCCTCCGTCCGGTCAAACGGTTCCCCCTCGTGATGAATCATCAGGATTGGCAGTTCTAGTTTGAGCACCTGCTTGATGTGTCGGCAGGCTTCATAGCCAGTTTTGCCCGGCATGAGCACGTCGAGAACAACCAAGTCTGGACGCATCTCTCCAGCCCGGCGTGCCGCAAGGTCCCCGTTGCCAACCGCCACGACCTCAAACCCTTGCTGTTGGAAAAACGCTTGTAAGTCGCGCCGGGTTGGAATGTGGTCATCGGCAATGAGAATTCGACGGCTCATCGTACAAAAAAAGCTTACAGGCAGAACACTGTGTCAAAGTCCCTTGGCAACAAATTTGACCCGCCCGTTTTCAACAGAGACTGAAAATGAGATATGCGTACATTTCAACTGGC
The DNA here is from genome assembly GCF_018304825.1 of Chloracidobacterium validum. Taxonomy (NCBI): domain Bacteria; kingdom Pseudomonadati; phylum Acidobacteriota; class Blastocatellia; order Chloracidobacteriales; family Chloracidobacteriaceae; genus Chloracidobacterium; species Chloracidobacterium validum. The sequence continues at coordinate 1,091,056 of NZ_CP072648.1, forward strand.
TTTTGATCTTGGCCGACTGGTCACACAGGATTTGATGAAAGCGGGCAAAGGTAAAATCCTGAAGTGATTCACCACACTGTCGCTTGGCGGCTACGACTGCTTCATAGAGCTGCTTGGCAAGAGCTTGCTCGGCGGCTGGATCGGCAAAGGTGACGCGGTACTCTCCTCCCTGAACCGGTGGCGCCCCGGCGAGCGGCTGCGCTGTCAGCATTCCACTTGAGCCTACTGGGGCCGGTGGCGCGTAGGGGGGGGCGTAATTTTGCGGCGCATAGGTGGATGGTGGTGGCGCGTATCCGGCCTGTCCATGCCCGGCGGGCGGATAAGTCGGCGGCGCATATCCCCCCTGTCCGGCTGGCGGGTAAGCTGGTGGCGCATTCTGGGCCGGATAGGCTGCCGGATAAGGAGGCGCGGGTGGGTAATAAGGTGGCTGGACCGCTGGCGCGTAAGGAGCTTGTGGCGCGAGCGGTTGATTGGGCGGCAGTTGATGACTCCCTCCACCGTAGTATGGCTGACTGGGTGGATAGGTTGGCGCTCCCACGGGTGGTGCCGCAACGGATGGCATGGGGTAGGACGGAAGCGATGGTGAGGTGGGGAGTCCACTTGGCGGCGGAGTCGTCATTGGCGGCTCCACCGTCGGCGCAAGTGGTGGAGGCGCGGCTGGCGGCGATGACTCACGGGCGCTCGGCGACCAGATAACCGAGAGCATTCGTATCAAGTCAATATCGTGGTGCGTCTGTTCGATACACTGCCCAACTGTATGCCTCCCATCCAGAAGCGTCATCAACCGCCGTACTTTCTCCATTGGGAAACCGGCAAACCAAGACACGTCAAAACTTGCCGGTAGCACGGCCAAACTCTCTCGCGGCGGTAGGGTAGCCAGCAGACTTTGTTCTTCATCGTAGCGGTGCAAGGCTTCCAAAATCAGTTCGGAGGCCCGCATGTTGATGACGTTTGAGCGTGTGACCGGTTGCTGCGTGAAGGCGTAGCTGCCATCCGACCACTGTACCATGTGAATGATGGCAGCCAGTCCGGTGAAAGAGCCGCTTTCGGCATCCACGGCTGCCCCATCCTTGAAGTAAATCGTGCCAACTTCTTGGTTTGGCGTGACGATTTTGACGACACCTTCCTTGCGCTCACGCTCCATTTGGTTGAGGAGGTCCGTAACGCTGGTGTGCGACAGTTGTCCGCCAACACGCGCCAGGGTGGGCTGCCGTTTGAGAATGCGTTTGACCTTGAGCGGGATTTCCTTGACGCTGAATGGCTTGGCCCAGTAGTCCTCGACCCCCAGTTCGAGGGCGGACACCTTTTCGTCTTCCTGCGCCCGCGACGAGAGGCAAACAAATGGAATCTTGGCCAAGCTTGGTTCATCCTGAAGCGCGGCAAAGAGCTGGCTGCCGTCCATCTTGGGCATCATCAGGTCAGAGATGATGAGTGCCGGGGTGTGTTGGCGGATGATAGCCAGCGCCTCCAACCCGTTGTTGGCGGTCATGATTTGGCAGCCAAGCGGCTTGATGATTTTCTCCAGGATCATCAAAACGTGTGGCTCATCGTCCACGAGCACCACCAGCCGGTCAGAGAAGTCTTCCTGGTCCTTTTGCGTGCGCCCGCTGTTTTCTTCCGTGACCCAGGTCGCCTTTGCCCCCTGCATCCACTTTTCGCTGCGCTCTTGGATCATTTCACGCAGCTCTTTGCGATAATCAGCGTCCTTTTCCCCAAAGCCAGGCAGCATTTTGAGGAAGCCCATCGCGGCTTCAGACTGCTGTTCGCCAAGGTAGAGTCCGATGACTTGGCGACAATACTCATAAGCCCGGTCAAACTGCCGGGTCTCAAAGTAAATGTTGACGATGTGCTTGAGGATGGTCGCACGCTGGGACGATTCAACCATGCGTTCTACCTTGCGGTAAAACACCAGGGCCAATTCGTATTGCTTGCTGCTGCGATATACGTCGGCAAGGCGCATGAAATGGCTAATGGCAGCTTCCAAGTTTCCACTCTCTTGGTAAGCTTCAGCCAGCCGCTTGAGGGCATCAACATTGCTTGGGTTGTCACGAATGAGATTTGAAAGCTGCTCGATCTCACGAGCCAACTTCATCTGATCAAGCTGACTGGCAACTTGGCGGCGGACATTCTTAAAAAGTTCCATAGTTACTCACGGTCCAAGAGCCGTTTCCCCACCTGTCGGCGCTGCTTTACAAGCCTTACGGAACCTTACGGTTACAGGCAGTCTAGTGGTTGTGTCGCCAAGGCGCGGAGCGCGTTTGCATCCGCTGTCTTTGATGCTGACTTGCCCCGGCTGAGTCTAGGACAGCTTGACCGATGAAGCAACGGACTACTGAAGACTTTCTACTCAGCCAAGTGTTCTGTCAGCCTGAATGTTGTGGCCACCCGGCGGCGCGCCGGGTCAGCCAAGTGGCAACCTATCCAAAGTGAATGATGACCAAGGTCACATCATCTTCGGCGGCGGCTTCCCCTAAAAAAGCCCGTAACGCCGCGAGGAGCGTTGCCCGCAACTCGGCCGCCGGCAGTGCTCCGTGCTGGGCGATCAGTGCCTCAAGCCGCTCAAACCCAAACGCTTCGTTCTGATGATTGCGCGCTTCGACCAGTCCATCCGTATAAAATACGACTGTGTCGCCGGCTTGATACGTCAGTTGCTGAGTGGGGTAATGTCCATTCGTCCGCACCCCAAGCGGGTAGGCGCTGTATTCGATAGCAACCACCCTGCCCGTCGCGGACTGATAGTGGTAGGCAAAGGGATGTCCGGCATTGGCCAACTCGATCGACTGGGCATCCGCGTCAATGACGGCGTAGGTCAATGTCATCAGATCGCGTTTGCTGCCTGACGCCGCGATCAGTTGGTTCATCGCCGTCATCACGGACGATGGATGCGCGTCATTGCGAACTTGATTTTGCAGTCCCCCTTTGGCCAGGGCCATGAGTAACCCAGATGAAACCCCGTGACCAGTGACGTCGCCAATAGCCACTGCCAAGCGGCGTGGACCAAGGACGAAGAAATCGAAGTAGTCCCCACCCACGTCGCTGGCCGGAAGTGAAACACCAATCACGTCAAGCCCTGACATGGCTGGTGGCGCGGCGGGCAACAACTGCTGCTGCATGTCACGGGCAATTTCCATCTCGCGGCGGAGGGTGGCTTCGGCGGTGAGACGCCGCACAAGTTGGGCGTTGTCAAGGCGCAGCGCGACAGACTCGGCCACCGCCATCAGAAGTGACTTGTCTTCGCCCGTGTAGGGTTCGCCGGAGAGTTTTGGCCCCAGGCTGAAAACACCAAGCAGGTTGTCGCCGGATACCAATGGCACGAGAAGGTTGGAGTCAAGCCGCCGAATGGTTGGGTGCTTCCCGTATGGAATCCCGTCAGTTGATTCCGGGTCGAGGTCAAATGGCTCTGGCTCGCGGCGTAGCTTGGCCAGGAGCGGCGATGTCGTTGGGAACGAGAGTTCAGACTCGATGACCCCGGATGTGTTTGGCCCAAAGCGACAGGCAAAGCCCCTGAGCATCGGCGCCGCCCCGTTGATGACGGTCTCCGCCGATGGGGCACTGAGCAAGGTGGGGTGCAGCAAAAAGCCAATGGTTTTGACATGAAGCGCGGAATCCACCGTGGTCGCCACACGCCGCAGCATCTCGTCAATGTTGGTCGCCTGCCGGACGGAGGTGGCCAGATCGCTGAGAACCTGCTGCGCCTTGTAGGCCTCACGGAAAAACCGCCGGTCAATTGCCTCCTGAAGTCGTGGATTGATGTAGGCTGCTACGCCAAACAGCAACCCGCCGGTTCCCAGCATCCAAGCGCCAAGCGCCAAGAACGTAGGTTTGACGCCCGCCACGCCATAGCTCCCCAAAACGAGGGGAAAAATCACGTACCGTGCCACGAAGTAAAATACGATGCACTCGAGCACGATGACCCCGCGCGAAATGAACAGGTAGCGCAAGCCGCTCCGCAGAATTTGCTGGATGCCGAGCACCCGATGCTTGACGACGACATAGGCAAACGAGAGGGGAAAAAGCGGAAAGAGCGCGATTGGCAAGACATAGAGCCACGGATATTCCTCTGAGTCCAGCTTGAAGAAACTGACTGCTAGCAGCAGCAGCAGAACCGGGATAACCCCAAAGGCTGAACCGAGCGTGAAGACTTTCAAACGCCGTGCCTGCTCCGGTGTTTGGGTGCGGCTCCGGTCAAGGTAGCCAAAGAAGGGCGCGGCCAGTCCGAACCACAGCAAAACGAGGCGCGCCGAAAGCAGCGGATTGACGAGCGGAAGCTCCCGAAACCACTGGACCGCTTCAAACGACACCAGGCGTGCCGCAAAGCCGGCCAAGCTCAACAAGCCGAGTAGGAGGGCCGCCAACCCATAGACCTGCTTTAGAACGCGCACCTGCTTCGTGAAGCGGGTTGGGTTAGGGAATTCCAGAAAAAAACAAAGGCAAAAGTAGCCGACGGCGCTGCTCCCAAGTGTTTGGAGGAATCCCGCCGGGGTGGTCAGCCACGGGCTGAGCAGGAGCGATTGGGTGCTGCCAAACAGCGTAATCAGGCTGATGAAAAAGAGTCCACCGAGCCGGGCGGTCGTGTCTTCCCAGCGAAGCCAGCAGACCGCCAGCCCGACGCCGGCGCACAGCAAAACAATCAGCGCCGTCTCGACGACAAAGAATACCTCCAGAGACAGCCAACTGGTTGACGGCGGCAGGAGCTTGACCTCGATGCGATAGAAATTGCCATCCGGCTTTTTGACCACCAGCGGAAGGACGTGTGTCTGTTCAGCCGCGCGCCGCAGGCGCGCATAGTCGCCAAACGACGCGAGAGGTCGGCCGTCAGGTTGAAAAAGCTCGTCTCCTGGTTCAATCCCGGCCAGTTGGGCCGCGCTGTTGGGTTCGACCGATCGGACAATCGGCTGGGTATCTTCGAGCGCCATACCCGTTGACCAACTGCGTAACTCGTTCACGCCCGACATCAAGCGCACCATCACGTAGAAACCAACCAGAAAGGTCAACAGCCAGAGTGAGAGTAATGAATGGGTGCGCTGCGTCATAGGTGGTGGCTTCCAAGCGTGTGAGGCTTGTGTTACTCGAAGTCTAACCCTGGCGGACACCTTGCCCAAGCCTGAAATGGCTTTCAAGCGCGAATTGGGCAGGGCTGGCACTGAGCTGGGCGACTTGAGCTACCCCTGGATGGTTTTTCCCTCACAGTTTGTCTTTCTTGCGCGTCGCTGCGTACAACCTTACAATGAATCACCTTACTGAGCGCGGTGGCGATTCGCCCCGGCCGGTAAGTGCATAGTTGCGCGCTGTGTTCGCCCCCCGATGCTTACGAGGTCTGGCGCTTATGCAAAACCGATTATTGACTGTTATTCGGACTGTTACGGTTCTTCTCGGGCTGGCGGCCAGCTCACCGGTCTGCCTGGCGCAGCAACCAACTACCCCACCGCGCTCGGATGAAACCCCAGTCGTCAAGACCACGACCAACCTAGTCACCCTGAACGTAAGCGTCACTGATGCTCAGGGGCGCTTCGTGACCGGACTCGATGCCGAACACTTTGAAATCTACGAAGATAACGTCAAGCAAACCATCGAGTTTTTCAGCGATGAGGATGCGCCGGTCTCGATAGGCATCGTGTTTGACATGTCGGGCAGTATGCGTGGGCGGCTCAACCGCTCCAATGTTGCCCTTCGCAAGTTTCTCGACGCCTGCCATGATGAGGATGAGTTTTTCCTGGTTGGCTTCAACAATCAGGCCAAGCTCATGATGGATTACACACCCAATCCAGAGCGAATCACCGGGGCGGTGATGTTGGCTGAGGCCCGTGGGCAAACTGCGCTTTACGATGCGGTTTACATTGGCGTTGAAAAGCTCAAGGAAGGCCGTCATGGGCGGCGGGCCCTCGTGATCATCAGCGACGGCCAGGACAACAGCAGCCGCTATACGTTTCGTGAAGTGCGGCAGTTGGTGCGGGAAGCCGATGTGCAAATCTACGCTATCGGCATTGCCACGGCCTTCAACGATACGTCACTCGATCTACAAGGACGCGCCATTTTGGATGAACTGGCGCGACTCACCGGCGGGCGGGCTTTTTTCCCGAATAGCCAAGTTGAGTTACAAGAAATCATCACCCGGATTGCCGTCGAGCTACGCCACCAGTATGGTATTGGTTACACACCGACCAGTCTGGCCACCATTCCCGTGAGCCTGAAATCAAATGACAAACAACGCTGGCGGAAGCTCAAGGTCAAGCTCAATGCGCCGAAAGGCCTTCCAGGTTTGACAGTGACGGCCCGCGAAGGTTATTACGCAACGTTTTCAAGTGAGTGACCAACCGGGCCGGATGATGGCTCGCCGTCACTAAACAGTGGATTCTCAACTCTCGCCTTCGAGCCTTAAGCCCATGTCGTTCAAAGCCAAACTCGCTCTGCTTGCCCTCTCGACGATGCTTGCCCTGTATGCCGTGGTTGGCGGTTTGCTGGCCCGTCGCACCAGTGCCGTGGCGAAGGGAAATCCGTACGTCCAGCTCAAGATTTTCAATGAAGTCGTCAAGCGCATTGCCAACGACTACGTGGACGAGCCTGACCTTGGGAAGGTGCGGATTGGCGCGCTCCGCGGTCTGGCCGACGGACTTGACCCCTACTGTGCCTATCTCTCGCCGGAGCAGGCCACGCGCTTCAAACCGGAAACCATGGCGGCCGTCCCCTTTGGGATGGTTGTTTCAAAGTATGCGGGCTTTGCCTATGTCGTCGCCGTGGTGCCTGGCTCGCCGGCGGCCCAGGCGGGTGTCAAAACCGGTGACTTCATCGAGTATGTCAATACGGTGGCGACGCGGGATGTAAGCTTGTACGAGATCATGGATTTGCTTGTGAATGTGCCTGACGGTCGCCCCGTCGAGGTGACGGTGTTGCGTCCGGGGCTTTCAAAAGGAGAAAAGCACACGCTCAAAGCTGGGCCGTTCCAGTCTGTCGTTGAGTCGCGGATGGAATCACCGGATACCGGATATATCAAGGTTGGCTTGCTGACCAAGGGGAAAGCCGAGCAGGTCGCGGCCGCGATACGGCAGCTCCAGCAGCGCGGCGCTCAGAAATTGTTACTTGACCTACGCGAATCGGCGCACGGCGAGTTGGCGGAAGGCGTGGCGCTGGCCAGTATGTTTGTGTCGTCTGGCGTCGTGGCGCGGACGCTGGGCGCAGGCAATGCGGTGACGACCGTGATGGTGCAGCCAGGGGCGACGATGTTCAACGGCAAGGTGATCGTTTTGACTGACCGTTCGACGGCTGGGCCGGCGGAAGTCATCGCGGCCGCGATTCGGGATAACCAGCGTGGCGAAATCGTCGGTGAGAAAACATTTGGCGCCGGCTCGCAGCAGGCATTGTTTCCGCTACGTGACGGTTCAGCGCTGTTGTTGACGACACTTCGCTACGCCCCGGCAACCGGCAAGTCATTCATGGAAGAGCCGGTCAAGCCCTCGGTGGAAGTCAAAGTTGCATCTGTTGAACCGTCGCTACCTGACATAGACGCCGACGCGCCGTCACCGGCCGAGACACCTGAGGAACCCAAGAAGGTAACACCCCCAAGTGAAGATACCATCCTCAAGCGCGCGCTGGAGCTGCTCAAAGGCGAGGCCAAGCAGGCGCACCGCGCGATACCCAAGACGCAGCTTCCAAAAGCGGCGTGAGTCATCCGAGCGGAGCTTTCGTCGGAAATCTGGGGTTCCGTGGAGTGAACCATGAAGCTTGACGTGACGCGCCGCTCGCGGGAGGCCATGCGCGCCTACCTGGCCGAGGCGCTGGACGGGTGTTACGAAGGTGAGCCAACCATCTCGCCGATTGAGGGTGGGCGCGCGGCCGCTGAACGTCAACTCAGTAACTTTGATGTGCGCCGCTACGCTTCGCGCAATCACGTGACTCGCGGCCATGTTTCGCGGATGTCCCCGTACATTCGCCATGGCGTGATGACGTTGCGCGAAGTTCGTGATGCGGTTTTTGCGCGCTTTGGCCGAGTCGGAGAAAGCATCTACAAATTTGTCTTTGAACTTGCCTGGCATCAGTTTTGGCAAGAGGTCTATGCCGGGCTAGGCGATGAGATTTACGCCGATATTGAAGACTACAAATTTCCACCGCCGGTCTGGCAGGAAACGCTCCCGGATGACGTTGCGCGCGCCGAGACGGGGTTGGTGTGCATGGACGAAGCCCTGCGTGAGCTATACGCGACCGGCTACCTGCACAACCATGCGCGAATGTGGTTCGCTGCCTATTTGATTCACCATCGCCGCGTTCACTGGTCGGTTGGAGAGCGACTGTTTTTTGCGCACCTGCTGGATGGCAACCCCCCGCCAAACGCGCTTTCGTGGCAGTGGGTGGCGTCAACCTTTTCCAGTAAGCCCTACTATTTCAATCGCCAAAATATCGAGAAATATACGGATGGCACGTGGTGTCGGCAGTGCACGGCCGCCTGTCCGTTTGACCAAACCTATGATGCGTTGGCGGGTCAGCTATTCGGGAACGCCTGATGGCGATCAGCACGAACTACGTTTAGCGACAAAGGATGCGTGACTGAGGGAATGATGTGGCGCACGAGGCTGGGTGTTGTTCTGTCCATCGTTTTGGCCTGGTTCGTCTCCATCGGCTGTGGCAGCCGGGTTCCACGCGATGAGTCTGGAAAGCTGCGGGTCGGATTGGTTTTTGATATTGGCGGAAAGGATGACAAGTCGTTCAATGCCGCCGCTTGGGAAGGCGCTAAACGCGCGAAACAGACCTTGCCTATCGTGCTGCGCCATGCCGAACCTGGCGAGCCAAACAACCTCGAACCGTGCATGCGGGCCTTTGCCGAGCGCGGCTACGACCTCATCATTGGGATTGGTTTTGCGCAGGGGCCGGTACTGGCGGCCGTTGCCAAGGAATATCCAAACATCCACTTCGCCATCGTGGACTCGGTCGTGGATTTGCCCAACGTCGCGTCGCTGGTATTCAAGGAACACGAAGGCAGCTTCCTGGTGGGCATGATGGCGGCCCGGGCCAGCCAAACCGGCAAAATCGGCTTTGTTGGTGGCATGGACATTCCTCTCATTCGTAAGTTTGCGACCGGTTACGAGGAAGGCGCACGTTACGTCAATCCGAATATCACAATCCTGAAGAACTTTGTCGGGATCACCGATGCCGCATGGAACAATCCGGGGAAGGGCAAGGAGCTGGCCACGGCCCAGTACGAAGCCGGCGCCGATGTCGTTTTTCAAGCGGCTGGCAACTCCGGCATTGGCGTGTTTGACGCAGCCGAGGAAAACCGGAAGCTGGCAATTGGCGTTGACGCCAATCAGAACTGGGTCAAGCCCGGTTTTGTGCTGACCAGCATGGTCAAGCGGGTGGATGTGGCCGTGTACACCATCATCCAGGAAGCGCTGGAGAAACGGTTTCGCGGTGGTCTGCACGCCTACGGGTTGGAAAACGACGGCATCGCGTACGCGCTCGACGACTACAACCGCCCACTCGTGTCGGACGAGGTCCTGCGCGAAGTTGAAGCCGCGCGGCAAAAAATCATGACCGGTGAAATCAAGGTCACTGACTACATGGCGAACCTGAAATGACCGCAACCAGTGATGCCGTTGTGATTGGCGGCGGGGTGATCGGGCTGGCCATTGCGCGGGCGCTGGCGCGGGATGGCTTGCGCGTGACTGTTTTTGAACGAAATGCGCAACCTGGTGGGGAGGCGTCCTGGGCCGCAGCCGGGATGCTGGCCCCACAATCTGAGGCCGACGCGCCCGGACCACTGTTTGACCTCTGCCTCGCCAGCCGGTCGCTCTATGCCGACTTTGTGGCCGCGCTCTGGGAGGAAACCAGGATAGACGCCGAGCTGTGCCCGGCTGGAACGCTCCTTCTGGCTGAACAAGAAACGGACGTGGCGGCCTTGCAGTCCAAGTTGGCTTGGCAAACGGCGGCCGGTTGTCATGCCGAGTGGCTGTCTCCGTCCGACATCCGAACGGTTGAGCCGCTGCTGGCCGGTTGTGCCGGGGGACTCTACCTACCGGATGACTGGCAAGTTGAGAACCGCCGTCTGACGCAGGCGTTGGTTGCGGCCGTGACGGCGGCCGGAGTGAACATCGTGTGCCATTGCGAAAACCTCGAACTGGTGGTTGCGGATGGACGGGTTGTTGGGGTTGAAGCCCACGGTGAGCGTTGGTCGTCTCCGGTGGTGATCAACGCTGCCGGGAGTTGGGCGGCGCGGATGTCCCCCACGCTGTTACGGCTGCCAGCGGGTGCTGTCCGTCCGATTCGCGGCCAAATGGTAGCGCTCCAGATGCCAATCCAGGCCAAGGTGCGGCATGTCATTCGGACGCCGCGGGTGTATCTGGTACCGCGCCGGGATGGCCGGCTTGTCATCGGCGCAACTGTCGAGGATGTCGGTTATGAAAAGCAGGTTACGGCCGGTGGTATAGCGGCTCTGCTCTCCGGTGCGCTTGCTATTGCGCCGGGTTTGGCGCGTGCGCCGCTGGGCGAAACTTGGGCTGGGCTACGCCCCCTGGCCACCGACGATCTGCCACTCATCGGCGCGACTGATGTCACTGGGCTGTTTTGCGCAACGGGACACTACCGGAACGGCATTTTGCTGACGCCCATCACCGCCGAGATCATGCGCTGTCTCGTGCAGCGTCTTCCGCTGCCATGTGATATTGCTCCGTTCTCGCCCAAACGATTTGATTCGTCCGGTGTGCTATGTTCTGAAAGCGTCTCATCCGCACCACTCTGACTGCCAAAAAAATGACATGACGGACAATTACGAAAAAGCTCTGGAAGCCGCCCATTTTCTTCGATCAAAACTGCCGAAAGTACCTGAGATTCTGGTTGTGCTTGGTTCTGGGCTGGGCGCATTCGCGGATACACTGGAGCAGTCGGTGCGTGTGGACTACCGGTTGATTCCCCATCTTCCAACCTCGACGGTGGTCGGTCACCATGGGCGGCAAGTGTGTGGCTACACTGGGGGCAAGTGCGTCGCCGCCATGCAGGGGCGGTTTCATTTCTACGAGGGCTACACGCTCCAGCAAGCGACGTTTTACTTGCGCATCGCCAAATTGCTCGGTATCGAAAAAGTCATCCTCACCAACGCGGCCGGTGGCATTGATCCATCGCTTGCGCCAGGCGACCTGATGCTGATTGATGACCATATCAACCTGATGGCTGCCAACCCGCTCCAGGGCCTCAATGACGAACGCTTCGGGCCGCGCTTCCCAGACCTGACCGACGCCTATGACCCGGACTACCGCGCCATTGCGCGTGAGGAAGCCGCGCGGCTCGGCATCCCGCTCAAGTCTGGCGTGTATGCCGCGCTGCTGGGTCCGAGCTATGAAACGCCCGCCGAAATACGGATGATCCGTTGTTTTGGCGCGCATGCGGTTGGGATGTCCACTGTTCCAGAGACGATTGTGGCGCGGCACATGGGCATGCGTGTCCTGGGCATTTCGTGCATCACCAATTTGGCGGCCGGTGTCCTTGACCAACCGATCAATCACGAGGATGTACTGGAAGTCGGTCGGCAAGTTGCTGACCGCTTCATTCCTTTGCTGCATGCCGTGATTGCGCGGATGTAAGCCGGTTTGTGGGCGCGTTTTTCACCGCTCGCCAAAAATGGCTGTTCCGACGCGGATGTAGGTTGCGCCTTCCTCAATCGCCACCTCGAAGTCGTGACTCATGCCCATGGACAGCTCCGGCAGTTGGTCACCGGGGAAGTCGGTCAGCAGCGCATCCCGGAGCAGCCGCAGTTGACGAAAGTAGGGCCGCGCGTCTGTCGGGTCAGGGCAAAACGGCGGGATGGTCATCAGCCCCTGAATGCGGATATGCGGCAGTCCACGCGCCGCCGCGTAAGCGGAGGGTAGGTCCGTCGGGGACAGTCCAGATTTTGTCGCTTCGTCACCAAGCCTGACCTGGAGCAAGACCGCTTGCGGGCGTCCCCGTTCCTGAGCCAAACGGTTGAGGCGCTGCGCCAGTGCGAGCGAATCCACGGTATGAATGAGGTAGAAATGCTCGGCAGCCAGCTTGGCCTTGTTGCTTTGGAGGTGTCCGATCAGATGCCAGCGCAAGTCCGGCGGACTGTGTGGGAGCTTGGTCAAGGCCTCCTGAACGCGGTTTTCACCAATATCCTGAATGCCTGCCGCGGCTGCCGCTTGAATGGCCGCGACCGGTTTGGTTTTGGACACGGCAATGAGCGTAACGGCGTCGGGGTTGCGGCCGGCGCGGCGGGCGGCCGCAGCGATTCGCTCCCGAATGGCGGCGATGTTTTCTGCGATGGATGGCATGCCCAACGATTTACTCGGTGACGAGGCCACGCTCGATTTTTTCCTGATAAGCTGCTGTGTAACGGGCCCACGGCACCGCTTCCAACCGCTTCCGTGGGATTTCCTCGCCCGACCCCTGACAGATGCCATACGTGCCGTCGGCAATCCGCTCGAGGGCTTCTTCAACGTCTTGCAGCAACTGGCGATATTGTTCGGCCTGGCGCGCGGCAAGTTCGCGGTTGGCGTAGGTCACGGCAGCATCGAGCGGGTCTTTGACTTCCTCGCCGGTTTCCTCTTGCGTCGTGAGATTGAGGGCTAACCGCAGCTCGCGCCGCTTCTCTAAAAGTTTTTCTCGCTGCTGGGCCAGAAAGGCGTCATCCATTGCGCATTCTTTCTCCTTACAAGCTCAAACTTCTGACAGCTTCAAAGCCGATGTGGCTTTTGGACGCGCAAGCCTAGTGAGGACTTTCACGAGTGTCAATTTGTGTCAGAATCAGTCGTCTGTGTGAGGTATCCCCGATGCGACAAGCCAGTGTGGTGACGTCAAGCCTGCCTTTTGACCGACAGCCGGTTTCGGGAACACCGGCTGAAGTGGAAGAACCCAATACCGCCGCGCCTGCGCCACTGCCTTCCCAGCGAACCCTTGCCGTGGACTGGGGGGCAAAGCGCACCGGTTTGGCGATTTGTGATGAGCTGGGCCTCATTGCGCGTCCGTTGGCGGTCTGGCCGACCGGGTCGCGCAAGTCATTGGTGGCGCGGGTCGTGGCGCTGGTTGCCCAAGAGCAGGTCGTGCGCTGTGTCGTGGGGTTGGCCTGTCGGTTGGACGGTTCGCCTAACCAGGCCACGGTTCCTACCCTGGCGTTTGTCGAAGCCCTGCGCCGCGCCGCGCCCGTCCCGGTCGTGACCTGGAATGAGCGATTGACCTCGGTTGCGGCTGAAACGTGGCTACGCGAGCGCCGCATTCCCCGTCAACGGTGGGCGCTTCTGCAAGATGCCGTTGCCGCGGCGATCCTGCTGGAAGACTTCCTGGCCAATCAAGGCGGTTCATTGACCTTACCGGAAGCGCGTTGATGGATCGTTGATGTATTTAGTCATGCCTCGTCAACCAACCCTAGACTGCATTCGGAGACGCTCATGGCAAAGCCCATCGTATTTGTGTGTATTGAAAATTCCTGCCGAAGCCAGTTGGCGGAAGCGTTCGCCCGGATACATAACCCCGGTGGCTTCGAGATTCATAGCGCTGGTTCACGGCCGTCAGGTAGGGTGAACGAAAAGGCCATTGCCGCCATGGCTGAACTGGGCTACGACCTCACGCGGCACACCTCCAAATCGCTCGATGCCTTGCCTTCCGTTGTGTTTGCTGCTGTCATCACCATGGGATGTGGGGATGCTTGTCCGAGTCTGCGCGGCGAAATTCACGAAGACTGGGGCATTCCTGACCCCAAGCATCTTCCGCCGGCCGCCTTCAACTGCGTTCGAGACGAGATCGAAGCAAAAGTAAAAGCGCTTTTTGCGCGACTGTCTTCAGAGAACCTAGCTTGCAACGAAACACCTTTTCTCAACAGAGCTTGCGGGACACTTGTCAACGTTGGGCGAGAACAGTAAGCTCGCGCAACAACTTAGAAGCGCACAGATCTCCGAGTCCAAACGCTGGAATGGAATTTCTCACAAGCCCACGAGGTAATCTCCTATGAAGCGGTTTTTACACCAGTATCGCCTACGCCGGTGGATAGCTCTGCTGGCCGTTCCACCGGTTGCCCTTGCCTTTGCGCCCTTTATCGCGCAGGCCGACCGTCACCTTCCCAAGCCGACGCGGCCGACCCCCCAACCGGCCGTCCGACACGTCCTGAGTACGCCGGCCGAGAACCAAAGCAGCCGTCTGTTATTCGAGGAAAATCGCGGGCAGCATGCTGGCCCGGTACGCTACAAAATGTTTGGTGGGTCGGTGTTTCTGACCGACCGGGCGGAAGCCTGCATGCTGGTTGAAGCCGGACGCGAACCCCTCTGGCGTCCAACCGGCAAAGCTGCCCAGAATCCACTGTGGCGGAAAGTCCCGACCTCGCGTCCGGTGTATCGGGCGCTGCGCATGCAGCCGGTCGAACGTGAGACCGGGCAACCCATCCCTCCGGCGGCCTCGGAAGGACTGGCCCGTAGTCCGATCAAGCTGGCGTACTGCAAGGGCGAACGCACGCAGTGGCGTAGCCACGTGCCCCTCTATCGGCAAGTCGTTTACCACAATGTCTATGCTGGCATTGACTTGGTCTATTACCCAAAAGATGAGCGTCTGACCTATGATTTTCGCGTCTCGCCCGGTGCCGATCCAAACGCCATCTGCCTGAGTTTTGACGGAGCCGACCGACTCGCTCTGGACCGTGAAGGTAACTTACAGTGCCTAGTCGGTCAGCAAACGGTCGTGATGCAAAAACCAACGCTTTACCAGGAAGTGGCCGGTGAACGACGGATCGTATCCGGGCGGTTTGTTGTGGACGGCAACCGGGTTGCCTTTGAGGTCGGTGCGTATGACCGGAATCTGGCCTTGGTGATTGATCCAGTGCTGCCGTTTTATTCAACCTTCCTCGGCGGTGACCAGGATGATGAGGCCGTGGGCGTGGCAGTGGGCCGCATCTTCAATCGCGGCGCAACGACAAGCGGCACTGTGTTCAGTTCGCCAAACACCATCCCTGTTTTTGTGGCGGGAACTACCTTCAGTCCCTCCTTTCCTGTGCCGGTTGGCTCAGGTCCGAACGCGAATAATCCGCTTTCTACGTCGGATGTGGACATCGTTGTGGCTCGCTTCGAGTTCCGAGCGGATGGATCGGTTCCAACCAACTTGCCTGACCTTGGGCCTGCGCGGCGTTTCGCGCCGTGGAATAACTTTGCCAACGGCAGTAATTCAAGTTTCACGTATGATGACCGCGGCGCGGAAAACGGATTGGCGGCGGTCATTATCTACGGTGGAAGCGGCGATGATGTCTGCACCGGTGCCAGCGTCAACGCACTGAGTTCTGGCGTAGAACAGGTTGACGGCAGCTACTTTCGCCCGCAGATTGGACCGGTTGTTGTTGGTTACACTACCAGCAGCAATTTCCCCACCGGACGCCAAGCGTTGGGGAGTGGAACCCCTACCACCTTTCAAGCGGCGTTTGGCGGGGGCAACGCGGATGCCTTTGCCATGGTGTTTCCATTCTGCCTCGATCCACTTGCCGACAACATAACTTCGTCACCGAGTTCTCCGGTCGCTTACGCGACCTACATTGGCGGCAGTGGGGATGACGTCGCCTGGGCTTGCGCCGCGGAGCAGCGCGGTACCGATGATTTCCAATTTGTCGTGGGTGGCGATACAACCGGCAATCTGCCGGTTGGTTCAGCTAGTCCTCCGCTGTTTGATGGCACCTATGGTGGCGGCGATGCCGACGGCTTTCTGGGGCGATTCAATCCAGAGATAAATACAAGCAGCGGTCAACGTCGCTATCTGACTTATTTTGGCGGAAATGACTATGACACGGTTTCCGGGATTTCGGTTTTTATCAGTAGTGGCCCGCGGGTAGGTGTGACCGGCTTGACCTTTTCTGATCCTGAGACAGACTTTATCAACGGTTCAAGCAACGCGGTATCGAGTTCGCTAAGCGGAGCCACACGCAATGGGACGAGCGATGCCTTTGTGGCTGTTTTCAGGGAAACCACTGGCCCCATGCGCGATTTCTCAACCTATTTGGGTGGTGCGGCGGATGACTGGGGAACCGGTATTCAAGTTCGCCGCCGTGTAGTGGACATGGAGACGCGCTATGTCGTGCATGTCGCCGGGCTGACGACTTCGACGACGACCGGGGTTGGTGTCGCCGGCACAGGGGCGCTCTCCACATCGAACAAGGGCGGGCGGGATGCCTTTGTTGCCCAAATCCGTTGGGATGGAGGCCCGGTACTTACGACTCGGACACTTCAGTACTTTGGCTATCTTGGCGATGCCGGCGATGACGACGCCTTGACCCTGGCCACCAGCAACACTGCCGGCCCCGCCAACTCCATAGTTTATGTTGGTGGTATTTCCGAAGGGCCAAGCTTGACGTTGTTTGCGCCGGTCGGCGTTATCCCAGGGTTGCCAAACTTTGCGGACGACTTGCTATACCCGGCGGGTGGGATGGGAGTTCCAACCAGCCGCGGTTTTCTGGCCCGGATTTCGTCGGTGAATGAAGGCGGCACCAACTTACCAGCAACCTTGCACAACTTGGTCAACGTGGGCGGACGCGACTTTATTACCGGCGGGCAGCCCATCCAGGTGGTTTACAGCATTGCGCCGTACTTGGTCGCGCCGGTAAGTGAAAACGGTGGCGTGCTGTTTTTTGCCGGGGCCTCCAACGCAACCAATGTGTTGCCGTCTTCGCCGCCGGCTCCATACGACGTCTTCCAACCGGCACGCGCAAATAACACCAGTGACCGTAAGGATGCTTACCTTGGCTCGGTGCGACTGACGCCGTAGCCGCTGGCCGTCACCGAGCATCACTTGGACTACCCGCCGGGCAGTTACAGCCCGGCGGTTTTTTTTCAGGCGCGCACTGAGCCAGTCGCCAGAACGGCAGATGATACGCACCGCGCTTGACCGTCCAACGCAAATGCAGGTACTGTTGATTTTCACACGTTTCGTCGCGTACCGTCACGAATTTTCCCCAAAACAAGCCCGTTACGCCCGGAGACGCCCCATGACGCTAGGCAACTGGTTTGGTTTACCCTCGGTGCTTGAGTCGTTGTGCTGGGGCGTAGCGATACTTTCAACGAGTCTCCTGCTGCTCAAGCTCGTGGTTGGAACGCTGCTCGACGGCCTCGACGGACATCTCGACGGGCATTTCGCTGGAAGCGTCGGGCTACTTGGTGGTGGGGACGGAGAGACCCTCCCAGGTGGCGGACTCAAGGCAGTTCTGGCCGGGTTGGGCGTCGCGGGCTGGAGCGGCGTGCTGTGCTTTCAACTGACCCGTTTCTCTCCGCTTGTCGTGCTAGGCATGGCGCTCGGATCCGGTGCCGTCACGTTTCTACTGACAGTCTGGCTTCTCCGGCAGCTCTATCGGATTGAGTCGGATGGTACGCTCCAACCAACCAGCGCGATTGGCCGGTTTGGCACCGTGTACTTGACCATACCGGCGCATGGGCAAGGCTGTGGACAGATTCAAATTGAAACCCAAGGGCGGCTTGCCACCCTGGACGCAATGACCGACGGTCAAGCTATCCCGACTGGGTCGCGGGTGTTTGTCCATAGCGTGAGCAATGGCGTTTTGATGGTTGCGCCGGAGTCGCTACTGAGTCCCTACGCCGGTCTGGAGGCAGTGTGTCGCTCCAACGAAGCCAAAACTGACGACCGTACGTTAGCCACACCCCACAAGGAGGTTTCTCATGGGTGACATCAGTCTGTTGATGCTGGGCGTGATCGGCATTTCGGTTCTGGCCGTGCTGATTGTGGTGGCCATTATCGTCAATCAATACAAGCGTTGTCCGTCGAACCGCATTCTGGTGATTTACGGTAAAGTTGGCGGCGGACGGAGCGCCAAGTGTATTCACGGGGGTGGGGCGTTTGTTATTCCTGTCATTCAGGATTACCAGTTTCTAAGCCTCCAGCCGATGCCAATCGAGATTAATCTGACGGGGGCGCTCTCGAAGCAAAACATCCGCGTCAACGTGCCGAGTACCTTTACGGTAGCTATCTCAACCGACCCAAATGTCATGGTCAATGCTGCCGAACGGTTGCTGGGCCTTGATGAACGGCAAATCAAAGAGCAGGCCCAAGACATCATCCTGGGCCAACTGCGCCTGGTCATCGCTACGCTGACCATTGAGGAAATCAACCGTGATCGTGAGGTGTTCCTCAAGTACATCAACACCAATGTGGCTTCCGAGCTACATAAGGTTGGCTTGCAACTCATCAACGTCAACATCAAGGACATTACCGACGCATCTGGCTACATCGAAGCGATTGGGAAAAAGTCCGCGGCTGAAGCCATCAACAAGGCCCGTGTTGAAGTCGCCGAACAGGAACGGTTTGGGGCGGTAGGCGAAGCCAAGGCCGTGCGCGAGCGCACGGTGCAGGTTGCCCTTGAAACGACTGAAACTGAAAAAGGACAAAAAGAAGCCGAACGGACGGTGCGGATCGCCACCGCACAACTCGAAGCCGAGGCGGCTATTTCAGAAGCGCAGACCTCACGTAAGAAAACGATTGATATTGCCGCTGAACGGGCCGAGGCCGAAGTTGGTCTCAAGCGCGCGGAAGCCCAGCAGCGTATTTCCATTGCCGAACTCGAAGCTGAAACGGCTGCCAAGGAAAATAACTCCCGCGCTGCCGTCATCGAGTCAAATGCGATGTTGTCCGAGCGACAGGCCGCGGCCCAGCAGCGAGCCGAAGTGGCCAAAGCCAATGCTGAACGAGAAATTCTCATCGCCCAGCGCCAGCGCGAAACGGCCCTGTTGGAAAAAGAGGAACTGGTTCGGCAAGAAATCGAAAAACTCAAGCGGCAAGTGGATGCCGATGCCGAGGCCGAACGCATCCGGCGGGTCGCCCAAGGCGAAGCTGATGCGCTGTTGCTCAAGTACAAGGCCGATGCCGATGGGATGAAGCAACTCTTGCTGGCCAAGGCCGAGGGTTACCACAACATCATCCGCGCCTGCGGCAATGATCCGGACACGGCCGCCAAGCTCATCTTGCTTGAAAAGCTTGAAGCGGTGGTCGAGAAGCAAGTTGAAGCCATTGCCAATCTCAAGATTGACAAGATCACCGTCTGGGACGGCGGCGGCAACGGTGAAGGCAGTTCGACATCACAGTTCATTCGGAACTTCGTTTCAGCCTTGCCACCGCTCCAGGAGATTGCCCGGCAGGCGGGGATTGAGCTGCCGGCTTACCTTGGCTCGTTGGCCGAATCTGGAACGAACGGCAAAACGGACAAGGCGCTTCCGCGTTCGGCGACACCCGTTGCTGCCAAGCCGACGCCAGCAAAAGAAGGGTGACACCCGCCGAGATTTTGAGCCAACTCGATGCTTGTGCTGAAAGCCTGGCGTTCCCAATGCTGGATGCGCCGGGCTTTCGCTTGGCCGCCGCGCGCCTGCACGCTTACCGGGATGCTGAACGGTGGGCGTTGGTGATTGAGACGCTTGGCTGTCATGAGTTTGGCATTGGTCATGCAGCAATTGACAACTGCCTGCACGTCTATGGCAACTGTCTGGAGCGACCGCCGGGCACGCGCCCGGAGGATTACCTGCACCCCACTTCAGATGGCGACGAGTGTCCAACGTTTGACGAGCGCCAGTACGTCCGGCGGGAAGCCCGCACCGTGCGTATTCGCGGCCGACTCGTATTACTCCCAGACCGGTCACCGCTCTTGGATTCGGAAGGACGCCCGCTGGCGCTTGGGCGCCGGTGGCGTGACGACGAGCTGCTGCGCTGGTTGGCAGCCCGATACCGCCATGACTTGCTGGCGACCGAAGCCGAGTTGCGGGGACGGATTCCACCAGACCTGCCCGAGTTGCTCACCCTGGATGCCTGGCATCATCCTGACCTGGGCAGTGAAGTCGTCCCCAGCGCCTCCGAAACCTTTCGGCAACTGGCAGAGGTTTTGGCAACTGGCGACGTAACGCGCTATCGTCCGAGCCATCCATCCAATACCTGCCGACCTGATTGGACGGTTGGAGCCTAGCCGTGCGTTTGACCAAAGCGGTTGTCTATGACCGCCCGCGAGTGCCACCGAAAACCTTTGGCGACTACATCGCGCTGGTCTGGGCAACGGGCTTTTTTTCCGGCTTTTCGCCAATTGCACCTGGAACGGCCGGCTCGGCTGTGATGGCCGGGCTGTACTATGCCGGTGGCAAGCTAGGTTTTTTTCAGCCGTTTGCGCTCGATACGCTGATTTGGGGACTGGTCGTCTGTGCCGCCGTGAGTTACTCAGGTATATGGGCTGCCGAACGCGCCGAGCGCTTCTTTGGAGCTAAAGACCCTAAAGAAGTCGTTGTGGATGAGTTTGCCGGACAACTGATCGCGTATTTGTTCCTACCACTGCTGCCGATGCTTGCCCATATCCCGTGGGCTTTTGAGGCATGGGTTATCGGTGGTTTTGGGCTGTTTCGGCTTTGCGATGTTATCAAGCCCTACCCGGCCCAGCACTTTGAGGCCCTGCGTGGCGGGCTTGGAACTGTGGCCGATGACATTGTGGCAGGGGTGCAGGCCAGTCTGCTGCTCCTGTTCTTTGCCAAGGGACTGGTGTTGTGGTTTGGCTTAGCTGTCTAACACTGGCTGGCTAAAAGCCACTGGCTAAAAGCCAAAGGTTGGTACGTACGCCATGGCCCACGATGCAGATGGACAACTCAATCTCGGTCGCTGGGAGCTGTTCATCCAAGCCATGATCTTTCTGTCGCTGGTTGACTTCGCCCTTGAAACGCTCCCCAATCTGACACCGATGCAGCGAGCTTGGCTCGAAAGCTTTGAGCTGTTTTCAGTTGGCCTGTTTACGGTGGAGTACCTCGTCCGGGTCATTGGGTCGCGGTCGCGCGCCAGATACCTGTTCAGTTTCTACGGCATCGTGGACTTACTGGCCATTTTGCCTTTTTATCTGGGCCTGGTCATTGATCTGCGCTCACTCCGGTCACTGCGGTTTCTCCGCTTGCTGCGCATTCTCAAGCTGACGCGCTACAGCCGCGCCATGAGACGCTTCCACCGGGCGCTGATCATTTCTAAGGAAGAGTTGCTCCTGTTTGCGGCAACGGCATTGATTTTGCTCTATCTGGCGGCCGTTGGCATCTATTACTTTGAACACGAAGCCCAACCGGAAGTCTTCACATCCATGTTTGACGGTCTGTGGTGGGCAGTTGCCACGCTGACCACCGTAGGGTATGGGGACAGTTACCCGATTACGGCCGGCGGACGATTTTTTACCTTCGTCGTGCTCGTTCTCGGACTGGGGATTGTCGCGCTGCCTTCCGGGATCATTGCCTCCGCGCTGGCCAAAGCCCGGCAGGAAGAAGATAGCGCCGCAGAACGGAAGGTCTCGGATACCACCGACGAAGCCTAGTTGGCGCGCAAACCAACCGCCGGACCCACGCCAAGGCATCTGACTACCGAGATGGTGCCGGTTTCCAGGCACGCGCCCGGTCAAGTGTTTCGGCCAACTGGGCACGGATGTGGGCCGCCTGGGTTCCAACCGCATCTTCGGCCGCCTGACGATGCGACTGGATGGTTGAAACGGCTGCCTGGCTCATCCCCTGGTTTCGGAAGCAGGTTTCGGCTTGCAGGCAGGCGGCAAAAACCAATTCAGGTGATGCGCCATGGCGTGCCATGAACAGCGCGTATTCGTACCAAGCCGCGCCCTGGGTTGTCAGGGATTGGCTTTCCTGGGCAAGCCGGATGGCGAGATGGTGATGCTCGGCTGCACGGTCGAGCCGGGCGTGCTGAGCATGCAGGTCCGCCTGGCGCGTGGCTGTCACGCTGGCCAAGTCAAGCGCCGGCAACGTGGAAGCCGCTTCAAAAACTGTGGCGTAGCAGCGTTCGGCTGCATCCGCTTTGCCGATGGCCGCATAGCTGTCACCAAGCTTGAGCGTCCATTCAAGCGACTGGCGCTGTGCCTCCGGCCCGCTCGGCAGTGCTTGAAGCCCCTTCTCATAGGCTTTGGCCGCGTCCTGATGGCGATTGGCGCGCATGTAGGCATCGCCCAGGTTAGCCCAGGCAATGGGTTGTCCATCCGGGTCAAGCTGCACGGCGCGTTCCCAGGCCGCCATGGCATCGGTTTCGGCCCCCTGCCGCGCGGCCAGCGTCCCCAAGTTGACGAGGGCCGCAACGTTATTGGGCAAATGGTGGTGAAAATTTTGGTAGTGACGGTAGGCCGCGTCATATTCGCCCTGCTCGATCAGGATTTGTCCGAGCATGGCCTGATGTTCCGCATCGTAAGGATTGACGGCGACAACTTTTTCAAGGGCTTCGCGGGCACGTAACCGGTCGCCTTCTGCCAGCGCCAGCCGCGCCAGACGGGCTGCCACTAGGGCGTCGTTCGGATTGAGTTGGATGGCTTGCGTCAGAGCGGCAACATCCGTGGTGCGCCCACCTAGCATGAACTTGATGAGGTCAACCCCCGCCAGGACGGCCAATCCAACCACCGCCGCCGATAAACCAAGCCGTCGCAGCCAGGGCGTCCGGGCCGCCACCGCTTTGGGAGTATCTGCCATCTGATCCCGAACCAGCACCGCCGCGACGTGGGGTTCGCGCAGCTTCCACACGGCGCCGTCCAGGATGAAATGGTGGATGTTGACCAGGGCCGTGAAAGCCAGAAAGCTCGTTGTGAAGTCGAGACCGAACACCAGGCTGGCGACCCACGGCCCAGGGATGAAAAGCAGTACCCCGACCGCAAAAAGGAAAACGACGTAAGACCACGGCCGCCACTGCGCGCCCTGTTCGCGCCGCGCATAGTGGGATGTCACCCAGAGGTACTGCGCCGAATGGAGTACCGCCAGCATCCCAGACGTGTACCGAACCTGAAACACGGCTTCACCGGCCAGGACGATGCCGGCCGCGGGAATAAACCACAGGGCCTGGGTTGCCAGGAGCGCCAGGGTCGGCCCGCTGGCTTGCCAGTCGTGGCGCTGGCGCAACTTTCGTCCGATAATGAAAGTTATGAGGAAAAAGGCCGCGCCAAAGACGCCGATCAGGGTTTTCGCTACCGGTGGCGGCAACTCGACCGAGTACAGCAGCGGATCGGCCGAAGCTCCGCTGTTGAATGCCGTCAGCAGCATGGCGTAGGGCAAGGCAAACGCCCCCCACAGCCAACGCTGCATGTGGCGATCAAGTGCGCCAAGCCCGTTACGACGCGCAAACATCAGGGCAATGCCGTAGTTCTGTCCGGTGTAGTGCCACGGACTCCAGAAGACGTAAAGCGTAAAGGCCCAAACCAGCAACGGTGGATGGGCATGAACTAACAGAAGCCCGGCCGCTGTCGCCAGCGATGACCACATGAGGACCGTCCCGTAGCGTGTTCGAGCCGCCGGGGTGGCGCACGCTCGATGCCAGGTCGCGGCATAGTGCGGGTAGTTGCACACCAGCGCCAAGGCGTAAAAGGCAAGGGCAAAACTTCCGGCAAAGTGCGGCTCGACGGTGTAGCTCACGAGCAGCAGGGGCAGCGACCACAACCCGCAACCGATGGTGAGGTCGGTCAGCCTGCCATAGAGCCAGCGTGGTGGGTGGTCGGTGGGTTGGGATGCTTCCGGTAACGTCGTTTCAGTGATCGAGCGGTTGTCCATAAGCAGTCACCGGCTCAAAAACGGATGCAAGGAGGTTTGCGCAAGCTTGCCATGCAAAAAGTAGTATGCGAAAAGCTTAAACCCAGCGAGGCCAGCCTCGTCAAGGACGGTAGGTTTCGCTTTGCTCCGTATGGTATGGTGACCCGAACGGCGCATGTAATCCGCGTCACTTGCCGCGTCAGGCCACATTCCACCTAGCGTAGGTTGTCTGCTGCGCATCGCGTTACGCACGCCCATGGAAGCTACTCGAACCCAACTCGAACTGATGGACGACCGCGAGCCGTGGGCAGCACGTTATCGTGCAGTGCGCACCGTTTCAGAACAGATTTGCCGTCCCTTGGAAATCGAGGACTATGTGGTGCAGCCGATGCCGGAGGTCAGCCCCCCGAAGTGGCATCTGGCGCACACGAGCTGGTTTTTTGAGGCCTTCATCCTCAAGCCATACGTTACCGGCTATCGGCCCTTTCATCCGCGCTATGACTATGTCTTCAACTCGTACTACGAAGCCGTTGGCGAACGTCATCCACGTGCCCAACGCGGACTGGTCACGCGCCCAACCGTCCGTGAAGTCTATGCCTACCGCGCCTATGTGGATGCTGCCACCGAACGTTTCATCCGGCACTGTGACAGCGCCACTTGGGCCACGGCTCAGCCTGTCCTGACCCTGGGCGTGCATCACGAGCAGCAGCATCAAGAGCTGCTCCTGACCGACATCAAAGCCATTATGGCGACCAATCCGCTCGACCCGGCCTGTGCGCCGCTGCCCGACCCCTTGCCCGTGTCGCCGGTCTTGTCCACTTGCCCGGCGGATGGGTGGTACACAGTTGATGGCGGCAGATACGCCATCGGTCACACTGGCGACGGATTTGCCTTTGACAATGAAGGTCCACGCCACGAAGTCTTGTTGCGCCCCTTTCGACTGGCGGCGCAATCGGTGACGAACCGCGACTTTTTGGCCTTCATGGCTGATGGTGGTTATACTCGGCCGGAGCTGTGGCTCTCAGACGGATGGGCAACGGTGACGGCGCGCGGGTGGCAGTCACCGGCCTACTGGCGGCCGGGAGCAGGCGGCACGTGGCAGGTGATGACGCTGCATGGTTTACGTCCGTTAGGCCTCGATGAGCCGGTTTGCCACCTCAGCTTTTATGAGGCCGATGCCTACGCCCGCTGGGCCGGAAAGCGGTTACCGACCGAAGCCGAGTGGGAGGTGGTCGCCAACCGTGTGCCGATGGTTGGGAACTTCTATGAGTCTGGCGCATGGCATCCGTTGCCGCTGCCGGCGGCCGCGCCATTGTTTGGCGATGTCTGGGTATGGACGGCTAGCCCCTACACGGCTTATCCGGGGTTTCGCCCAGCAAATGGGGCGCTCGGCGAATACAACGGCAAGTTCATGTGCAACCAGATGGTATTGCGGGGCGGCTCATGCGCGACCTCCGTGACGCACATCCGTCCCACGTACCGCAACTTTTTCCCGCCCGATGCGCGGTGGCAGTTTACCGGTGTCCGGCTGGCAGAGGATATGTCATGAGTCATCCCCAACTGGTTTCGGCAGCTCGCCCGTCCTACGGGTACATTGTGTCGTTTCACGACCTCCATCCGACGCCGGCGGCATTTCGGGAGGAAGTCGTGGCCGGGCTGCGTCGTCCGCGCAAGGCGATTCCGGCGAAGTTTTTTTACGACCAGCGTGGTTCAGCACTCTTTGACGAAATTTGCCAACTGGAAGAGTACTATCTGACCCGCACCGAAACAGCCTTGCTCGAAAACCATGTGCCCGAAATTGCCACGCTTCTTGGCGAAGATGTCTTGCTGATCGAGTATGGCAGCGGCAATGGACGTAAAACCCGGATTTTACTGGACTGTTTGCCCAATCTGGCCGCCTATGTGCCGGTGGACATTTCAAAAGATCATTTGTTGGCCGCGGCAACGGACATTGCCCAAGCGTATCCCTACTTGCGGGTGACGCCGGTGTGCGCGGATTACACCCGCGAAATGGCGTTCCCGGACTTTGAAGAGTTTCCTTATCGGCGACGGGTCGTGTTTTTCCCCGGCTCGACCATCGGTAACTTCACGCCGGACGAGGCCGAAGATTTTCTCCGCCATGCGGCCGACGTGGCCGGGCCACCTGGCGCCCTGCTCATTGGCGTGGACCTGAAAAAAGACCCGACGGTGATTGATGCAGCCTACAATGACAAGCGCGGCGTAACGGCTGCCTTCAACCTGAACCTCCTCCACCGGATCAATACCGAACTCGATGCCGATTTCGACCTGCGCGCGTTCGAGCACCGGGCTCTGTATGATCCGGTCCAGGGACGGGTGGAGATGCACCTAGTCAGCACACAGCCCCAGACCGTTCGCATCGGAGACGAAGTCTTCACCTTCGCCGAGGGGGAAACCATCCATACGGAAGACTCGCACAAGTACGACCTCGCCGCCTTTCAAGCCATGGCCGGCCGGGCCGGATGGACGGTCAAAAGGGTTTGGCAGGACAGTTTGCAGTACTTTGCGGTGTGCTTGTTTACCCTCGCGCCCCAGTCGGTTGCGTAGGTTGCCAACGTCAAGCGCTATTCATCATGCTTTCCAGCATTGAGCCGGCCCTTGCCAGAAGAGCCGGTTGCTGGAAAACCGCCAAGCAAGACCGGGAAGCCGCTCTCCCCAGGGGCTTCTAGAAGCTTTTCACCACGTGGACGTGGTTATCGCCAGTCGTGTTGCCGATCTCCCGCGAGAGGCGGCGTGGACCCTTTCCCAATGGAAGGTGCTTTCCCATGCGGGTTGAAAAGTCGAGTTGTGGCGTCGGTTTCGTGGCTTCGCGGCGAGGTGCGTCTGATCGCGCGGTGATCGAAGCTGCGCTCCAGGCGCTTCGCCGCGTCGAGCATCGGGGTGCTTGCGCGGCGGATGGCCGCACCAGCGATGGGGCTGGGTTGATGGTTGATCTGCCGCACGCTTTGTTTGGTTACTTGCCGGAAAGCATTGCCGTAGCTTTTCTTTTTTTGCCAGGCGATCCCGCGCGCAGCGCCCAGGCCTTCGATATTTTTGCCGATACCTTTGAATTTTATGACTTGCACGTTCTGGAGAGCCGGGACGTACCCACCAATCCGACCGTGCTCGGCCCACTTGCCCGGCAGACGCTCCCGACGCTCAAACAGGCGGTCATCAAGCGTCCGTCACCGGCGCGAACGCTGGCGGCCTTTGAGCGCCTACTCTATGCGGCCAAGCAGATGACACGCCAACGCTGGCGCAAGCAGGGGCTGGACACGAGTTGCTTTTTTGTGTCGCTTTCCGCGACCACGATTGTCTATAAGGCGCTGGTGCGGGCTGCCGACCTCGACCGGTTTTATCTGGATTTGCACCATCCGGCCTTTGTCTCGCGGTTTGCGCTCTTTCACCGGCGCTTCAGCACGAATACCCGCACGGCCTGGGACCGGGCGCAACCTTTCCGCCTGATCGCCCACAACGGCGAAATCAACACGATTGCCGGGAATCGCGCCTGGGCCTATTCGCGGGAGCGGTTGTTGGGTTTGCAGGCCGGGGAACTCCTTACCCATGACGGCATCAGCGACACCGGCAGCCTCAATGAAATGATCGAGGCGCTCCGCTGCCGAAGCGGCCTGTTCAGTCTGGCCGAGGCGCTGGCCATCGTCATGCCGCCGGCCGAGACTGATCCTTACCATGTTTTTTGGGGAAGGGCGCTCGAACCATGGGACGGACCGGCAATTGTAGCCTTTGCCGATGGTCAGGTCGTCGGCGCGCGGCTTGACCGGAACGGGTTTCGACCGGGCCGCTGGGTCGAGACCAATGACGTTTTCTACTTGGCTTCCGAAGCTGGGGCCTTTGCCGTGGATGAATCACTGGTCTGCGCCAAAGGAGCGCTCCATGCCGGAACCGGTGTCGTCGTGGATTTGCGCTCCGGCTCGGTGAGCTTTACCGAGCCACGCTCGCAAGCGGCGAGTGCCGTTTTCGATGCGCGCGTGTGCCGGTTGCCGTCGGTGGCTTCACCTGCCGAACCAACGGCCATGCATTTGGTTCGGGCATTTGGCTATACCCATGACGACATCCAGGCGTTGCTCGTCCCGATGATCCTGACGGGCAAGGAACCCATCGGTTCGATGGGGGACACCGCACGACTGGCGGTGTTATCTGACCTGCCACGCCCACTCTTTGATTTTTTCTATCAGGACTTTGCGCAGGTGACGAATCCGCCAGTGGATTACCTGCGCGAAGCGCTGGTCATGAACACCACGGTGCACCTAGGCGCCAAACCCAATATCTTTGCGCCCAAAACACTGGTGCCCCTGCCGCCTGCCATCGAGCTGGACGGCCCAGTGCTATCGCTGGCGCACAGGACGGCTCTGCGCGCCGCGTCTGGAACGACTCGCCTGGGAGTCCATGTCGCCGAACTCGACGCAACGTTTACGGCGGCCGATGGCGTGGATGGGCTGCGGCTGGCGCTGGCCGAACTCCAGCGGCAAGCCCTGAACTTGACCGAACATGGGGCATCGGTGCTGATTGTCAGTGATCGCGCCGTTGGCCCACACCGAGCGCCGATTCCCAGTCTGCTGGCGCTTCGGGCTATCGTCAACGGCCTCAACGAAGCGGGCATGCTGCTCGATGCGGCGATTGTTTCGGACACCGGGGAAGCGCGTACTGCCCACCACGTCGCGGCGCTCGTCGGTTTTGGCGCGGCTGCCGTGTGCCCCTACCTAGCGCTGGAGTGCGCCCGATTTGGTCAGCATCCAAAGCTGACCGAACTGACGCCCGACCGGCGTGAAGCCAATCTCATCCAGGCGCTCACGAGTGGCGTCATGAAAATCATGGCAAAGATGGGCATTTCAGTTTTGGCCAGCTACCAGAATGCCCAGCTTTTCACGCCCATCGGACTTGGCGCGAAACTCCTGAGTGAGTTTTTTCCCGGCAAGGAAAGCCGCTTGGGTGGGTTGGAGCTGGCCGACTTGGCGCATCGCCAACTCCACAGCCATGCGGCTTGGTGCGCTCACGCTGCCAGCGGAAGCCATGACCTTGATTTACGGTCGCTTGCGCGTCACTACCGCTTCAAGGAAGACACCCAGGGCCAGTATGGCGAGCGGCACTCGATGACGACGGCCCGGGCGCGGGTCGTTCATGCTTTCGTTCGCGCGGCAACGCCAGCGCCGGAGCACTACGCCGAATACCTGGCGCTCGGCGCCGCGAGTGAGCCAGTGAGTCCGCGCCATTTGCTCATGATTCGTCCTGACGTGTCACCGCTCCCACTGGACCAAGTCGAATCACCGGAAGCGATTGCGCAAACCTTCGGCACGGGTGGCATGTCATTTGGCGCGATCAGCGCCGAGTCGCAGCGCGACCTCTTTCTGGCGATGCAGCACTTGAACGGGCGAAGCAACAGCGGCGAAGGCGGGGAAAATCCCTACTACTTCAGCACCGGCATCACGGCCAGCACGAAGCAAATTGGCTCAGCCCGATTTGGCGTCACGGCACGCTATCTCGTCACGGGCCGGGAAATCCAGATCAAGATTGCCCAGGGAGCCAAGCCCGGTGAAGGCGGTCAGCTCATGCGTCATAAAGTGACGCCGGAGATTGCGCTGGCGCGTCATGCCACAGCCGGCATGGATTTGATTTCTCCGCCACCAATGCATGACATCTACAGCATCGAAGACCTCAAGCAACTTATCGAGGAACTCAAAAACCTCCATCCGGGCGTACGGGTCAGCGTGAAGCTGGTGTCCGGGTCGAATGTCGGCACGATTGCCGTTGGGGTGGCTAAAGCGGGGGCCGACACCATTCACATTGCCGGCGGCGACGGCGGAACGGGGGCGGCCGGTCTGGGTTCGATGGCGCATGCCGGGCTGCCGTGGGAAATCGGTCTGGTCGAGGTTCACCGCGCTCTGGTGGAAGAGGGACTCCGCAGCGCCGTAACCCTGCGGGTGGATGGTGGACTCGCCACCGGTTTGGATGTCGTTCTGGCTGCCATCCTGGGCGCTGAGTCGTTTGACTTTGGGAAGCTCGCGCTGGTGGCGCAAGGCTGCATCATGGCCCGGATTTGTGAGACCAATCAGTGTCCGGCGGGCATTGCCACCCATGACCCACGCCGCAAAGCGAAATACACTGGGCAGCCTGAGCATGTTGTGCGTTTATTTGAAGCGCTCGCCGATGACGCGCGTCGGTGGTTGGCCACGGCCGGGTTGCCTACCTTGGCGTCGGCCGTCGGACGGACCGACCTGCTCGCGCCGAACAGCCGACATACGGACTGTCTCACCCAATGCCGCATTGATTTATCATACTTTCTGGCGCCACCGGTTCCCCTGCCGCCACCCATGCCGCGAGCACTGCGGTGGGTTGGTGATCTCAACCAGCGCATTCTGCGCGATGTTCAGGCAAAGTGGGCCGCCGGTGAGCCGGACATTTGCCTGGACTATGCGATTACGACCGGCGACCGGGCCGTACCGGCCACCCTGTCTGGTTGGCTGGCGAAAGCTGCGCACCAGCGTGAGTTCTCAGGCAGTGGCGGCGCGAACCCGGAACCGGTTGATACACCGATAACGCTCCGGTTTACGGGGAGCGCCGGGCAGGGATTTGGGGTTTTTCTCACCGAAGGATTGCAGCTCGGTTTGCAAGGGGAGGCAAATGACTCGGTTGGGAAGGGAATGAGCGGCGGAAAGATTGTGATCCGTCCCCATCCGGGGCTGCGGAGTGGCGCTGAGACCAGCGCCATCATTGGCAATGCCGCACTCTACGGCGCGACCGGTGGAACACTGTACGTCGGTGGCTTTGCCGGCGACCGTTTCGCCGTCCGCAATAGTGGCGCGACTGCCGTCGTTCACGGCGTCGGCCTCCATGCTTGTGAATACATGACCGGCGGTCGGGTGGTTATTCTTGGACCGACCTCAAAAAATCTGGGAGCTGGTATGACCGGTGGCGTGGTGTATATCTACGGTGGCGCGCCGGCAGACCATATCAACCGGGACTTTCTGACGGAGCGAGTTCCAACCCCGGATGAGCTAAGCGCCTTACACGCCCTGCTGATGGATTTTGTGCTAGAAACGAACGGCCAGGCAGCGCGTCAGCTTGTGGATACCTGGGCAACAAGCGCCGCCCGCTTCGTCTCCTATGTTCCGCGTTGGGTAGAATGATTTCAGCCTCGAGGTCGCCTTACACTTCACGACTACTTTTGGTGGATACCGGGCCACGATATAGCTATGGCAAAGGACAACTCATTCGACATCGTTTCACAGGTTGACATGGCGGAGGTCGTCAACGCCATCAATCAAGCTACGAAAGAAATCGGCCAGCGCTTTGACTTCAAAGGGAGCCAGAGCCGCATTGAGCTAGAAGACCACGACATCGTGTTGGTGTCGGACGATGAATATAAACTCAAGAGCGTGATTGACATCCTTGAATCAAAGCTCATCAAGCGGAACGTGCCGCTCAAGGCGCTCGACTATGGCAAGATCGAGCCGGCTGCCGGTGGCACGGTTCGGCAGCGGGTGACGCTGCAACAGGGCATTCCGACGGAAAAAGCCCGCGAGATTGTCAAATTCATCAAGGACACCAAAGCCAAGGTGCAAGCCTCGATCAACGGCGACATGGTGCGTGTCAGCGGCAAAGACCGCGATGTATTGCAGGAAGTGATTGCCAAGCTGCGCGCGCACGACTTTGGGATCGACATGCAGTTTACCAACTACCGCTCAAACTGACTGCTGTCTGAACCGGGCTGCTGAGCCAGACCAGGACTAGGTGGCAAGGTAGCGTCGTTCGGCCTCTGAGCTGTTCCCATGGACGCCTTTTTATTGTCTGCGCTCGTCACAGAGCTGAATGATGCCGTGGCGCGGCACGACCAGGGCCTACTGGTGGGCAAAATTGCCGTCGTGGGCCAGGCGGCCATTGGGCTTGATATGCGGCGGCGCGACGGACGTTGGCTGGTGCTAGTGGCGCGTCCGCACGACAGTGCTTTCTACTCGATGAGTCGTCACCCCGGCGCGGCTGATGCCGTGGGTGAGCCACCCTTTGTTGCGCGGTTGCGCAAAGCCCTGCGTGGCGCGCGCTTGGTCGGGGCCACGAAAACCCAGACCGAACGTTCGGTGACACTGACCTTCCATGGTTTTGACGATGCCGAGCAGCCAACCCGGTGGCTGCTGCGCCATGATCTAACGGGTCATTCCGCCAACCTTTGGCTACTGACGGCCGATGAGTGCATCGTGGATGCGCTTCGTCCGTGGGACGGTCGTCCTGGAGAGCGGTACCAAATGCCGCGCCAGGCACGCCACACCCTGACTTGGTCTGATGTGACCCCGGAACGGCTGCCGGGTACGTCCGACGCGCTGGAGACGTTTCTGCGTGATGTTGTGTGTGGTTGTCACCCACGGCTGGCACGTGAGGTGGCTTTTCGAGCGCGCAGCCGCCCGCCCTGGACGGCTTTCTCGGAAGTGTATCAATCACTGGTCAGCCCACAGGCCTTTTTCCTGTATGCGTTGCCAGAGGGGCTGGAGGTCTTCCCACTTCGGTTGACCCACGTGCCGGAGTTGGTGCCCACGCCTTTTGTTTCGGCACATGAGGCCGTGGAGGCTCGCTTTGAGCGGCGGGCAGCGCAGGCCGCGCTTGCGGCGCGTCGCCGGCGCTGGCAGCAGGCCCTTGGGACGTGGCGCAGGCGAATCGAACGTGCCCTGGATAGGCTGGATGCCACCACGCGCCAGGCCCAGGACGCCGACCGGTGGCGGCGCTGGGGCGAGTTGCTGTACGCGAACATGGCGACGGCCAAACGAACAGGCCCTGGGGTCGAGGTCATGGACTACTACGCCGACGAGCCGACGCCACTCACTATCCCTTTGGAATCTGAGTCAGAAGACTTGGCGGCGGCGGCCCAGCGTTACTTTCGGCGTTACCAGCGGGCGCAGCGTGCCCTGACGGCGAATGCTGAACGGCGGACCGAGCTTGAGGCTGTCCAGGCGACTGTGATGCGACTTGACACTGAACTGGCGCAGGCCACGCAAGTCGGCGAGCTAGACGCCTGTATCGTGAAGCTACGGGAGCAGATGCCTTTTGAGCTTCAACCCCAGGAAGAGCCACTGGAAAACCGGACTGACCGAGCACGAACCGGGGAGAAGGGAGGTTGGGCCGGTCTGCGGCGTTATCGCGGACCGGAAGGGTATGAAATTGTCGTGGGACGCACTTCACGTGATAACGACCGGCTGACGTTTGAGTTAGCGCGGTCGCATGACCTCTGGTTACATGCGGCAGATTATCCGGGGGCGCATGTCGTCATTCGGAATCCGCAGCGCAAGGTTGTGCCACCACAGGTCGTAATGGCGGCGGCTGAGCTGGCCGCGTACTTTTCCCAAGCCAAGCAGGCTGACCGAGTGGAGGTGCGCGTCGCCGAGCGACGGCATGTATCCCGTCCGCGCAAGGGCGCGCCGGGGCAGGCGCTGGTGCGTGAAAGTCGAACGGTTACAGCGCTACCGCGTGAGGTCCTGCCCCGCATTGCCTGATGTGTGTCTGATCTAGCGCGCGGCACTCTCTAGCGCGCGGCACTCGCCACGTTGCGGTTGGGAACACGCCAGAAAATCATCCACAGGGTTACGCCCAGCAAGAGCACCCCGGAAACCAGCCAGAGGATGGCCCAAATGGTTGCCGGAATGCCGGTCATCCGCGCCATATTGGCGGCGTCGCTCTGTACGTTGGTAAAAGCCGATAGGAAAAACAGGGTTTTGAGATCGGATAAAGCGTCCAAACAGCACTGCACCGCCAGGAAGTTGACGATGAACTGTCCAATCGCCGGCTTGGTCAACACGCCGAGAGCAATCAAGCTGACACCAATGCTGAGTCCGGCCACCCAACTGTAGAGCGTCCCGGTAGCAATGCACAGCACCGATAGCAGGAGGATGAGTACCCCTCCCGCGCCGAGCATGCCCCACCGCGCCATCATCGGAAGGTTCATCCGTAAGCCCCCAAGCAGCAGCATGCTGGCGAGCGCAAGCGGCAGGACCATCAGCCAGGATGCCTGACCATTGACAAACAAAATGGTCAGCAGCAATACCAGCACCCCTGAGCCAACCAACAGTAAGCTAACCCGGTCGCGGCGTTGGGCATGGTAAAGCAGGAGCACGCCGAACAGCATCGTTCCCAGGTATCCGGCGCTCGCAACAAACCAGTTCTGTCCAGCCGTGAGCGTCAAACCGCTCCCGTCCCAGTGAATCGTCATGCGGATGACGTGGTAGCCACTGAGGAGCGCCGCCAAGGCATGGCTACCTTCATGAATGAAGGTGACAAACATGCGAATGGGGAAGGTGATAACCGAGGCAAAGGGGACAACCATGAGCATCAGTGTGGCGACGGTTGCCAGGATGAGCCACATCAAAGACGAGTTGCGGTTGTTTTCGACCGGGATGACAGCCGACTGGGCAGCGCGAAATGGTTGGCGGTTTGGAAAGTCATCGGTATGGCGCATGGTGTAACTCCCGAAGTATGGCGTTGGCCTCACAACCAAGTATGACTATCGTCTTCGGTTGTGGAAAGTGCGTCAATAACATACGACGCCTTCGCGCTGACTGGCCACGCATCCCCCCGGGTCAGTGACAAACGTATCCCACTGGGTGTCAAACGTTTCCAGAATGTGCTGGAGGACGGTTTCCCGCGTTGGCGCGGCATCCCCCAGAGCCAGTCGCAGCGAGGTGGCCGGGTAACGCAGTCCGTCCGGAAAGGACAGATGATTGACGTTGATGCCAATACCAATGATCAGGAAGTTGAGTGTGTTTTCTTGCCAGTCGGCTTCAACCAAGATGCCTGCCACTTTGCGTCCGTCAAGCAAGACATCATTCGGTGCCTTGATGGCGAGCCGGGACTGATCGCCAACGAAGAGGCTCAAGACCTGGTGAATCACCAGTCCGGCGAAGGTGGTAACGTGGATGAGCTGGCCGGACGTCAGGGACGGCCGAAACAGCAGAGATAGATACAGTCCAGCCCCGGCCGGTGAGTGCCAAGTACGTCCGTACTGCCCACGCCCAGCCGTTTGCTCGTCAGCGCACAGCCCCGTCCACTCGGTCGCGCCGGACCGGGCCAGGGTCTTCAGGGCAGTGTTGGTCGAATCTACCTGTGATAGCCACCGAAGGGTGGCGCGCCCAGTCCGCACTACCGCCGCCGGAAAGTGATCATCATGGAGTCGGGTCAGATTGCTTGACTTCGATGCCATTCGCCGTAAGTGACGTGCCGAGCGTACGTTGAAGCTGGGCGACGGCCTTGTTGTAATCCGTCAGGGCTTGAATCTCATTCCCACGCGCAATCGAGAGCCGGTTTTGGCGATCAAGGATCAAGAACGTGGTGGATAGCCCAGCCGCATAGCGCTGTTGCTCGCCACGTAACTGAGTTTCAGCCGCAATCCGGGCGGCCCGCGTCGCTTCAACCCGCTGCCGGGCTGACGCCACCGCTTGCAGACCATTGCGAACTTCAACCTGAATACCTTGTTGGAGGTTACGCTCCTGCGCCTTGAGTTGCCGTCCGGTAGCCAACGCGCGTCCAACGGCAGCGTTGGCGGTGCGGTTGCGGAAGGTGAAGGAAATGTTGGCGCCGATAGTGTAGGTTGGGAAATCCAGCGAAAAGAGGTTGTTGAGCGCTGTTCCGTAGCCGCCAAGGAAGCGCTCGTTGATCAGGACTGGGCTGCCTGGCGGTAGTTGAATCCGAGACGTGCCGCTCAGACCAGCAAACGTCAGGGCCGCGAAGGCATCCACTTGGGGCTTGCGCTGATTTTCAGCAAAGCCCCGCTCGATGTCGTTGAGTTCTTGCTGTAAATGAATTTGTTCGAGTTCCGGGCGATTGCGGAGTGCGCTGGCGAGAGCTTGTTCGACATCCAGCTCGACAGGCGTGAAGTCCACATCGTCGGCTGGCTCGATGGCGGCTTGCCATTCGCTGGCTTGGGGGTCGCCCAAGATAAGCTGCTTGAGCTGATTTTCAGCAGTCGTAATTTGCTGGAGCGCCGTAATGGCTGCATTCTTGCGATTTTCGAGTTCTGACTCATTCTCGACGACATTGATCGGAGCGCTTGTGCCGACCTCAACTTGGCGGCGCGTAACCGCCATGGAGATGTCCGCCAGCTCGACGGCATCGCGTTGAATCTGGAGGTTGCGGATGGCAAAGACCAAGTCCCAGTAGGCGGATTGCACGGAAGCAATCGTCGTCAACACGCGCTGCCGAAACTGGGCGTCGCTGAGGGTCAACTGCTTGCGGCTGATCTTGACCGACCGCTCATTTGCGCTCGACCGAAAGTTCCGAAACAGGGGCTGCGTGAAGCGAAAATCGAGTGTCGTAAAGTACTGCGGACTCAACCCGGCCGAACCGGCGTTGTTCGTCTCCCGGCTGTTTGAGAAGGTGATCGCGTAGTTCCCACCGGTGGGCAAATTCTGAACGAGTGTTGGCGTAAACTGGAGCTGCTTCCGTTTGAAAGCCCCGCCTTCCGCCCCGATGAAGGTCTGGGCCGTCGGTGAGGTGGACGACTGGAACTGCACCGTCGCCTGGAGGATGGGGTCATAACTACCCAGTGAGCCGCGCTCGTTGTACTGGGCAATCTGGACATTAGCCCGCTCGACTTCGATATCTTGGTTATTGCGCAGCGCCATGAGGATCGCTTCCCGGAGGGTGAGACGCAGGAAGCGGCCGGGCGTAACCCCAATCCGGGTGGTCGGAAGCTCATCCAGGGCGCGCTTCACGCGCTGGTCGGCAACGGGAAGCGAAGGTGTTTGTCCGCTTCCACCTTGTCCGTGACCGGGTAGCGGAGCCGGGTTTTGAGCAACCACGCCGTCAGGCCGCATATCAGGCGCACCGCTTTGCGCCAGGGCCGAGGCCGAGACCAGCCCCAAGAGTGTCATCAACCCAAGGCTGAGATGAAAGAGCCGATAATACGACGACATAGCGATTCGTAGTGTCCCGTGGGCGACAAGAAGTGAAAACCGTGGCGGCAATCGTGGCGCTTTACGAAAGCGACGCTAGACAAGTTCCAAGAGTTTAACGCCAGACTTCTACCCCCCACGACGGTGCTTTTCCGCACGGAAAGCCACACAAAGAGGCACCCGCAAGGTTTGACCCAGGCGCGCCACACAGTCAGCCGTGAACATCAGCGGAGAACTGAAGACCGACCCAGCTCGGTCAGTCTCTGAGCTTGTGGAACTTGGTGGAGATGAGGGGGGTCGAACCCCTGGCCTCTGCATTGCGAACGCAGCGCTCTACCAACTGAGCTACATCCCCACAGCATTGACGAACCGGCAAGATAGAGCTGCCAAAGAGAAGCTGTCAAGCCGCATCTTCAGGCTCAACGCCAACGTCACTGAATCTGCCTCGCAAACTGAAGTGTGGCCGGCCAAGGCGGCGGGATAGAAACCACTGATTGAGAATCCCCGCTGCTCATTGCCTTTGTTTCGTGGTAGGTGCTCGTTATCGCACCCGGCGTGGGGCTTGGCGTGGTTTCGGCAGGCGAGACCGTTCGATGTGTTCCCCTTCGACAAAGGCGCAAGCCACCCTCGCTTGCGCCTTTCCAGACGGCCTGTCGCCTAGAAGAACCGCATCGTGTAGGCAAACCGCACCCCACGTCCGATTTCGGGCGCAAAGGCCTTGATGAATGACAAATGGTTGCGGTAGAGCCGGTCGCCTAAATTGAAGCCCGTTACGGAGAACACATGCGCCGTATGGGATGTCGTCACCGTGTAAGACCCCACCAGATTGACCACCGTGTAGCCGGCCGTGGGTTCTTCAAGGGTAAAGACCCGCTCCTGCCGATTGGCCATCAACAGCTCTGGCATCAGCCGTAAGCCTTTGAACGTGCCTTCCACGGCGACGCGCGCCCGCAAAGGTGGAATGCGGGGCAGGGGAAGACCGGTTTTCAGTTCGGCATTGGTGTAATCGAGTTGGCTGTAAAACCACACGTTCGGATGCAGGTTGATGTCGAGTTGGGCTTCCGTGCCGACAAAGCGAGCGTTCCCCTGGGTGAAGACCCCAACCGGTAACCCATCATCAAACTCGCCCGTCAGCGCCGGAAAGACGAAGTTTCGGATGTCGTAGTAGTAAAAACCGGCGCTCGCGCGAAGCCGCCGCGCTTGGTGACGGACATTGACTTCAATGCCGTTGGTCAGCTCACGGGACAGGTCTGGGTCGCCGATTTCAAACAGAAACGTGCCAGGGTGCGGCCCGAAGTTGTATAGCTCTTCGAGCGCCGGGGCGCGGTAGGCATGGCTGTAATTGGCCGTCAAGGCGGCGTTTTCCCAGAGTCCGACGCGCAGCCCGACGCCACCTGAAAATCCCGTGAAACTGCGCGACCGGGCATTGGTTGGGGCATAGGCGTTGCGCTCCACCCGTCCGCCAAACTGAAGCGTCGCCCGCTCAAAGGTCAACTTTTCAAGCCCAAAAAAGGCAACGTTCGTGTGCGTCGTGGCCGGCGTCAGTTGTTCTTCACCGCGTGTCGAATAGTCCCGATAAAGGCCTGACAGTCCCCAGGTGCCCTGCAGCCGGCCGATCCGCCGATGGTCGGCCAGAACGCGGTAAGCAAAGGTATCGTTCCGAAATGCCGTTTCGATTTCGTTTTCCTCGATTTTGATTTCATCGTGCCGGTAGCGATTGTACTGAACCTGGACCTGCGCATCGGTGAAAAACGTATCGAGGTTGCGAACGCCGGTCGTGAACCGAAACCCATGGCGACGTGGATTGAGCCGGACCAACTCACCGGGTTCACCGCCTTCAGGACGCAAGTCCGAACGTTTGCGCCGGGTCTGAGAAGCGCGCTCGTCCTCGTCATCATCGTCAGGAAGTGGCGGCACACCGTAATTTTGACTGTTGTAGGTGTATGTGAAATTGAAAAAGCCACGCGCGCCATAGTATCCCAGCCCCCCGGAGGCGTTGCCGCTCCGCGCAAATGAATTCTCTATGACGCCCACGGGCGTCCGATAATCGCCGGCGCGTTGGCCGCCACCGTTTCCAAACAACATCCAGGCGCCGCGCCCGTACTTGATACCGCCACTGCCACCGCCAAGCGCGTTGCCCGTGCCACCAAAGGCCGTGGCATAGCCCTGTAGCCCAGGATGGGATTCTTCAGTCCCGGTTACGGCGTTGACGACGCCACCTACCGCCGTGCTGCCATAGAGCAGGGTAGCCGGCCCCTTGACGACCTCGATGCGTTCAACGCCCTGGAGGTCCACAATTTCGGCATGGTCGCCGGATTGAAAGCCAATCGAGCCAGTGGTCAGTCCGTCCTGCGTGACCAAAACCCGGTCGCCATCAAAGCCGCGGATGACCGGGCGACCGGTGCCCGGCCCGAATGAGCGTTTAGCCACCCCGACTTCGCGTTCAAGCGCGTCGCCCAGTGATACCGGCGCGCGCTCGGCCAGGTCAAAGCTGTTGACTGTTGTGACCGATTGAATGGCATCACGGGTCGTTTCTTCCCGAAGCGTTGCCGTGACGTTGACTTGCTCGGTTTCGGCACGAAGTTTGAGGACGAAGTCCAGGGTGGTTGGTCCCGCGACGGTGACACGCTGGACAGTGTCCGGGATGCGGTCGAGGTGGGCAAAGACTTGGTAACTCCCTGGCGGCACATTCTCGAAACGGTAGCGACCTTGGTTGTCTGTGACCGTGGAGCGCCGCAGCTCCAAGATGGTCACGATGGCTTCGGAAACCGGGTTGCGTTCCTGTTCAAGGCTGACACGTCCTTCGAGGGTGGCGCCGGATTGCGCGAACACGCCGGCCGACCAGAGCCAAAAGCAACCGCCGAGCCAGAGAATCTGCCACCAGCTCGGCATCCGCCACCAACTTGGGCGGCTGGCCGTTGTGTAAGTCTGCATAAAAGTTCCTCTCCCCAAATGTCTGTGTTTCTGGGTTTATCACTTAAGGAATTTTCCTAACTACTGACTTTGGCGATGAAATGCAACCCCTGCTTGCTGGCGTGGCGGTGGGAGATAATGCTTGACTTTATTACTTTATAGTTATAAAAGTTGGATTAGCTTGCAAAGCGAGGTACGTCAACGCGATGTCCGTATGGGTAAAACGAATGGCAATTGTCGGCAGCCTGGCCCTGGGGCTGGTTGGGCTGTTTTGGCTCGTCGGGCAGTGGCGCTCCCATCCAACACCGGCCAAGGCTGAAACGGTTCCAACCGTGACCGGGGCCGTTGACCGGGAAACGGTGAAGCGGCACCCGCTGCCGCGTGTCTGGCGCGTGGCCGGCACCCTCCGCGCGCGTGAAACGGCCACCTTGACGGCCGAAGTGACCGCGCGGGTGGCATCGGTTCTCGTCAAGTTGGGTGATGAGGTTCGAGCTGGCCAACCGCTGGTCATCCTTGACGCCGACGTGCCGACGGCGGCACTGGCAACGAGCCAAGCTGAAGTCGAAGCCCTGAAGCGCGCTACGGAGGCCATTCGCCGCCGGATTGAAGCTGCCGAAGCCGGCGTACGTGGGGCGCGTGCCGAGCGCGATCTGGCGCGAACGCTTTATGAGCGGCAGGAAAAGCTCTTTGCGACCGGTGACGTGCCGCGTCAGAACCGCGATCTCGCCGAAGGACGGCTCGCCGCGGCCGAAGCCGCCCTCGAAGCTGCTGAACGGCGACTGGAAGCTGAACGGGCAGAGCTTGACCGCGCCCAATCCCAGGTTGCCGTCGGACAGCAAGCGCGGCGCGAAGCCGAAACGCGCGTGGCGCAAACCCGGATTGTCGCGCCGTTTGCCGGACGGGTTGCCGCCCGATTGGCTGACCCCGGCTCACTGGCCGCGCCTGGCATCCCGCTGCTGGTGATTGAGGCGGCCGGGCCACTGCGGGCCACGGCTGAAGTTGAAAGTGACTTGGCTGCGACGTTGCGTCTGGGGCAATCCCTCCGGGTTGTGCTTCCTGATGGGACGGCTGTCGAAGGCACCCTGGTTGAGCGTAGCCCCGCGGCTGACCCAGCCACACGCACAGTCACCATCAAAGCCGAAATTCCAACGACCGCCGGCATCCAGAGCGGCACGTTTGTTCAAGTACTCATTCCTCGGGATGTCGTGGAGGTATTGACCGTCCCAATGGCTGCCGTGACCGAACAAGGTGGCTTGCAGAGTGTATTGGTCGTGGACACCGCCGGCGTCGTCCGCCGCCGAATCATCACCTTGGGCGAACGCTTTGACAACCAAGTAGAGGTTCTGACTGGACTGCGCGATGGCGAAACAGTTGTGTTTGGTCATCCCGAGCTACGGGATGGCGTCGTCCTGACTACCAAGTAAACGGAGGGAAAACCCGATGCCGATGGAGCGTGTGTTGTTTGTGATTGCGGGCGTTGTCGTCCTGGCCAGCCTGGCCGCCAGTGTGTGGTGGACACCCCATGCCCTATGGCTGACCGCCTTTGTTGGACTCAACCTGATTCTGGGCGGCGTCGCCGACTGGTGTCCGATGATGGCGATCTTGCGTCGGTTGGGCGTCAAACGCGCTGCCGAACTGGCCGCCGAACGCTAGTGTCAGCCCTTGGGTGAGGTGGTTATGTCAGCCGAAACAGACAATCTCATGGCGCGCCTCGTGCGCTTTTTCATTCAATCGAAGCTGACGCCGCTGGTGATTCTGGTTGCCGTCCTGGTCGGACTCGGTGCCGTGGTGGCTTTGCCCCGCGAGGAAGAGCCACAGATCAGCGTCCCGATGATTGATGTGATGAGCCGTCTGCCGGGGGCATCGGCCAAGGAAACCGAGCAGCGGCTGACAACGCCACTGGAGCGTTTGGCCTGGGCAATTCCGGGCGTTGAATACGTGTATTCCACGACAACGCCGGGCGAAACGCTGGTGGTGGTCCGGTTTTTGGTTGGCGTGCAGGAGGAAGAGGCTCTGGTTCGGCTACGTCGCCAGCTCGATGCCCATGCTGCTGAACTACCGCCAGGCGCCACGCCACCCCAGGTCGTGCTGCGCTCGATTGACGATGTTCCGATCCTATCCCTCACCTTTTGGAGCGCCACCCAGGATGATCTGGCGCTGCGCCGAATTGCAGCCGAGGTCGAAACCATCGTCAAACAAACCCCAGATGTTTCTGAAACCCAGATCATCGGCGGGGCGCGGCGGCAGTTTCGGGTCATCCTCGATCCGGCTCGGATGGAAGCCTATGGATTGACCGCCGACACCTTGGCGGCGCGCCTGACGGCGGCAAACCAAGCGCTTCCGCCGGCCGAAGCGGCACGGCATGACGCAGCCCATGTCATTGTGGCAACCGCTGCCGTCGAAAGCGTCAACGACCTGGGAACCATCGTTGTCGGGGGCACGCCGGAGCGGCCGGTTCGCCTGCGGGATGTTGCCGAGATACGCGACGGACACGAAGAAGTAACGCAGTTGGTCCGCCATGCGACGCGGAGCGCGGCCGACAAGCTGCCCAGTGCCGAATATCCAGCCGTGACGCTCAGCATTTCCAAGCGCCGGGGCGTCAATGCTACCCGGTTGGCAGATGAGATTCTTGACCGAGTTTCGGCCCGTGTGGGTGATGTCATTCCGTCTGACGTGCAGATGACGGTAACGCGCAACTACGGGGTGACGGCGGCCGAAAAATCCAACGAGCTGCTCTTTCACATGCTCATTGCCGTCGTCTCGGTGATGGCCTTGATTGGCTTGATGCTCGGTTGGCGTGAGTCGCTGATTGTGGGGGTTGCCATTCCGGTGACGCTGGCGCTGACGCTGGCAACATTTTACTGGCTTGGCTTTACGCTCAACCGCATCACGCTCTTTGCCCTGATTTTCTCAATCGGCATCTTGGTGGATGACCCGATTGTGGATGTCGAAAACATCGTGCGTCATGCACGCATGGCCAAGAATCGCCTCCGTTCGGCGCTCGATGTCACCGTCGAAGCAGTCAACGAAGTCCGGTCGCCGTTGATTCTGGCCACGTTGGCCGTCATGGCCGCCATCTTGCCCATGGCCTTTGTTGGTGGTCTGATGGGTCCCTACATGCGTCCGATTCCGATTGGCGCGTCGGCAGCCATGGCTTTTTCCATGTTAGTGGCTTTTGTGGTGACGCCCTGGGCGGCCTACCGCATTCTTTCGCGCCAACCAAGCCACGCCTCTGGTCATGGGGAAGGGGAGCCGGAAGGGCTGTTGACACGACTCTACCGGCGCGTCATGAACCGCATCATCCGCGAAGTGACTTGGCGGCGGTGGTTTCTGATCGGAATCATCGGACTCTTGCTGGCGGCTTTTTCGCTCGTTCCCCTCAAGGCAGTCATCGTCAAGATGCTCCCCTTTGATGACAAGTCAGAATTCCAAGTCATCGTGGACATGCCCGAAGGGACGCCCCTGGAACGCACCGGCGCGCTGGCGCGCGAGTTGGCTGATTACTTGCTGACGCAGCCGGATGTGCGTGATGTCCAGTCATATGTTGGGACGGCCGCGCCCTACAACTTCAACGGTTTGGTTCGACACTACTTCCTGCGGCGAGGCCCGCTGGTCGCCGATTTGCAGGTGAACCTGACCGACCGGCATGACCGTCGCACAAAGTCACACGATATTGCCAAGCGGGTACGGCCTGAGCTGACGGCAATTGCTGAGCGGTATGGTGCGCGGCTCAAGGTGGCCGAAGTGCCACCCGGCCCGCCGGTGCTTTCAACGCTCGTTGCCGAGATCTATGGACCCGACGACGCCGAACGCGAGCGGGTTGCGCGTGAGGTGCGAACCATCTTTGAGCAGACCGAGGGAGTCGTGGATGTGGATTGGTATGGTGTCGAGCCACAGCCACAGACAACCTTCCGCCTGGACCGCGAGCGCCTGGCCTGGCACGGCCTGGCAGAGACGTCCGTTTTGGATACGCTGGACTGGGCGCTCAACAAGCGTGTCGTCGGACTGGCCCATCTACCCACCGAGCGCGAGCCGACCCCGATTGTCCTCGAGACCCCGCGGGCGTTCCGGTCGGATGCC
Source organism: Chloracidobacterium validum (assembly GCF_018304825.1). Classification (NCBI taxonomy): domain Bacteria; kingdom Pseudomonadati; phylum Acidobacteriota; class Blastocatellia; order Chloracidobacteriales; family Chloracidobacteriaceae; genus Chloracidobacterium; species Chloracidobacterium validum. Next base: position 1,134,413 of record NZ_CP072648.1, read on the forward strand.
AGCGCGCTTGGACGGTTGCGGCTTGCGAATCGTCAGGGAAGCGCCGTGGCAATTGACGAAGTGGCGCGGCTGGAAGCCGGGACGGCTGAACGTCCGCTCTATCACAAGAACCTGATGCCGGTGGTCTATGTCACGGGCGACACTGGCGGTCGGACGGAAAGCCCAGTCTATGCCATCTTGAAGCTCAATGCGGCGCTGGATCAGCTCAAGCTCCCGGATGGCACGACGATGGCCCGCTACGTTGCCCAGCAACCGGAAAGCGACGCCCGCTATGCCATGAAGTGGGATGGCGAATGGCACATTACCTATGAGGTCTTTCGTGACTTAGGCTTGGCGTTTGTGGTGGTGCTGGCGCTGATTTACGTCCTCACCGTCGGCTGGTTCGAGTCATTCACGACGCCGTTGATCATCATGGCTGCCATTCCGTTTTCACTGGTCGGTATTTTGCCCGCCCATGCGGCATTTGGCGTCTTTTTCACGGCAACCTCGATGATCGGCTTCATTGCCGGGGCCGGGATTGTGGTGCGCAACTCGATTATCCTGGTGGATTTTATCGAGCTACGGCTGGCCGAAGGCATGCCGCTCGAAGAGGCCGTCGTGGATGCCGGCGCGGTGCGCTTTCGTCCAATGGTGTTGACGGCTGCGGCCGTGATCGTTGGGGCCGGTATCATTTTGCTGGACCCAATTTTTCAAGGCCTGGCACTGGCGTTGATTTCGGGCGAAGTCGCCAGTCTATTCCTCTCGCGTCTGGCTGTTCCGACGTTGTATTACATTGTGCACCGTCCACGGGTGGAAACAGAACCCCCACCCGCTAGTCCGGTTGAGGAATCATCTGCGTCTGAGGTGATAGATACTGAACCAGCTTTGAAATCCTAGTCAGGTTATCAAGCCATGCCGAATGCGCCACACCGCCTAAGCGATGAAGCCCTGGAGCTGATAGCTGCCCGTTTTCGGGTCTTGGCCGAGCCGACGCGCCTCAAGCTCCTCAACTTGTTGCGTGAGCGTGGTGAAATGAGCGTTGGCGAAATTGTCGCCGAAACGGGCTACGGTCAGGCCAACGTGTCAAAGCATCTCATCGTTTTGCTCGAAGCCGGGATGGTGGCACGGCGGCGGGAAGGAACAAGCGTCTATTACCGGATCGCCGACCACAGCATTTTCGCGTTGTGCGAACTGATTTGTGCCGGCCTCGAGGCCCAGTTACAAGCGCGTCAAGCCGCGCTGCTCGGATGAACCAGCGTGCGCGATGAGCATCCGGCTGGCGGAACCAGACGTGTCGTCGGTCGGAACGACACGTCTGGTGTCTGGGGCGCTTTCCAAGCCGCCTAGTTGACCAAAACCTTGTAGCGATAGCTCAACGTCACTTCTTCACCGGCTTTCATGGGAAACTCCCACATGACCCTGGAAGCCGGGTTGACGCTTTGAATTGCTTGGGCCGGACGCTCAACCTTGCCGTTTGGGGAAACGGACAGCACTTCGCCCGCAATGTTTTTGCGCACCAGCATTCGCACGTCGGTTGATTTGTAGTTCTTGAGTTTCAACGTTCCGGCAATGGTCACGATACTGTAGGTCGTGCGGTTGATGGTGATGGCGTCGTTTTCGCGCTTGACCTCTTGCTCGGCACGACTCACGCGAATATCCGTGGCCAGGGTCAGGCGCAGACTAGTGGTTGCTCCGTCCGGCGTGTAGTTCAATACTTCCTGGGCAAGCGGTTGATTGCCTCTGACAACCAGCGCTGGGGCTGTTGTCCAGGGTAGCTTGAGCGTGTTGGTCAGGCGCAGCATGTGCCAGACCTTCTCCGCGGTCGTTTCCGGTGGCGAGTCTGGGCGCGTGTCGTAGGGCCGAATCGGCAAGGTGTCAGCCACGTCCCACTCATAGACGTTTTCGTAGCTCACTCGACCTGAAAAGACACCGTAGGCCGCGCGTTCGCCTTTGGCCAAGGTGACATTCTGGCGACCGTAAAGGAATAGGTCTTCCTCGGATTGCGCGGCGCCTTCAATGGCGCCGCCAATCGCAAGGTCCTCATCGGTCATGGCTGGTCCAGGACGGTATGCCGCCGGCCGCTGCGCCATGATGGCGTTCGACATGACGTTTTCGTTTTCACCGGTTGAGCGTCGCTGGACGCTTGACAGAAAACCGGCCAGCGATTGCTGGAGCGCGAGAGGCGAAATGACGCGGGCAAAGGCGAAGTTGGGAAACCCAACCACAAAGAAAACTTCAGCGTTGTCAATGTCTTCGGCGTCGTTGATGACGACCGCCTGCATCGCCATGGTCGCCGTTTTGTCATCTTCGAGGACAATCCGGTACGCCGGCGTCCACCCCAACCCACCCCGCAGGTAGCCCATCGCCAGGTTGACCGGCCCCGTCGCGCCTTTGAAGCGGAACCGCAGCGCCGCCTGCCGATTGCCCTCGGTCCCCTCCGGCGTTCGGGCGACTTCCAGTTGTGCGACCGGCCGCTCATAAAAGACGGCTTGCTTGACATCACCGGGCTGAAAGGGGGCATAGGTTTTTTCGTTGCCGGCGCCGACTTCGAGGTACAGCAAGGCATCCGTTGTCGGCGACCCAAATGCGCGGATGGTGCCGGATACCTCTTTGCCGTTGGTTAGCGTCAGTGTGACGCGCTTGCCCACGTTTGCCCGCAGGAGGTCGGCGGTGGACGCTGCCGATTTCATTTCCAGGATTGGCGGCACCGGAATGGTTGCGGCGATGAGTTCGTCGAGCGCAACGTTGGCGTCGGTTGGGGATACCCAAAGCGTGCCCAGCGCCGCCGGTGGAATGTGGGTTAGGTAGCCTTCGCCTTGTCTGGTTTCGACTTGTCCCTTCCGAATAAAGAAGGCCAGTCCATTTTTGAATGCGGCCACCGACGTTGGTTTGAGCCGTGTGGTCGGCAGAGGCGGCAGCGTGGTCTGGGCGGTAGCGAGTGTGGCAAGGAGCGAAGCGGTCACAAGTGTGCTGAGAAACCGCATAAGGTGGGGCCCTTTTCATTTGATTTGGTACAGCGTTGTGTGGCGCTTTGCGACGGCATTTCATTGGGCGCGAGATGTGAAGTCAATCAAAAGCGTTGCTAGATGCTGAGAAAAGCAAGCAACAAAAAAGAAAGCCTGTTGGGTATCCCCACAGGCTCATGCGTAGTCAGTTCCAAGGTTTGTCGTCCGGGCGAAAAATGCTCAGAAACTTGGCTTCCCAGCCTGAGCAAGCTGGCTGGGCCGTGATTTGACGTTGTGATTGATGAGGGCGTCCAGGTAGTCGGTCAGTGCCTCGACTTCGTCCGGCGTTCCCACCAGCGGCGGCATGTAGCTGCGATAGGGTGAGTCTGGTTTGTTCTCGTGCAGTGTTTTCAAGAACGACCCGATGGACTGGCGGTCACGTCCCTGGAGCAAGCGCGCGATGGGGCGGTAGCCGTCCACCGTATGGCAGGCCAGGCACTGCCCGCGGAACATCAACTCGCCACGCGCCAAGTTGGCCGTGACATCCGGTTCAACCCGTTCACTAAGGGCAACCCGGCGGAGCGAAACTGGCGGCGTGTCTGTCTGCAACCACATCGAGTTGGCCAGGTAGCCCTCACGATTGAACTTTTCGACCTCCTGCTTGCGAATGCCGTTGGAGTACATGTGCTCGCCGACAACGAACGGCTTCCGCAGCATTTCACGTGAATGTTCCGCCGAAGCGGTAGCGGCAAAGGCTAGAAACAACACGCACAGCGCCCGTCCAAGGTTGAAATGCCGCGAGTTGCGCCAGGCCGAGAAATAAACAAAAGCCAAAATCGTGGCTGAGGTCATGACCACGACCGTGGCCGCGCGGGTAACCTGCGTGAATGTCCCCTGCCCAATCGTTGAGATACCTAAATTGAGCAGCGCGCGCTGTGATTCGGGAACGCTCGCCAAGTACCAGAAAAAGCCAATCGGGACGAGGATGAACGACGGCAGCAACCACTTTGCCGACCAGCGGATGAGTTCGTCCTTGAGCTGTGGCTCGGCGAGCGGATCAATCCGACTGGCGGTGATGAGGGCATAGACGCCGGCCATCGAAATGCACACCAGCGTCCGCAAGACCAGGCTAGGGAAGTAGGTCGGATTGAAGAATGCCTGCCAGAAGTAGGTGGCTTCCTGTCCTGTCCCGGCCGCGCCAAGCCAGCTTGCGCCCGGCGTGAGCATGAAGGTCAGAATGCCGTTGATGATGACCAGGCTCATCCACGCGCAGAAAGCATAAATCCATCCAACGATAAGGTGGATCCGCCGGGGCAGCACGTCCCAGCCATAGTAATACACGGCCGCTGCCGTGAGTTCGACGATAAAGAACACCCACTCAATGGCCCATCCAAAGACAAAGTTGTGGATGAGCGTACTGGTGGATTCCGGGTGCGCCAGCCCGATGGCAAACCAGATGCCAACGCCTGACACTGCGCCAAAGACACCGGTCAGAATGATGAAGAAGCGAGCATGGCCACGGATGGCCCGCAGCCAGTCTTCCCGACCTTCCCGGATTGCTTTGGCTTCAGCCATCGGCAGGTAAAACCCACCGCCGACGGCAAAGTGCGAAATCATGACGTGGAAAATCGCAATCAACCCGATGATCCAGCCACTACCGAGCAGCGGCACATCCCAAAATGGATAGTTCATGACCAAACTCCCCAGTCGCTATTTGAGGTCGAAGTAACCCCAAATGCTGAACACAATCATCCCAAGCAGGGCGAAATAGCCAAAGTAAGTCGCGATTTGGGCGCGCCGTCCGCCGGCTGTGCGCGTGTCAAACAGCGGAATGGCCGCCCAGATGACAATGGCCAGTGTGAAGAGCGAGATACCGAGGGCTTCGCCGGCTGCGCCTGGAAACCACCGCCCAAAGACTTTGAGCACCTGAAACTGGCTCATGAAGTACCATTCTGGATGGATCCCGACCGGTGCCGGGGCCAGTGGGTCAGCCTGTGGGCCAAGCTGCCACGGGTACAACGACGCCAAAATTGAAAGCACGTTGAGGGCAATCAGCCACATGCCCAGATCGAGCGAGAAGAAATCCGGAAAGAAGGGAATGCTGCGGCGTTCGCTTTCCGGTTTGGCTTCTTCGCTTGGCGGGAGCGCATTGCCGTGCTTTTGGACCAGCCACAGGTGAAAGGCCAGGATGGGAATGTAAACCAGGGGGAGAATGACGACGTGCAGGGCAAAAAAGCGCTGAATCGTGGTTTCGGTGACTTCTGGCCCGCCCCGCACGATGTCGGTCATCAGCGTTCCAACAATCGGGAGCGCCGCCGGAATTTCCAGACCAACCTTGGTGGCAAAGTAGGCCAGGTCGTCCATCGGCAACAGATAGCCGCTAAAACCAAACAGCAGGGTCAGCGCCAGCAGCGCCATGCCGCTCCACCAGCCAAATTCACGCGGCTTGCGGTAGGCCTTCATGAAATAGACCGAAAACATATGGACAAAAACGGCTAGAACCATCAGGTTCGCCGACCACGAGTGCGCCGAGCGAATGAGCCAGCCAAACCGCACGTCATACGTGATTTGGCGAACGGATTCATAGGCTTCTGCGCCGGGACGGTAATACACCAGCAACAACACGCCGCTGAAAACCTGCACGAAGAAGAAAAACAGCGAAATCCCACCCCAGTAGTACCAGAACGAATGCTTGTGGTCGGGAACCGTTTTCTTCCGGGCAAGCGCTAGAATTTCTTCCAGACCAAGCCGCTCATCCACCCACTCATAAACGGCAGTGGCGAGCGAGCGTGGGCGCGTCGCGTCAGGCTTTCGTGACCAGGATGCGTCCATCTTGCACCTCCACGTTGTAGCGGGTCAGGGGTTTGGGGGGCGGGCCGGCAACGTTGTTCCCAGTTTTGGGATCGTAAACGCCGCCGTGACAGGCGCAGTAAATGCGCGATTGTTCTGGTTCGTAACTGACCGTGCAGGCCAGGTGCGTACACACGGCTCCAAGTGCCACCCAAGTCCCATCGGTGTGGTGGATGAGCATGGCGGGCGTCGTGCCAAACTTGAACATCAGCGACGAACCTGGCGGGAGCTGATCGGCCCCGTCCAGAACGGCCTGCGTCACCATGCCCTGGGCTGCCGCTTTGCGGGCGGGCGTAGCAAGATATTGATAGACCGGATAGCCAATCAGTCCGGCATAGCACGCGCCGAGCGCGCCAATCCCAAGGGCAACGAAGGTTCGGCGGCCGGTGTCGGCCAGGACCGGATCGTGTTCGGCAGGATGGGAAGTGGCTTGAGCATCAGGCATGGCGGGCAACTCCTTTGGCTTTGGCCAGCACGTACGCCATCCAGCCGATGACGCCAAGGCCGGCGACAAACAAAACAAGAAAGATGACAACAACCTGCCAGTTAGAGACGACCGGCTGCTGCCAGACATCAAATCCTTTCGCCAGCAACGTGAGGTCGCGGATGCCATCGCGGGCAATCACCGCCATCGTGGTGGCCAGGAATGCCGCGCCGGCCGCGCCAATAGCCGGTATCCAACCCTTCATCTTCAGCGCCAAAAAACCAAAGGCGGAGAGTAACGCCGCGCAAAGCAGAAAGCCGGGCAAGCTCCAGGCATAAAGGTGATGATTGGCCAGGGCAGTCTTGACAATTTCCGGCTGGACGCTATGCGCCCAAACGCCCACCGCTATGGAAAGCAGCCCGCCAAGTCCAGCCAGCCAGCTTCCCCAGCGTCCCATCAGCGAGCGAACCGCGGCATCCGCGTGACTGTAGTGCGCCACCAGCAACAGTCCCGCGCCCGTCACCGCAAATGAGGTCAGCATCATGAAGAAAAAGCGGGGCAGGGTGGTCGGGTCGTCCGTCGGAAGTTGCGCCCCCAAGGCACTGGCTCGATAGAGGTCAAGCCAGACTTCAGGGCGCAGCATGAGCGTCAGGTTAGTGGCGTAAATCCGCCCAATGTAGGCGACACCAACCAACGAGAGCAGGCTCAAGTACCAGAAAGCACGGCGCTGGTCAGCTCGGCGGGCAGCGACATACAGTAGATAGTAGGCACCGCTCAACAAGAAAATGACCGCTAACCAGTAAGCGCCAATCAGAATGCTGCTCGTGTACAAGGCGCGTCCGTAAAGCACCTGAGCGAAGAGGAGTGGCGGAATCCCCAGGTTGACCAAGTAGGTCATCACTACCGGCAACCGATGGGCAATATCGGCGGAGGCCCCGTAGAGCGGTGTGTCGGCGTCGTTGCGGGTGCGAAAATTCCACAGTGCCGCCAGCGTCAAGCCGCCGACCATGAGGTAAATCGTCAGGAAGTGCAGCGCGAGCGTGATAATGTGGAGAACTTTGAATAACCAGACGGGGGCCGGAAGGGGAATCGGATCGAGCGTCGGAAACGGCATGCAGTGTCTCCTCGGAAGGCAGACGGAGAACGCTTGGGGACGTTCACCTGCAAAACTTTTGGTGAATGGCAGCCGGAGCGTCGGGGGGCGCTCAGCTTGAATGTAACCTTCCGTACATCAAGCTATATTGTCCACTCCAACGAGGCAAAAATTTTTTGTATGGCCTGTCACAAAAGCCCGGCACAGGGTTCACCTGACACGCTAGGCTGCTGATCGAAGGGCGACTCAGCTACGAGGCTCGTCAAGCAGACGAAGCTCGTCGAGCAGGCGGATGACGCTCGCCATCGGCAAACCGACGACGTTGTGGTAGTTGCCCTCGATGCGCGTGATGCGCGTTCCGGCCCGCCCCTGGATGGCGTAAGCTCCGGCTTTGCCGAATGGCTCGCCGGAGGCGACGTAGTCCGCGATCCAGGCTGCTGGTAGGTCGTCAAAGGTCACCAGCGTTCGCTCGTGCGTCACCCGGCACACAGCGTCCGTGGAGCGACGAATGGCCACGCCGGTCAATACCTCATGGGAGCGACCGCTAAGGCGGTGGAGCATGTGGGTGGCGGCTTCAGCGTCGCCCGGTTTGCCAAGGCACTCGCCGTCGAGCACCACCGTGGTGTCTGCGCCGAGAATGAGGGCCGGTTCGCAGGTGACGACTGACTGGGCCTTGGCCAGCGCAACGCGCCGGACGTACGCCTCCGGCGCTTCCTGGGGAAGTTGGGTCTCGTCAGTATCGGTCGCTTGAACGTCAAAGGCGTAACCGGCCAGGGTCAGGAGTTCGATGCGGCGCGGCGAAGCCGAGGCGAGAATGAGTTTCATGTCTGGCGGGTTTGGGGCAAGTCGCTAGGGAGAGGTTTTGTAGTTGTCCGTTTGACGAATCGCGCGGCGAAGTTCATCCCACGTCAGGATTCTTCCACCATGTCTTTTGTAGATTGCTTCCGCATCAGCGCGCACGGCGAAAGCGGCTGTGAGGGGGGGCATGGCGGCGCGTACGTCGAGTTTCGATGCATACAGGTGAAAGGCCGTCATTGCTGGCACAAGCGTCCGGTGCTGGTAGTCAACCACATCCAGCCGGGTGACTTCGGGGCGGCGGTCGGTGTACACCACGGCGCACAGAGCAGAACAAAGCTGCACCGGCGGCTGGTTAGGAACGGTCGCTTCAAAGCGATTTTCACTTTCTTCCGCCAGAACCGGCATGCCGCAAATCGGACACGAGGGAACTTCGGGTGGTTGAGAAGTCTTTGGTGGTCGTTGTTCTACCGCGGCGGGCGCGGATTGCGGGCGGTTCTGGCAGCCCACGCCGGCAATGCCTACCAATCCCAGTAAGCTTTGTAAGACTTGGCGGCGGGTTTTGGCTTCCACAGCGTGGTGCGTCATGCCCTAAGATCCTTGATTGATGTGGTTTGAGCCATTGAATCAGCTTTAGTATCACCGATTTGACAGTCAAGGAAGCGGATGACTACCATCTTTCCGAGCCGGCGTTGAAGGACCTGCTGCAACGCCAGACGTGGTGTAAGCCGCGACTGACTAGCTCATCGGAGTATGTAAGCTGGAGTGTGAAGCAGGAGACAAGCCATGGCAACGCTGGGACAGGAACTCAAGCAGCAGCGAGAGGCGCGTGGCAAGTCGCTTGAGGAAATATCACGGACGACAAACATCGCGGTTCGACTTTTGCACGCCATCGAACGTGATGACTACCGGGAACTGCCGGGCGAACTTTACAACCGCTCGTTCATTCGGCAGTTGGCGCAAGCCGTGGGCTACGATGAGGCGCGCGCGCTTCAGCTCTACGAACGGCAGTCAGGAAGCCCGCACATTCCCACCGATGAAGAAGTCAGTCGCGCGCCGGAGATACTCCCGCCGCCCAAGACCGGCAACGCCCTTCTGTTGACACTGAGCCTAGCCGTCGTGGTGGTCGTGGCGGCCGGCACGTCCTATGCCTTCCCCGGTTGGTGGCAGGTCTTTGGCGGTTGGTTTGTTTCGTTGAAATCCGCCCCGTCACCGCAAGCGCCGCCGGCGGTAGAGCCAACCCCCCCACCGACTGCGCCGACGGAGGCCCCGCCGCCGCCGATGGAAGGGTTGACCTTAGAACTACGCGCAACGGGCAAGTGCTGGACGCGCCTTCAGCTTGACGACAGCCGGCCGGAGGAGTTCGTGTTGCTGCCGGATGATGTTCGGCTTTACCGCGCAAAAGAGAAAATCGTCCTCTCCCTTGGCGCGCTTCAAGCCGTCTCGGTAACCGTCAACGGGCGCGCGCTCCAGTTGCCTTCGCGCGATGGCATCACGGTCAAGCGGGCCGTGATTACCCCTGATACGCTTGAAACCGGTGTGGTGAGCGGACTAACCCGGGCCAGTAACCTTCAATGACCGGCCTGTGGGGTAGGGGACGCCAACTTGCGACGGTCTGCCATCGGGTGGTCGCTTTTTGGCTTTTGGGTTGGCTGTGGAGCTACGGACTGCCGACCGCAGGTGGGGCGACATCGGGTGTTTGTCACCAGGATTTGTCTTGGCTGGCGCGCTATCCCGTGCGGTACGCCGCCGCGCCGCTCCAAACTCCACAGGGCACGGTCAACGCCTGGCTATATCAGCCGGAGGGACTTACCGACGCGCCGGCGTTGGTGATGGTGCATGGCGTTCACAAGGACGGCGGGCAGGAAGCGCGCCTGAAGAATTTTGCCCAGGCGCTGGCGGCTGCCGGTTTTACGGTTTTGACGCCCCATGTGCAGTCGCTTGCCGACTATCGGATTGAAAAAAGCGCGATTGAGGTGATTGGCTGGTCGGCCCAGGCGCTCCAGCGCCGAACAGGGCGACGGGTTGGCGTCATGGGGTTGTCCTTTGCCGGTGGCTTGTGTCTGATGGCGGCGGCTGACAAACGTTTTGCCCCTGCGATTGGCTACATTTTGGCGGTTGGGGCGCACGCTGACCTTGGGCGGGTGACGCGCTTTTTGCTCACTGGTGAGATTGCCACGCCGAATGGCGAGACGTTGAAGTTACAGGCCGACCCCTACGGCGCTTTGCTGCTGGCCCACACCCATGCCGCAGTCTTGTTTGCCCCATCAGATGTTGAGCCGGCCCGCGCGGCCCTGCGGTCTTGGCTGTGGGGTGAGCCTGACCGGGCGCGCCGGCAAGCCGCGAAGCTGTCTCCGGCCGGTCAGAGGTTGGCGCAGGCGTTGTTCGATGGCGATTATGCGGCGGCAACCCCAAGCTTGCTGCGCCAACTCGAGCGGCGACGGAGTGCGCTCCGCGAGGTTTCGCCGCAGGATGCGCTGGCGCGGATTCGCTGCCCAGTGTTCCTCGTCCATGGGGCGCGGGATGCCGTTGTGCCGCCATCCGAGACGCAGTGGCTAGCCCAGGGGCTTGGCGGCCGCTGCCGCGTCCTGATCAGCCGGGCGGTTGGTCACGTCGAAGTCAACGACAGCGCGACGCCCTTGGAAAAGCTAGAGGTCGCGCAGTTCCTGAATGATTTTTTGGCGACGGCGCGCGCCATTCGCTAGGTGACCTCAGCGAAACCTCAAAACCGTTCAAGCATCGTCGTCACGACGCTCCGGGCAAAGTCGCGGGCAAGACGGTCAACGGCCGGATCTTCTTCGTTGAAGAAGGAGCGCGGGTCGGATGAAAACTCGTATTCACCACGAAATTCAAGGTTAGGGTTGTCAAACAACACGCGGTTGCGGGTTTGGTCGCGCAGCGTGACGCCGGAGCGAATGGCAATCTGAAACAGTCGCACCGTGCCGCGATTATCAACGAGTGCCTGCCCCGTGGTCACGGCTTTGATGTCGCCGGAGAGCACGGCATCCGCCCGTGCCGGATCGTTGACCAGGGCGACCGGCAGCCGGCGGCGCAGGATTTCTTCAGCCACAGCTTGAGTAAATCGCTGCTCGATTCGGTAGCGCAGGGTTTGATTGGTGAAGGGCTGGATCGCCAGTGTTCTGACGTCTGGCGGGAATGCTCCGCTGGTGTCGAGCCGACGGTATCCGCACGGCCCGGCGCCAAGGCAAGCCACGAGCGAAAACCAGAACAACAGAGCCGCGCGCCGTCGGACGCCGGGGCGCGCCAGACTGGACGCGCAACCAGTCAGCTTTGGCATGGTAGGTTTCATCATTAGCTTCGTTTCTGAACGTCAAAGGTGATGGGCGACTCATCTGGCAGCCCGGCCATCCATTCGGCAATCCGCGCGGCCAGGTCAGCCTTGGTGGTGGACTCACCAGGTGAGAGTGGCAGGGTCGTTGTCACTGGCGTCACCGGGGTGCCAGCTAGGAGGGCGGCGTTGATGTGGTCCATCGCTTCCGGCGCAACCACGAAATCCGTGGATGGCGTTGGAGAAGCCACCGCCGTGAGGGTGGCGGTCACGAGTCGCTCATCGGCTTCAGGGAGTCCGAGCGTCCGCAAGTTTTGGCTGATGAGGTTGCGGTTTTGCGTAATGCACTGCCGGAAGTGCCGAATTCCCTGGTGAACGATGGCTTTGAGTTGGTCAATTTGCTTGGGCAACGGCGGGAGTGCGCGCCGCCGTATCAAGCCACCGACGAGCGGTTGATGTTCGAGGAACTCACGCAGATGAAGCGCTCGCCGCCGGGTTTCAATGTCGGCGAGAATTTGCCTGGCGTGGCGGGCATACTGCTCGTCGGCGATCACCAGTCGGGATAGCGTTTCAAAGAGTCGCCACACCGGACTGGCCAGGAAGTTCGTGAGCAACGATAGGTCAATGTTTTTCGTCGCTTGTTCGTCCTGCATAATGCAATCTTCGATGTAGTGCTTTTTGAAGCGTTCAAAGACTTGCTCGAAGCGGATGCGCTTGTCTTCATCGAGCAGGCGGTGCGGGTGCTCAAAGAAGTTTCCGAGTTCCCGGCGCGCGTTGCGGGCATCGGCGTCGGCAACGGGCAGCGCGCTCAACGTGTAGGATTTCGCCTTGACATAGAACGGCAGCCAGTCGAGAAACTCGACCAGAACCCGCAAGTCAATGACTGCGCGCTGGTAAATGGTCGGGTTGGCGGCAAAAATATCCACGATGCGGGCCAGACCCATTTCAAGGGAAATGCGCTCAAACAGGACGGCTTCAACGGCGGCGGCAGTGGTTTCAAAGTAGCGCTTGCAGGTGATGATGAGCTGCCAGGTGCGAGTCGTCAGCATCTCCATCGGCAACGACTCGAAGCGTTCGGCAAGGCGGTAACTCAACCATTTCTGATGCCACTGGGCCAGGCTCTCACGCACCTGCTTCCGGTCGGTGGCCAGGTCAGGAAGGTCAAAACGCTCCGTCAGCAACCGACACCATTCGGAAAGTGTTTCCGAAGCATAGGTAATGGCGGCCGTGCGCCGGACCGAACCATACTGCCGAAAGCTCACATCCTGGGTCAGTTCGGCGGCGGTGAAAATACGCAGCCCCGACACATCCATCAACTCGATGCGCCAACCGGCAACCAGAGCCATCATGACGATTTGCTGCGCCGGTTCGAGGAGTCCATACGGCTCGCGGCGCAGCGTCTGGTAAACAACTTGAACCGGCACCGGTTCTGACCCGGCTGCTTCGACCAAGCGCAGCACCTCGCTGATGCAGGGTTCGCCCAGCGCCTCGTCGCGGTCCATGGCCAGTTGGTACAGTCCATCCCGCTCGACGACGATATGGAACGGAGCCGCGAAGCGCTGTGCGATTTCCTGCACCGTCGCGTCGGTTGGATTGAGGCCGCCAAGCAAGCCAAGCACCAGGCGCTTGGTTTCCCGCTCGGTCAGCGGCGCCGGGAAGATGGGGTGCGCCGGAAACCTGAGGTCGAGCGGCTTGCGAATCACAGTACTCAGAAAGTCATGCAGGGTGCGCGGTAGTCCGTCTGGAAACAGTTCGGTGAGCTTGTGGCGCTCACCGTTAGCGGCGACCAGTTCGCCAGCTTCGACATACAGTTTCAAGAAAATGGCACGGTTGAGCGTTTCGAGCGCAGCGACCCGGTCTGAGATTTCATCCCCAAACACGTCTTCCCCGCGGGTGTAAGCAATCCAGAGCGACTTGAGGGTTTCGGTGTCCTCGGCGCTGAGGGGTGCCGGACACCAGTAAAGCAAGCTCGGCGTCGTGGTGCTTGTGTTGGGAGGCAGGGGCGACTGACTGCTGCCAATGCAGAGCTGCCAGTCGTATTCACAAAGGTCTTCAGCCCAGTGGTAGGTCACGGATGGCTTGGCGTCTGTCTCGGCTTCGTCACCCGTTGGAATAATGACCGTTGCCGGCGTGAAAGGGTCGCCGCTGCGTTCAATACCGACCGGTGGATTGGTAAAGATTTCTGGGGGTGCGCCAAAGCTGACGATGCCCCGCCGTCCGGTATTTCGCCAAAGGATAGTCATTTCATCCCGGTAGGTTTTCGCGCCGCTGAGGAGCAGGGCGTCGAGCGTAAAGGGAAAGTCGTGAAAGAGGGCGCTGCCGCCCAGTGTAACCAGGAGCGCGTCAAGCGTATCGTCATTGGGTGTTTCGGCCAGCGCGACCTTGAGGCGGGCTTCTGGGTCAAACTGCTCTAGCACCGTGAGACTGTAGCGGCAAATAGCTGTGCTCGTGTCTTTGATGATTTGTCCTTCGCTGTGGGCGTGCAGGTCGTCAAGCAACAACGCTGCCTGGTTATAGCCAATATCGCCCAGCATCATGGCGTTGGTAAGCTCATCGGCGCTGACTGACCGCCCAATCAGCGAGTACAGAAACAGCCCCTTGAGGAGCAGCTTGGCCGGGATGCGCTGCTCGAAGCTCAGTGCCGGAAGCCGCATCGTTGAAAGATAGTCATACATCGCAACGGCGCGGGCCAGGGTCGGGTGGCGTTTCAGTTCAAAGTCATACTTGTCAAACAGGTCATCCAGCGAGATGAGCTGCATGGGGCGGCGGCGCAGCGCACCCCCGATAATGCCGTTGATGAAGCTGAAGAGTGAAAAGCTGTCACAGTAGGTTGAGAGTCCCGGCGCGACTTCCAGGACGGCAGGATGAATCGGGTAGAGGCTGCAAAACTCTTCTTCGCTCCAGTGAAAGCGCGGGAGTGACTTGAGCGTTTCCTGGTAAAGCGCCGTCAGTTCGGCCCGTTGCTGTGGGGTTTTGCGAAAGACGGCCTGGTCGGTTATCCGGCGCAGATTGTCAAGGGTGAGGGCGTCAGTTTGATAGTCCGCCGTCAACCGCGCGGCCATGCCTGTATGGGGCGCAGTAACGTCGCTATCCAGCGCCAGGAGCAGGGCAAACGGCAGACTCCGCGATTTCTCCGCCAGCTTCGTCAACCAATCGAGCGTATCTTGCACCAGGGCGCGCCGTGGCATGCGCAGCGCATCTGAGATTTCATCAATGACAAACAAGAAGGCCATGCCCGGAAATAACCGACTGGCCAGTAGCTCGCAGATTTGGTTGCCCTCGATGGCTGAAAACCATTGCGTGTCGTCAAAGGCGATGGGCGATTCCGGGATGTTGGCCAGGGCGTCGCGCAGCAGTGTGGCGAAATCCGTGAGTTCCTCGGTCAGTGGCTTTCCAGAGATATACACCGGAAGAAACGTGACACCTTCGAGCCGCTTGACGGCATTGGCCAGCGGTGGATTGTTAGCCACCGTGTGGCGGGTCTTCGGCGTGCAGGCCAGCGCCCGCACCACGGCCAGGGTATGGCTCTTGCCGGTGCCCCGCGCCCCGGCAATCAACCGCGCCGCCGCCGGGCTTTTGAGCGAAGCAACCCCCTCAATCAACCGCGCCGTCAGCCGTGAGAGTTCCGATGTGAAGTGATATGACCGGATGATGCGCTCGGCATTGGCATCCAGAAAATTCACCAGGGGATCAATCGGCTGATAGTCAAAATAGGCGCGGATACTTTGCAACATAAACTGTGGACGGACCAAACGTGAACGATGACTGGGCGTGCGCTAAGGATTGGCTTTCAGAAACAAAGAGAGTGAACAGGCCTGCGCCACCTCGCTTTTTGAGCGTGCCTCCTGTTCGGTATGTCCTGAAGCTTCGGTATATCCTGAGCGTGCGCCTGTCTTGGGCGTTGGTGGTTGGTGTTCGAGAAACCGCGCTCATTTAATAACACCGCGCTGGGAGGTGGCAATAAAGTCGAGCAAGATGTGGATGCGTGGATGGTTGCCAAACGTTTCCGTCATGGCCGCCACGGCCTGGGAGGTGTTGAGTTTCGAGTTGAGCAGCAGCCGGAAGGCTTGCTCGATGGCCCGCAGGTCTTCGCTGGAAAACCCCGCACGCCGTAGCCCAAGGCTGTTTGGCCCGTAACATTTGGCGTGGTTGCCGACACTGCGCGCATAGGGTAGGGCATCTTTGACCACGACGGAATAGGCGCCGATGAAGGCATGCGTCCCGACCCGACAAAATTGGTGGACGCCAACGTATGCGCCAAGTGTGGCGTGATCATGAACCTCGACGTGACCGGCCAGCGACGCGCCATTGGCCATGATGATGTGATTGCCAACGATGCAGTCGTGGGCGACGTGGCACTGCGCCATGAGCAAGTTATCGTTGCCGACGCGCGTCACCCCGCCGCCGGCGCCGGTGCCACGGTGCAGCGTGGCAAACTCACGGATGACGTTGCGCTCACCGATGATGAGTTCGGTTCGCTCGCCGGCATATTTCAAATCCTGTGGGTCCTGACCAACCGAGGCAAACGGAAACAAGCGGGTCCCGCGTCCGATCCGGGTTGGGCCGTCAATCACACAGTGCGCCCCAACCGTCACGTCGTCTTCGAGCACGACGTCCGCGCCGATGACGGCATAGGGACCAATCGCAACGTTTTCACCAAGTCGAGTTTGGGGGTTGATGATGGCGGTTGGGTGAATGGGCATAACCTACGGAATCAGCGTGTATTCATGTTCGGCCGGTGGCGAGGCGCGTAAAAATCGCTCCACCTCCCGCCGGAAAGCGTCTGGGCGCTCGATGGGCGGCATGTGACCGCACCGGTCAAGGACGACAACGTTGGCCGTCGGCAGCCCGCTTTTGATGATCTCGCCGGAGTGCAGCGGCAGCAGCGCATCCTGCTTGCCCCAGATAATCAGGGTCGGGGCGGTGATGGTTGGCAGGCGTGGCTCAAGGGCATCGTCACCGGTCATCATGGCCGCCAGCGCCCGGTCAATCACCCACGCCTGCTGGCGAGCCTGCGCCTGGAAATCTCGAATCAGGGGCGCGGGCAACTGCGGTGGATTGAAAAAGAGCACCTTGAGAAAATTTGAAAAGTCTTCAGGGGTCGTTCCCGGGTCCAGCAGGGCGCGGTCTGGCGCCGGCTCGAAGCGCACCCCGGCGCTATCCACCAGGATCAACCGCATGACGCGGTCGGGATACTCGCTCGCCGTGTAAGCCGCAATCCAGCCGCCCATCGAAAGCCCGCACAGATGGGCCCGCCGGACGCCAACCGTATCGAGAAACTTGACCAGCGTCGCCGCTTGCGACCGGATGGCATAACTGGCTTGGGGCGGCTTGTCAGACTGCCCAAATCCGGGCAGGTCGAGCGCATAGACGTGAAACTGCTTGGAAAGGGGCGCAAGTGTCTGTCCCCAATCGGCGTCGGAACTCCCGCCCAGCCCGTGGATGAGCACCAGCGGTTCGCCCGTGCCGGCTTCCTTGTAGTGAAGCCGTATGCCATCAATCACGACCTCACGCGACGCCACCCCAGCCCACCACAGCCGCCACCGGTCATACCAGCCAACCACCGTCAACGGCCGCTGATAGGCAAAAGTCCCGGCGCAGCCCAGGGCCGCGGTCGCCACGAGTAGCACCAGGAGGCTGCGCCCAAACCGGCGTGAAAGGGAGTGAAGCAAGGCCGACATGGTTTTCAGCTCACCAAGGCGGTTACCGGACTCTCTTCCGTTTGCGTCGCAGGAAGTCCATCATAATGTACTCGCCAAGGGTCATAACGGTCGTGAAGTAGGCTTTCCCCTGGGCAATGCTGGTGACTTGCTTGATGAAGTTCACCAGATAGGGGTCGTCGGCCAGCATGAAGGTATTGATGGCAATGTTGCTGCGGCGACACTGGGCCACTTCCTTGTAGGTGGCGTCCATGATCATGGGATCGAGACCCATGGAGTTTTTGTAAATCCGCCCATCTTCCAGCGTAAGCGCCGAGGGCTTGCCGTCCGTGATCATGATGATTTGCCGCATGTCCACCCGTTGGGCCAGCAGCAGGCGCCGCGCCAGCTTGAGTCCTTCGGCCGTGTTGGTGTGGTACGGGCCAACGGTGAGTTGCGCCAGCTTGCCAAGCGGCACTTCCTCGGCTGAGTCGTGAAAGAGCACCAACTTGAGCGTGTCGCCGGGATACTGCGTGCGGATGAGATGCGTCAGCGCCAACGTCACCCGCTTGGCCGGCGTGAAGCGGTCTTCACCATAGAGAATCATGCTGTGGCTGCAATCCAGCATCAGCACCGTTGCGCACGAGCTGGCGTACTCCGACTGGTGAACCATCAGGTCACCATACTCGACGTCGAGCGGTACACCCAGCCCGCTGCGCCGAATGGCCGACAGCAGCGTGGCGTTGACATCCAGGTTGAGGGCGTCGCCGAACTCGTAGGGCTTACTCGATTGAAACGCCTCGATGCCGGTCGAAAGGTGTTGGGTGTCGTGGCGTCCGGCGTAGCTCTTGCCCAGCGAGCCGAGCAGTTGGCTCAGGGCCTTGTAGCCGAGAAAGTCGGTGCCCTTTTCGGTCAGCTCAAACTTGACCCGCGCCCCGCTGTCACGCTCGATGCGTCCTTCTCCGGGCTTGGGCGGCGCGCCCCCGCGTTCATCCCGCGTGGCGCGCAAGTAACCCTGTTCGAGCAGCCGCTGGATGAGCGCGTCCACCAGTTCATCGAGCTTTTTCTCATCCAGGCCGCCAGACTCATCCTGGAGCGCCTGCATTTCAGCTTCACTCAATAGCTGGCCAGAACGAATGAGCTGCCGAATCGCTTCGCGGAGGGCTTCCAGGGATTGGTCCGGGTCCTGAATCCGCCGCGACCAACCCCCGTTGGAAAAGCCGCTTTGCAGGAAAAAGTCGGAGAGCTTTTCGAGCAGGTTTTCAAGATTGAAGTGGTCAAGGTCAAGCCCATCCCATTTTCCGTAGCGCGTAAGCATAGGCGCGTCCTCAAAAAGCTGGTACGTAAGACATAGGGCAGCGGCCGGCCGCCGGTGGAGGTGACACCAAGGAGAACTGACCGCTAGACGCTACCCAACGACCGACGCAAACGCAACCACGCTTGCCTTGCTTGACCTTGAAGCAGTGGCTTTTTACCATCGCTTTGGTATGCCCTCTCACAAAGCCGGTTCGGCGCGCTTGTTTTCCGGCATCCTGTTACCCAGTGGAGCGTCCGCCTAATGTCGAGTGATTTGCAAAACTACTTTCCGCTCCTGATGGTGTTTGGGTTGGCGTCTTTCGTGGCCACGATGATCCTCAACACGTCGCGGCTGCTCGGACCAAGCATCAAAACCCGCGAGAAACTCATGCCCTATGAGTGCGGAAACGACCCCGTTGGCAGCGCCCGCGAACGCTTTTCGGTCAAGTTCTATCTGGTCTGCCTGCTGTTCATTTTGTTTGACATCGAAGCCATCGTGCTTATTCCGTGGGCGGTCGTCTATAAGGCCCTCGCCGAAGAACTCGGCAATAAGCTGTTTGTCTATGGCGAGATGATGCTGTTTGTGGCAACGCTTTTCGTTGGCTACATTTACGTTTGGAAGAAAGGCGTTTTCGACTGGAGCAAGTAACGCTTGAGTCGGACGAAGGAGAATGCGCCATGGGACTCGAAACGACAATCGGTGCGGCACTGCCTGAAATCCTGACCGCGCGCCTGGAAGACCTCATCAACTGGTCGCGCAAGTCATCGCTCTGGCCGGCGACGTTTGGCTTGGCCTGCTGCGCCATCGAGATGATGAATGCCACCTCGGCCCGCAACGATATGGCGCGGTTTGGCTCGGAAGTCTTCCGCGCCAGTCCGCGGCAAGCCGATGTCATGATTGTCGCCGGTCGTGTCTCGCGCAAAATGGCGCCGGTGCTGCGGCGCATCTACGATCAGATGCCCGACCCGAAGTGGGTAATTTCGATGGGGGCGTGCGCCACAGCGGGTGGAATCTTCAACAACTATGCCATCGTGCAGGGCGTTCACCAGGTGGTGCCGGTGGATGTGTATGTGCCCGGCTGTCCACCCCGGCCGGAGACGCTGATGTATGCCCTGATGAAGCTCCAGGAAAAGATCATGACCGAGCGTTTGACCGACCGCCGCGACCGCAACCTATTGTCCGAGGGAGCCGCGGCATGAGCAACTCGTCGGCCACGCCCGTTGTGGTTTCGCCCGACGATCTAGAACTGGTCAAGGGCGCGACTGACACCTTGGCCCAGTTGCGCCAGCGTTTCCAGACGGCCATCGAGGAGGTCGTCGTCCACAACGGGGAAGTCACGGTGTATATTTCCCGCGCCGCCATTGTGGACGTGGCGCGCTATGTGCGCGATGAACCAAAGCTGTTGTTCAACCTGCTCTCTGACCTGTGCGGCGTGGATCGCGGCCCCGAAGCCGATCCACGCTTTGAAGTGGTCTATCACCTGTTTTCCATTCCCCATGGCTATCGCCTCCGGCTGAAGGTGCGCGTCCCCGAAAGCGACTGTGAGGTACCCACGCTCGTTGGCGTTTATCCGACAGCCGAATGGCATGAGCGCGAAACCTTCGACCTGCTGGGCATTCGCTTTACCAATCACCCGGACTTGCGCAAGATTCTCACCCCCGACGATTTGGAAGGCCATCCCTTACGAAAGGATTTTCCGCTCCAGGGTTATTGAAGGACCGCCCTGTGCGCCGCGCTGGAGCCACCGGCCATGTCATCACTTCGTCATTCAAATGTCATCGAACTCGATTACGCGCCGCAGCAAAAGATTCGGGAGATGCTGCGCGAGCAGTCAGCCCTCGACAACGCCATCACGGTGAGCATGGGTCCGCAACACCCTTCGACGCACGGCGTGTTGCGGCTTGAACTCATCCTGGACGGCGAGACCGTCGTCAGCGTCAAGCCCGACATCGGCTATCTCCACACGGGCATGGAGAAGCAGATGGAGACCAAGAAGTATCAGCAAAACATCGTCATCACCGACCGGATGGACTACCTCAACCCGATGGGCAACAACCTTGGGTATGTGATGACGGTCGAGAAGCTCCTTGGGTTGGCCAACGACATTCCACCGCGCGCCCAGACCCTACGGGTGTTGCTGACCGAGCTGCAACGGATTGCTTCACACTTGGTGTGGTTGGGGACGCATGCGCTCGACTTGGGCGCGATGTCGCTCTTTTTCTACTGCTTCCGCGAGCGCGAAAAAATTCTCAACCTTTACGAAGCCGTCTGCGGCGGACGCATGACGGTCAGTTATTTTCGCGTTGGCGGGCTGCCGTACGATGTGCCACCAAACTTTGGTCGGCTGGTTCGGGAGTTTCTGGATGAGTTTCCGGCGGCGCTCAAGGAGTACCACACGCTGCTGACGAACAACCCGATTTTCCAGAAGCGGACGCGCGGCGTGGGCATCTTGTCGGGTGAGGATGCCATTGCTTTGGGCGTGACGGGTCCGACGTTGCGCGGTTCCGGGGTAGCCCATGACGTGCGCCGCGCTGAACCTTACTGCGGCTACGAAACCTATGACTTTGAGATTCCGGTTGAACGCGACGGCGATGTGTATGCCCGTTACCTCGTGCGCATGCGCGAGATGGAAGAAAGCTGGAAAATCTGCCGCCAGGCGCTCGACCGCCTCAAACCAGGTCCCATCAAGGCCGACTCGCCAAAGATCGTCCTGCCTGATCGTGAGGACATGAAGCACCACATGGATGCGCTCATCCATCACTTCCTGCTGGCAGCCTATGGGTTCAGTGTTCCACCCGGCGAGGCCTATCACGCCATCGAAGGCTCCAAGGGCGAACTCGGCTTCTATATCATCAGCGATGGTACTGAGCGACCTTTCCGCTGCCACGTGCGCGGGCCGTCGTTTGTCAACCTCCAGGCGATTCCCAAGCTCTGCCAAGGCGCACTGCTGGCCGATGTGGTGGCAATTATTGGAAGCCTCGACATCGTGCTGGGCGAAATTGACCGGTAACGACTATGCCAACCTTTGCCGACGTCCTGACCCAAGACTTTGAACGCCAGGCGGATGCCATCATTGCCCGCTACCCACAGAAGCGGTCGGCCATTCTGCCCCTGCTCCATCTGGTGCAAAACGCCTGTAACTACATCCCGGAAGATGGCATGCGCTTCATTGCCAAAAAGCTGGGGCTGAACATGAACGACGTGTACGAGACGTTGACGTTCTACTCGATGCTCTTTACCGAGCCGATTGGCGCCTACCATCTCCAGCTCTGCCGGACGATTAGCTGTTACTTGTGTGGGGCGGCGCAGCTCCGCGAACATCTCGAAAAGCGGCTTGGCATTCGGCCGGGACAGAAAACCCCGGACGGGCGCTTTCGATTGAGCGAAGTTGAGTGCATCGGCGCGTGCTCGGCGGCCCCGGCCATGCAGATCAACTTCGATTTTCACGAAAACCTGACACCTGAGAAGGTGGACGCCATTCTCGACGCCCTGCCATGACAACGGTCGTTCTCTCGATTGCCGGGCTTGACCCGGCAGGCGGCGCGGGTTTGCTGGCAGATTTGAAGACGGTCGCAGCCTGTGGGGCGCATGGCGTCGGCGCGCTGACCGCCACGACGGCGCAAAACACGGTCGGCGTCAAAAGTTTCCATCCGCTGCCGCCGGACGTGGTGGTTGCCCAACTGGCTGCCTTGCGCGAAGACCTGCCGATAGCCGCTGCCAAAACCGGCATGCTGGCCACGGCGGGCGTGGTCGAAGCCGTTGCCGACTGGCTGGCGGCGAACTGGCGCGGGCCGCTGGTGGTGGACCCGGTGCTCGTGTCCAGCAGTGGCCACCTTCTGCTCGAACCCGATGCCATTGCCATACTCAAGAACAAACTGCTGCCGCTGGCGACGGTCGTGACACCGAATCTCCCGGAAGCCAGAGAACTCACCGGCTTACCCGTCGAGACGGTGGCCGATATGGAACGCGCGGCCCGGGCGCTTCAGGCCATGGGCGCGCGGTACGCCCTGGTCAAAGGTGGCCATTTGACCGGCGACGCTACCGATGTGCTGTTTGATGGACGTGACCTGCGCTACTTTTCCGGCGAGCGCATCGTGATTGAAACGCATGGCACCGGCTGTACGCTGTCGGCCGCCCTGGCCACGCACCTTGGGCAGGGCCAGCCAGTGACCGAAGCCGTTGCGCGGGCTAAAGCCTACGTCCGGGAAGCCATGGCGCGTGCCGTCCAACTTGGAAAGGGGAAGCGGCTGCTAGGCCACTTGCCGCTGGCATGAGCATGGCATGAGCAACCAAGCTTTTAGTTTTCGACGCCAGGGCGAAGTCGCGGTTCTGGTGTGTCTGCCGCTCGAAGCGGCTGGATTCCGCCATGGCTTCAGCACGCGCTTGGGTGGCGTGAGTCCACTCCCGTCCAACGCGCTCAACCTTGGCTACTTTGCCGGTGATGCGCCGGAACATGTCACCGAGAATCGGCGACGATTTTTAGCCGTGCTGGATGAAACAGAAGACCGTTTGCAGACGCTCCGCCAAGTTCATGGTCACACCGTGCACACGCTGGATGCCGTAACCGAAAACGAAGCCGAACCGAGAAGCGGGGACGCCTGGGTTGGACAAGACCCGGCGCGGTGGGCAGCCGTCTATACGGCAGATTGTCAAGCCGTGCTCATCGGTTGCTCACGGACGGGCGCGTTCGCCGCAGTGCACGCCGGATGGCGGGGAACGCTGGCCCGCATTGTCGAACACACCGTGGCCCGGCTGCGCGCCGACTTCGGAGCGCGGCCGGAGGACTTGCAGGCCGCACTCGGTCCGGCGGCGAGCGTTGACCACTACGAAGTTGGGGATGAGGTCGTCGAAGCGTTTCACCAAGCTTTTCCGACCAAGGCGGCGCAGTGGTTCAAGCGACCGCCAGGCGCCAGCAAGTTCCATCTGGACATTCCAAAAGCCAATCAGCAGCAGTTGGTGGAAGCCGGACTGCGCCCGGAGCGAATTTACGCTTCGGGTTGGTGCACGATGGCCCGGACCGACCTGTTTTTTTCTTACCGACGCGAGCGTGGACGCCATCCGGTCGGGCGGTTGGTGGCCGCGATTGGTCGGCCGACACCCGCGACCCCGTAAGGCGGAGATGGCGGAAACGGCGCAACGACTTCTGTACTTCTTGGAAGAAAGCTACGGTGGCACGGCCGACTATGCCCACGAGCAATGCAATGCGTTGGCGGCGCTGGGGATGACCGTGACACTTCTGACGACGCCCAAGTACCCGTGCCATCCAGAGGCCGGCTATGCCAGGCAGCCGGAGCTGCTCGAGCCAAAGCCAGAGCGTCCGATTGCCAATCGGTGGCGACGTGGTGGGCGCTACGCCTGGATCAAGCTGGAAAACTATCGCCGGTTGGCGCGGATCATTGATGAAACTGGCGTCCGGCAGGTCTTGATTGGTTCCTTTGGCGAATACCTGGCTCCGCTCTGGGCCGGACGGTTACGCCGGTTGGCGCGGGAAGGGGTCGTTTTTGGGGCGGTCATTCATGACCCGGTGCGCGATTACGTGGTTGGGCCGCGCTGGTGGCACCGGTGGTCAATCGGCGCGGCCTATGGGCCCTTGCGGGAGGCCTTTGTTCACGAAGCGATTGCGCTGGACACCGCGCGCCCGAACCCGGCGCTGCGGGTGACGGTCATTCCGCACGGTCCCTACACCTATCCGCCCCCGACGCGCACTCGTCTGGACACGCGCCAACAGTTGGCGCTTCCACCGGATGCGCCGGTCTTGCTGGCGTTCGGCCATATCCGCGACGCCAAAAACCTGGACTTGGTCATTGAAAGTCTCGTTCACTGCCCGACGCCATACCTCATTGTCGCCGGCCGGGTACAGTCCGCCGGGCAGCGCCCGGTGGACTTTTACCGCGCTCTGGCCGAGCAACGCGGGGTGGCGCATCGGTGTCGGTGGATTGAACGCTATGTGCCAAACGACGAGGCGGCCGATCTCTTCGCGGCAGTGGACGCGGTTCTGCTGACCTACAGTGGCGCGTTTCGCTCGGCCAGCGGCGTGCTGGCGCTGGCGGCCCATTATCGCGTGCCTTGTTTGGCTTCGAGCGGTCCTGGACCGCTCAAAACCCTGGTGCAGCGCTACCAACTCGGCGTATGGGTTGAGCCGGATGATGTTGCGGCGCTGGTCGGCGGGTTGCAGGACTTGCTAACGTCCCCGCCACAGCCGTCGTGGGCGCGTTTTCAAGCTGACAACTCGTGGCGTGTCAATGCGCAACGGGTGGCTGAACGAATGTTTGACCGGAGGTAGCTTCACCTGGTGAAGTCGTGGCGGACACTGCGCACCATCTGGACGTTGGCGACGCATGCCCGAAGCGGGCTGACTTGGCGTGACCGATGGTTGGCTTTTTTACTGGCTGGGCTGGTGTCGCTCGGAGAACGACGCGCGCGGGCGCGCGCCTGGTTTCTCGAGCGGATCAATGCCCATGCGCAGAACGGACAAGTGACGCTCCGGCTGCGAATCGGAACGCGGGCCTGTAGCTTTGCAATGCGGCAGGGCGACCGCGAAGACTTTCTCATCGGAGGGGAGCTGGTCAAAGGCGCTTATCCGGCCCCCCCCCTTCACGCCACGCCAGATTGTGGATGGCGGCGCGAACATCGGCATGTTTGGCGTGCTTGCCAAGGCATTGTTCCCGGATGCCAGGCTCGTTTGCTTCGAGCCGGATGAAAAGAATCTGGCCCAGCTCCGCCACAACTTCGCCGCCAATGGCATTGTGGCCGACATTCACCCGGTTGGCTTGTGGTCGCGTGAAACCACGCTCTACTACCACCCCGGAACGTCCTACGGCGGCTACATTGACGAACAGCCGCCCGGCATTCCGATTCCCTGCGTCGTGCCACGGATTGACGCCGATTGTTGGCTCAAGCTGGACATCGAGGGCAGCGAGTACGAAGTGTTGCCACGACTGCTGGCCGATGGAGCTTATCCACGGTGGATTTCCATGGAAATTCATGACTTCAACCGGCGCGGATCGGCGCTGCTCGCGCTTTTGCGGCAACACGGTTACGAGATCAGCGGCGATGTGTCGCCGGGTTTGTCCTGTACGACGGTCGAGGCGTGGCGAAACGCGGCTGACAGCGCGGGCGAAACCCATTGAATCGGGCGCGCCATCATCCACCCAGGGAAAGGCTTTCCCGATCAACCAGCACCGAGGTGATGATGGCTTCTGAAATGGCCTGGTGGTCAACGGTGATTTCGCCGCGCAAGCGCGCCACCTTGCCTTTGAAGCGCAGCAGCGTCATGGTGATGTGGAGCGTGTCGCCCGGCACAACCGGACGCCGAAACTTCACTTCGTCAATGCCGGCAAAGAGCAGCAGCTTTTTTTCGGGTTCGGCAATTTGATTGAGCAGCAGCAGCCCACCGGTTTGGGCCATGGCTTCGATTTGCAAGACGCCGGGCATGACCGGCATGCCGGGGAAGTGACCTTGGAAGAACGGTTCGTTGATGGTGATGTTTTTGAGTCCGACAATCTGTTGCCCGGGCGTGAGCGCAATGACCCGATCCACCAGCAGGAAGGGATAGCGATGTGGAAGGAAGGCTTGAATTTGGGCAATGTTCAGCACGGTTTCCATGGTCAGTCTTCACTTTCAACGGGTTGGCGGAGCTGCATTGGCTGGCTTGCGTCGAGTCGCGCTTCAACTGCGGCCAGGCGGGTCTCGATGTCTGGGAGGCGGTACGGAATACGCGCCGCGTAAATCCGCTCGCGCTTCCACTCGCGCAGGGTCGTGATCGGTACGCCGGCATAGGTTTCGCCACCCGCAACCGACTTGGTGATCCCAGCTTTGCCCGCGATGATGGCGCCATCACCGATTTCAACCTGTGGGTTCGCCCCGACTTGTCCGGCCAGGGTGACGCGCCGCCCAACCTTGACGCCACCGGAAAGCCCGACCAGCGCCGCCAGCAAACTTTCTTCGCCAATGACACAGTTGTGGGCGATATGAACGAGATTGTCAATCTTGGTGCCGCGTCCAATGCGCGTTTCGCCGAGCGTCGCCCGGTCAATCGTCGAGTTGGCTCCAATTTCGACATCATCCTCGATGATGACTGTCCCGACTTGCGGAATTTTGACATGTGCGCCGGTGGCGTCGCGGGCGTAGCCATAGCCGTCCGCGCCGATGACGACGCCGGCATGCAGGATGCAGCGCGCGCCGATGCGCGCGTCGTCGTAAACGGTCACATTGGGGAAAATCGTGGTGTCATCCCCAATCTCGACGCGGCATCCAATCACCACGCCTGGATGGATGGTGACCCGCGCGCCAAGCCGTGACCCGGCCCCGATAACGGCCCGCGGCCCGACGGTTGAACCCTCGCCAATGACGACATCCGGGGCAAGCAGGGCTTCCGGGGCAATTCCCAGGGCTTGACGTGGCGGAACGTGTAAAAGCTCAATCGCCTTGGCAAACGTGACTTTGGGATAGTCCGCCGGCAGGAGGTCGTAACGAGTCAGCTCGGCATCTGTCACCGTGTCGGCAGCAACGATGAAAGCGGCAGCCCGGGATGACGCGAGTTGTTTGCGCCGTGTGCCGATGGCCAGCGTCAGGTGGGTGGGCGAGGCTGTTTCAAACTCGGCGACGCCCAAAATCAAACGGTCGGGATTGCCAAGGCAGGGAACGCCAAGCGCAGCAGCCAGGTCGCCTAGCTTCATAGCCATGCCGGAAGCTCAGGGCTTGGCGCTGGCAGCCGGTGCCGCTGCCACCGGGTTGGCGCGATTGTATTCCTTGATGAAGTCCTCGGTAATGTCAGCCGCATTGTCCACGTAGGGAAGCATGCCCAGATTGTTGTTGGCGGCCAGCGCACCCACGTCAATGATCATGATGATGCCCCGCGCTGCCGCGTAGCTTTCCATGAACTTGAACACCTTTTCACGCAGTGGGTTGAGGATCGTTTGCTGCTCGCGCTCGATGTCGGCACGGAGGTCTTCATCCTTGCGCTTGTATTCCTTTTCAAGCGCCAGTCCTTGCTCCTGAGCCTGCCGGCGAACTTCAACCGAAAGTTTTTCGTCCTGCACCTTCTGGCTCAACTCCTGCAACCGCTTACTGAGTGTCTCTAGTTCAGTCGTGCGGGGCTTGAACTTGTCTTCCAACTTCTGCGCCTGCCGCCGGAACTCATCAATCTTTTCGCCAAACGCTAGGGTGTTGACGATGACAACCCGTCCCGTTGGAATGGATGTGGCCTTGGGTGGGGCAGCCGGTTGGGCAGTCCCCGTCGGGAGCGCTTGCGCCGAGGCTGTCGTAAAGCCTGCCGCGACGACGGCAAGCGCCCAGAGCGGAAAAGAAAACTTCATGATCTGTAGCAGTCCTTAGAAAGTTTGGCTGTGGTTGGTCGTGTCTTGCGCAAAACAGAGCCGAC
Organism: Chloracidobacterium validum; assembly: GCF_018304825.1. Lineage (NCBI taxonomy): Bacteria > Pseudomonadati > Acidobacteriota > Blastocatellia > Chloracidobacteriales > Chloracidobacteriaceae > Chloracidobacterium > Chloracidobacterium validum. The sequence continues at coordinate 1,162,106 of NZ_CP072648.1, forward strand.
TACGCCGCGTAGTGGCAGATGCGTCTCCCACCAGGGAAGTTTGCCATTATACGGATGCCCGGTCAGAACGCAATCCGATGGTTTGTTCCGTCAATCTGGCGCCATCTCAAACGTATATCGTTGACAGGGCAACTTAGTGCGTTACGATAGCCGCCTGTATCCGTAGATGAGGCCTTCCTCGCTCTGAATTGGGTATCGCGCGACCACTCTCCCAGAAAGGCATTTTTCCATCATGACCTGGCGTGTCGTCGTTCAAGGGCAGACCTATGAAACAAGCCTTGAAGAACTCAGGCAGTGGGTTCAAGAGGGTCGGGTACTACCTACTGACCAGATTTTTCAGCCTGGCGTGGGCTGGGTTGCGGCTGGTCAGGTTGCCGACCTCCAGGCGTGGTTTCCACCTGGAGCGGCGACGCTCCCGCCTCCCGCCGGCTTTTCTGGAAGCACGCCAGGCGGTGGTGACCTGGCTTCGTCCCCCTATGCATCGTCTTACGCGCCTCATACGCCGCCCCTTGACCCTTACACCCCGGCTTACGGACAAGTTGGGGGGTACGGGCCGCCAATGGCAATCTCCTTTGGCAGCCCCGCCAGCCTTGGCAAGCGTTTCTTGGGTGCTTTCGTGGACGGATGCCTAACGATGCTTTGTAGCTTGCCCGGTATAATTCTTTACATGACCGCCATCGCCGCTGGGGTCCAGGATGGCGGGAGCGTGCCGGCTGGTCGAGCCGCCGGAGGATACCTTCTCATCTACCTTGGCGCGATTGCTTACGGGCTGTTGTGCGCCTACATGCTCAGCAAGAGTGGCGCATCGCCGGGCAAAAAACTCGCCGGGACAGTGGTTCTGCGTGAAGATGGTCAGTATCTCACATTTGGCATGGCCATTCTGCGTGAGTTCCTCAAAAACGTTTTCAGCAACATTTGCTTCCTGCTCATTTTGTGGTTGCTGTTCGACTCAGAGCGCCAGCAACTCTATGACAAGGTGGTGCGGGCGAACGTGTATGAAGCTTCCTGAATTTTGCCTATTTGCCTTGTTCACCGTCGGACCGCGCTACCCACGCTAGCAGGAGCGCCTGGTAATGCCATTTTGGTTCGATTTGTCGGTGGCTGAGCGCCGGCCGGCTCGAACGCCTCTGCGCTTTACCCAAGCGTTTTTGCGCCCTTCTGACTCGACCCTCTCAAACGCTTCCCAGCGTCTCCAGTCAGGACTCCAGCGCGCAATTGGATGGTTGTCCCCCGGCCCGGCGCGGGTTGGCAAGCGTGCTGTTGACAGGGCAGAGCAACGCACTACCATGACCGCATCTGTGCATCGAGTCGTTTTCATCACCTTCAGCCTGGCGGCCGGCAAGCTTTGGGCACGGCATCCCTTTGAAAGGTTTTCCCGTCATGACGTGGCGTGTCATCGTTCACGGGCAGACTTACGAAACAGACCAGGAAGGACTCAAGCAATGGGTTCGGGAAGGACGGGTATTGCCCACCGATCAGGTGTTTCAGCCTGACGTTGGCTGGGTGACTGCCGGTCAGATGCCAGAACTCCAGACCTTGTTTTCCCCGGAAGCTATGGCCCCGCCATCCGCTGGCGACGTTCCTGGGGACGGAATAGCTTCGTATGTATCCTCTGATGTGCCGTCCCCTGAACCCGACCTGGCGACTTACGGGCAAGCCAGGGGATATCCGCCGCCACAAATGTCAACCAAGATTGGTGATATTGCCGATCTTTGGAAACGTTTCCTGGCGGTGTTAGTGGATGGCTTTGTGATGATGTCCTCTGGTTTCCCCGGAGTCTTCATCCTCACCACCGTCAGGGATAGCTCACAAGTCGGGCGAATGACGGGGGGACTGACCATCATGTACCTTGGCCCGGTGATCTACTGGTTGTTGTGCGTTTACCTGCTCAGCAAGACTGGCGCATCGCCGGGCAAGAAGCTCGTCGGGATCGTCGTTCTACGCGACAATGGTCAATATCTGACGTTTGGCATGGCCCTGCTGCGTGAGATACTCAAAAGCGTTCTCGGCAACCTGTGCCTCGTGATCAATTTGTGGTTCCTTTTCGATTCAGAGCGCCGGCAACTGTATGACAAGGTGGTGCGGGCAAACGTATATGAAGCTTCCTGAAATTTTGCCTATTTGCCTTGTTCACCGTCGGACCGGCGCCACCCACGCTAGCACGAGCGCCGGTAACGCCGTTTTGGTTCGATTTGTGGACTGACGCCGGCCTGAGCGCCTCTGCGCTTCACCCAGGCGTTTTTGTGCCTTCTGACTCGACTCCTCTGCAACCGCTTGCCCAGTGCCTTCGGTTCAGTCGTGCTAAGCTTGGAATCTACTGCCAGCGTTTGCGTTGGCGCCAACGCCGATCGTCAAGCCTGCCGCGATGGCACCAGAGGACTTCTGAACACAATCGGAGAGTTGGGGTTACCAAGCCCGGCGCACGTCAGCAGGTAAGAAGTGTTGACAAGGGAAAAAGAAGTATTACCGTACGCGCATTACCCAAAAGTAGCTTTTTTTTCGCCTACGGCTTTCAAGAGTTCCAGTGGCTAGGGAGCCTTGAGTGGAAACCTTTGAAAGGCTTTTTTTGAAAGGTTTTCTTAGTATGACTTGGCGCGTCATCGTTCACGGGCAGACTTATGAAACCAACCAGGAAGAACTCAAGCAATGGGTTCGGGGAGGACGAGTATTGCCTACTGACCAGGTGTTTCGGCCTGACGTTGGCTGGGTGATTGCCAGTCAGATACCAGAACTCCAAAGCTGCTTTCCATCTAGGGTGATGCCACCACCACCTTTTGGAGGCATGCCTGGGAGTGGAATGGCTCCGTCACCCTATGCTGCGTCTTACACGCCGCCCCTGCCTTATGCTCCCTTATACGGACAAGCCGGGGGATACCTGCCACAGCCAATTGTACTTCGTACGCCTGCCAGTCTTGGAAGACGGCTGCTCGGTTCTCTGGTGGATACCTTTATATCCCTGTTCTTTACTTCCCTTGGTTGGCTCACGATTCTTATCGCCCTTGAGGCATCTGCCAGCCGTTCACGGTCGTCTACAGATGGGGACATGCTCATGGTTGGATGCTTCCTTCTTTTCCTTGGTGGGTTTGTTTACTTGCTTTTGAACTCTTACCTGATTAGTCGGAGCGGAGCGACAATTGGCAAAAAATTCGCCGGGACGGTCATTCTGCGTGACGACGGTCGGTATCTCTCATTCGGCAGGGCCTTGCTGCGTGAGCTTCTCAAAGGTGTTTTCGGCAACGCTTGCTTTTTGTTCAATTTGTGGTTGCTTTTCGATTCAGAGAACCAGCAGTTGTATGACAAGGCAGTGCGGGCAAACGTGTATAAAGCTTCCTGAATTCGCCTGCTTGCTTTGGTTGCTTGGTTGCCGTCGGACCAGTGTCACCCACGCTAGCACGAGCGCCGGTAACGCCGTTTTGGTTCGATTTGTCGGTTGAGCGCCGGCCGGCTCAAGCGCCTCTCACGCCGGAAACGCTCACGGGTTCGTTTGCACTTTACCCAAGCGTTTTTTCGCCTTCTGACTCGACTCCTCTGCAACCGCTTGCCCAGTGCCTTCGGTTCAGTCGCGCGGGGCGTGGACTGTTCTGCCAACGTTTGCGCTGGGCTAATACTGTCGTAAAGCCTGCCGCTTAATTTTTTTGAGCTATGGCCAGTCTGGTCAATGGCGCCCCCCCAGAAAGGTGCCTCTCTGTATGACGTGGCGTGTCATAGTTGAAAGACAAAGCTATGAAACAAACCTTGAAGAACTCAAGCAGTGGGTTCGAGAAGGCCGGATACTGCCTACTGACCAAGTTTTTCAGCCTAGAGTTGGCTGGGTTGCGGCTGGTCAGGTCCTAGAACTCCAACCCTTGTTCTCCCCTGGGGAGTCCCCGCGGCCACCCTCCGGTGATATTCCTGATGACGGAACGGCTCCATCACCCTATGCATCCTCTTACACGTCTTATGCACCACCGCCTAAACCCTATGCTCCAGCTTACGGGCAAGTCGCAGGGGGATACCTGCCAGAAACGTCAATCGGGCATGGTGGCAGTGCTACCTTGCTGAAACGTTTCCTAAGTTATGTTGTGGATCAAGCGCTGATGTGGGTCTGTACTCTCCCCGGGCTTGCCATCCTCCGGAGCATCGAGGATGAATCCCAGGCTGGGCGGGGGATGGGAGGAGTTATCCTTATGTACCTTGGCTCATTTGCCTACTGGCTGGCGTGTGCTTACATGCTCAGCAAAAGTGGCGCATCACCGGGTAAAAAAGTCTTCAAACTAGTAGTTGTGCGCGATGATGGTAATTATCTCTCGTTTGGCAGGGCTATTCTGCGTGAAATGATCAAAGCCGCTTTACTCAACGTTTGCTTCTTTTTTGTACTTTTCAAAGTAGTCATTCATTGGTTGTTCTCCAATGAAGAGTACCGGCAGCTTTATGACAGGCTTGTGGGAGCGAACGTATATGAAGCTTCCTGAAATCCGCTTGCGCTCATCTGCTGTGGTCAGGGGCGGCGCCGGCGCGGCTTAGGTTTCTGGACCAAGGTTGGGTGGTTTGAGCGCATCCATCTGCCGGGTGCGTTTCCAGGCTCCAGCTTCGTCCGTTTCTGGCGGCTGTACGCGCTGATAAATAACGTCTTCATCAACTTCTGCCAGGGCTTGGTCAAAGGCTACCCGCAGGTCCAAAGCGGAGGCAAAGCGCCCGTCCGGGTCTTTGGCTAAAGCGCGAAGCGCAACCGAAGCCACGGCCTCTGGAAGATGCGGTCGCCGCAGGTGAAGCGGTGGCGGTTCACCGGCAATGTGCCGGGCCATGATGTACTGTGCCGGGCCGATAAATGGTGGACGCCCCGCAAGCATGCGGTAGAGCACCACGCCAAGACTATAAATATCACTGGCCGGCGTCAGGTCTTTTTCGCTGCACTGTTCGGGACTCATATATTCCGGCGTTCCAACCGCAAGACTTTCGGTTGAAATTTCAAAGTCGTCGCTTTCCCAGTCAAAAAGTGGCTTGGCAATGCCAAAGTCAAGGAGCGTGACGTGTTCGCGCCCCTCTGAGGTTTTGCTCAAAAAGATATTTCCGGGCTTCAGATCACGGTGGATGATACCGGCTTGGTGAATCACGGCGACGGCATCGCACAGGGGGGCGAGTATCGCCTGAATGCGTGTGAGTTCGAGCTGTCCAACATGGTCGAGTTCGTCGAGTAGCGTCCGCCCGTTGAGCCACTGCATCACGAAATAGGTAATCCCATACGGCGTCTCGCCACGGTCATAAATTTCGATGATGTTTGGGTGGTGAATGGTCGCCAGGATTTGCATCTCGCGGCGAAACCGCAGAACGGCCTCGTGATACTTCCCAAACTCGTGCTGCGAGATTGACTTGATGGCAACCAGGCGATTGGTCTGAAGGTCTCGTCCCTGATACACGGTCGCGCCCGCGCCGGTATGAATGCGCGTTAGGATTTCATATCGGCTGTCCAGTGTGACACCGACGAGCGCGCTGCCTGAGATCATCGGTTGTCCCTCCCACGACAGATTAGCCCAAGGCTGAGGTCATGCCACGGCGGCTTCCGTCACGGTCAACGTGCCCGCGCGCGCATCGAGCGTCACCCGGACGCCGCATGGCAGCGTCCGATTGCCCACGTCGCTGTGCCCGCTGCGCCAACCGTAAATGGCCGGGACGCCCAGCGGGCGAATCAGGTCATGAATCACTTCTGCCAAGTGGTAACCCTGCTCCGCATGCTGGACACAGTCACTCATTTCACCAAAGACAAAACCGGCCACACGGTCAAGCTGCCCGGCGAGGTAAAGTTGTTGAAGCAAGCGGTCAATCTGGTAGGGCTTGGTTGCAGTATCTTCAAGAAACAGCACCGTGCCAGCCGTATCGAGCTGCCACGGTGTCCCGACCAGGGCCGCCACGAGCGACAAACACCCACCAACCAGTACGCCACTCGCGTGGCCGCCGATTAATGTTTCAACATGCGGAGAAGTCAGCGTTCCGGCCGGCTGGGCGTCCATCGTCAGGCGACAAAATGAATCCCAGTCGTAGTGCGCTGTTCCGGCTGAAAAGTCTTTGGCAACCATCGGGCCGTGAAACGTCACGAGGCGACAAGCCCGCCACAGGAACAGGTGCAATGCTGTCAGGTCACTGTAGCCGACAAAAATTTTGGGCTGCGCGCTCAGCCGCGCCGCATCGAGATGGGGCAGCAAGTGCATCGTGCCGTAGCCACCCCGCGCCGCAATCACGGCCTTGACTTCTGGATTCATCCAGATTTCGTGAAACTCGGCGAGCCGCCGTTGCAGGGTTCCGGCCGTGTAACGCGCTTTGGCTCCAATGTCCGCCCGGTGGATGACGCGAAAGCCGCGCCGTTCGAGTTCGCGGGTGCCAGCAGCCAGCCAGTCGAGCTTGACATTGCTGGCCGGTGCAATGACGCCAATGAGGTCGCCCGGTTTCAGAGCAGGTGGTTTGACCATACGTCCTGTTCAGTTGTGTCGCGCAAGGTTTCAAGCAACCGCTCGACGGCGCGAAGCTGTGTGCTGAGGGGCAGTCCGGCACGTCCCAAGTCAGGCGTTGGCGGCAGGTGCACAAAACCGAAGCGGCACCGGCCGGGCTGCCGTTGGAGAGCATACTGGACTTGGTAGAAAAGGTGATTACAAACGTACGTTCCGGCCGAATAGGAAATTTCAACCGGGATGTCCGCGGCCTTGAGCGCCTTTTCCATGTGGCGAATCGGCAGGGTTGTCCAGAGGGTCGGCGGTCCGTCAGGCACAATCGGCGTGTCGTAGCGCAGATTCCCGGCATTGTCCGGGCGGCTGAAATCATCGAGGTTGACTGCGACCCGTTCGAGTGAAACCACGGCGCGCCCGACCGCGAGGCCGAGCGCGAGGACCGCTGCCGGACGCTCCGCCTCAATCGCCTGTAGCAAGCGTGTGACGCAGGTCTCAGCGACGACCGGCAGCACAAACCGCATCACGTGCAGGCCGACCGGCGTATTGACGGTCAGGGCAACCGTTTCGGTCGGATTGATGGGAAGCTGGTCAAATGGCTCAAAGCCGGTGACGAAGACCTTCAGCATGGCCGGTTGAGGTAACGCGCCTTCACCACATGTTGCCGGCGGCGTAGGCGGCCGGTTGCCGTTGACGCTCCTGCGCGTCCACAACGGCAATGGCCGCCAAGTTGACAATGTCCTTGACTTCGGCGTTGTTGGGCAGGACGTGGGCCGGATAGGCCAACCCCATCAAGATTGGGCCGACGGCCTCCGCGCCGCCCAGCGTCGCCAGCAGCTTGTAGGCAATGTTGGCCGACTGGAGATCGGGAAAGACGAGTACCGTCGTTCGTTTGTCACCCAGGGCCGCGAATGGGTAGTCGCGCGCAAGCTGTTCGGGCGACAGGGCGACATCGGCCATGACTTCGCCGTCAATCTGAAGCGCCGGCTGCTTTTGCCGCGCCAGTTCAACGGCCAGGCGGACTTTTTCCGCCTGGGGATGGCGAACGCTGCCAAACGTTGAAAATGACAGCAGTGCCACCCGTGGTTCGATACCAAACTGTTCCGCCTTGCGCGCTGCCTGAATGGCGATGTCGGCCAAATCCTCGGCCGTCGGTTCGATGTTGACCGTCGTATCCGCAAAGAAATAGGCCCGATTTTTGGCAAGCATGAGGTGCAGTCCCATGGCGCGCTTGACGCCGTGGGAAGTGCCCAACACCCGCAGCAAGGGCTTGAGGGCTTCGGCGTAGGCGCTCGTCACCCCGGTCACAAGGGCGTCGGCATCGCCGGAACGAACCATCATGGCCCCAAAATAGTTGGCCCGCTTGAGCATTTGCCGCGCCCCAATGAGCGTCAGTCCCTTGCGTTGACGCAGGTGGTGCAAGGCTTTGGCGTAGCTCTCAACCTGTTCGGCCGCCCGTGGCGCAAGGATGTCAACGGCATCGAGGGACAGCCGCAACGCCTCTGCCCGCGCGCGAATCGCCGCCGGATCGCCAAGCAGGATTGGGCGCGCAATATGGTCTTCGACCAGCGCCGCGGCGGCGCGGATCACACGGTCGTCGTCGCCTTCCGGGAGGACAACGCGCTTCGGGGCGCGCCGCGCCTTCGTGAACATGATGCGCAGCGTTTCGCGTGACTTGCCCAGCCGGTTGGCGAGCTGCTCACGGTATTCCTCGAGGTCGAGCTGGATTCGCGCAACGCCATCGCGCATGGCGGCTTCGGCGACGGCCGAAGCGACCCAGATCAGCACCCGGTAGTCAAAGGGCTTGGGGATGATGTAGTCGGAACCAAAGACCAAGTGAGAGACCCCATAGGCTTTGGCGACGGTTTCGGGTACGTCCTGCTTGGCCAGGGCGGCCAGGGCGCGGGCGGCGGCGATCATCATCCCGTCCGTGATCGTGCGCGCTCGCACGTCCAACGCGCCGCGGAAAATGAAGGGAAATCCAAGCACGTTGTTGACTTGGTTCGGGTAGTCGCTTCGTCCCGTGCCCATGATGCAGTCGGGGCGGGCGGCGCGGGCTTCCTCGTAGCTGATTTCCGGGTCCGGGTTAGCCATGGCAAGCACGATGGGACGGTCGGCCATGGTCTTGAGCATGTCGGCCGTGACCATCCCTTTGGCCGACAGGCCAATGAAGACATCGGCTCCAACCATGGCATCGGCAAGCGTCCGCGCTTCGGTTTCCACGGCGAACTCGGCTTTGTGCTCGTTCATGCCTTCGGCGCGCCCGCGGTAGATGACGCCCTTGGTGTCGCACATGAGGATGTTTTCCGGGCGGACGCCGAACTTTTTGTACATGCGGGCGCAGCCCATCGCGCTCGCGCCGGCCCCGGAAAAGACGATTTTGACCCGGTCGAGCGATTTGCCGACGAGTTCGAGCGCATTGATGATGGCGGCGCTGGAAATGATGGCCGTGCCGTGCTGGTCGTCGTGGAACACCGGAATATCGAGTTCTTCACGGAGGCGCTGCTCGATGTAGAAGCACTCCGGCGCTTTGATGTCTTCGAGGTTGATACCGCCAAAGGTGGGTTCAAGAATCTTGAGTGTGCGGATGAGTTCGTCTGGGTCTTCGGTCGCCAGTTCGAGGTCAAACACGTCAATATCGGCAAAGCGTTTGAACAAGACGCCCTTGCCTTCCATGACGGGCTTGCCGGCCAGCGCGCCGATGTTCCCCAGACCGAGGACGGCCGTGCCGTTGGAAACCACCGCCACCAAGTTGCCCTTGGCCGTGTAGGTGTAAGCCGTTGCCGGATCGCGGGCAATTTCTAGGCATGGCTCAGCGACGCCGGGCGAATAGGCCAGCGATAGATCGCGTTGTGTCAGACAGGGTTTGGTCGGGACGACTTCGATTTTTCCGTGGCGTCCCTGGGCGTGATATTCCAATGCGGCTTGGCGGCGATTCATGACATCCCCTTTTGTGCATCAAGACATTCGGCTGACTCTAGCGCAGGCGCGTTTCACCCGTACACTCCCCTTTGGCAAGCCGGTCTGACCGGTTGGCTACTCTGAAGCTCTCGAGACGGCAGTTGGAAGGCTGTTCAACGTCTTTCAGCTCACCAGGCGCTCACCAAGTCTTTCAGCTCGCCAGCCAACAGGCGACGTGGTGACCGTTACCGACATCGCGGAGCGGAGGCGCTTGGTGACGGCATTCCTCAACCGCAATCGGACAGCGCGGGTGAAACCGGCAACCCGGCGGCGGCGCAAGCGGACTCGGTACATCCCCGGCCAGCGGCGCGTGGGGTTTCCTCCGCGTCGGGTCTGGAATGGGAATGCTATCCAGTAGCGCCTGGGTGTATGGGTGCCGTGGCTGGGTGAAGAGCTGCCGGGTCGGCGCGACTTCAACCAACTTCCCAAGGTACATCGTGCCCACCTGCGCGCAAAAATGCTCGACAACGGCCAGCCCATGCGAAATGAAAAGGTAGGTCAAGCCAAACTGCTCGCGTAGGTCAGCCAAGAGGTTGATGACTTGCGCCTGTACCGAAACATCCAGCGCCGAAACCGGCTCGTCCGCAACGATGAACTTCGGCTCCAGGGCCAGGGCGCGCGCAATGCCGATGCGCTGGCGCTGTCCGCCAGAAAACTCATGCGGGTAGCGCGTCGCATAGTCGGGGTCCAGCCCGACCACCCGAAGCAGCTCGGCAACTCGTTCGCGGCGGGAAGCCTTGTCACCAATCCCATGAATGACCAGCGGCTCGGCAATCGCGTCGCCAATCCGCATGCGAGGATTGAGCGAAGCGTAGGGGTCTTGGAAGACAATCTGCATGTCGCGGCGCGCCTGACGCAGTTCTGCCGGCCGCAGCCGCAGTAGGTCGCGGCCGTCAAATACAACCCGTCCGCCGGAAGGTTCGATTAGGCGCAAAATGGCGCGTCCGATGGTGGTCTTGCCACAGCCAGATTCGCCGACCAGTCCGAAGGTCTCGCCGGGATGCAGCGTGAAACTCACGTCATCCACGGCTTTGACCACGCCGCCGGAGACCGGAAAGTGCTTGACGAGCTGCTCGACTTGAAGCAGGGGGCGGGCCGGAGTGTTCACGGCAATTGTCAATGTGAAACCAAAGGTGGGATGGGCTACCGCAGCGCGACTTTCACCAAAGTCAAGACCTGCGTCAATAGGGCATGGCTGCGGGCGTAAACCCCAGGTTGCTCGCTTTCGCGTGGTCCGGCGATGTTGAGTCGTACCGGGCGCAGACGACCAAGCCACTCCGTGATGATCGCTGGGGCGTCGGGGAGTCCAAGCGTCACCAGCGCGCAGGGCCGGCGCCACGCCAGGGCATACTGAACTGTCAGGGCCGTGCCGCCCAGGAGCGCGTCTTCAACCAGAACCAGCGTGGCGTTGCTATCGCGCACATTCCAGGCGGTTCGCTGGGCCGGCGCGGCATCTGGTGTCTCCACCAGTGGATACGTCGCCGGAATCACGCCGTCCTCGGCCCACCGCCCGCGCGGACACCATCCGGCGCGCGGCAGCCCAACCTGCCGGGCTGCATCCAGGGCTGCCCGATCCACACCGGTTTGTCCGCCTGAAACAATCACCATGGCCCAGTTTGGTGGTTGGATTGGTGTGCGGCTAGGTCGTCAGCCGGCGGTAGATGCCCGGCAGCTTCTCCGGCAGGCTCAACACATCGTCAATCACCGTGTAGCCCACGTCGCCGTAAAGTTCCTTGAGTTCCTGGTCGGCATCGCGTTCAATCGTGATGCAGAATGGAACAATCCCGGCCTGGCGCGCGTCCCGTAGAGCTTGCTTGCTGTCTTCGCGGGCATAGCGGGCGTCGCCGTAGTCGTGGTCGTAGGGCCGTCCGTCCGAAAGCAGGATCAAGAGTTTCGTGCGGGCGTCGCGCCCTTCGAGTTTCTTGGCCGCATGGCGCACCGCCGCGCCCAGCCGCGTGTTGTTCTGATAGTTGATTCCGCCAATTCTCGCCTCGATGTCGGCGTCGTAGCGTTCATCGAAGTCTTTGACCACATAGAAGCGAACGTTTCGCCGTCCCTCGCTTGTGAACCCATAGATGGCATAGCTATCACCTACGGCTTCAAGGGCTTCGTTCATAATCACAAGCCCTTCCTTCTCGATGTCAATGATGCGCTGTCCTGGGCGGCTGTAGGGCATCTTCGGGTGGCGCGTCATGGTGCGCGCCGTTGAACTCGACATGTCGAGCAAAAAGGCCACAGCAACCTGCCGGTGCCGCCGAAGGTGCTTGATGTAAAACCGGTCATTGCCAGACAGCGCCGCGCGACGGTCAATACAACGATCAATCACGGCATCGAGGTCAAACATTTCCCCGTCGAGTTCGCCGGTGACACGCCGCAACGCCTCTGGCTTCATGAGCTGGAACTGATGGCGAATGGACGAGATCAACCCCTGGTGCCGGGTGCGTGTCAATTCGACGAACGCGCGCGTGCCGGCCGTTGGGCGACGCTCAACCACCCGGCACCAATCCACCCGGTAATCACCCAGTTCGCGGTCCCACTCGTCATAGAGAAAGGCGCGGTCGGTAGAGTCGAGCGTTTGCTCCTGCGCTGCCGAACCTTCACGTAGAAACTGGGCCGTCAAATCCTGGAGCGGAGGCGTCGAACGCTCCTGCGCCCAGGCCGCGAAACTTTCCCCAGGCGACGGCGGAGACGATGCCGGATGTGGCGTCTGTGGGTCGGGGACTTGCGCCGCGCCAGTTTCGCCTGGCGTTTCATCGCTGGACTGGACGGTTTCGGTCACGGCATTCAGCGAGGCATCCCCCTGCTGAAGCTGCTCGATAAGCTCATAAATACACCGTGTCGCCAGCAGCGTGTCGGTGAGCTCGGCCGTTGGCGTATCCAGATAGCGCGTGGTGATTTGTTCGAGCGTGGCGACGATGCCAGGCAACTGCTGCCGCGCCATCGCATCTACGCCGCCACACAGCGCAATCTGAAATAAAATCTCGGTCCACTGCCGTTCGGGTGGCAACTGCGTCAAATCTGGGCGAGCCGCACGGAGTCGTTCGGCAATGAAATCCAAATCCCGCCGAATGCCCCGGTAAGCACGCCGTAATCGCCGGTCAATCCGTCCGTTTTCGAGCGTCGTGAAAATACGGGTTGCCGTTGCCAGGTCGGGAAACTGCCGCAGCACTGTCCGGTAGGTGACCGGCTCACGGCGCAGCGGCGGTTTGGTCTGGAACGCCTGGTGAAAATCTTGTTGCAGGGCAATGAGCGCCGGCGTGTTGGCGGCGTGTGTCCCGTATTCAATCTGCCCAGCCCCGTGGGCAGCCAGCACTTTGTAAAGGCGAAAGTTTGAGGCCTCATCCTCAAAGTCGCTGGACCCGGCTCGGCAACTGAATTGCTTGCCCGTCACCGATGACCGCCTGCTCGGATGGATTGGCCATTGGTGCCACGGCAACCGAGCGCCCGGTCAGCCCTTCAACATAAAGCCGCAAAATGGCCGCCACGGCGTCAAGCGCGACCCCTGACAGTTGCCGCCCGCCTCCGAGGACGTCGCGGCTGGCACGGGATTGCAGCCCGTAGTAAGCCTGTGCGGCTCGGCTGTCCTGGCGGTGCCGGGCGATGCCGGCCAGCGCCCAGTCGCGGAACTGCTCAAGGCTGCTCTGGCGAAGGGCAAGCGGCGCCGATTTGAAGCACTCGAGCGCGGCCAGGCGATCAATCCGATCAATCTCGGCTACCGTATCGCACAGCCGCCCAAACGCGGCCGATAGGTCGGCCGGTCCGGGTTTGGCGGCCGCCAGCGCTTCGACCACCTCTGGCGTGATTCTCAGAAATTGGTAGCTATTCGTGTTGCCCTGAGCGCACATCGTGAGCGCCAGGCGACGCCAGTGGTCATAACCCTGAGCCTGGGCTTGTCGGATGACGGCCGCACCGGCGCGCAGGTAGTGCAGCGCCAAGCTGCCGCCACGCTCTAAAAAGGCCTGGGTGTGATCGAGCAATAGGGGGAGGTGGGCTTGGGTATGGCGATCGAGCAGGCTGGGAATGGCGAGGAAAAACTCGGCCGCCGTTCCGCCTGCTCGATAGGCAAAGGCCGCCGTCATGTCAACCAGGCGGTTGAGGAGCGCCGGCTCAGGCGTATCAAACGTCCGAATATGGGCCACAACGGCCGGCGATTGGCGCAGCAGGTCTTGGCTATGACGCACGGAATGACGCGCAATTTCACTGGCAATCGAAAGCAGCCGGGGCAGGGCTGGCGTCTCACCCATCTGGGCAATGACTGTCGGAGACAGCTTGAATGTTTCGACGGCCGTGCGAGTGGAGAGCGTGGACTGGCGGGTGGTGAGGATGATGGCGCTCAAGCGATGGGCCGCTGGTAGCGCCTCGATGGTTTCCGGGCTGGAGCGGAAAAAGTCATGCGCGGCTTCGACGTTGGTTGCCGCCAACCGCTTTCCACACTCACCCCAGGCTTGAAGTTCAAATGAGGTGAGCCGCGCGGCTACTTCTGGCGTGACCCGGAAAAACTCCAGCGCCGTCCGGGGCGACAAACCGGCCAGCCCCGCGCCGATGCCCATCAGAAACAGCAGGCGCTCGGTGGGAATCCCAACCAGCCGCGGGGCAAGTTGTTCCACTTCGGTGGCATCACTGCCTTTGAACAACTGGCGGAGCTTGGTTTTGAGTTGGGAGTCGCCCATGGCCACTTCACTTCAGATTAGTTTGTTGCCGCAGACTCGTCTTCGGGAGCATGGCTTGTCGTCTGATGGTCGCTTGCGATGGGTGGGGAGAGTGTCGCGGCAATGGCTTGGAAGCGCTTTTCAAAAGCCAGCCGGTTGCGATTGGTATTGCCGGCAAGGCTGATGCGCGCAGTGCCGTCCGGCATCGGTTCGACCAGAATCCACAGCCGCTGGTGCGCGAAGAAAAACACCAGCCACAGGGCAATGATGAGCATCGCCGAGCCAAGGTACACCGTCGTCACCCCTGGGTCGTATTGGACTTGCAGGATGTGACCGCTCGAAACCTTCTCGAAATCGGTCATGACGATGCGCAGGTCGCCCACTTCCGTCTTGGCTTTGAGAAACGGGGCGTTGCCAAGGGTTTCAAGCCCCTCGGCCGGCAGGGCATAGAGTTGTCGTGGGTTGTCGCCCAAAACATCCAGCACCGCCATCGGTCGCCGATACTCGCCACTCGCGCTGCCAACTCGCCCGCCCTGAAAGGTGACATCCGGGATGAAATCTGCCAGCCGGACGCGCCCTAAGCCCGGAATATCGGTCGGCTCACGGCGAATGACGTAAGCCGTGCCGGTTTCGCTGCCCGCCGGACGAAGTTCGATGTTGACCGAGCGCGCGCTGCCAAAGTTGTCAAAGCTGGCCTGGAAGAAGCGATAACCCCGGTAGTCAAACGGATGATTGAGATGAATGTGAGCCGGGATTTCGACCTGGCGTTGCTCATCCTTGATGATGGCGCGGGTATGCCAGTCGAGCGTGTTCTGAGCGCTGAGGTCTGGCTTGCGCGGGTCGAGCAGGTTCTGTTCGATGTCGGTACACACCAGCGTGAATGGCATCGCAAACGCCTGGGGTTGTTCGTCTGGCGCGCCAAAGCTGACGAAGGTGTTGGCCGACTGCCCCGGCACCATGCGGGTCGTCCCCTTATGTCCATACAGTCCACTCACGAGCGCGCCGCCGAAAATCGTGAGGAGCGCGATATGAACCCCGTAGGCCGTCAACCGGTTCCAGGCATGGCACTCCGTCAGAACCGTCACGCTGCCGTCGCGTGGATTCGTCGTCTCGATGGTTCGATACACCGCGCCGAGTGGCAGGATACGGTGCGCGAGTGGGCGCAACTGTTCGGCTGCCGCCGTCTTGAGCGCCTGAACCACGGCCGGGACATTGCTTTCCTGGGCAACCTGTTTGAACGGCTGGCGGCTGACGAACGCCTGATTGATTTTGACCACGGGCTTGCGCACATAGCGCCACGCTGCCGGAAAGTAATCAATCGAGGCCAGCACGATGTTGAGGCTGACCGTCAACAGCAGCAGGTTGAACCAGCGCGTGTGGTAAATATCGAGTAGCCCCAAAAACTCATACAGCTCACGCTCCGCCGGAAGCAGGCTGGCGTAATACTCCGTGAAGCCGCTGGTTCCTTTCTGGATGATGATTGTCCCCAGCGCCGAAGCGACGATCAGGAGCGCCAGCAGGAAAACACCCACCTTGACCGAGCTGAGGAAGCGGAGTGTTCCATCCAACGCGCGTTCGAGCAGTGGTTTGCGCGGTCTTGACGCTGGTGGCTGCGGGGCCCGGGGTGGTGGCGTCGTTTTGGCGGTGGCGTCCACATTGGTGTCGGGCGCGGCGCTTGGTGCTTCAAGGGAAACTGCCATGGAGGCTCACAGACTTGACAAGAAAAATACCGTCGCCAACGGGGGAGGCAACTGGCTGAGATGCAACCTAGCCCAAAGTATTCGCACTCGGCCGGGCATGGTCAAGGCAAGTGTACGCCCACAAACGTAGTCAGCCGTTGGCTCAAGATGGTGTAATCCCACAAGATGGTGTAATCCCAGAAGCGCGCTTCAAAAAACGTGGATGCATAGCCTCTTAGACTGGCCGAAAGACGCGCTCCCGCTAGGCATCGGGTTGGCTGATTGGTATGATGCCGCGCAACCGTCGGCAGACCCCGAAAAAGTACAGCAATGCGGCCGTGTCCTGGTGTGCGTTGCGCGGCCGCCAATGACGACGTTATCACCTTGAGGAGAAATTTGGCATGGGCGGATATTTCGTTCTGCGTCGTCCGACGCGCTCCACTGAACGCGGTGAAGGACAGGGACAACTCATTGCCGTTTTGAGTGTCGTGGCCATTGTTGGCTTCATCATTTTCAAAACCTTGCCGGTTTATTGGCGCGAGCAGAATGTCAAGAATGAAATCACCGATATGGCACGCAAGTTTGCCATCGGGGCAAAAGGGTTTGTTACTGAGAAAGAACTGGAGTCCCAGTGGTCGAAGATTAGCAACGAGTTCAACGTCCCGGAGGAAGCCAAGTTTACGGCGACCCGCCAGGGAGGCAAAGTTGTGCTCAAGGTCCAATACACCGAGCCGATCAACTTCCTGGTCTATACCTACGATTGGGAGGTCAACGCCGAAGTGTCTGACTCGATAGGTCGCTACTGAGCAGACCTCGCCATGACGATGCTGCTTGACTATCAAAACCGACGCTTGCGCTTTGGTCTTGACGGAAAGGTTTGCTTGGCTGAGTTTGTCAGTGCGCGCGAAGAGCCATGCTACCTGTACGACCTGCGGCACTTCACCCAGCGCTACCGGCACTTTCAGGAAACCTTCGCCGACCTTCCGCACATGATTCACTATGCGGTCAAGGCCAATGCCCATCCAACGTTCTTGCGCCGGGTCGTTGAGCTGGGCGGTGGCGCGGATGTTGTTTCCGGCGGCGAATTGCAGCGCGCGCTTGAAGCCGGCGTGCCGCCGGAGCGAATCATTTTCTCAGGCGTTGGAAAGTCGCATGCCGAGCTGCGGCTGGCAATTTCGCTTGGCATCAAGCAGATCAACATCGAATCGGTTGGTGAGCTGCGCCGCATCATCGCGCTGGCGGAAACACTTGACCGCCCGGCCAGGGTTGCCTTTCGGTTCAATCCCTCGGTGGATGCTGAAACGCACCCATACATCGCCACGGGTTTTCGGAGTCACAAGTTTGGCATTGACGCCGAAGCCGTCATGGCGTGCCTCGCGCTGGCGGCGGAAGCGCGTCAGTGGGTACGCATCGTTGGTATCTCGCTGCATATCGGTTCTCAAATCCTTGACGTGGGCAACTTCGCCGAAGCGTTGCGCAACACGCGCCCTTTGGCGGCGGCGCTGCGCGAGCAGGGCTTTCCGCTATCCACGCTGGATGTCGGCGGCGGGTTTGGCATCCATTACGACACTGGCGATGAGTCCCGTGAACTGACTAATTTTGCCCATTACACAGAAGTCATTCGGCAAGGCACACAGGGCTTGGCTGATGAGATTCTCTTCGAGCCAGGACGATTTCTCGTTGCCCGCTGTGGTGTTTTGCTGGCGCGGGTCGAATACGTCAAGACAACGCCCTACAAAACATTCGTGATTGTCAACACCGGCATGCACCATCTCATTCGTCCGGCGTTGTATCAAGCAAGGCATCGTATCCTGCCGGTCGTGCTTCACAGTGAGCGGGTAAGCCGGGTGGATGTCGTCGGCCCGCTTTGCGAGTCGTCGGACTTCCTGGCTCAGGACATCGAGCTTCCTGAAGTCCACGAAGGGGACTGGCTGGCAATTGCTGATGCCGGCGCTTACGCCCGCAGCATGGCCAGTGAGTACAACTTACATCCATTTCCCGATGAGCAGTTCATTGCTTGAATCCTGGTTGGCTGTGATTCGGGTCACGCCAGGCAAGTTGTGGGGCGTGGTGAAGGTCGGGAGGGGCAGTTGACTATGGTTCAAGTTCGGAAGCTGGGGTGGGTCGTTGGAGCCATCGTGCTTTTGCTGGTTGGGGTGGTTGGCGTTCCGACGGCGGCGCAGAGTGGGCGGAAGCGTGAGTCTCCGCCGCGGCAGTATGAGCCGCCCAGGCCCGTCCCGGAGCAGAAACCTGAATCTGATAAGGTTCCTTCACCCTCTCAACCACCGCGGCCGCGGCTGGCGCCGGCTGACGCGAACCGCATCCCCGATGCGCCAGACGGCGCGGCCCAGGAAGATGACTCGCAAGAAGACATCCTCACCATCAAAACCCAGCTCGTATCGGTGCCGTTTGCCGTCACGGATCGACGCAACCGGTACATCAATGACCTGACGGCACAGGACATCCAAGTGCTGGAGAATGGCAAGCCACAGGAAATTTTTTCATTCGCCCGTGAGAACGATTTGCCGCTGACCTTTGCGTTGATATTCGACATCAGCGGCAGCCAGCAGTACAGCATTGCCGAGCAGCGCGCGGCGGCCCAAACGTTTCTGCGCCAAATCCTGCGCCCGGAAAAGGACCTCGCCGGGGTTGTCACCTTTCGCCGCGACATCGAGCTACGGCAAAAGCTTACCAACAACCTTTCGGCGCTTGAACGGGCCATTGATGATGTCCGGTTCGAGTCTGGCGGGTATATCCCTGGCGGCACGCCGCCGATTGACCCGTCCATTACCGGCACGAGTCTGTTTGATGCGGTCTATGTCGTCTCTGGCGAAATGCTGACGCGCGAAGCCGGGCGGCGGGTCATCATTTTGCTGACCGACGGCGAAGACACCACCAGCCGTTACCGACTCAGCGATGCCATTGACATGGCCTTACGCTCGGATGTGCAGGTCTATGCGGTTGGCATTCCCGGCGGCGTCCCGAATGGCTTTGGCGGGGTTTCCATTACGGGACTCGATCGGCGGACGCTCGAACGACTGTGTGAGTCCACAGGTGGGCGGGCGTTCTTTCCACGTAGTCCGTCTGACTACGTGACGGCGTTTCGACAGATCGAGACGGATTTGCGCCAGCAATACATTGTGGCGTACAGCCCGGCCGACCCGACCCGGGATGGTAGCTTTCGGACGATTGCCGTGAAAATTATCCGTCCCGGTGAGGCCAAAGACTGGCGAGTGTTTGCCCGGAAGGGGTACTACGCGAAATAGGCTTGCCCGTAAACCACTGATTTCGACTTAGTTGCGGATGACATACCGGATTGAGCCGTCTTCCTTGTCAAGCAGTGAGGATTGATACCGAATCCGCTTGACGCGGTCTGGACGGTGGGGCATCCGTGGTGGTAGGTTGACGACAAGCTCAACCGTTGGCCAGGTGTGAACGGTCACATCCGTGACCTCAACCGTCGTGAAGTCTGGGTGCGTGAACCGAACGCGGTACGTGCCCTCCGGTACGCCCACGTGCATGCCAAGTCCCTGACGGTCGGTATCGAAAGCCAGTCCAGGGCCGGACCTGGCAGGGTACAGTTCGACGTTGACACCTGCAATCGGACGCGCACCGAGGGGCTTCGCGCCTTCCGTGTGAACGCTCACGCGGAGTCGCCCACAGCAGCGCGACTGTCCGGCGGATGCCACCGCCGACAGCACCGGCATTACCGCTCCTTCGGTGAAGATGCCGGACACAACCAAACTGACGACAGCCAAAGCCAGGCCGCCACTGCGTCGTATCCAGTCTCCCAGAACCGGCGCGCTCGTAAGCGTCCTGGTAAGAAAGCGCGTGCTTCGTCGGGCGTCGTGCAGTAGCATCGCCGACTTGGCGTGTCGCACCGGCCGCGCCGAGCACTCCTGACAACCATTGGTGACGTTCTCGATGTCCATTTTACAGGCGATTCTCCTCGGCATTGTCCAAGGATTGACAGAGTTTTTGCCCATTAGCAGCACGGCACACTTGATTTTAGCCAGTAAACTACTTCAGCTCGATCAAAAGCTGACGCCGGAGCAACTGACCGGCTTTGTCGCCGTGATTCAGTTGGGCACGGTCATTGCCCTGATTGTGTACTTTTTCCCTGACCTATGGAACATCACACGCGGATTTCTGGCTGATAATCTCGCCTGGATGCAGGGCACTGGCAAGCTTGGCGAACCAGCGCGTCTTGGTTGGCTGATTGTGATTGGCTCGATTCCGGTGGTGGTTTTTGGATTTGGCTTCAAGAAGATCATCGAGGGGGTACTGACAAAAAATCTTTACGTCATTGCCGGGGCGCTGGTTGGGCTGGCGCTCCTGTTGACTGTGGCCGAAGTCGTCGGTTCGCGTCGGCTCAAGCTGGCTGACCTGACGTGGTTTCATGCCCTCATCATCGGCTTTGGTCAGTCGGTGGCGTTGATTCCAGGGGCGTCGCGGTCTGGCACGACCATCACCGCCGGTTTGCTGCTCGGTCTTGACCGCGCCACCGCCGCGCGTTTTTCATTTCTCCTGTGCGTGCCCGCGCTGACGGGGGCCGGACTACTCCAGTTCGTCAGGGAAGTGAAGGACTTTGACACGTCAATGCTTTTGGCCACGGCGATTGCCACCGTTGTGTCGGGCATCACGGGCTACGCCGCGATTGCTTTTTTGCTGTACTTTCTCAAAACACATAGCTTGTTTGTGTTCGTGGCCTATCGGCTCATCCTTGGGGGGCTGATTTTTCTGCTGCTGGCGACCAACCGTATTGCCCCGGTTTGACGTTCCTAATCTTGAGCGGCGGTCGGCTCACCGCGGCGGTCATTGCCGTAAAGCCGCCGGTAATGCGCGGCATTGCGCGTGACGCCCTGCACATACAGCCGCGTTTCCGTAATGGGAATGGCGTCAATCCATACATCAAGCTCATCGGTGGGTAAGGTTTTGAGCCAGTTGACGACGCGCCCCGGACCGGCATTGTAGGCCGCAAAGGCGTATTCATAGCGTCCAAACTGGCGGCGCATGTCCGACAGGTAGCTCGTTCCCAGCACGATGTTGAGCTGGGGATTGTAAAGCTGTTCGGCCGTGATCGGTCCGGCGCCCTTTTTGTTGGCGACCAGTCGTCCGGTGGAGGGCAGCAACTGCATCAAGCCAATGGCATTGGCGCGGGAGCGGGCATTGGCGTCAAACACCGACTCCTGGCGAATGAGTCCGGCGACGATGAACGGGTCAAGTCCGTTGGCTTTGGCTTCACGCTGAATGGTTTCCCACTCACGGAGCGGAAAAAAGATTTCCCATTCCTCGCGGCTGATTTCATCCCCCTGGTAAGCCAGGTAATCCGGGTGGGCGCGTTGCAACGCCTGCACCGCCCGATTGGGTTGCCCAAGGTCACGGTACACACGCGCAATTTCGAGGGCTACCTTGGGCGATGTGGGAGCGGTTTGCCGCGCGGCCTCCATTTCGTTCAAGGAAAGCTCCATCAAGCCAATGATGCGCAGTTGGGATGCCCGCTCCAGCCAGGCATCACCTTCCGGTCCAATGCTTTCAGGCAGTGGTTGGGCCGGTGGAAGACCCGCCACGGCGCGCATCACCGGATGCTGCGCCGGCAGTTGCGCCGGCGGGACGGCGCGCAGGACACGGAGGCGTTCAGCGGCTTGCTGTCCGTAGTAGCCATAGCGATACCGCCGAACGATGGCTTCGTAAAGTGGCTTGGCTTCGGCGCTGCGTCCGGTGCGTTCGAGATTGCGCGCGCACCAGTAGGCAGACATGCCTTTGTAATCCGAGGACGGGAACAGGGCGACGTGCTCCAGGAGCAACGGCACCGCTGCCGCGTATGCCCCCTGCTGGTGGGGCGTCCACGCCCGCTTGAAGTGCCAGCGCTGGCCGGCTTTGCGTTCTGGATACTGCCGAACGAGCTGGTCGTAGTAGCTTTCACCACCCCGTTTTTCGGCCCACTGAGCCAGGTTTTCGAGCGCCTCGCCGGCGCGTGGTGACGTTGGGTAAAGCTTCAGCAGCCGTTGGACCGTGGTTGGGTAGTTGGCGCTGCCACCGCGCCGCTGGGCTTCGGCCAGGTAAAACAGCGCCTCGGCGTGGCGCGACGGGTCTGCGGTGCCAACACCGGCCAACTGGGTAGCGGCTTGGGCGAACTTCTGGGCAAAGTAAAGACTCACCCCATATCGAAAGCGGGCTTCATCGCTTTGCAGGGCGTTGGGATCAAGGGTAGCCAGTTGGGTGAAATCTTCGGCGGCGGCGGCATACTGTTTGACTTCATAGAACCGATTGGCGCGCCGCCGCAGCCCGGCCGCATCCGTGACCCGAAGCGCGGCGGCTGCCTCCAGCGGGTCGGGGAAGAGCGCCTGCTGGGCATTTTTGACTTCATCGCGGCTCAGGCTATCGGGCGCTTCAGTGATGATGCGTCGCCAGGTTCGGCTCGCGTCGTCCAGTTGTCCGGCGCTGTGGTAAGCCAGTGTCAAGATGGCCAGGGCGTTTCCATCGCCGGTATCGAGCAGGGGCTTCAAGATACGCTGAACGCCGGCCAGGTCGCGCCGCACGGCCGCCGCGCGTCCGGCCTGAAGGGTAGCCTCGCGGGCAAATAGCGATTGTGGGTACTTGATGGCGACTTGAGCCAGGGTTGCCTGGGCCGCCTCGAACTTGCCGCTGTCGAATTGGGCTTTGCCCAGGTAATACAGTGCATAGTCACCCAGCCGGCTGAAATCACCGATGAGGGATGTATCGAGCAGGCTGGCGGCCGTGGCGTAATTGCGTCCCTGGTAGCTGTCATAACCGCGCCGGAATCGGGCGAGCGCTGCGACTTCAGAGTTTGGATAGCGCCGCTCAAAGTTGGCGAGCACCCCTTCGGCGGGTTGGTTGCCGGCCCGCGCTACGGCTTGCCGGAGTTCGGTGAGGGCTGCGGTCTTTTCTGAGGGAGGTGCGGCCTGGAGGCAGTACCGCGTCGTGAAGATGCCGCCCAGTGCCAACCCAAAAATGAGCAACGGGAAACCAACGCCAGCGAGCAACCGCGCGTGGCGGGTGTGGATCCAGTGCGAGAGAGACGATACGTTCATGGAAGTGGTGCCATTAGAAAAGACAGTAGAAAAAAATGGACGAGCCGTCCGTTGCGCTCGTCCACATCACTGGCGATCTTTTGGATGCTCGTGCCAGGTTTAGCGTGGCTTACTCTAGCTGAACCAGTATCGGCCCAGGGCAGTCAGCGCCCAATCGAGATGAATCACCTTCCGCCAGCGAGGAAACAAGCTCATCGTAGAAGTAATCATACTTCGCCGCCACAATCGGGTTGACGCGCTTGTCATACATCTGCCGTGACCGGTCAATGTCCTCTTTCAGCCGATCATACAAGTCACGGTTGGTGCGGCCTTCGATGACTTTGGCTTCATTGTAGAGTTTGATTTCCGAGACAAGCAGTCGCGCGAAGCGGCGGGCGTCATTATGCGCTTTGGTTTCTTCCTCGGTGGAAGGCTTGGGCGGCCCAGCCGGCATGCTGACGGCCACTGGCGGCGCAGGCGGCGAGGCTGTTTGGCTGAGCGGTCCGACCTGAAATACGCCGTTACTCGGTGGCGCGGTGGGTGTTTCCGTCCCCATCGGGTCAAAGGACGGTGGCATCGAGGGCGGTGGCGGCCCACCTGGTTCCGCGCTGTCAGCCGGTGTGGTGTACTCCGAAGTTGCCGGTGGATTGATACCCGATGTGAAGTCAAAGCCGGTTGGCTCCGAAATCGTTGGTCCAGGCGGCACGACTGGGGGAAGCTGCACTGGCTCGAAGCTTGGTTCGCGGACTGAGGTCTCGGAGTCACTTGGCTCTGGGCGGAATGGTGTGAAGCTCACCTGCTCACCTTCTTGAGCTGGTGGCAAAGTTGCTACGTTTTCACCGAATGGTGGCGCAACTGGTGGTTCCGCTGAATACGTCTCCGATACGGCAGCTTCTCCATTGACGGGTGACTCAGCCTGGGCCGTGCTCTCGGTTTCAGCCTTCGGTTCATCCGCGGGCGGCTCGGGGGCGCTCACCGTTGGCGGCGTCGCACTGTCCGGTGCAGCCTTGGCTTCATCATCTGCCTTGGCTGCCACCTCGGTTTGAGTTTCCGCCTTGGTCTCCTCCGTCGTGGTGACGGTCGGTGGGGGAGGGGGTTCCGCGGCTGGCGGATCCATGGTTTTGGTGGTGCGATCCGGTGGGGCAAGCGTGGTGGTGGCAAGGCGGTTGCGGGCATTGAGGAGTTCGACGGTCAAGCCGGCCACGTTGACGAGGATCTGGAGCGGGGCCAGCGTGATGCTGGCGACCGGCTGCTCACCGGTATCGGCATACAGCACCGCGGCAGCCTTGCCCCGCACCATCAAGGGAATGCCGGCCATGGCTTCCGGTACATTACCTATCCGGTCGAGCAACAGTTGGTTTTCACTGTAGGCATAGGGACTGTCCAGGACGGCTGTTTGTTGTTCGACGGCGGCCAGAAGGGTTGTTTGGGCTTGGAGTGGAAGCATCAGCCCGCGCAGGGGAACCCCAGTCGCCTCGAACCCACGCTCGGCCCAGGCGACCACATTCCCCGATTTGACCACGAAGAGTGCGACCCGCGGCGCGTATTCTGCCGTACGCATAACCAGCAGGTTGAGCACATCGGCCTGGGTGTGCTGGCCCTGAAGCTCGACGATGTAATGGTAAAGCGCCTGTAGATCAACGGGTTGGTCAGGGGTTGGCGGTGTATCGTTTGCCGTGGGGGGAGCGGCACTACTCTCGGCGTCCGGTGGCGCAGCCGGTGTCTCGGTTGCCATGGACGCCGGTGAAAGCACGGCAAGGTGCGACAGGGCACGCTCCGCGAAGTCGGCAATGGCCGCGTCATGGCTAACCGCCGCCAAGCGCGCCGCCGACTGCGAAAGCAACTGCGTGAAGGACTGCTCGACCTGGTGGTGCATCCGGGCAATCTCAGATTCCATCTTGCCCAGTTCCGCGCGGACAATAGCCTCAACTTCTGCGCGCCAGCTTGCCTTTAAGTGTTCGTATGACACGGGTTCCTCTCCACTCAATGAGATACCTGGTGCCTGTTTGAATCAATCACGGCATCCGAGTTTGGTTGAGATTTCACTGCTGCCAACTATGCTTGGCCCGTAACCTTCAAGCCATCGGGAGGTGGCGACAGTGGTAAGTGAATCGTAAAGGTCGTTCCTTCTCCAAGTGTGCTTTGGCAGGCAATATCGCCATCGTGGCCTTCGATGATCCGCCGACAGATGCCTAGACCAAGCCCCGTTCCTTCGCTGCCCTTGGTCGTAAAAAAAGGTTCCCAAATACGTTGCAGGTTTTCTGGCGAAATACCGCAGCCTGTATCTGACACCATGATTCTGGCGCTCCCGTCAGCTTCGTCAACCCGCACGGTGAGTTCACCAAGCCTGTCTTTCATCGCTTGCGCCCCATTGCGGAGCAAATTAAGCAGGACTTGCATGATCTTGTCACGGTTGAGGTTGACGAAAGGCGCGGCCGTCGCTTGAAAGTTGGTTCGGCAAATCTTCACCAAGGGGTCATAGCGCGCGAAACTGATGGCCTCTTCGACAATCGGGACAAGCGGCTGAACGGTTTTTTCATAGACTTTGGCTTCTGGGCGCGCAAAGTCACGAATTTCATTCACCATCGCCACCATGCGTTGCTGGGCGTTGAGAATGAGCTGGATGAGCTGACGCTGGCGCTGGTCTTCGGTATCGCTCATCAGGATTTCAGCGGCCGTGAGTGCCGAAAGCTGGTTCTTGAGTTCATGCGCGATGCCACTGGCAAACTGTCCGAGGGTGGCCAGCTTTTCATTATTGATGAGCCGCTCTTGCGTGGCGCGCAACTCCTCGATGAGATGGAGATTTTCGAGGACAAACCCGGCTTGCTGGGT
Organism: Chloracidobacterium validum; assembly: GCF_018304825.1. Classification (NCBI taxonomy): domain Bacteria; kingdom Pseudomonadati; phylum Acidobacteriota; class Blastocatellia; order Chloracidobacteriales; family Chloracidobacteriaceae; genus Chloracidobacterium; species Chloracidobacterium validum. Next base: position 1,187,677 of record NZ_CP072648.1, read on the forward strand.
CAGGGCAAGAAAGTACTCTAGCTCCTCATCGCTAAACTGCGTGGTCGCCAGAAGGTTATCTATGTAGCACACGCCCCATACTTTCTGGGTTGAGCTAATCGGGGCGCACATGACCGAGTGAATGGCTTGCTGGATAATGCTCGAGGTTGGCGCGAAGCGCGTGTCAGCCATGGCGTCAAAGCTACGAATGGCAACATTTTGCTCAAAGGCCTGCATGGCAATCGAGAGACTTGGCTGCACCTGGCCTGTTTCAGAGCGAGTCCGCATGACGCGCATTTCGAGCGCACCGGTCGCTGGATCGCGGAGCAGGATGCCACCGCGTTCGGCGGGCAGTGTTTCCATAGTAGCGTCCAGTAAGCATTCCATGAGAGACTGAATGCTGCCGGCCGTCAGCATCTTGCGGTTGAACTCATTGAGCGCCTTGAGGCGATTGAGCGTGAAATCCGTGATGTTTTCCGCGCTATCGAGGAGCGATGTGTTGAGAAAGCGTGAGCGCGGGCTGGCGATGACTGTCGTCAGGCGGTCGGTTGTGCGTTGCTCCTCATCCGTTTGGACCATGCCATTGCTGTCTGGCGAGATGGGATGCGTCTCAAAGAGCAGCGTTACCGGGGCAACGTCGCCAAGCTGAAACTGGTCGCCAGACTGAAGCACATGACTCGTGATGCGCTCGCCATTGAGCAGGATGCCGCCTGTGCTTTGGTTGTCACGCAGAATGAACTGCCCATCTTGATAAATGATTTCGGCATGGCGCCGGGATACGTATGAGTTGTTGATCTGGAGATCATTGGTGCGCAGTCGGCCAATGCTAAACACCGTGCGATTGATGCGCACGGTTCGTTGAAATCCCTGGCTATCGAGGTAGCTCAACGTGGCATAGATGGCGACTGGGACTTCTGGCATAGCTACTAAAACTGCGTGCTGCGCAGCTTGACAAACATAGAGTGTGACAAAAATGAAACCGGTGGTTGATTGGTGGTGTAGTGTAACACAGCCAACAAAAACACATCCATGCCCTGTACGGGATGCTCATTGACTATCACGACTCGGTCAGTGGCGGCCGCGCTGGTCGTGGGCGTCGTCGCCGGGCAACTGGTTCCGCTTCATCAGTTTCGGCAGTGATGGGGAGTCGTCGGCGAATCGAGCGAAGGGCTTTATGGAGCGAGAACCGTGGCTTGAAGCCAAATGTTTCACGGAACTTGCTCCCATCAATCACGCACGGAAACATCAGGAAGTCATACTGTGGCGTTGGAAATGGCAGCACGCCGACCGTCCAGCCAAGTTTCATCAGCGGCGCGGCCATTTGGTAAATCACCGGAATAGCCAGTCCACCGGCTTCCTGGATGGCGGCTGAAAGGGGCAGCTCGCCCGGACCCGTGACGTTGTACACCCCACTTCGCTTCTGCTCCAGGACCAACAGCAACGCCTGAACCATGTCGCGCTCGTCAATTACCTGAATCATCGGATCGTAGCCCAGCGGCACAGGCACGACCCCAAACCGGAGGTAGGTCGTCAAAAAGTTTTGAACGTGCGGGCCGACGATATGGCACGGACGAAGCAGCGTTGTCGTTGTGGACTGTGACCGATGCATCCAGGAGCGGCAATAGGTGTCAAACTCGACCTTGTCGCCCATATCAGCGTAGCGCTGGATGGCCTTGAGCGGGTAGTCCTCAGTCAGAAACGTTGGATTCGTCGGGTCGGCGCCATAAACATCGGCGCTGCTGAGCAGAACGACTTGTGGGATGCCCTGCCGCTCACAGCACGCCAGAAGCCGCATCGTAGCAATGACGTTGACCGTATGCCGAACGGCCATGGGCAACCGCGCGTCGTTGGCGACCGCCAAGTGAATGACGGCGTCAAAACGTTCGTTGCGAAAAAGGTTTTCCAGCGATTTCTTGCGAATATCGAGTTGGCGATAGGTAATATCACGGCGAATGGGCAGTTGCGGCGGCCGTCGCCCAATGCCGACGACTTCCCAATCCAGTGGAATGGCCGAAGCCAGTTGGGTGGCCAGCCCACCGGCAATCCCGGTGATGAGCAAGCGTTTGCGATGAGGCGGCGAAGTGGCTTTTTTAGCCATGGCAGGGAATCAGCGGTCAGGGACGGTGAACATCCACAAGCGAATGTTCACCGCGTAACCAGGCGTTGGCAGGCGGCAGGACGGCCTCACTGGGCCATCTGCTTGGCGTTCTCGATGGCGTCTTCGATGGCGCCGCACATATAAAACGCCTGTTCTGGCAAATCGTCATGCTTGCCTTCTAAAATCGCCTTGAAGCTCCGAATGGTGTCTGCCACCTTGACGTACTTACCCTTGCGTCCCGTGAACTGTTCAGCCACGTGGAACGGCTGCGACAGGAACTTTTGAATTTTGCGCGCGCGCGCCACCGTCAGCTTGTCGTCTTCGGAAAGCTCATCAATGCCTAAAATGGCAATGATGTCTTGAAGCTCTTTGTAGCGTTGCAGTGTTCGCTTGACGCCTTCGGCAACCTCGTAGTGTTCCTGCCCGACAATTTGCGGGTCGAGAATCCGCGAGGTCGAGTCGAGTGGGTCCACCGCCGGGAAAATCCCCAGTTCCGCAATCTGGCGCGAAAGCACGGTTTTGGCGTCCAGGTGGGCAAAGGTCGTGGCCGGTGCGGGGTCGGTCAAGTCATCGGCTGGAACGTAAATGGCCTGCACTGACGTAATCGAGCCGGTTTTGGTGGACGTGATGCGCTCCTGCATCTCGCCCATTTCGGTGGCCAGCGTCGGTTGGTAGCCCACCGCCGACGGCATGCGTCCAAGCAGTGCCGAGACCTCTGAACCGGCCTGCGTGAAGCGGAAGACATTGTCCACGAAGAACAACACGTCTTGATTCATTTCATCGCGGAAGTATTCGGCGACCGACAGCCCTGAGAGCGCCACGCGCGCGCGCGCGCCGGGCGGTTCGGTCATCTGTCCATAAACCAGCGCGATCTTGGATTCTTCGAGGTTATCCATGCGGATGACGCCACCCTCTTGCATTTCAACCCATAGGTCATTGCCTTCGCGTGTCCGCTCGCCAACGCCGGCAAAGACTGAATAGCCACCGTGTCCCATGGCGACGTTGTTGATGAGTTCCATGATCGTCACGGTCTTGCCGACGCCCGCGCCACCGAAAAGCCCGATCTTGCCGCCTTTGAGAAAGGGCTGAATCAGATCAATCACTTTGATACCAGTTTCGAGCATCTCGGCTTCCGTGGATTGCTGCTCGAACGACGGTGCCGGGCGGTGAATCGGATAGCGTTTTTCACACTTGACCGGACCCATTTCATCAACGGGTTCGCCTAGGACGTTCATCACCCGCCCTAGTGTGCCCTTCCCCACCGGGACGCTAATCTGCGTGCCAAGGTCGTAAACCTTCATGCCCCGTACCATGCCTTCGGTGGGCAGCATGGCAACCGTCCGCACCAGGCCATCGCCGAGATGGCGTTGCACCTCGACGACGACATCAATTGGCTGGGCTACGTCAAACCCTTCACTGGTGACCCGTAGCGCTTGATACATTGGCGGCAAGAAGCCATCGCTGAACGCGACATCAACAACTGGGCCAATAACTTGAACAACTTTGCCCGTAACCGGGGCGGGAGCAGGTGCGCTCATTGTCGTGATTGTTCCTCCAAAGTGGTCAGGCCGCTTACCAAAGCGGCAGTGACCTGAATCAATGTGCTTCACGTTGTTACTGACGCTACCACAGTGGTGCTCTGACTGACCACTCGGCGCGGACGGAATCGGCTCAACCAAGGAAACCACGTGGAATGGGTGGTTGGTTGCGGTTGTACTCATTAGTGAGTTGCAATCAACATCATCATGGCGCAAGCTAGTAGCCGGGTCCTTTAGCGCGTTATCCTCTGACGCGCGTGGGTTCTGCGGCTGGTCTGGCTGCGTCTGACCAGCGGCCAACTTCGAGTAGGGACGAGCGAGGGGGGAAATGTCTTTCTCGGAACTTGAGGATGCTCGCCTCCGCCATGGCAGACCGAACTGTGACAACCGCGCTTGACCGGGCTTCAGTGCGTCATCTGGCGCGCTCGCCTGAAATCCAACTACAAAACTTGTTGCGCCACGGTCGGCAGCTCTGGGAGCTGGGCGAACTCGACGCTGCCCGCGAGGCATTCCGGCAGGCGCTCAAGTGCGATGCCGAGTCGGCCGTGACCTACCAGTGGTTAGGTCTGGTGCTGCGTGACTTGGGCGAGCTGCGCGAAGCCGTCCGTATGTGGCGCACGGCCGAGACGCTGGCGCCGAGTGATCCGCAAATCCTGCTCAATCTTGGCGTTGGGTTATTTGAGCTGGGGAGGTTCTTCATCGCCAATCGAACCGACGAACCACTCCAACTGCTCCGCCGGGCGGTTGAATGCGCGCCGTCGCCGTATGGCAAGGCGTGGTTTAGTCTTGGAAATGTCTGTTACGTCCACGGTGACTACGCCGCCGCGCGGGATGCGTATCAGACGGCGCTGGCTGCCGAGCCGGGGTTGGGGGTGGCGTATCGGAATCTGGGGAATGCGCTTTTCCGGCTTGGCGAGCCGGCGGCGGCGCTCGATGCCTATCGCCAGGCGCTGGCGACCGGCGATGCCCAAGTTGCCACCTACCACAATTTGGGCCTGGCTGCGCTGAGCCTGCGCGATGCTGAAACGGCCGAGACGGCATTTCAGACTGCCGTTGCCATGCGTCCAACCGATGGCGAAAGTTGGTTGGGGCTAGGTAACGCCAAGGCGCTTCAGGGCGATTTTCCGGCGGCGCAGGCGGCCTTTGCGGAAGCCCTGTCCAGTCGTGGCGGGCAGTATGGCGAAGCCGCGCTGGAGTTGGGTAAGTCGTCTTTGGTGATGGGGCAAGCGCAAGCGGCCGTGGAGGTGCTCGCGCGTCACTTGACCGAGTCGCCGCTGCCAGGTCTCTACATTGGTTTGAGCCGCGCCTATGTCAAACTGGGTCAGTTGGCGGAAGCCGCCCGGACGCTGCGGGCCTTTGTCACGACGCCGGGTGGGAATACGGCGCAGGGCTACTACGAGTTGGGGCTTGTTCTGGCGCAGTGCGAGCCGCCACATGCCGCTGAACTGGCTTTTCGGACGGCCATCGAAAAGCGCAATGGGGTTTATCCCGAAGCCTGGCACCGCCTGGGGCGCGCCCTGATGCGCCAGAATAAGCCCCTGTTGGCCGTCGAGGCTTTCCAGCAGGCGATTGCGCAGCGGCCGGACTTCGCTGAGGCGCTCAAAGACCTGGGGCAGGCGCTCTATCGTTCGAGCGACCTGCATGCCGCCGACGCTGCCCTCAATGCGGCCCTTCGCGTCGAGCGGACGACCGGGCAGCTCAACGTACAAGCCGTGTGGCAAATCGAGCCGGAGCTTTTGTCTGGATTGCGTCAGGCAGCGTGCCTGTACGACTTGCCGCCGAGTCCGTAAGCTGGTGACACCCATCTTCTCGTTTTTTGTGAGTCGCTTATGCTTGATACCCTCTGTGTCGCTTTGAAAGGCACGCCGCGCGTCGTAATCCAGACCCTCAAGCAACAAGGTCCACTGACGCCAGCGCAACTTGTGGCTGAGACCGGGCATCCCGAAAAGTCGGTCAAGCTGGCGCTTGGGGAGCTTGAAAAGGCGCGCCTGGTCAAGCGCGACGGCGAGACTTATGCCTATGCGTGCCGGGATGAAATGGCGCCGATGAGTCGGGTTCCCTTCAATACCGAACTTGGGCGCAAGGTGCATGCTACCGCTTGCGCGGAATGCTGGAAAAAATGGCAAGCCCAGCAGCTTGTGCTGATGAATCACTTTGGCCTGAACCCGCTTGATCCGCAGGCGCAGAAGTTTTTGTTTGGCGCGATGGAGTCGTTTTTCTTTGGCGACGGCACGCCACCGATGATGGTTGACACGACGCTACAAGGCAAAATCAGCCATCTTGAGTAAGACTAAGGGCCGGAAGACGAGGAAAGACATGCGCTTCCAGGGCGTCCATCGCCGCCGCGACGGCGCCCGTCTCGGCGCTCCAGACTGACCGGGCGCGCTGCGCCAAGTCAGCGGCGCGCGCCGGTGTGGTCAGCAACGTCTCAACGGCCAGCGCCAGCGCCGACTGGAGGCGGTCGGCTGGACCTGGGGCAAGTTGCCAAATCGCGTTGGCCGCCTGGAAGCGGGCAATGATCGCTCGAAAGTTCTCCGTATGTGGTCCGGTCACGATTGGGCGACCTTCGGCAGCCGGTTCAAGGATATTGTGCCCGCCGCGCGGAACGAGACTCCCACCGACAAAGGCAACGTCCGCCCAGCGATAGGCGGCAGCAAGTTCGCCGATGGTATCGAGCACGATGATATCCGCCTGGAGGTCATCCGCCTGCGGTTGGCTTCGCCGCGCAACTCGCCACCCGCGATTTTGCAGGCTGCGCGCGACACCGGCAAAGCGTTCTGGGTGGCGTGGCGCGACGAGTAGGCGACAGGTGGTCAGGCGCTCCCTCTGCCGAAGTTGAGCAAAGACCCCGGCCAGAAGTGGTTCTTCGCCTTCGACGGTGCTCCCAGCGACAATACAGGGGCGCCCGTCGCCCAGGCCGTACTGCTGTTGGATGGATTGAGCGATGCGATCGCGGCGGGCGCGTTCGGTGGCGTCCGGCGGGGCATACTTCAAGTTGCCGGTGGTCAGCACTCGCGTGGCGGGTGCGCCAAGCGCGCGGATGCGGTCGGCATCTTCCGCAGACTGCATCAAGCAGAGCGCGAAGTGGCCCAGAAGATCGCCCATGCTTGAACCCAGCCGACGATACCGCCCAAATGAGCGATCAGACAGTCTTCCATTAGCCAAGACGACCGCAATGTGGCGGCGCGCGCAAGCTCGCAGGAAGTTGGGCCAGATTTCTGTTTCAAGGATAATGACGAGGGTTGGGTTGAGGCGCTGGAGCGCACGCTCCATGACCCAAGGCAAGTCCAGCGGAAAGTGAATGTGGGCATCCATCCAGGCAAGCTGCTCACGGGCGCGCGCTTGTCCGGCGTCGGTGGTCGTTGAAATGGCAAAGCGAGTTGCTGGAAACCGCTCCCGCAGCGCCTGCGCCAAGGGCTGACCGGCAAGGACTTCGCCAACCGAAACGCAGTGAAACCAAATGGTCGGGGCCGGCAGGGATGGGAGTCGGTAGGCGAATCGCTCGTGCAGGCTGCGCCAACTCATCCGCCGCCGGAGCGCGCGCAACCCGTAGTAGCTCAACCACAGCGGCGCGCTTGCTCCGAGCGCCAGATTGTAAAGCCAGAAGGGAAAACGTGAAAACACGCCAGAATCGAGTCCCGTGGGCGCCGCGCCGGCACCCAACCGCCGGACGTGAGGCTTGCGGATGAACTACTTGGCGCGCTCGATGTACTTGCCTTCGCTGGTGTCCACCCGGATGACGTCGCCTTCCCGGATGAAGCCGGGCACGTTGATTTGCAGACCCGTCTCAAGCTTGGCCGGCTTGCTGGTTCCGGTCACGGTCGCGCCCTTGAGTTCCGGCTCGGTTTCAACCACCTTCAGCTCGACGACCGCCGGAAGTTGAATGGCGACCGGCTGCCCCTCGTAAACCTCGACTTGAAGCGTCATGTCTGCCGTCAGGTAATTGAGTGTGTCGCCCAGGATTTCTTCATCCAACCCAATCTGTTCATAGGTTGTGATGTCCATGAAGTAGTGGGTCGGGCCTTCCTGGTAGAGATACTGCATTTCGTGCTGTTCGAGGGTGGCGCGCTCAACGTCTTCGGTGGCGCTGAAGCGGTGCTCAAAGGTTGTCCCGGTGATGATGTTCTTGAGCTTGGTCTGCATCATCGCCCGCAGGTTGCCCGGCGTGTGGTGGCGGCATTCGAGAACGCGATGGGGTTGCTTGTCAAACAAAACAATCATGCCACGCCGAATCTGATTAGCTCGCATGACGTAAAAACTCCTTGCTGCATGAGATCTCGCTGGATGAAATGACGCCACCAACCTCAATAGGCAGAGACCGGACGCCGTGAACGGCCAAGCACCTTGAACGTTCAACAAAAGAGCGGAAGCTACCGGATACCCACCAGTCGGGTCAAGGCGATGCGTCGCCGTTGGCATCCTGGCTCGGAGGCCGGTAGGGAATGCCGTAGGCGCGCAGCTTTTCGTAAAGGTTCTTGCGGCTGATACCCAGAATGCGCGCCGCCTCGACCTTGCGCCAGGCCACTTGCTGAAGAATCTCGCGGATGTAGGCGGCTTCGAGTTCCGCCAGCGTCGGTTTGCGGGTTGGGTGCTGCATCAGCGCCGTGGCGGCCGTCATCCGCGCCGGTAAGTGTTCCCGGTAAATGACCGCTCCGGCGGCAGTCAGTGTGGCGTAATCCATGGCATGCATCAGTTCGCGCGCGTTGCCTGGAAAGTCATACTGCTCCAGAAAGGCCAGTGTTTCAGGCGCGAGCTTTGGGCAGGGGAGTCCGTTGCGCTGGGCCGCGCGGGTCACGAAGTGCCGCGCCAGTGGCGCAATGTCGCCTGGACGGGCGCGGAGCGGTGGAACCTCCAGGGCGATGGTATTCAAGCGGTGAAACAAGTCCGCCCGAAACGCCTGACGCTTGACAGCCGCGGCCAAGTCAGTGTTGGTGACGGCGACGAAGCGGACATCCAGCGTGACGGCGCGCGTTCCGCCCAACCGCATGACGCGCCGCTCCTCGAGCGCCCGCAGGAGCTTGGCCTGGGCTGCCAGCGACAGCGCGGCAACTTCGTCGAGGACCAACGTACCCTGCTGCGCGCCTTCAAATCGGCCAGCTTTGGCCGTCGCGGCGCCGGTGAACGCGCCACGCTCAAACCCGAACAGTTCGGCTTCAAGCAGGGATTCGGGGAGCGCGCCACAGTCAATGACAACAAAGGGTCCCACCGCTCGGCGGCTGTGCTCGTGAATCCACCGCGCCAGCAAGCTCTTGCCGGTGCCACTCTCCCCGGTGATGACGACGGTGGCGTCTGTGGGGGCAACCCGCGCCGCGTCCCGCAGCAGTGCCGTGAGGCTGGATGAAGCGCCAATAAAAAACTCAGAGCCTGAACTGGCGTCGGAACTAAGCATGGCGGTGTGGCGGATGGAGCGTCCGTTAGCCACGGAGGCTAATGCCAAGCGCCTTGATGCGGCGGTAGAGGTAGCTCCGGTCAATCCCCAGGGCCTCGGCCGCCTGCGTTACGTTACCATCGAATTCAGCCAGCTTGCGGCGAACCAGCTCGCGCTCGAAGGCTTCGCTGCCCTCCCGGAGCGAGCCAAACTGAAAACTGGCCCAGATGGAGTTACTGGGCGCTTCCAATGGAATATGTTCGGCCGTGACCGGCGATGCCGATTCGGTGATGACGAGTCGTTCGATCAGATTGCGCAGTTCCCGGACGTTGCCCGGCCAGTCATGGCCGCGCAGCTTGTCGTAGGCATCTGCGGTCAGGGTCAGCGGGGGGCGGCCGTAGCGTTGGCTAAACTGCTGCGTGAAGTGCTCGACCAGCACCGGAATGTCTTCTAGGTGCTCCCGGAGCGGCGGCAGTTGAAACGGCACGACATTCAGCCGGTAAAAGAGGTCGGCGCGAAACTGGTTGCGCTCGATGGCTTCGTCCAGGCGTTTATTCGTCGCGGCGATGACGCGAACATCCACCTGGCGCGCGCCCTGGCCGCCGACGGGTTCAATCGTGCCGCTTTCGAGCGCGCGCAGCAGCTTGGCCTGCATGCGCAAGCTCATGTCGCCAACTTCATCGAGAAAGAGCGTTCCGCCATCCGCCTGCTCAAACTTCCCGCGGCGCGATTCCGTTGCGCCCGTGAAGGCGCCTTTGACGTGACCGAATAGCTCTGATTCGATGAGGTCTTCGGGGACAGCCGCGCAGTTGACTGCAACAAAGGTTCGGTCGGCGCGCTTGGACGCCCCATGCAGTGCCAGGGCGACCAGCTCCTTGCCGGTGCCGGATTCGCCGTAGATTAGCACGCGCCCGTCGGTCGGGCCGGTCAGCGCGACCTGTTGGCGGAGCGCCCGCATCGGGACGCTGTTGCCGACGATGAGTCCCCCAGGGCTGGGTGTCGGCGCCGGCCGGTGGGTGGCAATGGCATGGCGCACGGCCTGTAGCGTACGCTCGATGTTGAGCGGTTTTTCAATGAAGTCGCTTGCGCCAAGTCGAATGGCGCGCACGGCCGTGTCAATCGTGCCGTGGCCAGAAATCATGACGACCGGAATGTGGGGGTACTGCCGGCGGACGCACTCAAGGGTTGCCATGCCATCGAGCTGGCTATTCGGCATGTAGATGTCAAGCAGGACGCAGTCCACCGCCGCCGTCGCCAGCCGACGCAGGGCGGCATCGCCGCTTTCGGCTTTTTCGACCGCGAAGCCTTCGTCTTCGAGCACGCCACGCAGTGATTCCCGGATGCCGCGCTCATCGTCCACAATCAAAACCGTTTCCGCCATGGCGTCTGTCAGGATGCTACGGTCGCATAAAAAATCCAAGGGATAACCCATGCACGTTGTTTTGGTCGAGCCTGAGATTCATGTCAATACCGGCAACATTGCGCGCACTTGCGTCTGCACGGGGACGCCGCTGCACCTTGTCCATCCGCTTGGTTTTTCGATTGACGCGCGAGCCGTCCGCCGGGCCGGACTCGATTACTGGCATCTGCTCGACCTGCACGAATGGACGGATTTTGCGGCGCTGCGTCGGGCTTACCCAACCCAGCGGTTCCTGTTCATCGAAACCGTCGGTCAGCGTCGGTACGATGAAGTGGCCTATCGTCCCGATGATTTTCTCGTCTTTGGCCGGGAGACGAAGGGGCTGCCGCAAGCTTTACTCGAAGGCGAATGCGTCGTGCGCATCCCGATGGTGTCGCCGGCCCGCTCGCTCAACCTTTCAAACTGTGTGGCGCTGGTTCTGTACGAAGCGCTTCGTCAGTGCGGCTTTCCACAACTGCGGTGACGCCTGCCTGGCTGTGGAGCGCCGGCCTGCGCCTAAAACGTTTGGTGTCCGTGGTCACCAAGGGTGGGGTTCAGTGCTCGGAAAGCTGACAATCGGCCACGGCAAGAACCGGACCCCAAGCCGAGAAGTCTGCACTTCCACTCAGTTTTCACTCACCGTGCGGGCCGAGGTTTGCGGCCGGTGGATTGAAAGCGCGACGGACCGGCTTTCAGGCGACTCACTCTCTGGCATGGCCCGCGTGGCTTCGGTGCCGGCGCTGAGCACGAGCGCGCCGTGATGCTCCTTCGAGAACAGAAGCTTTTTCGCTTCCGGGTCATAGTCCACGAGCAGTAAATCGCCGGTGCTGACTTGCTTCGTGGCAACCAGGCTCGCTATCGGGTTGACCAGGAATCTTTCAATCGCCCGCTTGAGATGCCGCGCGCCGTACTTCAAGTCAATGCCTTCATCGAGCAGGAAGCGCTTGGTTTCCGGTGAGCAGCGAATGACGAACTTTTCCGCTGCCGTCTGGGTGATCCGTTCCTGGACGGCGCTCAACTCCAACTCAAGGATTTGCTCGAGGTGGTGATCCTTCAGGCTGCGAAAGACCACGACCTTGTCAATCCGGTTCATGAACTCTGGCGAGAACTTGCGGCGCGCCGCCTCGGTGGCCGTGCGGTAGATTTTCTGATCGAGATCGTCACGCTGGGTTTCGGGGCGTGATGGCGCAAAGCCAATGCTGCCGGTGATGAGTTCGGACATTTCCTTGGCCCCCAGGTTGCTCGTCATCACGATCATGCACTTCGAGAAATCCACCCGCCGGTTGTCGCCGAGCGTCAGCGTGGCCTTGTCGAGAATGCCCAACAACAACTGCCACAGCGCATCGGAGGCTTTCTCGATTTCATCGAACAACACGAACGTCAGTTTGTCTTGCTCAGTGTGGTGTTTGTCGAGATTTTCCTGCGTCAGGAGCGGCGGGGTTTCCCGGTGGCCCAAGTAGCCGGGCGGCGAGCCAATCAGCTTGGCTACTTCGTGGCTGTGCTGAAACTCGGCGCAGTCAATTTTGACGACGGCGTACGGGTCGCCAAACAGGGCTTCGGCAGCGGCTTCGACGACGCGCGTCTTGCCAGAGCCGGTTGGGCCGAGAAACAGCATGGTTCCGAGTGGGCGGCCGGGGTGGGCCAACCCAGCCAAGTAAATCTGGTAGAGGTTGGCAATGCGCCGGACAGCGCGCTCTTGTCCGACGACCCGTGCCATGAGCTTTTCTTCGAAATCGCGGGCGCGGGGACTCTTCAAGTCTGGGTTGAGTGAAATCCGCTGTGGAGCAGCTTCGCCAGGCGCGGCAGCAGTGGTCATCGAATGTTTATCTCCTTCAACGCTATCGTTATCAAGAAGACCGGGACAGCGTTCGGCCCATCGGGGGAAGTGCTTTGGATAGTATGCGAAAGCCGGTTTTTTTGGCAATCGAGTGCTTGGAAACTACAGGCGGATGCCAACGATGGTCACGTCGTCGCGCAATCGCTCGGTGCCGGCATGTTCGCGCAACGCCTGTTGGAGCCGTTCCCGTTGCTCCGCGACCGGGTGGTGGCACAACGCACACAAAAGTGATTTGAAGCGGCGCGTGCCATATTTTTTGCCCTGTCCATCGTTTTGATCGGCAAAGCCGTCGGTGGCAAGGTAGAGCATCGCGCCAACTTCAAGCTGCACCTCGTGACCTGTGAACCGCCGTTCGCGGCGCGACCCGCCAACCGAGCGCAAATCGCCTTTGATTTCCGTCAAGACCCCATCGTGTGCAATGTAAAGTGGACGCCGCGCGCCGGCATAACGCAACCGCTGCCGGCGTTGATCGAGGCACACAATGCCGGCGTCGAGGCCGTCATCCACGCGACCGATGCCATCGCCGACGCCTTGGCTGAGGGCGGCGATGATGCCCGCATCCAGTTCGTTCAAAATTGCGGCCGGGTCGGTGATGCCCCGCTCGATCACGATTTGGTTGAGAAGATCGTTACTGATCAAGGACATGAACGCTCCGGGCACGCCATGTCCGGTGCAGTCCCCAACGACGATGATGATGCCGTCTTCAACTGGCTGAACCCAGTAGAAATCACCACTGACGATGTCACGCGGCTCATAGAGGACGAAGCTCTCTGGAACATAGCGCCGCAGGTCTGCCGGCGTCGGCAATACGGCTTTCTGGATGCGCTCGGCGTAGCGAATGCTGTCGAGAATCTCATCGCGCTGGCGAGTGATTTCCGATGTCCGTTCGCTGACCAGTCGTTCGAGCGCGCGATTTCGCTGGACCAGGATGCGCTCTCGAAACCGGACGCCGGCAACGGCCAGTCCGCCGAGCACGACCGTCGCCAGCGTGTAGGCCCACCACGTCCGGTACCAGGGCGGCAGAATGCGTATCCTGACTGGCACCGCTGCCTGTAAGCGTCCGTACAGGTCCTGGGCTTCGACCTGGAGCGTATAGATGCCTTCACGCAAGTTTGTGTATTCCTTGACGGTCTCTGTGCTCCACGCTGACCATTGGCGGTCACTGCCGTCAAGTCGGAAGCGAAACAGATGCTGGCGTTCTCGCGGAAAGGCAGTTAGGGCGACCTCACAGCGGAGTCGGTTGCTTTCATAGGGAATCACCAGTGGACCAGACGGTACATCACCATAGCCAGCAAAGAGCGCTTGCCCGTTACCGGCTTCGAGGCGTCGGAGTAGAGTGTGCCCCTGGTTCCCGAAAGGCTGCGCAGCGGTCGGTTCATAGCGAAAAAGTCCCTTGTCGCCACCGAGCCAGACAACCCCATCGGCTTCGCAGCGTATGGCGCGTAACAAGCCGGCCGGTGGAAGGCGCAACACCTGCGCATCCACCTGCGGCTTGCCATCCTGGCCCGGGCGGAGCCGTCCCCGTTCAGCGAAGTCTTTGGCGTACCACAGGTCGCCAGCGGCATCGGCTCCAATCCGAAAGACCGGTACTTCGCCAAGCGCCGAGAAGTCGCTGGCCAGCGCTAGTGAGCGTCGCTGTGGGTCAAAGACATACACACCCCGCTGAGTCGCCAAACAGGCCTTGCCGTTCACACTTGCGACGAAGGTTTCACGCTGCGTTGGAAGCCCGATCCGGTCATCAATGCGGAACGCCGGCGTGGCATCGGATTGGCGGTTGGACTGGAGGGCGTCGGTGGGAACAAGCCAAGCGCCTTGGTGCATGGTTCCGCACCACAGCCCGTCGTCAGTCACGACCAATGAGCGCACTTCGTCCTGAATCCCAAAGAGATTCATTTCCATTGTCCAGTCTGGCCCGCGCCGCGTCAGGCGGTGCAACCCGCGGCGCGCGCCGACATAGACGCGCTCAGGGCGGACCGGGTCCTGGCAGAAGGCATAGGCCCGTCCTTCAAAGTCGAGCTTCTTGACTTGTGACACGCCGTCCTTGCCCAAGGCAATCACATACAGACCGCCGCCGCCAGCCACGAGCATGTCGGGTCCATGTGTCACCATGTGCCAGCAGTCGTCATTCAGACCAACAACGCGGACAAATCGCGCCTGCCCGCGCACCGGGGCCGTTGGAAAGGTGGTGGTGAGTTCAAAGAGTCCGCCAAGCGTTCCGGCGTACAGGCGACCGGCATGGCGGTGGAGCGCGAAGACCCGGCCTTCGAGGCCATTGGATTCATCAAAGTATGACAGCGGCGAACAGGCTTCGATGCGCGCGACGCCATTGCGGTGAGCGGCCCACAGTCCGCCCTGGTGATCGCTATACACCCAGTGCACGGAGGGCGATCCTAGCCCGGCCTGGCGTCCGATGACTTCACCTATGCGTCCTTCGCGGTCGCAGATAACAACGCCGACATGGTTGCTTCCGAGAGCGATGCGCCCATCGGCGAGCAAGCAGGCGTGGTTGATGTCGAGTGGGCGTTCCAGCCGTGGCGTCAGTGGAAAATCAGTGATCTCGCCCGTGGCTGGTTGGTAAAGCCGCAATCCGTCTTCTTGCGTGACGGCCAGAAGGTGGGTTGCGTCAAACGGTAGGAGCGCACACACCCGCCGCTCAGCAAAGTGTTCGCCACCAAGGGCGAGACGCAAGACTTCATCGTTGCCGAGTTGCAGGAGTCCGACATGGCGCTGGTGAACGTATAGCCGGCCGGCGATCCAGTGACTCCAAACAAAGTCATCCCGCGCAACGCTGCCGTCGGGTTCGTGTACGTGAACGTCCTCGCCAACGAGGTGAAAGAGATACCGATAGGACTGGAAGAACATGCCCTCCGGTGTCGCCCAAGTTCGCCAAACCGAGCCAAAGCGCCGCTTGGCAGGGGGGATGCGTTCCAGGAGCGAGACAAACTGCGCCGTCCCGTTTGGCGTGGCGGTGAGATAGCCAAATTCGTTTTCCGCGCCAATATAAACCCGGTTGTCCGGAGCAATGGCCACCGACCGAACCGTGGCGCTGTTGGGCATCGTCAAGCGCTGCCAGCGGGCGCCATCATAGATAACCAGTCCGGCATCATTGGCAAAGTACAGCACCCCCTGGGCGTCCTGAGCGATATGCCACATTTGCGGCAGGGACTGAAACTCATCTTGTCCATAGTTTTGGACAAAACGTGCGCCCCGTTCACTTGGTTGTTGGGCGAGTGGGGCAAGCGGCGGTGGAAGCGCGGCTGGGCGGCCAAGTTGGGCTTGGGTATGCCACCCCCAGCTAACGAGCCAGAGCAGCGTCCACAATCCGCCCCAGCCCAGCTTGCCTCCACCGCGGTCACTTCTCCGGCGTGCCATGGCCAACGTTAGCCCGATGTCTCACGGGAGAACGGCAAATTTGATGCAGTCCCCCCGTTGTAGCTCGTCCAGCGCCTCGCCAAGCCGTTCAAGCGGATAGTCGGCCGTGATGAGTTGGCCCCAGGCGACACGGCGTTCAATCAAAAGCTGCCGCGCCTGCCGGACAGCCCGCGGCGTCATGTGGAATGGACTCCGCAGTGTGATTTCGTCGTAATGGATGCGCTCGGTGTCAAAGGTCACGGTCGTGCCCCGCTTGCAACCGCCAAAGAAGATGACATCACCACCCCGCCGGACAAGTTGGACGGCAAGTTCCCAGATCTGCGGCTGCCCGGTGCATTCGATGACGAGGTCCGCGCCGCGTCCGTTGGTCAAGTCATGAACGTGTTCCGGGAGCGTTTCAGCTTCAAAGGGAATGGTCTGGGCCGCGCCGATGGCGCGCGCGACCGCCTGACGGTAGGCGCGGCGTCCGGCCACAATGATGTTTTCCACGCCCCGCGCCTTGAGTGCCGCCACGTGGAGCAGGGCAATGGCGCCGTTGCCCAGCACGACTACGGTATCGTCCTCGCGGGTAGTGACGGCTGCCAGCCCGTGAACGACGCAGGCAAGCGGCTCCATGAGGGCAGCTTCGCGGTAGGGAAGGCTGTCCGGCTTGGGATACATGTTGTGCCGGACGATGCGCTCTGGAATCCGAATATATTCAGCGTAGGCGCCAAGCACCATGGTGGACATGATGGTGTCGCATAGGTTCTCCTGCCCGCGTCGGCAGTAGTAGCACTCGCCACATGGCGCGGAGTGGGTGGACATCACCACGTCGCCTTCCTTGAAGCGCGTCACGCCGGCACCCACTTTGGCAATCACGCCGGCGAATTCGTGGCCAAACAGGGTTGGGGTGGGAAACTTCGGATGTCCGCGGAGAAAGGCTTTCAAGTCTGTGCCACAGGTGAGCGCCGTCATGACCTTGACCACGACACCGCCCGGCTCTGGGTCAGGGATGGGGACATGCTGCATTTCAATCGTGCCGGGTTCGATGAGAACGTTGGCACGCATAAGCGTCGAATGCTCTGGCATAAGTTTTCGAGGTTCGTGAATGTCGTCGGGAATGTCGTCGGATTGTTCGTGGGATGACTCGCGCTCCAGTATCATTCAGTATTCTGTTCGGGCAAGTTGAGACGGGCAAGCTATTTGCGCTGCACCCGTAGCATGAACGGGGTTGACCATGGTAGCGTCTGGGGCGTCCTGCGCATTGTTCCTGGTCTGCTTTGACAGCGAGCTTGAAGGGAGGCGTTTTGGGGAACGCCTCTCAAAGTTCTGGAGTTGGGATGTCCACGTTACCAAAGCGTCGCCCGCGCCGCGCGACCAATCTAACGCCAGAGCCGCTCTATCGGTTGGGAACGGCCTTCTGGAGTAGCGGCGTTCTGTTCACGGCTCACCGGTTGGCTGTGTTTGAAATCCTGGAAACTCGTCCGCGAACCGCGTCTGAAGTCGCCGGTGCGTGCGGACTCATGGCGATAGGCGCTGAAAAGCTGCTGGCCGCCTGCGCGAGTCTGGGGCTGGTCGTCAGCGACGAGGCCGGCCGCTACCATAACAGTCCATTGACCGCTACGTTTCTGGTTCCCGGCAAGCCGGCTTACCAGGGACACCTGCTGGCTTACTTCGCCGACTTGTGGACGCGCTTTGGCGAACTGGATTACCTGTTGCGAACCGGCGAAATCGGCCCACGCGAAGCAGCGTTTACCTTGGTCCGGCCGGACGACGAGCGGCAAACAGCCGAGCGCGCGTGGGTCCTGGCGATGCACGAAATTGCGGTCGGGGGGCAAGCCCTGGCTCTGAGTCGGGCCGTTGACTTGAGTGGCTACACCCGGTTGCTTGATGTGAGCGGTGGGGCTGGCTCGTACGCCGTGCGCTTCGCCGAGCAGTATCCGCAACTGACGGCCGAGGTGCTTGATCTCCCGGAAGTCATCGCCGTGGCGAGCGAGTTGATTCAGCAATCCGCGGTGAGCGACCGAGTCCACACCCGGTCGGGCGACTTCATCAATGCGGATTATGGGCAGGGCTACGATGTCGTATTGCTGTCAGGCGTTCTCCACGGCCTTGGCGAGCGCCACATCCAGCGCGTGCTCAAGAAGACCTATGCCGCGCTGAATCCGGGTGGCTGCGTCGTCGTCCAGGAGCTGACACCAGACGCCCCCTCACCGGCCGCCGCCCAATTTGCCACGCTTTTTGGACTCAACATGATGTCTGGTGCCACATATTCGTCCGAGCAACTTGCCCTCTGGCTCAACCAATCCGGGTTTTTACGGATTGCCATGACGCCACTTGAGCAAGCGTGGTGGTTCGATCATGTGATTGTGGGCTACAAGCCCTGAGCCATTGTCCCTTGGGGAAACTTGCCAGGTCAGATTCTCCTGTGGAGTGTTTGTCGTATGCCGCCACGTAAAAAAAAGACACGGATTTTTCTCTATCTCAAATTCTTTATTCCAGCCATCGTTGTGGCGATTGCCGTTGCCGTTGGTTACACCGTCTATGCCGTCAACGCCATTACCAAATCCAACCGAAGCCTGCTGGCTATCAAGGATTTCCCCAAAAAACTGCCGGATAACTGGGGAAAAGTCGTTAGCCTGACCTGGAAAGACATACAAATCAACGGTGACAGTGGGACGCTGAATGGATGGGTTCTCATTCGGGGTGCTGGGCTGCCAGGCGTCATCATTACACACGGACTGAATGGGTCGCGCGCGGACATGATGGACTTGGGCTACCGGCTCTGGGAACGAGGCTACAACGTGTTGCTCTATGACCTCCGCGCCCATGGCGAAAGTGGTTCGCTGGTGACGACACTGGGCGCATCAGAAAAAAAAGACCTTTTGAAAGCTATTGAGGCTTTCAAGCAGGTGAAGGTGCCGGCCCCGAAAGGCGGTGGCGAGGAGCAGTTGATCGATCCGAATAAAATTGGCCTCTATGGCGTGAATATCGGTGCTTATGCGTCTTTGATGGTTGGTGGCGAGCAGGACGCGGTCAAGGCCGTGGTGGCGGACATGCCCTATGACTCAGTGCAGGAATTCGCCCACCTGCGCGCCCGCGAGCTGTTTGGTTTCGATAACTTTGTCACCAACGGACTGCTCGACATCGGCTTGCAGATCAATCAGGGCGGGATTTACGACACTGGCTCGGTGCGGAGTCAAGTGGCGAACTACCAGAGCAAGGGGAAAAGCGTCGCTGTTTTGGTTGCCGAAAATCAGCCGAAATCAGCCCAGCAAGTTGCAGTCAGGGTGTCATCACTGTTTGGGCCACCGGTTGGCGAGCGGATTGATGTTCCCAGGTCGCGTAATATCCCGCTCGCCGGGAAAGAAGCCGATACTTACAATGAGCGAGTTTGCAACTTTTTTGCGCAACGCGGATTTCCTGTGACCCCGTTGCCAACGGCTGCGTCCGCATCGCCATCGGGCAGCAGCCCGCCTGACACGGCTGGAACAGACAGTGGCGCAAGCGCTGGCAAAGACACCGGGAAAGAGTCTGGCAAGTAGCGTTGGCCATGGTGGAGATCGGCGTGATTGGCGTTGGCGCGCTTGGGCAGCACCATGCCCGGCTCTATGCCGACTTGCCTGGCGTGCGACTGATGGGCGTTTGTGACCTCCGTCCCGACGTTGGGCAGGCCGTGGCGCAACGGTATGGGGTCGCATACTTCGCCAACTGGCAAGACCTGGCCGCCCAAGTCACCGCTGTGAGCGTGGCCGTCCCAACCTGCGACCACTGTGCCCTGACGGTGGCGCTGCTAACCCAGGGCAAGCATGTGTTGGTTGAAAAGCCAATTGCCGTCACACTGGCTGAAGCTGACCAAATGATTGCAGCGGCTGAACAAGCCGGCGTCGTGTTGCAGGTCGGTCACCTGGAGCGATTCAACCCGGCCCTTCAGTCCGCTCGCTCACTGGTGCGGACGCCGCGCTTCTTTGAGATTGACCGACTCAGTGTGTTTACTCCCCGGAGCCTGGATATTGATGTCGTTGCCGATGTCATGATTCACGATCTCGATTTACTACGTTGGTTTGTGGCGTCTCCGGTAGCGACCATTCACGCCGTTGGCGTGCCAGCGTTGACGCAAAAGATTGACATTGCCAGCGCGCGCATTGAGTTTGCCGACGGCTGCGTGGCGAATGTCACCGCCAGTCGAGTTTCATTGGAGAAAGTCCGCAAGCTGCGCTGCTTCCATGCCGAGGGCTACGTCTCGGTGGATTGCTTGGCGCAACAGGTGACCGCGTTGGAGGTGCGGCACGCTTCCGGTGAGCAGGCTCAGCCGGTGATTGCCCCGCGCTCAGTTGTGGTGAGGTCGGATGAGCCGCTGCGCGCTGAACTGGAACACTTTGTCACCTGCGTTCGGGAGAAACGGCGTCCGCTGGTGGATGGCCCGGCGGGACGCGCGGCCCTGGAGCTGGCGCTTCAAGTCACAGCCGAAATTGCCGCGCACGCCCGCCGTGCCGGGCTTGCGCTGTAATCTTCTTGGTAGCCATCTTGTCACCCGGCAACTGACCAGTATGGGCGCTCACTGGCGCGAGAGTCGGCTGAGATGATCGCCTGCGGTCATTTCAAGATTTGTGATTCAACAAAGTATGGAACATGGCGAATACCGCAGGATGTTTGAGCTAGAAACGACCTACTGGTGGTTCGTCGGCCGGCGGGACCTGGTGCGGGATTGGGTGGCAGCCGCGCTGCGACGCTCTCCGCCGCCGGTGATGGAGCGAAAATCGTCGGATGTCCCAAAGTTACTCGATGCCGGGTGTGGCACGGGCGCGAATGCCGACATGCTCAAAGTTTTTGGCTGGGTCGTGGGGACAGACCTATCGTCCGAAGCCCTGTCTTGGTCACGTCAACGTGGGCTTCCCGCGTTGGCGCGGTGTCGGGTTGAGCAACTGTGTTTTGCTGACGACACATTTGACATCGTAACCGCGCTCGACATGCTCGAGCATGTGGATGACGATCTGGCGGCGCTGGCGGAACTGCATCGGGTGTGCAAGCCGGGCGGCGCCGTCATCATGACCGTGCCGGCCTATGGGTTTCTCTGGAGTCCTCATGATGAAGCGCTTCATCACCGCCGCCGATACGCCCCACGGGAACTGCGCGACAAGCTCGATGCCATGGGGTTTGAGGTCGAGCGGCTCAGTCACTTCATGGGCGGACTTTTCTTTCCGGTGGCCGTCCTGCGTTTCTGGCAAAACTTGCGCAAGCGCGGCTTGCGCTCCCAGAGCGACCTCCGCCCCCTACCGGGCTGGCTCAATCAGTTTTTGATTTTCATTCTTGGCATCGAGCGACGGGTTATCAATCTTTTTGGCTTGCCTTTGGGAGTCTCCCTGATCTGCACGGCTCGGAAACGCGCCTGGGTTCGGGCGTCAGTGAAGCGTCGCCCGGAGTTCGCATACGATTTCGCTCAACGTGCGTTCGACGATCTGTATATCAACCGGCTTGGGGATGAGTCGCACCCGCTGCGCTTGCAGGTCTCTGGGATGGAGACGGGCCGCCCACCCTGTGACGAGTGTGATCGAAAGGCCGGGAACGATGGCTCGTGCCTCGGCGATGAGCTGCCAGCCATTGATGTCAGGCATGCCAAGGTCAGTGAACAGAGCATCAAAAGACTCCGTGCGCAAGCGTTGTAATGCCTGGGCTGGATTCGTTTCAACAGTCGGTAAGTGGCCAACCGATGCAATGATGTCGCTGACTGTTTCGGCTACCGGTCGTTCATCATCCACGATCAATATCCGCAGTTGACGTGGCGGTAACTGCGGTACTGATTCGACCACGAGTTCTTGCGCCAGTGAACGGGGCGTCAGGGGAAGGGTGAGAAAAAACGTTGTGCCCCGGCCAAGTTCGCTTTCGACCTCGATTCGCCCTCGGTGCCGGCTGATAATGTTATGTGAAACGCTCAGACCCAACCCCGTTCCTTTTCCCCCCTTGGTGGTATAGAAGGGGTCGAACAGCCGCTTCTTCGTTTCTTCGTTCATGCCAAGGCCGGTGTCGCGGACCACCAGTTTGGCCGACTCGTTTTGTTCATAAACATTGATGATGATTTCACCGCCATTGGGCATCGCATCCAGCGCATTGAAGACCAAATTCGTCACAACCTCGCGCAATTCGGTTGGATTGCCAAGAATATAGACTGGCGCTGGGGCTTGACAGGTAACGCGGACGAGTGTCCCACTGGTTCGCTCCATCCACTTCGGCTGGGTAGCCTCGATGGTTTGTTGCACGAGTTGGCTCAGATCAAGCCGTTCAAAGTCGGAGTCGTCCTGTCGAACACGGGCAAAGTCCTGGATGCGTTTGACGATGTTGGCTGCGTCTTTAGAGACCGTATGGATGATGTCCAGCGAGCGAAGCAGGGTAGCATCCGTCACGTGGGTTTTGAGCAGGCTAATCCGCCCCTGGATAATGGTGAGCGCGTTATTGAAGTTGTGGGCCACGCCCGATGCCAGCTCCCCGAGCGCCCGCAGCCGTTCGGTTTGTTGCATCTGGAGGTGATGCTCCCGCTCTTGCTCGCGCAGTCGCTGGGTTTCAGCGAGTTGCTCCTGGAGTTGCCCGATGAGCCGTGAGTTGTGGAGGACAACCGTGGCATGATCAGTCAGTAACTCAAGAATTTCCACTTCTTCAGGCAGCGGGTCCGGGCCGTGCCGGTCCACGCTAAACGTGCCGAAAAGGCGGCCCTCAAGTGCCAAGGGGACAATAACAATAGTGCCTGGATGCCAGAGACGCAGGGGCGACTCCGTATTGCGTCCGACGATAAACGAGTGGTCGCCAACCCGCCGGTGCACGCCGGAGATCCGCGCGCCAGGCGTGGTGGAAAAGCCGCCAACCTTGGTTCGTTGAGAGCTGAGAACATCCAGTTCGACGCGCTGGGCATCACTGAACGTTCCAGCAAAAGCGGCGATGAACGAATCATTGGCTGAAGTCAACGCTGGGTCGCGGAGGCAAAATATGGCCCGCTCCCAGCCCATATCGCAGGCCACTTCGCACATCCAACGAAGAATCTCTGAGACGCTGAGATAGCCAATGTTCAGGCTGAGGTGATGTTTAACCTGATTGGCGACTTCAACGATACGGCGCAGCCGTTGCGACTCTTGCGTGAGGCGCTGGCGCAACCGGGTGTTGTTGATAGCAACGGCGACCTGCTCGGCCAGTGGTGTCACCAACTCAACGGTAGCATCACAGTAAGCCCCTACAGTTCGGCTGGTGAAGTTGAGTGTTCCAATGACTTTGCTATCCAGGGTCAGCGGATGACAGAGCGTCGAGCGGTAGCCCTGCTCACTCCATTCGGCGTACGTGACAAAGCGTGTTTCTTGCCGAATGTCTGGCACGACAACCGGCTGCCCATGGCTGACGACCCAGGCGGTTACCGTCTTGTCACCAGGAACGATGGTGCCGGCCTGCACCGAACTGGAGCCATCCCCCTGAAGCGCGTAAACCTCGACTTCATTGGTATCGGGCTTGAAAAGCGTGATGCTCGTGCGGTCGAAGGGCAAGAACTGAATCACCTCGCGGGCTAACGTTTGAAAAATTTCCTCCATCGTGCGACCCGCGTGAATCGCACGGCTGACGGCGAGGAGCGAGGCCGTGGTTTGCGTTGGCTGGCAAGCTGGGGCATTTGGCGAGATAACCAGCGCGATAAATTTTTCCTGATTGAGTTCGATTGGATAAAGCGTGGCGGTCGTTTCCGGGTCGAGGCTGACAATCTGTGGCAGGGTTGTTTCGCCACGTGCCAGTGAATGAACATATGGCCGGAGCGATGCTGGAAGTTGAGGTAAGGACAATGCGCCAGACAGGTCAAAAGCGGTTTGCTCTGCTGAAGGCTCTGTGGTGCTGGACAGCGCCGTGGCCTGAAGCAGTTGACCGTTCGCATCGAAAAGGTAGTGTCCGGGCGCAAGTGACCCCGACTGCGCAGTAGAAGCCATTGGTTGATTCCTTGGCTACATCGTTTGTTGAAGTCGTGCACGCTAAACCACCAGATGGCTTGGGGGAGGTGGTGGCGTTAGTGTTTTGGTAAATTCAGCCCCTGGTTGTCAAATGGTGGCGATGTTGCTAGCCGGTGTGACCTCACTTGGTCTGCGGGACATCTCCTGCGCAGCGAAATCCCAGGGTGAACGCAATTGTGCCCGGTGGCAGTCCGTAGCGGTGCGTGACCTTCAGGTACTCGGCGCGGTCATTCCATGAGCCGCCGCGCACGACGCGCCCGCGTCCAAAGTCGGGACCACGCGGGTTGCGTACGGCCCGGCCTACGTCATCCTCCGCGTCAAACCAGTCGGCGCACCACTCGGCAGCATTTCCGGCCAGGTCATAAAGTCCGAATGGGTTGGGTGGAAATGTCGCCACTGGGGTCGTTTGAATCCCACGCAGTGGCATGCGTCGGGGATTAACGATGACGTAGTCAAAGGTCGCCGCTCCAGGCAGAGCATCGCTGCCGGTTCCATACTGTGCCGCTGGTCGTCCGGCGCGTGCCGCAAACTCCCATTCGGTCTCGGTCGGCAGGCGCTTCCCGGCCCAGTGAGCATAGGCAGCGGCATCGTTCCAGGTCACCGCGACAACGGGGTGGCGGTCCCGGTCAGGTGTTGCGTAGAGCATCCAGCGTCCCTCGCTCTGATAGCCGGTTGCGGTGACGAACCGCCGAAAATCAGCATTCGTCACCTCGGTTTGGTCAAGAAAAAATGGTGATACCGTCACCAAGTTACTGTGCGCCACATCGGGCTGACGAACAAAGGTGCCACCAGGAATGAACACCATGCCCGGCGGTGGCGCCGGGATGCGGTACGGTGGCTCAGGTGGGCGGACTTGGCAGCCAGTCAACCAAAACAGCAAAACGGTCACCCATAGTCCGGTGCGGCGCAGGGCTACCTGTCTCCAAGCCTGGCTACGATGGAGCATTTCACAGTGTTACGTCGAGGCAGGTGTTGCGTTACGGTGGATGATATACCACCTGGGCGGCACGTAAACTGTGCGCTGGGTCGCGCCACCCAACCCACCAACTGAGCTGGCTTGCGAACGAATGGCGGGTAGTCGGTGGCTTGCAGAACGATTGTATCTTGACGTACAAACAGTCTCACCCGCCTACGAGCTTACAAGGTGGCTTCCAGCGCAAGCCGGATCATGTCGTACGGAGGAGGTTCCCCGCCGATGTACCTCGACGAGTTTAAGCAACAGTTGCCAGACGCCGATCCGCAGGAAACTGCCGAATGGCTCGAAGCTCTTGAGCAAGTGGTCAATCAAGAGGGTTCTGAGCGCGCCCAGTTTTTGCTGCGCAAATTGCTCAAGAAATCGCGCCTGATGCGGGTCGGACTGCCGGAGTTGGTGCAGACGCCCTACATCAACACCATTTCACCGGAGCAGGAGCCGCCATTTCCGGGTGACGAAGAGATGGAGTTGCGGATTCGGCGCATCGTGCGTTGGAACGCCGTCGCCATGGTCGTGCGGGCAAATCACTACTACCCTGGCATTGGGGGGCACTTGGCAACCTATGCCTCGTCGGCCAGTCTGTACGAAGTCGGTTTCAACCACTTTTTCCAAGGGAAGGATGACGGACAAGCCGGCGATCACATCTTTTATCAGGGCCATGCCGCGCCGGGTATTTATGCCCGGGCTTTTTTGGAAGGACGCCTAACCACCGAACACCTCGAACACTTCCGCCGCGAAGCACTTGGGCGGGGGCTGTCGAGTTACCCACATCCGCGGTTGATGCCGGATTTTTGGGAATTTCCGACCGTGTCAATGGGGTTGGGTCCGATCAATGCCATTTATCAAGCGCGCTTCAATCGCTATCTGCACAACCGGGGCATCGTTGACACCTCCCGGTCGCGAGTCTGGGCTTTTTTAGGCGATGGTGAGACAGACGAGCCGGAATCACTGGGGGCGCTCCATCTAGCGGCACGGGAAAGCCTCGACAACCTCACCTTCGTTATCAACTGCAACCTGCAACGGCTTGATGGTCCGGTGCGTGGCAACGGCAAGATTATCCAGGAACTGGAGGCCGTGTTCCGGGGGGCTGGGTGGAACGTCATCAAGGTGATTTGGAGTCGGCGGTGGGACCCACTGCTGGCTAAGGACACCGAAGGGGCGCTGCTGCACATCATGAACACGACCCTCGACGGCGAGTTTCAGAAGTATTCTGTCGAGACCGGCGCTTACATCCGACGGCACTTTTTCGGCAAGGACCCACGGGCGCTGGCCCTGGTTGAGCATATGTCCGATCGTGACCTGGAGCGCCTCCGTCGTGGCGGTCACGATCACTTGAAGATTTATGCTGCCTACAAGGCCGCCATTGAACATCAGGGGCAGCCGACCGTCATTCTCGTCAAGACGGTCAAGGGCTGGATGCTGGGAGAAAGCGCGACCGGACGCAATGCCACGCACCAACTCAAGAAGCTCACTGAATCAGAACTCAAGAAATTCCGTGACTTGATGGCACTGCCGATTCCGGATGCCCAGGTTGGCGATGCGCCCTACTACCATCCCGGCGAGAAGTCACCTGAAGTTGAGTACTTACGCGAGCGGCGGCGGCAACTTGGGGGCGATCTCCCAAAGCGCGTCGTGCGGTCAAAACCGCTGACCTTGCCGGAAGCCGATCTCTACACGGAGTTTACCGTTGCCAACCAGCAGCCGGTTTCGACGACGATGGCCATCGTTCGTCTCTTGCGCAAGTTGCTCGATGACAAGCACATCGGACGCCGCATCGTGCCCATTATTCCAGATGAGGCACGGACTTTCGGCATGGATTTCCTCTTCAAAAAAGTCGGCATCTACGCCGCCAAGGGCCAGCTCTACGATCCGGTGGACTCCGATTTGCTCTTTAGTTACCGCGAGGCCAAAGACGGGCAGCTTCTCGAAGAAGGCATTACGGAAGCGGGCGCCATGGGGTCGTTTACGGCCGCCAGCACGGCCTATGCCACCCATGGCGAGCCGATGATTCCGTTTTACATGTTCTACTCGATGTTTGGTTTTCAGCGAACCGGCGATCAGGCCTGGGCGGTTGGTGACGCGCGCGGCCGGGGCTTTCTAATCGGCGCGACGGCCGGGCGCACTACCCTCAACGGAGAAGGTCTCCAGCACCAGGACGGTCATAGCCACATTCTGGCTTCGACCGTTCCGTGCTGCGCGCAGTACGATCCGGCGTTTCACTTTGAAATTGCTTGCATCGTGCGCGATGGGCTGCGGCGGATGTACGAGCGCGAAGAAGACGTTTTTTATTACATCACCGTTCACAATGAAAACTACGCCATGCCGGCCATGCCACGCGGCGTTGAGGATGGCATTTTGCGTGGACTCTATCTGTTCAAGCCCTGCCTTGATGCCAAGCGGCATACTGTGCAGCTTTTCGGGAGCGGGGCAATCATGATGCAGGCGCTGGAGGCGCAACGCATCCTGTCTGAGCGCTATGATGTTGCGGCGGATGTCTGGTCGGCGACCAGCTATCGCGCCCTCCGTGATGACGCCTTGGCAGTCGAGGCGTGGAATCTGGACAATCCGCTGGAAGCGCCCCGGATACCCTACATTCAGAAGGTTTTGGCTAATGCGCAAGGCCCAATCATTGCCGTCAGTGACTATGTGAAAGCCTGGCCGGATAGCGTTTCCCGGTGGATCAAGCAGCCATTCATCGCGCTGGGAACGGACGGCTTCGGAATGAGTGATACCCGCGAGCAGTTGCGCCGTCATTTCAAGGTAGATGCCGCATCCATTGTTTATACGGCGCTTTACAAGCTGGCTGAAATGGGACGGCTCGGCTTTGATGAAGTCGCGCGCGCCAAGGCCGAACTCTACGGGGATGCCGTGGTTTCCGAACCGGTCGCCAGCCACTAGCATGTTCGGTGAGTGGACTAGCCTTTCCCCCGACCCAGCTCGATGTGGTTCAGGTTCACCGCTGGGCGCTTGCCTTGCGCCGGGCAGCCGAGCTGTTTCGGTCCGGGCGCTTTGCCGAGCTTTATTTTGGTCCGGCTGAACAGCTCGACGCCGACCGGTTTCCCGGTTTTCGTCCGGCGGTGCTCTACTGGGTCGCCACTGCGGAGCGTGAGCGTCTGACCTACGGGCTGGCGTTGGCGGAAGCCGGGCTGACGCTGGCCGACTTGCCGACCGTCGAGCCGCGCGTCGAGTGTCATCAGTCCGATTTTCTCAAGGACTGCCAGCAGCTTTGGGCTGCCCTCGCTTCAGAACTGCCCTTTGAACTGTCGCTCGATGAAGCCGCGCTCGCCGGCGTCACGGGCCTGCCCGAAGATTGGCTGACACGATTCAATGTGGCGACGGATTGGGCGCGCCGGCAGCCAGCGGCGCAAGCCACCTGGGCAGCCTGGAGTGACTTGGCGCTGGTGGCACGGACGGCACAGAGCATGGAGACCATTCGGGCGGCACTCGTGCTGGCCGAACTCGACCTGCGAACCGATCTGTCTGCGCTCATCACGCGCATCAGCGCCGATTTCGGACGCCGTCTCAACGAGTTTTTCTTTGCGCAAGTGCTTGGCGGCATTGCGGACGAGCCTCGCGCCACGGGCGAGCGCTTGGGACGCAACGGTGTCTTTGCCGAGCACGACCTTTCAAAGACGCATGTCCAGCCCCTTGCCGGCTTGCTGACCTTGGTTGGCGCCTGGCTGGGTGGTCCACCGCTCACCATTGAAACCACCATTCGGACGTGCTCTTTTCAAACGCAGACCCGGGTTGTTTTGACGGCCGAAGGACGTGAGCCGGGGCTAGGACGGCATCTCTGCAGGCTCTGCGCCGCTTTTGACCAAGCAACGCTCGACGCCGTCCTCCCAAGGTTGCTCAACCCCCGAAGCCGATTGCATGCCAGCCTAGGTCGTGGTGATCCGGCCTGTCGGTTTAGCGCCGAGCTTGGCTAGCGAATCACTTGCCGCGTTCAATCGCGGCGCAGTGTGGGTCGCTGGGTGCGTTGGCGTTCGTGTCAACGTAAGGCACAGGACGAAACAATTGAAAACGCCAAGGTAGCCAACTTCGTGCCTGAGGAGGTGCTTGTGACGCCAACCACTGACCACGACCGCCTGTTCAAGGAACTCTTCACGCTATTCTTTCCCGACTTCCTTGACCTGTTCGCCCCCGATGCGGCCGCCCGGGTGGATAAAGCCTCGCTGGTGTTTCTCGACAAGGAACTCTTCACCGATGTCACGCGCGGCGAACGTCGCCAGGCAGATTTGGTCGTCAAAGGTCGCCTGCGTGACCAGGACGCCTGCTTCCTCGTTCACATCGAAACCCAGGCGACACGGCAGGCGGACTTTGCCGAGCGGATGTTTTTGTATGGGGCGCGGCTGTATGAAAAACACCGGCTACCGCTCTACCCGGTAGCGGTGTTGTCCTATGATGCACCACGTGCGCCTGAACCGGACGCCTTTGAGCTGTGGTGCGGTGCATGGCTGCCATTGCGGTATGCCTTTCGGGTGGTACAGTTGAACCGGTTGAACTGGCGTGACTTCGTGAACCGTCCGAATCCGGTGGCGAGCGCGTTGATGGCGAAGATGGGAATGCGTCAGGGGGAGCGGGTTCGGGTCAAGGTGGAGTGTTTGCGGATGTTGGCGGGCTTGCGGCTAGACAAGGCGCGGACGCAGGTCGTGTCGGGTTTCGTGGATACATACTTGCGATTGAACGAAGTGGAGCAGGCGGCGTTTATGGAGGAAGCAGCGCAGCTTGAGCCGGAAGCGCGGGAGGGCGTCATGCAGATTGTAACGAGTTGGATGGAAGAAGGTCTCCAACAGGGTCTCCAACAGGGTCTCCAACAGGGTCTCCAGCAAGGTCTCCAGCAGGGGGAGCAAGTTGGGGAGGCAAAGGTCGTCCTGCGATTGTTGCGGCGGCGCTTTGGGGCGGCCGTCGAAGCCGAAACGGAGCGTATCCGGGCGTTGCCGACGACACGGTTAGAGCAACTGGCCGACGACTTGCTGGACTTCACCCAACTTGAAGACTTGACCAACTGGTTGGATGCCAAAGCTGGGTAGGCGGATTCGAGAAGCGCTCGGTTGCCTTGCGCTTTGCCACCGTTCATGAGTCCCGCCGGTCTTGGCGTCATCGGTCACGGGATTGCTCTTACAGCCGGCCTTTCGTCGAGGGAATGTCAGAGCGTCCGCTCAGGCGCCGCGTTGCTGTCCCAAGGGCGCGGGCAGCGGCTTTGAAGGTGGCTTCCAGAATGTGGTGCTGGTTGCGCCCGTAAAGAACGGCAATGTGTAAGGTGAGGCTGGCACTGAAGGCCACCGAGCGCCAAAAATGCTCGGCCATTTCGACGGCAAACATGCCGATTCGTTCGCGTGGGTTGGCCACGTCGTACACCAGATAAGGTCGGCCAGAAATATCCACAACTGCGCGCGCCAGGGTCTCATCCAGTGGGGCGTAGGCGTCACCAAATCGAGCGATGCCCGCTTTGTCCCCAAGGGCCTGCGTCAATGCCTGCCCAAGCGTGATACCGACATCTTCGACGGTATGGTGCTCGTCAATGTCGAGGTCGCCATCGCAGTGAATATCCAAGTCGATGTCGCTGTGCTTGGCAAGCTGCGCCAGCATGTGGTCAAAAAAGCCAATGCCGGTTGTGATCCGGGAAATCCCGGTGCCATCCAAGTCAAGCGTGACAATCACGTTCGTTTCATTGGTGCGTCGCGTGAGCGACGCCGTGCGGTGCGTCATGGTCGTTACTGTCAAATCCTGAGTCGTCAAAGCAGGCTGACCGCGCCGTGGAGCAGCCACTGCATCACAAGCAGCGCGCGCGCCAGTAAGCTGGCGTTGGCTTGCGCCGATGACAAGCGCGTTCGACTGTTATTCGCCGGGTTCATGTCTAACCGCAGGGTGTCGTCTGGATCAAGGACGACGGCAACCAAGTCCCGGTCGGTGGTGATTGGGTAACGATCCGCTTGGCCGTCCCACGTCTCGCGGCGCACGCTGCCATCGGCAAAGCGTAACTCGATGCTGTGCGGCATCACTGCTTCGCCCTGGCGCGTGATGGTGACTTGGCGCGTGTCGAGCGATGTCACGGCGTAGTCGAGTAGCTTCGTTCCACGAAAATACTGGTCGAAAAACCAACTGAGGTCTTCTCCGGCAACTTCCGAAGCCACGTCGAAAAAATCATCCGAGGTCGGGTGTTTGAAGCGCCATCGCTCAAAGTAGGTCTTGAGGATGCGCTGCATCGTTTCCGGCCCAACGTAGCCTTCGAGCATTTTCAGCGTGAGGGCCGGGCGGGCATAGGCATTGAAGGCATAAAGTGACGGGTCGGAGAACTGCCACGCCGGGGTGAGAATGGGATGGGTTGTCACGGCACGCGCCCCCAAGACAAATAACTGGGCGCGTTGAAACGACCAATCTGGGGCGCGAACCGGTAGGCGGAACACCGGACGGCCGCCAAGGCGCAGCCACTGGGCGCTCGAGTTCGGATAGTGGTCTGCCATGAGATTGGCTTCGCAGTAGCTATTGATGCCCTCATCGAGCCAGGCTTCCTCAAACTCATTGCTGGCGACCATGCCATACCAGTACTGATGCCCGAACTCGTGGATGAGGACCACTTCCGGCCCAAGCAGCTCATCGTCGGGCGATTGACGGCGCGTCCCGACGGTGATGAGTGTTGGGTACTCCATGCCGCCGGCGCCATCGGCCGCATAGGCCGGGTCAACGATGGTGAGCGTCTCGTACGGATATGGTCCAATGCTCCGTCCATAGGCTTCAAGGGCGATCCGCGCTGCCCGCAGATGCCGCTCCCGTTGGTCGGCATGCTCCGGCTGAAGCAGCAAGATCAACTTGACGGGCGGAAGACCGGCGGCTTCAAACCGTTCTTCGGTGACAAGAAAATACGGCGAACAAGTCCACGCGAAGTCGTGAACATCAGCTTGGGTGAAGCGATAGCGCGTCCGCCCGTTGGGTAGTGTCTGGCGTTCTCGTTCCACGCCGGTTGCGCCAACCTTGAAGTGGCCGGGCACGTCCAGTGTGACGTCGTATTCGCCAAAGTCGGCGTAAAATTCCGTTGTGGCGTGAAACTGGTGGCAGTTCCAGCCGGCCGTCGTCCGCCGGCGCATGCCGACTGGTTCATAGACGCCCAGTTTGGGAAACCACTGCGCAACCATGAAGAAATCCCCGTAGTAGCCGGTGCGGGCAAACACACGCGGGAGCTTGGCCAAAAATTCAATGTCCAGCGCAATGGTGCCGTTAGGCGGGACAGGCTGAGGTAAGACAACCCGCCATACGGTGCGATCCTCGGCGTTGTCATCGTCCGGGTGAATGAATTCCCCGGCCGGAAGCAGGTCAGTTCCATCGCTGAGGCGCATGCTCAACAGGTCAATCGCACCAGGAAACTGAGCATCCATCCGGTCTCCACGCAACTGTCCGCCATCAGAGCCACGGCGAAAGGAGCTTCGTTCATCCCGAAAAGCGTTCAGGTAAAGATGAAACTGCAAGTCCGGCACGGCATGGGACGCCGGATTGCGCCACACGAGGCGTTCCCGGCCGCGGATTTCCTTGTTCTCGGTATCGAGAATGGCTTCAATCTGGTATCGTACCCGGCGGTCGGAAAGTGGCGCATTCGCATCGCCGGGTGCCGCGGGCGTTAGACCAAAGTGTAGGACCAGCCAGAGCAGGAGACCGCCAAGTATCCTCCAGGTGCGCGGATGGTTTTTTGTTTTCCAGACAGCTTCCGACATGGTCAACCCTTCATTATCAAACCTTTTGCTGGGTGAAGCGTTCTAACCGTAAGGCGCTGGTAGTTTTTAGCGACGCGACAAGACGATGGGCGCGCTAACGTGTACACTAGCGCGCAGGCTTGATTTCGTCACGGGAGGATTTTAGCTCATGTTCTCGGTACGGTATTCTCGATGCGTTGTAAGCTGGCTGCTCGTCACCGGATTACTGGTCGTCCCCGTGTTTCCCACTCGTGTCTGGGCGGATGACAAGGATAAGCGAACCAACTCTCCGGTGACGCGCAAGTTGAGCGACAAAGAAAACCCCTTGATGATCGGCAAACGCGACATCAACAAAGGCAGCCTCAACTTTTACTCAAAAGACAAGGAAATGGCGATTGGCGCGCAGTTAGCTGCCGATCTTGACCGTCAACTCAAGTTTGTCACCGATCCAGTCGTGGTTGAGTATGTCAACCGCATTGGGCAGACGCTTGCTCAGAATTCCGATTCCAAAATGCCTTTTACCATCAAGGTCGTTGATTCACCCGAGGTCAATGCCTTTGCCTTACCGGGTGGCTATTTCTATGTCAACAAGGGATTGATTCTGGCGGCAGATAACGAAGCCCAGGTGGCGAGCGTGATGGCGCACGAAATTGCTCACGTCGCCGCGCGGCATGCCACCGAACAGGTATCCAAAGGCCAGTTGGCGCAGTTTGGCATGATCCCGCTTATCTTTGTCGGTGGCGTGGCTGGCGTACTCGTCGCCAATGCCGCAAACATTCTCGTGCCGCTGACCTTTCTCAAATTTGGTCGCAATGCGGAATTTGAGGCTGACATGCTTGGCGCGCAGTACGCGTGGGCCAGTGGTTACGACCCAGATGAGTTCATTGCCTTTTTTGAAAAGCTGAAAGCGCAACAGGATCCGAAGCAGAAAATCCCGACGGTGTTCTCAACACACCCGCCATCAGAGGAGCGCGCCACGAAAATGCGTCAGTTGACAGCGGCTTTCCCAGTGCGGGACGAATACACGATCAGCTCTTCGGAGTTTGCGCGGGTCAAAGCCCGGTTAGGGGCAATTGCGCCGGATGCCGGGCGGCGGATTGGCCCGGGTGGCGGCAGCGACACCGGCCCGAGTCGTCCTACCCTGCGCCGCCGTCAACCGGATGCGCCACCCGACGATGACGACATGGGCGCTCCAAGCGACCGTCCACAGAAGTCTGAGCCATCCAACCGTCCAACCCTGCGGCGGCGTACCGACACGCCACCGAGCGATGACGAGCCGCCACTAAACTAGGTTTTTTGTTCGGGCTAGGTTGACCGCCTCCACATGTTTTGCAGCAAACGTGTGGAGGCGGCTGCCTGTTTTGAAAAGAAACTACGATGACCACACGTTACATTCTTGCCCTTGACCAGGGAACGACCAGTTCGCGCGCGATTGTGTTTGACCAGGAAGGGGGCATCGTGGCGCTTGCCCAGCGACCCTTCGAGCAGCTTTTCCCACAGCCGGGTTGGGTTGAACACCGACCAGAAGACATCTGGAACTCACAAATCGGGGCAGCGCGTGAAGCGCTCCGGCAGTCCGGATTAACCGCCCGTGACATTGCTGCCATTGGCTTGACCAATCAACGCGAGACAACGCTGATCTGGGACCGGACAACCGGCGAGCCACTGGGCAACGCAATTGTATGGCAGTGTCGCCGCACGGCTGCGCGCTGCGACGCCCTCCGCGCCCAGCCGGTCGCGCAGACAATCCAAGCCAAAACTGGACTGGTCGTGGATGCCTACTTTTCGGCCAGCAAGGCTGAATGGCTGCTCGAACACTGGCCAGATGCGCGCCGCCGGGCTGAAGCCGGTGAGCTTGCCTTTGGAACGGTGGATACCTGGTTGCTCTGGCAGTTGACCGGCGGACGGGTTCACGCCACGGACGTCACCAATGCGAGCCGAACCATGCTGTTTGATATTCACCAACTGACGTGGGACGCCGAATTATGCTCGCTGTTTTCTATTCCCATGGCGATGTTGCCGACGGTTGTCCCGTCCAGTGGTTACTTAGGTGAAACCAGCCCAGAAATCTTTGGTGATGCCATCCCAATTTCGGGATTAGCTGGCGACCAACAAGCCGCGTTGTTTGGGCAAATGTGCGCGCGCGTCGGCATGGCTAAAAATACCTACGGAACAGGCTGCTTTTTGCTTTTGCACACCGGGACGAAGCCGTGCTTATCTCAGCAATCATTGCTCTCCACGGTAGCCTGGCGGTTGGGCGATGCCCCGGCTGAGTACGCCCTTGAAGGCAGTGTGTTCATTGCCGGCGCAGCCGTGCAATGGCTCCGCGATGGACTCCAACTCATCGGTGGTGCGGCTGAAACCGAAGCCGTAGCGCGCTCGGTACCAGATACGGATGGCGTGGTGTTCGTGCCGGCCTTTGTGGGGTTGGGTGCGCCCTACTGGGACCCCCATGCCCGCGGTCTTATTGCCGGACTGACGCGCGGAACGACGCGCGCCCATCTCGTGCGCGCCGCGCTCGAAGCCATTGCCTACCAGACGCGCGATGTGGTCGAGGCGATGCTCACCGATGCACGGCAGGCGTTAGGCGCTGGATTTGCACTGACCGAACTCCGCGTGGATGGCGGCGCCGCCGCCAATGACTTTTTGATGCAGTTTCAGGCGGATGTTCTGGGGGTTCCGGTGGTTCGCCCGACCGTGACCGAAACCACCGCAGCCGGTGCGGCCTATCTGGCCGGCTTAGGGTCCGGTTTCTGGCGCGATTTGCCAGAGGTGACAGCCGTCTGGCGGAGCGAACGGATATTTACGCCGTCGCCGGATGGTTCGACAAGGCAGACCGGCTATGCGGCGTGGTTGGATGCCGTGCGCCGTACGCAGCGTCTTTGACAACAAACTGGTCAGCGCTTGTCACCATCCCCACCGATCACGCCGCGCTCGGCCCGCGAGGCGAGCTTATCCAGGTTGGCGCGGGCAACTGCTTCAAGTGAGGTATCAAGCTCTGCGCAAATCGCAGCAACGTACCACAACACATCTCCAACTTCGTCCAGTAAGCGAGCGCGTTGGTCTTCAGAAAGTTGTCCGCCAGTGTCGCGGATAGCCTTCTTGAGTTTACCGGCGACTTCACCGGCTTCGCTGGCCAGCCCCAAAACCGGATAGACAAGGTTATGCCCACGATTAGGGTAGGCGGCGGTGCGCTCGGCCGCTTGTTGGTACTCATCTAGGGTCAACATCGCCAAACCGTTCCAATGCCTGAGTCAGGTGTGGAGCGCGTCACGGAGTTTGCGACTGCGGCTGGGGTGACTCAGCTTTGCCAGGGCGCGCATTTCAATCTGGCGAATTCGCTCGCGGGTCAACTGAAAGTGCGCTCCAATTTCTTCAAGCGTCCATTCACGGCCGTCCGGCATAAGCCCAAAGCGCCGCATGAGAACTTCCGATTCTCGCGCTGAAAGACGACTCAGGGCCTCACGCAGGTTCTGCGCCATTTCAACCGTCATGGACTCACGCAGGGGGTCCTGCGTGTTGTGGTCAGGCAGCAGGTCGCCGAGTGAGTGCTCCCCATCATCATCGGCCGTTGGTGTTTCAAGTGACACCGGTTCAGTCACGACATTGAGCACCTGGCGCACGTCATCAGGACTCAGCCCAACCAGTGGGGCAATTTCTTCCGGCGTCGGGTCTTCGTCACCATTGGTTGTCATTTGACGCAACACCCGCCGCACCCGGTTCACCCGATCTACCATATATGTTGGAAGGCGAATTGTGCGGGATTGATTCGCAATGGCCAGTTGAATGGCCTGCTTAATCCACCACACGGCATAGGTGGAAAACTTGATGCCGCGCCGCCAGTCGAATTTCTCAACCGCACGAATCAAGCCAATGTTGCCTTCCTGAATGAGGTCTTCCATGGCGAGTCCGCGTCCCATAAAGTCGCGTCCGATAAACACAACCAGCTTGAGGTTAGACTCAATCATGCGGAGCTTGTAAGCTTCGGCCTTTTGCTTGGTTTCCGCGAACCGTTTCCAACTGGAAATAATGGCATCGAGGGGCAGGGCATTGTCGCATTCCATCTTGCGAATCTGCGCCCGGACGGCCTTGAGCTGATGCTTGAGCAATCGAATGGTTGCGGCATCGAGCCGCGAATCCTTGAGCCGGTATTCAAGCCGCGCGCGTTCTGCCTTGAGCGTCAAGGCGTCATCCACGACATTGCCCCACGCGATTTCGAGCCGTCGCCGAATCGTTTTGTTGAAAGGCAGCTTGTAGAGCATGCGTCCGATTTGGACACGTAGCCGACGCACATCGAGGTTCGGGTGGTTGTGCTTGTAGTTTGGTTGCGCAACCATGGCCCGGATGCCGGCCTGGGCAGCTTCGATTGCGGCAAATTTCTCACAGAGCGCGCGTTCCTGGCGTTCGTCAAGGTCTGGCTTGAGCGGCGCTTCACAGCGCTCCCCATCGGCGTCGTCTTCTCCGCGGGGAAGAACCAGCAGGTCGGAGAGCCGTAGCCCTTCGGCTTGTAACCGCTGCGCCAATTGAACGACGTAGTCGGCAACCGCCATGGCGCGTGCTAGCAACCGTATGGCACGGCGTTCCTGGCGCTCCATTTCACGGGCGACAACCGTTTCCTCCTGCCGGGTCAGGAGTGTCGTGTGGGAGAGTGACTTGAGATAAACCGAAATCGTGTCACTCGCGTCGTCATCGGTGGCGTCTGGAGTTGAGTGGGTCTCTTCCGTGACGGAAAAGCTTTCTTCGCTAGGGTCAAGCTCATAGCGCATTGCGTTTTTACTCATGGATACTAAA
This sequence comes from Chloracidobacterium validum, assembly GCF_018304825.1. NCBI lineage: Bacteria > Pseudomonadati > Acidobacteriota > Blastocatellia > Chloracidobacteriales > Chloracidobacteriaceae > Chloracidobacterium > Chloracidobacterium validum. The sequence continues at coordinate 1,224,672 of NZ_CP072648.1, forward strand.
TCTCCAGAAGAAGCACCGCATTGGAAGCCCAGGGTCAACCGGTGAAGAACTGGTTAGGTGGCTTCAGATGTTGAACCAAGCAATGCGAGTTACCAATGAAGGGAGGTCTTCGTCAGGTCATCACGCTGAAGTATTTGTCCGCGCAACTCAATTCTTGTTACTAGGTAAAACACTGATGATTACCCAAGTGATTACCCAAGTAAACACTGTGCGTTATCATACGCTTCCGGGTGGTAAGCGTAAATCTGAGTTGCCGTACGTTATCCGTATAACCTCAGCGAGCTGGTTGCCGTTGCTTGAGTTGCTGCTCGAGAAGCGCCGCGACCTCAATAAAACGGGCATCCCAGGTTTTATTCCGCACCGCCATCTGCCGACGATCAGCGTCTGTTTCGGTATCGGCTACCAAACAGGCTTCGACTTGGTGGATAAAGTCATCCGGTGTTCGCGCGATGCGGACCACATCCGCCATTGGTTCAAACTCTGGAATGGGGACGATGACGACCGGTTTGCCCGTAGCCAAGTACTCCCTGACTTTGGTGGCGCTGGTGTATTTGACAATGTCATGCGTGGCGTCTTTCGGAACGACACAGACATCAAAGTTTGCCGCGAAAGCTGGAAGCTCAGCATAGGGCTGGGCCGGAATGAAGTGGACGTTGGGCAGCCTTTCAATCTGAAGAGGCGCGGTTTTGTTTCCAATGAATACAAACTGCCAGTCTGGACGATGCTCACTCACGTGCATGATGAGCGACTGGTCAATCTGCCACCGTTCAATCGCCCCAAAAAAGCCCAGAATAGGCTTCCCAAGGCGCTTGATGGGGGCTAGGGGAGGGGGACACTCCCAAGAGCCATGGCGCGCGGCCGCGAAATGCTCGAAGTCCACGGCTTGTTCGAGGAGGAATGACTTCTCACGTCCCTGTTGGGCGTCGGCGAGGAGCTTCCAGCCGTGGTAGAAAACAAGGTCGGCCGCCGTAATGAGTTCTTCGTGAAGTTGGCGAATAAAGGCGACGTGTCCGCCTGTATCCACTGGATTGGCATCATATTTATCCGAGACGTGATATGCAACCAGAGATTCGTTGAACTGCCCCACCATGTCTCGCGCCGTTGGAATGGCAATCCACAGAATTGGTCGCTCGATGCGCAACCAGCGGAGGAGCAGCCGTAGCTGGGTGACGAGTAACCAGTGGTTGATGCGTCGCCAGATTGGGTTTGAAAAAAAAGGCGATAGAATCGGTGTGACGACCCAGATTCCTTCTGGCGTCCGCCGGACGTACTTCACATAACTCCGCAGCTTGCGCCGAATTTTGGTCAGAAGTTCTGGGCTGCCGAAGCCGGGCAGCCCCATCGAGATTGAGTTGACAAACACCACCTGGTTGTCGCGCGCAAAGCGTTTCATCAGGTGGTTGTTGGCATGAGGGTGGTGATACCACCAGTCTTCTCCACCAAAGCAGAGAATCGCTCGTCCTTTCATTGCAGGAAAAGAAAGTATGCGGCAATCGCACCAACAATCAGCAAAAACAAAAGCCCCACAGCCCCAATCACAATGAATAAAACTAGGTTTGATTTGCCGCTGGTCTGAGGTGGCGAAGGCACAACCGATGGCGCCATGCTCACCTGTGCATCGTAGCCTGGCATGTCATAGCCTGGAGCATTGACCGGTGGCGGCTCATAGTTCCGTGGTGTTGCTTGGGCAACTTGAGCCACCGTTGCTTCTGACGCAAAAGGCGGTGGGGTTGGCGGTGGCGGGGGAAGCGGGGGATAAGGTTGCTTGTCAAGAACCGTTTCTGCATCAGTCGAAACTGCGGGTGGCGATTGTGGTGAAACCACATCGCTCGGCACCGTGGACTTGCGCGAAATGGTCACGTCACTCGGATTTGGCGCCATGGCCGGTGATGGCGCCAACGTTGCGGCCTCGAAGCGATCCACGGCTGCGCCTGGTGCTAAACGGGCTTCCGGCTGCTCTATGAAATCAAAGCGAACCTTGGGCCCGCCAACCCCAAACTCGATGACATCCGCATGCTTGAGGCGGACTTCGGTAATGCGGCTGCCATTGTGGTAGGTGCCATTGCTAGAGCCAACGTCGCGCAAGAGGTAGCTGCTCCCCTCATGCACGATTTGCGCATGTCGTGTCGAAGCAAGCTGATCCTGGAGCGCCAGTGGCAGCGAGCTGTTTGGATCACGCCCAATGGTGGCTGGGAAGGCGGTGAGCTTGACGCTTTCGCCTTTGCGTAGCCCAGAAAGAAAGACTGCCTCAAGTCCGATCACCATAGGCGATTGGGTCTCCGTTGAAGGGGTGCCGGCCACTGTAGCCAAGGTATTTTCTGGGACAGGCGCAAGTGGTTTGAATGGCGTGCCACAAGCTTTGCAAAACTTAGCATCGTCACGATTCAGCGCCCCACAATTTGGACAAATCATGACTTCTTGCCTCTCACCAGTGAAATCACCGTGCCTAGATTAGTTCTGGCGCAAGGTCTTGACCTGCTCCGTTAGCTTAGGAACGACCTCAAACAAGTCGCCAACAATGCCATAGTCGGCAATCTTGAAAATCGGCGCTTCGGGGTCTTTGTTGATCGCCACAATGAACTTTGAGGACGACATGCCAGCGAGGTGTTGAATCGCACCGGAGATGCCACAGGCGATATACAGTGTTGGGCTGACTGTTTTGCCAGTCTGCCCGACTTGGTGTGAGTGATCAACCCAGCCGGCATCCACGACAGCGCGCGACGCGCCGGCCGCGCCACCCAGGGCATCGGCCAAGTTCTGAATCAGGTAGTAGTTTTCAGGTCCCTTGATGCCCCGTCCGCCAGAGACAATGATACTGGCTTCGGTGAGCTCGATCTTACCTTTGGCCGCAGCCAAGATATCCGTCACCCTCGCCTGGGGCGCATCCACAATCGTTGCGCCAATGGACCTGACTTCGGCCGTGCGGCTGGTGTCCGGCGCGGCAGCCGGGAACACATTCGGGCGCAGCGTGGCAAAGGCCGGCGACCGGCGGAATGTCACCGTGGCAAAGGCCTTGCCCGCATAGACCGGGCGGACGACGGTTAGCACGCCGTTTTCAACCTGTGTTTCAACGACATCCGAGGCTAGTCCGACATCCAGCCGAGCCGCGACCCGTGGCGCCAAATCTTTGCCCATCGCCGTTGCCGGAGCCAACACGACAGCCGGCTGTGCTGTGTGAATCGCCTCCACAAGCACTTTGGCGTAGCCGTCCGTTGAGTATTTTGCCAACGGTGCAACATCCGCGACATAAACCGTGCTGGCGCCATAGTGCGCGGCTTCACCGGCCAGGTGCCCGATAGTTGAACCGATAACCACCGCACTCAGTGGCTGTCCCAGCTTTTCGGCGAGACGTGCCCCTTCCGATAGGGCTTCATACGTTGCTTTCTTGAATGCACCATCGCGCTGCTCAGCAAAAACCAAAACTCCATTCGCCATACCTAAAATCTCCTCAGAAAAACACAAATCCAGCCAACCAGAGGCATCGGGGGAACCCAGGACGGCCTTCCAGGATGTGCGTCAGTGGTTATGCCACCAAAGTTATGCCACCAGCCTGCCGTGCGCTACACCAACGCGCCGCACTAGATGACTTTGACTTCACTTTGCAGCGCTGACAACAGCTCACTGGCTTGTTGCCCAGGATCGCCCGTGATTTTGCGTCCTGCCTGGCGCGGCGGCGGTAAGCGAAGCGCCAGCGTGGTCAGTCCGGCCGCTTCTGGCCCGACGTCAGCCGCGGATAGCCCAAAATCAGCTAAACTTTTCGTTACCAAAGGCTTTTTCTTAGCCTGCATGATGCTTTGCAGTTTTGGATAGCGCGGCTCATTGAGACCCTTCTGAGCGCCAATGACCGCCGGAAGCACCGTTTCAACGACTTCGATACCGCCTTCAATCTCTCGTTCAGCGCGCAGCCGTCCGTCGCCGACTTCAAGCTTCGTGACGACTGTGACCTGTGGCCAGCCAAGTTTTTCGGCAACAATGGCGTGGACTTGCTGGTTGTCGCCGCCAACCCCATGTTTGCCAAAGAAAACGATGTCGGGCGTCAGCGCCTTGAGTGCCGCCGCCAAGGTTTTGCCGACGCAGAGGGGGTCATCGGTTGCGATACCAGCACTCGAAATGTGAATGGCTTCGTCGGCGCCACGCGCCAGGGCCTCGCGCAGGAGATTCGGTACCTCGTCGCCACCGAGCGACAGGGCAATTACCTGCCCACCTTTGGACTCCTTGAGTCGAACGGCTTCTTCAAGCGCGAATTCGTCGTAGGGGCTAATGATGAACTTCACATCCGTCCGCTCGATTGAGCAACCGTCGGCCGCAATTTTAATGCGGGTGTCGGTTTCCGGTACGGCTTTGATACAAACAGTAATTTTCACAGGAAAGCCTCCAATCATGATAGCGGCGAGCCACGTCTGCTAGCCAGCAGCTTGGTGGGAAAACGCACATATAGCACGCGGTTTCCATAACTGGCAACCGTCTCAATCAGCGTGGCGCTCAGCGAGTCTGTCCAAGGCTAAACAGTTGCTCTCCGCTCAGATAGGGCTTCGGCCACCAGCGCCGTAATCTCGTGATGGACATCCGCCACGCGAACACCGGCGGCCCGGAGCGCTTCGACCTTTTGGCGCGGACTTCCCATGCCTTGTTCCATGATGGCCCCGGCATGCCCAAAGGTAATCCCTGACGGCATGGCGTCGGCAAATTTTCCAGCAATGAAAGCGATGAGCGGTTTCGTGAACCCCCCGGCTTTGACCAACTCTGCCGCTTGTTCTTCATACACGCCACCCGGCTCGCCAAACATCACGACGGCGTCGGTGTCTGGATCGGACTCAAAGAGCGGCAGTAAGTCGGCGAAGGTCGAGCAGGCGATGACATCCCCGCCAACGCTCAGGGCCGTGCTGATACCGAATCCGGCCTGGCACAGCACCCAAGCCGTCTCGCTGGTCATCGAGCCAGACTTGCTGACAATGCCAATGCGTCCTGGCTTGAACTGGAAGTCTGGATTTGTTCCGCCGATGGGGCCAAGCTTGCACTTGCCTGGCGTCAAAATCCCAACCGAGGTTGGACCGACCACCCGCGCGCCTTTGCTGACCGCGTAGGAATACAAGTCTGCCGTGTCGTGAACCGGAACGCGCTCCGTGATGATGTTGATCAGCCGGATACCGTTGCTAATGGCTTCGATGGCAGCGTCCTTGGCCGAAAGTGGCGGCACGTAAACGAGCGATGTGTTGATTGTTGGATGGGCCGCCAGCGCCTGCTTGAAGGTATCGTAAACCGGCACGCCGTGGACGACTTCGCCCCCCTTGCCCGGCGTCACGCCGGCCAGCACCTTCGTGCCGTAGCGCAGCATCTCGTTGGTGACAAATGAACCCTCTCGACCGGTGATGCCCTGTACGACAACGTGTGTGTTCTCATCAACCAAGATACCCATATATGCCTCTTCTGATGTGTCGTCTCCTGAGTGACTCTCCTGAGTGACTGCCTCACGCTCGCCGTGTCGAATCTGGGCTTAGCAGTTCAGGCTGCGTAGCTTGTTTTTATACTCCTCACTTTTTTGAATGACGATTTTGGCGCTTTCGGTCATCGGCATTTCCGGGCCAAAGATGGTCATATCCAAGTGGAGTTCCTCGCGCGCGCGCTCAAGCGCTGCCCGGGCCTCATCCCAGCCTGGGCCGCCACGCCGGACGACAATCGGAAATGGTGGGCGAATGGCTCTGAGTCCAGCAATGAAGCCTTCCATCGTGATGTCCACACGGGTGTTGTTCGCCACCGCCCCCACGTGCCAACAAGCCGTTAGTCCAGGTTTGGAGAGCACCACCCGCGTCAGCTTTTCGACTTTCTCAGCCGGTGGGTTGCCACCATATTCCGTGTAGTTGGCCGGGCGGCCGCCATAGCTGATCAGGGCGTCCATATTGGTGATTGAGCCACCGCCACCGGCGCTCATCATGGCAATATCGCCATCGAGTTCGATGTATTTGCCAGCCACGCCCCGGTAGTCATTCTGGTCAATCAGTTTGGCTTGTAACTCGCGTTCGGTCAGCGGGCGTCCGAGTCCGCCACGCGGTGGATAGTTGAAATCCCGGTGGCGCGTCATGGCGTCATCGTCCAGGATCACAACGGCGTCGGCGGCAAAAAAATTCATTTTAGGCGTTTCGATGACCGGGTTGATTTCAAGCAACCGGATGTCATTCTCACGGAAACAGCGGTAAGCGCGCACCATCAGGTCGGCCATCTTGCGCATGCGCTCCTCACGAAACCCGGCTTCAGCCGCAATCTCGCGCGCTTTCCACTCCGGCAATCCGAAAATGGAGTCAATCGGACGGATGACCGTTTTTTCCGGGTGACGATGCGTGAGTTCCTCGACATCCACGCCACCTTGCTGACTCAAGATCACCACCGGCGCGCGGTGATAGCCGTCAAATGTCAGCGAGAGATAATACTCCCCAACGATGGACAGTCGCTGCTCAACCAGAACGCCAACCGATTCCGAGCCGTGAATCGTGGCGTGCAGGAGGAGTTCTACGGCCAACTCAGCGCCTTCGGCCGTTTTACAGAACCGGATGCCACCGGCCTTGCCGCGTTTACCGGCAAGAACCTGCGCCTTGACGGCAACTTCGCCAACTTCTTCAACAAATGCCTCGATATTTCCAGTGTTTTGCGGGGCATTGATGAAGATACCCTCCGGCACGCGGATGCCATACTTCTTGAAGAGCGACTTGCCTTCGTATTCGTAGAGATTCATGGAACCCACCCCAGATGTACAGTGAATGGCCCGCCCAGGCCGCCAGTGGCAGAAAGGCCGCCTGAGCAACAAGCTGTCCGCCGTGTGCCATAACGCACATAGTCGAGCGTAGCTTTGCCAATTGCTGACCGAACGTCAACTGTTCACTGGACTGGAAGGCTTGTTTTTGTGATTTAGCGGCTGAGGAAGGCTACGTCTGCGCCCAGGGTGAGAAACAAAATCACACTGACGAAGGCATTGGTGGTAAAGAAAGCGGCATCGAGGCGCGACAGGTCGGATGGGCTAACCAGTCGGTGCTGGTGAATGAGCAAGCCGCCCGTTGCGAGCACCCCAACCAACGCGAGCCAGCCGAGTCCGGTCATCCACACAAGACCAACGAGAGCGGCAAACATCGCGGCGTGGAGACCCCGCGCGACCTGCATGGCCCGCGCAATCCCAAGCCACTTCGGAATAGAATGCAGGGTTGGGTGTTGTCGGTCAAAGTCGTAATCCTGGCAGGCGTAAAGAATGTCAAAGCCGGCCGTCCAGAGCAGGACGCAAAGCGCGAGCAGCACGGCCGTGTCGTCGAGTGTTCCCCGGATAGCCACCCAGGCCCCGGCTGGGGCAATGGCCAGGCACCAGCCGAGTACGATGTGGGAAAACGACGTAAAACGCTTGGTGTAGGAATAAAAAAGCACCGAACCAAGCGCAATCGGCGAAAGCCAAAGTGCCAGTGGATTGAGCATCGCAGCGGCCAGAAAGAGCAGCGTGGCGGCCGCCACCGTGAAGCCGGCCACGAAACTTCGGCTCACCAATCGAGCGGGAAGCGCCCGATTGGCCGTCCGCGGATTGGCTGCATCATAGGGTTCATCCACCAGGCGGTTGAAGGCCATGGCGGCACTGCGCGCCCCAACCATCGCGACGGTGATCCAGAGGAGTTGGTCGAGCCGGGGCAGTCCGCGCGCTGCGAGAAACGCCCCTAGAAAAGCAAACGGCAACGCAAACAGCGTGTGCTCGATCTTGATCATCTCGCAGGTCGTTTTGACGTTGCGCAGTACGGTGGACATCATGTCATCCCTCAGCGACCAACCGGCAGGCATACAGATTCAGGGAGGCGTAACCTTATTAATCCGATGCCGAGAGCTTGGCAAGCGAGGTGACCGGAATACCGTCCAACCAGACGATAGGTCGCGCCCAGCGGGCGCCAGCGTTGTCTTGGGCACTGACCGGCACTGGGTAGTTTCAGCGTTTCAAAACGATGCTGGCGATCTGGCTTGGGTCCCCTTTGATGCCAGACTCAGGAATGATCTGTCCGTTGAAGTCGCACTGCGGATCCAGCCAGAGCTTGAGGTTGTGCCGCTGGGCAAACTGACGAACCTCACCAATGGCTTCGTAGCGCGTGACGAAAAACTCGTCCGAGCTTGGTGGAACATAGCGCGCCAGGAATGACATGCCGACTTCTTCGCGCTCGAAAACCGGCAGCGCGTTGCCAAAAACCCGACGGATATCAAGCTGTTGGCCGGCGAGCGGGGCAATCCGTCCGTCTGCCGTGCGAATGCATAGTACGTTGACTCTCTGCGTCATAGCCAGGTCTTTCAAAGAAGAAAGGATTCAAACGAAACGGGGACTGGCGAGGACGGAACCGCCTGGCGGCGGGGATTGGCGAGCAGCGCCCGCCACCGAAGTGGTGCTACTGTGAATGTCGTTCATCGGTCATAAAAACGCTAGAAAAACTTCATTTGACAGAAGTCGTCCGCGAATCGTGAGGCGAAGCCGATCCGGCGTTATCACAACCAGGCCGGCCGCCTGCAAATCATCGAGCACCAAGCGGTAGGCGCTGAGGTCAATCCCATGCTTGGCGCACAGCGGCGCGACCGCTACCCCTTCGTCCAGGCGCAGTCCAAGCATGAGTTCTTCGTGCCAGCGGTCGTGTGCCGAGCGTTGGGTACGGGTTATTACGGCGTGATGGCGCTGCTCGATTTGTGAGCAATAGTCTTCCAGGCGTTCGCTGTTCCAATAGCGCTCATCCCCATCATAGCCGTGCGCTCCGACACCAAAGGCCGCGTAGGGCACGTCAGTCCAGTACTTCAGATTGTGTCGCGCGCGATAGCCTGGGCGCGCGAAGTTTGAAATCTCGTAGGCGTCAAACCCGGCTTGCGTCAAGGTCTCCAGCAACACAAGGTACATTTCGGCGGCCGCGTCCTCATCGAGCGCCGGAAGGCGTCCCGTGGCCAGTTGGCGGGCCAGCGTTGTCTGCGCCTTGACTTCCAGCAGGTAAAGGGAAAGGTGCTCTGGTTCGAGGGCGAGCGCTTCGGTCAGGTTTGCGCGCCAGTCAGACAGGGTTTGCTCAGGGAGTCCGGCAATCAGGTCAAGGCTGATGTTATCGAAGCCAGCGTTTCGCGCGGCCTGGAAGGCGCGCTTGGCGGCTTGTGCGCTGTGGTCGCGTCCGGTGAGTGCCAGATCGCGGTCACTGAAGGACTGGACGCCCAAGCTCAAGCGCGTCACGCCGAGTGCGCGATAGGCTTCCAGGCGATCTGGTTGGGCATCACCGGGATTGATTTCAAGGGTAACTTCAGTGTCGGGAGCAAAGTCGAAGGTGGCTCGGCAGGACTGTAGCACGCGCGCGAGTTGAGATGGCGTGAGGCGGGAAGGGGTCCCGCCACCGACATAGAGCGTATCCGCCTGGCGTGTTGGAAAGGCCAGTGGAACGGTGGCGCAAGCTTCCGCGAAGTGCCGCAACTCTTGTTCAAGTGCCCGGACGTAACGCTCTGCCAGAACGTGGTCATAGCTGCGCGTCACAAAGGCGCAGTAGGTACACTTCGTGACACAAAACGGAAAATGAACGTACACGCCAATCCGAGGCATGGTTTGAGGAGCGTCACCAAGGCTGCCGATGTGGGAGGTGCTTGCCATACGCATGGACAGTTCACGGGCCAAAGCGGTACGGTTCAAACCCATCTGGACACCTTTTGATTTTTAAAACAAGGACAGCTCGTGTAAACGCGAGTTGCCGCCCGACAAGGTTGGTGGGAGCGTATGGAAGCGCTTGATATGCGCCGCTTGTTGCAGGAGACCGGCGCGCTGTTGACCGGCCACTTCCTGTTGAGTTCTGGCTTGCATAGCCCAAACTATGTGCAGTGCGCCCGCTTGCTTCAGTTTCCGACGGTGGCCGAGCCGGTTGGGCAAGCGTTGGGTGCGCGCTTGCAGGCAGTTGGCGGGGAGCCGGATGTCATTGTGGCGCCGGCGATTGGCGGCATCGTGATCGCCCATGAAGTGGCGCGCGCGCTGGGCGTCAGGTGTGTCTTTGTCGAGCGGGAACAAGGCGTGATGACCCTCCGGCGCGGCTTCACGCTCGCGGAGGGCGAGCGCGCGTTCGTCGTCGAGGATGTCGTCACGACCGGTGGTTCAACCCGCGAGACCATGGCCGTGGTGAGCCAGGCTGGGGCGCGGACACTGGCGGTTGGCGCAATCATTGACCGCAGCGGCGGTCAGTCCGGTTTTGAGTTACCCTTTGCGTCCTTGATTGCATTGAGCGTTCCAACTTACCATGCCACAGACTGTCCGTTATGCCAGGCCGGCCTGCCACTCATCAAACCTGGAAGTCGCACCTTCAAAGCCAGCGAGTAACGCCTTATGGAAGCTACATTGCCAACCTCCACCGGCAAGCGGCTCGCGCCAATGCCGCCAGACCAACACTGGTTGTTTGGGAGTTTTCTCCCGGTGCGCAACGACCTGCTGAATTTCTACACGCGCATGTTTCGTGAACTGGGGGACATCATCCGGTTTCGCGGCTTGCCGGGACTGTACTGGCATCTCGTGCTGCACCCGGCCTATGTCGAGCACGTGCTGCTCCGCAATCAGCAAAACTACCGCAAGGGGAAGGTCTTTGACGGCCCCATCGGGTTGATTACCGGCAATGGGCTTCTGACCAGTGACGGTGATTTCTGGCGTCGGCAGCGCAAGCTCATGCAGCCATCGTTTCACCGCCAAGCGCTCACCGGATTTGTCACTACGATGGCCGCGGAAACTGAAACGCTCTTCGCTCGGTGGGATGCTCACGCCCACCGTGGTGAGCCGTTTGATGTTGCCCAGGAGATGGCCGCGTTGACGCTGGGCATTGCCGGACTTACGCTTTTCTCAACGCCCGTTGGGGAATCGGCCGACGCCTTTGGGCAAAACCTGCGAACCGCGTTCGATTTCGTTGGTTTCAAGATGCGTCCAACGCTGCCGGTGCCATTGTGGGTGCCAACGCCGTCGAACCTGCGCTTCAAGGCGGCCCGCCGCCGCCTGGACGCGGTGGTGTATCAAATCATCGAGCGGCGGCGGAAAACCCTCAACCCCCCGCCGGATTTGCTGACGATGCTGATGGCCGCCCGGGATGAAGATACTGGTGAGGCCATGAGCGACCTTCAGCTACGGGATGAAGTCATCACGCTCCTGCTTGCCGGGCATGAAACCACAGCTATTACACTGACCTGGGCATTTTACGTCCTGACCCAGGAGCCGGTCGTTGCGGAGCGTTTGTACGAGGAAGTTCGGTCGGTGCTGCGTGGGGCAGAGGCGACCGTCGAGGACCTCCGGCGCTTGCCGTACACCCGCATGGTGATTGAAGAAACCATGCGGTTATATCCTCCGGCGTGGGGGTTGCCCCGCGAAGCAATCAATGAGGATGAAATCGGCGGCTACTACATCCCAGGGCGGACGCTGGTGGCGCTCAATCAGTTTTTGACCCACCGCCACCCAGATTTTTGGGAAGACCCGGAGCGGTTTGATCCAGAGCGATTTTCACCAGAACGTGCAGTTGGCCGTCCAATGTTTGCCTACTTCCCCTTTGGCGGCGGCCAGCGGGTGTGTATCGGGAGCCAGTTTGCGCTCATGGAAGCGACGCTTGTGCTGGCGATGCTCACGCAGCGTTATCGGTTCAAGCTTGTGCCGGGGCATCCCATCGAGTTCGACACGCTGTTCACGCTCCGGCCTAAGCATGGCGTGCGTGTCATTTGTGAGCGGCGGGCAGGGGAGCCGTCGGCAGCGAATCTTTCGTGATTGGTAGGGGAATCGGATCGCCGCGAAAACGTGGCTGCGTGTCGAGTAAGTAAACATCGAGCACGGCCTTACACCGCGCGCCGTATTCCCTTAGCCGGGTTCGCGCCGAGGCCGACCAAGGAAGGTTGGGCGCACCATAGGCAATCGCCGCGATGCCAAACCGATCACACAGAAACAGCGCGCGATAGACGTGAAACTCGTCTGAAATGATCGTGAAGCGGGACTGCCCAAAAATGTCCCGCGCCCGCACCACGGAGTCCAGGGTACGGCGTCCGGCATAGTCCGCTGTCATGGCAGCGTCTGGAATACCTAACCCGCGCAGCGACTTGCGCATTTCGGTCGGTTCGTCATAGGCCAAGCTTTGGTTTGAACCGCTGAGAATCAGGTGCTGGACTTTGCCAGCGTGGTACAACTCGGCGGCGGCCTGGATGCGGTTTTGAAAGTATGGGTTGAGTCCGCCGGTCGGAAGGTACTTGGATGTTCCGAGAACCACCCCCACCGCGTTGGCCGGCATCTGCGCGGGATGGGCAAACACACGTCGGTAGGTCGAAGAAACCACCCACAGGTTAGCCGAGAAAACCAAAAACGGTGGCAGCGCCAACCCAAACAGGATTGCCCACTGCCACCGGGCCAGGCGAGGTTTGCGCCTCATCATCTGGTTGGGCGAAGGAGCGGCTCAAGCTGTAACGAGGCTGCGCTCCAGGCACTGCCGACGCAACTCAACCCGGTAGTCATAAAGCACCTTGTGAACTTGGCGTGGCGTGACACCTCCGACCTTTTCGGCAATGGTCGTGTGGAGGGCACGCTCGGGTGGGGCATCCTGGTTCAAGTAGTTCTGATACTCAGCCAGAATGGCCGCTTGCTGCTGGGGTGTGACCTCTGGCAGGTCGGGCGGAAACTTGCTGTCGTCGTAGAGAACATCAATCCACCGCAACACTTGGTATGGGGTGACGAAACTGAGTTCGTGAGCAATGGCTTCGGGTAGCTCCTCGTAGGACTCATCGCTTTCACTCAAGTGCCTACAGAAAGCTTTCTCGATTAGGAAGAGTTGCTGGCGCGTGGGTTTGGGCGTGGGCGATTGCTCGTACTGCGACTGCGCCCACTGTCGGATGACAAGCACGACGGAATCAAGGCTCACCCCGAGTTGTTGGGCGATGAAGCGTCGCCGTCCACCTGGGGGCCGCTGTCCAGTCTCGATGAAGTGCCGGTACATGGCGATGGCCTGTTCGCGTTGAGCCGGTGTGAGGTCAATCGTGGCCGTCTCGAGTGCAGCGCGGAGTTCTTGAATGACTTCCGAGACGACGGCACGGCTCACCCATAGTTGCTGGGAGATGGCCGTGTGAATCCGCCGCAGGTAGCGTTCGATTTGCTTGGCATCGAGTGGAATGGCGCTGCCGGGCACGGTCTGAAGATGCTGGAACGCCGCAGCGATGCGCGCGCGCACTTCAGGCGTCAGCGTGCGGACTTGTGGTTGGCGCTGCCGGGCGATGCCTTTTTGGCGCTTGCCGTTTGGCAGACCCATCGGCGGGCGACCACCCATGACGACTTTGGCTAGTTTTGGGGAGGACGGCGCCGACCCCGTTGGCAGGTGTCCGCTTGGTTCATGCCCAGCCCGCCGTGGCTGATGCTTGGCGCAAAAACGCGCCTTGCGATCGGTGGAAAAGAACGTCGTGCCACACTGGTCGCAGGAACGGCGAAACTTCATCCCTGTCATAATTCGCGACCTCGTTTGGGCGCTCCTGTGGGACGCGCGGAATTGGAAGAGTCTTTAGAAAAGTTATGTCACACAAGAGCTGAAATCAATGTGAAGCTGACGGTGACGTGGCAGGCGGCAGTGTGGCCTCTTGTTCATCGAGTTCACGCTTGATGGCATCCAGGACGCCGTTGATGAATTGGGACGCTTCGGGCGTGCTGAATCGCCGGGCGACTTCTAGCGCCTCATTGATGACAACCGCACGGGGCGTCTCGGTTTCATACAAAAATTCATAAACTGCGACCCGGAGGATATTGCGATCCACAATTGCCATGCGTGAGATGCGCCAATGGTCAGTGTGTCGGCTAATCACCAAGTCAATATCAGATAGATGGTTGACAACCCCGGTGACGATCTGGTTGGCAAAGGCCGGGACTTCTATCCGGTGCTCTTTTTTGAGTTCGGTCAGTTCATTCCAGTAGCTTTCAAATAAATAGTCGAGCGATGGCTGACTGAGGTCATATTGAAAAAGCATTTGCAACGCACATTCGCGCGCACGTCGTCGAGAACCCATAATGCTTAGTGAATCCAGTTGCAGTGCGAAGCAAATTGGCTGGCGTGCGTAGCTGGCGCGCTAGGATTTGGCCACGTCGATTGCCCGGTAGAGATTAGCCAGCTCAATCGCGGCCATGACGGCTTCCACGCCCTTGTTGCCGGCTTTCATCCCCGCGCGATCAATGGCTTGTTCGAGACTGTCAGCCGTGATGACCCCGAACGTTACCGGGATGCCAGTTTCTAGCGAAACCGCGGCAATCCCCTTGGTGACTTCGGCTGCAATATAGTCAAAGTGCGGCGTTTCACCGCGAACCAGTGCACCAAGACAGATAATGACATCCCAGTTTCCGGTCAGGGCAAGTTTTTTGACGGTGAGTGGAATCTCGAATGAGCCTGGAACGCGGGCAACCGTGCATGCACTCGGTTGCCCGCCCAGCCGCTCAAACGTATCCAACGCCCCTGCAAGCAGGCGGTTGACCACAAAGTCATTCCACCGACTCACGACGAATGCTGCCCTGAGACCATCCGCGACAAGTTTTCCTTGGACCTCACGTGCAGCGTTCAGCGCCATGTTCGTCGTGTTCGCATCACTCATAATCTTTACGATGTTCGTCGGTTGCATCGCGCTGCGACCCAACGAAACCGTAAGCCGGTGTGATTTATCATGGCGTCCCAGAGGGCGCAACCATCTCAGGCAGCTTAGGCGGCGTAGCTACTTGTTTTATCGCTCTACGAAGCCCGTACTTGCTGCACGGCGCGCTTCATCAATGATCACAAGTTGCTGGAGGAGTTCAGGGAGGCGATCCAGCGGGAGCGCATTGGGCCCGTCGCTCAGAGCGCGTGGTGGGTCGTCGTGAACTTCCATGAAAAGGCCGTCCACGCCACAGGCAACGCCGGCGCGCGCAAGGTGCGGAATAAACCTTGCATCGCCGTCAGACGACGCCCCGCGTCCGCCAGGACGCTGAAGGCTGTGGGTGACATCAAACACAACTGGATGGCCAAACTCGCGCATGATGGGAAAGCTGCGCATGTCCACCACCAAGTTGTTGTAACCAAATGAGGCCCCGCGTTCCGTCAACCAGATGTCTGAAGCCTGTGCCATCTGGAGCTTTTCGACGACGTGGCGCATGTCCCACGGCGCAAGAAATTGCCCTTTTTTGACGTTGACGGTGCGTCCGGTGGCGGCAGCGGCGAGCAAGAGGTCGGTCTGACGGCAAAGAAAGGCCGGAATCTGAAGTACGTCAACGACTTCGGCTGCTGGAGCCGCCTGGTCGGTGGCGTGGATGTCGGTCAGCACGGGCACCCCCTGGGTTGCCTTGACGCGCTGTAAGATGCGCAGCCCTTCCTCTCGCCCCGGTCCGCGAAATGACGTGTGTGAGGTCCGATTGGCTTTGTCGTAAGAAGCCTTGAAAACGTAGGGAATGCCAAGCCGCCGAGTGATGGTTGCAATGGCTTCCGCCATGTGGAGGGCGTGCGCCTCACTTTCAATCACGCAGGGGCCGGCAATCAAGAAGAAGCCTTGCCGCAATTGGTCAGGAGAAAAGAGCGTCGAAGCCATGCGGGTTTACCTATGCGGTGGAAACACATCACGAATTTGCGCCACAATGGCGGCATGCCGGATGCCATTGCTGGCCACCAGTCCGGCCCGATGATGCAGGTCAGGCTGGCGGTAGTCGAGGGGTTGCCCCTGAAAATCGGTCAAGACGCCGCCGGCTGCCCGTAAGATGGCCTCCGGCCCGGCAGTGTCCCAGAGCTTGGAACGGGTTGAGGCGCTGATAAAAAGGTCGGCGCGTCGTTCGACCAAAAGCCCAATCTTGAGTCCACCGCTCCCGGAGACAATTTCCTTGTGGATGCCGAGTCGTTCGGCAGCGGTAGCAAGGTAGCGGTTGCGGTGCGACCGGCTGGCCGCGAGCGTCATCGCGCTAATGTCGTTGACGGAGGAAACACGCAGTGGCTGGCAGTCACCCTGCCAGTCGAGCCAGGCGCCGTAGGGAGTCGCGTACCAGGTTTTGCCGGTCGTTGGTTGATGAACGACACCCAAGCTGGGGCATCCGTGCTCACACAGCCCAATCATAATCGAAAATTCCCCGTTGCCAGCCAAAAACTCCTTCGTTCCGTCAATTGGGTCAATGAACCAGACCCGTGGTGCCGTGGCGCGTCTGATCGGGTCATCATCTTCAGCTTCCTCGGAAACAATCAAGTCATCTGGAAAGTGACGCTGGAGTTCGGTGACCAGAAACGCATTGATCGCGCGGTCGGTGTCCGTGACCGGCTCAGCGTCCGCCTTGTAGCTGACACGGATCCCATGCTTGAGGTCGGAAAGCGCTCGCTGCCCAGCTTCAATCGCTAGTTGGCGAACGATGCTTGTGTCGGTGGCAACGTTCTCGTGCGACATTGAACAATTCCTGAATTCCGAGACTGGGGTGCTTTCAAGATGTGCAAGTGACAGAATCTGTTTAGACTGGTTGACATAAAATGTCACTATGGCGGTGTCATGATTCCCTAAACTCCTTGAGCGTACAGTGTTGTTGATATGATATGTGTGTCGGCGGCGTCTAAAATTACCAAAAGGTGCATTGTCCGCGTGAAAACACGAGACAAGCAGGCGATGAAGCTTTTGGCACAAGGCTTGCTTCCTCAGTAGGTGAAAACGTGCGCTTTCGTCCTGACCGTTCTGCTGGCGTTGAGCCACGAGACCTTCACGCCTTGCTGCCCAAGGCAACAGATTATGGCCACGAGCCTTTTCCCACCAAGGAGACCTACGAACCATGAACCTCAAGAAGCAAAAGGGTTTTTCACTCATCGAACTGCTTATCGTCGTTGCTATCATCGGCATCATTGCGGCGATTGCGGTTCCTAACCTTCTCGCCGCTCGCCGCAGCGCCAACGACGCTTCCGCGCAGCAAACGCTCCGCAACATTCACTCTGCCAACGCGACCTATGAGTCGGGTATCGGTCGTGGCAACTTCGCTTCACCGATAGCGCTGTTGGGCGGTTCAGATACCAACAACGTTGGTATGCTCGATGAAACGGTCATCAACGCAACGACAACGCCAAAGAGCGGCTTTAGCTTGCAAAACTACAGCGCAACAGGGAAGACCTCCACAACAGCGGCGCTGTACTCAGTGCAGAACGTCCCATCTCAGTCAACAGGTATTTCTCGTACCGGCAACCGTTCCTTCTTTATCAATGAAACGGGTGTGGTGCGCTCATCCGATGCTTCAAACCAAGTGGCTAACTCCACCTCTTCACCAATCGGCAACTAGTTTTCTGGTTGTTTGATATGCAAACGGGGAAGCCAAGTTGGCTTCCCCGTTTTTGTTTTTATTGATTCGCTTCTGTACCGGTAACATCCGCGACTTGCTTGGTAGGCAGTATCAGGTTCTTTAGCGAGTGTAGAGCGGAAAGTCGTGGGTCAACTCGCGTACCTTTTGGCGAACTGCCGTCTGCCGGGAGGCATCCTCAACATTAGACAGCACTTCGACAATTAGCTTTCCAACATAGCGCAGATCATCCTCGCGCATGCCACGGGTGGTGAGCGCTGGTGTGCCAAGGCGGATGCCACTACCGATCATGGGTGGGTTGGTGTCGAAGGGAATGGTGTTTTTATTGACGGTAATACCAGCCCGCTCAAGTGCCTGCTCGGCTGCTTTGCCGGTGACACCCTTCGTGAACACATCCACCAGGATAAGGTGGTTGTCCGTTCCACCGGTGACCAGACGGAAGCCAGCATCGGCAAGAACTTCACCTAAAGCCACCGCGTTTTTCCGAACCTGCCGTTGATACTCGATAAAGTTTGGAGCTAGTGCTTCTTTGAAGCACACCGCTTTGGCCGCAATAATGTGCATGAGCGGGCCCCCCTGGACACCGGGGAACACCGCACGGTCAATGAGTTTAGCGTCTTCGGTACGGCAGGCGATGAGTCCGCCCCGCGGTCCGCGTAGCGTTTTGTGGGTGGTGGTGGTCACAAAGTCCACACAGCCAACGGGAGATGGATGTTCACCGGCCGCGACCAGCCCGGCAATATGCGCCATGTCAGCCAGCACGCGCGCACCAACGGCGCGGCCGATCTCACCAATCCGCGCAAAGTCAATCTGGCGTGGGTAGGCACTTGCGCCACAGATAATAAGCTTGGGGCGGTGCTTGTCAGCCAGTTGAGCCAGCGCGTCGTAATCCAACCGCTCAGTATCACGATCCACGCCATAGGTGACGACATTGAAATACATCCCGGAGATGTTGAGCGGATGTCCGTGTGTGAGGTGTCCGCCATGGGCGAGGTCCATCCCTAGAATGGTATCCCCTGGCTTGAGCGTGGCCAGAAAAACAGCCATGTTGGCTTGTGCGCCGGAATGGGGTTGGACATTGACGTGCTCGGCGCCAAAAAGTTGCTTGGCCCGCTCGATGGCGAGGCGTTCGGCAACATCCACAAACTCACAACCGCCGTAGTATCGGCGACCGGGATAGCCTTCGGCATACTTGTTGGTCATGACCGAGCCGGCGGCTTCCATCACGGCCTGGCTGGCGTAGTTTTCGGAAGCAATCATTTCAAGCCCATCAGCCAGCCGATTCGTTTCATCCACAAGGGCCTGGGCAATCTCAGGGTCGGTTTCAAGGAGAGAGCGATTGAAAGTAAGTGGCATGGCAAGTATTTCAGCAAAAAGCAAAAAGTTGAGGGGGGTTAGTGCTGTGTCGAGGCTTCAAGCGCGGCAATCTTTTCAATTCGTCGCGCATGCCGCCCGCCCGCGAAGGCGGTCTTGAGAAATGTCTCAATGACTTCGGGCAGCATGTCTGGGTTGGCGTTGCGCACGCCCATGGCCATCACGTTGGCATCATTGTGCTCGCGCGCCAGCCGCGCTGTTTCCACATCGTGAACGACCGCCGCTCGGATGCCAGGGATCTTGTTGGCGGCAATCCCAATCCCAATCCCTGTCCCACAGAAAAGCAATCCACACTGGGCGTCTTGCTTGGCGACGGCTTCGCCAACCGCGCGGGCATAGTCCGGGTAGTCCACTGACTCCGTATCGGTTTGGGTTCCAAAGTCTTCGTAGGCAACACCCAGCCGCTCTAGCACACGCTTGGCGGCTTCTTTGCCGGCGAAGCCGGCGTGATCGCTACCGAGGGCAACTTTCATTTGAAAACTCCAACTGGCAACCCGGCTTGGCGCGGGGGAGTGTACGCTGGCGTACAGGCTGGTAGTGTAGCACGCTTAGTTTTCCGGCGGGAATCGTTTTACCTTGGGCGCGCGCATGCCCTACTGTGTGGCCAGCGTAAGGCGTGCCTGCCTGTGACCTGAAAGCAAGCTCGAGTTTGCTGAGGGGTGATCGCTATGAGTCGCAAAAAAGTTCGTCGTCGTGGATGGCTGCCAGAAACGGAACGCTCACTGCATAGCCACCTGACAATGCGTGATAACGCACATACGCTTGACCGTCGGGAAGTCCTGGATTTGGTTCGTGGCGGTGAAGATAGCGAGGTCGAATTCAAGGTTCGCTACAGCAACCCGGAGCGCATTGCGGCTGAAATTCTGGCGCTCGCCAACAGTGGGGGTGGCGCGATTTTGTTTGGTGTCAGTGACACCTGCCGGGTCGAGGGACTGGATGACGCCGAGCGCGTCGAGGTCGAGCTGCGGGAACTTTGCGCCACGGTGATGTCCCCGCCAGTGCATCCCTACATCAACAAAGTCGCCTTTGACAGCGGCAAGCGCGTGCTGGTGCTCGAAGTGGATGATCGCCGCGCGCCCCACGCTAGCCGCGACGGTAAGTATTACATCCGCATCGGCTCAACCAAGCGCGAGGCGGATAGCCAGGAAATTGCGGAGTTGTTCCACCGCTACAATGCGGCGCGCTATGAACAGGTTCCCCTTCATCAGGTTTCGTTTGACGACATTGATGACGCCGGCGTGTGGAGTTACCTGCGCGCCGTAGTGCCGGACGAATCGCGTTTGCCCAAGGGCTTCCCAACGGCGATGGCCATGACCGACATGCGCCTGGCGGTCATGACGGCCGATGACTATGTGCCGACGGTTGCCGGACTGGTACTGTTCGGACAGAGTCGCGCCATGGAACGGTCATTTCCGCGCAGCCACATCACGCTGACCCGTCTTGCTGGCCACGATGCGTCCGCGCCGGTGATTGAACAAGCCACCTTTACTGGAAATGTAGCGAGTCTCTACTGGCGCGCAGAAAGCTTCCTGACGCGCTATGTGGATTTGCATGACGCGCCCTTGACGCGGCGTGAAGCAAGGACTGACGCTGATGCCCGCGCCGCTTACTCCCGCCCGGCTGTGATGGAAGCTCTCACCAATGCGCTGGTGCACCGTGACTATGGTATCCGTCAGGAAGGTATCCGTATCATGCTCTATGACCGACGGCTGGAGCTTAGCAACCCGGCGGTTGGAAAGCATATTTGGCGTGGCGCACTTGATTACGGTGTCAGCCATCCCAACAACCCCAGCATCAAGAGTTTCTTCAAGAACACTGCTTATGGCGTGACAACCTATGCCGGCGGCTTGCCAATGGTGCGGCGCGAGACGCTCCGTTTTGCCCGGCGCGAGCCGAAAATAACCACGCTGCCTCACGAGTTTCGAATCGAACTACCTGCCGCAAATGCCCAGTAGAAACAACAATGAACCCGAATGAAAAGCCGCTTTCCGTTGCTGATGCGCAAGCCACCGCGCTGGAGTGGATAACGCCGCTTGGCGTCGAGCGCGTCTCTCTGCTGGACAGCATCGGGCGGGTCTTGGCTGAGACCGTCGTTGCGCCAGGTGATCTGCCGCCCTTCGACAATGCGGCCATGGATGGCTACGCCGTCATCGCCACTGATACTACTGGGGCAAGCGAAGCGTCACCGGTTTGCCTCCACGTCATTGAGCGCGTCACGGCCGGACAGCTTCCAGACCGTCCACTGTTGCCAGGTCAAGCCATCCGAATCATGACCGGCGCACCGCTGCCAGAAGGCGCCTCTGGGGTGGTGATGCAGGAGCAGGTTCGGCGGGAAGGTGATATGCTCACGCTGACTCGTCCAGTCCTGGAAGGGGACAACATCCGCCGTCGTGGGGAAGATGTTGCAGCCGGACAGCCGGTGATGGCGGTTGGTGAACGCCTCACGCCTGCCCACATCGGTGTCTTGGCCGCCTTTCACCGGTCATTTGTGACGGTACGGCGGCGTCCGGTCGTGGCTATTCTGGCCACCGGGGATGAACTTATCGAGGTAGATGAACCAGCGACACCCGGCAAAATCGTCAACAGCAATACCTATGCCCTCGCTGCGCTTGTCCAGGAGTCCGGCGCACACCCGCTTGTGTTGCCACTGGCGCGCGACAACCAGGCCCAAGTTGAGGCTTCATTTGCTGAAGCTGCCGCAGCGGCCGATCTCATTGTGTCGTCGGGTGGCGTTTCGGTCGGCGATCACGATTTGGTCAAACCGGCACTAGAAAATTTAGGTCTGGAAGCCCGCTTCTGGCGGGTGTGGATGAAACCAGGGAAACCACTGCTGTTTGGCCGCCTGCGCGGCCGGCCCTGCTTTGGGCTGCCCGGCAATCCGGTATCCAGCATGGTTTGCTTCCATCTTTTTGTGCGCCCGGCGCTTGGCAAGATGCTGGGCCTGCCGGACGTCGAGTGGCGACTCCCGGAAGTCACCGCGCGGCTGGCAGGTGAGGTCAAAACAAAGGGGGATCGCCCAACCTACCTGCGCGCGCGGCTGTTTTGGACAGACGGCGAGTGGCAGGCCGCTGTCCTCCCAGGGCAAGGCTCTGGGATGCTGACCTCTATGCTCGGTGCCAATGGATTGGTTTTTTTTGCTGAAGGAAAACAACTGGGCCGAATGGGAGAACCTGTGCCGGCGCTGTTACTGACGGCCCTGACTCACGGCCAGCCAAGCTTCATCAAAAAGCAACTGATTGGCTAAAACATAGCTTGCAAGGCGTCGTGTGGCGCAGCACCGTGCGACCACGGTGGAACTTTTTGATGGGCGCAGCTTTTGTGTCTTCACGTTATTCAACGTTGGTCTGGCGTTGCCTCGTTGCCCTGATTGGTATTGTGGCGAGTGGGCAACTGGGAAAAGGGCAGAACGTCGCTTTGGAGTCTCGTCCGTCAGTTCGTATCACCCGAACCGACGAACCGATGACGGTGGACGGCCGCCTCGATGAACCCGCCTGGCAAACGGCTGAAGTCATTCGGGACTTTCGTCAGCAAGAGCCTTTTGAGGGTTCGCTCCCGACGGAAAAGACCGAGTGCCGCCTGCTCTATGACAAAAGCTACATCTACATCGGTATTCGGTGCTTTGACAGCGAGCCGGACAATATCAACGCCCGCGACCTCAACCGCGATTCGAGCTTCAGCAACGACGACAAACTCGTGGTGTTGCTGGATACCTATCGGGATGGGCGAAACGCTTATCGCTTTTCGGTCAACCCCTTGGGAACCCAGTCTGACGCGCTCATTACCGATGAAGGACGGGATTTCAATCTGTCATGGGATACGCAGTGGCTGTCTGGCGCGACACGCGACGGCGAAGGCTGGTCGGCTGAAATGGCCATCCCGCTGGTGAGCCTGCGGTTTCGCAAGGGCGCCGACACCTGGGGGTTCAATGTGTCGCGGATCATCCGCCGCAAAAATGAAATCTTGCTCTGGACGAGTTGGCAGCGCGCTTTTGGGTTGTTGCGGGTTTCCCAAGCCGGACTGCTGACCGGCGTTGAGGGCATCACGCGCCCCCGTTTGATTGAAATCAAGCCCTATGTCACCGGCCGCGCACGCCAGGATGTTCCGGTTCCCCTCGGCAATCGGCTGGAGTCCGGCTTTTCCGGCTCGGTCGGAATCGAGGTGGCGCGGATTGGGATCACGCCCTCGCTGACGGCGGAATTTACTGCCAATCCAGACTTTGGGCAGGCTGAGGTTGATCAGCAAGTCGTCAACCTGACGCGCTTTTCCGTGTTCTTTCCTGAGCGACGGGATTTTTTCCTTGAAAACGCCGGTATCTTTCTTTTTGGGCGTCCGGGGGTCAATCAGTTGTTTTTCACGCGCCGCATTGGATTGACTGACAACGGCGCGCCGCTTCCAATAGATATCGGCGCCAAGGTGACGGGTAAAGCCGGGAAGTGGAACATCGGTTTTTTGCACGTTGAGACTCGTCCATTGCGGGATGAGGCCGGTAACGTCACCGTGCCACGCGAGCGTTTCACCGTAGCGCGTGTCAAGCGTGACCTCAGCACTCGCTCCAATATCGGCGCTATCGCGCTGAATCGCCAAGGCGGGGAACGGCGGGCCTATAACCGTGGCGTCGGACTGGATGCGCAGATTAACTTCAACGACTACTGGACGAGTTACGCCTTTCTTGCCAAAACCTTTTCGCCCGGACTCCAGGGCGACGCCATGACGTTCCGCTTTCAGAGCGGTTACGATACCAACCAGATACGGCTTTTTGGGGTTTACGAAGAAATCGGTCGTAACTTCAACCCTGAACTTGGCTTCGTCCTGCGCCGCGACGTGCGGCAGTACTTTGGAGATGCCGCCTACAAGTGGCGGCCGGCGGCCATTGCCAAAACCATTCGTGAGATTCGCTTCGAGGGGTTTGGCGAATACTACCAAGACCGGCGGACGGGCGACCTTCAGACCCGAACCATCGCCACAGCGGTGAATATTGATTTTGCCAACTCGGCCAGCCTTATCTTGCGTCCGCTGCGGACTGAAACGGATGCGTTGACGCGGCCGTTTCAGATTCGTCCGGGCATTACGATCCCACCTGGGGTGTACACCTTCAATCGTCATGGGGGGAGCTTGGCGACCAATCGCAGCCGACGGTTTGTCTTCGATACAGGGGGAAGTTGGGGTGGTTTTTATGGCGGGAGCCGGCAGGAAGTGAACGCTGGTTTTACCTGGCGGCCAGACTCCCACCTGTCACTTGAAGCCAGTCACAGTTTCAATGCCGTTCAGCTACCACAGGGGAATTTTTCAACCAGCTTGTTCAATGGGCGGGTAACGTATAACTTTTCGCGCAAGTGGCTTTCGACCTGCCTCGTTCAACTCAACTCAGCCGCGCGCCTGACCAGCATCAACGCCCGGGTGCGCTATATCTACCGTCCAAACTCAGACATTTTTTTCATTTATAACCAGACATCTGGGGTTGGGGTCGAGCGTCCGAATCGTCAGTTTCAAATCAAGGTAACGTATGATTTTATTCGTTGATGCCGCTTTTCAAGCCCGCCCAATATTGAACGTCTGATTCAACCTTCTTGGAGGTTCACGACTCCCATGCAGCCTTTTCCCCCTCCCTACACACCCCCTCCCTACACGCCACCCGCGCCAGCGAAGAAGTCAAGCAACACACTCATTTGGGTGCTCGGTGGCTGCGGCTGCGTTTCAATTCTTGCGATTGCGGTTTTCGCCATCCTGTTACTCATTTCGCTGTCAAGTGGTGGCACGATTCCGCCCGATAAGCAGGCTTACATTGGCAACTGGCAGGGAGATGGGGTCACCCTCAACATCTCAGGGGACGGCAAGGTGAACTGGCGCTCCCAGAAAGGCAACGCATCGAAGTCCGTCGAGAATCTGCCTATCCAGCGCTTTATTGGCGATGACTTTGAAGTGGGGGTTGGCCCCTTCACGACTAGGTTCACCGTGCAGAGTGCGCCAAAGATGATCGCCGGCCGGTGGACCATGACGATTGAAGGAACAACGGTAACGCGCGACGGCGGTGGTGGTTCAACGCCGGACGATAGCTCTACCGGCATACCGGACGGTGGTTCTTCATCCGGTGGTCTCCGCGACTTGAAAATGGCCCGCCTCACCGGCAGCAATGACGATGACATGACCTTTACCTCGACGTTTGACACGAGCGACACGAAGATCACCTGTGTCATCTACCCGACCAAAATCCTGGAAGGGGAAACCTACGGCACCCGGTGGTATGCCGAGCGTGTTCCGCGGTTGAGTCGTGACAAACTGATTGGGGAAGTTGACTTCCCAACGATTACTAAAGAAACGAGCCGTTTGACCGGTATTCGCCTTTCGCTGACATCGGATAGTGGTTTCCCGCCAGGGTTATACCGGGTCGAGGTCATTCGGGATGGGGCGGTGATAGGAACAACCCGTTTCACTGTGCAATAAGCGCCAAGTGATGCTGCGTGGCCGCGACTGGCGGTCAAGCTCCGAGACTATCGGTTTGGAGGTTGAAACTGCGCCATGCTCCTGCGTCTAGCCTGTCCCATTCGGATAACCCTGTGGGTTTTTCTGTGGAGCGTGACAACCCTGTTGGTTCGCGCTGAACTTCCGCCCCTCCTTGACCGACAGCTTATCTTTGGCAACCCGGAGATTGCCAGCGCGCAGTTGTCACCCGATGGCAAGTATGTGGCTTTTCTGAAACCCTATAAAGACACGCTCAACATTTGGGTCAAGTCAACCAACGAGCCGTTTACGCGGGCGCGTCTGCTGACCGATACCACGGCCCGCCCCATCCGCAACTTCTTCTGGACCCGCGATGGTCGGTTTATTCTCTATGTGCAGGATCGGGGCGGTGATGAAAACTTCAATCTCTACGCGGTGGATCCCACCGCGGAGCCGGCTGATGGGCGGGACGCGCCGTTGTCGCGTGATTTGACCGGCATCAAGGGGGCGCGCGTTCAGATCTATGCCGTGCCAAAAGGTAGCCCGGATGTGGTGTGCATTGGTCTCAACGACCGCGACCCGGCCTGGCACGACGTTTATCAGCTCAGGCTGTCAACCGGGGAGCGCACGCGACTGCGCGAAAACAAGGAGCAAATTTCAGGCTGGTTTTTCGATGAAGCCGGACAGTTACGGTTGGCCGTGCGGGTAGCGCCCAACGGCGACACGGAAATCTTGCGCGTGGATGCCGACCGCTTGGTGAAAGTCTATGCCTGTAGTGTTTTTGAGTCGGCCGGTCCCATCCGCATGCACCCGGACGGCCAACGGGTGTATATGGTCACGAACCGGGGTCAAGACGTCGATCTCACGCGACTTGTCTTGTTTGACCCCAAGACGGGCAAGGAAGAACTGGTCGAAAGCGACCCACTTGAGCGGGTGGATTTTGGCAGCGCGTCATTTTCCGATGTCACCAATGATGTCATTGCGACCGTTTACATAGATGAGCGGATTCGCACGTACTGGCGTGACAAAGGGTATGAGCGTGACCACCGGTGGCTCCAGAAACGCCTGCCCGGGAAGGACATCGCGTTTACTTCTGGAACCCGCGACGAGCAAATCTGGCTGGTGACGGCCACGAGTGACACCGAACCGGGCGAAACGTATTTGTTCGACCGCCGCGCCAAGCGGCTCACGCTTCAGTATCGGCTCTATGAAAAGCTCGACCGGCGGCATCTGGCGCCGATGAAGGCGATTCGCTATCCGTCGTCGGATGGGTTGGGGATTCCGGCGTACCTGACCTTGCCCAAGGGGATAACGGCGAAGAACCTGCCGCTGATGGTCGTGCCACATGGTGGGCCCTGGGCGCGTGACGTATGGGGCTACAACCGGCAGGCGCAGTTTCTGGCAAACCGTGGGTACGCCGTACTTCAGCCAAACTTCCGGGCTTCGACCGGCTATGGTAAGAGGTTTCTCAACGCCGGCAACGGGCAATGGGGCGACCTGATGCAAGATGACCTGACCTGGGGCGTCAACTATCTCGTGGCCGAGGGCATTGCCGACCCGCGACGGGTGGGCATCATGGGGGGCAGTTATGGGGGATACGCTACGTTGGCTGGGGTAGCGTTCACGCCCAAGCTCTATGCGGCCGGTGTGGCAATTGTCGCGCCGTCAAACTTGATCACATTGCTGAATACCATCCCGCCATACTGGGAAGCGGCGCGCCGCCTTTTTCATACGCGAATGGGCGACCCCGGCAAGCCTGAAGATCGCGCGCGCATGGAGCGTCAATCGCCGCTCAATGCGGCTGACCGCATCGAGACGCCGTTGATGATTGTTCAGGGGGCAAACGATCCACGGGTGAAGAAATCCGAAGCCGACCAGATTGTGGTTGCGCTGCGCGACCGGGGCTTTCCGGTCGAGTACCTTTGCGCCCCGGACGAAGGGCATGGATTTGCGCGTCCGGTCAACAACCTGGCCCTGTATGCGGCGTCGGAGCGCTTTCTGGCGGACCACCTCAAAGGGCGTTTCCAGGCGGACATGCCCGCCGATGTGGCGGCGCGGTTGAAGGAAATCACGGTGGATGTCAGCACGGTGACTGCTCCTGAGCGAGGCCGTCCGGCCACGGTTGGCGTGGTCAAGCCGGAAAGCGACTTACGAGCCGGCCGGCTGCGGTATCGCGGAACCATTGATGTGCCGGGCCAGACCATTCAAGCCACGGTTGAAACGACCGTGACCGAAGCCGGTGATGCCTGGGAAGTCCGCGAGGAAATCAGCCTTCCGATGGGAAGTGTCATTGAGACCACCAAGCTCGAAAAAGCGTCTTTGGTTGTCCGTTCGCGTCGCGTCGCGCAAGGTCCGCTGACGGTGGATGTTGCCTTCCGGGATGGGCGAGTCGAGGGCGCGGTAACACTGAATGGGACGCCACGTCCCATGGCGGCCGACCTCGGCGGCGAACTCCTGGCCGATGGCGCGGGACGTTACTTGGTCATCGGTCGGCTGCCGCTGGCTATGGGGTACACCGCGACGTTGCGCAATTTCAACGTTCAGAATGGACGCCCATCGTTGGTGCAGCTCAACGTGGCCGCCATCGAGAACGTTAGCCTGGCCTCTGGACATTTCACAGCCTATCGGGTTGAGCTGACGGATGAAGGCGGCGCGCGAACCACTGTTTGGGTGGATCAGGCTACCCGCTTGCCGATCAAGGCCGTGGTCAAGACGGCCACATTGGGCGGCGCGGCGATTTCGCTGGAACTTGTCGAGTCGGATGGTTAGCTTCCATCTTTGGCCCGACTTGAAAGCACGGTCTCGCCGCTGTCGCCGGCCGTTTTGGGCGCGGGTTGGTCAAGCGTTGTTTGCCCGACCTTGCTTGCCCAGCAGGGAAGGGTAACGGTAAAGGTGCTGCCCACGCCGACCTGGCTTTTGACCGAAATGTTGCCGTCATGCGCGGCAACGATCCGCTTGGCAATCGCCAAGCCCAATCCGAAGCCGACTTTTTGTTTCCCTTGTCCGCCTTGCCGGTAGGGGTCAAACAAGAAGGGTAGTTCGGCCGGCGGCATGCCCTTGCCGGTGTCGGTAACGGACACTTCAACAAAGGACAGCCCGGCTTCAACGCCTTGTCCGATGATCTCACGGGCTGAAACCGTGACCTTCCCCTCAGGTGGCGTGAACTTTGCCGCATTGGTGAGCAGGTTCATGAACACGCGCTCTAGTTTCCGCTGGTCACCAGCGACGGCCGGCAGTGTAGTTGGCAGCTCCAAGACAAAGCTGAGTTGATGCGATGTGCCCATCCGCGTGCTTTCGACACACTGTCGTAGCAGTGGAACGATATCGAGTAGCTTGAGGTCGAGCGTCAG
Source organism: Chloracidobacterium validum (assembly GCF_018304825.1). Classification (NCBI taxonomy): domain Bacteria; kingdom Pseudomonadati; phylum Acidobacteriota; class Blastocatellia; order Chloracidobacteriales; family Chloracidobacteriaceae; genus Chloracidobacterium; species Chloracidobacterium validum. The sequence goes on from NZ_CP072648.1 coordinate 1,253,115, forward strand.
CGACTGTGATTCGGTGCGGGCAAGTTCGAGGAGGTCGCTGATGAGGTCGAGTGTCCGACGGATGTTGTCCTTCGAGGCACGGATGAGTTCTGGCAAGTCGGGGTCGGTCTCTGGCAAAACGTTTTCGATTAATTCCAGGGTGCCATTGACAGCCGCCAGCGGCGAACGTAGGTCGTGAACCAGCATAGCCGTGAAGTCTGCCTTGAGCCGGTCCAACTCCAGCAACCGTGTGTTGGCAATTTCAAGTTCGGCGCGGCGTTCCTCAGCCTCCTGCCGCGCGGCTTCACGCGCTTGCAAGGCATCCTGTAGTTCCTGATTGGCCCGTTTGAGCTGTTCGTTGAAGGCGGCTGAGATTGCCACTTCGTTTGCTCGCAGATCGGCTTCGGCGCGTGCGGCCTCTTTTTCCTCTTTGATGATCACCATGCGTGCCGTTATGCCAAAGGATAGCATCAACGCTTGCACGGCTGTTCCGGCGTGGAGGATGCCCTGCCAGTCCACTGACTGTGGCACAAAGCCCAGTGTGCGCAATGTGTTGAGCAGGACAGCGAGCACGACGAGCGTCCAGGCCAGCAAGAAATAGACCGCCGGGCGATACCCTTGCCGAAGTGGAATCACGGCCGCCAAGAGAGCTGGGATACTGCTAACTGCCATCAGGATGGTCGAAATTTGGGCGATGCTCTGTGCCGGCCAGATCCCACCGAGAAGTGCTAAGCCGAAAAAGGCAATGGCAAGACTGCCTAGCAAGCGATGGGTAAGTGGGTGGTAAGTTGCAAGGTTCAAGTACCTTTGCGCCAGCAGCGCCGCTATGCCGGAGGCAGCGTTGCCCAGGGCGATCCGCACGCGCAATCCCTCCGCGATGATCCCGCCAAAGAGCCATTCCTGAACCTGTGGCAGTAGTCCATCCGCACTCGACTGAAAAAAGCCGATGGCCAAAATGTAAGCCGCAAAGTAAAAACTGGCTTCATCGCGCAGTCCCACAAATAGCGTGACGTTGTAGAGCAGGAGCAAGAGCAAGAGACCGTAGTAAACACCCAGTAAAAAACTATGGATACGATCCTTCCGGGCATGCTCAAAGGACGGCCACAACTTTGCCGAAAAGGTAAATGAGCCTTGGGTTTCGACCCGCAGATAAACCGTACATTCAGCCTGCGCTGGCAACTTAACGGGGAAAATTGGCAGCCGGTGGGGAATCGCGCGAAGGCTAATGGGAAGCGCATCACCGGCCACCAGCGGCGCCAGCGCGGTCACGGGCGCATTGCCCTGAAGTAAATAACAATCCACGCGCCCCAGGTAAGGTTGTTCGACTTCAATCAGTTGCTCAACTTCGTGGGCCGTATCGTTCTTCAAGCGCACGCGAAACCAGTAGGCGGAGGTTGTGTAGCCAAGATTGAGTACCCGTCGGTTGACCGGTTGAAATGCCAGGCTGGCAGTGGCAACTTGCTCGATGGTCAACTGGCGGGCTGGGTCCTCCAGCATGTCTAAACGCGCCGTTAGCGGCTCGGCTGCCAACGGGCTGACAAGCAGGACTGGCGGTGCGGTCGTGTCGGTTTGAAGGGAAGTGGTGATTGGAAGGGAAGCCGTTAGGTGATTAACGGATGCGGAAGTCCGCGCTGTGGACAGCCCGGCCGCCGCAAGCACACTGGAGAGAATGGCCGTTGTTGAAACAAGGTAAGCCAGACGGCGAAGAAACTGGCAGACCCTTTTGCAGAACATAACAAAGCGTGTTGTTGTACATTTGTTGATTAAGTAGAGTCAGCATAAACCATTGATCCTCGGCTTTCTAGACCAGCTCAGGTTGAGGGTGCGCCTAAAGTGTCGCGGCTGACCAGTTTTCGTGCGGTTGGGAAGGCAAGGTAGGGCACGTCCCAATCCTTATCGCGGTCGGAAGTCGGGTATTGAGGGGCAGTTTTTAGCCATTCAGTCCCCTTTGCCCGCTGCGCTACGGCTCGGCACCGGCAAGGAGGGCTTCGTAACCGAGAAGCACTTGCCCTGACCAGTCGCTGGTCAGTTACAGCTCGTCTAGAAGGGCATCGAGGGCCGGCCGGTGCGCTACCGCTTCCCTTGCCCCTTGGGCAATGGTTGCCTCGACTAAATCCGGCCGCGTGTAATCCCACCGTGAAACCGGCGGCGGGGTCAGGGGAGCGACATAAAGACGCTGCCGCTGCCGCCCGGTAATCTCTGCCGGGTATGTCCGGGACATCAACACCACCTGCCGTTGCACGTCGGAAATATCATCGAGCAGAAACGCCGGGATATTGTCCACAAGCCCACCATCGAGGAGTGTTTGTCCGTCAACCCGGCCGAGCGGCGTAAATGGTGGCGTCGCCGATGAGGCGAGGATGAGCGCCGTGAGGTCAGCCGCCGTGGCGCAGTCCCGCATGTCGAAGACGGCCGGCCGAAAGCCAAGCCGCCGACCCCACATCGGGTGCACCAATCCCCGTTTGAACTGCTTTTCGAGATTGTAGGCGGTCAGCCCTAAAACCACCGCCGCCGCCGGTGGCACGCCCGGCGGAAGCCGCGCCGTCAGGACAAGCAAGGGAAAGGGCTGGGCGCGGATTCGCTCAAAACCGCCATCCGCTAGGCAAAAGTCGAGGGTGTCCCGATAGATCGGGGCATGGGGCGCCAGTGGTCTTCCCACCAGTGGATGGAACCAGTTGATGTTGCGAGTGACGTGCGCCCGACGTCGTTTCCAAAAAGCTGCCGTCTCCGTGGCGCGTCCGCTCAGGAGCATGGCCACGACGCACGCTCCGGCACTACAGGCTGCCACCGCCCGCACCCGCGGCCACAAGTCCGCCCAGCTTTGCATGAGGCCGAGTTGATAAAAGGCCCGGTTTCCACCGCCGGCAAACACCAGCCCTAGTCGGCGTTCGACCATTTGGCAATCAACCCTGTTTCGGTAACTCAGCGGCGGCATCGGCCGTCACAAGCCACGTCAACGTGCCATCCTTCGGACAAATCATTTGGGACGGGTAATGATGGTTTTCCCCAAACAGGACTTCACGTAGGACCAGTGCCTTGCTGGCGCCGGTGACAAAAAACTCAACGGCGCGGGCCGCGTTGATCAGCGGCGCCGTGAAGGTGATCCGCGTCGTTTGAAGTCTAGGCACGGCATTGGCCACAACCCTGGCTTGGGTTTCACCGAGGGCAACCGTGTCGGGAAAGAGTGAGGCCGTGTGACCGTCTTCCCCCAGTCCGAGGTGAACCAAGTCAAAGCGGCGGGGGCCATCGCCAAAAAAAGCCGTCAGGTCAGCATCGTAGCGCGCGGCGGCCTCGTCTGGTGGCCGCTCGCTTTCGATCCGATGAATGTTCGAGTCTGGAATACCGAGCGGTGCAAGGAGATGTTCCTGTGCCAAGCGAAAGTTGCTGTCTGGGTGATCGGGAGGCACAGCTCGTTCGTCGCCCCAGAAAAAGTGAACGTTTGACCAGTCAACTTGTGGGGCGAATTCATCGCTCGCCAGTTTGCGAAACACAATGCGCGGAGTGCTGCCGCCGGAGAGCACAACTGCAAACCTGTCATGGGATGCAATCGCGGCGGCTGCATGCCGAACAAATGACGCGGCCGCATGACGCGCTAACTCATCGGCGGATGGAAAGACCAGCAGGGACATAGGCGTAACTGGGCTGACGGCTCAATCAAGTTGAGCGTCAATTTCGAGTTCATTGATGATTTCAAGCGCCATGCGCAAGGCGCGCTCATAGGGCTTTGAACGGCCAAAAATTTCAACTTCCCGTGACATCAGGCGCGCATCGGTAAGCGGCGGCAGCCCGATGGTTGTGTGATAATGGGCGCCTTCAGTGATCTTGACGGCCGTTGTGTAAAGCCAATCCGTTCCGTCTGAAGGTCGGCAGGTGACGCTGAAGCTGGCCGGTTCAGCTCGGTCCGCCTCCAACACCACCTCAACGAGCTGTTTTTGCGGAAGTTGTGTCCCGGCCCTTGGTTCGATGGTGAGAACCACCCGGCGCCGCCGGGCGCGAAAGCGAAGTTCGGCCTGATGCGGGTTGATTTCGTGCGCATCCTTGAGCGTCCAGCCGAGTTGTGCCGCGAAAAAACCGGCGAGCAGGAGGGCCTGCATCGGAACGCCGGAGGCTTCATCGTCCTTGGCATAGGTGATCGTGACGCGCGTCAATTCTTGAAGGTAATGCGTCAAGTCTGGCGCGTCAAAAAGTCCGGCCGCAAGGTCGCGCCAGCGGGTCAGGCGCGTCCAGTTGAGGTCGCTGAATGCCGCCCGGTGACGCGATTCGAGAACGAACCTTGCCAACTGAGCGGCGATGGCATCCCGGTGTGTCAGGCCGCGACTATCAATGATAATGCGGTCAACTTCGTGCAGAAAATCGTGAAAATACTTCTCGCGCAGCGTTTTGAGGTCTTGCCACCAGAGGAAAACCGGGAGGTCGGGCGCAATGAGCGGAGCTACCGTTCGGGCAAGGTACTGGACGGCCGTCCCGCTGGCGGCAACCCGGATTTCCTCGCAGCACACCTGGCGCATCCGGTCGTCAAGGTGGCAGTGCGAAGCAATCCAGGCCTGGGTTTCAGGTCTTGGTTCAGTCAAATTGCCATACATGATGATGGCGCGGCAGGGGGCTGATTCAGTCACCTTTGCCACGACTTCGGAAACCTCACCGAAGCGCGCTTCGTCGGTGATGAAGACCAGCAAGTTGAGCAGGCAGACGCGGGTGACGGCGTCGCCGGTGTCTCCGTCCTTGGCGGCGGCGGCGGCCTTCCACAGCTCGGTCAATTCGCGCTCGATGGCGGTGACATCCACTTGGCGGCGACGTTCGATGTCTTCGACGATGCTCATGGTCTTTTTCTCCTGGTTAGAGCCGCCGCCAGGCGCGGCCGTCGCCCATGAGTTGGTTTGCGGCTTCTGGCCCCCACGTCCCAGCTTCGTAGAAGTGCAGGTTTTGTTCACCACTGGCTGCCCAGTGTTCGAGAATGGGCATCATCAGCGCCCAGCCAGTTTCGACCATGTCGCGCCGGGTAAAGAGCGTGGCATCTCCAAACATGCAATCGAGCAAGAGGCGCTCATACGCTTCGGACGACCGGACGCCAAATGATGTGCCATAGCGAAAGTCCATGTTGACCGAGCGCAGGTGAATGGCATGCCCAGGAAGCTTGGCGGCCAGCCGCAGGGTCAGCCCTTCGTCTGGTTGAATCTTCATCACAAGCAGGTTCGGCTCGTGTAGGTCGGCTTCCGTGGTTGTGAACAGGCGCATGGGTGGTTGGCGAAACTGGACGGCAATTTCAGCCGCGCGCTTGGTCATACGCTTACCGGAGCGTAGGTAGAAGGGAACACCTGCCCAGCGCCAGTTGTCGATTTCAAACTTGATTGCGGCATAGGTTTCGGTCGTTGAAGTGGGGCGCACCCCTTCTTCCTCGCGGTAGCCGGGAACGGCCTTGCCGCCAACCCAGCCAGCCGTGTATTGCCCGCGCACGGCATGGGCATCCACGGCATCGGGCGCGATGGGACGAATGGCTCTGGCGACCTTGATGGCTTCGTCGCGGATGGCATTGGCGTCGAGTGACGTAGGCGGCTCCATGCCAACCAGCGCCAGAAGTTGGAGCAGGTGGTTTTGAAGCATGTCGCGCACCGCTCCCGACCCTTCGTAATAACCGCCGCGTCCCTCGACGCCGACGGCCTCGGCGGCCGTAATCTGCACGTGGTCAATGTAGCGCCGATTCCAGACTGGCTCGAAAATGCCATTGGCAAAGCGCATGGCCACGATGTTCTGGACGGTTTCCTTCGCCCGGTAGTGATCAATGCGATAGACCTGATCTTCATCAAAGATGCGGCTCACATGCGCGTTGAGTTCCTGGGCTGTTTTGAGGTCATATCCAAGTGGCTTCTCGATAATGATGCGCGTCCAGCCACCCGGCGGACTTTGGGCAAGCCCCGATGCCCCAAGCGTATCCATGATCGGCCCGATGAGGCTGGGCGGGGTTGAAAGGTAAAATATCCGGTTGCCACTCGTGCCACGCTCGGTGTCAATCGCGGCCAGGCGGGCTTTGAGCTGTTCATATGCCGCAACGTCGTCGTAGCCGCCCTGGCAGTAAAACATGCCCGCCGCGAAGCTTTCCCATTCGGCCGCCGTCGGCGGGCCGGAACTTGAAAACGTTGACACGGCATCACGCATCAGCGCGCGGAGGTCGTCGTCGCTCATGGCGCTGCGAGAGTAGCCCACGATGGAAAATCCGCCGGGGAGTCGCCGTTCGCGGGCAAGGTTGAAGAGGGCCGGCACGAGTTTGCGCTTGGCAAGGTCACCGGAAGCGCCAAAGATGACGACGGTACAGGGGGCCGGGGTGCGTTCGACGCGCGCTTCGTCGCGCAAAGGATTGAGGTCGTTGGCCATGGTGTGCTCGGTGCTCCCGGTCGTGGCGGCGGTGAATGCCGCCGCCACGACGATGATGCGCTTACATGCGGCGAGTGTCCGCGCCAGCTCGGGCGCGCTGGTTACGCGCTGGTTATTGGATGAGTTCTTTCCACTCGGTATGCACAAACCCAGCTTCGGGCTTGTCAATCCGCTCATAGGTATGCGAGCCGAAGAAATCCCGCTGCGCCTGGGTGAGGTTCTGCGGCAGGCGGGCTGTCCGGTAGCTATCGAAATAGGCCAGGCTGGCGCTCATTGCCGGAAGCGGCACGCCCGCCAATGCGCCAATGCTGACCACGCTGCGCCAACTGGTCTGGGCGTCGGCCATCCACTGGTTGAAGTCTGGGTCGAGCAGCAGGTTGGGCAGATCGGCGCGGCGGTGGTAGGCTTGCTTGATTTTATCCAGGAACTGCGCCCGGATAATGCATCCACCTTTCCAGATGCGGCTGATTTCACCCAGGTTGAGGTTCCAGTTGTAGGCGCGTGATGCCGTGGAGAGCATCGCCATGCCTTGCGCGTAGGAACAAATCTTGCTGGCGTAGAGCGCATTGTGGACGAGCATGATAAAGTCTCCCTTATCAGGCATTTCCGGCGATGTCGGCGGGCCGACAATGACTTGGCTGGCGGCGACGCGCTCATCCTTCATCGAGGAAAGCACCCGCGCGTCAATGGCCGCCTGAATCGTGGGGACAGGTACGCCCATATCCAGCGCGGCTTCTGAGGTCCACTTGCCCGTCCCCTTCTGTCCGGCTTTGTCGAGAATGAGTTCGACCAGTGGCTGGTTGGTTTCTGGGTCAATGGCGCGGAAGATCTGCGACGTAATCTCGATGAGGAAAGATTGGAGGACGCCTTCGTTCCACGCTGCAAATACAGCGGCGAGTTCTGGTGCGGTGAGGTGTCCGACGCGCTTGAGCAAGTCATAGGCTTCGGCAATGAGCTGCATGTCGCCGTACTCGATGCCGTTGTGAACCATCTTGACAAAGTGGCCGGCCCCGTCTGGCCCAATGTAGGTGACACAAGGGCCATCATCCACCTTGGCCGCGATGGCTTCCCAAATTGGTCGCAGGTTTTCATAGGCGTCTGGCGCACCGCCGGGCATCAGTGACGGACCCCAGAGCGCGCCCTCTTCGCCGCCAGAGACGCCGCAGCCAATGAAGTTGAACCCTTCCGCCCGAAGCGCTTTTTCACGCCGAATGGTGTCGTGGTAAAGGGCGTTGCCGCCATCAATGATAATGTCGCCCGGTTCGAGGTAGGGCTTGATCTGGTCAATCGTCCAGTCGGTAGCGTCACCGGCCTTGACGAGCAACATGATCTTGCGGGGCCGGGCGATGGCGTTCACGAACGCTTCCGGCGTGTGCGCCCCAACAAACTTCTTGCCCGCGCCAACGGTTGCCATGAACTCATCCACCCGCCCTGGATCGCGGTTCCAGACGGCGACCGTGAAGCCATTGCGCTCGATATTTTGCGCCAAGTTGCTGCCCATCACGGCCAGCCCAATCATACCAATGTCGGCTAATGCTTCCGCCATAACGTTTGTGCCTCACTCCTTGAATGGATACAGTCGAAAAAAAACAGCGTCGTTACGCAATGCGTTTCACTGAACTCGATGTGTTTCACGGATGCGTTGTTGCGAATACGCCGCCGTGCGAACGTCAGTGAGCTAGGGCCTGGGCCACCGCCTCACGGAGTTTCACCAAGTCGGCGGCAACGTCCGGTCCAAGGTGAATGCGCAGGAGGCGGCGCTGCCGCTCGGCCAGGACTTGAAAGTCCCCCCGCGCCTGGGCCGCCTTGACGGCTCCGAACGTGTAGGCTTGACCTGGAACCGGGAGGTCGTGGGCGTCGTCACAGGTGATTTGCAGGAAAACCCCGGTGTTCGGGCCGCCCTTGTAGGCCTGTCCGGTCGAGTGCAAAAAGCGCGGTCCAAAGCCCAGGCAGGTGGCGACGCGCTTTTCTTCTCGAACGGCGTGCCGAATTGCCTGCAAGTGCGCCTTGTTGAGATGGTTCATGTCGAGGTAGGCCAGGAGAGCGAAGTAGTCACCTGTGGTAAGTCGCGCCAGGTGGGCGCGGAGATAGCCCGCGAGGCTGTCCTGTGCGCCAAGTGCCGCGGCATTCGCTGGGTCCGTGAAGAGACGGATGCCATCGGCTTCAAACATGGGTGTTTCCGCCGGGAGCGCGCCGGTGCGTTCATATTCAGCCGTCAACTCGCGCGTCGCCACTTTGCTGGCTTCGACATCAGGTTGATCAAACGGGTTGATCCCGATGACCGCGCCGGCCACGGCGGTGGCAATCTCCCAGCGGAAAAACTCCTGCCCCAGGGTCATTTCCGTTGCCAGCCGGTTGATAATCACCGGGTAGCCCGCGTCTTTGAACGCCGCAATGGCAGCATCGGTCGCGTCGTTGTCGTCGTCCTCCAGACGCAGATAGGCAAACACCCGGTCGTTGCCATAGACCGAAACGTCGCTAGGGAACTCCAAGTCCACTGGAATGATAGCTTTGCCTTGTTTGCCCGTGGACTCGGCGATGAGTTGTTCCAACCAGGCTCCCATGTCCCAGAGCTTCGGCGAGGTAATGAAGGTCAGCTTGTCGCGTCCGGCTTTGGCCAACTCACCGAGCGCGCAACCCAGGACGACGCCCGGATTTTCGGCAATCGGCACGCAGTATGAGCAGGCGTTGACCATGTCGTCGGCGAGGTCAAGAAACTCACCCACGGGAATGCCCATGATGGCCGCCGGAACGATGCCAAAATTGGAAAGCGCCGAGTAGCGCCCCCCGACACTCGGCACACCGGCGAAAATGTGACGAAACCCATCCGCCCGGGCAATCCCTTCCAGCTTCGAGCCGGGATCGGTAATCGCAATGAAGTGCTGTCCCACCCGCTCCGGGCCAACGATTTGCTTCATGCGCTCAAAAAAGTACTGCTTGAAGATATTGGGTTCGAGCGTGCTGCCGGACTTGCTGGCGACAATGAAAACGGTGTGTTCCAGGTCGAGCTGGGCTTCGAGTTCGCTAATCTGCGCCGGGTCAGTGGAATCGAGTACGTGCAGCACGGGGGCATCCGTCAGGATGCCAAAGGTCATGCGCAGCACTTCCGGGCAAAGGCTTGAGCCACCCATCCCCAGGACGACGGCATGCTTGAAGGTCTGCTTGACATCGTTGGCGGCCGCCATCAGCGGGGCAAGGTTGGCAAGTTGATCTTCAACCAAGTTGAGCCAACCGAGCCACTGGCTTTCATCGCGGTTCGTCCAGACGCTGGCGTCGCGCGACCACATGCGGCGCACCTTGCCGTTGATTTTCCAGTCGTCCAGCGCCTGGTCAACGAGCCGGCGGTGTTCGGTCGAGAGGTGTAATTCCTGCGCGTTGAGGCGCGTCCAGTTGACGGCCTTGCATTTCTTGTCGAGCGAGTTGAGGAGCTTGTCAAACGGTTCGGCAAAGAGCCGAACGGCCTCGACCAGCAGGGTATCGGTGACTTCCGTCAGCGATACCCCGACTTTGGCCAGAGTTTCAAGCGTGTCGTGGGCCGCGTCGAGGTCGCTTTCCAGCGTCGGGCGGATGCGCCCGTGGTCGCGGAAGGCATCCCAGGTCGCCGGTGGAATGGTGTTGACGGTGTCTGGACCGATGAGTTCTTCGACATAGAGCACGTCGCTGTACTGCGGGTTTTTGGTTCCGGTGCTGGCCCAGAGCAGGCGCTGGGTTTGCGCTCCGGCAGCCGCCAGCGCGTCCCAGCGTTCGCCGGAAAAGAGCTTTTTATAAGCCTGATAGGCAAGCTTGGCGTTGGCGATGGCCACCTTGCCCTTGAGGCTCTCGATCAGCGCACGGTCGCCTTCACCAGCCTTGAGCTTGGCATCGAGCTTGGCATCCACCAGCGAGTCAATCCGGCTGACAAAGAAGCTGGCGACGCTGGCGACGTGGCGCAGGTCGCCGCCGGAGGCACGGTAGGCTTCGAGTCCAGCAATGTAAGCTTCGGCGACTTGCCGATAGGCAGATTGGGCAAAGAGCAGGGTGACGTTGACGTTGATGCCTTCGCTGATAAGCGTTTGGATGGCGGGAACGCCTTCTGGGGTCGCCGGGACCTTGATCATCAGGTTGGGGCGGTTGACGGCTTGCCACAGGCGGCGCGCTTCGGCCACAGTGCCGTCCGTATCCTTGGCCAAATAGGGAGACACTTCCAGGCTCACGTACCCATCCCGCCCCTGCGTTTTCTCATAAACCGATTTGAGGATGTCGGCCGCTTGCTGGATGTCTTCAATGGCCAGTCGCTCGTACAGCGCCAGCGCATCGAGGTTTTCCGTTTCAAGCGCGGCCAGCGCCGCCGTGTAATCCTGGCTGCCGGTGATGGCCTTTTCAAAGATCGCAGGGTTCGAGGTGACGCCCATCAGTCCGTCTTCCTCGATCAGGCGCTGCAACTCACCACTCGTGATGAGACTCCGCCGGATGTAGTCGAGCCACGGCGATTGACCCTGTTCGTGTAGTGCTTGAAGGGGATTCATACAAATTTGCTCCAGATTGTTTGCAAAGTACTTGTTTGGAGTGTTTTAGATGTTGACACTCAAGGCGCGACATGAAGTTCTGGACTTACCCGGTCGCCGGTAGGTGGTCGTGGGTGCGCCCAAGCAGGGCCCTGGCGGTTGCAACGACATGCTCAGTCGTGAAGCCAAATTCACGCATGAGAACCGTGAAGGGTGCTGATGCGCCAAATCCTTTCATGGCAATGATTGCGCCTTCATCAGTAATGTAAGTTCTCCAGCCAAGCGGCGCGGCGGCTTCAATGGCAATCCGCTGCTTGACGGCTGGCGGCAAGACGCTGTCACGGTAGTCAGCCGGTTGTTGTTCAAAAAGCTCCCAACTCGGCATGCTGACAACCCGGACGGCCACGCCTTCAGCTTGGAGTTGAGCCTGTGCCGCAACGGCCCACTGAAGTTCCGAGCCGCTGCCAATCAAGATGAGGTCAGGTGAGCTAGCTTGTTCTTTTGAAAAGATATAAGCCCCGTAAGCGAGTTCGCTTGCCGGAGCGTGGCTCGCGCGGTCGAAGGTCGGCACTTTCTGGCGGGTGAGAATGATCGCCGTTGGTCCGGTCGTGTTGTGGATGGCCGCCCGCCAGGCTTCGGTCACTTCGTTGGCGTCGGCCGGCCGGATGACGGTCAGGTTGGGGATGGCGCGCAAGCCGGCAAGTTGCTCGACGGCCTGGTGCGTGGGGCCGTCCTCACCAAGCCCGATGCTGTCGTGCGTGAAGACGTAGATCACACGCAGGCGCATGAGCGCCGCCAAGCGGATGGCAGCTTTCATGTAGTCTGAGAAGATGAGAAACGTGCCACCGTATGGAATGAAGCCGCGCGTGAGCGCCAATCCGTTGAGGATGGCCCCCATGGCGTGCTCACGGACGCCAAAGTGAAGGTTGCGGCCGGCTCGGTCAGCGGCGCTGTAGGCGGTTGCGCCCTTGATGGCGGTGTTGTTGGATGGTGTCAGGTCAGCCGAGCCGCCGACCAGGAACGGCAGTCGCTCGGCAAGCGCATTGATGGCCGCGCCGGAGGCCTGGCGCGTTGCCATGGCTTCGGTAAAGGTGGGTAGGTCGGTGTCCCAGCCGTCTGGGAGTGCCTGGGACTGAAACGCATGCCAGGTGGCCGCCAGTTCAGGGAAGGCCGTTTCATAAGCGGCAAGGCGTGACTGCCATTCGGCTTCCAGGCGCTGCCCACGGGAGACACAGCGCCGATAGACTTCGAGCGCCTCGTCGGGAATGGTAAACGGCGCTTCGTAGGGCCAGCCGTAAACCTGCTTGGTCAGCTTGGTTTCCTCCGCACCCAAGGGTTCGCCGTGTGCTTTGGCCGTGTCTTGCTTGTTGGGGCTGCCATAGCCAAGGTGCGTTCGGGCGACGATAAGCGATGGGCGCGTGGTTTCAGCCTGCGCTGCGTCGAGCGCCTGCGCGATTTGCTTGAGGTCGTTGCCTTCGATGGACTGCACGTGCCAGTCATAGGCTAAAAACCGCGTTGCAACCTGTTCCCGAAAGGCAAGGTCGGTGCTGCCGTCAATGGTGATGCGGTTGTCGGCGTAAAAGACGATGAGCTTGCCAAGCTTGAGTGTTCCGGCCAGGCTGCAAGCCTCCGAGGCGACGCCTTCCATGAGATCGCCGTCGCTGCATAGCACGTAGGTGTAATAGTCCACCAGGGGATGGCCAGGACGGTTGAAGTACGCTGCCAGCTTGGTTTCAGCCAGCGCCATGCCGACGGCCGTGGCAATGCCTTGGCCGAGCGGACCGGTGGTGGTTTCGACGCCCGGCGTATGTCCGTACTCTGGATGTCCGGGTGTTTTTGAACCCCACTGGCGGAAGCGCTTGATGTCATCCAGCGGCAAGTCGTAGCCCGTCAGGTGAAGCAGGCCGTAGAGCAGCATGCAGCCATGCCCGGCCGAGAGGACAAAGCGATCCCGGTTGGGCCAGTGCGGATTGTGCGGGTTGTGGCGTAGGTAGCGCGTGTAGAGCAAGTACCCAAACGGCGCGTTTTCCATCGGTGCGCCAGGATGACCCGATTGCGCTTGCTCAACGGCGTCAATGGCAAGCGTGCGAAGGGTGGTGATGCAAAGCTGGTCAAGCGCATCGCCAGCCATGCTAGGGGCAGGGGAAGGAGCCATGGCTACATCCAGTGAATTGAAACCTGTGAATTGAAACCTGAAGTTTGGTTGAGGGTCGAGAAAGGTAATGAAACGAACGATGGTCCTGTTTGTATCGCCCTGACCTCATGAAGGCAAGCGTAAAAAGTGTTTAGCGTGAAAAGCGTTTGTCCAGGTGTTGGTCGGTCGCCAGGAGTGGGTCCGCAGGTGGATCATTCACGCGGCGCGAAGTATCCCCGTCGTGTTTTGACCACGTAGCTTTCCAGGCTTGAGCCGACGCGAATGACCACCTTGCGAAACTTGCCGTCACGGTTCGGATTGGATGAAACCCACGCTACCGTGTAGCGCGCGCGCAAACGATTGAGGGTCTCCCCCAGGCGATTGCCGGCATCGGCATCGGTGGTTCTGACAGTTTCGCCACCGGTTTGGGCGGCATAGTCGTTCAGGTCACCAGGCGAAAGGGTTGGGTTTGCAAGTCCGCGTCGCCAGGCCTCACGGAGGCGAGCGCCGGGATTTGGCAAGATAAGCCCGCATACGGTTGCCCCAACTTCAGATAGCAGAGTTTGGGCGTCTTCCGCGTCGAGCCGGTCGAGATGGCGTGACTGCTGGGCGACGTTATCCGAGATGACGACGATGACGCGCCTTCCGGCCGGGTTGGCCGCGACTTTCAGCGCCAGGGCAGCACGGGCAATGGCATCGTGAAGAAAAATTCCTTCTTCTCCATATTTTCGCTCATCAAGTTCACGTATTGCCTTGGATAATTCCCGGCGATCATAGGTGAAGTTGCAGATGAGTTCGGTCCGTTCAGCCGTAACCAAAATACCCATTTCATCTGATGGACGTAAGTAGAATGTAGCTTCCAGCAGCCGCTGACGCAAAGCTTCAAACTGTTTGTGGGTCGTTTTGCTTGTATCGAGCACCACCATCACGGAAAGCGGTTTTTCTTCTTTTCCAAATTGGGCTATCGTTTGTGGCTTGCCATCCTCAATTATCGTGAAGTCGGCGGCTGATAAGCCATCCACTGGAGCGTTTGTGTTCCGGTTGAAAACGCTGACCTCAAAAACAACCAACTCGGATGTCAGCCGGATCGGGCTGTCTTGCGCCCAGGTCGGCACCAATCCAATCTCCAGAAAGACAGTTGCCAGAATGGCCAGGATGCGGGACGTTACGCTTCGCAATTGAGGTACCCTCTGAATGATTTGTGAAAACTTGAGAAAATGTTGAGGATCGGCCTGTGAGAAAACTAATAAATTTTGTGTTAAGTCTCTGTGCTGCTTTGATTTATTAGAAATAGAAAAAAAGTTCGGTAAGCGCTCAGGCTATTTCTTGCATGAGGTTGCGCGCCAGCGTGGAAAGCCCTCCCAAATCAAGGATTGGAAGGGCTTGGGGCTACTGGCTAGTTTTCTAATCAGGGATGTTTTCTAATCACTGATTGGCTTCGATTTCACGCTTTGCAGCTTCAACAATCGCTTCAACTGTGAAGCCAAACTTTTTGGTGACTTCCTTAAGTGGAGCGCTCGCGCCAAAAGTTTTCATGCCGATGATCTGGCGTTGGTGCGTGACGTAGCGTCCCCAGCCGAAGGTCGAGGCCAATTCAACTGCCACCCGCGCCCGAACCTGTGGCGGGATAACGGATGCTTGATATTCCTCGCTATGGTGCTCAAACAGTGACCAACAGGGCATGCTGACGACACGCGCCCGGTGGCCATCGGCCATCAACCGTTCGTATGCCGCAACGCAAAGCGATACTTCCGAGCCGGTGGCCAGCAGCACGACTTCCGGGGTGTCGCCAGGGGCGCTATCGGCCAGGGTGTACGCGCCGAATCGCGCATGTTCGGCGCTAGCATAAATACTGCGGTCAAGGGTTGGAATGGGCTGGCGACTGAGAATGAGTACGGCCGGCTCGTGCTTGAGGCGCAAGATAATCTTCCAGCATTCAGCGACTTCATTGGCGTCTGCCGGACGAAAAACATGCAGCCCTGGAATGGAGCGCAATCCGGCGAGCTGCTCAATCGGTTGGTGGGTGGGGCCGTCTTCACCGACGCCAATCGAGTCATGCGTAAAGATATGGATCGTGGGCAACTCCATCAGGGCGCTGAGCCGAATGGCCGGCCGGGCGTAATCCGAAAAGATGAGAAAGCCAGAGCCGTAAGGGCGCACCTTGGCCAGTGATAGCCCGTTGAGAATGGCGCTCATGGCATGCTCGCGGACGCCAAAGTGGAAGTTGCGTCCGCCATAGGAGTCGGCCAGAAAGTCGCCGGCCCCCTCAAAGACGAGGCGGGTTTTGGTCGAAGGGGCAAGGTCAGCCGAGCCGCCGAGCAGCCAGGGGAAGTTTTTTGCCACGGCATTGAGCACCTTGGCCGATGCGTCGCGTCCGGCAAGGCCCTTCGCGTCTGGTGGAAAGGTCGGAATGTCCGCATCCCAGCCCTGGGGAAGTTCCCGCTTCTGAACCCTGAGCATCTGGTCAGCCAGATCGGGGTAAGCCTCCCGGTAGGCCTCGAAACGCGCCATCCAGCCACGGCGTAGTTCGCGCCCGCGCTGCCCGATGCCGGACCGAAAATGTTCGCGCACTTCATCGGGGACAAGGAAGTGCGCGTCTTCCGGCCAGCCATAGTTGCGCTTGGTCAGGCGAATCTCTTCTTCGCCAAGCGGTTCGCCATGGGCCGCATGGGTATCTTGTTTGTTGGGCGCGCCCCAGGCGATGTGACTATCCACGATGATGAGGGTTGGGCGTTCGCGTTCCTTGTTGGCGGTGGTGAGCGCGCGGCGCAGCATGGTGGTGTCATTGGCGTCGCCGACGCGGGTGACATTCCACCCACAGGCAATGAAGCGGGTTGCGACATCCTCGCTAAAGGCCCAGTCGGTGTGGCCTTCAATCGTGATTTTATTGTTGTCGTAAATCCAGCACAGATTGGACAGCTTGAGGTGTCCAGCGAGCGAAAGGGCTTCCTGGGCAATCCCTTCCATCAAGCAGCCATCCCCGCACAGGGCATAAACGCGGAAGTCAAACATCTCGAAGCCTGGACGGTTGAAGTACTGCCCTAGCCACTTCGAGGCAATCGCCAGTCCAACACTGGTGGCAATGCCTTGTCCGAGTGGGCCGGTCGTGGTTTCGACGCCGGAAGTCCACCGATATTCAGGATGGCCGGGGCACTTACTATCGAGTTGGCGGAACTTCTTGATGTCGTCAAGGCTTACAGATGGTGTGCCCGTGGTTTCGTATTTGGCGTTGACGGCTTTGGTTTCCGTGAGGTGAAGCAGTGAATAAAGCAGCATCGAGGCATGCCCCATCGAGAGAACGAAGCGGTCGCGGTTGGGCCAGATGGGGTCTTCGGGGTCAAAGCGGAGAAAGTCGTTCCATAGCGTGTAAGCTACCGGGGCCATGGCCATTGGCGTGCCCGGGTGGCCGGAGTGGGCGGCCTGAACAGCATCCATCGAGAGGGTGCGAATCGTGTTGATGGCAAGGGTTTCCACGGACTGCGACATAGACAGGTCCTTTCTGCCACTGAGAGCCAAATGGGCAGGGGAAGAATCAGAAAAACCGGTGTCATCGTGGCGAACCCTTTGTAGAAAGGCAAGCGTCGCGCAACCAGACCATCGCCGCACCGGACCCGCCCCGAGCTTTTTCAGGGCTGCCGGATCGCCTCAAGTTCAGCCAGGATGTCAAGCAGGGAAAGCCGCTCGTAGTTGATACTGAAGCCGGCGGCTTGAATGGACTGGCGTGTCTGGCGATTGAGGCAGCAGCCGGCGGCCAGTCGTTGCTGGAGTGGCGTGAGCGCGTCCGCCAGATACCCAAGCAGTCCGCCGGGGCGGACGTGCTCAAGCGCAACGAGGCGTCCGCCGGGCCGCAGAACGCGGCGAATTTCAGCGAGCGCCAGAGCTGGGTCCTGGACGCTACACAGCACCAGCGTGGTGACAACCGTATCGAAGTGCGCGTTTGGAAAGGGCAGCGCTTCCGCCTTGGCGCTGACGAAATCAACGGCGAGCGTGGCGGGACGGGGCTTGGTTGCCGCGATCCAGAGCATGGCCGGGTCGGGGTCGGTGAAGGTCAGGGAAGTCGCTGATTGATAGAAAGGCAAGTTCGCGCCCGTCCCGCCGCCGACTTCCAAAACCACGCCTTCCGCGCGTGGAATGAGCTGTCGCCGCCGCGCCTCGAAAAACCGCCGTTCGAGCGGTCGCATGCAGGCATCGTAGTTATCGGCAAACTTGCCCATCGCCCAGTCAATGTGTTCCGAAGAGCTGGTCAACCAGCTCGTTGAGTTCGGGAATCCCGCAGCGGCGTTTGCTGATGTCTTCGATCTGCTTGAGCTTGCGAATCATTTGCACCACGGGCGCCTGCATTTCCGGGAACTTGATGATGATGTTGAACTGCTCGCCGGGTCCAACCATGCAGGCCTTGTCATTGAGGAAGGTTGTCAGGTGGTTGAGCATGCCCTGCGCCAGGATGGCGACTTCAGCCAGGGTTTTTTGGTACTTCTTCTCAAGCCGCTGCCGCTCCGCTTCAGGGTCGTCGGTTCCTGGCGGCAGTGAAACATCCTCTGTGAACTTGCTACTGTCGAGAAGTTTGTCACTGTCGCGGGGGGCGCGGCGCAAGTCATCGAGTTGCCGTTCGGCCTCGTGCATCCGTCGTTCGTAGTCGGCGACAACGTCTTCCAACTCCTTGAGATCGCGTCGTCCTAGTTTGACCTGTAGCCGTTTGCGCAGGCTGCGGTTGTCTTGTTCAAGGCGCTCGATGCGGGTGATGAGTTCGGCTGGCGACAGGTGGGTAAGGTTGCTGGCTGGCCGGTCGGGCGTCAGGCTGCGCTCGATTTCAGCTTCCGCTTCATCGTCTGGGTCATTCCCCTGAGCGATTTGCTCGCGCCGGTACTGTGTAATGAGTTGGTCGAGCAGGATGACATCACCTTGTATGGGTCGGGTGCTCGACAGGGTGTTGCCGGATGGCGTACTTGCCGCCGTCGGTGGGGGTGGAAAACGCCGCTGAAGGTAGTTGGCTAAATCACCACCCTGCCCCACCTTGCCGAGATACGCCAAGAAGGATTGGTAGATGACCGGCGTGACCAGTGCCGACTGAAAGTAGGACTGCCACCGCTGATAGCTTTCAGTAACCTCAGGCTGCGCTAAGTAAGGGGACAGTGGGTCGGATTGTTTCAGGGTTTCCACTTGGGCCAAGTAGGCAAGCCCATCGGCCATGTACGGGAATTGCTCTTCCATCGTCTGCCGAGCTTCCTCACAAAAAGCAAGATAGAGTCGTCTAACATGACAGCCATCACAACCGCGAGGCTGGTGGGTGGCGCCGGTGAGACACCCCACTGGGTCAACAGTTCAGGCAATCTATCAGTTGTTGAGCATCCAGGTTGCCACCCGAAAGCATAACCCCAACGCGCTTTCCCTGCACTGGAACTTTGCCTGCCAGGAGCGCGGCTACTCCAACCGCGCCAGTTGGCTCAACGGCGATCTTGAGACGGGTCAACAAAAAGCTGACCGCGGCCCGGATTTCATCCTCTGAGACAAGCAAAATATCGGTCACCGTCTGCTGGATGATCGGAAACGTCAACTTTCCGGGCGCGAGGTTGCGCATGCCGTCCGCAATGGTGGCGGGTGGGGAAATCGAGATTCGTCTGCCTGCCCGAACTGATTGATAGGTGTCCTGAGCGAGTTCGGCCTCGACGCCATAAATGGCCATATCGGGAAACCAGGTTTTGGCCACGGTAGCGCATCCGCTGAGGAGTCCGCCACCGCCAACGGGAACGAGCAGCGCATCGAGCCATCCGACCTCCGCCAGGAGTTCAAGGGCGGCCGTCCCCTGGCCGGCCATGACGGCATAGTGATCGTAAGGCGGAATCACCGTGGCGCCACGTTCTTCCGCCAGGCGGTAGGCAATGGCTTCCCGGTCTTCATGTTGCCGGTCATAGTAAACGATGCGCGCGCCATAGCTTTCGGTGCCGGCAACTTTTGTTCTTGGCGCATCCGTGGGCATGACAATCGTGGCTGGCACGCCAAAGGTTTGGGCGGCCAGGGCAACCCCCTGGGCATGGTTGCCGGATGAAAAGGCCACCACGCCCCGCGCCCGCGCGCCCGATGGCAGCGTCGCCAGACAGTTCATGGCACCGCGCACCTTGAACGAGCCACCACGCTGGAAGTTTTCTGCTTTGAGAAAAACACTCGCGCCCGCGCGCGCATCGAGCGTGCGCGAGGTAAGCACTGGCGTCCGATGAACGTGGGGAGCAATCCGCGCCTGCGCCGCCGTGATATGCGCAATGGTGAAATCGTTTACATCTGCCATGACCGGCAAGTATCACACACCTTTCAAGACTTTCGCTATTTCCAGCGCCTTGTTTGGAAGTATGCTGAAAAAAGCTGGAGGGCTGCGTGAGCGTCATGGTGAATGAGTTTCCACTACAAGGAAAGCACGTGCTGATCACACGCGCGGCCCACCAGGCGGCCGCGTTTGTCACGTTACTGGAGCAGTATGGCGCCCAAGTAACCTCACTCCCCACGATTGCCATTGCCGAACCGACCAGTTGGGCGGCGCTGGATAGCGCCCTTCAGCGCCTGCGCGACCAAGCGGCGGGAACGGCACGCCACTACGACTGGCTATGTTTTACCAGTGCCAATGCCGTTGAGTTTTTCCTGAAACGCCTTCGGTCGCATGGGGCGGATGTCGGGCTACTGACCGATTTACCCGTCTGCGCAATCGGCAAGGCAACGGCCGGCGTGGCACGTGACGCCGGGCTTTCGGTGGCGCTCATCCCGGCGCAGTTCAATGCCGAGGGCGTCGTGGAAAGCTTCGTGGACTTCCACGGCGGGCAGGTGGCGGGGTTGCGGGTCTTGCTTCCACGGGCGCGGGTGGCGCGTGAGACAATCCCGGAAGCGTTCGCCGCGCTGGGCGTGAAGCTTGAGGTGGTTGAGGCCTACCAGACGGTCCGGGCCACATTTGAGCCTGAGCTGTGGGCGCGGCGCTTGGCAGCCGGTGAGTTTGATGCCGTGACGTTTGCCAGCGCTTCGGCGGTCACGCAGTTTGCCGAGGCTTTTCCTGACCACAACCTGGAAGAGCTACTGGCGCGAACCCAGGTCGCCTGCATTGGGCCTGTCACCCGCCGCGCCGCCGAGGAACTTGGCCTCACCGTTGCTGTCGAACCGACCGAGGCTACGCTGCCAGCCCTAGCCGCGGCGCTGGCAGAACACTTTCTATCTCAAGACCTCAACCCAGATACCTGAAAGGAGATGCTGCAACCATGGGCGGGCCAATGTTACTTATCGAGCAGGACCTTGAAACCGATATTCAAAATATTCCCAACTATGCCGTGCAAGTGGAAGCTTGTGTTGCCCAGCGATTGGCATCGGGCGATGTGCGTATTACGGGAACGGTGGTGAATACCGGATTGACGCGCTTGCAGACACCTTACCTATATTTTACCGTCCACGATCGATTTGGAACGCTGCTGCGGGAAGAAGTCGCCGCGGCGGGCGTCAAGGCCATCCAGGGTGGCGAGGAAATTGCCATCGAGATTCTGATTCCAGATTGCTCGACCAGTGCCGCCTGTGTCCGGGTGCTGGCCTCCATTTGAGACCTGAGGCCGGCTTCGATGGAATGAAAGCGACTGAGTTTTTACGATTGCCGCCAACCACGCCGCCAGATCGGCTCTATGTCATCACGGGCGAGGATAGCTACCTTCAGCGAGCTTGCGTGCAGGCTTTGCGGCAGCGGGTCATTCCAGAGGAAAGTCTGTGGGCCTTCAACTACTCCGAGCATGACCTGGGACAGGAGGCGCTGAGTCGTGTCCTGGCGGTTGCGCAGGAACTGCCCTTGCCCCCAACTGGGCGGTTGGTCGTTGTCCGCAACCTTGACCGGTTGGCCGATACGGACGTTGAACGACTAAAAGATTACGTCCGCCGGCCAGCCACGACAACGACCGTAGTGTTTCAAGCCCCGACCCTGGACAAGCGCCGGGCGTCCACCACGGTCTTGCTCAAGACGGCGACCCTCATCGAGTGTCAGGCGCTTGTCCCCGAAGAAGCTCGCCGGTGGGTGACGGCTTACGCGCGGGAGCGTGGTTTTGAGTTGCCGCCGATGGCGGCCAGTCACTTGATTGGCGCGGTCGGCTGTGATCTCTTGCGTTTGACCAGCGAAGTCGAAAAACTCATGAACTATGTCGGCGTGGGCGGGCGCATCGAACCAGAAGCCGTTGCGGCATTGGTGGTTCGGTCGGCGCAAGAGGATAATTTTGACCTGAGCGAGGCGCTTTGGCAGAGCGACGCCCCACGCGCCCTGCGGACGCTGCACCGGCTGCTTGACCGGGGCGCGGAACCCGTCGCATTGGTTGGATTGCTCGCCTGGCAACTTCGGCAAATGTTGACGGCGCACGAACTCATGGCCGTCAATACGCCCCGCGAGGCGCTGCTACGTGAGCTGCGCTTACCGCCCAGTCGGCTGACGGCCTTTCTGGGCGCGGTTCGCAAGCAGTCGGCGCCCCACCTGCACTGGGCGCTGATGCGCCTCCAGGCCGTGGATGATGCCATCAAGCGTGGGTATGCAACCCCACGCCTGAACCTGGAGTTCTTCCTATGTGAAGTGCTGGTCGCTAACCAGGCAGGTTATTCAGCATAACCGAACTTTTTTGGGGGAGATCTGGGCTGTAATAGTCCAGCTTGGTCTGCTATAGTCGAAGGTGCAGTCGAACGTAAGTGTCAAATCCACATCAGTAGGTAATGCCCAAGTGCCTGATACAACGGATGTGTGGGTTGTCTTGGTGACGACGGATACATTTGAGTCGGCGCGTGAACTAGCGCGCTTGGTTGTGCAGGCGCGGCATGCCGCCTGTGTCAACATTGTGCCGGGCATAACGTCGGTGTATCAGTGGGAAGGGCTCCTGCGCGAAGATGCCGAGTGCTTGCTTATTCTCAAGACGACAGCGGCACGCTATGCCGCGCTGGAGGCGGCAATCCGGGCGCACCATCCGTACACCACGCCGGAGATTCTTGCCTTGGGCAGCCGCGAGGTTTCACCGGCCTATGCGGCTTGGGTTCATCAGGCCTGTGGCACGGAAGTGACCACGTGAGGTTACGCTTGAGGTTAACATGAGCAAGTACCCGCCCGCTTCGCTGCCGCCATCGTGGACTACATCACCGCTTCTGGGAAGTACTGTGACAAGAGGAACTAACATGCCAACAAATCTGGCTGACATCAAAGAAGTCATGGTGGATGTCGAACTGCTGACCAAGTATCGCATGTTCGACCGCGCGCTTTCCCTACTGGAGACGGCGATTGGCGTGTCACCCAAAAATCTTGAGCTGCGTGAACGCGCCTGTAGCATCGCTATCGAACAGGGCTGGCGGCAGAAAGCCATCGAGCATTTGCTTTCGCTCTCGAGCCTGTATATCGAGGCCGGCAAGCTGGAGCAGGCCAATTCCGCACTACTCAATGCCAAGCGCCTCAATCCGCAGCTTTCGATTACTTCGCGGCTCAATGCGCTCAAGGACATCGAGCGCCACCCACGTCAGCTTGGCAACCCACAACCAGCGCCGCAAAATTTGGCGGCCTCTAGTTACTATGGTTCCCGCAGCCGGGCATTGCTGACTGGCGATCTAAGCTGTTTCAGCTTGTTTGATATTATCCAAGTGATTGAAAATAGCCGGATTACTGGTTTTATCTCGATCCAGTCACCGGGACTGCTCGGGAAGCTCTACTTCAACGACGGCCTCATCGCTGACGCCTCGACCGACGTCCTGCGCGGGATTCCAGCCCTCAAAAAATTTGCTGAACTCACGACTGGCTATTTCGAGGTTGAAAAATCAGCCGTTGAATACAAGCAAAATATCCAGACCACGAGTAACACCAGCTTAATTCTTGATATTTTGCGGGAGCTGGACGAAGAGCGCTCTGGGGGAGCTGCGCCAATCGAAGTCAGCCTTGACGATGCAAGTGGCGCCGGAACGCATATCCACTGAACCGCTGGCGCTCACAACCACACGGTTCCCCTGGCCATCTGTCATTGTGTTAAGGAATCTGTCATTGTGTTAAGGAACTTGACACTGTCAAGTCCGCGCTGTCTAGCGCGTTGATAGTGGGCGGTTTCAGCGGCTTGGATTTTTCCTTGGTAACACTTTGTTTTATAAGCTGTTACGCTTTTCGGACGCGCGCCGCGAGCGCGTCGCCGGGCTGACCAGTGCTTGGCACGCTAGTTGCATCTAACTGATTGAACAGTCATTCATTCTTTGGTTTTGAGAGGCGGCAATGATGCGCAGCTTACGATTCGGGTGGCTCGGTTTGGCGGCTCTGTGGTTAGGCCTGTGGTTTGGGTGCGGCGCGAGCGCGTCGGCCCAGACGACGCTCGTCTTTGTTCACGGAAAGTCTGATGGCGTTTCGACGGATAGCCGCGCCAAGGTCATCAACAACTACTGGACACCGGACATGATTCGGGCGGCGACGCGCAACTATACCGTCCCGTATGAGGTTGTGTTCTATGACGGACGAAAGCACTACTGGGATTGTGCCGTGGATGTGTCCGCGCAGATCAACCAGTTCATCACGAACGGGCGCCGCAATCTCGTCTTTGTCACCCACAGTATGGGGGGGGTCGTCATGCGGTTCATCCTGTGCAACGCCGATCCGTCCGACCCGTTCTACAACTACCGGGGCGCGAATTTTAATCGTATCCAAGCCAATACGCGGCATGTTCTGTCGTATGCGCCGCCGAACGCCGGTTCAGAAGCGGCTGACTTGGCCGGCTCGTTGAGTGGGTCCTGGCTTACGGCCTGGCTGGTGAGCCTAATTGACAACAATGCGCCCTCGACCCAGGCATTGACGACGGCACATTTTCGGACGGCAAATGCCAACTGGATGCGTGACAACTTGCGCAGCAAGTCCATTTTCACGGTTGCTGGGACCGGGCTGTGGAATGACTTCTGCACGGAGTGCGTCGGGTTAGCCACCCTCTCTGGGTTGGCCGGCTTGCCAGGTGAAGATGATGGCATGGTGGCGGAATACAGTGCCCACCACACGAAGGCGCCGGGTGGACGGTGGTACAACACCGTCGCCAACCATCACTACAATCGCCGCAACAGCTACCGCAAGTTGGGTGATGACATTGCCCAGTACGGCTACTAACCGGGATGGCCACGAACAAGGAGACTACCACCATGATCCTCAAGACACGTAGTTTGGTTCTCGGCCTCGTCGCCGCCGGAGTGTTGGGAAGCGCGGCCTTGTACGGTTCGCTGCCAGCCAGGAGCCAGGGCGCAGTGGATAACCCGATTCCGGTGTCGGCGCTGACAACCACGACCTTGGATAGCGTTTCGACCGACTGTGGCGTGCTGACGAAAGCCGACTTGGCGCTATCCAGCTCGCTTGAAGAAACCTTCTCCTCCCGCTACGTGATAGAGGGAGCAACCGGTGACGTGTTGTTGCCGGTGACGGGTGAAAAGGCCTGCATCGGCGTTTTTGTGGATGACGAAACGGCCAAAGCGACGCTCCTGACGCCAAATGGTGGGCGCGTCCCAACCCAGGATGTCCCGCGTGACACTGATTTGGGGACGGCCCTTTCACGCCAGACTGAAGCCGTGGATGGCAAGGTGGAAGCGACACCCCGTGACTTCGTCAGTCAGCCGGGCTACTATCGTCTGCGAATCGAGGAAACTGCTGGGGCGCGGCGCAAACGTGAAGGCATGTCCGGCGCGCCGCGGGCAACGGTCGTGGTCAACGACAATGCTCGCCTCATCCTGCGCACTTGGCTCACCGATAACCTCATAGATGCGCGCCAAACGACTGAAATTCACGCCCAAGTGCTTGACGGTGAACAGCCGGTTGAAAAGGTGAAAGCAACGGCGCGCATCTATCATGAGAATGGAACGCTGGTGCTGACACGCGAGATGACGGCGCTTGGCAGTGGCGATTTCGGGCTGAAGATTCGTCCGACGCAGCTTGGTCGGTTTGGCAAGGTCATCATTGATGCCGAGGGGGTCACGGCGGGCGGGTTGGCGTTCAAGCGGACTGGCTTGCTCGAAATTGCGAGTGGCGTGGCCGGTGGGCGCTTGATGCGCATTGTAGGCGAGCGTATGACGGAGCAGGGACTAGAACTGGACATGGAATATATCGTCACGCGGTCAGGGCGTTTTCATGCCCGCGCCAACTTGGTGACGGTAGATGGGGACCCGGTGGCCTGGGCGCAGGCCGCTGCCGAGGCTGCCGTTGGACGCCATGTGCTGACCTTGCGTTTTGACCGGCGATTGCTTCCTGCCGGGAAGCTCGTGCTGCGTGATGTTGAACTCACGGATGTGACTGAGTTTCCTGGCGTGAAGAGTCCGACAAGAATTGGAACTTATGCCATCGAGCGAGCGTTGCAGTAAGTGGGATTTCTCCTGAAAAGCCGTTTTGCTTTGGGCGCGTCGTCTTGGCGACGCGCCTTTTTTTCGTTGGTTTGCCGCTATTTCGTTGCCTTCCCACGAAGCGCCCCAACGTGCACGGCGCCGACATTGGACTGGAGGGGCGGCACGCCACAGGCAGAACGCCTGCGACCCTGGGACTTTTCAGGCCCTTTCAAAATGCCGTCCGTCTTGAGCGGCGCAGGATGACGACAACCTCGCGCCCCCCAAAGGCAGTTTCCGCGACGGCCATGACGACAAATTGAAACCCTTCGCGTCCAGCCGCCGAGAGTTCTTTTTGCATCGTCGAGGTCCTCGACGTAGCCAGAAGCTTGTACTCAACCGGAACGATCCGGTCTGATTTCGGGCGTTCCAGGATCACGACGAGTTCCCGTCCACCAAAGACCGTTTCAAAAATCGTCTTGCCACGAACTTCAAAGCCGCTGTTCCCGGCTTGCTGTAGCTCTCGCTGCATGGTGGACGTCTTGTTTGTCGCGAGCAGCTTGTATTCGTATTCCATGTCAAGTGGCTCAGTGCGCGACATCACAACGACCGACTCGTTGCCTCCAAAAGCGGTTTCCCCTCCCATGACGCCCTCAAAGCGAAACCCTTCCTGGGCGGCTTGATTCATTTCGCGTTCCATCGTTGAGGTTTTTGATGTCGCCAGCAAACGGTACTCAAGCGACCGGCTCGAAGAAGGCAAATCATCAAAGCGTCTCCGCTCCTGGGCTGAAGCGGGCTGCCATGCGGCTGCGGCAAGCAAAAACCAAAGGAAAGCCAAGTGCCGTCTGAATCTCATGATAGTCGTTCCTAGAACATGGTATTCACAAGCTGTGCTCGAACTGGATGCCACAACCATACGTGATGGTTGCGCGCCAGTCCAACGCCAGAGCGGAGCCGGGCAAGGGGACTACTTTTCGCCGTGGAGGGCTTGCGCCGCCTGCTTCAGCGCGGCCACTACTTGCGTGGTGGCATGGACGATGTCCTCGGCGTCGTCCCGTTCCAGCGCGTAGCGGATACCGGAAAACACCTCCGCGCCATAGCCTGTAAAAACGCCTGGCGCATAGATGACGTGGCGGGCGTCAAGGCGTTTCGGCAAGCCATCTGGCGTCAGAAGAAAACCCTCGAACTGCCGGCGCTGCCGATTGCGCGCTGCCAGTGTGGCTTTGGTGTCCGCCTCGGTCTCAAAAGCTTCAGCCGCCGTTGCCAAGTCACGGGCCGCATCGAGCAGCGCCGCCGCATCGAGCTTCGGATGCTCCTGGGCCAGCGCTTGGGCGAGTCGCTCGATCTCACGGGCGTAATCCAGCAGGTTGAGTTCGATGCGCGCCGATTCCGAGAGCCGAAAAGCCAGCAGGGCCCACCCGCGCGCCATGGCGGTGTGACGGGTAAAGAGCGGATCGCCGAACTTTTCCATCCAGCGGAAACTGTCGTAGGTCGAGTGATAGACCCCATAGCTCCCGGTTGACGCCATATCCAGGCAAGCAATGCCCGCCAACTGGAGAAACGGCGCGTAGTCTGAACCGCTCCCCAATTTGCCAAAGCGAACTTCGGTGGCGTTTTTATCTTGGGCGCGCCAATTGTCATACAAGCTGCGCGTGCCGCTCGAATCAGGCGTGTCCCGCAGTACCGACTTCGCAATCTCCCACAGGCTCGGCACGGCGCTGGCGCGGAAGTTATCGCCGCTGACAGCGCTATCCACGTTGAGGTAGCAAACTGCTTTTTCGCGCAGCTCACCCAGGTGTTCCTCGACCCATTCCGTCGAACCAATCAATCCATACTCTTCGGCGTCCCAGCTACAGAGCTTGATGGTGCGTTGGGGTTGCCAGCCGGTTTTTCGCAGTTCGCCAAAGGCGCGCGCGACTTCGAGCATGGCCGTTGTGCCGCTCGATGGGTCCACGGCGCCATACACCCAGGCGTCGCGATGGTTGCCAAGCAGGATCCATTCGTCAGGCAGGACGTGACCCGGCAGCGTGCCGATGACATTCCAGATGGTGCGTTGGCGGTAGTCCATTTCCAGCACCATCCGCGCGCGCGTTGCGCCATCGCCAATCCGGTACTCAATCGGCAATCCCCCAATCCATTCCTTGGGCGCTACCGGACCCTGCAGGCTTTCCAGAATTGGCAGGGCGTCACGGTAAGAAAGCGGCTGGATGGGAATTTGGGGGAGTCCGGCCGCCTTGGGTGATAGACGTGGCACGCCTTTTTTGGACGGACGCCCCGGCGTCAGCGGGTCGCCCGGCGATTGGGTAAACGCCCGGTAACTGCCGCGCTGAACACAGTTGTCCGTCCGCCACGGTCCGTCAGGATAGGTTTTGCCCTGCACGTAGCCATCATCTTTTGGGTCGGAATAAACCAGCAGTCCCGCCGCGCCGCGCGCCTGGGCGACCTGCGCCTTGACGCCCCGGTAGCACTCGCCGTAGCGCACCAGCACGATCTTGCCCCGTACGCTGACGCCAAGCTGATCAAGCACGGCATAGTCGCGGGGCAAGCCGTAGTTGGCATACACCACCGGCGCTTCCACCTTGGCCGAGGGCGACCAGGCCGCAAACGTCGGCACCGCAAGCGGGGAAGCCGAGTCGGGATCGTCAGGCAGCGTCGGCTCGGTGAGGCGACAGCGATACTTGGTCGGCGCGGTCATTTCGACCCGCCGTGACTTGGGACGCGGCAAGTAAACGTCATACTCAACCAACTCGGACTGGAAACCGGCTTTGGCCAGTTCGTCACGCACATAAAGCGCCGTGGCATAATCCTCCGGCGTGCCGGCCAGGTGTGGTTTGGCCGTGAGCGCGCGGAGCGTCTGGCGCGCGCGCGCCGAATCGGGAACGGACAAGAGCTGGCTTTCGAGCGGCGAAAGTGAGGCAGCCGGGAAGCGCGTGGGCGTGGCGACCCCAGCCGCCGGGAAGAACCTTCCGCTCCCAAGCAGGGCCACGCAACCAAGGGCAATGGTGAACAGGCGAGTCACAGGGCGATGCAGCATAGTCACTGGTCAACTGGGGCTCCGTGAGCGCGAACGAATGGCGCGCACAGCCGGTTAGATGTCATGATTTCAACTGGCAATGCCTAGCGGCGACGTGGTGTGGTTTCCGCGCTGACGGTGCCACGTTGGGTGAGTTCTTCAAAGAGGGCAAAGAGCTTGGGGTCGCGGCGGGCGAGGTCGGCGCGGGTATGTCCGGCCGTTGGACTCGCCGGCCGCCGCTTGACCGTAGAGACATAGGCTTCGTAGCCCTGCGCAAAGTACTCAAACTTGTCAGAGGCCGCGTAGTAGTCCAGCGCGCGACCTTCACGAACGGCAGCATCATAAAGCTTTTCGATCCGGTCAAGCGTCGCGGTGTCGAGGGCGCAGCTATGAATCTGGTGGGCAAACTCATGCGCCAGCGTATTGAAGCCACCGTGTTCGACGGCCCGCAAGGTCTCGATGCCGGAAACCGTCACGACGCCGCCAACGCCGCGCAGGCTGCCATAGTACCGACCGTCGAAAGTTGCGCGTTCGGCTAGCGGCGCGCAGCCCGGCAGGTCGCCAAGTTGCCGGTCGAGGGGAAGTATCCAGTGCTTGGCCCCGCATCGTTGAAGCTTTGGCAGTAAATGCGCCAGCGGAGCAACTGTCCCCAGGACGATCTGCTTTTGGCGCGGCGTGAGCGTTTCAATGTTGGGAAAAACGGTCTCGATGTCCGCAATCGTCGTTGGCGCGCCGTGAAAGTCAACATCGGGAATGCGCGCGCCAAGTTCACGCGCCGCCATCTCGTGCCGCGCCAGGTTGACGAGGCTCAACTGTAAGTGGGGAAGCGGGTGATGCGGGTCAAGCGCGAGCGCCCGCCGGGCCAGGGCCTCCGCGCGCTCGATGTCTTCCCGCTCAATGGCCAGCGCGGCGCGACTGAGCAGGGCGGCAAAGAAATCCGGGTAGTGGGTGAGGGCTTGGTCAAGGTATCGGGTCGCGGCGGCTATGTCATGTTGCTGGCGGGCGGCTTGCGCGGCCGCGTAGGCCACCCGCGCTTCCGCCGGTGGGACTGGGTGTGCCTTCTGGCTGCGGATGTACTGTGAGTACGTCCGGCGAACACGGATGTTATTGGGTTGGCGTTCCAAGATGCGTTCGGCCAGTTGGCGAACGTCTTGCGGCTTGCGCTCCATGACGCGAACGGCGCACAACGCAGCCAGAGCTTCCGGGTGTTCAGGCGCAAGGGCCACCGCCTGCTCGGCATGATGGCGAGCTTCTGACACCTGATTGCGCTCGATAAAGAGTCGCGCCCCAACGACGTGTACTCCGGCCGTGTTGGGATACCGCGTTAGCAGTGTTTTTAGTTGCTGTTCACAGTCGTCGAGTCGCCCCTGCGCAAGCGCCACCGTGGCAAGTCCGGTCAGTCCCCGTGGGTCGTCTGGAAAACGGCGCGCCAGGGTTTGAAAGTAGTCGGCAGCCGGCTCAAGGCACTCGGCTGTCAGGTAAATGAGTCCAAGTTCGGCGAGGGCATCTGCCTGAGTCTCCGAAGTGCCGAGCTGAATCGCCTGTTCGGCATAACGCGCGGCAATCAGATAGGCTTGGGTATTACGGGCAGCTTGTGCGGCTGCCAGCATCTCGGCGACGCTCGACGGCTCGCTTGCCCGGACGGTAGGCGCGGCTAGCTGGACCCCCAGCAAATAGATACCCGCCAGCCACCACACCCAAAGTGGAAGCCAGTCGGGACGCCACCTGCGGACTTGACGAACCACAAGCCTCAAGACGAGTTCCTCACGCTGCTTGGAACGACAAACTCAATCAGGTCAACCGACGCCAGGCGCGGTTTAGGAAAGCCAATCGCGCGCAGCGTCACTGACCAGGCTAATCTTCAGTTTGAAAAGCAAATCAGCGGAATGCCGAGTCATAGGCTAGCCGGTTTGTGTCGGTTCCAGCAACCCCAAGTTGCTGAAGGATGACCTAGGTGTTACAGGCCGTATCAGTGGTGCGTGACAACTCGAACAAAAAACGGCAAGATATGAGCGTTCCAAAAACATAACTCGGTTCACTGCGAGGTTTGCTATGCCCGCTGTTTGGAAGTTCACCCATGCAGCCGCCAGGCGGTTGTCCAGGTTGGTTTGGTTTGGTTTTTTGGCGTTATGGCTCGGTTACCCGGCCCTGGTCAGTGCCCAGGGGACGACATCCCGGCTCACTGGCACGGTCCGTGACCCATCGGGGGCGTTGGTCGCTGGTGCGCGCGTCACGCTGACCAACGAAGGCACAAATGCCACGTTTGAGGCGCAGACCAGCGACAGCGGCGTCTATGTCTTTGATTCAGTGCAAGTCGGCGTCTATAGCGTGACGGTCGAAGCCAGCGGCTTCAAGCGGCTGGTGTTGAAGGGAAACAACGTCAATGTCGGCCAGCCGACAACCGTCAACGCGACGCTGGAAGTTGGCGGCACAGAGGAAGTTGTGGAAGTGACCGATGCCGCGGAGCGTATTCAGACCAGTAGCTCCGGCAACCTGGGCAATCTTGTCGAACGGCAGGCCATCGTTGCCCTGCCCATTGTGGGTTCCCGCGGGCGCAATCCGCTTGATTTCATCAACTTTCAGCCTGGCGTCGTCACTGGCGCGAATACCGGCGGCGGTGTTCACGTCCACGGCGCGCGCGACCGCGCAGTGAACTTCACCCTGGATGGCATTGACACCAATGAAACCAGCGCCGGTGGGTCAAACTTTTCCCCGACGCGCGTCAATCCCGATGCCTTGGCCGAGTTTCGCGTCATCACGAGCAACCCATCGGCCGAGAACGGACGCAGCAGCGGCGCACAGGTCAACATGATCACACGCTCTGGGACAAACGAGTTTCACGGCACGGCCTTTTGGTTCTACCAAACGCCGGGCTTCAATGCGAATGAGTACGAAAACAACCTCAACCGGATCGTCAAGCGGCAGTTCGTGCAACACATTGCCGGCGGCAGTCTCGGCGGACCGATTGTTCGGAATCGGCTGTTTTTCTTCACCAACTTTCAGGCACTGCGCGCCAGTGAGGGGCGTCCGGTGACGCGCCTGGTCTATACCCAGACGGCGCGTCAGGGTATTTTCCGCTACGTCATTGGTGGACGCAATTTGCCGTTTGGCGCGGCTGGGGCTTCGGTAGATGCCAACGGCAATCCGGTGCCCGGCCTCAACCTTGGTTCATACAATATCGGCATGATGGATCCGCAGGGGCTTGGGTTGGACCCCACCATTCGGCGTGTCATTGACTTGACGCCGTTGCCGAACAATTTCGCGGTTGGGGACGGCCTCAATACAGCCGGCTTCCTGTTCAACGCCCGTGGGCGTGAGCAGCAGGAAGATTATGTGACTAAAGTCGATTACGTCATCAGTGACCGGCAAACCATTTTCGCGCGAGTCTCGTGGGGGCGGCAGGATTCGCTGGGCGATTTTGCCAACGCCGGCCCCGCGGCGTTTCCCGGTACCGCGCGGTTGGTGGACACCCGCCGCAGTCCACGCAATGTCGCTATCAACCATCGTTGGTCGCCAACAAGCAGTTTGACGAATGAGTTTGTCGTTGGACTGAATCGTTTCACCTTTAGCTTTGACAACCCAGACCCAGAGTTTGCCACCAATCCGCCGGTCACGCTCAACGACGTGACGACGCCGACGTCAAACTTGGCTCCAGTCATCAACCGGCGCGCGCTGACCACGTTTCAGTTCGTGGACAACCTGACCTATGTGCGCGGCGCGCATACCATCAAAGCGGGTATGAACCTTCGGTTCGGTCGGCATATTGACCGCCGCACTTCGGTGGCCGGTCTGAACACGCAGCCGGCAGCGAACTTCAGCACGGCAATCAACACCGTGAGCGTGGCGGCCTTTGGCATTCCGGGCAACATCAATACCGCCTTTGATTTGCCGCTCTTGCAACGCACGATCAACAACTTGCTGGGGCGGGTCGGGCGCGTCTCGCAGGCGTTTGTCTCGATTGGGAATCAGTATGGTCCACCAGGCACTGTCTTCACTGCTGACGCGCGGTATCCAGAATATGACTTCTATGTACAAGACACTTGGCGGCTCCGGCCCAACTTGACCATTGACTACGGTTTACGGTGGGAAATCCGCCCGGCGTTTCAGGAGCCGCGGCGGTTGGCTGTGCCGGATCAGCGGCTGGTTTTTGGTGCGCCGCCAACCAACACGGCCCGGTGGGTCAATGGCGAAGCCTTTTCCGATGACCTGAACAACTTTGGGCCAAGTGTCGGGGTGGCCTGGGACCCCTTCAAGGATGGCAAAACCTCGATTCGCGCCAACTATCGGCTGGCCTACGACCGGCTCAACACCTTTTTGGCTTCCTCGTTCTTGCTGCCAACAGTTCCCGGTGCGACACTTGGCGTTATCAACGATACCTTTGGACAGGGCGGGGGACGGTTACGCAACCTGCCAACGCTCGCTCCGCCGGCCGGGGTTTCCCCGGACACGCTCCGGCAGCCGCCGGCCTTTTCCGCCAACGCCATCACGGTATTTGATCCCAACTACCGAACCCCAAAAGTTCACCAGTGGGCGCTGAGCATTCAGCGCGATCTGGGGTGGGGATTGGTCATTGAAGCCAACTACATTGGTCGCCATGGCAATGGGCTGTTGGGTGGCTATAACGCCAATCAGGTCAAGATTTTTGAAAACGGCTTTCTGGATGCCTTCAACACGCTGCGTCCGTGCGCGGTGTCGGGAACGTTTACGCCGGCCTGCAACAGCGCGCTCATCAATCAGTTGTTGGCAAATCCAAATGGCTCGCAGACCACGATCAACAATTTTCGCAGTGCCATCGTGAACAACAGCGTGGCCGGCTTGGCGACTTCGCTGGCCCAGCAGATTGGGGCCAACCTCCCGGCCCGTGGGTTTTCACCGTTCTTCTTCTTTGACTTTCCGCAGTACACTGGCGGCGTCTCCGTGGTGGACAACTTCGACTTCTCGAACTACCACGCGGCCGAGCTTCAGTTGTCACGACGGTTTCGGGATGGTCTGAGCTTCCAGATCAGCTACACGCTGGCCAAGTCACTCGATACCCGGTCATTTGATCCGACCTTTACCGTGGCAGCGGCTGGGGCGGTGCAATCAGCCAGCAGCACGCCGTTTGACCTGCGCAACCGGCGGATCAACTACGCCCGGTCAGATTTTGACCGGACGCACGCGCTTCAGGGTAATTTCGTTTACGAATTGCCCTTTGGACGTGGGCGGCAGTACGCCAATAGCCTCAATCCAGTGATTGACCAAGTCATCGGCGGCTGGATGGTCGCCGGGGTTCTGCGGCTGACTTCAGGGCGGCCGTTTACGGTCTTTTCCGGCGCCAACACGCTAAGCAACGCAGTTCAGTCGTTTGCCAACTGCAATGGCTGCTCACGGTCGCTGGGTTCGGTGCGTCAGGAGTCGGGGACAAACTTTTACTTCACGGCCGATGAGCGCACGCGCTTCAGTATCCCAGCGCCGGGAACGTTGGGAAACACGGGGCGGAACTTCTTCAACGGCCCGGGTTTCTTCCAGCTTGATCTGACCGTGGCCAAATCATTCCGCATCATTGAAGGCGTCAACCTGCAATACCGATTGGAGATGCAAAATGCCACCAACACGCCGTCCTTTGCTTTTCCTGTGACGACGGTAACCGCGGGGACGTTTGGTCAGATTCGGGATGCCGTGGTGAGCGGCGCGCGCCGGATTCAAATGGCGCTGAAGTTTACGTTCTAGCTTTCCACTTGGTACGATACACATAAAAACGGTGAATGGTCAGACTGGCCATTCACCGTTTTTTGTGTCACTCAAGGGCCCGCTCAACGTCCTTTTTTGTCCACGTTATAGCGTTCCAGGACCTCGCCGGTTAGTCCGTCAATCACAACGCAGGGACGGTCGCCGAGATTACTGATATGTAAGTTCAGCGCTGACCTTGCGTCTTGGGCGCGGATGACATAGATGAAGCGTTCTTCGGGGCTGTTCCCAATTACGCGGATGAAGAAGTCGCGCATGACTTCATTCGTTCCACCGGGCATGGCTGATGTCCTCGGAGTGTGTAGGATACGCAAATAATGCGAACGAAACCGTTGGCGCAAAGTGTATGACGCCATACGGTTATGGGTAATGGGCGAATATAGCCACGGCAAAATCATTTGGTCAACCTTCGCTGGTGCGCGGCTCGGTTTTACCTTTCGGAGCCGGTCTGAAACGTCCGAGCGGGGCACAATCACCGGCCTGCTCGTGGTCGCTGACGGATGACGTGAGGCGCTTGCCTTCGGGTTTGGGGTCGTTCTGGGCTGCGCTGAAGGCGGTGGTGTTTGCGGTCGCCCGCGTCGCGGAGTAAGCTGTGCCGGCCACATTTCTCACTGGAGGTTCTCCGTTATGGCCGCGCCTGAAGAACGTAAAGTCGTGATCATCGAACGCAAGGATGACGCCACCCCGTCGTCTGGAGATCTGCCAACTTCGGCAAGCGAAGAGCCAAAGGGGACAATCGAGGAAATCACCAGTTCCGTCCGCGAGCTGGCTAGGAACCTGCCTGAATCCATCGGCAAACTGCCCGGTTCGATTGGCGCTGCGATCCAGCAGGCGCTGGCGAGTCGTGACCTGAACCTGACCGTGCACCTTTCCGAAGATGCGATGCGTTCGATTGAAATGCTTGTGCAAGCTGGTATTTTTGCCAACCGTTCGGAAGCTGCGGCCTACCTGATTGGGGAGGGAATTGTCGCCAAGCGCGACCTCTTTGAGCAAGTCACCGAGAAAATTATCCAAATAGAGAAGCTCAAATCAGAACTGCGCTCCCTCACGGGACGTGCCTAGGTGGTTACGGCAACACTGGATCGGAAGCTGGGGGCTGGCTTTTGCTCTGGATCATAAAGTTGGTTGTCCATGCGTTGTTTCGCGTGGTGTTTACACTCGAATATACCGGCGTTGAGCATGTTCCCCTGACGGGCAGCGTAATCTTGGCTGGAAACCATCCGAGTTACCTTGATCCGGTGCTTATTTCACTCCCGGTTCGGCGGCGGATTCGCTTTGTGGCATGGGACAAGTTGTTCACCATTCCGGTATTGGGTCCGCTGATCCGTTTTTTTGGGGCGTTTCCAGTTGATACCACGAAGCGCGACCAGCAAGCTTTCCAGCAGGCGCTTCAGGTGTTGCGCGATGGCGATGCGCTCGGGATTTTTCCCGAAGCCGGTCTTTCCAAGGAAGCCCGCATGAATGCGCTCTTGAAGTCAGGTGCGGCGCGGCTGGCGCTCGCTGCCCAGTGTCCACTCGTGCCGGTGACGATTGCCGGCGCGCGTGCGGCGTGGCCGCGTCATCAGTGGTTGCCCCTTCCGCGAAAGATCACGGTCAAGTACCACCCGCCCATCCACCCGCCACGGATGGATAGCGCGCTGGCGCCCGATGAGCCAGCGATTGCGCAGGCACTCACCGAGCAGCTCCGGCAGACCATCGAACGGCGACTGCTGCCGGCGCTCAAGGTGGGAGCCAAACGGGCTGAGCTGTATGGTCGCCCGGCTTGGGCGCTACGCTCATTCGAGTACACCCCGCTGTGGATGTGGCTGGTGGGTCTCCTGCTGGTCGGGCCGAGTTGGAGCTTGACGCTGCCGACGGCCGCTTATCTGGGCTACGTGCTGCTGGATATTTGGTATTTCCCGCAACAGCGACTGACCAAAACACTGCGGGATTTGGCCTTGCCGCTCTGGCTGGTGGCAGTCTATCCGTGGGCCGTTGCCATGTTTATCGCGCCCGATGCCCAAGCCCGTTTTCTCGATGCCAAGGCCGGGGTGCTCGGATTGGTCATGGCGAGCATCTTGTTTCCTTTCCACTGGACAAGTTACTACGACACGCAGCGTTTCATGCGGGGTCTCACGCTGGGCTACCTGGCCGTTTGGTGGCTGGAAGTCATTCGTCCTGAGCCGACGGGTTACGGTCCCCATGGACTCCTGCTCACGTTTGTCGTGGCCTACGCCGTCGTGATTCGTCCCCTGCATTGGCCGCTCGTGACGGCCGGGACACTCACATATTTGGCGTTATTCTGGTTACTTTCAGCCGAGCACTGGACGTTGGATATGCTTTACTATGCTGGGGCCGGGCTGGCTGTGTGTGGTTACGTGCGAGCTGTCAAGTTTACGGCCCATGATGGACGCTTGGTTTGAAGCGTCAGTCGAGGGTCAAGCTTAATAGTCTTGGTTGTAGCCTTGGTTGCGCGGCAGCGTTCACGCCCAGCGGAGTGCTTGGGCTTTCTTTGCCAACGGTGGGTTGGGGACTGTGGCCGGTTGGCTTGAGAGGGAAAGCTTCACATGATGACGACACTGATTCACTGGCTTGGGCAATCCTGGCTCTCCGCCCTGATTGACCTAGTGCTGGTGTTTTTCGTCGTATATGAGGTCTTGAAGCTCCTCAAGGGAACGCGGGCCGCCCAGGTGGCCATTGGCATTGCCATTGTGGCGTTGCTTTACCAGGCCTCCCACTGGTTGCGCTTACCGACGCTGGAGTTTGTCATTCGGCATAGCCTGCTCTACGTTGGGTTTGCCGCGGTCGTGCTGTTTCAAAACGAAATCCGTACTGCCTTCGCCCGATTTGGAACGAACTTACGGCTTCCAGCTAGGTTTGGATGGCGTGCGCCCAAATCTCCGGTGGCGCAGTACGAGGACGTGCTGCTGGCGGTGACGACCTTTGCCGCAAAGAAAACCGGTGCGCTGATCGTGTTTGAACGTCAGGACGACCTGGATGAGTATATTGCTCGCGGCGTCAAACTCGATGCGCTCGTGGGCTATGACCTGCTGATCAACATCTTCAATCCAGAGGCTCCGCTCCATGATGGCGCCGTGATCATTCGTCAGGGACGTATTGCCGCCGCAAGTTGCTTTTTACCGCTGACGCTCAATCCACGGCTGTCGAAAGACACCGGGACGCGCCACCGCTCGGCAATTGGGGTCACTGAGGAAAGCGATGCCTTTGTCATTGTTGTCTCTGAAGAGACTGGGATGGTGTCGTGCGTCGAGGGCGGCCAGATCAAGCGCGGGCTTGGCATTCGGGAAGTTCGGGCGCAACTGTCACGCGCCTTGAATACGCCGACCGGTCAGGCGACGCCGGTCCGGCGGCGGCGGCGAACCATAATGGATGACGCCTCAAACGTGGATTTTCTAACCGCCGAACCGCGAAGTGAAACCAGCGAGACGCCATCCACCGGTACACCAGCGCTGATCGGCGAAGGGCAACGCTCGCGGTTGAGTGAACGCGGAGCGCTCGATCTGGCAGCCATCTGGCGACAGGGTCAGCACTGGTCAGCCTGGTTAGGTGAGAAAGCGCGGGTGCTGATTGTCGAGAACTTCTTACTCAAGCTCATCGCTGCGCTCATGACCAGCGCCCTGTGGCTTTCGGCAACCAAGCAAGACGCGATTCCGTTTGTCTTGCGTGGCGTTCCGATCAATTACCAGGGCTTGCGGGAAGACCTCGTCATTGCCAATGGCAGTGATGTGCAAGAAGTTACCTTGCGGGTGCGTGGTCCGCGCGACGTGGTTGAGCGCCTGCGCCCTGAGTCGTTTGTGGTCACCGTCCCCCTGGACGGCAAGAGTCCGGGCGACCGGGTGATTTTGCTCCGTGAAGACGCAAGAATCGAAAAACCCACCGGGGTTGAGATTCTCGAAATTGAACCAGCGCGGATTACCCTGAGTCTGGAGCGCCAGGTGGAACAGCAAGTCGAGATCAAGCCAAACTTTCGTGGGGTGTTGCCGGTTGACCGGGAAGTGGCCGAGTACCAAGTAACGCCGCCGGTGACAAAGCTGCGCGGGCCGGAGGCCTTGGTCTATGCCTTGCAGTCAGTCGGCACTGAGACCATTTGGCTCAATACCCATGACCGATCCTTTACCGAACGCTACAAAGTGGATGTCAAGGACCCACGAATCGCCATTATTGGCGCGCAGGAAGTCGAAGTGAGGGTAGCGATTCGGCCGATTATCGTCCGCCGGCGTCTGGAGATAGTTCTGGATGTGCCCGGCACACCCCCAACGCGCATCGAGGTCACTGTGGAAGGGCCGAAGTCAGTTGTTGAGAAGCTACGCGCGCGCGATTTCCAAGTGACCGTCGGGAAGGAGCTGGTATCGGAGCGTCCGCCCCGGCGGTCCGTCGTGGTGACGCCTCCCGCCGATGTCGCCGACCAAGTGCAGATTGTCAACGTCAACCCCGGCGAGGTTGTCAATCGCGCGCCCTGAGGGGTCACCGACCGTTTTTTGCAGGGGCAGCTTTTGGGGGTGTTACTTCTTATTCGAGCGTCCTGGCCGACTGGCGTAAGGCATTACGGCGAAACATTGTGAGCAGAAATGTGCAGGCAAGCATGTCATCCAGGAGAAGCGCCGCATACAAGGCCATATCACCGCGAACCCCGGCTGCCATCAAAAGATGAATCAGTCCCAAGTTGATCAGATAGAGCAGGAACAGCACAGCCGACATGAAGAGCAGCGGCTGAATCGAGGCCCGGTACAGGCTGGCGCCCTTCTTGACGCGAACCGCCGAAATACGGGCCAATGCCAGTAACATGACGGTAATAATCAACGTGCAGGACGTGCCAACAAAGAGATCAGACGCCATGGCGAACGTTCCAATGACTGATAAAATGCTGATCGATGCCGTGAGGGGGCATGACGGAAACGACCGAGGTCAAGGAAACTGGAGGTGGCGGTCGGAATCGAACCGACGAATAAGGGTTTTGCAGACCCGCGCCTTACCACTTGGCTACGCCACCGAGCGTAAGCGTGGCCTGAGCTGCGCGACAACGACCGCCGCGACAACGTGGCTCACACCGGACAAGGGATGCTAGCGACCGAGTCTTCGCCTGTCAATCTGTCTTCGGCTGTTCGTCAGTGGGCTGAAGGCGCCTGTGTTGGTGCGTTGGTGCGGGGGGCCGGCTGGCTTCCGCGCCGGTGGGCCTGTCGGTTTGGCATCCTGGTGGCGGGGCTACTGGCGCTCGTCAGTCCGCGGTTGCGGCGGGTCGGCCAGGACAATCTGGCGCTAGCCTTCCCGGAACTCCCAGAGCCGGCCCGGACGCGCTTGCTCTGGGGGTGCATTGCAAACCTAGGGCGGCTGTTCGGCGAGTTTTCCCAGCTTCCCAAGCTCCATGCCGGGAACATCGCCGAACTGGTCGAGTATGAAGGCTTTGAGCATTTCGCGGCCGCGCGCGCCCAGGGGCGCGGCGTCATTTTCTTTACCGGACACCTGGGGGCGTGGGAGTTGAGCGCCTATGCCCATGCGCTTTATGGTCATCCCCTGACGGTCTTGGTGCGCCCGATTGACAACCCGCGGATTGACGCCCTGGTGCGTCACTATCGCACCAGGAGTGGCAATCGGATACTTTCAAAGCACCGTGATCTACGGTCGCTGGTGGCCGGCTTGCGGCGCGGTGAGACGGTCGGCATCCTGGCCGATGTCAACGTCCAGCCACAGCACGGCATCTTTTGTCCGTTTTTTGGCCGTCCGGCCTGCACGTCGCCGCTGGTGGCGCGGCTGGCGCGGCGAACCGGCGCCGTCGTCATTCCAGGCTACATGGTCTGGGACGCCCGGCGGGCGCGGCATCGGTTGATTTTTGAGCCGCCGGTTGATTTGGCGCGAACGACCGACGAAGCCCACGACATTGCGGAAAACACCGCCCGCTTGACGCGCCGCTGGGAAGCCGTGGTGCGGCGTTATCCTGATCAGTGGCTATGGATTCATCGCCGCTGGAAAAGCCAACCGGCAAGCGCCGTCAACCCGACGGCGGTTCCGGATGGCGCTACTTTTGCGACGTTAGGACGTGATTGATGTTGAAACAAAAAAACACTGCCTGGTTCTGTGTGAACGTGGCGGCTGCCTTGTTCTGGCTATGGAGCCTGGGGGCGCTGCCGGCGCGCGCCGAGGGGGCTGCCTTTTGGGAAGCCGCGCGGAAGGAAGACTACCTCAGTGGTCGCCTCGTTGGGTTATCTGTGTCTGATAATGGTATTTTGCGCGTCGTACCCACCCCGCAACTCCTGGGCGATACCCAACAGCCCTTTGCCCTCTGTAGCCTGCTGGTGGGCCAGGATGTCTATATCGGAACCGGTCACGACGGCAAACTGTTCAAGGTTGCCACAAACGGAACGATGACACTCGTGGCTGACTTTGAAGAACTGGATGTCACCGCCCTGGCCACCGACGGAAAGGGTACGGTATTTGCCGCAACCTCGCCGGATGGAAAGATTTATCAACTCACCGGCGGCAGCGCACGGGTGGCTTACGACCCACCGGAAAAATATATCTGGGCGCTGGAGTGCTTGGCCGATGGAACGCTGGTGTACGCAACGGGGGCGAAAGCCGGCGTTTTTGCCCTTGTTCGCGGAGAGATGGCGGCGCGGGCGCTGTTTACCACCGATGAGTCAAACATCACCAGTCTCCTGGTGGCACAGGATGGCGCGATTTGGGCCGGCACCGATCCCGGAGGATTGGTCATCCGCATGGCGCCGGATAAAACGGTAACGGCCGTGTTTGACGCTCCATCGCGTGAGATTCGCCAACTTGCGCAACTGGCCGATGGCACGGTTCTCGCGCTCGGCATCGGCGATGGCAAACCGGCGGCAGCCACCAGTAGCCCGGTCACGTCGGCCGATGTGACCACCGGTGACGGGGAAGGTGGCGCGAGTCCGCCGCTGCGCCCGGCCTCCGGGGGAACGACCCTGTATCGGCTTGGGAGCGATGGACGGCAGGCCCCCATCTGGACGACCGGCGATACGGCAACGGTGCTGGTGCGCTGGCAAGCTGGCGTTCTGGTTGGCTTGGGCAGTGGCGCGTCAGGTGGGCAAGGGCGGTTATTTTTCATCACGCCCGATGGTCAGGCCTCGCTCTTTGGGACGGTTGACGAGGAGCGCGTTGCGGCGGCCAGTGTTGGGGCGAATGACGCGCTGTATGTCGTGACGAGTGGGTTGGCCAAACTCTACCGCCTTGGCCCCGAAAATCAAAACGAAGGCGTGTTTACCTCGGCGGTGCAAGATGCTAAGGCACTGGTTGAAGCTTGGGGATACTGTTACCTTGAAAGCAAAGGAGATGTCGTCTTTCAGACACGAACCGGAAACACCCAGTCGCCAAGTTCGCTGTGGAGCGATTGGTCGGCGGAAACACCGTCGCCTGGGGGGATGATTCGGAGTCCCAAGGCTCGTTTTCTTCAGTGGCGAATACGGTTGAAGAAAGGGGCGGAAGTGACGGCCGTGCGCATTGCCTACTTGCCTAAAAACCTGCCGCCGGTGATTACGTCATTCAGCGTGCTGCCGGTGGGGGTTGCTTTGCAGGAAGCCGTCATGCCGCCGCCTGATCCAAGTCTGGTGACCTCTGGGCTGGACCCGCTCCAGTTCGGCATCATTGCCAACCAGCCTCCCCGCAAGGTTTTCCAGCGCGGCGCGCGAACGCTTCAGTGGCAGGCGGAAGACAAAAACGGCGACACCCTGACCTACCGGCTGGCCTATCGGCTGCGTGGGCAAACGAACTGGAAACCGTTGGCTGAAAAGCTACGCAATCCATTTTTTGTCATTACACCCGAACTGCTGCCGGACGGAACCTATGAGTTTCAGCTAGAGGTCAGTGACAGCGCATCTAACCCCACGGCGTTGGCGCTAACATCCACACAGCTCCTTGGCCCGGTGATTATTAACAATCGCTTGCCAAAAATAACTTTCCTTCCTTCAGTTATTTCCGAAAAGGAATCGAAACTGAAAGTTGAGATTTTGGCGGCTGCCTTTCCGCTCAAATCGGTCGAGGTGGCCTTCAATGGCGGAGACTGGGAGCTTATCTATCCAGACGACTTGGTTTTAGACTCGGCTAGTGAAACTTTTACATTGACTTATCGGCAGCTTCTTCCGGGTGAGTATCTCGTGTCTATCCGGGTTTTGGACGCGGCCCTGCAAACGACGAGCGAAAAGTTTATCTTAGCCATCAAACCGTAGAACGGGGGGCCGGTGAAGGTGAAAAGGCAGTACCGTTCCCAAATAGGTTCTCGTATGTCAGGCGCATCTGGGTCGTTTTCCGCACGGTGCGGGTTCTCAGGTTGGTCTCGAGGTGGAGCTTGATTCGGGTGATAGGGCATCTGGGAGTGTCGGCTGACTCAGAAACGCCCGCCAGGTGGCCAGGGCTTGACCGTAGTGCTGGGCCGCCAGCGCCAGCCGTTCGACGAGGAGTGTCCCGATGGTGGTTTGGCGGGGATTGGGGAGGTAGATGATTTTGGCGAGGTCGTCATCCGTGAGGGCGGTTTCTAGTTTTGACGTGAGACTGATAACGTCACTGAGGTAGTCGCCCAAGCGGGTTGGGGTGGAGAGCGTTTCGCGCATGGTCCATTCTGCCGGGTGGTCCCAGTAGTTGGATAAAATGCCGTTGACGACATATTCGATGCCGCCCGCCATGGCGATGAACCACTCCCCACCAGACCGGTTGTTGAAGTCGTGGTAGGGAAGCGGTGGTCGCCAATACAAAGCTGTTTCAGGAAGGTCGGCCAGGTAAGCTTGACCCTCGGTCAGGAGTTGCTTGTACTCTTGTGTCAGACTCCGTAGTATCGGCATGGGTATCTCCCTTGGGTTCGTGGTGGCTACCGAACCAGGCGGCTCACCCTAAGCTGCGAAACGGACCGGTGACGTTGGGCGCCGGCGCAGCGAATCGCCCGTTCGTGATTTGCCGTTGATTGGTTTTGCTCTTGGCGCTGGCGCATGCTCAGGCTACTCAACATCGAAAACATTGCTGTCGTGCATCGGCAACGGGTGGCGTTTGACGCTGGATTGACTATCGTAACCGGCGAGACCGGGGCCGGGAAGTCACTTGTGGTGGATGCTTTGGCGCTGGCGGTCGGGGGGCGCGCGACGGCCGACATCATTCGCGCCGGTGAGTCACGGGCTGTGGTCGAGGCGTTGTTTGATTGCCCTGCGCACCCAGCGGTGGCGCGCATCCTGTCGGAAGCCGACATCGAGGCCGGGGACGAGTTGCTGATTCGGCGGGAGGTTGCCGCGAGCGGCAAGGGACGCCTTTTCATCAACGATCAGCTTTGCTCGGTGGCGACTGTCCGGGCGCTGCGTCCATACTTGGTGGACATTCACGGGCAAGGGGATCAGCAGACACTGATGTTTCCATCGGCGCATGCTGGTGTGCTCGATGCATTTGGTCAGCATGTGGCGCTGTCCGACGCCACGGCCACAGCGTTTTCGGCTTGGCAAACCGCACGGCGCGACCTCGACCAGCTCAAGCGGGACGAGGCAAGTCGGTTACAGCGACTGGACATGCTCAATTTTCAGCGCGCCGACATTGAACGAGTCGCCCCGCAGGCTGGTGAGGATGAGGACTTGCGGCGTGAACGGATGCGGCTGTCCAATGCGGAACGGTTGTTGGCGCTGGCGGCGGGCAGTTATGACTTGCTTTATGAGCGCGAGGCGTCAGCGCTGGACTTGGTGGCGCAGGCGCTACGGCGGGTTGAGGATTTAGCGGCCGATGACCCGGCGCTGGCCGATACTGTAGCTACCTTGGAAGCTGCGCGGTACGGGATTGAGGAAGCCGCCTTTGCGCTGCGCGATTACGCCGATGCGCTGGTCGTTTCACCAGAGCGGCTTCGTGAAGTCGAAGCGCGCCTGGATGCTCTCGACCAGCTCAAGCGCAAGTATGGCGGGACGCTCGCTCAGGTTCTGGCCACGTTCGACCAAATTCAGCATGAACTGGCGAATATCGAAAACTACGACGCGGACGTGCGCCGCCTGACTGCGGCGGTCGAGGCTGCCGCACAAGCGTATCAGCGTTCGGCGCTCGCGCTTCGGTCGGCGCGACAAGCTGCGGCGCGGCGCTTTGAAGCGGCGCTCGAACAGGAACTCCATGCGTTAGCCCTACCACAGGCGCGGTTGGTGGTAGCGTTTGACGAGCGCCACGTAGATGCCCCTGAGACTTGGGAAGCATCCGGGCTGGAAGCGGTGGAGTTTTTGTTTACCTCGAACCCTGGCGAGCCACCCCGCCCGCTATCCAAGGTTGCCTCTGGCGGCGAGTTGG
Organism: Chloracidobacterium validum; assembly: GCF_018304825.1. Classification (NCBI taxonomy): domain Bacteria; kingdom Pseudomonadati; phylum Acidobacteriota; class Blastocatellia; order Chloracidobacteriales; family Chloracidobacteriaceae; genus Chloracidobacterium; species Chloracidobacterium validum. The sequence goes on from NZ_CP072648.1 coordinate 1,297,384, forward strand.
CGCGGATGATGCTCGGTGTAAAATCTATCCTTGCGCCAACGGATATTCCGCGTACGATGGTGTTTGACGAAGTGGACGTTGGCATTAGTGGGCGGGTTGCGGAGGCAGTCGGTGTCAGGTTGCGGCGATTGGCCGAGCGGCAGCAAGTGTTATGTATTACGCATCAGGCCCAGGTGGCGCGTTTTGCCACGACGCATCTGCGGGTCGAGAAAAGCATCGTGGACGGACGGACACGCGCGGAGATTACGTTATTGGATGCCAGGGAGCGGGTTGAGGAGTTGGCGCGAATTATTGGCGGGGCTGTGGTCACCGATTCAGCCCGCCGCGCTGCGCGTGACCTATTGGCGTCAGAAGGCGCTGTCGGCGCGCCGACAACATAGGTTAATCTTTGATTTCAAAGGTTTTGTATTGTTTAAGTGGGCTGCTTTTCGATGCATCCGCGATCTGGTTTAGATTAAGACTTTATGGGGAGGGTCGGTCCTATGGAGCGTGAAATGAAAATCCGGGGGTTGATGATTGATCCAGCCGCGAATACCCCGATTGTCGTGCTCAAGGAGGTGGACGGCGATCAGTTGCTTCCGATTTGGGTTGGACCCTTTGAAGCCAACGCGATTGCCTTTGAAATTGAGAAGATGGCGCCGCCGCGTCCTATGACGCATGACTTGCTACGCAACCTGATTCTCCAGATGGACGGCCGGGTGCGGCGGGTGGTTGTGACCGAGCTGCGCAACAACACGTTCTTTGCTGTGATTGAGCTTGAAATCGCTGGCAAGATGATCTTTCTTGATGCGCGTCCGAGCGATGCCATTGCGCTGGCGCTTCGGGTTGACGCCCCGATCTTTGTTCACGAGTCGGTTCTGGAAAGCTCAACCTCCGTGCTGGTCGAGCGTTCGGATGGTGAATCGGTTGAGAAAACGGACGACCTCGAATTTGACTGGCCCGACGAAATTGACGAATCCGACATTGGCCGCAGCTAGGGCGTGACCCCCGGTTGGGCGAGCTGGGGACGCTCGCGCTACGTTTCGGCTGCTGTCAACTTAGCCGCCAGGGACTTTTGAGCAAGGGGAGCCATGGGTACGGGAAACGGACATCACCCGCGACGATTGGATACTTGTCTGGTTATTGCCGTCGCCAATCAAAAAGGGGGCGTTGGAAAGACGACAACTTCCATCAACCTGGCGGCTGGGCTGGCGATTCGTGGGCGGCGAACGCTCCTACTGGACCTCGACCCACAGGCGAATAGCACGCTTTCTTACCTGCCTTATGAGTCGGCTGGGCTGTCTGCCTATGACGTTCTCACGGATGTCAAGCTTGACCCATTGAGCGTGGTGCAGCCCAGCCCCGTGCCAGGTCTGGACCTGCTCCCGGCGCGGATCAGTCTGGCAAAGCTCGAATCCCGATTGGTGGGCGAGTTTGACGCCCCGTATCGCCTCAAGGATCGGCTTGAGCCACTGCGGAAAACCTATGATGCCATCATCATTGACACGCCCCCCACCCTAGGGCTGATCACGGTCAATGCATTAGTGGCTGCTTCGCACGTGCTCATCCCGATCCAGTCATCGTACTTTGCCATGGAAGGGACGGACGACCTGCTGGAGACGATTGACAAGGTCAAGGCGCGCCCGAATCCGAACTTGCAGGTGCTGGGCGTTGTCATTACGCTTCATGACAAGCGGACGGCGCTGGCCCGGGATATTTATCGGCAGATATACGAAGTGTTTGGCGACAAGGTATTTGAAACCGTGATTTCCAAATCGGTGCGGCTCGAGGAAAGCCCGGCGTACCGTGAGTCCATTTTTACGTTCGCGCCCCAGTCGAGTGGCGCGGTTGAGTACGCCAAGCTCTGTGAGGAGGTATTGCGTCGTGTCTAAGCGGGGATTGCCGGCTACGGTGCGCATGCGCCATGAGTCTCATTACGTCGAAGACCTGTGGACGCGCACGGGCGCACCCATTGGGCGCATGATTCCAATTGACCGACTTGAGCCGAATCCGGCGCAGCCGCGCATCGAGTTTGGCGACTTGGAAGAGTTGACCAACTCCATCCGGGAAAAGGGCGTTCTGGAACCGTTGCTGGTGCGTCCGGCTGAGGTTGGCGGGCGGTTTATGATTATTTCCGGTGAGCGCCGGTATCGAGCCAGCTTGCTGGCCGGGTTGCGCGAGCTGCCCTGCATCGAGATGGATGTTGATGACCGGGCCGTGGCCGAGATTGCCCTGATCGAGAACCTTCAGCGCAAGGACCTCACGCCCTTTGAGGAGGCCGAGGGGCTGACGGCGCTGGCCGAGCGGTTCAGCTACACGCACGAGGAAATGGCGCGCAAGCTTGGCAAGTCGCGGTCCAGCATTACGGAGTCACTGACGATTGGGAGCCTGTCGCCCGAAATCCGGGAGTTGTGTCGGCAGGCTGGCATTACCTCGAAGTCCACGCTTCTGCAGATCGTGCGCCGTCCATCGGATGAAGAGCGGCGGGCGTTGATTGCCCGCATTCGCCAGCTTGGACTCACGCGCGATGCCGTGCGCCAAACCACGAAGTCGGGCAAGCGAGCCGCGCCCTTCAAGTTTCGTTTTCAGGAGCCGTCACGCACGTTCACGCTCGACTTGAAGTTTCGCAAGTCAGACGTTGACAAGTCACAAGTGGTGGCGGCGCTCAAGCGCGTCGTCGCTGAGTTGGAGCAAGAACTGGCAACGGAGCGTCCCGACGCTTCGAGCGGGAGTTAGCGCGCTCCCTGCCCGTGGCTACTTCGCCCGTTTGGCGCGCGCTTGAAGCGCTTTGCGTTGTTGGCGGGCCAGCCAGCGGGCAAAGCGATCGAGGTAGGGGAGCAGCGGGCGCATCAGCCGCATGCGAAAGCTGTTGTCCTGTTCGCGGAGCGCTTCCAATCCCTTGCGGATGTATTCCCGGATGGCCGGCTCATATTCAGTTTTTTTCCGGCCGTGGGAAAAATTGAGGTGGTAGTGTTGCCCCATCAGGGCGAGAAGCGTATGGGTCAGGTTGACCCGCAGGGTGCGCCGGGCAACAAAGCGTTGCCACCAGCCCTTTTGATCCGTGAGAGGGCCGAGCGCGATTTCAAACCAGGCCCCGGAAACTGGTGTTTTGGGGTGGTAAAGCAACGGTAGCTTGTCGCGCTTATCAGCCGGCACGTTGCGGTCGAGGATGCGATCCACGAAGACGACGCGAGTAACCCCGGCGGTGTGGTTGCGGGGCAGGGCCGCAAAGGTGGTTTGGACAAGCTCTTCCAGGTTGAGTTTCGTTTTGTAGGTTGCGCGATTCTCGACTTTGATCATGGTCAGGTGCATCTGATAACGATTAACTAGGCAGGGCTACCGGTGGCAAGCGTCGGTGGAAGCCGTCGCCAGAGGTGAGGTATCCGTTGACCGCCTCATCTGATGACTGCCACGGCTAAACCAATTAAACCGCAACTATCGAGGAAGGGGCAACTCATCCAAGGGACGGCGTATGGCACGGGATATCGTCAAGGAATTTTTGTCTTACTTACGGGTTGAGCGCGGGCTGTCGGCGAACACGCTTGACGCTTATGGGCGCGACCTGGCCAAGCTCGCGCGCTTTGCCACCGAGCAGCAGAAAGAGGTACTGACACTGGAGCGGAAGGATGTGGCCGCCTTTGTCGAGTCGCTGTTCAAAGCCGGGCTTGACGCCCGTTCAGTCGAACGGGCGCTCGTCGTGGTGCGGAACTTTTACAAGTTTTTGGTGCTAGATGGTCATCGCAAGACAGACCCGACGGTGGCGCTCGCGCAGCCAAAGAGTTGGCAAACCCTGCCGAAATTTCTCACGCCAGAAGAAATCGAGAAGCTCTTTCAACAGGCTGACATTACGACTGAAACCGGCGCGCGCGACCGGGCAATACTGGAGCTGCTGTACGCCACGGGTCTGCGAGTCTCTGAACTGTGCAGCTTGAAGATCGGCGACGTGAACCGGGATGTCGGTTACTTGACCTGCTTGGGAAAGGGCAGCAAGGAGCGCCAAGTCCCGATTGGACGCTCTGCCTTGGCGGCGCTCACCCGCTATTTGCAGTTCCGCGCCGCGCGGCAAACCGACCGTGACAACCTCTATCTATTTGTCACGTCGCGCGGCAAACCGCTCACGCGCCAGCTTTGCTGGAAAATGGTTTCTGAATACGGGCAACAGGCCGGGCTGGGAGCGATCACGCCACACATGATCCGACACACCTTTGCGACACACCTCCTGGAGCGTGGCGCGGACCTGCGTTCCGTGCAGATGTTGCTTGGGCATGCCGACCTAGCCACGACCCAAATCTACACCCATGTCACATCGGAGCGTCTCCGAGAGACCTACCGAAAGTTTCACCCACGCCACTGAGCCAAGCGATGCCCACAGGCTTGCCGACCCTGGCGTATGAAAGGGCATAACTGGCTGGGTTCGGACTGACTAGGTGGCTATTGTCCCCGTGAAAGCAGGTGCGACACATAGGCGATGCCAAAGAGCGCGCCGACGGTGAGGATAAAAAAGCCAAGGACGGAGAGAATTTGACCAAAGACGTTCCACATAGCGGGCCTCGTCTCACATCTGGTGATTCGGTGGACGCATTCCCAATGTACTTTGTTTCTGGGCGCGTCACAATTTGATTCTTACCAAGGAAGAAGCCGATGCAGATTCTGATTTTAGCCGGCGGCAAGGGAACGCGCTTGCGACCACTGACGCTGCACACCCCCAAGCCCATCGTCCCCATCGCCAATCGGGCGTTTATTTACTATCAACTCGACCTGCTCCGTCCGCTGAACGTGGATGGAACCCTGGAAGTCCTGTTGAGCTTGTCCTATCAGCCCCGCAAGATTGAAGAAACCCTGACGCACGAAGAACTAGGTGGCATCACGATCCGCCCTATCGTCGAGCCGCACCCGCTCGGCACCGCTGGTGCCATGCGCAACATCAGGTCGCGCGTCACCGGGACGCTGGTGGTCTTCAATGGCGATATTCTGACCGATATTGACTTGCGTCCACTGCTCGATCGTCACCGCGCGCGGCGCGCGGCCGCGACACTGGTTTTGGTGAATGTGGCGGATCCAAGCGCCTATGGCGTGGTCGAGCTGGATGCCGAGCAGCGCATCCGCCAGTTCTATGAAAAGCCCGCGCCGGGCGTGACGAGTGCCTCATCCATCAATGCCGGTATCTACTTGCTTGAACCCGAAGTGATCGATCTCATCCCAGATGGACGTGAGTATTCATTTGAGTATGATCTGTTTCCCCGCCTACTCGCTTCGGGGCTGGCGCTGTACGGAGAAGTGACCAACGCTTACTGGCTTGATATCGGCACGCCAGAGCGGTATCGCCAAGCCAACGCCGACGTGCTCCACGGGAGACTGCGCCGCTATCCACCGGAATCATCGCCGTCTCTCACCGCTGATGGTTCACTGGTTGATGCCGAGGCGACGCTCAAATCTGGCGTGTCGGTGATTCGTTCCGTGGTTGGGGCAAACTGCTACCTGGAGGATGGCGTCAGTGTGGTGGACAGTGTGGTTTTGGCCGGCTCACGGATTGCGGAAGGCTCGCGCCTGTCGTCGTCCATTGTTGGGCGCGGCGTTCACATCGGTTCGCACTGTGTCCTCCGCGACGCTATCGTCGGCGACAAGTCAGTCGTGACCGATTTCTCCCGCCTGGGTTGAGACGAGGCGGGCGAGGGTAAACCGTCCCGCCGTTCCCAGCGGCCTGAGTGTGTAGGCCGCGGATTGCAAGGCTGCCAACTCACGCTGTGGAAAAATGACCAGCAAGCCGCCTCGCTTGCGGACTTCGGCTTCGACCGCGGCCGGGTCGGGAAGTTGATTAGGCTCGCGGGCTGCGTCGCAGCAGGTGGTGTGCCCTGGGTTGTAGAAAACCGGCGCGTACTCCCGGCAGCGAAAGAACGCGACAATCTCGCCGGGGCGCGCCTCGCGGGCAATGATCGTTGCCAGTGGCTTGGTTGAGAACCGTCCCTCGATGACCGGGAAGTATGTCGTTAGCCAGAGGACCATCCCAAGGCTGACGCCCGCCAGCCGGACCGTGGCCTGCGACGGCTCGTCCGCATACATTGCGCTGATGCCAAAGGCGGTGATGAGCCATCCCCCAAGCAAGAGATGCCATGTATCTAAGTCTTTTTCTGGAAAGTTTTTATGAATGGCAATTTGGAAAACTACATAAAGAATTATTTGACTGAGGCTGGCAAGCAAGAGCCACGGAAGGCGGGTTTTTGTGGACAGGCTCCACAAGCCATGGGCCGCAAGGATGCCGGCAAAGGGGATGGCCGGCAGAATGTATCCGGGAAGCTTCGAGCCGGAGATGCTGAAGAAAAGGAGAGGAAACAGAAAAGCGCATAATGCAAGCCGAATCAGTAGTTGACTGTCTGTCATTGAAGCTTTTTCTGGATTTGGTTTAGTCAAACCATCAGAGATGGCACGGTAGACTCCGACAAGCCAGAACGGCGTCCAGGGGATGATCCCGGCCAGAACGATTGGCACATAATAGTAAGGCGGGCCGGGATGACGAAACCGATTGGACGTAAACCGCTGAAGGTGATGGGCGATAAAGAACTCTTCGATGAATGCCCACCCATGCTGTGCGATAACTGGCGCATACCAGAGTCCGGCTACGCCGGCGAAGATCAACCCGCCGAGCACCGGCCGGCAGCGCCAGAAGGCTTGCCAGGGGCGTTGCCGGAGGTCTGGCGTCAAGAGCATGAAGAGCGCCAGGCTGCCGAGTGGCAGGACAAGCCCCACCAGGCCTTTGGCCAGGACGCCAACCCCCAGCGCGACGTAAACGAGCCAGCGCGTGATGGCGGCTGTTTTCAAGTGCCCTTGGGACGTCGCTCGAAAACTCAGATAGAACATGAGTATGGAGCTTGTAATTGCAAATGTCAGAAGGGCTTCAAATGTCGTTGCCCTAGCAAAGGCAAGCAGGAGCGGGCTGGTGGCCGTGATGACGGCGGCCGTCCAGCCAAGGTGGATTGGACGTAAGCAACCGAGCGCCAAGACGGTCAGGGTCGCGGCGATGGCCGAGGGGAGCCGTGCGCCCCACTCGTTGAAGCCGGTCACTTGGCAAGTCAGCCCGATGAGCCAGTAGAGCAGCGCCGGCTTTTCAAACCAGGTCGTCCCGCCGAGCGTGGGCGTGATCCAGTCACCGCGTTGCCACATTTCACGGGCGACTTGGGCATAGCGTGGTTCGTCCGGTCCAAGCAGTCCTAGCCCGCCAAGCTGCCAAAAAAAAGCAACGCCACAGGTGACCAGCAGGAACGCAACCTGGCGCACCGACGGACGAGCGATGGGCGACAGGGGATCAGGCATGGAACAAATCAGACGACCATTTGGTCAGAGGCACCGCCTTCGGACTCAGGTTACCAGTCCCGGTGGTGATCATCGGAAGCAATGCCCGGTGTTGGTTTGCCCAGTGTTGGTTGGTCGGGCAGGAGGTTTCAGAAGGGAACGTCCTTGTCGTTGACGGTTTCTTCCGGCGTGGGTTCGCCGCTCGTTGCGCGCTCGGCGCGTCCTTCGCCATCGCTTCGGCTACCCATGAGGTGCAGCTCGGTAGCCGTCACTTCAAGCGAGGTGCGTTTCGTGCCTTCGTTATCTGTCCACTCACGGGCTGCCAACCGACCTTCGACATAGACTGGGCTGCCTTTCTTGAGAAACTTGTTGGCAGTTTCGGCAAGGTTGCGCCAAGCCGTGATCCGAAACCAGGTGGTGGTTTCGGTTGGCTCGTTGTCGCCCTGGCCTTTCTTGCGCTCACTGGTGGCGACAGAGAACGTGCAAACCGGGACGCCCTGCGGGGTGTAGCGCATTTCAGGGTCGCGGCCGAGGTGCCCATAAATGATAATTTTGTTGAAGGACATAGTGGTTTTCCCTTGTCTTGGTTGTGGTTAGCTTAGGTTTGCCCGGAAGAAGCGCAGGACCCGATCCCAGGCATCGTAGGCCGCATCGGCGTGATAGACTTCCGGGCGCGTATCGTTGAAAAACGCATGGTCAGTCCCAGGATAGGTGTCAAACTCGTAGGTTTTGCCGTGCTGGTCCAGCTCGCTGCGGAGTCCGGCCACCGCTTCGGGCGTCACGAAAGCGTCTTTTTCCGCGAAGAGACCGAGAACCGGGGCGGACAGGTTGGCAAAGTTGGGCTTGACGTTGGGGTGGATACCATAGAAGTCCACGCAGGCGCCGATTTCCGGGTTTTCACAAGCGGCGTAGAGCGCCAACTGCCCGCCCATGCAAAAACCGATGACACCGACCTTGGGGTGTCCCGCCGTGGCCGGGTGCGCCAGCAGGGCATGAACGACGGCGCGCAGCTTGGTTGCGGTTTCACCGATGTTGAGTGCCATCATGAGTTTTCCGGCTTCATCGGGCGAGGTCGTTGCCTGGCCATCGTAGAGGTCTGGGGCAAACGCGACATAGCCGGCCTCCGCGAAGCGGTCGGCCACGGCTTCGATGTGGGGGACAAGTCCCCACCACTCTTGCAGCACGATGACGCCTGGGCCGCCAGTCGCCGGAACGCTGAGGTAGCCCGCTACCGTAAGGTTGTTCGCCGTGAGTTCAGTCCGTTGTCCAGCCATGGGATGCGCCTCCGTAGGAGAATGCGCCAGGTGGTTGGGCGTCCGGTGAGTGGACGCCCAACCACCTGGCGTTAGTCGGTGATCTGGGCCTTTTGAAGTCGGCCGCTAAAGTCAACGTAGAGCGTTTTCCATTCCGAGAAAATATCGAGGGCCTGGAGTCCGCCTTCGCGGTGGCCGTTTCCGGTGCCCTTGACGCCGCCAAACGGGAGGTGAACTTCAGCGCCAATGGTTGGGGCGTTGACGTAGCAAATCCCGGTTTCGAGGTCGCGCATGGCCTGAAAGGCCCGGTTGACATCGCCGGTGTAAATCGAGGCTGATAGCCCATAGCCGACCCCATTGGCGATGGCGATGGCATCTTCAAAGCCCTGGCAGGGGATGACGGCCGTGACCGGCCCGAAGATTTCTTCCTGGGCAATGGTGGCGTTGGGGGCGACATCACCAAAGACCGTCGGCGCGATGAAGTAGCCGTGCGCCAAGTCGCCATCGGTTATGCGCTCACCACCACAGAGCAGTTTGGCCTTGTCTTGGGTGCGTCCGATGGCAATGTAGTTGAGTACCCGTTCGAGCTGGTCCTGGTTGACCACGGGTCCGACATCGGTGGCCGGATCGAGACCGTTCCCCAGCCGGAGTCCCTTGGTGCGTTCGACGAGCATCTGGGTAAACTTTTTGACGACTTTTTTGTGGACGATGAGCCGTGACGCGGCCGTGCAGCGTTGCCCGGCCGTGCCGAACGCGCCCCAGACCGCGCCCTCAACGGCCAGGTCGAGGTTGGCGTCATCCATGACCAGGATGGCATTTTTGCCGCCCATTTCGAGGCTGCACTTTTTGCCTTTGTCCGCAGCCTGGGTCGCAATGATGCGACCTACTTGAGTCGAGCCGGTGAAGGAGACCAGGCGAATGGTGGGGTGCGTGACCAGCGGAGCCCCGGCCGTCTCGCCATAGCCGGTAACCATATTGACCACGCCGGGCGGCAGTCCGGCTTCCTCGAACGCTTTGACGAAACGATAGACTGACAGCGGCGTGTCTTCGGCCGGCTTGATGACGACCGTGTTGCCACAGAGGATCGCCGGGAGAATCTTCCACGATGGGATCGCAATCGGGAAGTTCCAGGGCGTGATGAGGCCGCAGACGCCGATGGCGTCCCGAACCGTCATGGCGAACTTGTCTGTCAGCTCCGAGGTGGTGGTTTGTCCGTGCAGGCGGCGTCCCTCACCGGCGACGAAATACGCCATGTCAATGGCTTCCTGGGTATCGCCGCGCGTTTCCTTGAGAACCTTGCCCATTTCCCGCGTCATGTCCCGTGAGATGGCTTCTTTGTCGCGGATCAGGATTTCACCGACGCGGAAGATATATTCGGCGCGCTTGGGTGGTGGGACGAGTCGCCACCGGGGATAGGCGTCAGCGGCGGCGGCCACCGCTGCGTCAATGTCTTCTGCCGTCGAGTTCGGGAAGTAGCCCACGACCTCACGGGCGTCGGCTGGGTTATGGTTGGCGAAGGTTTCGCCGTTCTGAGCGGCCACCCACGCGCCATTGATATAGTTGGCGTAGGTTGCCGGTGACGTTTTTGATGCTTTCTTGTTCGATGCTTTCTGAGCTGGCATGGAAGGTAGGATTCCTCACTGAAACGTTTTGGTCGAGCATTATGGCACTTTGGCTACTGTGGGTTTACTGATGACGTGGCAGCCTGTGCAAGCAAATTTTTCATCGAGCCACTTTTGGGGATGGGTTGGCTGTAGGCGGTGACTGATGGCCGCCCCCTGGTTGGGGTCATGGCAGCTCAGGCATTGCCCACGTCGCTCGCGCACGGGCAAGTCTGGCTTTTGGCGGGAAACGTCGCAGGCAGCAGCGACCGGCCGCGGACGTTTGCCGGTGCTGGAAAGATAGGCCAGTCCAGCAATGACAAGCGCAACCACCACGGCAAAAAACACGTCGCGTCTCTGGAGACGGAAAGTCATAGGTTGACATCCTCAAGAAAGGAAGCTGGAAAAGCGAACCTGACGCGGAAACGTCAATAGACCATGTTCCATGTCTTTGTCGCGCAATGCGCCCTTCTTTGGCTATGTGAAGTCGAGGACGGCCACACCGTCCCTGTCATTTCGGCTAGAACGCAATCCTTCCCAGGGTCAAGGACCGCCGCCCACCGTTTGCTGTAATCTATCAGGGGCGGGGTTGGAGACGGTAGCTGGTGACGTTGGTCGTCAGGCCAGCCTGGGCCGTAGTTTGGAGGATAGAGCGTGGGCGTTGTCTTGGTAGGTAGGGGGCTAATTGAGCGTGGATACAACTCGGCCTGCCGTAGGCGCTTGCCGTAGATTGTAGCTGTTTGTAGAGCGGACTGACCGGTACCGTGCCCGCAACTGAATTTGCTTCATTTGAGCCAGCGAGTCAGGCGCAGTGGGCGCGTCTGACTCGCTGGGAAAACAAGCATGTCCCTAGTCGCGCCCGCCACGCGGCACAACCAGAAAGAGATTGACGCCGCCGCGGTAGATGCGCAGCAGGACCTCACCCTGGCTTTGCCGAACGGCCGCGTCAAAGGCAGCCGGGCTGGTCACGGGCTGTTGATTGACCTGAAGAATGATGTCGTCGCGTTGGAGTCCAGCTTCGGCGGCCGCGCTGTCGGGCCGCACGGCGCGGACGATGACGCCGCTGCTGAGATTGAGACGGCTGCGGAGGGTTGGCGAGAGGTCGCCAACCGTGACCCCGGCCAGGGCACTCCCGGTTGGTGCGTTGGCGCGTGGGGCATCATCATCTGGCGCTTTGGCAAGCGGTTGGTCTTCGGGCAGTTCGTCGAGTTTGGCGCTGACTTCGCGTGGGGCTTTGTCGCGGAGAAGTTTGAGTTTTACCGTCGTCCCAGGGGGCGTTTGGGCAACGGTGAGGCGCAAGGTGCGCAGGTCACGGACTGGTTGCCCGTTGAATTCGAGGATGACATCACCGGGTTGCAATCCGGCTTGGCGGGCCGGGCTGTCTGGGGCGACATCGGTAATCACCACGCCGCGCTGATTCTGGACCCCAAACTGCTTGGCCAGGGCTTCGTTGAGGTCTTGTAGCGTGACGCCCAGGTAGCCGCGAACGACGCGCCCTTTCGTCACGAGCTGCTCCATGACCAGGCGGGCCATGTTGACCGGAACGGCAAAGCCGATGCCCTGGTTGCCCTGCGCGCCACGGGCAATGATGGCCGTGTTGATGCCGATGAGCTGACCCTGAAGGTTGATGAGCGCGCCGCCGGAGTTGCCCGGATTGATGGCGGCATCGGTTTGAATGAAGTCTTCGTACGTTTCAATGCCGAGGTTGCCGCGTCCCAGGGCGCTCACAATGCCGAAGGTGACAGTTTGGCCAAGATCGAAGGGGTTGCCGATGGCCAGCGCGAAGTCACCGACCTCGACTTGGTTTGAATCTCCGAGTGGAATGGCGGGCAGGTTGTTTTCATCAACTTTGAGGACGGCAACATCCGTTTTGGGGTCGGTCCCGATGAGCTTGGCTTTGAGGACACGCCCATCGGCGAAGGTGGCTTTGATGTCGCTAGCCCCGTCCACGACGTGGTGGTTGGTGAGGATGTAGCCATCGGCGCTCACGACGACACCGGAGCCAAGGCTGTTGGTTGGTTGGCGGCGGGGCGCGGGGCCGAAGATGTCCGGGAAGAAGGGCAGGTCAAAGCCTGGGTCAACCTGGCCGCGAGTCGTCCGGGTGGTGGAGATATTGACGACGGCCGGGAGGGTGGCTTTGACGATGGATGAGAAGCTGGCTGCCGGGAGCGCCTCTCCGGCGCGTGAGGTGATAGGTGGTGGCGAGGGCGGCGTGTCGGGGGGAGATAGCCAGCGGGTCGTCATCGCCCCGCCGATGCCCCCAAGCAGGGTCGTGGTCAGGAGTGCGCCCGCCGCCAGCCAGGGTTTGACTTGGAAGTTGGCTAGGAAAGCGCCTGGGCGCTGGGTTGGTGGCGCTGGTTGGTCGGTAGCAACAATCGTCTGATAATGAACCATAGACCGTAAGCTCTCCTTGACGCTCCTTCAGGTTGTCTGAAGTTGTGTTCCGGTAGAAATCGTTTCGTCGAACGACTGCCACTCAGAAAAGTTCCGCTCAGAACAGTTCCGCGTCGTTTGCGGCTGCCTGGCGGTCAGCCGGAGGTGGCAGGTCGTCCGCGACCGGTGGGGCAAAAACGCGCTTGAAAATGGCATCCACATTGCGTAGCTGGTGGTTGAGGTCAAACAGCCGGTGGAGTTCAGATGGGGTGAGATAGGCCTGAACTTCGGCGTCCTGGCTGGCCAGGGCAACGAAGTTGTCGCCGGTATCCCAGGCGCGCAGGGCCAGGCGCTGCGTCACGGCGTAGGCCGCTTCCCGCGTCAGCCCGCGGCGGGTGAGTTCTAGCAGCAGTGCGCCGGAAAAGGTGACCCCGCCCAGGCTTTCGAGATTGGCGCGCATGCGGTCGGCATCCACCACGAGGCCGGCGACCAGTTCGGTCGCTTTCGCTATCATGTAGTCCGTCAGAATGCAGCTATCCGGCAGGATGATGCGTTCGACACTGGAATGGGAAATGTCACGTTCGTGCCAAAGCGCGATGTTTTCGAGCGCCGCCTGGGCATTGGCGCGGAGAACCCGCGCCAGTCCACAGAGTTGTTCCGAGGTGATCGGATTCCGTTTGTGGGGCATGGCGGAAGAGCCTTTTTGTCCGGCTCCGAAGGACTCACGCGCCTCGCGGACTTCCGTTCGCTGAAGGTGCCGGACTTCGAGCGCCAGTTTTTCAATGCCGGCGCCAATCAGCGCCAGGACGGTCAGCAGTTCGGCATGGCGGTCGCGCTGGATGACCTGGGTGGAAATCGGCGCGGGGCGGAGTCCCAAGCGCGCACAGACGCGCGCTTCAACTTCCGGGTCGAGATGGGCAAAGGTGCCGACAGCGCCGGAAATCTTGCCAACGGCGACCGTCTGGCGCGCTTGCTGAAGTCGTTGCCGATTGCGCTGGGTGTCGGCGTAGTAGAGCGCCAGCACCAGACCAAAGGTGGTCGGTTCGGCGTGGACGCCATGCGTGCGTCCGATCATGACCGTATGCTTGTGTTCTTCGGCGCGCAACCTGAGCGCCTCGGCGAAGGCATCAAGCCGCCGCAGCAAGTGATCGCAGGCCTCACGCATGAGGATGGCGTTGGCCGTATCTACCACATCCGACGAGGTTAGCCCAAAGTGGACGTAGCGGGCCGCCGGGCCGATGTGCTCGGCTAGCGCCGTGGTAAAGGCAATGACATCGTGGCGGGTGGTTTGTTCGATGTCGGCAATGCGCTCGACCGTAAAGCGCGCCTTGGCACGAATCTCGGCCAGGGCTTCGGGCGGAATGACGCCCATCTCGGCGTGAACTTCACAGACGGCCAGTTCAACGGCCAGCCAGGTCTCGAAGCGGCGCTCATCGCTCCAGAGGGCGGTCATCTCGGGCAGGGAGTAACGCTTGATCATCGGTCGGTGACTCCGGGTGGCGGCGCAAGGCGGTGGGCCTCAAAGCGGCTCAGGCGTTCCCGCAGCGCCGCCGGGATGGGCAGCGCCGTTCGGGTCTGCGGATTGGCATTGACATACACGAGTTCGCCGCTGGTGAGGCAGGTTGTTTGGCGGTAAATGCCTAGGGCATAGGTCATGCTTGATCGTCCGAGGCGGGCACAGCGGACGCCGATGGTAATCAAGTCATCAAAGCCAGCCGGAGCGTGGTACTCAACTGTCGCCTTGACCAGAAAGAGGTCAGTGCCTTCCGTCGTGAAGTCTGCCGGGTAGGTCAGTCCGGCTGCGCGCCAGTATTCGGTCACGCCGACGTCGAAGTACGTCAGGTAATGGCCGTTGAAGACAACGCCCTGGGCGTCCACTTCTGCCCAGCGGACACGCAACGAATAGGTGAAGGAAAAGGCAGCGTCAAGCATAGGTCGGGTCTAGAGCCTGTGCCACTTGGCGAAGCCGTGTGGCGGAGCGACCGAAACCACCTCGGTCCAGGCGTGGCGCGGGTAGCGATCGCCCAGGGATTGGAGCGCGGCTAAACGCGCCAGCTCGGGGTGATTATTCTGCTGGCTGAGGTGAGCCAGAATGATATGGGCGGCTTGCCCGTCAAAGTCTTCGCGCAGGAAGCGCGCCATGGCGTCGTTTGACAGGTGTCCCAGGCGGCCGGCAATGCGCTGTTTGAGTTCCCAGGGGTAGTTCCCGGCCTGGAGCATGTCACGGTCGTGGTTGGCTTCCAGGACAAGCGCCTGGCAGCCGGTGAGGTGATGGGCGACGTGAGCCGGGATGTAACCTAAGTCGGTGACAACGGCCAGCTTGACGCCACCCGCCTGCGCGGTGAAGACAAATGGTTCGGCGGCGTCGTGGGGAACGGCAATGGGTGTCAGTGTGAGATCGCCGATCGTGATCGGCGCTTCCGCCGTGAGTGGGTCCGCCCAGCGGATGGCGGCCATGTCTTTTTCCTTGAAGCGAAGCTGCTGGCGGGTCGCCGGCGCGATGAAGACCGGCACGGCCAGGCGACGCGCCAGCACCGAGAGGCCGCCGACATGATCGGCATGCTCGTGGGTGATGACAATGGCGGTCAGGCGGGCCGGGTCGAAGCCAACGTCGGTCATGCGCTGCGCGAGCGCACGGGCGGAAAGGCCGGCATCCACCAGGACGGCCGCCCGGTCGGACGCAATTAGGGTTGCGTTGCCCGCGCTACCGCTGGCCAGAATGGTAAATCGCATGACATTTCAAGAAATGACTTGAACCGTTGAACGTGAAACATGGCGGGGAATATGGAGCCAGTCGGGTTGCAATCCGTAGCGCCCCAGGTTGCCCAGGGCAATGCCGGAACAGGTCTGTCCGGCGAAAAGATCATGGGCGAGGGCATGCAGCTCCAGGCGGGTAACGGAATTAATCTCCTGCTCTAGGTTTTTCTTACTAACTATCTGTCCAAAAAAGATTTCTTGGTATCCATTCTGATTGGCGCGGACGCTGCTGGCATCGTGTCCCAAGTGCAGGCTCATCAGATGTTGGGCCTTGGCCAACTCGACTTCATCGTCGGTCAGGTTGCCCTGCGCCACGTCGGCCAGTTCACGGATAATGGCTTTGACCGTCCGCTTGAGGTTGTGCGGGGCGACGGCGGCATAAATGAGGAACACCCCGGCGTCACGGTAGGCTGTTGCGTCAGCGTAAATGTGGTAGGCGAGTCCGGCTTCTTCCCGGATGCGCAGGAAGAGGCGTGAACTCAGCCCTCCGCCCAGAAGCGTTGCCAGGAGGGTGGAAGCCGTACGCTCTGGCGATTGGATGGCCGGGGCTGGAAGTCCAAGCAGGAGGTGCGCTTGCTCAAAGTCGGCGGCATGATTGAGACAGAATGTCGGCGCGCCGACAGGTGAGTCAAATGGTTGATTTACAGGGGGTTGAACGGAAGAGCGCGGGTTGATGGCGGATTGGCAATGGTCGAGGATGAGGTCGGTGTCAACCCGTCCGGCCACGGAAAGCACGAGTTGGTCGGGACGGTAGGCGAGTTGGTGAAACTGCCGCAGGCGATCCGGTGTCATGCGGCGCAGCGTGCGCGGCGTGCCTTCAATCGGCCGCCCCAGGGCGTGGCCGGGGAAGAAGTTTGCCAGGAACAACTCGAAGATAAACTCCTCTGGGCTGTCGGCAATCGTCTTCATTTCCTCGAGGATGACGGCGCGTTCGCGGATGAATTCCACTTCGTCAAAGCGCGGGGCCAGCAATAGGTCGGTCAGGAGGTCCAGGGCCGGTTGCAGGCAGGTGTCAATGGTTTGAATCTGGTAGTTGACACTTTCCATCATGGTCGCGGCCTCGATCTGTCCGCCGAGGCGGTCGCTTTCCATGGCAATCTGGCGGGTATCGCGGCGGTCGGTGCCCTTGAAAAGCATGTGCTCGACAAAATGGCTGATGCCGTTCAGGTTCGCCGCCTCATGGCGCGTGCTGATGCGGCCCCAGACCGACAGGGCCACTGAGCGCACATGGGCCATGGGTTCGACGATGAGCGTAAGTCCGCTTGGCAAGACCATCCGGCTCGGGCCACGGCGGCGCGGCCGGATGGTTGGGGCTGGGTTGCGGGTGAACTCGAGGGGTGAACGGGATGGAATGGATTTTTTCACAGGGCAATGGTGGTTGGTTTCGTGAGGGTCAGCCGAATGATGGTGCCTTGCGGAAGGCGGATGTCGTTGCCGCGCGTCAGCAGGACGCCGCCCAGCGCGCCGCCGCCCAGCGTCCCCGCCGCGGCCGCGCCACTTCCGCCACTCAGGATGATGATGCTTGAGCCAATGCCGCCCAGCCAGCCGCCGTTGATGGCATTCTGGACGGTCCGGCGGCCGCTGCGCCCGCCGGAGACCGTTCCATCGCGGTCGGCCCGGAGGCGGGCTTCATTGCCAATATCATCCACTGACACGACCACGGCCGCGATTTGCTGCTGGCCTAGGTCGGTGGTGACGGCATCAAAAACCATCTGGAGGCGGGCGGCCCGCTGAGGCATTTTGGCGGGGCTGATGGCCTCGATCGTGCCGCGCACCTCGGTGCCGCGCGGCAGAACCAGTGTCCCGTCGGCGAGGCGCACCGATTCCCGGAGCTGGGCCACCACTTCATCGCCGGGGCTGTTGATGCGGGTGTGGATGGGTGTCAGGAGTTCCAGCGTGAGCGGGGTGCCGGCCGGGAGCGTGATCCGGTCGTTTGGGGTGATGGCATAGGCGCGGGGGCGCGTGGGTGGGTCCTGTTGCGCGTGGATGACAAGGTTCCCACCGGTCAGGCCCAGCGCCAGTCCGAGGGCGAGTCCCATTGCCCGTGCATAACTGGTACCAAGGCGACTTCCGGGGTGATGCAGTGTGGTGTGCTGAGCTTGACGGCTTGTGGGTCGCATGGTGCAGCGCCTCCAAAGATAGGTTTCAATCGCGTTGGGATGGTTTAGATATGGCGTAAAAATTCTCGAATTCCACCGAGTTTGAGTTGAAAGAGTTCCTGTTCGTCGGGCGGGCAGAACGGCATCAGGTCAGCAATGAAAGCTTCGTAGAACACATCTGGGTTGAAGGCGGTGAGAACGCGCGACCGTTCGGCGTGGCGAATATCTTCAAGGGCCGCCAGGAGCATCTCGTTGAGCGGACGGTTGCGGTGGCTCACCTGGTTGTAGGCCCAGCCGGCGACGATTTCGGCGACTCGCTCGCGTGGCAGAGCGTACGGTGGCTCGGTGCGCAGGAGCAGGGAGAGTGAGTCGCTGACAATCAGTGGCGCTTTCTGGTCGTCGAGGTAAGCCAGCAAGTCATCAATCGCGGCATCTACCTCTGGATTGCCGGTTGGCTTGACCGGGTTAGGCAGGCGCTGGGCGGTGGGAGCGGCTTCGGGTGGTGGCAGCACTGGTGGAGGCGTGACCGCGCGGGTGGGTGACGGGAGTGGTCCGGTCGCTGCCACCGGGTAGCTGCCGGTCACGCGCGCAAGGCTTGGGGCGGCGGTGAAGCGTCCTGTGGTGCGCTGAAGGCGAGTTTGCATAGATTGCTGACGGAGATACTCAAAGCTCTGGACGATGTGACGGAAGACTTCGTTGATTTCCTGGCGCAGCGGAATGGGCGCGGTGAGGAAGCGATCCGGGTGAAAGCGGTCGGCGAGGCGGAGGTAGGCAAAGTTGATTTCCTCGACCGAGGCTCCAGCGGGAACATTGAGGATGGCGTTGGGATGATTGAGGCGAATGCGTGACCAGAGCGCGTCAAGTTCGGCGCGCAGGGCGGTGAAGTCCGGGCTGTAGGCGAGGTTGGCCTGCGATGCCGTGGCCGAGGTAGCGAGTGGGATGACCGGGCGCAGGGCGGCCGGAAGCTCGAGCTTGCCGGTATCGCGGGAGAGCGTCGGTGGTTCGGTTTGCTCCAGGACGCCGGCGGAGATCAAACCAAAGAGGGACTTGAGCGTGACCGCCGGGGGCGTCGTCGCCACAACCAAAAGGTGCAGCAGGTCGAGCGGCTGGGTGATGAGTTCCAGGAGCTGGCGCTCAAATGGCTTGAGCGTCATGGTTTGCATACGGAGCAGTGGCGATGACGATGGGGCGATGAAGCGATTGAGATCGCCCAGTCCGCGCCGGATGATGCCAAAGTCTTCGATGCGGCGAACGCCTTCCAGGATGATACTGGCGGTGGTGAGCTTGAGCTTGAGTTCTTCGGCCACCCGTTGCTCGCCGGCAATGAACTCAAAGGAACCGGTGGTCCAGTTGAAAACGGAGTAGATAATATCCAGAACTTGAAAGGTGATGTTGGTGATGAGGTCGCGCTGGGACATGATCCCGGCTTCGACCAGGGCTTGTCCAAAGCGCTTGCCTTCGACCGTTTGAGCCATGACGCGATCGAAGTCGGCTTGCGTAATCAAGCCATGGCGGAGCAGTGACGCGCCGATGCGATCCTCGTCCTGGTTACTCGATGCGAAAACGATGTTGCCGGTTTCGAGGTAAATCTGCTTACGCGCCGCACCACGGGTGAGCAGGAGTTCACCCGTGAAGCGTTCACTGTAGGCGCGCCGCAGCAGGTCGGGAACGCCGGTGGTGGTGAGGCTGCCGGTTGTCGGCAGCGGGTCCGTGGTTGGTGTCGTTTCGCCGGATAACATCTCGCCTGGGGGTGTTTTACTTGGGGCTGTGCTGGTGGGCGATGGCTGAGGTGTTTCGGGCATGGCGCATTTTCCTTATGCCGTGGCTACAGTGGTAGCGTCATCATACTCAGTCTTGGCGCGGCGGGCTACTGTCAGGCCGGATGCGGTCCGTCAAGGCTGGTGACGGCGACGGCGCAGCGCCTCGAAGAGGTACTGCTGGGCCAGTCCGGCGAGTGTCCCGAAGTGAGTGGCGGCGGCTTCAGCAATGTGGCGGTCGGTGAGACGGCAGTGGGCCGGCGCTTGCGCCGCGAGTAGAGCGGTCATGGCGCGCCGCACCCAGACATCAATCGGAAAGGCCTCCCAGCGGTGAAAACCAAAGAGGAGCACACATTCGGCAACCTTGGGACCGACGCCGGGGAGGGCGATGAGGCGTTGCCGGAGGTCGTCGGTTGGGCAGGTGGCCGCCTGGTTCCAGAACTGGCCGTGGCCGGCGATGGATTGGGCGAGTTGGTGGAGATAGCGGTCACGGTAGCCGACCCGGCATTCGGTGCGCAGCACGGTAGCGGGGACGGTGGCCAGCGCCGCCGGGGTTGGGAAGGCGTAAGCGTCTTGGGTGAGCGGTGTTCCGAACTTGCGACTGATAATGTTTATGATCTGGCGAATGCGCGGCAAATGGTTATTGGCGGAAATGACAAACGAAACCAACACTTCAAACCACGGTTGGCGCAAGAGCCGCAGCCCGGCCAGTGGCGCGACTTCGTCGGCCAGTCCGGTCGCGCCAGGCATCCTGGCTAAACGCTTCACGAGTGTGGCGTGGACGCCAGCATAGTCGCGGTCAAGGTCGAAGTAGTGCGCCAACCAGCACCGGCGTTCGGTGGTTAGGGCATGGTTGACCAGCCGGACATGCCATCGTCCCTGAATCTGGGCAACCGTCATCACGGCATCTTCCACGACGCCCTGGTAGGTCGCTTTGCCGCCGGGGGCAAGGCGGGCTTCCCAGCGGAAGGCCTGTCCGCCGAGCAAGGTGAGTTCCGGGTTGAATGCGGCCGGGAGCGCGACCGTATCATTAGGCAAGGCGACTCATGGCTTGCGGAAGGGATCGCCACTGAAGCCCGGCAGGAACTGAATGTCCGTGAACGTCAGTGTGACCGTCCGCCCCCCCTGGACGCTCCGAACGATGCGGTGGGGCAGCAGGATGCCGCCCACCGGTTTGAAGTCTTCATAGCGTTCCTCGATTTGAAGCGGTTGTCCAATGTCGGTGGGGAGTTGGTAGGCACATTTCCGGGGGAGGCGGGACTCGAGGTCAATCACCACATCGTACGTGTCGCCGTCGGCATCCGTGATACGGATGGTCTCTTCGACTTGTCCATCGGAGAGGTGGCGGGAAAAGCGAATCAGCTCGTTCCCCGGCAGGAGCAGTTGTTGGTACAGTCCGATTCCGGCCAGCTTGGATTGGATACGAACTTGCTTGAGGGTTTCCCGTTGCGTGATGGGTTCAGTGCGCCCATTGGCACGTTGCCAAAAGAGCTTGTCTGACCGGAGGAAAAGGAGTCCCGTCGGGCTTCCCGGTGAGACTTCAAAGCGCAGCTTTCTGGCGCGCGCCCAGAGTTGGCGAATCGGCTTTGGATCGGAGGTAGATTCGGGTGTGGCCAGGTCTGGCTCGGTGGTGATTTGCGTGCCGTAGAATTGCGCTGCCGTAACTCGTTCGATGTTGGCGCGTCCCCCGACCGCGCCGACCATGGTGCCAATGAGCACTCGCGCGCGGACTGGTGATGGTGCGCCGGTTGGGGCGTCATCCACGACTGGCGGCATCGGGCGCGGTGGGGGTGCGGCCGCGGTGGATGGGCGCGATTCCGCCTTGGCAATGGGTTTGGCATTTGTGGTGGCGGCTGGCTTGAGCGGTTTCGCTTTGGTCGGCTGGCTTGACGACGCGGGCGGGGCTGAGCTGGCATCGTCACGGGGCGCGTTCCTGGCCGTGGCTTGATCCGTCAGGGGCGCCGGCGGTTTCTCTTTGGTGTCTGACGCTTCGGTGTCCGACTGGGCACGCTGTTTATCGTTATCTTTCTTTTTGTCGCGGTCTTTCTTGTTGTCATTGTCTTTCTTGGTCTTGGGTGGCGTTTCGTCCGTCACTGCCGGGTCATTGGTCTTGGTCTGGCTGGTGGCGCTTGGCGAGGGACTGGTTGGCGTTGCCCGGTTCGGATTTGCATTGACGGCCAGGAACTCCCGATGCACTTC
Source organism: Chloracidobacterium validum (assembly GCF_018304825.1). Classification (NCBI taxonomy): domain Bacteria; kingdom Pseudomonadati; phylum Acidobacteriota; class Blastocatellia; order Chloracidobacteriales; family Chloracidobacteriaceae; genus Chloracidobacterium; species Chloracidobacterium validum. Next base: position 1,318,689 of record NZ_CP072648.1, read on the forward strand.
GAGTGAAAATCTAAGAACTTCTTCTATATTCCAGAGAAAATTGATTTTATCTCGCTGTGAAAGCTGGTTTTCTGGCCCTTCTCCGCGTGGGTCGTAGGTGTTGGCCAGGGAGAACTGAAGGTCTGGCAGGCGCTTTGGTGCGCGCGTGCCGGCCAGAACCAGAAAGACCTCACTTTGCACGTCCCCACGGATGAACACCCGCGAGAAGGACTCGAGCGGAAATGTTTGGGTTTCATCACTTTCAAGGAACGCCAGCCGCAAGTTTGAGCGTGAAAGTTGCAAGCGCACTGGCTGGGGTGCTTTTTTCTCGGTGTGCAGGACGAGGTTGAAGTCGAGCATGCCATCGGCATCGAGAATACGCTTGGCGGCAGCCGTAAAGTTTGGCGTGTCGTTGAGCCGCAGGTAGTTTTGCGCGAGCAGGTTGAGGGCCGGGAGATGGCGCGGCAGGATGGTCAAAATTTCAAGTAGAGTATTGACTGATTTAGTGTAATCCTTGCTAGAAAAAGATTTTTTAGCATCCAGAATCGTTTCTTCGATGAGGTCTTCATCCAGCTCCAGCTCGACCGGCAGGGTCAGGTTTTGGCCGGACTTAATCTGGATGATCTGAGTGATTGGACGGTGCCAGCGGCTTTTCGCCTGGAGCGTATAGACGCCCGGCGTAAGTTCACGGCGGGCGAAGCTCCCAGTCAGCGAGGCGAGTTCGTTATAGACCACCACTTCCAGATTGGGGGTGAGTGGGGTAATGGTCAGGCTGCCAACATTGAGTTCCGGCTCAAAGACCACGTCCTGGTTATCGCGTGGGGCAAGGACGACGCGGATTTGTCCGTCTTTATACTTGGGGCGGTTGCGGGTTTCGATGAGGTGTTCACCCGGTTCGAGGTCATTGATTTGGAGGATGCCGGTGCTATCCGTCACGCCATACTGCTTGCCGTCCACCAGGACGGTGGTGCGGTCAAGCCTAGTCACGACCCGAATGGCGGCTTTCGGGAGGTATGGCTCGAGCGCACGCAGGGTTTTTTCCTGCGCGCCGAGCAACCGGAGTGTTTCGAGGGTTTTCCGGTCAAAGGTATTCGAGAAGTCAATGCCCCGGTCACGAATTTCACCGGCGAGCGCGGTATCTGGGAAGTCGTTCTGGATGAGCCGCTTGATTTGCTCGAGCGAAAGGGGTTTTCCATTGTCGTCCTGGGCAGTGCCCATGGAGGTAGGAAACAGGCTGATAATGATGAGACCAAGAATGCAGATCAACGTGCGCATGGTGGTGCTGGCAGAACTCACAGGACAGAATTCTTGAACAGGCTCATGGGGCCTCAGGATGCCGAACGCTCCATCATAGAGGTTCGGGCGCGGTTGGCGACACTTCGCTTGGTGGCGACTTGAGAATTTCGATGGACTTTTGGATGCGGCGCTTCAGGTCGCGGGCGCCGCTATGTTTAGGGTCTTGCTTGAGGATCGCGTCACACTGCGCCAGGGCTTCCGTGTAGCGCCGCTGTTCGTACAGGGCTTGGGCGCGGGCGAGTGGTGAAGCCAGTCCGGGGTCTGGACCGGTGGTGACCGGCGGCACGGGCAGGTCGGGTGGTGTGACGAGGCGTGGGCCTGGTTCGAGACTGCCCGGTAGCGGAGGTGGGGTTGCGGTGGACAAGGGCAGGGTACTGAAGGATGGCTTGGTTTCTGATCGGCTGCCGGTCCAGTTACCGGTGCGCTTATCATCGCGCCATGTTCCGATCAGGTCGCGCCCGGTCACGGAAACCTGTGCCTCAAAGGTCAGGGTGCGTCCCGTCTCATCCTTGCGTTCGAGGGTGAGGCGTTGGTTTTCGAGCAACCTTCCCGTGACCGGAAAGGCCCTGGGCGGCTTGGTGGGCGATGGGGGTGGCTCTTCCCAAAGGCCCGAAAGCGTCATGCCGGTTTGTCCAAGGCTGAGGATGAAGTCACTTGACTTGCCTGTGACCTGTTCCTGGACCATACCTTTCCAGTAGCCGTTGAGGTCGAGGTGAAGTGGGAAGGCGAGCTGGTGATTGCTTTCCGGCATCTCCAGGATCGTGGCGAAGGGGAGGTAGCCGCTGCGCTGGAGTGAGATCTGGTGGCTTCCGACCCGGACTTGAGGAATGGCCAGGCTTCCAGTCTGGGGGTCGGTCTCGCCGACTTGGACGCCATCGAGGCGGACGGTCGTCAGTGGCTCGGTCTGGATGGTGAGCGTGAACAGCGCCGGGCGGAGTGGCAGGTTGACCTTGATGGGCAGGAAGCCATACTGGACTTCGATTTCCTGTTCGACATCCAGGTATTCAGGATGGGTCAGTCGGACCACATGCTTGCCGGGTGCGACGCCGGGGAGTGAGAGGCGGCTCAGTTGATTCGTTGCTCCGCGTGGCTCGCCGTCGAGGTAAACTGTCGCGCCCATGGCATTGGTAATGATCACGACGGTTGGTTTTGAGAAAAAGAGGACCAGCGCGCCGATGGCGAGGACTGCAACTACCAGTCCCAAGCCGTATAACCATTGGTTGACGGCCCGGCGGCTGATGAGCGTCACCTTGGGTTGGGGGGGTTGGGGGCGCGGCGGCGCAGATGTTTTGGTTGGATAGGCCTTCATCAGGGGTGTTACGTCGCGGCCGTCGGCTGGTGATTCACGGCGTTGTTCGGTGCGATAGTTTGCCATGGCGGTTGGAATTGCAAGTTTAAGTAAACAATAGTCTGATAATGTTTATAGAACCATAGGGCATCATAGACAAACATCATACACAAGATAGACCTAATCGGTAACGCATTTGACGACCCATGAAACCACTGGAAATCACCAACGCGCGCGAACACAATCTCAAAAACCTTACCCTTACCATCCCCCCCCAATCCCTCACCGTTCTGACCGGCGTCAGTGGCTCAGGCAAGTCATCACTGGCGTTCGATACGATTTACGCTGAGAGCCAGCGGCGTTACGTGGAGTCCTTTTCAACCTATGCGCGCCAGTTTCTGACGCGCCTCGAACGCCCAGCCGTTGACAGTATTCGCGGACTTAGCCCAGCAATTGCCATCGAGCAAAAGACAACCAACCGAAGTCCGCGTTCAACCGTGGGGACGGTCACGGAAATCTACGATTACCTGCGACTGCTTTATGCGGCAATCGGGACACCCCATTGCCCAGTTTGCCAAGTCCCGATCAGCGTGCAATCACCGGAGGCCATTGCGGTGTGGGCTGCCGCACAGCCACCGGGAACCAAGCTCATGGTGCTTGCCCCTCTTGCACGCAATCGCAAGGGAGAGTTCAAAAAGGAACTGGCAAGCGCGCTCAAGCAAGGCTTTCCCCGCGCCCGAATTGACGGTGTGCTGCGTGCCCTGGATGAGGAAGAGATTCACCTAGACAAAAGAAAGAAACACGATATTGAAGTAGTGATTGATCGGGTCATCATTCGGCCAGGACTTCAGGAGCGGCTTCGTGACTCGATCCAAGCGGCAACTCGCCTGGCCGGGGGGATGGTCATTCTGGCGCTTGAAGGGCAAGCAGATCGGCTGTTCTCACTACATTTGGCCTGTCCGGTGTGCGGTATCAGCCTGCCAGACCTCGAGCCGCGCTCATTTTCATTCAACAGTCGCTTCGGGGCCTGCCCAACGTGCGACGGATTAGGCTTTGTGACCAGCATTGTGCCGGAAGACATCGTGCGCGATGCAAGCCAGCCCCTTGCCGATGCCGACTTCGCAGTGGACGATGGCCATATCGTCAACACGCTGCGAGCTGCACTCTATGCGGTCGCGCATCACTGCGGGGTGCCGCTGGCGGTTTCCTTCCAACAGGTACCCCAGCGGCTACGCGAGATGTTTTTTTATGGGACATCGGAAAAAATCACGTTTACGTATGGTGACTACACCTACCGTGCGCGGTGGCGTGGTGCGGTGACCTATCTGGGCGAGCGCCTAACCGAGGCCCGGACGCCGCGCCTGCAAGCTGAACTCGGTCGGCTCGTGGCGGCGCGTGTTTGCTCATCATGCGACGGCTCACGTCTCCGACCCGAAGCGCGCGCCGTCACCATTCAGGGGCAAAGCCTCGTGGCGCTCACCCGGCTCCCACTCGTCGAGGCCGAAGCTTGGTCGCGCGCGCTGACACTGACCGGCAAGGAGGCGCAGGTGGGCGCGGGACTTCTACATGAAATTCAGTCGCGGCTTCACTTCCTTGTGGAGATTGGGCTTGGATACCTGACGCTTGACCGCGCGACCAGTTCGCTGTCTGGCGGCGAGGTTCAGCGAGTCCGTTTGGCGACGCAGCTCGGCGCGCCGCTGCGGGGGGTTTTGTACATCCTCGATGAACCAAGCATTGGGTTGCATCCACGGGACAACCTACGGTTGATTCGGTCACTTGAGCGCTTGCGAAATGCCGGCAACACGGTTCTCGTCGTTGAGCACGACGAAGAAACAATTCGCCATGCGGATTGGGTGATTGACCTTGGGCCGGGCGCCGGCAGTCATGGCGGGGAAGCCGTTGCTGCCGGTCCACCTGACCAGATTGCGGCACACCCGGCTTCGCTCACCGGGCGCTACCTGACCGGCCAGCAAACGGTCGTTGCCGACCGTGCCCCCCGGCCGGCGACGCGGGGCCATGTCACGGTTCATGGCGCAACGCACCACAACCTCCAGGATGTGACGGTTCGGTTTCCAATCGGGCTGCTCACGGTGGTGACCGGGGTTAGCGGAGCAGGCAAATCATCGCTGGTCCTGGACGTTCTTCACCGGGCGCTGGTGCAGCATCAGAAGCACATACCAAAAGCTGGCGCGCATCGCGGCATCACGGGGCAAGAGGCATTCGACAAGGTCATCGAAATTGACCAGTCCCCCATTGGGCGCACGCCGCGTTCCAACCCAGCCACGTACACCGGCGCTTTTACGCCGATTCGGGAGCTATACGCCAACTTGCCTGAATCCAAAGCGCGGGGCTATCGCGCCGGACGGTTTTCCTTCAACGTGCGCGGCGGGCGGTGTGAAGCCTGTGAGGGGGATGGACTCAAACGAATCGAGATGGCCTTTCTGCCGGACGTGTATGTGCCCTGCGAGATCTGTCGCGGAAAGCGGTACAACCGGGAGACCTTACAGGTCAAATACCAGGGACGCGACATTGCCGAGACCCTTGGGCTTACCATCGAGGAAGCCGGCGAGGTGTTTGCTGCCTTCCCGGCCATAACCCGCGTGCTGCGAACCCTGGTCGAGGTCGGGCTGGGCTACCTGACCCTTGGGCAATCGGCCACGACGCTTTCCGGCGGTGAGGCGCAGCGCCTCAAGCTTGCCTGTGAGCTTGCCCGCCGGGCGACGGGGCGCACGCTGTATATCCTGGATGAGCCAACAACGGGGCTTCACTTCGAGGATGTCCGCCGCCTTCTCGATGTGCTGCATTCATTGGTTGACCAGGGCAACACCGTGATTGTCATCGAACACCACACCGATGTGATGTGGGCGGCCGACTGGATCATTGACCTTGGCCCGGAAGGCGGGCAAGGGGGCGGCCGGTTGGTCGGTGAGGGCATTCCGTCCATGATTGCCCAACTGCCGACACCCACCGGCAATGCCTTGGCGGCCGCGCGGCAACGGGTAGCTCGCCGCGCCTAACCCAGTGCCGACGGCGGTCGAGCGTATCTTTTGGCCAGTCCGCAAGACGATGGCCAGCCCGCAAGAAGACTTGGGCTGGTTCCTTGCGAAACCAGCCCAAGCATCAGGCTGTGCCGCTACCAGCGAGGCACTCGCTCAAGAGATTTCTAGCCAAGCAATCGGTCAAGCGCCGGCTGGACCAATCGGGCGGCATGTTCGCCCGCCGAAAAACTCTTGAGTTTGCCTTCGGCGTCAAAGAGGTAGAACGCCGGGACGAACTCATTGCCGAAGGCATCCGCGATAGCGTGTTGGTTATCAATAGCGCAGGGTTGGGTGAGGCCATACTTGGCAATGGCGGCATCCACATCGGCAAGATTGGTGTCAGCTTCGTAGCGCGGCATGTGGATGCTCACGACGCTGACCCCTTTTTCGGCTAGGGTATCGCGCCATTCATTCACTTTGGGCATTTGTTCCGAGCAGATGCCACAGCTCACAGCCCAGAAGTGAACGAGCACGATGCGGTTTCGCAAGTCATCCGCGGTGACTGCGCCATTACGCCATTCAGTCGCGCCAGTGAGGTCTGGCATCACGGTGCCAATTCGCATCGGCATGATGGTTCTCTCCGTTGAGGCGTACGCTAGATATTTTCTTGCCCTGGTTTCCAGTTGACCGGACAGCGTCCGCCAGACTGTAGCCCCTGAAGAACGCGCAGGACTTCGTCCACACTGCGTCCAATGTTCAGAGAGTGGACGACTTGGTACTGAAGAATGCCTTCTGGGTCAATAATGAACAGACCGCGCAGCGCAATACCCTCGTTTTCAATCAGCACCCCATAGTTGCGGCTAACTTCTTTGGTGATGTCACTGCCCAGGGGATACTTGAGACCGGCCACGCCGTTCTTTTCGCGCGGCGTCTCAATCCAGGCTTTGTGCGAGAATACGCTGTCCGTGCTGACGGCAATCACTTCAGCATTGAGTGCATGAAACTCCTCGAGCCGGTCGCTGAAGCCCGTCACTTCCGTCGGGCAGACAAACGTGAAGTCAAGGGGGTAAAAGAACAACACGAGCCATTTGCCTCGGTAGTCTTCGAGTTTGACGCGCTCTTTGAGCGTCGTCAGGTCTTTCGTGGACGCCATGTCAAAACTCGGCGCCGGTTGGCCAACTTGCAGCATAGGACACTCCTTTGCAGGAACAGTCAAAATGATGAATCTCGGCGCTTCTGCCAAGGTAGCAACGAGCTACCCCGGCCAAACGCCGGACGCAACCTTACTTGCGCCGCTATCTGAGCTGCAATGAGTGTTTCCGGTCGCCTTGGGGCGAAAGGCCAGGCACGAAGCCACGCCACGGCCCCGGAGGGGGTTGCGGGAAAGCTGACCTAGGAAAGGAGTGCGGAAGGAGAGACTCGAACTCTCATGCCTTGCGGCGCCAGATCCTAAGTCTGGTGCGTCTGCCATTTCGCCACTTCCGCAAGTGAATCACAGGCGCATAGGCTAGCAGATTTAGGTTGAGATTGCATCTGGTCGGTCGCTGACGGGGACCGTTGCCCATGCGCCAAGCCGGTCACGTTTGGACAGGTGCCGGGGCTTGACCATCCTGGGGGTCGCGCCAGAAATCCATGGTTGATGCGCGGTGAACACAGGCAATGGTGCAAAGGGGCGCGCATGGCTTTGGCGTTGCGTATTCCCGCCGGAGGTCTTCCTTGGTATAGCTGGCAAGCGGAATGCCGGGGTAGCCACGCTGCTGCGAGCAATAGTGAACCAACCCGTCCTCGCAGATGTAAAGGTAACGCGCGCCGGCGCGGCACTTCCAGGTATTTGGCCGGCCGTGGGCGAGGTTGTCCTGAAACGTATGAATCATTGCGTAGCCGGTCTTGCCGATGCGCTTTACTTCTTCATAAGCGCGCAGCTCGGCTTGAGAAAGCGGCTTGAGCGCGCCGTGGCCGTCGTGGATGATGCCACAGGAGACGGCAAACCCCAGCGACGCCGCGCGTTTGGCGACGGTCACGGCATCTTCGGGATGGCGGATGCCACCGCCAATCACGGAATTGATACTCACCACGAAGCGCGCGTAGCGGTGCAGGTCAACGAGTCGCCGGTCGAGCACCTTGAGGCTTTTTTGGGAGACCTCATCCGGGTTGACGTTGTCAATGCTGATTTGGAGGTATTCGAGGCCGGCGTCGTTGAGTTTTTCAATCCGCTCCTTGGTCAAGTAGTAACCATTGGTGATGAGTCCGGCCATCATGCCGTGAGCGCGGATGCGGCGAACCATGGTGTAAAGCTCTGGATGGAGCATTGGCTCGCCACCGCTGAAGGCCACGACCGACGAGCCTAGCTCGGCCAGCTTGTCAATCCGCCGAAGCATCTCATCGAGCGGAAGCGGGTCGGATACCGCGTCATACTCATTACAGTAAGCGCAGGCGAGGTTGCACCGGCGAATCGGCACGATGTGAACCAAAACCGGGTGCCACCGATCAAAAACACCGTGGAGCACCATGCGTGCTTCACGGTAGCGGCGACCAAACGAGGAAATAGACCTAAAGGGCATGGTGTTGGGCAATCTAGGGAGGAGTCAATCCAGGGCGTAACGTAGGTCGAAAACGTAGGCGGAATGGGACTAGGCATGCAAGCGACTGACCTCGACGGGCATCACGCCGTCCGGGGTTGGTTGGTTCTGGCCGGCGACCGCCTCCGCGGCCTGGCCCCTGGCCGATGACGGACTGGGGACGGCCCCGGGCAGTTTGACCCGGAAGGTCGAACCCTTGCCGGGCGCACTCTCGACAAACACATGCCCGCCATGTTCTTGCACAATGCCATAGCTGACGGCGAGTCCAAGCCCCGTCCCCCGTCCCACCTCCTTCGTCGTGAAGAATGGATCGTAGATGCGATGAATGACATCGTCCGGCATGCCGACGCCGGTATCCGAGATTTCAATCGTGACGGCATTTCCCTCGGACGTCGCCGCGATGGTCAAGACCCCGCCATGGGGCATGGCATCGCGGGCGTTCAGAATCAGGTTCATGACGACTTGCTGAAGTTTACCGGCGTGGCCCCAGACCGGGGCGAGATTGTCACCATACCGTCGGACGACCTCAATGGACGTGCCCCGGAGGTGGGTTTCCAGGAGCTGGAGCGTGTCGTCGAGCAGCGCTCTCATCGAAACTGGCGCAAAGGTCGAGTTGCCGGTGCGGGAGAAGTTGAGCAAGTTGTTGACGATGTCGGAGGCCCGCAGCGTCTGGCGGCGAATTTTTTCCAAAATGGTTCGGCGTGGGTCCTGCTCGCCACACTCCGCCAGTAGCATCTGGGTATAGCTGGAAATGCCGGCCAGGGGCGTGTTGACTTCGTGGGCAACGCCGGCCGCGAGTAAGCCAATCGAGGAAAGCTTGTCGGCTTCGCGGATTTGCTCTTCGAGGCGCACCCGATCGGTAATGTCCTCGAAGCAAATCAGCGCACCGTCAGCCAGGGTGTCGCGGCTTTGCAGCGGCAGGAGCGTAATGTTGAGCACCAGCGGCTGGCGGTCAGGTCCGTGGGTCCGGCAGCGATACATGGTTCGCGCTTCCGTGATCTGCCAATCCGCCCCACCGACCATGCCACGCATGGCACGCACCAAGTCAGGGTCGAACATGCTTTCAAGCGACTGCCCTTCGGCCACGGCGAGCGGTTGCCCAAATAGCTTTTCAAAAGCGCTATTCCAGGTGGTCAGGCGGCCACGGCGATCAATGACCACAATCCCGACGTTGATGGACTCGATGATGTTTTCGTTGAACTCCTTGAGTCGGGCCAGTTCCTCGACGCGCGCGCGCTCGCGTTCATAGAGCAGGCTGTTTTCAATGGCGACCGCGATATAGGGCGATAACCCACGCAATAGCTCGGTGTCTTCGGAGGTGAGCAAGGTGCGCTGCGTGGTCTTCCCAAGGGCGATGATCGCCACGAAGCGCCCACGCGCAATGCATGGAAAGTAGTAAGCCAGCCCGCCAGAGGCCAAACCAGCTTCATCCACGATGTAGCCACGCGGGCCAGCTTCAAGGAGCCGCTCCTGGATGCGCGGCGGCGCTTCCGGGGATGAAAGCCCGCCGCTGGCAAAGACGAGGCGGGGTGATGGGGCCGCCTCCCCAGCCGGGGTGGTCGCCGGAAGGAAAACTGCCAGATCGGTTACGGCGATGGTCTCGGACAGTTTTTCAGCAATGGCTGATAGCAGTTCCGGCAGAACCGTCGTGGTGGCCATGGCGCGTCCGAAATCCGCAATCCCCAGGCGCGTGTCATAGCGCGCGCCGTAGAAAATGCGATCAATGCGCTCCTGAAGCCAGTTTTTGAATGGCGCATACAGGATAGCTCCGCAAGAGAGCACGATAACCTGGAGAAACGTCGTCGTTACGTCGGGAACGGTTGGGTAGGTTTCCCGGATCCAATCCGCCATCTTGACCACGCCCAGCATGAAAATCATCACAATGCCAAACGTCGCAAGCGCATAGGTCAGGCTTCGCCGTACGATGACATCCACATCCATGAGGCGGTAGCGGATGATGGCGTAGCCGAAGGCCAGTGGGATGAACACTGTTGGGCCAAGCGCCAGAGCCTCCATGGCTGGGGTTGGCTCAACACCGGCCAGAACCGGCGCGCCATAGAAAGCCATCCAGGGCAAGATGCCCAGCGTCAGCCCAAGGACAATCCACTTCATCTGCTGCTTGAGCAGCGCCGTTTCCGTTTGGAAAAACGTAACGGTGACCACTCCGAGCGCCGCAGCAAACGCCGTGACGAAGTGAAACAGGGCAAGTGAATCAAGCTGGGGGCGGAGGTCAAGTAACCAGGCGCTGTAACGCCCCAGCAGTACATGAAGCGTTTCGAGCAGGACGAGCACGGCAGCCGGCGTATAGACCACCCACATCAGTTGCCGGTGACGCTCCAGCCAGGCGCTCCGCAGGGGAAAGACCGCGCAAAAGTGAAGAAAGAGCGGACACAGCACGGTCAGCGCAGACCGATCGGCCCAGAAAATGAACGTGTCGAAGGTCGTGAATGAACCACTCGCATTCCAGACAAGGTAGATGAACGATAGCGCGCAGATGGCAAAGAAATGGAGTGACTGGCGGGGTTGCTCATGCTTGGCAAAGACGACGATGCCAATGAGCAGGTAGAGACTCCCCACGAAAGCCAGGTACACCTCAAGCCAGAAGCGGCTCGGCTGTGGCTCGATACCACGCAACTCGGCTTGCCAGAGTCCAAGGCTGACACCCAGCGGATTGTAGCGCTCAACCAGATAGGTGGCATTGCCGCCAACGTGAACATACTCGTCCAGGTAGTACTGAACATGCCACTCCTTCGTCACCGCCAGTGGTTCAGGCGGCTGGTCGGAGGACCGCTCGACCAGAATGGCCCGTAACACATCGCCCTGAATAATGCCGGCCCGCTCGGCGGAACTGCCGGCTCGAATTCGCCCGGCCGTGAGGCCGTGAGCGGCCGGCCGCCACCGCACGCCATCATCCGCCAGCGGCGGCTGCCCGGCGCGTTCAGCCAGGTTGACGACGCCAAGCAGAATGATTCCCAAACTCACCGCAACCACAAGCCAGGTTGGGTAGGAACGGGAACGCATAGTCTCCTAGAAACGCACACGCAGACCACCCCGCACCAGTCGGCGCTGGGGAAAGCCGAAGTTCGTCCCAAGACCGGTAACTTCACCGCGGTGCTCATCGAGGTTGCGTCCCTCGACAATGGCTTCCCAGCGACCGGGCAGGGTGAACCAACTCGGAAGCGTTTGAAGAAAAGCAAAACTCAGCCCCGATTCGGTCAACGCCAGGCGGGAAGCAAAGGGGTCAATGGCATGAAGGGCCTGCCCCGTTGCGCCACGGTAGCCAACATTCAGCCGGGCCCCCGGCAGCGGAAGGATAGCCTCGGCCACGACGGTGACGATGTGATAGGTCGTCCGCGCAGTCGTCTCCGGCCTCGGCGGCGTGACCTCCGGCGTTGTCGTCAGTTCAGCGGATGGGGCATGCCCAACGGCATAGGCCGTCGTGATCATCAGCCGCTGGTGAGGACGGTAAGTCACCAGCAGCCCGCCCCCTTCGGCCCGACCGTCAACGCGCGCCACAGGCGTCCCGGCCAAAGCGAGCGCCTGCCCATCAATGCGGTCCCGGTAAGCAAAGACTTTGACCGTTGTTTTGGGAGCAGCTCGCCAGGCCACGCCAACCTCAGTGCGAAGATTGCGCGCTATCACCGGGGTGTCACCCTGGAGCGCGAGACGCTGGGGCGGGTTAGGGAAGTCGCTTGGAAAGAGCAGGCTCTCCGGATTTGTCCAATCCGGGGTGGATTGGCCATCTGCCGTCAGGGCGGTGTGAAACTGAAGCTGGGCGCAAGGTTGCCAGTGGGCGGCCAACCGGGGCAGCCAGGCGTCCTCACCGGACCGGCCAATCTGGATGTAGTCAAACCCGTATGTCAGTTGCAGCTCAGGCGTGACCTGCCAGGCATCGGCAGCCTGGACCTCATGCCGCCGGAACAGTCCAAACGCCGAAGCCTTATCCCAGCCGCCGGAGGTAAGCGATGGGTCGCCGATGACCTGGCCGTTCACCTGGCTGGCCAGTGAGCGAACGATGGCGTGGTGGTTCTCCGTTGTATAGCGCAGCGCCCCGCCAAACGTCGTGGCCCGTCCTTCCCAGTCACGGCGGAGCAGGAAGCCAACCTCCAGCCCCGGCGCAGCTTCAAGCGCAACCTGGGTATCGTAGCCACTCGAACCAACCATGGCAGCCGCCTGCCAGGCGAGCGCTGGGGCTTCGCCGGCCACTGGAGCCGCATTGAAAATGCCACGGTTGCGGCGATTTTGGTACTTGACCGGGTTGACGCTGGAATGCTTGCCATCGGGCGCCGGACGCAGTGTCAACGTCATCTGGGCTGGAGAACCGGGCGTAAGTTCCGTTCGGTCACTGATCAGGGTTTGGAATCCGCGCGCGGCCGCCAGGAACCGATACGCGCCAGGGGCGAGTCGGGAGAGGAAGAACTTACCGCTTCGATCACTCGAAGCCGTTGCCAGGGCTTCCTTCTCATCACCATCCCGAAACATCGAAATGATGGCATACGCCACCGGCACGCCCCGGTGGTCCGTAACCAGCCCGGTTACGCTACAGCCTTCTGAGCGATTGGCGGCCGCCTCAGTGGCGGACGTTGCCGATGGTGTCACCAGCAACAGTGCCACCAATGTGAAGCTCATCAGCAAACCACGGAATGGGTATCGCATGCCGGCCTCCATCACCGCTAGGTTCGGTTCAAAAGTTTCACCATTGTAACGATGCCAGCCATCTGTCACAAGGCAGACACGTTTGCCCTTCATGGCAGGGCCGGTGGTTTACTATGCGACGTTCGGCTTCAGAAACGAATGACCGTATTCGGGCCACCCTCGACATGAACAGTATCAACTAGGCGGACCGTATGCGGCTGGGTCGTCATCAGGAGCGAAGAGGTGCGCTTACCATCCCCAAAGAAGCGCACGCCGCGGAGGACGCTACCGTTGGTCACGGCGGTCATGGCAAAGATGATGTGCTTTCCAGGGGCAAGGTCATCGGTGCGGTAAACGCGGGTCGGGTCGCTAATGCCCATGGACTGCATGCGCGCGATGGTTTCGCTATCTTCGGCGACCTTCGTCTGGTCTTCGGCATGAAGCTGGTCTTTCAGGACGAACCGCGCTTGGATTTCACCATTCAGGCATTTCATAGCCGCGGCGGTGAGAACGCCCTCCGGCGCGCCCCCAATCCCCATGACGGCATGGACGCCGGAGCCACCCACGGCGGCGCTGATGCCGGCAGATAGGTCCCCGTCCGAAATAAGCTGAATGCGCGCGCCGGTTGCCCGAATGTCGGCAATCAGTCGCTCGTGGCGCGGGCGATCCAGCACCGAAATCACCAAATCCGTAACGGCGCGGCGTAAGCAGCTCGATAGCCTCTTGAGGTTTTCGGCCACCGGGGCATCAATGTCGAGCTGTCCCCGCGCCGCTGGCCCGACGACGAGCTTGTTCATGTACATGTCGGGGGCATGGAGGAGTCCGCCCCGTTCGGCGGCGGCCAGCACGGCAATCGCATTGGGCGCCCCGGTGGCGCACAGGTTCGTGCCCTCAAGCGGGTCAACGGCAATATCCACGGCCGGAAAGGCATTCGGGTCGTCGTCACTCAGTTCAGCGCCCATGCCGACGCGCTCGCCAATGTACAGCATGGGGGCCTTATCGCGCTCGCCTTCACCAATCACGATGCGCCCGTTCATGCGAACCGCACGCATGGCTTCGCGCATGGCTTCGACGGCAGCCCGGTCAGATTGTTTACGCTGGCCGAGTCCCATGGTGCGGGCGGATTCAATTGCCGCAACTTCAACGACGTGGAGGAACTCTTTTGAGAGATGGGAAAATTTCGTCTCGGTGGACATGATGGTTGCCTTTCTCCTGACTGAGCAGTTCTAAGCAGCTCTAAGCGGTGACCTCCCGTGGTGGGAAGCCCTGCAAAGCCTTTTTCTAGAAACTTGCTGTACAACCTAGTGCTGATTAGCCGATACCTGAACCGCGTCTATGATAGGCCTGCCTTCCGGTATTCGCTACGATATTGTTTCATCAGAGGAACACAAGCTCAGATGCGAGGCAGACCGGTGATGACACGGCTAGCGACAAAACAGGTGACGCTCGGCGTCACGGGCTGCATTGGGGCTTACAAAGCCGTGCTCATTCTGCGTGGGCTTCAGCAGGCCGGGTTGGCGGTGGAAGTCGCCATGACCGAGGCGGCGACGCGCTTCGTTCAGCCACTGACCTTCCAGGCGATTTCGGGCAAACCCGTCTATGTCTCTCACTGGGGACGGGATGCCGACACCGACATTGCCCACATCAGCCTGGCCCAGCGCACGGATGTGCTGGTCGTCGCCCCGGCAACCGCCAACTGCCTGGCCAAATTCGCCCACGGTATTGCCGACGACTTCCTTTCGACACTCTACTTGGCAACAACGGCGCCGGTCTTGGTTGCGCCCGCCATGAACGTCGAGATGTGGCGTCACCCGGCAACCCAGAGCAATGTGGCGCTTCTGCGGGCGCGCGGCGCGCGGATCATCGAGCCAGCGGCTGGCTTTCTAGCCTGTGGCATGGTTGGAGAAGGAAGACTGGCTGAACCAGAACAGGTCGTCAGCGCTGTCTTGGAATGCCTTGCCGGTCAAGCGGCTGACTCAGCCGGACACACCGACCAATCCCTTGCCTCACACCACATTCTGGTGACGGCGGGTCCAACCATTGAGGACCTCGACCCCGTTCGCTACCTCACCAATCGTTCGTCGGGCAAGATGGGCTATGCGGTGGCGCGGGCGGCGCGCGCCCGGGGGGCTACCGTGACACTCATCACCGGCCCGACTTCGCTGACGCCACCGGCCGGTGTCAAGGTGGTGCCAGTTCGCTCGACGCGCGACATGTATGACGCCGTCATGAACCACCTCGAAGAAGCGACAATCGTCATCAAAGCCGCCGCCGTCTGCGATTATCGTCCCCGGCAAACGGCTCAGGAAAAGTTGAAGAAGGCCGCGGGAACAACGACTTACCACATTGAACTCGAGCCGACCGAGGACATCCTGGCCGCCGTTGGCGCGCGTAAAGGGCAACGTTTTGTCGTGGGTTTTGCCGCTGAAACCGACTGGTCGCCGAGCCTGGCGCTCGATAAACTGCGGCGCAAGCAAGCCGATCTTCTGGTGGTCAACAACGTCCTGGAAGCCGGCGCCGGATTTGACGTTGACACCAACCGGGTGTCGCTCGTTACGGCGGACGGTGAGACCATCCCGCTCCCGCTGATGACCAAGGATGCCCTCGCCCATGCTATTCTGGACGCCGTTTTGAGCCATCATCAGACCGGTCGAAACCCGCGTTAGCGCCTCCCGGTTTGTTGCCGCCGGAGGAACAGGGACGCTCCTATGGTAAACGACACATCATTGCCCTCGCTGGGCATCGAACGGCGCGTCTTGGTTGTGGATGATGAGGCCGAAATTCGCGCTTTTTTTGAGGACTTCCTCGCTGGCTACCAAGTCCGCGCAGTCGCGGACGGAAGCGAAGTCGCGCCGTTGCTTCCGGTTTTCTGCCCGCACCTCGTCATTACCGATCTACGCATGCCGCACCAGGGGGGGCTAAGCGTCATTCGAATGGTCAAAGACCATGATCCCACCACCGAAGTGTTGGTCGTTACCGGTTATGGACGGATTGACGAAGCGGTTGAAGCCATGAAACTGGGGGCGAGTGACTTCATCCCAAAACCCTTTGAAGTCGAGCAAATGCGCGCGGCCATCGAAAAGTGCTTTGACCGGATTGCCCTCCGCCGGCAAAACGCCGCCCTCATCCATGCCAACCAGGAACTTCAGCGTCTGACGGAGCTGAAGGAGAAGTTTCTGCGCCTGACCAGCCATGAACTCCGCGGGCCGCTCACCATTCTCCAGGGGTATTGTGACTTGCTTTCCATACTGGCCGATTCCCCGACCGATGTCCGGGAGGCCGGGCAGGCAATGCAGACGGCCGTTTCCAACCTGACCACCATCGTTCAAAACTTGACCTTACTCCTCGCGGCCACCTCGGACCAAATACCCATCACGCGCCAGTCGTTTGACGTCATGGAGGTTCTCCGAACCACCCTTGAAGAAATCAAGGTTCACGCCCACCACCGCCATCACGAGTACCATCTCACCGGACCAGACCGGATGGAAGCGCTGGGCGACCCGTTGCGCGTGACCCAGATTGCGCGCGAGCTGCTATTCAATGCCGTGAAGTTCACCCCAGACCACGGCACGATCTGGCTGGAGCTTGGGGCGGTCGCCGATGAGCATTTTGCCATCAAGGTTCAGGATAACGGCATCGGCATGGCTTCTACGGAAGTTGTCAGCGCGTTTGAGTCGTTTTACGAAACGGCCAATACCCAACACCACAGCACCTCACGCACTAACTTCCGGGGCGGTGGGCTTGGGATTGGACTGACGCTCGTCCGCGACATCGTCAGTGCGTACGGCGGCAAGGTCGGTATTCTGAGTGAGCCAGGGCAGGGAACGACGGTCACGGTCTCGTTACCGCTTCGCTACCAACCGCCCGCGAGCGTCAAGGCATGATGGATTGGCTGGTGACCGGTGGCACCGGATACCTGGGGACGCATCTCGTCACACTGCTTGGCGCGACGCCGGCCGGCCGGCGGGTTCAGAGTGGGCTGTTCGAGCCGAGGCTAGCCGACTTGCTCCGGTCACACCGATGTATTGTCCATCTTGCCGCCCATGTTTCGAAGTCGGCGGATGCGGCCATGACCTGCTTTGAGATCAACAGCGACGGAACGCGCTGGTTGTGCGCACAGTTGACGGCCGGGCAGACGCTGATTCTGGCATCAACTAAGGATGTGTATGGGGCGCATGCCGAAAACCATACTTGTGTCTCGGAAGCGTGCCCGACGACCTTGAATGGACAGTCGGCCTATGCTTGGTCAAAGTGGCTAGCCGAGGAGTATGCGCGCTTCTACGCGGCGCAGCGTGGCTTTCGACTGTTCATTCTTCGGCTCTCGACGATCTTTGCGCCACCCACGCCAGGCAATCCAGGCGGACTGGTCAGCAGCTTTGCGCGTGCGATTCGCGCCGGACAGCCGTTGACGCTCCGCTGGCAGGGGCAGCAGGTGCGGGACCTTCTCCCCGTATCGGAGCTGGCCAGGGTCATTCGAGCGTGCGCGGCATCCTCGCTCACCAGTGAAACTTTCAATATTGGTGGGGGCAGCGGCTATGCCTTGACGTTTGCCGAGCTGGCCCACCGTATCGGTCAGTCCCAGGGATACATCCCACAGCTCAACTTGACAGATGCCGAGCCGTCACCAGATGACCAACGGCGCTATGTCAGCGACCTGACGCGCGCTGGAGACAAGCTTGGTTGGGCACCGGGCTTTGACCTCGATGCCGCGCTTGCCCAGGCCTAGCCACTAAGCCTAGCCACCGAATCCACGGGAGAAGCGAGTTGCCGTTTAGGTCGCGTCGGGGCGGTTGCCGCGTAACAACGTCGCCAGGGTGCGCACGACCGTATTGGAAAACAGCATGGCCTGGGTTTGCGCAATCGTCAGCGCTTTTTCCGGCAGGGACAGCGTCCGAAAGGTTTCGAGGGAAGCATTGACGGCCGGGACGTCGGTTGACGAGGGTGATGTTGGTTTCGTTGACGTTTCCTTCATGACATGCGCCTCGATATGAAATGGATGACTGATGGCGCAAGTTTAGCCAAAGCCAAACTTCATCGCCAGTAACCATGAACAATGGCCACGGCCGTCAGGGCCGTCACGGTCAGCAGGTTGCTGCCGACCAGGAAGCGAATAAACCCCGGATGCGCACCGCTCTGGCTCTGGCTAATCAGTGAGCGACCGGCTGCGTTGCGTCCTAGGCTGGTCAGGAGCCGCGCGTCATTGGGTGCACGGTAAAGCTGCACTTGCTGGATGACTTGTGGAATGAAAAAAGCAACCCCCAGCCAGCCAATCACCGCGTAGCCAAAATAAAAACAGGTCGCAACGAAGATGACCTGCGCTAGGTTGATTTCCGTGAAGGCAATGAGCATGGCCCCGCGCTCGCCATAGAGCACCGGCAGGGTTTTGAGGTTGTTCTTGCGGTCGCCCTCGATGGACTTGAAGTCATTCATGGTAATGAGTCCCATGGCAACCAGGGCATTGACCACGCCAAGGGCAAGGTGGAAGAACGGAAAACCGGGTTCGCGCGCGAAGAGATGCGCGGCCAGAAGCCAGGGCACCATGCAGTAGCCCAGCCCAACCGAAGTCGTCCCAAACCAGCCGTTTTCCTTGAGCCGAAACCCCGGCGCGCTGTAGGCATAGGCCAGGAAGAGCCCGGCAGCACCCAGCAGGAGAATCAACGGACTATCGGTCACCAAGTACAACAACGCCATGTTGCCGATTGCCAACAGCGCCGTCAGGATGAAATTGGCCCGCGCGGCCGCCAATGAAATCCGGCCGGCCGGAATCGGACGCTCCGGGTCGTTGATGGCATCGAGGTGGCGGTCGAAGTAGTCATTGATAGACTGGCTGAACCCAGTCAAGAGCGGACCAATCAAGCCGCAAGCGAGGAAAAACTTCACGCCATCGGCCCACGTCAGGTCCGCCGGACGGAGTCCGACGGCCAGGACGCCGCAGCAAAAACATTGCCATGGCCCAAGCCAAGTAACCGGATCGAGAAGCTGAAGGTGAGTAAGAACGGTGCGTATCAGTGGGGATGGAATGACCGCGTCCGAGGACGGCATGGGTGAGTTCCTGCCAAGGCTGGGATTGAAAGTGGTCGTTCGGGGGCAAACGCCAACCAAGGTGACCGTTCCGGCGCTGCCGTTGACTCTGGCCTCAAGTCTATACCATAGTGCGCCGTGTTTTCACGCGAAGGAAGTCCGGCGCGCCAGTCAGAGCATGGAAACAAACGTTGGTATTCGTGCCATTCGTGACGTCTTCACGGATTATCCATACATCCAATCACCGCAGGCAGCACAGGTGGCCGCGGCCTATGCCTATTGCCGGGATGTGACCCGCACCCATGCCAAGAGTTTTTACTTTTGCACCCAAACCTTGCCGGCCCGGAAGCGTCCGGCAATTTATGGCATCTATGCGCTATGCCGGCAAATTGACGACCTCGTGGACACCAACCGCCAGGCATCTGCCACGGAGGTGACGTTTGCGGTTGAGCGTTGGTCACAGGTACTGGAAGCCGTCTATACCGGAGCCGCGTTTCCGGCGCATCCGGTGCTGATTGCCTGGCATGACTTTTTGCCACGGTTTCCGGTCAAGCTGGAACACCCACTGGAACTGATGCAGGGGTGTCTGATGGATGCGCGAACGGACGGGCCGGTCCGGTTTGAGACGTTTGATGCGCTGTATGCCTATGCCTATCGGGTGGCCTCGCTGGTGGGTCTGATGACGAGTGAGGTGTTTGGCTACCGCGATCCCAGCGCCTTGCAGTATGCCGTGGCCCTTGGCATTGCTTTTCAGTTGACGAACATTTTGCGGGATATCGGAGAAGACGCGCGCCGTGACCGAATTTATTTGCCTCTGGAAGATTTGCGTCGCTTTGGGTGCTCCGAGGAGGTTATCCTGCAGGGGCGGCTGACACCGGAACTGATTGCCTTGCTGAAATTTCAAATCCGGCGCGCGCGGGATTTTTACCGCGAGGCGGAGTGCGGCATTCCGCTTCTGTCGTCAGATAGTCGCTTTACGGTGTTTCTGAGCAGTCGGCTGTATGGCGGGATTTTGCGGGATATTGAGCGCCATGGTTACGACGTCTTTTCGCGGCGGGCGCATGTTTCATTTCAGGCGAAACTGTGGGCGTTGCCGCGGCTGTGGCTACAGGCGCGGTGGCAGTACTAACATAAGGCTTATTATCAGACTCCACCTACCACACCGACCGGAAACCTCCCCTGTCACCGACGCCAACGCGCGGCCTCACCGGAGAACATGATGACCAAGTACGCACTCGGCATTGACATTGGCGGCACCGGCGTCAAAGGCGCTCCGGTCAACCTGCGCACTGGCGAGCTGGTCCACGAACGCTTTCGCCTGCTCACCCCCCAACCAGCAACACCCAGCGCCGTGGCGGAAACCGCCTTCGAGCTGATTCGCCACTTTGGGTGGAGTGAACAGGATGGCGCCATTGGGATTGGCCTGCCGTCGGTCGTCAAGCATGGCGTTGCGCATACCGCCGGCAATATTGACCCAACCTGGATTGGCTGCGATGCAGCCGCACTCTTCAAAGCCGTGACCGGATTCAACGTCGTGCTGCTCAATGACGCCGACGCCGCTGGACTAGCTGAAATGCGCTTTGGCGCTGGGCGTGACCTGTCCGGCTTGGTCATGGTTGTCACGCTCGGCACCGGCATCGGCACGGCTGCCTTTTACCAGGGCCAACTCATTCCCAATACCGAACTCGGCCACCTCATCGTTCGGGAAAAGGATGCCGAACGGCGTGCCTCTCTCGCGGCGCGTGAGCGCCATGACTGGTCGTGGAAAAAATGGGCCGGGTATGTCAGTGAGTACCTGAGCGAATTGCATCGCCTCCTCTGGTGCGACGCCTTCATCCTCGGCGGCGGCGCGAGTAACAAGTTTGATAAGTTTGCGACCTACCTGACTTGCCCTGTCCCCGTCCTGCCGGCCCAAATGGCCAACTTGGCCGGCATCATTGGCGCGGCGCTTGCAACCTGCCCCCCCTCGAAGACCAAAGTAACCAAATGACGACGCCCTATATCCTTGCCGGTGACGTTGGTGGCACGAAAACCCACTTGGGCCTGTTCGAGCTGGCCACGCTGGCCCCGCTCGAAACCAAAACCTTTGCCAGCGCTGACTTCACCGACCTCCTGGCGATGATCCGGTCGTTTGCGGGCGCCCGCGAACTGCGCTGCCAAGCTGTCTGCATCGGCGCGGCCGGTCCCGTTCTCGATGGCGTATGCCAGATTACGAACCTAACCTGGGCGATCCGCGCGGCCGAACTACGCCAGGCACTCGACTGCCCAGCCTTCGTCATCAACGACCTCGAAGCCAACGGCAATGGCATTGCCCTGCTCCCCCAAAGTGATCTCTACCAGCTTCAGGCTGGCAAGCCGCAACTTGGCAACGCCGCGCTGATGTCAGCCGGGACCGGCCTGGGCGAGTGCATTCTGTTTTGGGACGGGACGCGGCACATTGCCGTCCCATCCGAAGGCGGCCATGCCAGTTTCTCGCCCAGTAATCCGACGGAAGCTGAACTGCTGGCCTACCTCTGGCAAACCTACCGCCACGTCAGTTGGGAACGCCTCGTCTCGGGCACCTTTGGATTTGAACACATTTATACCTTCCTCCGTGACACCGGGCGCGCCGCCGGGTCGGCCGAACTCGAAGCCATGGCGGAAGCGGAGGGCTACGGAGCGGCCGTTTCAAAATTTGCCGACCAAGGCCTGCCGATTGCAGTTGCCACCATGGAGCAGTTTGTCGCCCTTTACGGCTCCGAAGCCGGCAACCTGGCGCTCAAGGCGCTGTCCACTGCCGGACTGTTCATCGGCGGCGGCATCGCCCCAAAAATCCTCACGTGGATGACCCGCGGCGGGTTTCTTCAGGCGTTCGTTGCCAAGGGAAGATTTCAGAACTTTCTCGAACAAATTCCGATCTCGATCATCCTCAATGAGCAAACGGCTCTCCTTGGCGCGGCACGCTACGCCAAGTATCACGCCCATCTCGCCTAAGCTTCATCATCCATAGCTTCGTCATCCATGATTTTGGCGATTGATATTGGCTCGTCATCATTGCGCGCGGTCGTATTTACCCCAGATGGTCAATGGCGGACTGAAACCCTGGCGCGCCAACCGGTCGCCCCGACCACCACCGCGCCGGGCGAGATGACCTATGCTGCACCGACCCTGCTACGCCAGCTTGCCCACGTGGTAGGTCAATCCCTGCGCGCCGCCAATGCTCAGGGGCTGACGATTCAGGGCGTCGGCATGTCAACCATGATGCACAGCCTGCTGGGCGTGAAGCTCTCGCCAGATAGTTCTGTTCCGGCGACTGTCGGCGCGCCGACCACACCCGTATTCTCTTGGGGAGACACCCGTTCCGAGGCAGAAAGAGAGAATTTGGTTGAATACTTCACCAGCCGCCAGCTCTACGCCCGGACCGGCTGTCCGCTCCATTCAAGCTACTGGCTGCTCAAGTTGGCCTGGCTCAAGCGAACGCTCACCATCCAGGACTGGCAGTGGATGTCCTTTGCCGAATACGTCTGGCTCCACCTCTTTGGCGTTGCCTATGCCAGTGTCTCACTGGCGTCAGCGACCGGGCTGTACGCCCGGCAAGCCGGCGATTGGGATGATGAAATCCTTTCCCAACTAGGACTTACCCGACGCAACCTCACCCCGATTGCCGATGATGATTTCGCGCTGCCGGGAACGGAGCTGCGGTCGCCGTTCAAAGTTCGCTGGTCAACTCTCCAGGATGCCAGTTTTTTTCCGCCGCTCAGCGATGGCGCGTGCAGTAACCTCGGCAGCCTTTGCTTTTCAGACGCCCGCGCGGCGATCAATATCGGCACGACCGCGGCGCTCCGCATCACCGTGCCGAAAGACCGCGAACCGGCAGCCCCACCTCCCGGACTCTGGGCTTACCGCTTCGACCAGCAGCACGCGCTGATCGGCGGAGCCCTGAGCAACGCCGGAAACCTCCTCGCTTGGGGACGACGCGCGCTACGACTTCCTCCCCCAGAAAAGTTAGAAGCCATGCTCCAGGCCATGCCCCCGGACGAGGCCCAACTGACGGTGCTACCCTTCCTGACCGGCGAACGCAGCCTGGGTTGGCAGACCAACGCGACCGGCGCCATCCTTGGGTTGCGCCTCTCCACCTCGCCGGTCGCCATCTGGCAGGCGCTCCTTGAAACCCTCGCCATCCGTCTCGCCTGGATTGCCGAAACCCTGGAGACCGCTCACCTACTGCCGGCCTCCACATCCATTATCGTCTCGGGCGGCGTTTCTGCCTCACCGGCCTTTGCGGCCACCCTGTGCCATGCGCTCGGACGGCCCATTTGTGTTATCCAGACGGAAGCTTCGGCCCGGGGCGTAGCGCTCTGGGTCAGTCTCCGCCTGGGACTCATGGTCACGGAGGCTTGCCCGCTCCCCGATGGCCGGTGGTTTCAACCAGATGCCGAACGCCACGCGCAGTACCAGGCTTGCCTCATGCGTCACCGCGCGGCGTATTATCAAATCATGACCGCTCCCGGCTGACACCTGCACGGGTAGCCCCTTGCCTATGGTTCGCTTGATACACTCGATTGTCGCATTGGCGCTCATTGTTATCTACACCATCGTTATGGCCTCGCTGGCCCTGCTCATCGCGCCGTTTGACCGAACCGGCGAATACCAGCACTGGTGCGCGCGCACCTGGTGCCGCCTGATTGCCTGGACCGTCGGCATGCGCGTGACCGTCACCGGGCTGGACCAACTACCCTGCCATACACCGGCAGTGGTCTTATCCAATCACCAGAGCCTGCTGGACATTCCGGTTCTCTTTGCCTTTCTGCCGTTTCAGTTTCGCATTCTCGCCAAAAAAGAACTCTTCCGCCTTCCCTTCCTGGGT
Organism: Chloracidobacterium validum; assembly: GCF_018304825.1. NCBI lineage: Bacteria > Pseudomonadati > Acidobacteriota > Blastocatellia > Chloracidobacteriales > Chloracidobacteriaceae > Chloracidobacterium > Chloracidobacterium validum. The sequence goes on from NZ_CP072648.1 coordinate 1,342,311, forward strand.
TGGTTTCTCTGGCGCGCCGGCCATATCCCGGTTGACCGTGGAAACCGAAATGCCACCCCGACGATGATTCGGGCGGCCAAAAGCGTGCTAGAGGCGCGGATTCCGGTGGTCATCTTTCCAGAGGGCACCCGCAATCTCCAGCCAGCCCAAGTCAAGGCTTTCAAACCGGGTGGCTTCCGCTTGGCCCAGGAAGCCGGCGTTCCGTTGGTCCCAGTGACAATTTACGGAACGGCGGCTTTCCTGCCGGCGGGTTCATTTATTCTGACGCCTTGTCCGGTGAACGTGACGATTCACCCACCCATCCCATCCGATCGGCCGATTGAAAGCGCCATGGCCGAGGTCACCGCTGTCATGAACCGACAACTCGAAGCGTCAGCTCACCTTCACCGCCAGTCGGCGCCCCTGGCAACCGGCGCTCGACCGGGCAACGAACTGTCCCGCTCATGACACGCCACACCCCACCAATGGCTGACGGACGAGTGGCTAGCCCGCCGCCACTAAGGGTGGGTTGGAATGCCAGCGCGGCGCTTGTCGCCTGGCTCGTGAGCGTCAGTTGCCTATTCTTGGCTTCGCTTGGCGCGCAACTCGGCTGGCTGACTTGGTACTACTGGAAGCAAGGCATGATGCCCACCCAAGCCGACATGGTGGGATCGCACTCGCTCACACTGACCCTGATACTCTCTACGTTCGTTGCCCATGCCGTCATCCTTGGCTGGTGTGTTCGGCTCATCCGTAGAACGTCACCCCAGGGCATGCTCCGGGCGCTTGGCTTTGATTGGGGTTTCCCGCTCTGGTCGCGCAAGGGTGGCCTGCTGGCCGCCTGTGTCCTGGCGGCGCCGGGCTTTCTGGCACTTGGCGCCTGGCTCGAACGCTATGTTCCCAACAGCAAAACCGACCTCGACCGCGTGCTGGCCATGGGTCCATCCATTCGGATTGCCATTGCCCTGGTGGCTGCGCTATCCGCGCCGCTGGTCGAAGAAATCGTGTACCGTGGTATTGTGTTTGGCGGACTCCGTACCCGCCTCGGAACCGGTGTCACCGTCGCGGTCGTTTCGGTCTTGTTTCTGGTCGTCCACGTTCCCCAGTACTGGGGTGCGTGGGCCGGGCTGACCATGTTGGGGCTGCTGAGTTTGGCCCTGACGCTCCTCCGCGCCGCCACCGGTTCCGTGCTCCCCGCGGTGGCACTGCACTATGCGTTCAACGGCATCCAGGCCGTTGCAATTATTTTTTTCTGGGAACATCTGGAAGCTTCCCAATCAACCACGCCATGAACTTTCACAACCAGACGATCCTTATTACAGGTGGCTCACGCGGCATTGGGCGCGCCATTGCCCTCGAACTGGCCTCCCGCGGCGCCAACATCGCCTTCACCTACCGCAGCCAAGTCGAAGCCGCTCAAGCAGTCGAGCAGGAATTGCGCCAGCACGGCACTGAGGCCCAGGGCTATCAGGCCGATGGGGCTGACTTCGAGGCAGCGCAAACGGTCGTCAAGCAAGTCCGGGAACGGTTTGGCGCGATTCACGCCCTGGTCAACAACGCCGGGATCACCCGTGACAAGCTGCTGGTGATGATGAAAGAAGAGGACTGGGACGCCGTTTTGTCCGCCAACCTCAAAAGCGTTTTCAATCTCTCGAAGGCCGTCGTCAGCCTCCTCATCAAGCAAAAGCAAGGCGGGACGATTCTCAACATCAGCTCCATCAGCGGGGTTGTCGGCATGGCCGGGCAAACCAACTATTCGGCCGCCAAAGCTGGCATGATTGGCTTCACTAAAGCTCTGGCCAAGGAAGTCGCCAGCCGCAGCATTACGGTCAACGCCCTGGCGCTCGGCCTCATTGAGACCGATATGACCGAAGCGCTCGGCGCCGATTACCGCGCCAAGCTACTGGCCGACATTCCGCTCGGACGGTTTGGGACACCCGCGGAAGTGGCCCGCATTGCGGCCTTTCTGCTTTCCACCGACGCGCGCTATATCACCGGACAGGTCATCCAGGCGGACGGTGGACTGGCCATGTAGGCCGGCCCCCAATCATCGCCATCACCCAGACCAAGGAGATCTGATGCCGGCGCCAGACCTGTCGAGCCTCGAAAAAATCCAGGCTGAACTCCGCCGCTACGAACACCCGCTTTTTGACTTTCGGGCTGAAGCTGATGAGCGTGGCGTTCGGGTGATCATTTCCCTCAAAGTGGACGGCATTCTGGAGCCGTACAGCTTTGTCGTGCCACACCGCGACCTTCAGGACCCGCGCTATGGTTGGCGCTTTCAAAACCTGGTCTTCAACTACCTGCACGACTATATGATTGAAACCTTCACGCTCACGCCCCATCACCTGTGACATGGTGACTGCCCAGGAAGCCTCGTACCCGCTTTATATCCTGGTCGGTGGGCAGAGCCGGCGCATGGGCCGGCCAAAGGCACTCCTGCCTTTCCCTGTGGCTCCGCTCGTGGTGGTTTTGATCAGTCGTTTCCTTGGTTGCTTTCGGGATATTTACCTTATTTCTTCTTCTGCGCTGCCGGCCTGGTTACTAGAAAAAACATTATCAGACTATCGTTTCACCACAGATGACATCCCAGTCATCGTTGATTCCCATCCGGCCGCCGGCCCCTTGGCCGGCCTCGAATGCGCCGCCCACCACGCCCAAGGCCAGGGCGCGGCACGCTGGCTGGTCATCCCCTGTGACATGCCGTTTCTGACCACGGACTTTCTGCAACGCTTGGCATGTGCTTCACCACAGGCCTCAGCCGTCGTTCCCGCTTCGGCAACCGGACAACGCACCGGCGTCTGCGCGGCCTACGGCGGCCCGGACGTCCACCCGGCGCTGACCGCTCTCCTCGCAGCCGGACAGCACCGAGTCCACGCCTTCATCGAGCAGATTGGCGCGGCAACCCTTCCCTTCTCGGCTTACGCCGACTTGCCTGCGGCCGAGTGGCTACTTTTCAACCTGAATACGCCCAAAGACTACCAGCAAGCGCTCAGATGGCAGACCACTGCCCGCCCGCCACTACCGAGCGGCAGCTTCGGCTGAAACAGCGGCGGCCAGGCGCGCCAGTAATGGCACGACGTCTCGCTCAACCATCAGCAATGCCCGACAGTCGGGCGTCAAAAAGCCCTCGCGCACGGCCCGGTCGAGAAAAGCCAAAAGACCATCATAGTAACCGCCCACGTTCAGCAGGCCGACCGGTTTGGTGTGATAACCCAACTGCCGCCAAGTCCAGATTTCAAACAGTTCATCCAAGGTACCGATGCCGCCCGGCAAGGCAACAAAAGCATCGGACAGCTCCATCATGCGCGCTTTGCGCTCATGCATGGTCGGCGTGACGTACATGTCCGTCACGCCGACATAGGCTACCTCGCGGGCCATCAATCGCTCTGGAATGACACCCAGGATCCGTCCGCCAGCACTCAGAACAGCGGACGCCACAACCCCCATCAAACCAACGCTGCCACCGCCGTAAACGACCTCAATGCCCTGCTGCGCCAGGTATTGCCCAACGGCTTGCGCCGTCTCACGGTAGATGGCGGCTTGCCCAGCCTGCGACCCACAGTAAACACAGACCCGCTTCAGTTGTTTCACGGCTCACCACCCTCCGGCTGGTCTTCGGCGCTTTTCGGCTTCTCGGCCTTGGCTCGGCCCTTGCGCTAACGTTATCAGACGAAAGTCATAAAAAAACACTACGGCGTGTCGGCAATCCAAACCTTCCGCAAGAAGGCGTAGCTCCCCGATAACTCCAACGCAATCCCCTGCACCCGCTCGTGCGCCACCGCCACGTTGTCGGGATGCCAGAGAAAAATTTGTGGCGCATCGGCCACGACTTGCTTCTGTACTAACCCATATAACCGCCGCTGCTCCGCCTTATCGGTCGTCCCAGCCGCCGCCCGCAGCCAGCCGTCCACCGCCGCCGAACGGTACCGCGCCCGGTTCGCCCCCTCGCTATACCCGCGCTCTTTCGTGGGGATGCGTGAGGATTCATAAAAATAGCTCAGGAAATCCACGCTTTGATTGGCCCCCACGTTGATGAGGTAGAACATTTGAAAATTCCCGGCAATCGTATCCTGCAAAAAGGTTTGAAACTCAAATGAACGCAGCGCCAGCTCGATCCCCACTTGCTTGAGCTGCTCCTGAAGCACGGCCGCGACCTGACGTGACAATTCAGCCGAAGACGTCTTGAGTTCCAGGCGGAGTGGCCGCTCCGGCCCATAGCCGGCCTCGCCCAACAGTCGGCGCGCCTCTTCCGGGTCATACCGCGCCGGCGGTAAGTCTGCCGGATAAGCCCACTGCTCCGGCGGTAATGGACCGGCTGCCGGCCGCGCCATGCCGCGAAACACGGTTCGGATGATGGTCTCCCGATCAATGGCCAGTGCGAGCGCCCGCCGGACCCGCACGTCGGCCAAGCGCGCGTCCTCGCAGTTCAATCCCAGGTAGGCAATGTTCGTTCCCTTGGACCGCACAAGCTTGAGACCCCGCGCTTTCCCCAACGCCTGGTTCGTGCTGTAGGCCAAATCCGCGTTGATCGCCAACTGGACCGTTCCCTTGCGCAACTCCAACTCCCGTGTCGTCGCGTCGGGAATGAAGCGAATCCGCAGGTGCTTTAGCTTTGGCGCGCCCTTGAAGTAGTCCGGGTTGGCTTCCAGCCAAATGTCGTTCTGTTCCCGATAAGCCACCACCTTGAACGGTCCGGTGCCGATCGGCTTCGTCGCTGCCTCGGCCGCGTCCGTGCCCTTGGGCAGAATGCCCACCGCGACCAGGCTCCCCAGCATGGGTAGATTGGGCGCGCGACAGCGAAAAATTACCGTTTGCGCATCGGGCGTCTCAATGCGCTCGACCAGCGCGAAATCCCCCTTCTTCGGCGAACTGAAATCCGACGCGCACATGCTCTCGAACGTGTACTTCACATCCTCGGCCGTCAGCCGCCGCCCATCGTGAAACCGAATGTCCGGCCGTAACCGGAAGGTAAACACGCGCGCATCGGGCGAAACCGTGAAGTCCGCCAGCTCCGGCACAATTTCAAGCTGGTCGTTCTTGTTCACCAGCGTGTCAAAGACAAGCTGCTGCAACCTGGCCGAAACGGCGTCGTTGCCAACGCGCGGGTCAATCGTCTTGGGCGGCTTCTCGACCGCCAGCACGAGCGTGTCAGCCGCCAGCGCCACGGGTCGCCGACACCCACCGCCGGCCAGCCAGCCAGCCACCACCAACCATAAACACTGGGCCGCGACCAGGACGGCCGCCGGTCGCCGCGCCTCACGCCAGGGCATAGCGATAGTAGGTCGCGTAGTTGTGGAAGTCTTCCCGAAGCCCCCGCCCGACCTGTCCGGTCAGCCCGGCCAACTGCTTCTGAAAGGCGAAGGATGAAAACTCAATGAAGTTGAGCACCCAGGCTGAGGTATAGACCGTTCCGAGCTTGCGCGGCACGGCCTCCCAGATGTTGGGGTGTAGCTTCTGCATCTGGAGCATCAGCTTCACAAAATCGCCCCAGTCCATACAGTCCTGAAACAGTCCGGTCCGCGCGGACGGCGGCAGCCGGTGCAACGCTTCCATGACGATGTTGAGCAGCTCGTTGACGGCCTTGGGATCCTCGCCGGCATCCGCCACCATGTAGCGTGTGAACGCCGCCATGATCGCAACGCCCGGCTCATAGGCGTTAATGAGCCGCAGTGACCGTTCATCCAGATGGTCGCCCTTGAGCGCCAGGTCAATCAAATGCGTTATCCGCCGCAAGTTCCGCACCAGCGACCCAAACCCACAAAACGTCAGCGGAGAATTCAATGACGCCGCGTCCCCAACCAACAGCACCCGATGCGTCGCCGTCCGCTTCTGCGGCCCCAGCCCCACGTGGTGCAGACCGGGAATATACCCGAACACGGGACGCTGAAACCGAAACCCCGGCCCCGGCCGCTTGTACGTCGGCAAGGTCTCGAAATAGGTCTCGAACAACGCCAGCAGTGACAGCCGGTCCAGGTCGGCCACCGGCGCGTAGTGAAACAAATACGTCGTAAACTCGTCCCCGCGCCCGGCAAAGCCTTCCCACAACAACTGCCGCCCACCCTGAGCATGCTCGGTCGTGACCAGAATTTCCCCGACCCGCGCATCCACCTCATCCGCCGCCGTCCCCGTGGCAAACCCGCTCGCCACCGTCCCCACCGTCGGACACAGGTAACTCACCGTCTCACGCGGGTTGAGCTGCCGCGCAATTGGCGACAACGTTCCCATCGTGTCAATCAACAACCGCCCGCGAAACACCAGACGCTCATCCGCTCGACCGGCAACAGTAACCGTTACGCCGTCCTCTTCCACCTGCACCCGCTCAAGCGTCGCTCGGTCAAGGCACTGACTCCGCCCATCCGCCACCAACTTGCGCCGACACTGCGCCAAAAGCTCATCCGATGACACCGCCAGCGTCAAGACGTCGTCGAACCACAGCCGCTCAGCCGCAAGCCAACACCCCTCAGCATGAAACTGGACAAAACCCCGGTCATACTCGGCCACGATAAACGAGCCCAACTCTGACTCGCTAAACAACCCGGCCTCGCACAAGCGCCGAATTTCACCCCGTGAAATGTTCCAATCCCGATGGGTTTTCCCCACCTGATGCCGATCAAAGACCAGCACCCGCCAGCCATAATGGGCCGCCAACGTCGCCCCGATGATCAAACCAAAGCAACCACCGGCCACGATGACGTCAAAGGTATCAGCCACCGGCGGCCGTGACTCGGAAGGCGGGCCATAGGCAATCATCGGCTCCGGCGCCGCCAACAGCCGGTGGCGGCCGGCGTCGAGTTCAACCAACCGCTCAAACCACAGCTCCCCATCGGGCATACCAGAAAATGCGGCATGGGTCTGCGGGTAGGTTTCACGAATGGCAGGTGAAGCAAGCCGGGGCAGCACGTTTGACTGACTCATTGGCATCTGGCAAATCCATCAGGAATGTGAGAAAAGTCGCACTGACACTGTATCGTACCCTTCCCGAAAACAAAACATCATCCTGGGCGTTCCATCCGGGACAAACCAGCCATGCCGACGGCGCCATCGCTGCTCACTGAACCGTTTCCCATCATCCTGCGCCCAAGCCGGCGGCGGCTCACCGGACTCCTCGCCGTGTCACTCCTGTTCGTTGGACTGGGCACCTGGCTCATCCCGCGCAACCCACTCATCGGCATCGCCAATATCATCTTTTTTGGCGCCTGCGCGATCATCTTTCTCGCGCAATGCCACCCCCGCGCCAGCGCCCTGGTGCTCGACAAGGAAGGGTTTACCTTCTCGTCCCTGTTTCGGGCGCAGACCGTTCGGTGGGAAGAGGTGCTGGCTTTCGAGGTCGTCGTCATCGGCCCAAACCGCCTCGTCGGTTGGGTCGGCACGACCACGCCGACCCAGTACCGCCGACTGGCAACCATGAACCAGGACCTTTTCGGCGTCACCGCCTGCCTCTCTGACAATTTCGGTCTCCCGCCGGAGGAATTGGCGGTTCTGCTCACGGTCTGCCACCAGTTGGCGCTGAAGCCGTCCGCGCCGGCCCCTGATGCGCCAGACGCAAGCCCGCATTCCGCTGAATGATACGCTTTGCTCGCGCTTGTCGCGTTTATCATCTGGATACAACGCTCATCCCAATGTGCAGTTGAAGGAGCCGGCTATGCGCCTGTTGTCGCTTCGCGCCGCCCTGTGCGGGTTGTGGCTGCTCACCATACCGTCCATCAGCTTGGGGCAGACGGCTGACGCTCCCCCCAAAGCCAAACAACTGACCAGAGGGGTTGTCATTGAAGGGCGCATCCAGGCTTCGGAAACCCATCGGTTCAGCGTCGCCCTCAATGCCGATGAGGTCGCCGTCGTCAAACTCAACCAAATTGAGACTCCACTCAATGTCGCTGTTTTTTGCGGCACCGAGCGCCACTACGAACGGCTTGCCGGTTGGGATGGCAAGCTGCGCACCCGACCAATCATCCTCGGAGCAGAACAACCCACCACGTACGTCCTGGCGCTAACCCCGCCAGATGCCAAGCAAGCCGGCCGGTATAGCATCACGCTCGAAGCCCAACGTCCGGCCACCGCCGCCGACCGGCGCCGCCTGGCCGCCTTTACCCTGTTCCAAACGGCCCAGCAGACGCGCCGGCAGCAGCGCACCAAAGAAGCCCTACAGACCGCTCTGGAACAGTTCCAACAGGCACTGGCCAACTACGAGGCCGCCGAGGATAACGACGGTGCGTCCGAAACCCTGACCACCCTGGGACTCATCTACGACAACCTGGGTGAAACCCAGCGGGCCATCGAATGCTATCAACGTGCCCTCCCACTGCGCCGGTCCATCAGTGAACCCCATGCCCTCATCCAACTGCTCAACAATTTGGGGCGCGCTTACGACAATGCCGGCGAAAAACGGCAGGCCGTTGCCACCTACCGCCAGGCCGTCGGCCTCGTTGAAGCCATCCAAGACCCCGAAACCATCGCCGTCCTGTACACCAATCTCGGCTACACCCTTGACATCCTGGGTGAAAAACAAGAAGCCCTCGACCTTTTGGAACGGGCCATTACTCTGGCCCGGCAAGTCGGCTGTACCGACTGCGAAGGCGATGCCCTCAACAACCAGGGCCTCGTCTATGAGTCACTCGGCTCACTGGCGCGCGCCCGCGAGCACATCGAACGCGCCGTCGCCGTCTACCGCCAGCTCAACAACCGACGCTCCCTGGCCATTGCTCTGACCAACTTGGCGCGCGTCCAAAGCAAGCAAGGTGAACTCGAACTGGCCCGCCGCACGCTCGAGGAAGCCCTACCACTGCGCCGCGCCGTCGGCGACAAGCGCGGTGAGGCCTACACCCTGACCGGACTCGGCAGCATCCATGTCGCCCAACAGCAGCCCGAACCAGGCTTGCGCTACTTCGACCAGGCGCTGTCCCTGCGGCGGGAAACCGGCGACCGGCGCGGTGAAGCCATCACCTTGGCTTCCATCGCCCAGACCCAACTGCTCCTCGGACGGCCCGGCCCCGCCGAAACCACGTTCGAGCAGACACTGGACATTTTCCAAGCCATCAGTGACCGCAACAGCACGTCCACCATCCTGTATTGGCTGGCGAAACTCCGCCGCGATGCCGGTGACCTCACGGCCGCCCGCGACCGAATCGAGCAGTCCATTACCATTGCCGAATCCCTGCGCACCAAAGTCGCCAGCCAGGAACTGCGAAGCGCCTACTTTGCCTCGATCAAGGACTATTACGACCTCTACATTGACATCCTCATGCAACTCCATCGCCGGCAACCCACCGCCGGCTTTGACGCCCAGGCTCTCCAGGTCGCGGAGCGCGCCCGGGCCCGCACCCTGCTCGACCTCCTGACCGAAGCCAACGCCACCGTGCGTCAGGGCGCCGATCCCGAACTCCTCGCCCGCGAACGCGACCTCCAATCCCGACTCGCCACCCTAACCGACCGACTCACCATCCTCATGGTCCGCAACGCGCCTGAACCACAGCGCCAGGCGCTCCGCCAGGACCTTGCCCACCTAGCGGAGGACCTCGCCCGCGTCCGCCAGACCATCCGGGAACGCAACCCGCGGTACGCCGACCTGACCCAGCCCACCCCACCCACGGTGGCCGAACTCCAGCAGCAGTGCCGCGACGCCGACACCACCCTGCTGTTTTACAGTTTGGGCGAAACCCGGAGCTATGCCTGGGCTGTCACACGGCAGGGCTTGAGGAGCTTCGAGCTGCTCCCCCGCCATACCATCAATGCCGCCGCCCAACTCTTCTGGCGCGTTTGCCAGCAACCGACCACCGATCCCACCGCCGACGGCGCAGCCCTGGCGCGCCTGATTCTAGCCCCGCTCGGCCGTGCGCTTGACACCAAGCGGCTCGTCATCGTGCCGGACGAAGGGCTGCATTACACCCCCTTCGCTGCCTTGCCCGACCCGCTCCGCCCAGGACACCAGCTCGTCGAACGCTGCGAACTCATCAACCTCCCCTCGGCAACGGCGCTCCTGGCCCAACGCCGCCACCGGGTCGAACGCCCCGCGCCCCACGGGGAAGTGGCCATCCTTGCCGATCCGGTCTTTGACCTGGATGACCCACGGTTGAGCCACTCCCGAACAACGAACCCTCAACCGGATCAAACCCGCGAAATCGGACTCAAGCTGGCCGGCGACCGGCTCAAACAAGCGGCGCAGCATGTCGAACTCCTGCCAGACGACACCGCCGAACTGACCATTCCCCGCCTGCCGGGCACCCGCCGCGAAGCCGATGCCATCACCGCTTGTTTTCCCACGTCGCGCCGCCTGCGCCTGACCGATTTCGACGCCAACCGCGAGGCGCTCCTGGCCGGCGAGGCGGCCAAGTACCGCATTCTCCACATTGCCTCACACGGTCTGATGGACAACGAGCAACCGGAGCTTTCCAGCCTTATCCTGTCGCGTTTTGCCCCGGACGGCCGGCCACAGGAAGGCACCGTCGGGCTGGCAGACATCTTTAATTTGCCCCTCGCCGCCGAGTTGGTCGTCCTCAGCGCCTGCAAGACCGGACTGGGGGCTTACGTGCGTGGCGAAGGGCTGGTGGGGCTGACCCGCGGCTTCATGTATGCCGGCGCCCCCCAGGTTGTCGTCAGCCTGTGGAGCATCAGCGACCGGGCAACGGCACGCCTGATGACCGATTTCTACCGCGCTTTGCAGCGGAAACAACCGACGGCCGGCGCTTTGCGCGCGGCCCAACTGTCCCTGCTGCGCGATACCAACTACCGCCATCCGTTCTTCTGGGCCGCTTTCCAACTCCAGGGCGAGTGGCAGTGACCATCCCATCCCCATCGAGGCAACGTCATGGCTACAACTGAAGCATCTCCGGTACTCTGGGTGCTGAACGGCGATCTCTCACCCTATGCGGTCGAAGTGACCACCTTTCCTTTGACCATCGGGCGGCACGGTAGCAATCACTTGGCGCTGCGCCATACGGCGGTTTCCCGCTCGCACGCCGAACTCATCCAGACCGAAGGCGGTGACATCGTGTTCCGTGACCTCCACAGCAGTGGCGGAAGCCTGGTCAATGATGAGCTGGTCACCGAGCGCTGCCTGTCGGATGGGGACACCATTACCCTGGGCAAAACCGGCGGTATCCAACTGCTGTACCTGTCCCATCCGGCGACCACTGCCTTTCTGTTGCTGACCTCAGCCGATGCCCCGGCCCAACGCTTCCCCCTGGGTGACACCAAGTTCACCATCGGACGCAACCCCGATTGTCACTTGACGCTCAAAAGCTCCACGGTATCCCGCTACCATGCCGAAATCTGCCCCACACCCAACGGCGATTACCAACTGCGCGACCTCAACAGTATCGGCGGCACGTTTGTCAACGGTCAGTCCATCCGGGAGAGCGTCCTGAAAACCGGCGACGTCATCACCATTTCCAAGCCGCCCGTGGCGAGCCTGAAGTTCGTCGGCGCTCATGCTTCGCTGCCGGTCTTCAACCCCAACGGCAGCACCGAGGAAGAAGCTCTGCCAGAAACAACCCTGGTTCTCAAAGAGAGCCAGACCCGTTTCCTCAATCCCGACCTCATGCGGGAAACCGCCAACGTCAATGCCAAGATGCTACGCCGGCTCAGCACCCTCTATGACCTCAGTCATCAGCTCATGGCCCAATCCAGCGTGACGGCGCTGGCCGAAGCCTGGCTGACGGCGCTCTTTGCCGCCTTGCCGCTCGACTATGGCATCGTCCTGGTCGGCAACCCACAAACCAACCAACTCGAAGTCGTCGGTTCACGCGGGCAGGGACGCCCCAGCCGCAGTGTCGTGGCGCGCGTCCAAAAGGAGCGCGTTGGCTGCCTGAGCAGTGATGTCCGCGCCGATGAGCGGTTTGAAACCGCTCAGAGCCTGGCTATCGGCAATACCCGCGCCATCCTGGCCGTCCCGATTACCTCTGGGAAGCGCTTCTGGGGCGTGTGCTACCTGTCGAACGAACATCACCCAGGTGTGTTTGCAAGCGAGGACCTGGAATTCGTCCTGGCCACGGCCCGGACAGCCGGGCTGGTGCTCGACAACCTCAACCTCATCCGCGAGCTGCGCGCCACCCAGGACATGCTCGTGCAGTCCGACCGCCTCGCCACGATGGGCAAAATGTGCGCTTCGATTTCACATGAACTGCGCAACCGCCTGGCGCTCATCAGCGGCGTCGAGGTCATCTGCCTGAAGTACGCCCACGACCCCGATGTCGTCCGCCTGACCGAGCTGGCCCTGCACGGCCAACGGCGGGCCCTGGAACTGGTCGAAGAAATCCGGCTCTTTGCCCGCAACTCGCCGGCCCAGTATGCCTTCGAGGTCCATGCCCTCCGCCCAATGCTCGAACACATCCTCTCCCTGATCTGCGTGGATACCGAAGTCAAACGGCGCACCGTCACCTTCCAGGCGCTGGCCGAACCCTACGCCGTCGTCAACGAAGCTAAAATCGAACAGGTCATCATCAACCTCGTCCGCAACGCCGTGGACGCAACCCTACCCGGCACCGGGGCAATCAACCTCACGCTTGGACTCGAAAACAACATGGCGACCATCCATATCACCGACAACGGGTGTGGTATTCCGGCGAACCTTCTCCCGCGCATCTGGGAACCATTTTTTACGACCAAGGGCGAGCACGGCACCGGCTTGGGCTTGGAAATTTGCCGCCGCATTACGGAAGCCCACCACGGACGCTTGATGTGCACGAGTCAGGTCGGTGTCGGCACACGCTTCACCATCGTGCTTCCGGCCGTATCGCCGCCGGCACAGGTCACACCCCAGCCACCTCTCCATCCTCACCAGACCGGCAGGCTGTCACCTGCCGCGCCACCTCACGCAACAGCGCCGGGCATCCCAGGCGCAGCCCACGCTCTACCAGGAGGAACGCGGTGATGATGCGCTGGCTTTGGCTACTGGTACTGCTCGGACACCCCTTCCCTGGCTTCGGGCAAACGCCCGACCAACCCCGACCGCTGACCCCGGATACCAGGGTGGAGGAAACCTTGCCCAGCCAGGGCATTCACACCTATTCGGTGCAGCTCGACCAGGATGATTTCTTGCACGTCGTCGTTGACCAACGAGGCGTGGATGTCGTGATCACCATCCTTGACCCAACCGGCCAGACCGTCCTGGAACAAGACACCCCCAATGGCCGCTACGGCCCGGAAGATGTCCAGTTCATGGCAAGCACCGGTGGACAGCATCGGTTGGTTATCACGGCGCTGCCGAATCAGGGCAGCGCCGGACGCTACACGCTGCGCATCCTCTCGCTGCGCCCACCCACCGCCGAAGAGCGCGCCACCAGCGCTCGGCTCATCCAGGGACAGGCCGCCCGCGCCAAGGGCGCTCAGGCTGAAGCGCTGCGGGTGTCCGGCAAGTACGACGAGGCTATGAAGCTGGCCCAGACCGCCCTGGCGCTCAAGGAAGCCGCCTATGGGCCGGAAAACCCCTTTGTCGCCGACTCAATCTTCACGATTGCGGCGATCCACTATGACCAGGGTGATTACGCTCAGGCCGAGGCCTGGTACCGGCGAGCCCTGGCGATGCGTGAAAAAACACTCGGACCGGAACACCATTACGTCGCCTTTACCCTCAACAACCTTGGGCTGACGCTCCAGAAACAAGGCAAGTTTGCCGAAGCCGAGGCGCTCTACCAACGCTCCATCCAGATTGATGAACGGGAGATCGGCCAGGACAGCGACGAGATCATACCAACCCTCAACAACCTGGCGAGTCTCTACCAGGAACGCGGGCAATACCTCCAGGCGGCGCGTCTCTACCAACGCGCCATCGCCGCCTGGGAAACCCTGCGCGGACCTGACGCAACCGATCTCGCCTATAGCCTCAACAACCTGGGCGCGCTTCAGGCACAGCAGGGCGATTATGTCGCCGCCGAAGGCACGTTTCAGCGCACCTTGACCATTTTTGAAAAAGCCCTTGGCCCCGAGCACCCCAACGTGGCCATCATCTGCAATAACCTGGCCGAAACCTTCCGAAACCGTGGCGACTATGACCGCGCCGAGCCGCTCTACCAGCGGGGCGTGACCATCCTCGAGAAAGCCGTCGGGCCGCAGTCGCCCAATGTCGCGTCACTGTTGACCAATTTGGGACTGGTCGCACAGGGGCGCAAGGACTATCCGACTGCCGAAGCCACGTTCAAACGCGCCCTGTCCATCTACGAAGGCGCGTTGGGCAAAGGCCACCCGCTCTACGCCGGCTGCCTCAACAACCTGGCGGAAACACTTCGGCGGCAGGGCAACCTGGAAGCAGCCGAACAGCTTTATCACCGGGCCAAAGCCATTTACGAGAAAGCCCTTGGCGGCCGGCATCCTTCCGTGGCGCTCAGCCTGTCCAATCTCGGTTGGGTGCGCGGTGCGCGCAAGGATTACCCAGCCGCCGACCAGCTCCTTCACCAGGCCCTGACCATCCAGACCGAAACCTTTGGACCTGAACATCCCGACGTCATCCGCACCCTCAACAACCTGTCCATCCTGGCTCAGGCGCGCGGGCAGGCGCCGGCGGCGCTCGAGTTTCAAGTCCAGGCCAACATCGCCCGTGAACAAACCCTGGCCCGCAACCTCGTGGCCGGCTCCGAGCGGCAAAAGTTCCTGTACCTTGCGCTGGCCAAGGAGGAAACCGACCGCACCATTGGCCTCCACCTGCAAGCGTTGCCCAAGGATAGCTCCGCCGCGCGCGCCGCACTGACCGTCATTCTCCAGCGCAAGGGACGCGCCCTCGACGCCATGACCGATGCCATTGCTGTCCTGCGCCGCCGCGGGAATCCCGAAGAAATCAAACTCCTCGACGAACTCACCGCCCTCAAGGGACAAATCTCCGTCCTGACCCAACGTGGTCCGGGCAAGGCCGGCCCGGAGGCCCATCGCGCCGACCTCAAAGCGCTGACCGACCGCGCCGACGCCTTGGAAGCTGACATCAGCCGCCGCAGCGCCCAGTACCGCGCCCGCTTCACCCCGGTCACGCTCGACCGCGTCCGCCAGGCTATGCCACCCGACACCGTGCTCATCGAGTACGCGGTCTATCAACCGTTTGATGTCGAAGCGCGAACGACCCGTTCACCGCGCTATGCCGGCTACGCCCTCAAGCGCGACGGCCAAATGCACTGGGCCGACCTCGGCGATGCCGCGGTCATTGACGCCGCCATCCAGGCCTTCCGCCAAGCCATTTCCTCCCCAACCTCCATCTCCGCTGCCAAGCGGACCGGAAAACGCCTCGCCGAGCTTGTCGTCCGCCCGCTCGACCCGGCGCTGGCCGGCGCCAAGCGCCTGCTGCTCTCACCGGACGGACTGCTCAACCTCGTCCCCTTTGAAGCCCTGAGCGATGCGCGCGGCAACTACCTCATCGAGCAGTTCGACTTGACCTACCTCACCAGCGGACGCGACCTGCTGGCGCTGCCCGACACGACCGATGACAACCCCAACCCGCCGGTCGTCGTTGCCGCCCCCACCTACGGACAGGGCGACCGACTCACCCTCGATGGTCAGAACTTCCCGCCCCTGCTCCAACTCGCCGGCACCGAAGCCGAAGCCCGCGCCATCCAAACCTACTTCCCCAACGCCACGCTTCACCTGCATGGGACGGCCACCGGGGATGCCGTCCGTGCCATTCATCGCCCCTGGTTTCTCCACCTGGCCACCCACGGCGCCTTCCTCGACGACATCACCGAGCCAGCTTCTGCCGATGGACTGACGCGCGCCATTGGGTTGGCCACGGCTCAACCGCTGGATGTGGCCAAGGCGCGCCGAGAAAATCCGCTGCTTCGCTCCTATCTCTTCTTTGCCGGCGCCAACGAGGCCGCTCCCAGCAGTATCCTGACCGCACTCGAAGCCGCCCAACTGGACCTGTGGGGAACGCGCTTGGTCGTTCTTTCCGCTTGCCAAACCGGCGTCGGCACGGTGCGCCAGGGTGACGGTGTTTATGGTCTGCGCCGCGCTTTTGTCCTTGCCGGAGCGCAGACCCAGGTCATGTCCCTATGGGCTGTGTCCGACCAGGGAACGCAGGCGCTGATGACCAGTTTTTACGCGCGGCTTCGGCAGGGTGAAGCGCGTAGCACGGCCATCCGCAATGCGCGCCTTGACCTTCGGCGACAGGCACGTTACCGGCATCCGTTTTACTGGTCCAGTTTTATCCTCACCGGTGACTGGCGTCCGTTATGACACCGGATCACGCGAACCCAGGCTTGGGAAATTTTTTGGAAAATTTTTTAAGCTGCTCGATGTTACAAACTCGATGTTACAAATCGGAAGCGTCAGACCAGTGAGCGGACTGAACGCCGCTCGACCAAAAATGCTGCTCCTGGGCCGCTTCTGGCGGGAAGGTGTCGTTTTCCCGGACCGTCCGCTTCCCCCCGGCAAGCTGATAGCCCAGCCGAAACTCAATCCGCGCACCATCCACCGTTTTTGCCCGCTCGGCCTCATCCAGGCAAAAATCAAACGGCGTATGCGTCTTGAACGGAAGCGCAAAATACACGTCTTCGGTCATGACCGCGCCTGGCTTGAGAACTGAAACCCGCGGCAGGATCGGAACATAGGTCGGGGGGCAGTCCGGCGGTGCGGCGAAGGCCTTTTGGCTCAGCTCAATCACCCCATCCGGGCGGCGCTCGACATAACCGAGCGTTGACTGCGCATTGGTGTGCCCCCGGTTGAAGATGCACACCTCCGCCTGAGACTTGTTTTCAAGCGTGTATGTAATCAGCAAGTGGTCGCTTGGGTAATCAATCCCGGCGTGGGTTCCCTTTGCCAGGACATAGCCGCGCATCGTATAGCGCACCCCATCCTGTTCGGCTTCGATGACAAAGCGTGGTTGCATAGGCTTTTCAGCAGGTTGTTGGTGAAACATCGGCGTCAGAGAAAAGGGAGAAACCGGCCCGCCACCACCCGGCATCAAAACGATCAACAGCCATCCGATCCAGCGCATGGGTATCCTTCCCCAACCAGTTTACTGCAAGCGAAGCCAAAAAGACTTCCACCGAATATCTCAGTGGAAGTCTTTTTTAGCCAGCGTCAGGCAGTCGGTTTTGATTCACCAGACTAGAAGCCCGACAACCCCGACAGCGCGTAGCTCCGGCGCAACCGCAGGTTGAGTTCCTCGCGGAAGCCGTTTTCGGTCAGCGCGTAGGGGTGATTCGCGTCATCGCGCTGCTCCGGTGTCCGGGGGTTGTTATCGTGGTCGAGTGGCACGCCAACCGCGACGCGCTCCAGATTGGGCACCCGGCCGTTGTCGGCCGCATCTACGCCGCGATAGGTTCCCGGGCGGAGCGTCCCGTGGGTGTAGTCATAGGCATGCGCCATTTCGTGGAAGAGCACGACCACCGGCGGCGTGTAGGCCGCTGTGCCATCCGCAAACTCAAAGGTCGGCGCAAAGGTCGGGTTGTAGCCAATGGTGGCGTTGGTCGGCGTGCCGCGCCGGCCCGTTGCCGGGTCGAGGAAGGGGTTTGAGGCGCGCGAACGCGAAGCAAAGCCGTTGTCTTCAGTGATTTCTTCAATGGTCACGGTGACGCGATCCCGCTGCCGCGCCGCGTCAAAACTCGCCAGCATTTGACGCCCGGCCGGAGAGGAGCGAAGCATTTCGAGGTCGTCCAGCACGCGCTGCCGGAATTCATCTGAACCACGCACAATCACGCCTGTGCCGCCCGGATTGCCGGTCAGCTCAACGGTCACGACTTGGTTGCTGCCTCCCCGGGGCGCACTTCGGACCGTGTCATCCGCCTGCACATACAGCTTGTTGTTGCCGGTGCTGCCGCTGATCTCATCCTTGCCCTGCCCGGCATAAATGGCATCATCACCCGCGCCGCCGAAGAGCCGGTCATCACCCAAGCCACCGGAGAGAACATCGTTGCCGACGCCACCATAGAGCGTATCTTTGCCTTCCCCGCCTTCGAGGTAATCATCACCGGCATTACCGTACATCAGGTCATCGCCACGACCACCATAGACGGTGTCATTGCCATCGCCACCTTCAATCCGGTCATTGCCATCACCGCCGTAGATGTAGTCATTGCCGGCGCCACCAAAAAGGCGGTCATTGCCCGCGCCGCCATCAATCCGGTCGTGGCCACTTCCGCCGGTAATCACATCGTCGCCATCGCCACCAAAGAGGCGGAGGTTGACCGTGACGCCCCGATCAACCTGGATGACATCGTTGCCAGCTCCAGCCCGAATGACCAAGTTGTTGCGGTCGTTGCCCGTGAATGTCCGTGACTCGCCATTGACCGACACAGTGACATTGCCGTTCTGAGGATCCTGTGTGACGCTGATCTGGTCATCGCCATCGCCAGTATCAATCACAACTTGACCGTTGACGCGCGTGACGGTTGCTTCACGGGAAAAGCCACTGGTCTGAAGGGGCATTGCCGCCTGGCTGGGAACCGAACGTCCCGTCGCCTGCATCAAATGCGCTTTGATGTTTTGGCCAACTGACTGCAACTCGCTCAACTTCGTGAGGCGTTCCTGGTTCGACGCCGACGGCGGGAGGACGGCAGAACGCAAATCTACTTTGGACGGCGCCGAGGTTGATGGCGTCGGGTTGACGGACTGGACAGCTTTGGCAGCAACTCGCATGGCGTTAGGGTAATCCTCCGAAACAAATCTGTAAGAAGCATCTTTCAAATTCGGTTATCGGTAACGCTTCTGAAACGTTGCTAGCCAGCGTCAAATTTTTTTCCACTTAGCCCGGCCGAGATACACATATTTTTCATTATCAGCCTCAAGTAACAACGAAGCAAACAACAATGCGGGACGAGTCAGATCAGCTTGACTCGTCCCGCATGCGATACCAACTGACTCTGGTTGTGCGTGGTTATGGTCCGACGTTGCCGCCCTCTGCTTCGGTCACGACTCGATTCGCCAGCAACCGCACATCCACCCGGCGGTTGCGCTGAAGTTCCTCTGGCGTCCGGGCGCCATCATTGATCTTGCCCGCCCCAATGTATTCAATGCGCCAGGCTTCGATTTTGTGAACGTTATACAGATACAGCTTGACTGACTTCGCCCGATTTTCGGTCAATGTCAAGTTCCGCGCTTCACTGCCACGGCGGTCGGCAAAGCCAGAAAGTTCAATGCGCACACCCCGCCGGGATTTTGCAGCTTCAGCCAGCGCATCGAGTTCCGCCTTGGCTTCGGGACTCAAGTCATAGCGGTTGGTTTGGAAGTACACCGAAACCGTCCGAATTTCGATGAAATCGTCAACGGCCCGTGCCGTCTCGGTCAGGCGCGTGTTTGTCCGCTCAACCCCCAACTGCGCCTCCTCAGCCTTACGCTCGGCAGCCTGTGCCCGCGTATTCGCCTCTTCTGCCCGCGCGCTCACCGTGTCAATCCGCGCCGACAAACGGGTATCCAAATCCCGAATAGCCGAGGTATTACGTGCCACTGACTGTTCGAGTTCTTCCGTCCGCCCCTCAAGCGGGGCAACCCGCTCATCAATGGTCGTGCGCACATACTTCTTCGTGGCGCAGGCTGGTCCGAATACCACCGCAATGGCAGCCAACAAGCAAAGTGATAGCAATCTACCTGTCATGCGTCGCTCCTTCAGAGATGTTGTGGACAAAACCCACGTTGGGCACCGACTTTACTAGATTTCTCTGAGGATATTAACCTCAGCAAAAATTCAGCCGGAGTCTAGCACGCTCACCTGAAAGACTGAACCCCTATTTTCTGGCTTCGATACCGGAACCAGTTACAGGTACCAGTTACAGGTAAGGTCACCTGTGAGGAACGAGATGCCAGGGCAGCATTCAGCTTCTGAGTCCCTGCTGGAGCGCATCCGCCAATTCCAGCGTGGTCGCCGGACGGTCCTGCGGCTGCTTGGCCAACGCCCTGAGAATGGCTTGCGAGATACCAACCGGCAGGTCGCGGCGCAACTCGATGGGCGGCTGCGGCGGAACTTTCACATGCTTGTTGGCGAGTTGCATCACCGTATCCGCATTGAACGGCACGCGCCCAGTCAGCATTTCGTAGCAGATGATGCCCAGGGCGTACACATCTGTCTGGGCGTTGAGTGGGCGGTCCATCCACTGCTCCGGTGCCATGTAGTAGGGCGTTCCGGCAACCCGGCCCTGTTCGGTCAGCGTCTTGATCAACTTCCCGGTCATGCGCAACCGCGCCAAGCCGAAGTCAATTACCTTGGCGACTTCATTCTGGCGGTCATACTGCTCGACCATGATGTTTTCCGGCTTCAGATCGCGGTGAATGACGTTGCGCTCATGCGCCACATAAAGCGCGGAGCAAACCTGGACCAGCACCCGCACGGTTCGGCGAACGTCGAGCACATGTTCTTGACGCAAGACATCGCGGAGCGTTCGACCAGACAGCAGTTCCATGACCAGAAAGATTGAGGCAGGACGGTCCGCTTGGCTCGGTTGTTCAAAATAGTCATAGATGGCGATGACATTCGGGTGACGGATTCGCCCGAGCGCGAGCGCCTCACGCCGGAAACGCTCGGCAGCCGCGTAGTCTTCAGCAAATTCCGGCTTGAGAACCTTAACTGCCACACAATCGCCAATGTTGATTCGCTCGGCGCGATAGATAGCGCCGGTCGCGCCCTGGCCAATCTTGGACTGGATTCGATACTTTCCCTCCAGAACCCGCCCGATCATTGGGTCATCGCTGGCAGTCGGCGGCAACACCTGCTCACGGGTGAGCCTTGTCTCCTCCCGCGTGATTTTCTTGACCATCCCCGTTGATGATGACTTACGCGCTGGCGGTAATTCCGCGCCATCCAGCGGGCAAAAGCGCATGGCATCCGCCCACACTCGACCGCATTGAGGACAGGTTTTCATGACGCTTGTCAACGGACAAAGAAGACCATGACCACTCTAGGTCACTGCGCTTTCAACCAGGCGGCCAGGCCAGCGGGCGACCACCTAAAAGATGCACATGAAGTTGGAAAACCGACTGCCCCGCATCGGGTCCAGTGTTGATGACGGTTCGGTAGCCAGTTTCAGCAACACCAACCTTGTTCGCAATTTTCGCGGCTACCCGTAAGAGATGGCCTAGCACCGTTTCATCGCTTTGCGACGCATCATTCAGGGACTCCATCGGTATCCGCGGAATGATCAGAATGTGGGTTGGCGCTTGTGGGTGAATATCACGGAAAGCGACACAATGCTCATCATCATACACAATATCCGCCGGAGCTTCGCCACGGGCAATCTTGAGAAAAATGTTGTCCGTATCAGCCATGTCACCTCTTTACACAGGCAAAAAAACAGGAAATCGCAGTGAATCGTAACACAGTCAAGTCACGTCCCAAGTAAAAATCTCTTGTAGCCAACGGCTTGCAAACGCGCCTCCACGGCCTGAGCGACCCGCTGAACAGCGATATTCATGCAGACATGTTGTTGACAGGTGCGGCGGTGACAATCTACGCGGCACGGGAGGTCAAGCCCAACCACTTGGTCGTCCGGGGCGAATGGACCATTGCGCTCAGCAGCCGTCGGACCATACAACCCGACGATTGGCGTTCCGACCGCCGCCGCCAAGTGCAGGGGTCCGGTGTCACCGCCAACAAACACGGCCGCTCGCTGGGCAAGCGCCAGATACTCACGCAACGTCGTTGGAAATGACACAACTGGCGCGCAGCGCGCCACTGCCCGTATCTCACTGACCAATGGCTCCTCACCGGGGCCGTACGACACCACGCTGGCCAACTGGTACCGTTCCCACAGGACATCAGCCAACTGCCCAAAGTCGGCCGGTGGCCAGCGCTTCGTTACCCAGCCACCGCCTGGATTGAGCAACGCAAAGCGGCCCGTCACGCCCTGCGCAATCAGTTGGGCAGCTACGCGGGCCGACTCATCCGCCAAAGGTGGTAGCAAAAACTCATAAGTTTCTGGCCGCGGCACGCCCAAAGCGGCAACGAGCCGCAGGTTGGCGAGAATCACATGCTCACGCCGATTGACGGCAACTTGCTCCGTGTAAGCAAAGCGGCTCATGGCTTCCCGGAGCGCCTCGGTGGCAAAGCCAATCCGCCGTCGCGCCCCGGCACACCAGGCGACAACGGCGGATTTCATGAGTCCTTGAAAATCCAGGGCCACATCCACCGCCGGCTGACGGAGTTGAGTCAGGCAAGCTGTGATTTGCTGATAGACTGCCGGCGTACGCCACTGACGACGCCACCGCCGGGTATCTAGGACAATCACTTCGTCAAGCCCCGGAGCGCCAAGCAGCAGCGGCGCAGCCCCTGCTTCCACAACCCAAGTGAGATGTGCCGATGGAAAGGCGCGGCGCAGCGCGGCCACCGCCGGCATCGCATGCACCACATCCCCAATGCTGCTCAACTTGACGATGAGAATGCGCATCGCCTCAGCGTAACGGTATAAACGTTATCAGACGGATGTTAAGATAGACCACAGCGCCCGTAACTTCATCACAAGCGCCGGACCCATCGCCAGCAGCCCAACCGCCACGGAAACAATGGCTGCCAGCAGCGTTGCGCCGGCCGCGGCATCCTTGGCAACCTTGGCCAGTGGGTGCGCCTCCGGCGATGCCAAATCCACCACCGCTTCAATGGCGCTATTGACCAGTTCCAGCGACAGCACGAGCGCCGACATCACGAGCACCGCCACTAGGCCGGTCTCCAGCCAGATGGCCAACGCAACGGCCAAGCCTCCAATCACGCACTCGACCCGAAAGTTAGGCTGGTGCTGCCAAGTATGGGCGATACCGGCCCAGGCATAGGTCAACGCCGCCCGCAATCGCGCCATATCCAGCGCGATCCGTGGTGGTCGCGGCTCATGAGGTGGTGGTTTCATCCGTCTGTGGCGACGGTCGTGGCAAGGCGTCGCGGACTTCCGATGGCGGCAGCGACGCGCGCGGCACGGTCAACCCATACTTTGCAATGCACCAAAGGGCTTTGAATCCGTCCCGCCAGCCAATCTTTTTCCCTTCCTCATAGGTGCGGCCATAGTAGCTGATGCCAACCTCATAGACCCGCAGCCGCAGTCGCGCCACCTTGATGGTGATTTCCGGCTCAAACCCAAACCGATCCTGCTCAAGCGAAATGGATTGAATGATTTCGCGCCGAAACGCCTTGTAGCAGGTCTCCATGTCGGTCAGGTTGAGGTCCGACACCATGTTGGAAAGCAAGGTCAGAAACCAGTTCCCCACCGAGTGCCAGAAGTACAGTACCCGGTGCGGGTGACCGCCCATGAACCGCGACCCAAACACGACATCGGCCTTCCCCTCCATCAATGGCGGCAGGATTTGCTTATAGTCTTCTGGGTCATACTCCAGGTCAGCGTCCTGGACAATGACGTAGTCGCCCGTCGCCTGTTTGAAGCCCTCACGCAGCGCCGCCCCTTTGCCACGGTTGACCGGCTGAAAGAACACCCGGAGGTTAGGCTGGGTTTGGGACAGTTCGCGCAAAATATCGGCCGTGCCATCCGTCGAGCAGTCGTCCACGCAAATAATTTCCTTTTCGAGCGGCACGGCGACGGCTTGAACGCGGCCGATCAGCTCCCGCAGGGTGCGCCGCTCGTTATAGACCGGAATCACAATGGACAGCTTGCCAGCCATAGGCGTTACCCGTCGTATCGCACACCAGTCAGTAAACTCAACCGATGAAAGGCGACAATCACCAGCGCATGAGTAATTGCCCCGGTTGTGATCAGAGCCGGGATATCTTTCAAAGGCACGAGTCTTACTGCCAGGTCCTCATTACCATCAAAGCGCGTCGGCTTGAGTTTTTGTGCGCCGCGCGCAACGAAGCTATAGCAACGGTTATTCTGAATGGCCGGATTGGGATGACAGTCGCCAAGGGGTTCAATGGACGTTGCCACGTAGCCGGTTTCTTCCTCCAGCTCACGCGCCGCCGCGGCCGCCGGGCTTGGGTCCTCGGCATCCACCATCCCGCCCGGAATTTCAAGCGTTACTTGGTGGACGCCATGCCGGTACTGTTCCACCAGCACGACTTCGTTGGCCGGGGTCAAAGGAATCACATTTACCCAGTCGGGCGTGTGGATGACGTAAAAATCACGTGCTGCCGCCTCGTTCGAGTCTGCATCCGGTGGAAACGCGCGCTCGCGATGAACCGAGAAGACCTTGGCTGAGGTCAGCAACTCCGGCGGTAACTTGCGCCACGGACGAATCGTCATCGCTCGGCTTGATGGGCAGACGCAGCCAAGGCCCGCGCACCCTCTTGTCGAGCGCGAAAGGCCAGTGAAACCTCAACGATCATCGTGACATCGTGGCCCTCAGCGCGCAGGTTGTTCAGTTCTGAGCGAACTCGCGGCGATTCCCAGACAACTTCTCGCAAAATGTGACTCAAACGATCAGTTGCTTCCTGTAGATAGGGATTATCACGTTTCATCACCCCGCCTCCAACTCACCAGAAGTCTCCCAAGCTTGGAAATCGGGGTAAATTGCTGCTCAACCACCAATATCCAAACCACCTTGCCCCAAGTTTCAAGCTAGGAGAAAAAGCTTGGCCATCGTACGCAAAGAAAGCCCACTGAGTCAATTTTCATGGTCAACCAACTTTCCTGGTCAGCTAGTCCACGGCTCAGTGCCGCTTACCAGCTCACTGTGTTGGCGCGTAGTAGCCACGCCGCGCCCGAACCGTCACGCCCGGACGCTTGACGCGCACCTCGATCCGGCGAAACTTGCCATCCCGCGCCTCGTTCGAGGAGTAGTAGCTCAGCACGTACTGCGCGCGCAGTTCAGTTTCAAGCTGGGTAAAGCCAGTCGCCAATTCCGCCAGATTGTTCACCATGAAGACCCGTCCGCCGGTTTGCCGACACAACAGCTCGAAATCGTTGTCCGGCGGCGGCAGGAAGTCGTCGTACTCGGTTCGGATGACCGGGCAGATACCAAAAATGACCGCGTCGGTGCGGTTGACTTCTTCAATCGCGCGCTCGCGGGTTACACGGCTCACCGTGTTTTGCCCATCCGAGACCACCACAATGACGCGCCGCCCAGGCTCGCGCTCCAGCCGCCGCGCGGCAATGAAAATAGCATCATACAGCGCGGTGGCCCCGCGGGCATCGAGTCCCCGGATGGCAGCTTCCAGCGCCCCTAGGTTGGATGTCAAATCCTGCCGAAGATAAACATCATGATTGAAGGCGTAAAACGCCGCGCGGTCTTCTGGCCGCAGCATGCGACGAAAGAAATCAAGCGCGGCGTCTTGCTCAAACTTCAAGCGGTTGCGGACACTCGCGCTGATGTCGAGCAACATCGCCAACCGCAGCGGTTGGTCGTCTTGCCGCCCGATCCGGCTGATGGTTTGCAGTTGTCCGTCCTCATAAATTTCAAAGTCGCTTTCGCTCAGATTACCCACGGGCAGGCCCGTGGCGTTGTTGACGGCCGTGAGGACGGTCACGTAGTCAGACCTGACAACCACATCGGCCGCAGCGTCGTTGTTGCGTCCCCGCACCGCATCCGCTGGGAGTGGCACCACCTGGGCAACCGCTGCCGCGCCGCCACCCAGTATGAACCAACTTGCAACCCACCATTGCCGCCAAATTTTACGGCACCAAATGCTCAAGCCGCCTCGCTTGCCGCGTGACACGCAATCCCTCCCCCCATAGCTGTGAGCCATTGGTCAAATTCCGCCAGGGCGACCGCCACTTGCCGCGCCCGCCGCTCTGGCTTGTGTCGGAACATACGCGCCTCGGTTTCTGCTAGTGGCGGTAACAACGCAAACGTGATGTTGACCGGCTGGTAATCGTTGTTTTCACAGTGGGCGACATAGTTGATGAGGCTTCCGATGGCGGACGCGCGTGGTATCGGAAGCAATGGCCGTCCCTGGATGAGCGCGGCCGTCCACCGTCCGACAGCCAACCCCGTCGCCAGCGACTCAACATACCCCTCGACACCAGAAATCTGTCCGGCAAAAAAGAGGCGTGGTTCATGCTTGACCTGCAAGGTCGGGGTTAGCAGTTTTGGCCCGTTGACATAGGTGTTTCGGTGAACCTGGCCAAACTTCAAGAACTCAGCTTGCTCCAAACCCGGAATCATTTGCAGCAGTTTTTTTTGCGCGCCCCACTTAATGGAGTTTTGAAACCCGACCAGGCTGTAGCTATCCGCCATCAGGTTTTCCTGGCGGAGCTGCACCGCCGCGTAGGGTTCTTTTCCGGTGCGCGGGTCGCGGAGGCCGACCGGTTTCATCGGGCCGAAGCGCAGCGTATCGCGCCCCCGCCGCGCCGCCACCTCGATGGGGAGACAAGCCTCAAAGTAATTCGCTTTATCAGATTCAAAGTCTTTCGGCAGCACGCATTCGGCGGTCAACAGCGCCTCCACAAACGCTTCGTACTGCGCCTTGTCCAGGGGACAGTTCAGATAATCAGCCCCACCCTTGTCATAGCGCGCCGCTCGAAAGACGATGTCGTAGTTGATGGTGTCGGCGTCCACCACCGGCGCAATGGCATCGTAGAAGTAAAGCTGCTCGGCGCCGGCCAGTGCCTGAATTTCAGCCGCTAGTGCGTCTGAGGTCAACGGTCCAGTTGCGATAACGGTCACGCCTTCCCTGGGGATGGTCGTAACCTCCTCTCGAACCACTGTAATGCGCGGATGGGCCGCGATTCGCGCCGTCACTTCGGCCGCAAACCGCTCCCGGTCAATGGCCAACGCTGCCCCGGCAGGCACGCGGGTTGCTTCCGCGACGGCTATCAGGAGCGATCCGGCCCGGCGCAGCTCTTCCTTCAGCAAGTGCGGCGCGGTGTTGACCTCATCCGACTTGAACGAGTTGCTACAGACGATTTCCGCCAGGCGATCAGAAGTATGGGCCGGCGTCTGCCGGACCGGCCGCATTTCGTAGAGCCGTACCGCAACCCCTTGCTCGGCACACTGCCAAGCGGCCTCACAGCCAGCCAACCCGCCACCAATAATCGTCACCACGTCGTTGGTCATCATTGTCTCCACATCAGGGAAAAACGCTTCCGACGGGGACGTGTTCCCACGTCTCCCTCGCCCAACGGCTCCACCCTAAACGATTTGCCGGCCGCCAACCAGCGCCACCGGTCGGACCGAAAGGGCAACTAGCGCCGATGCTTACCAAACCACGCTTGCAGGTAAAGCTGCTGGGCAAGCTGGTGCGACGGCCGCCGAAAACCATGAAATTCGTCCGGGACGCGCACCAGCAGCGTCGGCTTACCGAGCATCTTCAGCGCCCGATAGTATTCTTCCGTCTGCCCGATGGGCGTTCGCAAATCGGCTTCGCCGGTGAGCAACATCGTCGGGGTTGTGACGTTGGCGACGTAGCTGAGCGGCGACCGGACGGCAAACTCCTGCGGGTCTTCCCACGGGTGCTTGCGGAATTGGTCATACCAAGTCACGGGTCCATCGGTCGTGCCGACAAAGGAATGCCAGTTGACGACCGGCCGCATGGAAACTGCTGCGGCAAACCGATTCGTATGCCCGACAATCCAGGCCGTCAGGACGCCGCCGCCCGATCCGCCGCACACAAACAGATTTCGCTCGTCAATGAAGCCCTTGGCCAGCGCCGCATCCACCCCGGCCATGAGATCGTCGTAGTCCTTGCCTGGGTAGGCATACTGGATGCCATTGACAAAGTCTTGCCCGTAACCGGTCGAACCGCGTGGGTTGGTGTAGAGCACGGCATAGCCTTCCGCCGCAAAGTTCTGAAAAGCCCAGTTGAACGCCACCGAGTACATGGACCACGGGCCGCCATGAATCCACAGCACCATTGGGTAGGTTTTGGCCGGGTCGAAATCGGCCGGCTTGATGAGCCACCCTTGAATGTCGAGGCCATCTGCCGACTTGAAGCGGAGTTCTTCGGCTTGGCCGAGTGTCACCCCATCCAGCACATCGGCATTGACATCAACCAGTCGCCGCAAATCATTGGGTTTAGCAACATTGAAGGTCACGAGCGTCCCCGGTTCCGTGAAACTGGAACGGATGGCCGCGACCTGGCCGGTGGCCGCCAAGGAAAAAGCACTCAGAACGTGCGTACCATCCGTCACACGCCGGGCCTGGCCACCGACGGGCGCGAAGTAAAGCTGCACGGTGCCGCGTTCCTCAACGGTGAAATACACGCCGCTCCCATCGCGCGCCCAAGTCACACCGGTCGGCGAACCGGTCAGGTTAGCGGCCCAGGCTTTGGCCTGGCTTCCGTCAGCATTCATCAGGTAGAGGTTGGACACATGGTACGTGAGCTTTTGATAGTCATACCCCACATAGGCAATGCGCTTGCCGTCGGGTGAAACTTTCGGCTGGGCGTCGCGGCCACGGCGGTCGGTGAGTGGACGAATTTCGCGTGTTGCCAGCGTAATGGCGTAAATTTCACTATCGCCACGCGCAAACTCCCAGTCATCGCGCCGGATGGATGATACGTACACCTGCTTGCCATCCGGTGACCATTCCGGGTCGTCATAGCTGTATTTGCCATCCGTGATTTGCCCAGGCGTGCCGCCGAGTCGGGCATCCACGGTGAAGATTTGGCGCTTGGTTTTGGGAATTTGCCCCTGGCCATCCACCGCCCAAGTCATCCGGTCAATGACCACAGCCGGTTTGGCCCACTGCGCGCCTTTGGGCGCTTCCGGCAGCTTGATCGGAAGCGGCGAGTCGGTGTCCGGCACGAGCATCGAAAAGGCGAGTTGCGTGCCGTCCGGCGACCAAGTCAGGTCGGCCGGCTCACGCTCCAGATGGGTTAGTTGCACCAGATCGCCAGTTTCAGGCGTTAGAACGTGAATCTGGGCACTGCCATCGCGTTCGGCAATAAAGGCAATTCGCTTGCCATCGGGTGACCAGACGGGCTGGCGGGCGCTGTAGGTTTGCCCCGTCAGCTCACGAACCCGTGACCCGTCGCTTTCCACCATCCAGAGCACCGAACGGTAGCGGTCGGCCATCTTGTCCACGAACGTGCGGGTGAACACGATACGCCGCCCATCGGGCGAGATGGCCGGGTTGGTGACGGACTCCATATCCATGAACGTGTTTTTGTCGAGCCGGCGCGGTGTCTGGGTGGCGCTTGCCGCCGTCTGGGCAAACGCGAGCCACGGCCCGCTCAGTAACAAGGTACCGACGGCGAATCCCCAAGTCAGGTCATGTAGGCGCATGGTTCATTTGAATGACAGGTGAAGTTTCAACCCCTGGCGCGGCATGGAACGCTGGCCAGCGCGGCCTTACCGCTCATGGGTCAGCATTGCATCCGCCAAGTATCTTCAAAGCGCGAGTTCTAAACAAACCAAACCTGCCGCCGCCCCAGTGGCGCGCCATGGTGAAGACCCGCGCCGCGCCGTTGGTCAACGTGGTAGTTGACCAACGGCATCGTGCCCTTTGTTGGCATCACCAACGAGGCTTCTGCGCCCGGCTTTCCGAAGAAAAGCCGCTTTCAGAAGAAAAGCTTGAGCGCAAACTGAATTTGACGCGGATCACGGGCGCGCGTGACGCGCCCAAAGTTTTCGCCTTCAGTAATGTTGCCGCGTGGGTTGAGAAACTGCGTCTGGTTGAAGACGTTGAAGAATTCACCCCGAAATTCCAAGCGCAGACGCTCATTGAAGCGAACCGTCTTGCGGATGTTGAGGTCGTAATTGTAGATGCCCGGCCCACAGCATATCGTGCGCGGTGCGTTGCCAATGGTGCCCAACGCCTGCGGCGCAAATGCCGCCGGATCGAAGAAGTACAGATTGTTGCGCCGGGGATCGAACGTCCGAAACCGCCCGACGAGGTCTGGCTGCCCCGGCAACTCAAAGTCAAAGCTGTTCATCAGTTCCAGGTCGTCCGAGGACGTGATCCGAATCGGGAATCCAGTCTGATAGACGACGATCCCACTCACCGACCAATCGTTGACCAGTCCGCCCCATCGCCGACCTTCAACAAACTTTGGCAGCCGATAATCAAAGGTCGCCACCAACCGATGCCGCGCATCAAACAACGACAGTGACCGGCTCAACCGAAGGTCAATGGGGTTGACGATATTTTCAAAGCTTGAGGCATTATCAATGGATTTGCTCCAGGTGTAAGCCGCCTGAATTTGGATTCCCTTTTCCTCAAAGCGCTTTTCAACCAGCACCTGGAGGGAGTGATAGTTGGAGTTCCCGACGGTCTGCCGTTCAAAGAGGCTGGCAAAAACCGGGACACCATCCGGGGGACACCCCTCGCCCGTGAGCGGATTGCAAAATGGTGACGAAAACGGCCGTAACCCAACCAACGTAATGGCCGGATTATTTGGTCCGGTCACGGTTCGCTGTGGGCCGTAGGGGAGATGCAGGGTCACGCCGGGTGGAATCGCCCCCGCCGGCACGACATAGGCATTGTCAGCGCCAAACGGACCGCAAGTTCCGGGCCCGAGAATGCGGTTCAAATCCAGGCAGGTCTGTGGGTTTCCAAAGTTGATGTCGCGGGTCAGCAGCAGCCGGTGCCCCTGGGTTCCAACGTAACCGACTTGCAGCAGCAAGTCCTTTTGCAGCTTGCGCTGGAGCGTAAGGTTGTACTGCACGGAATACTGCGGGCGAAGCTGCGCCGGAATCTGCCCGTAGAGCAAAATCGGACGAAAAACCGAGTAGTCCACCGGCGTCCCGCGCTGGGGATTGAGGATGCCATCCGAGGGATTGGGCACCACTGTTCCATCCTGGCGCAAAAACGGCGTGCTAAAAAATGTATTGGTGATATTCGAGCTAATGCCAAACGGAGGCTGTGGCACGAGTTGGGCCAGAATCAACCCCTCAATCGGGCCGTTGTAAAACATCCCCCATCCAGTTCGGAGGCTGGTATTGCCCGGCCCACCGGTGAGTTTGGACAGCCACCCCTGCTGCCACCCCGGACTCCACGCCAGGCCGATGCGTGGAGCAAATGCCTTGTAATACGTCGGAAACAGCCCATCCGGCACGCCTTCGTCACCGGGAATCCCCAAGCCCAGTGGGAAGACGGCGCGGCCCGGCCCCGTTGGGCCACAGTCCTGCGAGCCAAAGACGCCCACCAGCGGGTTATCGGCGGCCAACCGACAGGGAAACTGCGTACTGGCCAGTCCGGCGCGGAAAGACTGCACCCGCCGGAAGCGGTCGGTCGGTGGCGTGTTGAGTTCCCACCGCAGGCCGTAGTTGAGCGTGACGCTAGGCGTCACCTTCCAACTATCCTGGGCAAAGAGATAAAGCGCCTGGCTGTAGAAGTGCGAAGTTTGCGCGCCAGTTTGGTAGTACGAATCCACCAGGCCGAGCAGGTAGTTTGGGAGCAGGTTGGTGTAGCCGACACTATTCGGCCCACCGCCAAAGAAGCTGAACTGCCCGTTGAGCGCGCCAAAGTTGGTCATCAGGTACCGCTGCTGGCGCAGGTCCACGCCAAACTTGGCTGTGTGGTTGCCAAATATGCGCGTCAGGTTGTTGGTCAACTGATAGGTGTTGACGACTTGTGGAATTTCTCCCTGGTAGTTATTGCCAATCGAGAAACCACCTTCCAACCCAATCCAGGGTACCCCTTCGTGCGGCGCACCTACGCCAACAATGATGCCAAGCCTTGGGTTACTTGGATCAGAAAAGCAGAGTTCCGGCGGCAGGTCCCGACAGGAAGCGTTCACGACGGTGGAGCGCTCCGGGCTGTTGAAGCGAAACAGGTTCTGCCGGAAGTACACCGCCCGCAACTCATTGATGGTAGTTGTGCTGGTCCAGGTATGCGACAGGTTAATCTGGGCAATCCGCACATTGTTGAGATTGCCAAAGCCGGGCACGTTCGCGCCTGAATCGGCCACCCGCGCAAACGGTTCACGGGTAAAACTATCGGAATAGAACACAAAGGCGCTCAACTGCTGGCGGTCGGTTAGGCGATGATCAAGCCGCAGGGTGACTTGATCGCCACGTTGCCGCGCCAAAGGGTTGGCCTGAAAAAAGCTGTCGCCGAGGTTGGGCAGCGGAACAAACTGCCGCATCAAATCGGCAGCCGTGCGGTCAAAGCAGGGCACCGGGATACGGTTGCCAGGGAAGATGTCGGCATAGGCCGTACCGGCGGCAATCGGCGCGCCGCCAGCGGCAGCCACCGCAGCCGCGCAGCCCGGCCGCGCATTGAGGACAGTCGCAACGGTAGCATCGGCAATAGAGCCGCCAAACAGCGGCCCGGCGCTAAAGTCGCCAAGTCGCTCGGCAGCAGTTGGCACCGGCACGACATCCGAGGGAATACCTTGCCGGATGCGACGGCCCTCATAGGACGTGAAGAAATAGGTTCGCCCCCGCCAGATGGGACCGCCCAGCGTGCCTCCAAAGATGTGCTGATTGTAGTCCGGTTTCTGCAAGTTGAAGAAATTGCGGGCATTGAGGGCGCGATGGCGGAAAAACTCAAAGAGGTTGCCACGAAACTGGTCGGTTCCAGACTTTGTCACCACATTGACGACCGAGCCGGAGTTGCGCCCGTATTCGGCGTCAAACGTATTGGTCAGAACCCGAAATTCCTCGATGGCGTCGGGAGAGGGCTGGACGGCCGGCAAATTGACGTAGAGGTCATTGGCTTCGCCGCCGTTGACATTGAAGTTGTTGGAGCGCCCACGCCCCCCGTTGACCGATACGACACCCACCTGATCGCTACCTGTGAAGAGGTCAGAACCAAGCTGTGATTGGACCCCCGGCTGAAGCTGTAGAAATTGGTAAGTGTCGCGGGTATTCAACGGCAGGTTGACCACGGCGCGGCTGTTGACGGAGGCCCCAATCTGCGTACTGTCAGTTTCGACCATGGGCGTTCCACTCGCTTCGACTTTGACGACCTCAGTCGTCTCACCGACTTCCAACCGTACGGTGATCGCATTGACGCGCCCTAGGCTCACTTCCAAATTGGCTTGTTCGTGCCGCTTGAAACCATAGGCCTCAACCGTCAATCGGTATGTGCCAATCGGCAATGCCGGAAACTCAAACGTACCATCTTCGTCACTTGCGCCAACTCGGGTATTCTGGGTTCCCTCCAAGGTGAGCGTTACCTGTGCGCCCGCCAAAACGGCTCCATTCGGATCGGTCACAACACCGCGCAGGGTGCCGGTTGTTTGCCCTAAACTTTCAGCCGATAGATACAGAACACAGTTCATGATAAGGCTCAGATAAATCATGAGTCGCTTCATGATTTTTTCCTCCTCAAAGCTAAAATTCGCCGCCTTTACCATCTGGGTTATCGTCGGTCGCAAGCTCGGCCATTTGTTTTTTTGAGACAGGTCAAGCCACAGTGCCAGACGGCAAAACCGTCACTGACAGCCTCGAAATTCCCTTTGTTTGAAGGCTCAACCAAGCTTAGGTGGTTGAAAGCGCCACTACGTCAAGGTTCAGAACAATGCCTGATAGGCAGACGGGTGAGTCTCTGACGTAGCGTTGGTGTTCCCCTTTCACTTACGCCTAGGAACTTTGAAAGAAAAGCAGTTATAAAAGCTTAGTTAGGAGTGTGTCTATTATACGTTGGTATAAGTTTATTTTGATACCAACTCAGGCGTGGGGCGCGTCAGATTGTAGCCACGGCGGGGAGGTCGTGGCTCAGGGCTAGCGGTACGGCGTGCCTTCTTCGGGCAGTCGTGTCTGGGCACCGGAGGGATCACCACCAATGCCCAAACGCTCTGCCAATCGCACTAATTCCGGGAGCGAATCAACTTGCATTTTGCGCATAACCTGCCCGCGGTGAACCTTGACCGTAATTTCACTTGTTCCAAGCTCGGCGGCGATTTGCTTATTGAGCCGCCCGGCGACCACCAGCGCCATGACTTCCCGCTCACGCGCAGTCAGCGACGCATAGCGGGCCTGCCAGGCTGCCAACTCGGCGCGTTGGCGGTGGGCTTCCCGGTCACGCGCGAGCGCTTGCTCGATAGCGGCAAGCAGGTCTTCATCCCGAAACGGTTTCGTCAAAAATTCGATGGCTCCAGCCTTCATCGCCCGAACGGACATCTGAATATCACCGTGGCCGGTGATGAAAATAATCGGAAGGCTGATCCTGGCAGCCGTCAGTTGGGTTTGAAGGTCGAGGCCGCTCGTCCCCGGCAAACGCACGTCCAGTACCAGACAACCGGGACTGTCCCTCCGCCACTTCGCTAGAAAAGCGGCGGCCGAAGGAAACAGCTCAACAGCCAGCCCGGCCGAACGCAGCAGGTTTCCCAGCGATTGGCGGACGGATTCATCGTCATCCACGACGTACACAACGGCATCTGGAGCAGGCATCTCAGGCACGCGCCGCAAGGGTAAACTGAAAGGTCACGCCAGGGCCGTCGTTTGGAATGACCCACAGGCGTCCGCCGTGATCTTCAACAATCGAGCGACAAATCGCGAGGCCAAGCCCCAGCCCGTGGGGCTTGGTCGTGTAAAACGCCTCAAAGATGGCCATCCGGGTTGACGCCGTCGAGACCAACGCCCGTGTCAGACACTGCGACCACCACTTGGTCAGCTTCATCCGGCCGCGCGCGAATTCGAATCTCGCGCGGGCCATTGGCAGTCGGGGGGAGCGCTTCCAGGGCATTCATCACCAAATTGAGCACGACTTGTTGACACTGGACGCGGTCTCCCAGCACCGGTGGCATCGCCTCGGCAACCTCCATCTGGAGCGTCGCCCCCTTTGCGGCGACTTCCGGGCGCAACAAGAGGACGACTTCCTGCATGGCCGGTCGCAGGTCAAACCAGCACTTTTCGGCTGGGGTCTTACGCGCCAGTGCGCGAATTCGGGCGATGATGTCGGCCGCTTGATTCCCGTCGCGGATGACCGCTGCTACCGTCGTCCGCGCTTCGGCCAGATTCGGCGGTTCAGCCGCCAGCCAACGCAGGCAGGCGCTGCCGTTGTTGACAATAGCGGCCAGCGGCTGGTTGATCTCATGGGCAATGGAAGCCGTCAACTCACCCAGCGTCGTCAGCCGGGCAACATGCGCCAACGCCGACCGCAACCGTTCCGACGCCTCCTCGGCTTGGCGCCAATCTTCGATGTCGGTTCCCAGACCGTACCAAGTGACGACCCGCCCTTCCGCATCACAGCGCGGGACGACCTGCAACCATAAGCGGCGATAGACACCCGAGGCATGCCGGACGCGCACCTCGACATCGAGCGGTTCCTGGCTTTGACGCGCCTGATGCCAGGCCCTGGTGAAGTGTTCGGCGTCCGCCGGATGCACGGGCAGGAGGGTTTCCCAGTCCTGCCCACGGTTGAGCGGCTCACCAATGAACTCGGCCCACCGCTGATTGAGCAACTCCACCGAACCATTCGGCGACCCGCTCCAGACCAAGCCGGGGATGGTATCCATCACCAGCCGCAGCTCATCGCGCAACATCTGGATTTCCAGAAACGATTGACGATTGCGGTTGATCAGTCGGTTGATCGTGTAGGCCGTCGTCAGAAAAGCAACCGGCGCGACGAAATCCAACGGCTGGTTCATCGCCGGACGAAAAAGCGGCGCTGTAAAAAACGAATCCAGGCAGAGGTAGGACAGCAAAGCCACGTAGATGGATGGAGCCAGTCCGGCGTTGAGCGCCACCAGGACAATCCCGATGAGATACAGCAGCGCGACCGTCGTCGAGTGGATCTGCCAGTAGAAACCCGCCGCCGTTAGCAAGCCAACCCCCAGGCTCCCAATGACGTAGGGCGCAGCCAGGCGACCACAATCAACGACTTTTGGGCGAATGCTCCGTAAAAACCTCATCGTCACCCTACCTCGTAAACGCTTCGCTGAGGGCCAAAACTTGGTGAGGCTCGAAAGCCGACCACCATCTGACGATGCTGTGCCTGCCCCTCCTTACCAGCCGGCTCGCCAAGCCACTTGATAAGCGTTGTTAGCTTCCCAGGCGATTGACCGACGTGGTTTTCCTTGTTGGGATATTATCTTGACTACTGTGCGGGGGCAGTGGAAAACAGCCCCGAAGTTGCGCCGTCCTCCACCACGCCGACTACGGCCTAGGGGCCGGTCAAAACCCAAGGCTCATTGATGCTCGGATTGGTCGAGCATTCCCCATTGACGCGCTGCCGAACATCACTCGGCGTCAATAAAGACATCCATTTGCTGCCCGACATACACCGGAAAGGCCGGCGGCTTGAACCGGTAGATGACTTGCAGGACGCGCACATCCACACGCTCGGCATTGTCGCCGGTCAGGCTGCGCTTGGGCAGAATGTACGGATCAATCCGCACGAACTCTAAATCCACGGTCTTGGTGGCATCACCCTTGAGGCTCGCTGTTGCCCTGAGGTTTGGCTTGATGCGGGGCGCGTTGATTTCATCAACATCCACACGCAGTTGCAAATACTCCGTGTCACCGAGCAGGATCGGCGGCGTCGTCGGGGTCATTGGCAGGGTCTCGCCTACGCGCACGTTGACCTGAAGAACTTTGCCGGCCTGCGGCGCCGTCACGGTCAGGCGTGACAGGTTCACGGCCAACTCGGCCCGCTGGGCGCGCAACACGCCAACCTGCGCTTCGGCCTCCTGCAAGCGGGCTTCGGCGCTCCGCACCTGGGCTTCTGCCTGCGTGACTTGAGCTTGCGCCTGGGTCACTTGGGCTTGGGCTTGGGCGACTCGCGCCTGCGCAGCATCCCGCGCCGCGCGGCTGGAAATCAATACCCGCTCGGCAACGTCACCGGCGGCATATAACTTTTCATTGCGGGCGACGATTTGCTCGGCGTCGGCCAGTTGGGCTTCCAGCGCCATCACATTGGCACGGGCGCTTTTGAGATTCGCCTGCGCCGACCGAATCGCTTCCTGACCATTGGCAATATCGGCTTTTGCCGTGGACACCGCCGCCTCAGCCCGAACGATGTTGGCCTCGGCGCTGACCAGTCGTGCTCGCTGCTCCCGGTCGTCAATCTGGTACAGCCGGTCGCCAGCCCGGACAACATCGTTTTCCCGGACGAAAACAGCCGTCACGAGTCCGGGCAACGGCGGCGCGACGTTGATATTGCGCGTCGCGGCCTCGATGAGACCCGCACCGGCAATGCGGCGGTCAAACTGGCTCTCGGCCGGCGGCGATACAGGTGGGGCAGCCATCGGCTGCCGCGCCGTCACAATCACCCACCAGATGGCAAAACCCAAGCCCACAAGCGGCAAGACAATAGACAGCGTTTTCTTAATCACGCGAAACCTCACTTGACGTGGTCAGGGTTGTCATGGATGTCCACGATGCGCCCATCCAGCATTTCGGCGATCCGGTCGCCATAGGAAAAGATTCGATTGTCGTGGGTGACGACGACAATGGCGCGCTCGGCGCTCAGGGCTACCTTGCGAAACATCTCCATGACCATGTGTCCGGTCGCGCCATCGAGCGCCGCCGTTGGCTCATCGCACACCACCAGGCGCGGCTCGGCAACCAGCGCCCGCGCAATGGCGACCCGCTGCTGCTGTCCACCTGAAAGCTGTGTTGGGAAATGGTCCAACCGGTCGCCCAAGCCAACCAGTTCCAGGTAGTGCTTCGCTCGCTCGATAGCCTCGGCGTAGGGCCGGCGCTGAATGACCAGTGGCACCGCGACGTTTTCGGTCGCCGTCAGCGTCGGAATCAAATTGAACTGCTGAAAGATGAAGCCAATGGTCTGCTGCCGAAAGATGGTTTTCCTAGACTGAGAAAGCTGGTCAACGCGCGTGCCAAAGACATCCACGACCCCGTTATCCACGTCGAGAATGCCGGCCAGAACCGATAGCAGCGTCGTTTTCCCGCAACCTGACGGGCCGACCAACAACAGCAGCTCACCCCGGCGAATTTCAAGGTTGATATCCTTGAGCACCGGCAAGTAGGTGTTCCCCACCCCAAAGCTCTTGTTGACATGTTGAAGTGATGCGGCCGAGGCGACCGCAGCAACCGATGGGGCAACGCCAGCCGAAGCCTGTACCATGATGACTCACCCCCGAAACACGACTGCGGGTTCCAAGCGCAACACCCGCTGGATGCTGAGGAGGCTCGATAGAACGCAAATCAGCATGGTGGAGACAAAGGCAATGATGAGCAGTTGATAGGGCGTGTAAAAAGCCAGCTTGCCCTTGCCTTGCCCGCCCCAGTACCCGACCAGACAGCCGCCGCCCACGCCAATGCCGTAGCCGATCAACCCCACAATCACACTCTGGAGCACAATCATGCCCACCAGCGTCCAACTCCCCGCCCCCATCGCTTTGAGCGCGCCAAAGTACTTTTCATTCTGAAGCGCGAAGGCATAGAAGGTCTGCCCGATGACGGCCATCCCAACCAAAAAGACCAGCACCAGTGAGATGCCAATGTTGACCGGAATCCCGGTGTTGCGCATGTAGTAGTTCATGGTCAGCCACCGCATGCCGTCTTCGTCATAGGCGGCGAGTCCGGTTGTTTGACGAATGCCCTCCAGAACTTGCTCGACTGGGTAGCCATCCTTGGGCGCGGCGAGGATGTAGTTCATCAGCTTGCGCTCGCGGGGGACGTACTGCACCGCTCGCTCGAACGTCGTGTAGAGATACGGGTTGGACAGAAAGTCGCGCGGCACGTCGGCGATCCCCACCACCCGCGCCCGGCGGTCGTTGATCTCGAAGGTGTCGCCGATCTTCGGACTGCCGAGGCGCTCCATTTCCGCCCGCCCGACAATCACCGCATCCGGCGCGTTGAGGTCTTCGATCCGGCCTTCGAGCAAACGTGGCGGCCGCCCAACCAGTGTCGCGCTGTCAATGCCCACCAACCGGACAGCCTGGAACTTGCCATTTGGCAGCCGCACCTGCGCCTGCCGAATGAACAGGGGCACGGCCCATTTGACCCCTTCGACGCTGCGCACGCGCAGCAAGTCCGTGTCGAGCAACCCCTTGAACTCGTCCACCACCTGCAAGTTGCGGTCAACCACCCAAATGGGCGCGCCAATGGCTTCGACCGGCTTGGCCGTGCGCCCGATCAAACCACAGAAGACCGAGCCCTGCTGAATGAACAAAAACACGACCACCGAGACCCCGCCAACCAGCGTGAAATACTTGGCGCGGTCGCCCATCAACATCTTCAAACCAATGCGCCACATGGCTGACACCTGCTTCGTGAGAAAGCATACGAAATTCAAACGACTGTTTGAATCGGTCGTTACGATAGGCGCTTCCTTGAACGACCGTCAAGGCAGACTTGCCAAAGTCAGGCCACATTACGTACATGGCAGCCCGTACCTAGCTTCGGAAGCCAACCGGACATCCCGTGACGGCTCTAGCCCATCGGCAGGCTGGGGAAGGGGTAACTGTCCAACGACGATGCCAAAATGACGATTTGGAGATGCACACCATGACCGACATAGCCGCCCTACGCGCGCCGGACGAATGCTTTGCCAACCTCCCCGACTTCCCCTTCGCTCCGCATTACATCGAAGTGAATGGCTTGCGCATGCATTACGTGGATGAGGGTCCACGCGACGCGGCAGAAACCGTTTTGCTGCTTCACGGAGAGCCATCGTGGTGCTTTTTGTACCGCAAGATGATTCCGATTCTGGTTGCGGCCGGCCACCGCGTCATTGCGCCAGACCTCATCGGCTTTGGGCGCTCTGACAAACTGCCCCGCCGTGAGGACTACAGCTATCGCTTTCACGTCACCCAGATGACGCGGTTGGTCGAGCAGCTCGGTCTCCAGCGCATCACGCTCTTTGGGCAGGACTGGGGCGGACTGATCGGGCTGCGGGTCGCCGTGGCGCTTGAGCCACGCTTCGCGCGCATCGTGGTGGGCAATACGGGGTTGCCGACGGGCGACCACCCGCTGCCGGAAGCCTTCTTCCGGTGGCGGGCGTACTCGCAAACGACACCTGTCTTCCACGCCGGTGGCATCGTCAAAGGCGCCTGCGCAACCGACCTGTCACCAGAGGTCATTGCCGCCTACGATGCGCCTTTTCCCGACGAACGCTACCTGGCCGGCGCACGCGCCTTTCCCATGCTCGTCCCGACGACGCCCGACGATCCCGAAGCGCCGGCCAATCGGCAAGCCTGGCAAGCCCTTCAGCAGTGGAAGAAGCCGTTTCTCACTGCCTTCAGTGACAGCGACCCGGTCACGAAGGGCGGCGAACAGGTATTCCAAAAACTTATCCCCGGTGCGCATGGACAGCCCCATGTAACGATTTTGGGGGCCGGGCATTTTTTACAGGAAGACAAAGGCGAGGAACTGGCCCACGTCATCGCGGCCTGGATCGCCCAGACACCACACCCGTAGCCCCACCCATCAGCGCCCCAGTGGATTTGATTGCGGCCTGTGCCTAGCACGAAGTAGGTTGATGGCAGGCGCGGACGCTGCACGCGCCGCCTACCTCTTGCGCCCCCGTCGTGCCCATGCTCGGTACAAGTTTGCAAAGCCCCTGGTTGCTCTGGCTTGGATTGCCTGTGTTTGCCGTCGTCGTGTGGTGGGCGGCGACGGTGGCAATTATTTTCGCCTGTGGCCGTCCAAGCTGGCGACGCCGGGTGATGATGGCTTCTTCGCTGCTGGCGACCGGCGCGCTCGCGCTGATGCCCACGATTAGCCACTTGGTGACGCCCCTGGGAGCGGTGCTTGGTTTTTTGGCCGGCATCGTCGCCTGGGGATGGTTTGAGACGAGCTATTACACGGGCTATGTCGTCGGGCTGGATGTGCCACCCTGCCCCCCGCACTGTCGTGGTTGGCGACATTTTGTTCATGGCGTCAAGGCCAACCTGTTTCACGAACTTTCAATTTTCGTTGGGTTTGCGCTCGTCTGGCTGGCCACGCCAGGTGAAAACCAGGTGGCGCTGTGGACGTTCACCATCCACTGGTGGATGCACCAATCTGCCAAGCTCAACGTGTTTTTTGGCGTTCGCAACCTCAATGAGGAATACCTGCCGGAGCACCTGCGCCGGATGACCCAGTTTTTCGCCAAGCGTCCGATCAACTGGTTTTTTCCATTTTCGGTCACGATTTCTACGGCCTGCGCGCACTGGCTGTTTTACCGCGCCCTGTACGCCGCAGATGCCTTTACGGCCACGGCCAACGGCCTGGCCTGCGTCCTGATGGCGCTGGCCATTCTGGAACACTGGTGGCTCATCCTGCCCCAGCCGGTTGGCGTCTGGGCCTGGGGGTTGCTGTCGCGCAAACCGCCTGACATCAAGCCAACCGTAGATGTGATCGGCGGCTTTCTCGGCTCTGGGAAAACCACCTTGCTGCGCAATCTGCTCCCGCAACTCGGTGAAAAA